>JANPIM010000050.1:0-2027 GCA_031425015.1 Segetibacter sp. | reverse complement strand
TAAGCCATGGCAACTCGATCGAATGACAAAGTCTGGCATTGTTATACCGGATTTCACCGTTTGTTCCATCCGGATGGTATGTTCTGATAAGCTCCAGTTCCATTTATTTGTGGTTTTAAAAGGTTTGAAAAGTTGAGTCATTAAGAAACTGCGCCATCAACATTTACCAATGCCAATGCATTGTAAGCGCCATTTCTCAACGGGTATTTGATGCCATTCACATCCTGGAAAAACTCAATTCCCAGTGCCAGGAATACCGGGCTGGTACTGGCAGGAGTAACAGCGTTCACGAAGCTGATCACAGCAGTAGGTGCAGTCGTCCATGGAATTTCCGCAGACTCTTTTGTATCAACTACAAAAGTTTCATTTTCAAAATCGATCTCAGCACCTCCGGAGATGATTTTAAAATGAGTAGCACCATTCGGAGCAGCAATCATGTTTAATGGGATAAAGGCGGGAATGTCAACCGTCAGCGTCCCTGCAACGCGGTCAATGGTAGTTGTATAAGGCGCATACATAATGGTCCTTAGATTTCCATTCCGGTTAAATTCAAAATCCTTCAGCAGTTCAGCTTCACCATCAATCACGTTCCTTAGCCCTCTCGGGTTGGTAATATCCGCCTGGATAACTTTTACCATTTCCTGAGTCAACCTTCCAACCATACGGTTGTCTGCAGTATTTTGCAGAAGGCTTCTCAGGGCAGTGCGCAGCATTCGGCCAGCCTTACCAGCCCTGCCGAATTCAGCCCCGTTCTCCCTGGTTCTCGCAAAAGCAGGATCGTTTGCGATACGGCTAGCTTCAACGCCGCCTTTTTCCCGGGCCAGGTAGCCATCCTGGGTTTTGTAAAAGGACAGATCGCCGACCGTCCCCTGTAGTTTGATAATTCCTTTTTGTCTTGCCATTTTCTTGTGGTTTTAAGTTTTATTAATTGAAATGTTCAGCGGCACATTTCTTTAAGCCGTTGTTGTCTTTTATTAAGTTTTCGCCATAACCAGGGCGGTATATTATGTTTGCATTTCCACATGCCGGCGTCGGTCTTAATTGCTTTAATTTCTAATTCAGATAAATGGAGATGAGAAGAGTAGGGGAGATAATGCCATGCCCAGCCTTTAGCAACAAGCAAACTATCAAGAGACGAATTTTCAATTCGCAGATTGGCAACATTGCGGCCAAATCTATCCTTGCGCAGGATTTCAAGTTCAACTTTTTTACCGAGTATCAATTTTGATACACCAAGCTTCGCAGGCCTTCCATAATATTGATTTAATTCCGGCGCATCAATATTCGCTAACCTGATGATAACAAGTTTGCCCTTATAAAGAACTTTGTAAGTATCAGCATCAAACACCTGCACCACAAGCTGGGCAGTAGATACAAGGCAACAGAATAAAATGGCGAGTAATAGTTTTAGAAATTTCATCTACCAAAACTGCAAATGTTTTCAGCAATTTGTATCAGCGTACTACCGTTAACGGTAGTTATTGCCGAAAACAACCCTTTTTTCCAATAATTACCATAAAGAATGAAAAAGTATTTTATTAAATTTGTTTACCGAATTCACCATGGTTCAACGATGCCATCGGTATACCACAAGTATAGATAATGTATGAAAACTGAAACTAACAGGCTTGTTATTTACCCCAAAGACGTTCAGCGCATCACCGGAAAAAGTGAGCGCTGGGGTAGAATACTGTTATTAAAGGTTATGCAGAAGTTTGGTAAGGAAGAACATCAGCTTGTCAGTGTGGAAGAGTTTTGCCTGTACACAGGGTTGAAAATGGAACAGGTAACACCATTTTTAGTCGGCTAACGAATATTAATTTCCCGTTTTCTTTACAATTGATAAATCAGCTTTCTTTTCCAATTTGGAATGTAAGGCTTCCATATCATTACTCACTTTCTTATCAATTATTTTAGCATAATGTTGAGTCGTTCTTATACTTTTATGCCCTAACATCTTACTAACTGATTCAAGGGGCACGTTATTAGAAAGGGTGACTGTGGTAGCAAATGTATGCCGGGCAATG
>JANPIM010000049.1:0-1507 GCA_031425015.1 Segetibacter sp. | reverse complement strand
GCTGGCGCAGAACAAACCTTCTGTTAAAATGATTGTGATTGCGTGCAATACTGCAACCGCTTATGCCATTGCAGATATTAGAAAATTTGTTGCCACACAGCAGCAACAAGTTCCAGTGATTGGCGTAATTGATGCCGGCGTAAAAGCTGCATTAGAATACCATTCAAAAAATCCGGATGGCACCATCGGTGTGTTTGCTACAGCAGGTACGGTTGCCAGCGATGGATATCCAAAAGCATTGCTAGCATTATCAGCAAAAGCCGGCATGCAACAACCGATAATTGTTAGCCAAGGTGGTGCAGGACTTGCAGAAAGCATTGACCGAGATTTTAGTTATTTCAGCGATACGGTAACTGCCGCAAGGCGCAGTTATAAAGGCCCCTCAGTAGGCAATGCACAATATCCAATAGACACATCGCTCTTAAATGTCTATCGCTTTAATAGTGCAGAAAACAAAATCCTTTGCGAGTTTGATAACACCGGAAAGTGTCTCGACATTCAGTTAAACGATCCGTCAAATTATGTGCGCTATCACCTGGTGAGCCTGCTGGAGAAAATGAAAATAGAAAACTATCCCCTGCCTTTGAATACCCTGATTCTTGGTTGCACACATTATCCTTATTTAAAAGATAGCATACATGCGGTGTTGCAGGAATTATACAATTATAAATCTGCCAATCAGTTTGCTTATCGTAAATATTTGGCAGAAGATGTTGTACTCATAGACCCCGGAGTAGAGACTGCCAAAGAAGCTTACATTGCTTTGCGCAAACAGCGACTGGCACTAGCGAAACCGAACTCCATCGCAAACAATTTTTTTATTACAGTGCCCAACACATCTTTGAAAGAAGTGGAGCTGCAGCCCGATGGCTGGTTTACTTATGGTTATAAATATGGGCGTATGGACAAAGCAAACAAAGAATATGTAAAGTACGTACCCTTCGATACCAACAATATTGTACCTGCCACTTACTTTCGTTTTAAAAAGGTATTGCCTGACGTTTACAACAAGCTGCATCAGGTAATCAATGGACTCAACAAATAATTAAAACCACAATCACTACTCATGTACAAATGGAAAGCCTTATTTTTTGCATCATTCATTTTATGTATCATGTCATGTAATACTTCTAGCAAATCCCTGACAACATTAAAGCAGCAGATAGAAAAAAAGCTGGCTATTGACAGCACCAGTTTTGGCGTGGCATTTAAAGATCTTGCTACCGGCCAAACTGTTTTCATAAATGAAAAAATGCCCTTTCATGCGGCAAGTACTATGAAGACGCCCGTGCTCATTGAGTTGTACCGCCAGGCAGCTGCAGGAAGATTTTCCTTGAATGATTCCATCACTATCAAAAACGAATTCAGCAGCATTGTAGATGGTAGTTCCTATTCGTTGGATTCCACTGAAGATGGTGAATTAGAATTGTATAAAAATATTGGAAAGAATACAACCATTGCAGACCTCGCTTATAAAATGATTATCCTCAGCAGCAACCTTGCAACC
>JANPIM010000048.1:0-169637 GCA_031425015.1 Segetibacter sp. | reverse complement strand
GTTTTCTCCAGGTCGTAATCGCCGGGTGTGGCGCTCACAAAAATGGTTTGGTTCAGCAGGCTTTCAAACTCATGAAAATTAAGCGGACGATTGTCAAGTGCGCTCGGTAGTCTGAAACCATAATCTACCAGCACCAGCTTGCGGCTTCTGTCGCCACCATACATGCCAGATACCTGCGGAATGGTTTGATGGCTCTCATCAATCACGCATAAAAAATCGTTGGGAAAATAATCGAGCAAACAGAATGGACGTGTACCGGGTTTACGCCTGTCGAAAAACCTGGAGTAGTTTTCCACGCCATTGCAATAGCCCAGTTCGCGGATCATTTCGATGTCGTAATTCACGCGTTCACTCAGTCGCTGCGCTTCTATGTATTTACCCGTCTGTTTAAAATATTCTACCTGTGCCGCCATCTCGTCCTGTATTTCAAACAGCACCTGGTGCATCATGTCTTTTGGGGCGATGTAGAGGTTGGCAGGAAAGATGGCCGCATTGTCTACCGTGCTCAGGCGTTTCGCCGAAGGCAGATCCAATGTTTCGATGGATTCTATTTCATCGCCAAAGAAAGTAATGCGGTAACCGAAATCTACATACGGCAGGTTGATATCCACCGTATCGCCTTTTACCCGAAAGGTACCGCGGCCAAAGTCGCCCTGGCTGCGGCTGTACAGTGCATTGACCAACCCATGTAAAAAGCCCTGGCGGGAAATGACCTGCCCCTGCTGAATGCGCACTATACCATTGGCAAACTCGGTCGGGTTACCCATACCATAAATGCAACTGACGGAAGCCACTACGATAATGTCGCGGCGACCACTCAACAATTGCGAGGTAGCCTGCAAGCGCAGCTTATCCAACTCTTCATTAATGCTCAAATCTTTTTCGATGTAAGTATCGCTCACAGGCATGTAAGCCTCCGGCTGATAGTAGTCGTAATAGCTAACAAAATACCCCACCGCATTGTCAGGAAAGAACTGTTTGAACTCGCCATACAATTGCGCTACCAGTGTTTTATTGTGCGTAAGCACGAGCGTTGGCCGTTGCACATTTTGTATCACGTTAGCGATGGTAAATGTTTTACCGCTACCGGTTACGCCCAATAGTGTTTGGTACGTTTCACCCTGCAGTATGCCTTCGGTTAATTGTTGAATGGCTGCCGGCTGATCGCCTGCCGGTTGGTACGGAGATACTAAAGAAAAACCCATGTGTCAAAATTAATGAATGTAACCATGGGAGCGGGGATAGAACGCAAGGTTGTTTCGTTAAGGTTTAAGGTGCCACAAAACGGTAGATTTCGGTAACGAGCGGTAAAAAATGAAATGCTCTAACTTGTGATGAAAAAGGTGCCAAGTTTATTTATCATTTCGGGTTGTAACGGAGCTGGCAAGACAACTGCCTCTTTTACCATTCTTCCGGAACTTTTGAATATTAAGGAGTTTGTGAATGCAGATGAAATCGCCAGAGGGCTTTCACCTTTTCAACCTGAGACAGTTTCAATTGAGGCGGGAAAAATCATGCTTCGGCGCCTTAAAAATTTACTACATCAAAAAGAAGACTTCGCCTTTGAAACTACACTTTCAAAGCCGCAGCTTTATAGGACTGATCAAACAAGCCAGGGAATTAAATTATGCCATTAATCTTGTGTATTATTGGCTGGATAGTGTTGAACTTGCTATTGAGAGGGTGAAAACCAGGGTATCGGAAGGGGGTCATCATATACCAACCGATACTATCATCCGACGTTACTATGCAGGATTAAGGAACTTCATAAATTTGTATCGTGACAGGGTAGATTATTGGATGCTGATCGATAACTCTCAAACTGAACCATTACTGATTGCGGAAGGGACGGGAGGAGATTATCGGGTAATAAGCGAAGTAAAATGCACTTAATTCATAATATAGTTACAGATGAAACCGGCAGATATAAAAAATAAATTTTTACAAGGTGGCAAGCTTGCTATTGAACGACTGTTAGAAAAAAAGCGCAAAGACAATGCTTTCATTGTTATATCAGACAATGGAAAAGTTTTGCGGGTATTAGCTACAAGCCTACGAAAATAGCAGTCGTCGTTCTGGCTTATTGGATGCGAAGAATGTATTGCGTTTCCTCGGCTCTTAAATTTTAATTTACTCAACCCCTTCGGGGTTGGAAAATTCCGCACTGTACGATTCCACCTGCTGCACAGGTGACTACTGAAATTGAAGACCTCCGGGCTTTTGTTTACCGCCTGCCTGATGGCTCTGGGAAAAACCTTCCGTTGCCTAAAGACCTCTATGCCTAATCGGCTATATTTACGCTCTCCCAAAACCTATCCATGCTATTACTGATTGCGACCGGGTTTATTTTTTTCCTCATTGTTTCAGTGTATGGAAACCTGTTTGCAAGAATGGTGGATACAAACGCAGGCTTGTTTGTACAATTCATTTGCGGCTTCGCCGTGGTAACTAGTGCATGTAATGTGGTCTCGTTTGTAATGCCTGTGAATGAAAAGGTAGTAGCTGCTCTTATGCTACTGGCCATCCCGTTTTATAAAAATGGGATGGCAGTTTATCATCAATGGAAGAGCATCTTGCAGCAATTGCGTCCATTGCATTTTGTGGTGATCGTTCCTTTTGCCGCGGTGCTTGTATTGAATACTATTTTACCACCCCAGCATGGTGATAGCCAGGGTTATCATTTTCTAACGGCCTTGTGGATTGAAACGTACAAGATCATTCCAGGTCTTGCCAACCTGCACGGACGATTTGGGTTCAATTCGGCTTTCTTTACTACAACTGCCGCGTTCTCATTTTCTGCTCTTACCGGTCAGGCAATTTATTGCGTGAATGCGGTGTTCATTATGATGTTTTATGGCTGGCTCATTCACCGTGCTTTGATTGCAGCCAACCGATGGCACAGCGCCGTTTACTTGTTTGTAGCATTGTTTCTGTTTCGGGCATTGTTGGTAGCCACCAATTCGCCTACACCTGATGCCATTGCCTCCATAATCATTGTGTTTGTATTTATACGCTTGGCAGAAGATGCGGCTGCAATCATTTCGCTGCGCGATAAGGAAGCAGTATTAGTGATTTGCCTTTCCGCTTTTGCACTCACGGTAAAGTTGAACACGCTTCCGCTAGTTTTTCCGGCAGTGTATTTATTTTTCTATAAGAAATTATACAGCACTCAGCATACTGTTTTATTGTTGAGCTCCACGATAGCGCTAATCGTATTGCCTTGGTTGATTCGTAACTATTTTGTAAGCGGATACTTTGCGTACCCGGTCGCGTTCACCGGTTTCTTACATCCTGATTGGCAAGTGCCTTTAGCCGCTTTGCAATTTGATAAAATTCTGATCAACAACGGTCCCAAACTCATCTCCGAAGATTGGTTGATGCTCGACAGGATGGCTTTTTTTCAGTGGTTCCCCAAATGGGTGATGGCACATAACAGCATTGGGGCAATGGTGAGTTTAACTGGTGTGTTCCTTGCTTTTAGCGCCGGACTTTTTGGGATGGCTTATTTTTTACAGAAGCGAAACAAATCTTCGTTTTTTATCGTGTCATTTGCTTTTGTCGGGTTATTGTTTTGGTTGGTCAACTCGCCAGATTACAGGTTCGGGTTTCCTTACATCATCACTTTGATTACGGTGGTACTGTTGCCTTTGGTTTCTCCATTTACCATGCACAAGTCACTAAGCTATGTAGTAACGTTTGTGGCCGTGTGTATTTGTTTGTTTTATGCCGGCAAAACGGTAACCATGTTATCTGCGTACCCGGTTAGCAGTTATGTCATCAAGCCTTTAAAACAAATGGATTATTTTAAAAGAAATGACCTGGCAAGTTTTCCAACGATTAGGTTAGCCAATGGTGTGGTCATGTATGTAGATGATTCATTGCACAATTGCATTAATGCGCCACTGCCTTGTTTCCCTAAACATTTTCCAAGCATACAGCCAACGCAAATACAAATGCGGGGAGAGAGGATGGAGGATGGATTTAGGTGGGTTGATCGGTGATTGGTTGATCGGTGGTTGGTGATTGGTTGCCTACGTCTTGAACCGTTGTTGTGTTTCAAAAAAATGGAACGCGGATGACACGGATTTGACGGATTTACGCTGATCTATTTTGCATTTGCTCTGTGCTCCTCTGTGCCGTTGTGCCTCTGTGGTTCAAAAAAAAACGCGGACGCTACAGATGTACGCATACTCGTTTTTACTTTTTACTTTTGATTTTCGACTTCCCACTTCTCCTACATTTTCTTCTTTGCCAGCAAAGAAAAATCAGTGTCTTCCTTTACCATCTTATTCATCAATAAACCCAATTCATCCATCTCCATCTCTACTACATCACCTTCCTGCAGCCATTGCTCCTGGTAATTAGGGTCGTTCAGTTTGCCGGTACCATTCAGTTCTAAAAAACAACCCGTTCCCACAGTGCCACTGCCAATTACATCACCTGCATTCATATTTACCCCATAAGAACAACGTTCAATGATCTCTGCAAACGTCCAATCCATATCGGCAAGATTACCCTGGCTTACCTGCACGCCGTTTACTTTGCATGTCATATTCAGGTTCCAGCTTTTTCCTACGTGGCCCTCTTTTGCCGCTACTTCAAACGGCTCCAACTCATCGAGCGTTACCAACCATGGACCAATTACGGTTGCAAAGTCTTTACCTTTTGCCGGCCCAAGATTGAGCAGCATTTCTTCCATCTGCAGGCGGCGGGCACTCAAATCGTTCATGATCATTAACCCACCAATATAACTGTCTGCTTCTTCTGCAGGAATGTTTCTTCCCGGCTTACAGATTACAATGGCAGCTTCTAATTCAAAGTCCAGTTTTTCAAAATGATCGGGCATGCAAACCACATCGCCGGGGCCTTGCACACTATGGTGGTTGGTGAAATAGAAGATTGGGTACTGATCAAATTCGGGAATCATATCCACCTTACGATTGCGGCGTGCGGCGGCTACGTGCTGGCGAAAAGCATATCCATCGCGGCAGCTAGCGGGGAAAGGAACCGGTGCCAACAGTTGCAACTCGTCTACAGGGATGCCTCGTTCTTTGCCAATGCGTCCATCATGAATGGCTTGCTCTGCGTTCTGCGCCACTTGAATCATGTCTTCCCAATAATGTAGAAACACGCTCATGCTATTGGGCAGGTCCGGGTGTAAAACATCCAGGTCGTAAATGTATCCATCTACATAGCAGGCCAGTTGTTCGTTTCCATCGCGCAGGTAAGTCACCAATTTCATAAGGCAAATGTTTGGCGGCAAAAGTAAGCGAATAAAGGCTGATGTGCAGTGGAGCAGCCCTTGCAATTACCAGCGATCTTCGTCCGCAATGTTCTCATCTTTTGGGGATGATTTCCTCGCTTCAATTTTCTGTAATTGCCTTTCGATAACCAAGTGGGCAATGAGTTGTGCCGCCTGCATTTCTTTATGTTGATCTAAATGGTCGCGCAACTTTTCTTCAGGAATATCCAGGCGGTAGAGTAAAGAAATAAGGCGGTGAAAATCGTTGGTGATTAAATGATTGATGAACACTGCCAGGGTCTCTACCAACGCTTCGTAAGTTGCCGCGGCAGACACTTTATCTGCTGTGTATTTTTCGAGTTCAAGTTTTAACGCATTAAAATTTTCTGGTGAAATCATGGTGCTTTTCTTTTCATCAATGCTTTAATGGTTTTGAACTTGAAGAGGACGGTCATCCATATAGCCATCCACATACTATTAAAAACCAACCGAAGCACAGTCCATGGTTGTTCATCCGGCCACACCAAATGAAATATCCAAAAGGCAAATATCCAATAGATGAATTGAAGGGTGAAGAACTTTATTAACATTCTTTTGCCGCGCTGCTTATCTGTAGTATTTATATCGTTAGCACTCATACACTGGGCGTAGGCTGTTCGTTATTGCTCTTTATAAATAGCGACTTAATTGGAGTCCAATGATTGGATAGAAAAAAAATCAACGCCATAGACAATGAAGAAAATAAGTTGCCTTTGATTGGCTCATTGCTTTCAGAACCTAACCATGGTATAAAATAAAAAAAGAAGCAAAACCAAAATGTGAAGTACACACAAAATAACAGTGTTAGCCTGAGTACCTTTTTTTGCTTACTGTTATTCATGGTAAAAAGATAATAAGATTGATTACTTTCTTCATTAAAATTTTTCTACTACTCCCAATCCAAATAAAGCAAAATCATATTTCACCGGATCGTTTTTATCTAATTTTTTTAACCAACTGGTCAATTCTACACCTGCCTGCCAGTCTAATTGTTTTCGGCTTAGTAAGTTGAAGCGTTTTGCTACACGTGCTACATGCACATCAATGGGGCAAACCAATTGTGCCGGTTTTATTTTTTTCCAAATACCAAAATCAACCCCTTGTTTATCGTGGCGAACCATCCAGCGGAGATACATATTCAGGCGCTTGCACGTACTGTTTTTCGCGGGGCTCGCAATGTGCTTTTGCGTTCGGCGCGGTGCATCTTCTAACGAAAAGAAAGATTGAAAAAAAGCATTCAATCCGCCTTCGGTGGTTTCATCCTTTTTGCTCATGCCTTTTATAAATGCATCTTCTAAAGAAGGGTGGTTTGTATAATGATGTTGGAGAAAATGAATGAAATAGAGCAGGTCCGTATCATTGAATGTGCGGTGTTTAAAGCCAAGCATTCGTTGTAGATCGGAGTCGGAATGATGTAGTATGAAATCGTGCGGAGCATTGTCCATCCGCCGTAAAAGTTCCTTGCTTTTATTAATAATGATTGTCCGGTTGCCCCAGGCGAAGATGGCTGCAAACAGGCCCGCTATTTCAATGTCCTGCTTTAGGGTAAACAAATGTGGGATACAAATTGGATCATCTTTTATAAAAGCTGGCCTGTTGTATTGTTCAACTTTGCTGTCAAGAAATTGCTTCAGGTCATTGTTCACCTGGCAAATGTAAGGCTGAAGTTTATGGCGCACTCTTAACAAAACGTCCTTGCCTAAACGGGTGCCGCTGAAAATGCAAAAGCCCTGCAATAGCAAGGCATTTGTCTTCTACAGAAAATTTTATTTTTTTGTTACCCTGCCGCTTCCACTCACTTCCACTACTGTAATGGGTGGATTTCCGTAATAGTCTAATGTACCTGATCCGGAAATTTTTGCATTCAGCCGATCGATGCAGGTTAGATTGAGATAGCCAGATCCGCTTATATTAGCCTCAGCCACTTTTGCCTCAATACCCCTGGCAGAAATGTTGCCTGAACCATTAATGCGATATACTGCTTCATTAAACTTGCAGGCAGTTCCCTGTATTTTGCCAGACCCGTTAATTTCAGCTGTTATACTGCTACCATTAAAGTTTTGTAATCGGATATTTCCCGAACCGTTGATGCTGGCACCACTTACATCCGGCAGTATCACTTGCACTAGAAGGTTGTTGTTTCGGATACTGTAAAAGCCCTCATTAAACTTTAAAATCAAGGTTCCATTTACAACACGCGTTTCATAGATAGCCAGCAGGTTCTCGTATCCTGTTACTTTTACTTCTTGCGTAGCGCCTTGTAGAATGTCAATTTCGCCGTCACCTTGCAGGCTAACCTTATTGAATGACGGTATATTTCTTATTTCAGTACCAATTGCACCGCCACCTCTAATTGATTCTTTTCTGCAGGCAGTAAAAAGTAGGGTTACTACCAGGATTAATATGGATTGCTTCATGCTTTTATTTTTTAGTTACACAATTAATTTTATCAAAGAATAGCTTTCTTTTTGCTGCTATACTCTTTATCGTATTGCAAAACTGGATAATTAAATGAATAGGAAATTGTTTACACAGGATGAAAGGTGATAGAGAATTATAAAGGAGTGGAATAAATGGATAAATGCTTCGCCGAATAAATGAATTGTTTTGGAAACCACATGAATGTGTGATCCCCTTAAAACATTCCAAGCCAAATTATTTTGAATTCTTTTTTTATGGGGTTAAAAAAATAAAGAAATGCCGTGAGTATATTTTATTTACACAACTGGTATTTATTAGTGTTAGTGCAAACAAAAATGCCGCACTATTGAAGCGCGGCATTTTTTCAATAATCATTTAAAGATTATCCAATCGCCTGGTTTAAATCTTCTATTAAATCTTCTACATCTTCAATACCCACACTTAAGCGAATAAGCGAATCGGTTAATCCGTTTTTTATTCTTTCTTCTCTTGGTATAGATGCATGCGTCATAGATGCCGGATGATTGATGAGTGATTCTACACCGCCGAGGCTTTCAGCCAACGCAAATACTTTGGTGGACGATAAAACTCTTGTTGCGTTTTCGATACTGTCATCCTTCATCGTAAAGCTCATCATTCCACCAAAGCCGCGCATTTGTTTCTTCGCAATATCGTAATTGTGATGGTCTTCAAATCCACACCAATACACACGTGCTACTTTAGGATGATTGCGTAAAAAGTGCGCTACTTTCTCGCCATTCTCACAATGACGCTGCATGCGCACGTGCAATGTTTTAATACCACGCAATACTAGAAAGCAATCCTGCGGACCAGGCACTGCACCGCAACTTTTTTGGATGAAAAACAATTGATCTCTCAGGTCAGCATCATTCAGCATCAGGCAACCATGAATAACATCACTATGCCCGCCGAGGTATTTAGTGGCAGAGTGCATCACGATGTCGGCGCCAAGATCAAGCGGGTTTTGCAGGTAAGGCGTGGCAAATGTATTGTCAACCACCAGCAAAATATTGTTGGGTTTTGCGATAGCCGCAAGCGCCTCTATATCTGTGATGTTCATCAACGGGTTGGTGGGCGTTTCTGTCCAAATCAGTTTTGTGTTTGGGTTAATGTACGAACGAATGTTGTCGGCAGTCCCCATATCCACGTAGTGAAATTTTATCCCAAACTTCTCAAACACTTTACTGAACAAACGATAGGTGCCACCATACATGTCATTGGCCGCAATCACTTCATCGCCGGGTGATAATAATTTGATGACAGCATCCGTTGCTGCCACGCCACTACTAAAACTCAATCCGAATTTTCCATTTTCTATAATGGCCAAGGCATCTTCCAGAGCCTTGCGGGTTGGATTTTGAGAACGGGCATACTCATAACCCTTGTGTTTACCAGGTGCCGATTGCACGTAGGTAGAGGTTTGGTAAATAGGAGTCATGATGGCACCGGTAGAAGGATCCGGTTCTACACCTGCGTGTATCAATTTTGTTGCGAGCTTCATGAAAGTATCATTTAAAACAGATGAAATAAAATGGCTGCAAAGATGGCGGATTTACTGCTATTAAAAACCCAATGTATGCACGGCGCATAGATAGCGCCAATCAAAATTGTTTTCATCATGCGCTGCTTTGTTGTCCATTGGCTTAGTAAGTACACTACGGTTTAGGATGTCTGCGTCAACTAATTTTTTCCTTGCGTCTTGTACTACATCTTTCATGGTAGGGTGTTGCATCCATTGCTGCTGGGGCGGTTCAAAGCCAACTTTATCTTTTCGCCAAACAATATCTTTTGGTAAATGATTGTCCACTGTTAGTCGAAGCAAATGCTTGGTAAAGCCATTGTATATTTTCGCAGTTGCCGGTGTGGAAAAAGCAAACTGAACCAGTTCATGGTTGAGAAAAGGTAGTCTCACTTCACGCGAATGCGCCATTGAATTTCTATCCGCGTAGCGCAGCAATTCTTCCAATCCAAACTCCATCACGTTGAAGTACAGCATATCATTTAACTGCCCCACAACCGGTTTATAAATGGCTGACCTGTTGAAGTATTTTTTCGCAAATGATGGTTTAAGATCGCGATTGCGTAGCGTTTGTTTGATCGATTTTATCTCTAACTGTCGCGCTGTAAAACCTGGCAAATAGGCCGCCAAATAGTTGCGCTTGCCCCATTGCAGCTGTACCTCGTTTTGCTTGGCTGCATGCAGTTCCTTTTTTGCTTTGTTCCATTCACCGTTGGCGATTAATTGTTGTAAAAACCAATGGTAATATTTATGATAGCCGGCTAAGATTTCATCAGCCCCCTGGCCGTCCAGGATTACTGTCACGCCGTGTTGTTTTGCCAACTGGTACACGCGGTACTGCGCATAAATGCTCGATGATGGAAACGGTTCTTCCTGGTGGCTGGCAATCTTGTCCAAATCGACGATTAATTCTTCAGCGGTCGGTGTTACCGTGAAGTTATCCAAGTGGTATTGTTGTACTACTTCTTTGATGTGTTCGGATTCATCTTTTGCAAAACCCGGGAAGACGGCCGAGAATGTTTGCTGCTTTTCGGTGTGTGCCACTAACTTATTAATCAGCGAAACAATGGCTGAACTATCTAATCCGCCACTCAGGCTCGATCCAATGGCAACGTCACTTCTTAACCTGCGCTGCACTGAGGTACTTAATAGGTGAAGAAAGTTTTCTTTAAGATTCTCCGTTGATTGATCGCTTTGCACTTGTTTGTCTAGATCCCAATATCGTTCTATCTGAACCGCCCGTTTTTGTAGATTGAAAAGAAGATAATGCGCAGGAGGTAAACTGTAAATGTCCTGGTAAAAGGTTTGTTGCTTGTTAGTAGGATTTTGTACCCAGCCCAAAGAAAGATATCGCAACAACATTTCATTGTCGGTTTTCCTGTGGATACCGGCTGCCCACAAGGCCTTCATTTCGCTGGCAAAAACCAGTGCATGTTGGGCCTCATCATAGTGAAAGTAAAATGGCTTTTCGCCAAACCTGTCCCGGGCGCAAAAGAGTGTTTGCAAAACTTCGTCCCAAATAGCGAAGGCAAACATGCCATCTAGATATTGAAGGCACTCCTTACCATAGCAGGCATTTGCAGCCATTAACACTTCGGTATCACTAGTGGAGGAGAACGAAAAGCCTCTCTTAATCAGCGTGTCTTTTATCTCACGATAGTTATAAATCTCACCATTGTAAGTAATGGTGTAGCGCTCCAGGTAGCGCATTGGCTGTGCGCCGGTAGCACTCAAATCAATAATTGATAATCGACGATGACCAAGGCCCACAGTCCCCTCATTATTTAACCAAATGCCTTCTCCGTCTGGTCCGCGGTGTGCAATGGAATGCAGCATTTGTTGTACCCTTTTTTGGGAAACAGAGGTAACAATCGGTGATATAATTCCAGCAATTCCGCACATAAGCTAAGGTTGAAAAGTTAGCTGAAATCATTCAAATAAAGGCATAAAAAAACCCGGATACAATCGCCGGGGCTAAATATATTTTGTTGCGGTTAAAAAGATACCGGAATACCGACTTTTACTTCATCCCACAAAATAATTAGCTGGTGTGGATTGCCGTTTTCAAAGTACATGGTAAGCGCTTCTACACTTTCATTATTCTGTTGCACCGGCACATCAAAACGAATTAAGTCTTTATCTGCCCGGTACATAAAGCTTCCCCAGTTATAATTGTCTTTATTAAGTATGATTGTCCATTTTGATTCTGTTGGAATGCAGAACAAACTATAGCGTCCTTTACTTACTTTTTTTCCACCAATTGTACCGTTTTTGAACACTTCAATTTCAGTGGCCTCGTTGGCACCCATTCGCCATACTTCATTGTATTTTACCTCTTCACCAAATATATTCCTACCCTTCTTTTGTGGTCTGCTGTAGAGCACCCGTGCAAGCGGTTCACC
The DNA here is from genome assembly GCA_031425015.1 of Segetibacter sp. GTDB lineage: Bacteria > Bacteroidota > Bacteroidia > Chitinophagales > Chitinophagaceae > Segetibacter. The sequence continues at coordinate 157,993 of JANPIM010000048.1, read as the reverse complement.
GCCGGTTTGACCACGCATTTTTAAAATCGGGTAATTCGCAGGGAAATAACTTACGTCCAAAGGGCTCTTGTCAATATCGGTGGGCTTTTGCTGTGCTATACCCGCGAATGTGAAAGCAATGGAAACAGCCAGTAGTATTAGATTCTTCATTTGGAGAAACAGTTTGCGCAAATATAAGCGAACGGGTTTTTACAACTTGCCAAATTCAGCGGTGGCATGTGCTTTCAAGTTGGGAAAGAAGGCTTTATAACAGTTTTGTAACGCGTCGTAATGTTGATTGAACAATTTAAAAACATCGGCAGACGATTCGAGGTATTTAGCCCTTCCAACTACCCCACCAAAGCTTTGCTCTGTACCGCTTATTGTTCTATAGTTGAAGAGCCAATTCTGCGTCATCATGTAGGGCAACATCCGTTTAAACGTTGGGGGTAGAATCGATTCATGCAGACTTAGTATGTCATACGTTTCGTCTACATGTTTTTGTAAACGGTGTTCGTCAAATTCCAATTCATCATTTGCTAAAAAATGATCGTAGGCTACGTCTATGAAGGCGCCTGCATACGGACCAACAGCTGGTTTTAAAAACTGCTTTGCTTCTTTGGTTACCGGGTGATCATCCGTAAAAGTGTCGATGGATCGGTGTAGCGCAATGCCCTTTTGAACACCCTCAGAAAAGTCAAACTTCTTTTTTCCTTTCACAAAATCACTAATCATATTGCCGACTAAAATTTCAGGGTGATTGAAGGATAGATAGGAATGGGCAAGAAAGTTCATAGTAAAGTCTGAGGGTAAATGTAATGAGACAAGTAACAAATGTGGCACGTGGAGGTTAGGCTATTCAGCAAAACCTCCTTTATTGGCTATTGCAAAGTTTTTGATTTTTTAAAGATGACATAGGAGTAAACAAGTGGAATCAGTGTAATAATGATGGTGACCGCAATAAAGAAAATTATCGCGTATTTAAAAGGTAACAGGGCTGTGATGAGCATAATTAGCAGCCCTCCGCCAAACCACAATTTTCCCGCAAGATGGTGAGTGAGGCGCCAGTTGTCTTCGCTCTCCAATGTCCATGGTGTGCGCATGCCTACAAAATAATTTGGTTTGATGGAGTAAAACAAGTTGCCCAGGAACGCGAAGAACAAACCTAAACCGGGAAGCAAAAACTGGTCAAACCGGATGAAGCCTGTTTTGGCAGAATCAACAATCATTAACTGAACAGCTGATAATATCAGCATGACTGCCAAACCAATTTTGGACATTAAAGCGGGTGAATTCTTTGGTCTTTTGGGATCAATTTTTTCTATGTTTATCAGTAGAAAAAATAAGCCTACACTTATAAGTGTAAGTCCCCCAATGGAAACGAACAGGCTTTGCTTTGAGCTGTTATCGTCTGGCTGGCCATTTAAGCCAAAATGCGTAGGGACGGAAGCCGGCAGGTGTGGGTACATTACTACCAAATAGGCAATCGGTACAATTGCAATAAGCGCTGCAAGCAGGTAAATTAATTTCTTATTCATGTTATTTCTTTTTAGATGAGAATTGAACGAACCATTTTAAAATATCATCGATCACGGTTAAGTTGATGCTGTAGGAAATAAACTGTCCCTCCTTTATCGAGGTTACCAATTCTGCCTGCCGCAGTAAATCCAGGTGATGCGAGATGCTGGGCTTTGTAATATTGAACTGATCGGCAATTTCACCTGCAGTCATATCCCGCTGCTTTAGCATTTCTAAAATGGCCCTTCGGGTAGGATCGTTCAGTGCTTTGAAAAGGGCATTCATGAGCCTTTGTTAAGTATTTAGGCAAATATCTAATTAATTATTGAAAGAATAGTGTTTGTTGCCTAGAAAATTTTACGCCGTTTATAAAGTTGTTAAAGCCATCATTAAAAATTAACCCGTGATTAACGGGCTTTAGTAATTCATTAAGAAATCCTTCGTACATCAGGCTGGTAGCGGCTTTCACTGGTTTATTGCGACTGCGAAAAATGTATTTGATTACCACTCGTCACATTAAGTAGGCAGGTGTATTCATTTGGTCACAAATCAATTCTCAAGGGGTGTTTACGCCTATACTTTTGACTAGTCGAATAAAAATAAAAGACATCCACTAAAAATTCATAAAACACTAAAACAACAAATCATGAAAAAGTTATTCTTCGCCGCACTGATCGCAACCACATTTGCCTCTACCGCTTTTGCCACCGATGCCAACAAAATCAACTATCGGGTTATGACGGCATTTAAAAGTGAGTACAGGAATGTAGGCAATGTAGAATGGACGCTGAAAGCATTTTATGCAAAGGCTACGTTCCAACAAAACGGGGAAATTATAGAGGCCTTCTTTAACCTGGATGGGGAGCGTATTGGCAGTAGCCGCCACATTGCAATTGACGAACTGCCAACAAGTGCAAAAAGGCAATTCGCCAAGCTGTATGCAGGATACGATGTAAAAGAGGTTATTAAGTTCGAGGGAGTAGAGGAGAACGCTTATTTCATTTCTGCTGATAACGAAAAGCGTTCTGTAATCCTTAAGGTTGATTCTACAGAGAGCATCTCATTGTTCAAAGACGAACGCAAAAAATAATGTAAGCGTTTATTACAAAGAATGCCCTTGAGAAAGGGCATTGTCTTTTGATATAAGCAAGGTTGAATTATTTACCGCAACGATCTTCCGTCAATGAAATTTTGGACCGTTGAAAAGGAATACGGCTTTAAATGCCCCATGAGTTTTTGCAGCCGCATCTGCAGTGGTTTGCCTGCCAACCTTTTGGTATAACCGGGTATGTTGTATGCCGAAAGATCCACAAACTCCCACGGGTGAAAATAGAGGCACACGTAGCCATCTTTTCGCAGGGTTTGTTTCACCCAAAAAGTAAACAGCGCCAGCGGAAAGTTTTTGAAAGAAAGCCAGAACAAGGGAATTCGAAAGTTGGGCGTAACCGAAGCGGGTAAGCGCAGCATTCCTTCCTGTTGGTAGATGGTTCGGGGTAAATGAAAGTTGTTGTAACGACCGGGCAACCAAGTCGGGTTTACAGAGGAGTCGTAGGTGTAGCCTGCTGCTTTTACATCCTTCATTTGTACAGGCGCCATTCTTGGCATGCGTAATCCCGTTACTTTTTTGCCTGTAATTTCTTCTAGTTTGTTTTTGGATAAAGCGAGGTCTTCTACTTGAAAACTTGAATGATAAAAAGTGTGCGAAGCAATTTCGTGTACCGGGTTTAGCCCCCTCATGTAGGCTTGATGCGTGGTTGCAAAATTAGCGGTAGTAAAAAGTGTTACCGGGATTGATGCGTTGTCAATGATCTTCATCACCACTTCAAATCCTTCCATTCCTTTTTGCATTTGTTCATCCATGCTTACCTGCTGACCGTACTCCAGCGGCATGTCAAACTCCTCTACGTCGAGCGTGATGAGTATGGTTGGATTAGGGTGTTTCATGCAGGAGGTGCTCTTGAATAATGTATTGTGGCCTTTGCTTCGCCTGCATAAAAAGTTTGCCGAGGTATACCCCAATTATGCCGAGAATCATTAACTGCAATCCACCAAAAAATGCAATGGTAACCAGCACAGACGACCAGCCGCTGATAGCATTTCCGGTGAAATAGCTGAACATAACATAAGGAACATACAAGATAGAAAAAAGGGAAATGATGAAGCCGAGGTAGGCCGCTGCATACAAAGGTCGGATGCTAAAAGAGGTAATGCCTTGCAGCGCAAACGAAGCCATTTTTTTAAAGGTATACTTCGATGCCCCATGTACTCTTTTTTGCTGCTGGTATATAATGCCAATCTGCTTAAAACCAATCCATTTTATTAACCCGCGGAAAAAAAGATCGTACTCGTTTAGGTCTTTTAAAACATTGAGCACAGGTCTGCTTACAAGCCTAAAGTCGGGCGTGCCTTCTTCAATTTCTACATCGGAGATTCGATTTAAGAGGCGGTAAAACTGCCTGGACGAACGTTTTTTAAATGGGCTTATTTGTGCCTCCTCTCCGCGTATAGTATACACCACATCATATCCTTCCTCCCAGCGTTGTAGCATTTCTGGTATGAGTGAGGGAGGGTGTTGCATATCTGCATCGAGCGAAATAACGCATTCACCTTTCGCATGATCGTAACCAGCTTTAAGGGCGCTTTGGTGGCCAAAGTTTCGGCTAAAAGAAATGAAGTTGATGCGATCGTCTGCAGCCGCCATTTCCCGTACTACCCTCATAGAACCATCCTTACTACCATCATCAATCAACAGCACGGTGTAGTTATATGGCAAGCCTAAGAATACCTGGTGAATAGCCGCCAGCAATATCCTAATGTTGGCTTCTTCGTTGTGTAAGGGTATCACGAGGGATACATTCTTTTTCATGCATTGCAATGATAATGACGTTTGCCGTAGTAAAACAGACCTGCCATACCTATTGTGATAAATTCAATTTATAAAAAGGAGATTTTAAGCTGAAGCTTAAAATTGAATAAAAACATTTTTGCGGTTCCGTTGCAACGTGATTGGCTCGTGTATATAGGTGGCATTCAACTGGAGGTCAGCAAAAATCTGGTCCCATTCTTCTTTTGTCAGCACCAAAAAACCAGATTGCTTTTTTACGCGGTAATATTTAGAAAAACGGAGCTTGAAAAAAAGTGCAAGGGTCGACAATAGCTTACCCGCTTTTACTGCATCGGTCAGCACCTCTACAATCTCCTTCAAAAACGAAGACTGTACCATCAAGTCGCATAGTAGAAATTTCCCATCTGGCGCTGCCACTGCTTTCAGGTTTCGCAGCAGCGTGATGATTTCTTCTTTGCTTTTATAATACTGCAGAACACTCAGCACTATGATGATCGTAAACTTATTGTTTCCCACCATCGATAAATCGGTATAATGGTTTGGATCAAGGTCATGAATGTGCACGTTTGCATGATTGCTATGGCGTTCACGTACCAAATCGTTGTACCTGCGTGATACATCCAGTCCATGAATTTCTTTGACTCTACTGTGCCACGCATCTTCCAGCAAACCAGGCCCTGAACCAAAATCCAGTACCACATCATTGCTGCCTGGGGAAATATATTTTTCAATGTTGCGTAAGGAGAACTCAAAATTCACAATCATCAAGTCGTCAAAGGCATTCTTCTCTTGCCAAAAAGACAACCACGTATCCTGGGATGTTTCGCTGTTATTATGCTGCACCATTGGCTAGTATTTGTGGTTGATGGTTGAGTGCTGGTTGCAAGCCTTTAGAGCATTCTAAACCTCTGAGATGAGCAAGGTATAAAACCCTGAACCAAGCCAGCACAACAGGCCACGCCTTTAGCACATAGGGAAATACGTATTCCTTGTTGAAAAACCTGGGCATAAAATCGGTTGGACTAAGTACGGTCAAAATGTACACTGCAATAAGCAGGATCCAATCGATTGTTGCTTTTGGTGAAAATAGCCAGTACACCGTAACACCTGTAACTGCGATGATGTAAGTAGGAGACTCGGCCGCCGGTTGAAAAATTACCTGGAAGATAAGTATAGAGGCCAGCAGCATTATTTTGAAGGTCATATCTGCAAAAGCTTTGCGATGTAAGTAAACCGTACAAAAAAGCACAATGCCTGTGGCTATAATGGCCAGCGTTGTAATATCCGGAGATATCACCTGGTGTATGATGCGGTGGATAGAAACATTTGACCACTTATCGCTGTCCGTTTTTATAGCCAGTTGGGTAAACCAATTATTGTATTGCCATAAAAGGCTTTTCGGCGATGTGACCAATAGCGGCAGAATAGCCATTACCGCCCCCCAAAATATCGACGATAGAATGAACTTTACTTTTCCCGGGTAAAGGATAAACAGCGCCGCTGCTACAAGGCTGTAAATCTTTACGTTAAATCCTAACATGATAAAAAATGCGGCCCAGAACGGCTGCTTCTTTTCGAAAGCAACAAACGCCAGCAACGGTATGGCGGCTATCATTGGGTTGGTTTGTGTGTTCCCGGTGGCGGTTAAATATTCTTGTAGGGTGTACCAATACACAAACACTTTTTGTTGTTTAGATATCGGCAATTTGTACACTGCCCAAATAAAGACGACACCAAAAACGAACGGCCATAAAAATAACCCGATGGTGTACGGAAGCACAAACAGCGGTGCAAACAGCACAGCAAATGACGGTGCATAATGGTAGTGATCGAAGTATTCTTCCGGATGAACCGTGTAGAGATTTACAGTATCAACCAGGTGTCGAAGCGAATAATAAAAGATTTTGTAATTGTTCGAATCCTGTAAGAAGACTACCTGCAAAGAAATGGCCAGCGTTGCCAAAAAGAATACACCGAAAATAAGGGTGTAGTTACTAAAGATCGGCTTACGAAAAAAGCGGGCTATGGCTGGTAAGGGCATAGTGGTCAAAATTAATGATAAATTCCTTCGGCTTACTTTAATGTAATCTACATTTGCAGGCCAATTTATACATCATGACCAAAGGACCAGTTTCTCAATTTATACAACATCATTACCGACATTTTAATGCAGCCGCTTTAGTAGACGCCGCTAAAGGTTACGAAACGCATTTACTGGAAGGTGGTAAAATGATGATCACATTAGCAGGTGCCATGAGTACCGCTGAACTTGGTATTTCCCTGGCGGAAATGATCAGGCAGGACAAAGTGCAGATCATTAGCTGCACCGGTGCCAACCTTGAGGAGGACATTATGAACCTGGTAGCCCATTCGCATTACAAGCGTGTTCCAAACTATCGTGAGCTTAGTCCGAAAGAGGAGTGGGCTTTGCTGGAAGATGGATACAACCGCGTGACTGACACCTGCATTCCGGAGGAAGAAGCGTTTAGAAGAATTCAAAAGCACATCTATAAAATATGGAAGGATGCAGAGGCAAATGGCGAACGCTATTTTCCGCATGAGTACATGTACAAACTGCTACTCAGTGGTGTAATGAAAGAGCATTATGAAATACCAGAAGAGCATAGCTGGATGATTGCGGCTGCGGAGAAGAATTTACCAATAGTAGTTCCCGGTTGGGAAGATAGCACCATGGGTAACATCTTTGCTTCGTACATCTACAAGGAAGAACTAAAAGCAAGCACCATGAAGAGCGGTATTGAATACATGGTTTACCTGAGCAATTGGTACAAAGACAATAGTGCCGGTAAAGGTGTAGGTTTCTTTCAAATAGGTGGTGGTATTGCCGGTGATTTCCCCATTTGCGTAGTGCCGATGATGTACCAGGATTTAGAGATGCACGAAATTCCTTTCTGGAGTTATTTCTGCCAGATCAGCGATAGCACTACTTCTTACGGATCGTACAGCGGCGCCGTACCCAACGAAAAAATTACCTGGGGAAAACTAGATATTCACACGCCCAAGTTTATCATAGAAAGCGACGCAACAATCGTAGCGCCATTGGTATTCGCTTATATTCTTGGGCTATAGTCGACGCTATAGGAGTTACCCACTCTATGTAGTGCATTTTTTTGTAGCCAGCAGTTGAAAAGGAATGTGACATTCTTGCGTCGCACACTTGTACGGCAAATCATTATTCAGCCCTTCTAAAAGCGGAAGGGCTTTTTTTATTGCCAGATTTCATTAAAGTCAATGGTAGCTGAACAATCATCATCAAACAAAAAGTGATGTTCAAATGCATGACCTTTTTGCACAAGCTTATACTCGTTTTCGGCCAGTTCAAAAACTTCCACTTCTTCCGTATCGGGCGACACAATCAAGTAATACTTCACACCTTCTTTTTCATAGATACCATATTTGGTATGCCTATCCTTTAGCGCAGTGGCAGGTGATAGAATTTCGACAACCAAAGACGGTGCGAAGTCTAAGAACTTCTTTTCTATCATACCACAAACCACCAGCATATCAGGCTGTATAATAGTATCATCTGAAATGTGGTAATCTATTGGTTGGTATACATGGCAGTGTTTGCACTTTTTCATTTGTAGCCGAAATTCTGCCAGCAGATAACCTCCAATGCGCTGATGCTTCGGTACAGGTAAAGGACTCATCGCATGAGGAATTCCATGTATTAACTCCCACTGCCCCTCCCAAACCACGTAGTCATCGTAAGTATAATGTGGGAGAATTCTTAGAACGTTGCTCATAATTCAAATTTAAGCAATCTTATGAAAGATGGATAAAAGGAACAATCAGGCATGGTCCACAATTTGAACCTCGTTTATCAAAAGCAATATGCCAGAAGGGCTAATGGATAAGCACCATAAAGCTGCAATATTATCTTTTTTTAATGGGCCGACTGGTATCTTTCGGCGCGTTTGAAGAGTCCAAACCTGCGGCACCCTTTGTATCACTACTACTTGCAGGGCCAACGGTTGTGTTCAATTCACGGTTTTCGTTATACTTTAATCCAGCAGTATCACCGGCGTCACTTACATGGTGTTCGGGACTGGTACACGCAAAGGCAATGCAGCATAATGGAAACATCAAAAGTTTTTTCATGATAGAATTTGTACCAGCACTTTAGCAATTCCATAGCCACCACCTGGCATTGTGTCGATGCAACGCTTTATTCAAACTGTTCAATTGTATTACCTTCACAGCCTTATCACAAAATATGAAATCGATACTCTTGCTGCATGGCGCTATCGGGGCAGAAGACCAGTTGTTACCCCTCAAAAATATGCTAGCTAAATCGTTCGAGGTGTTCACTTTCAATTTCTCTGGCCATGGTGGTAAGCCGTTCGCTGAAGACTTTTCTATTCCTCAATTTGCATTGGAAGTAAAACAATGGCTCGAAGAAAATCGCATTAAAAAAATAACTGTTTTTGGATATAGCATGGGTGGATTTGTTGCGATGTATTTAGCCAATGAATATCCTCAGCTAATAGATTCGGTAGTAACACTCGCCACTAAATTCCACTGGGATGAAGCTACCGCGGGGAGAGAAAGCGAGATGTTGAAACCAGCTAAAATAATAGAGAAGGTTCCAAAGTTTGCCCAGCAATTGGAAAAGCGTCATGCACCCAATGACTGGAAATTGCTCATGGAAAAAACAGCTGAAATGCTACAGGACATGGGACTCAACAACCCGCTCAAGTTTAGCGACTACCAACATATTAGTTGCCCCGTTTTGGTGATGTTAGGCGACCAGGATAAAACCGTTACACTGGTTGAGACGGTGACCGTATTCAACCAGTTACAAAAAGGCCAACTGGCAGTATTGCCCTCTACGCCTCATCCCATTGAAAAGGCAGACACCAAATTAGTTGCGTATTTAATCGAGCGGTTTATTGCTGCCTGATCTTTAGCACAACCGGTAATTAACTTGGTGGTGGCTTATTAGTAATACAGGGTAAGCTATTTGCAGCGAACGATTCAGTCATTGATAACCTCACATTAATAAACTAAAAACAAACCTTCAATTATGAATACAAACAAACCAATCGTTAAGGCCGCTTTTGCTGCTTGCATTGTTTCCGCAACATTTATCCTGTCAGCCTGCGGCGACGGAGAAAAAAAAGAAAGCGCAAGCGAAACAAAAGATACCACTGCCACGCAGAATGCTGCAGCAACAGTTGACCAGGCTACAGCTGCACTAGGTGCCACAACTGGGGACACTACCGTAAACGGCACCGTTCATTTTGTAAAGCAAGCAGACGGTAATGTAAAAATGAACCTGGAAATAACCGTAGAGAAAATGGCAAATAAAAGTGTAGCCATACATATACACGAACATGCGGATTGCGGTGAGCATGGAAACCATGCCGGCGGCCACTGGAATCCTACTGGCGAAAACCATGGTAAGTGGGGAGAAGGTAGTTTTCACTCGGGCGACTTCGGAAACATTAGCCTGGATGCATCCGGGAAAGGAACGTTGGAGATAATATCTGACCGGTGGACACTCGGTGGCAATGCCAACACAAATGTTATCAATAAAACCATTGTGATCCATAGCGGAGTAGATGATATGAAAACACAGCCTTCGGGTAACTCAGGCAGCCGTATTGGTTGTGGTATTATCCAATAACCTGGCTTGTGCAGTTCGATAATTACAGCCGCCTTCGGGCGGTTTTTTATTGCGGCATTACTGTAGAATAATTTCTACTAGCGCGAAATTCTATTTTTAAAACAGAAAAAAATGCAAACTATGATGGCGAACATTGGTAGTGGGTAACAGTTGAAAATAACCTGGCTGTTTCATCCATGACCATCAAAATAATGTTGGAAAACTCCCCCTGACCAATGATATTTGCAGCCTGTTTTGGTCCCGTAGTTCAACGGATAGAATAGAAGTTTCCTAAACTTTAGATACAGGTTCGATTCCTGTCGGGACTACCTTCCAACAAGGGTGCGCACAAATGCCACCCTTTTCTTTTTTTAGTCTTCTTGGTTAATCTATCAAAGTCTATGTCCGGCTTCTACATGAGTGACCGCGGTTTACTTTTTGTGCATTATACATTTTTATAATTCAAAAAAATAATTATGACCGGGTACCACACCTACAAAATCTGTATTGATGCCTGCCTGCAATGGGCAGCTATTTGTAACCATTGTGCCAGTTCATGCACACAGGAAGAAGATGTAAAAATGATGGCAAAGTGCATCCAGTTAGACATGGAATGTGCAGCTCTTTGTTATGCATCGGCACAGCTAATGAGTTTAGGCAGCGAAAAAGCAAAAGAGATTTGCAAACTATGTGCAGAGATGTGCGAAGCATGTGGCAACGAGTGTAGTCAACATACACACAGTAAGCACTGCCAGGAATGCGCGGAGGCATGTAAACAGTGTGCAGAAGAATGCCGCAAAATGGCGGCTTAACTATTTGAAGGATGCAGTTGAGGGAATGCATTCTTTTAGTGTTTCGTCAATATACTTACCGGGCTAAGAACCCAAACATCCATTGGTGAGGTACAATACATGAAGGCTATGATTCCACATTAATCTTACAGAACTTCCATTTATGCTGGTAAAAATGGGTGTAGCAACTTTGCAGGAGGGATAACCTGGAAAAACCTAATGGTAATCGGGTTACTCGGCGGAATAGGATTTACCAAGTCAATGTTTATCAGCAACCTCACATTTGCTGATACGGAACTTGTAAGCAATTCTAAACTGACGATTTTAATTGCCTCGACTACTGCTGCAATCGCAGGGTTGGCAATTTTCCTGACCAACAAGAAAATCAAACAGGAATAACTTCATTTGTAGGTTGAGAGGTTTTGAGTCACTTAGGTATTTTTTGTCCGGGTGTTACCGTCCCTAAACGTATACACGCACTTAGATCCACTTGCCTGCAAATTTGTAAGTGCATCTTCCAACCCGGCTCCAAGGTTTGCAACAATTACCTGCAACACCCTGGTTAGTTCATCAAAATTATTTGGCTTGGTAAAGTAACAAAGCGCACCAAACTCCGCAGCCATATCCAATTCGCGCAGGTGCGAGGAAGTGGAGGTAACGATAACCGGCAGGTGCTTGTACTGCTCATCTTCTTTCAACAATTTAAGGCATTGCCAGCCGGTCATCACCGGCATATTTACATCAAGAAAAATGATATGCGGCTTCTCTTTAAGTTCATTCAACATCTTCAGCGCCAGGCGGCCGTTGCCTGCAAAGTGGCAAATGATACTGGGGTCTATACTCAATAGTGCCTCGCAAAACATGTCTATATCATCGCGGTCATCATCAGCCAATAAAAATGTTTTCGTTCCCATTACTAAATGCTTGTCTGTTTTTGCTTAACAGGAAGTGTTATTGTAAATGTAGCGCCTTCGCCCGGCGTTCCGCTTGCAACGATGCTTCCGGCGTGGCGCTCCACAATCTTTTTACAAAGCGATAAACCTAAGCCTGTGCCCTCGTATTTGTCTTTTGAGTTGAGGCGGGTAAATGTTTCAAATATCAGCGCAGCATGTTCGGGTTCAAAGCCAATTCCGTTGTCTTGCAAAGTTATCCTCACAAAGCTTTTGTCTTCTTCAACAAATGCTTCAGAGGATATTGTTATCCGTGGCGGCACTCCAGCTCTGGCAAACTTTAGTGAGTTATAAATGAGGTTATAGAAAAGCTGGTAAAGCAGCACGGGGGCACCTTCGAGTGTTGGTAAATCGTAATAGTGCAGCGTTCCGTTTGTTTTTTGTAACGCAACTTCCAAATCAGTTTCAATGCTTTTTACTACTTCATCCAGATCTACAATTTGGGGTATTTGCGTAAGGGCATTGGTAGTGGAGTAGGTCAATACCCCATCAATCATATTAAACATGCGATTAGTGGCAACATGGATTCGCTCAATAAATCTTGAGCTGGTTTCATCCAGCGTTCCGTGCAGGTGTTGTTCCAGCCTGCTGGTAAAGGTTTCTATTTTGCGTATGGGCTCTTTCAAATCGTGTGAGGCCACGTGGGCAAATTGCTGAAGATCTTCGTTGGAGCGCTGCAGTTCTTTGGTGCGTTCGGCTACTAATTTTTCTAGCTGTTCTTCTATATTCTTTTTATCATGAATGTCTGTGCTAGTGCCAATCCATTGTTGAATTACGCCCTGTTCATCCCGCTGCGGTACTGCACGACTCAATTGCCAGCGGTATTCACCATCAGCGCGTTTAAACCGGTGCTCAAAAATAAAATCATTGCCGGTGGCAATGGATTGGATCCACAAACGAGTGTTCTCCTCCCTGTCATCCGGGTGTACAATCTGTATCCAGGCATCGTTGGCTAAATCTTCTTTAGTTAACCCGGAGTATTTGTACACCGCCTCATTAAAATAAGTGAGATGGCCACCAGCATCGCCCGTCCACACAAACTGCGGCATCTCATCGGATAAAAGACGGAAACGCACTTCGCTTTCCCTCATCTTTTGCTCTGCACTTTTTTGAACAGTAATATCGGTGCTCGTAACTAATACCATAGATACCTTACCGTCTTCATTAAAAAGGGGTGCCCCCTGAACATAATGCCAGCGCGTCTCTTTTGTTACCTTGTTAGTTTGCATGAGTATCGCCTGCGATGGAAGCCCTGTAGTGAGACTTATGTAAGCAGGTGAGTTTTGCGGATTGAAATGATGACCATTTTCATCATAGCGTTCAAAAAGGTCGTCTGCTATTTTTAAAAGGGCGGGCAAATCTTTTGCCGCCAAAAGATCTTCCGGTTTAAAATCACCATAAACAGCGGCACCTCTATCATTCACATAAATCATCTCACCTTTTTCGTTAAGGAGGTAAACGCCTGCAGGAATGTTTTTAAATGTTAGCTCAAGTTGATCTTTGGTATTTTTTAAATCCAGCTCAATTCTTTTTCTTTGGGTTATATCTTTAAAAGTCCAGCTCCAGGCATAATAGGTTCCATCTTCTCCAATTACTGAATAACCATTTCGCTCTACAATTTTGCCGTTTTTCAATTCCAATTCATCAAGGCTCGTTTCTGTTGGATGCTCGTACAGATATTTTACTTTTTCAATAAACTGTTGAGGGTTTACTAATTGGCTCATGGCAAATAAAAGTGCTGCTTCATCATCTTTGTCATTCACAATTTGCTGCGGCATATTCCATATTTCAACAAAGCGTTGATTAAAGGAAAGGATTTTCCCATGGGTATCTACCAGTAAAATGCCGTCAATACTTGTTTCATTATGTGCTTCGAGCAAAGCGGTGCGGTAAGCCAATTTTTCTTGTGCCACTTTCTGCTCCGTTATATCTGTATGTACACCCACCCATTGTTGAATAGCCCCATTGTCATCAAAGGCCGGTACTGCTTTTACGGAAAAAAGCCTCCATTCATTTTGCGCTGTCTTTACCCTGTGTTCAAATTCGAACGTGCTATTTGTTGCTACTGCCCTGTTCCAGGCATCCACCGTTGGCTGGGCATCATCAGGATGAATCGCTTTCGTCCATCCATAACTTTGATATTCTTCAAAATGCTGTCCGGTTAAATTTGCCCAACCAGGTTGTTCACCAATCATTTCACCGTTTGCATTATTTGTCCAGATAATCCCCTCTACTGCAATGATGGCTGCCTCAAATTTCTTTTCGCTTGCTTCCACTTTTTTTCTTGCAGCTACCTGTTCGGTAATTTCATGCGCCAATGCCATAACTCCGGAAACGGTTCCATCGGCTTCACGCAATGGCTCATAAACAAATTTTACAAAAGCATTTTCGAGCTTATTGTTGCGCTTTATATTAATAGAAAGTTCCTGGACCACACAACGTTCGCCTGTTGAATAAACATTGTCTAAAATTTCTTTAATTCCCTGGTCCTTCACCTCGGGAAGTACATCAAATACCGGCTTATTTAATGCCTGGGCCAATGTTCTGTCCCAAAATTCAGACATTCCTTCATTCATCGTTTCTATCACATAATCTTCTCCACGCAATACGCAAATGGCTACGGGTGCCTGAAGTACCAGCAGCTTAAACTTTTCTTCGCTTACTTTTATTTTTTTGTTTAGTAATGCCTGGGAGGTTACCTCATTTGCTAAAATTGCAACCCCTTCTATTTCGCCATTTATATTGCGCTGCGCCTGGTAAACAAAATTGTAATAAATAAATTCGTTGATGCCATTACGCGGTAGCCTAACAGGTGTTTCATAAGCATGAAAAGGCTCACCTGTTTGATAAACATTCAGTAATAATTTATCAAAACCCTGTTCCACTGTTTCAGGTAAAACCGAAAAAAGCGATTTTCCAATTATATCTTTTCCTTTGCCCCATGATGCTAATACAGCATCATTAGCAATTTCAATAATCATATCTTCTCCCTTTAAAATTGCCATCATTGAAGGAGAAGAATAAATTAATTCGTGAAAACGATGTTCACTTTTTTTTATTTTTTCTTCAGATCTTTTTAGATCAGTTATATCCAGGTTGGTGCCCACTATCCATTCGGTTTCTCCCAGCGCATTGGTACGTGCAGTTTCAATAGCTTCTATCTCACACAACAGGCCGTTGTCAGCTCTAAAAATTTTAAAGGAGCGTTTGCTGGTTCCTGCATGTTTTACTGTACCCTGCAATATTCTATCCTGTTCCTCACGGTCATCAGGAAATACTGCGTTCCACCACGTTGAAAATTCCACGACACCATCAGGTGTTGGTTTTACGCCATAAATATGGAACATCTGTGCATCCCAACGGATTTCGTTGGTTTTCACATTCCATTCCCAAATACCTACCCCTGATGTTTGGGTAGCCAAACGCAAGCGTTCTTCGCTTTCCTTAATTCTTTGTTCAGCCTGTTTCCGCTCGGTGATGTCAACAGATGAACCTACAAAGCCCAAAAATTCATCGTTGGCCCCCATGTTTGGGTTGCCTTGCGCCAGCACCCACCGCCATTGTCCATCGGCTCTTAATAGGCGGCACTCCAATAAGTAGGAGCGGCGTTGGGCTATTTTTGTGTTGATTGTATGAAGCGTGGATTGAACATCGTCGGGGTGTACTATTTTCTCCCAGTCAGAAATGTCCTCATCTCTTGTTGCCCCCACAAAATCAAGAAACGTTTTGTTGAAATAATTTGGCAAACCATTGGCATCAATAGTCCATATAAGCACCGGTGAGGCATCGGCCATCGCATGAAAGCGGTTTTCGCTTTCCTTTAATTTTTCTTCTGCTTGTTTGCGTGCAGTTATGTTGCTGAACAACACAGCAAACCTTTCCTTCTCCACTGGGTAAGCTTTGATGGCAAACCAACGGTCGGTGTCTCCAAAGTAGTGCTCAAACTCAACCGGGCGCTGATGATCCACCACAGCAGCATAGGTTTCTATCCATTTATTAATTGAAGGGAAAACCTCCAGGATCTTTTTACCCAACACCCTCTCTTTACTTACCCCTGTTTGTTCTTCATAAGTGGCATTTACCTCCAGCATATAAAAATCAATTCCTTTACCCTCTTTGTTGCGAATGAGCTCGCAGAGGGTAAAGCCCTGGTCAATAGAATTAAAAAGTGATCTATATTTTTCTTCCGATTTGCGCAGGGCTTCTTCTGCTTTCGCCTTTTCTATTGCTGCCCAGGTGCGTTCGGCTGTTTCGTGAACGTTAGCAAGATCAATCGCTGTCCAATGGCGCACCACAGACTGGTTGACACCGAGTAGGCATATTAGCTTGTTTTCTTTAATAAGGGGCACATTGATGTAAGCATGGATTTGCATCTCAAGATTTCTGTCACGCTCTTCCTGAGTAACTGAGGTATCATTTGCAACATCTGCAGCCAGGATTACTTCTCCTCGTTGCAGCGCAGCAACTTTAGCCTTTCCGAAATCTTCAAGCCAATATGTTCCATCGATCGTACCGAGACCCGAGTGAAAGCTGTTGTCGATGACGCAATGTTTTCCATCCTCAAGAACCTCGGCATAATAGCACCTACTTGCGTTTAAGTGCTCGCCAAGTACCTGCATTGCTTTGATCTTGATTTGTTGAGGAGCGGACAGTGGCCTTAAAGCATCGCTCAGCTTTAGCAGGAAAGCCTGTTGCGTTCCTTCTTTGCCTGATTCATCAATTGTTTCTTTCAATTTTTCATCCATGATTATTGAAATATAGTTCAAAATACCATTAACCAAATTTGTTCATTAGTCTGTATATGGGCTCAAAACCAGGACGGACAGGGTCGCCTCCATTTACCTTTATACGTACGTTTTTTGTGCCGGGTTAAAAATGGGTTGAAACAGAAGACAAAGGATAGTAGAATCTTAAACGCTCACTTCCCTTTAATTATTCGTTGTAATGATTTGCATGAACGCAAAAATGGCCCGGAATAAAACAGGATAGCACCGCTGAAACAAGTTTTTCGTTGTCTGCCTGGTGTTCTTTGTTTTGGATGATCATGCGAATTAAATAAGATAGGGAAAGTTAAGGATTTTGATTAACCAGACCCATAAGCTGTCGCCTGGTTTCTCTTCAAGCGTGCAATTGCCTTTTATGCCTGAAAGACACCCCGAACAATTGCTACGCTATCCCCACTCCGTGCATCAGTGTATTATAAAGTAAAATGAGTGCCCTGCTTTTTCTTTGCGTGCAACCATTTTGTGTATTCAATTTTGCATCTATTACAGTAAAATCTAACTCTATTGGGTTGATATTTAGCTTTTGTGATACCTTGGCGTTATTCCTAAACTTCTATAACTAACTGTATGACCCTCCCAAAAACTTTGCGGCTCGCCGCAATTTGTTCACTCCATGTTATTGTTACTATTGGCTTTATAAACAATTGCGCTGCGCAATCACTGCGATCATGGGAAGTTGCCCTTCACGGTGGCCATTCAAATATTACCGGCGATGTACTCTCAAAAAGTGGAATTGGTGGCGGCGTGTCTATCTCCAAAATCATTTCAAAACAATTTAGCCTGCGTGCCGATTATTCAGGATCTATCAATTATGGTTTAGATGCAAAGTTGTCGAGTCGTGCTGTTGGTCCTTCAGAAAAGCCTGCAGACCCCTGGTTGTTTTATTATTCGCGTGTAGGCAAACCCTTCGTTACAAATTACCGGTCACAACTTCATCAACTCTCACTTGAAGGAGTCGTGAATGTTTTCAAAATAAAGATCCCGGAAACCGGGAACAATGCTGTGATTTATGCTACAGGAGGATATAGCTTAATGATGGCTGATATAGATATCAATGCCTTAAACGCTAACCTCCAGCCCTATTCATTTACAACCCAGAACATCGATTATAGTGCAGGTAAAAAAGATGTGAGAACCAAGTTGAAGAGCGTATTGGATAACACGTATGAAAGCTCTGCTGATTATGTAAACAGGCCCGAATTCAATCCTAAGAATTTTCAAATGTACCATGGCGTAAATGTTGGCTTGGGCGTAGCCTATCCTATTACCGACAGGGTAGGTGTTGGCGCAGCATACAGGGCTACCTTGGCATTTACCGATTACCTGGACGGCGTTAAGTTAGGTGGAGGCAACGACGTCATTCATTTTGCCAGCCTCCGCCTGGCGTATAATTTTGGAAACAGGGTAAAGAAAACTGCTACCAGGTTTAGCACCAACGGAAGTATGAGAACAGTTACCGAGGATGAACTGCTGATTACGAAAGGCGGTTTTGTACAACCCAAAGTAAGCGGTGAAGTGGTGAGAACCGCTCAGGATACAACGTACTATTTGAATTTTAGTTTTGTGCCGGTTGTGTCGAGTACCGTAAGTGCAGCGCAAATGGTGTTTTTGAAACCGGGTAAAGGCAAAGTAATTATGTTGCCCTATACAGGTGTACCGCGGTCAGTAAAGGAGAAAGAAGCATTCACGTTTCGCACCCAATTAACGAAACAGCAGGTGACCGAGTTGTCAATGGTCAACATATCCGACATTAAAATTGAGACGGCAGGTTATGCGCTGGAAGACCAGGTGAAAGAAAGTAAGCAGCACATGATTGCCACTATCTGCCAACAGCTGCTTAAAAAATAAATCCCAATTGAAACATAAAGATGATAGTGAGCATACACCCGGTATGGCTCACTATTACTTTTTAAAGAAGTTTGTTGGCTGAGAATCTCATTGGGATTAATCCCGATGAACGGGGCAAAGAAAAGGTTTTAACTGGGTGTATACCTGTGTGAGGTTACATGCGTTCAGCAGCACGCATCCAGCGTTCCGGAATATCGTTGGATGAGGCTATTACATAATCCATGTGACTGCAGGCAATCATCTTTCCGCCTGGTATTTCCATCCACCAGCGGCCGGTTTTTTTACTTTGTAAAAAAGTGGTTTCTACTTCGGCAAAAGCCATTCTGAATTCATTAAACTCATCGCGGTTTTCCAGCTTCGCTTCGTTTATCCCTTTGTAAATGCCATCCATTAAGTACCACAGCATATGCGATAGTTGTTTGGCTGTTAACTCATGTTCATCAAACGAGGGAACATAACCGAATAAGCCGATCGTGCTTACAGTAGCACTCATTCCTGCATATTGCATCAGCGTACATGCTTCTTCGCCATTAAAGCCATTGGGAGAAATTCTATTTGCTGGAGCGTGGCTATGTTGGATGGCAGAAATATCGAAGCTCACCATATTAGAGTTGCGAATCACCGGCTCCATTTCTTCAATCTTCTCCTTCACCTTTCCCACTCTAAAGCAATCAAACCGCAACTTGTCTATTGTTTCCAACATGGTTGGATGTACAAAGTAGCTTTGAAAGCCAATATGATTATAGTGCCGAACAAAGTTTGGCTCACCAATCAACATCTCCATAAGAAAATTATCGCTGGGTAAACTACTGTCAATGTTTAAATCAAGCTTCGCATCAATGCAGGTTGCTTCTACCAGTTGATCATTTTGTACATAGGCTCCATATTGTGCTAATGTAAGATCGTGGCTGCCTCCCAAAATAACCACCCGCTTTTTTTGGCTGATCAGTTCATTCACCACAGCTTTTAGTGCAGCATAGGAGTCTTTTAAAGAAGCACCTGCTTTTATGTTTCCAACATCTGCAACGGTCACATCTTTGTGCCACTGAAACAAACCATAAAACTGTTTGCGGATGGCGTTTGGTCCTTCATTGATATCGCCGGTAACAAACTGTCCACGCATTTCGCCACAGCCTACCAGCACAAGGTCCGCTGTTTCCAGGTCAGGAAAGAATTCCTCATTGGCTAAAATGTGGTTTCCCAGTTGGGTATCTTTATATCCCTCATCATCCGAAAGTTCGTAGCGATTAATGGGCTCAAGAAAATCTAAAAGTGTTTGGCAATGCGCCATCAGAAACGGTTTGAAACAAACTTACAGGATTTAGTAGCGCCTTGGAGAAGTGGGAATAATGTATGCAGTGGTTATACTTAATCCACACACGAAAAGAGTTTTAACTACCGGTTAACCGCAATTGATTAAATGTAGCAAACCTTAAAGCCTATTTTTGCTTTGATATTATGAAAGGTTTTTACCGGTTTATACCCCTCTTTTTACTGATAGGCCAGGGTGCTTTTGGCCAAACATTTTCTACGCAAACTTCTGCAAAAGTTATTGGCAGGAACGACCGTTTGCAAGTGCAATACGTAGCTGACAACGGCAATGTTTCAAAGTTTCAGTTGCCCAACTTCCGGGGATGGGTGGTATTGTCAGGACCCAATGTTGCCAGCAGCCAAACCAATATGAATGGTATAGTTACGCAGCAAATGATTTACTCCCTTACACTGGTGCCGAAGCAAACCGGCAGACTCGTGGTTCCCGGGGCATCGGCACTACTTGATAACAAACCCGTTCGAACCAATGCTGTCTATGTGGAGGTAAAGAATACTGACCATGTACAGGGGTCTCAATCGCCTTCAGCTCAGCCACCTGCTTCCATATTTGATCAGCTAACGCCGCAGCGCTCCCAGTTTGGAAGCGATCAGTTTTTACGTCCCGGTGAAAATGCACGAGACAAAGTGAATCAGAATATTGTAGTGCGGGCTGAAGCAAATAAGCGTACCGCTGTTGTTGGCGAGCCAGTGCTGATTACTTATAAACTGTACACAAGGTTACGATCACAATCTAAAGTGGTAAGCCAACCGAGCTTCACCGGTGCTACCGTGGTAGAAATGACCAATGAAAATCCGTTGCCGACCAGGGAAAGCTTAAATGGCAAAATGTACAATGTGTATGTGGTGCGTAGGGTACAACTTATTCCTTTGCAAGAGGGTGCACTTGTAGTACCTGAAGCGGCAGTTGAAAACAAAGTTGCGTTGTACGATGCTAGTCGCACCAGCTACCGCGACCTATATTATAGCAATCCATCGTTGCCATTTGAGGAGATAACGGTTACGGCTAAAAGCAAGCCCATTCAAATCGAGATTAAATCACTGCCACCTTTTCCTGCGGTAGGATCTGCACAATTCAGTGGAGCGGTGGGTATGTATACTATTTCTGCTGCGCCGGTAAAGAAAAATGTAGAAACAAATAGTACAAACTACCTCGTAGTGGTTATTGTGGGTGAGGGTAACCTGCAGCAGATGCGTGCACCCATTATTCAATGGCCAAAGCAAATGGAAGCATTTGATCCCACCGTAGAAGGGCAGGACGACAAAACCTTTTTTCCTGTACGAAGCCGTAAGGCATTCACCTTTCCTTTTGTGGTGAATGCGCCCGGCCAGTATACCATTCCACCCATATCATTTACCTATTTTGATGCCGCCGCTGGAAAGTACATAACTAAGCAAACAGTTTCACTTCCATTAACGGTGGTAAAAAGTGCAGCTAAGCCAACTTTCTCTATCGCCAATCCTGCTACAAATGATTTTGAAAACAGGCTGATCATTATACTTGGCGCCGGGCTTATTGCAGTTATTATTGGGTTGATTTGGTTTAAAGACAGGAACAAGGCTGTGGCCCCGGCTACTGCTGCCATGACTCCTATAACTCCTCCTATCGCCATCCCTGAGGAAGATACTTCGGCTCAATACCTTTTACAGATTAGAGAACTTTGGCCGCAAGAAAATACGTCATTATTCTACAAGCAATTGTGCAGTAATGTACATGGATTTATACAGTCGAAACTGCACATTGCACCATCGCAGCTCAAAGACTATATGCTAAAGAATGAAGGACCAGTTTACGAGCTGGAACGTTTGCAACAATTACTCGATCACTGCTCGATAGGCATGTACACACCAGTGTATAGTATGGATGAAGCCATACAGCACCGTTTGCAGGCAATCGAAACGCTTACCAGACTTGAACGTGAAATACCGTAACGGGGCGGACCTTCTACTTTCTGATTATTATTTTTTGAACATGTCCGGGTGCGCTTCCTCCCAGGTGGTAGCATCTTGAAGTGCTTTTGCCACAGCTAACAAGGTGGCATCTTTATAAAGTCCGCCTAATAATGTTATGCTGGTTGGTAGGTTCTGCCGGTTAAAGCCAGTCGGCAAACAAATAGCGGGATGACCAGTTAGGTTGGTGATTGCGGACTGGCTGCCACTTCCGAAAGTTGGTGTAATCACCACATCATATTGTTCAAAAAATCTGTTGACAGTTTGCATCAACAATGTCCGGTGACGGCTGGCATTAATGTAATCAACAGCAGAAACAAAACGTGATGCACGAAAATAATTTGGCCAGTCGTTTCTTGTTTGCCGGGTCATCATATCGTCTAATTCGGTTCGCGTAAATTCATCGAAGGCCGCAGCGCTTTCCGCGTTAATGACGATGCCCATCAGGTTGAATTTATATACGGCAGTGTCAGGGAAAATAACGGGTTCTACGGTTATGCCCATCTTCTTAAATGCATTCAGCACCTTCCAATCGTTTGCAGCGGTATCAACACGATCAAAGTAATTTTTTGCATAGCCTACGCGTATTTTCTTAGGTTCGATTTTTCCTGTGTAATTAAAAGGAACATTGATGGCGCTTGCGTCGAGGCCGTCCGTTCCTTTCATTGCGTGGAAGACTATTGCAGCATCTTCGGCAGAACGGCAAATGGGTCCAACCTTGTCAAGGCTCCAACTTAATGCCATGGCGCCACTGCGGCTAACGCTTCCAAACGAGGGGCGGAAACCAGTTGCTCCGCAAAGCGTAGATGGAGTAATGATGGAACCCCAGGTTTCGGTACCAATTGCAAAAGGAATAAGCCCTGCCACCGTTGCGCTTACCGACCCAGCGGAAGATCCGCTGGAACCTCGTTCAAGATTCCAGGGGTTACGGGTACGCCCACCATACCAATAGTCGCCCATGGCCAATGCCCCTAACGTAAACTTGGCGACGAGAACAGCGCCTGCATTTTTAAGCTGCGTGTACACAAATGCATCTTCATCGAAGCTTTGGTTTTTATAAGGTTCGGCTCCCCATGTTGTTTTTGTTCCTTTAACGGAGAAAAGATCTTTCAATCCATACGGTATACCATGTAGTGGTCCGCGATATTTTCCGGCAGCAATTTCTTTATCTGCCTGAGCGGCCTGCTGCATCGCCAGGTCTTCGGTAAACGATATCACACACTCAAGTGTATCACTATACTTTTTCAACCGATCAATGTAGAAACGAGTAAGATCAACAGAAGAAATCTTCTTGTTTTTGATGAGTGATGCGAGTTGAAGCAGGTTGTAAAAAGCGAGTTCATTTTTATTGGAAGGCATCGACACATTTGATGGAATGTTCCAGGTAACCGGAAGTTGTTTTGTGTCGACTTTCGTGCCGGGAAGTAAGGCGCTGTGGGCAAAAGATGGTGCTACACTATTCGACAAAGATTGCTTCTGCATCTTCGCTACCTCAGCTGTAGTGCTGCGTACGCCTTGATACATGGAGTCTACTTCCGCTGGTTTAAACTGAAGCGCCATTATTCTTGCTCCAGCCATTATATCAGCTTTTGAAATGGTATCCTGTGCATTGCTTTCAACTGCTATGGTCAGCAGCAATAGTGCGCTGTAGATTGTTGCTTTCATTTTCATAATTATCTATAGAATTGGCTATAAAGTTTAAAAAGATTGACTAGGGTAAAATTTATGTAAAGCAGGAAAAATTCCTGTTTAAACTTAGCCCAAAATTTTAACCCACACATGATCGTTCATCAGCATGCTGTTTTTTATCACAGATTTTTCTCGCACACTCTCCCGGTGAAAACCATTCTTTTCGAGCACTTTCATTGAGGCGAGGTTGGTTTCAAAAACTTCTGCAAACACACGAATGGGATTGTAGGTGTGTTTGATATAATCCAGCATCAGTGCAACAGCCTCGGTAGCTATCCCCTTCCCCCAAAACGGTTCGCCCACAAAATACCCGATCTCTATACTTTTTCGGTACACATCTTCCCGTGTGATGACGCCTACACTGCCAGCCAGAGCACCTTGGTAGGTAATGGCTAAATTTTGAGCAGGCTTCTGACGGGTGGTATGTTCTATCCACTCTAAAGCGTCTTTCAGCGTATATGGGTTTGGAAACCGATCACGAACGTTCAGCCAGATTTTGCGATTGTTCGCAAGCACTGCAAGGTCGTTGCAATCTTCACTTCGCCATTCACGCAGTTGTACAGTTTTGCTCATCAGCGGTATTGTTAGCAGGTGTGTTGGTTAAACCTAAGAATAAAAATCAGGGTACCCATTTTATTTTCTAAAGGATTTTTGTTTGTAACGAGCAGGCAGATTTAATAAATACGATAAAACCTGTTTAATAAGGCTTCGATGATTACAAACCGGTTTACCGGGTAGGGGAAACTGTGTTGTTAGTAGAGAATAATTCATGTTGCAGAAAATTGGTGGATGTTTTAAGTTTCATCTGCGAATGCATAAAAAGCTGCAGAAGTAATGGTTGGTACAATTGGTGCACACAATAATATACTAACTTAAGAATTGCATGAATTTTCCACCCGACCTTACGAATCCAGTTACCTTCCTTTTGTTGACTGCGATTATGTTCCTGATCGTAGTTAGTCGCTACCTCCTGATTGCAGGCCTGTTTCAGTGGTGGTTTTACATTTGGAAAAAACAGAAATGGGCGCATCGCCGTTTGGGCAAAAAACCTGTAGACAAAGCTCAACTGTATAAAGAAATAAGATGGTCAATGATTACTTCCGTCCTGTTTGCCCTGGCCGGTGCTTTTACTGTACTGTTGTGGCAAAAAGGATACACCAGGATTTACACCACAGTTGCCGACTTCGGCTGGTGGTATCTTCCGGTAAGTTTAGGGGTAGCAATGTTTATTCACGAAACCTATTATTATTGGCTACACAGGTGGATGCACAAGCCTTCTGTTTTCCGTGTCGTTCACAAAATTCATCACGATAGCAGCACCACCAGTGCGTGGACGGCTTTCTCCTTTCATCCTTTGGAAGGCATTTTACAGGCGATCATTCTTCCGCTTACCATATTGTTTCTGCCCATGCATGTATATGTTTTACTCACACTGCTAACCATTATGACTTTTAGTAGCGTAATCAATCATCTTGAGATAGAGATTTATCCCCAAGGTTTTGTAAATCATCCCCTGGGAAAATGGGTGATTGGCGCTACGCATCACTCATTACATCATAAGCAGTTTAAATACAACTATGGATTATATTTTACTTTTTGGGACAAATGGAAGCATACAGAAAGCCCTATGTTTCAATCATTGTTCGCAAAAAAGACATCCCCAGAAATAATGGAAAATAAAAAAGGCGGTGTAGAACCGGCCTATCAATCTATCGGCTTAGTTCCTGTTTCTTCCGCCGAGGAATATCAAAACATACTGAATGAGAATAACCAATGAGGCAATTGCGGCCACCACATAAGTCATGGCGGCCCATTTCAGTGCATCTTTTGCTTGTTCTTGTTGTTGCCCGGGTGTAATGTTCGAGGCATTCAACCATGCTAAAGCCCGACGACTCGCGTCAAACTCAACAGGCAATGTGATGAAAGCAAAAAGCGTGGTTGCCGCAAACAGGATAATGCCACCAAGCAGCAACATAGGGAAGCTGTTGACCAGTAAAATGCCCGCCAGTAATACCCACTGTACAATGTTGCTGCTAAACTGAACTACAGGAACCAACTTGCTGCGCATTGTTAGCCACTGGTAGGCTGTAGCATGCTGTACAGCATGACCACATTCGTGGGCAGCAACTGCTGCAGCGGCAATACTGTTGCCATCGAACACCTCAGGACTTAAGTTGACGGTCTTTTTAGCGGGGTCGTAATGGTCAGATAAATAACCTGGAACAGACACTACCTGCACATCAAAGATCCCATTTTCACGAAGCATCGCCTCAGCTATTTGCCTGCCTGTCATTCCGTTGCGAAGCGGCACTTGGCTATATTTTTGGAATTTTCCTTTTAAGGTTGATGAAACAAGGAAACTAATTCCAACAAAAATCAATGAAACAATCATTATTGAACCCATAGTTTGCTTTTTAAAAGTGATTGCAATTTTTTCACCAGTCTTAGTTTAGCAAATCGATTGTATTTTATTAATTCAAACAAGACATTTTGTCTTCATTTTTTACATATTTTTTTAAAACTTGCTGACATAATTTCATATTTGGTGTTCGTTTAACCTTGATAGGTAGGATTGAAAAGGAGCAGATTTCACCCCCTGAAAGTTATTCACACGGTTCAAATTTAATTTTGAAATGCGATCTGTATTTGTAATTTAGTGGCAGAATTTAATGGGTTAGTAAGTAAACGGGGTCATCATTCTTGATGACCCCTTCTTTTTTTAAAGCCTAAACCGTTATCTCTCCGCATAATCGTCCTTCATCATTTTCTCTGGTAAGTCTTCGGTTCACTTTTCTACTCAACCTTTATCTTTAGCGCATGAGCAAAACAAAGACTGCTTTTTTTTGTAGCAATTGCGGTCATGAAAGTACTAAGTGGGTGGGTAAATGTCCATCGTGTAATACATGGAATTCTTTTGTAGAAGAGGTCCTTCAAAAAGGCACCGAAAAGAATGAGAAGACATGGGATAACTATCATGCGAGCAGCAGAATCACAAAGACAATTTTGCTGAACGATGTAACCACTACGGAGGAAGATAGAATTGCTACAGCTGATCCTGAATTGAATCGGGTGTTAGGTGGCGGCATTGTACCGGGTAGTATAATCCTGGTTGCCGGTGAACCTGGAATAGGCAAGAGTACTTTGTTTCTACAAGTTGGGTTGCAATTAAAGGGTATATCAACTTTATATATAAGCGGAGAGGAAAGTGAGCAACAAATAAAGATGCGCGGCAACAGGCTGAAAATCTCCAACGAGGATTTTTACCTGCTTACTGAAACTACTACAAACACCATCTTCCAGGAAATAAAAAAGCTTCGTCCACAAGTAGTAATCGTTGATTCAATTCAAACCTTGCAATCCAACTTTATTGAATCTGCACCCGGTAGTGTTTCGCAAATAAGAGAGTGTGCTGCTGAGTTCCAGCGTTTTGCTAAGGAAACGAATACGCCGGTTTTCCTTATCGGCCATATCACAAAGGATGGTGCCATAGCAGGGCCCAAGATATTAGAACACATGGTAGATACGGTGCTGCAGTTTGAAGGGGACAGGCATTATGCTTATAGGATATTGCGTACGCTTAAAAATCGTTTTGGCAGTACTGCCGAGCTTGGCATTTACGAAATGAACGCAGACGGCATGCGTGCTGTGGTTAATCCTTCTGAAATTCTTATTACCCAAAAAGAAGAGCAGTTAAGTGGAAGCGCCATCGCTGCTACCCTGGAAGGCATGCGCCCACTGTTAATTGAAGTACAGGCTTTGGTAACGCAAAGCGTTTATGGCACTCCACAAAGAACCGTCACAGGTTTTGACTTACGTAGGCTACAGTTGTTGTTAGCTGTACTTGAGAAGCGCGGTGGTTTTCACTTTGGGGTTAAAGATGTGTTTGTAAACATTGCCGGAGGTTTAAAAATTGAAGATCCTTCAACCGACCTGGCAGTCATTTGCGCCTTGCTCAGCAGCTTCGAAGATGTTCCCCTCCCTCAATTGGTATGTTTTGCAGGTGAGGTTGGTTTAAACGGAGAAATCAGGGCGGTAAACAGAATAGAACAACGCATAGCGGAAGCAGAAAAGTTAGGTTTTGAAAAGATCATCGTTTCGCGTTACAACAAAAAAGGACTACTTAGTTCTTCAGGAATAAAAGTAGTGGCAGTTTCACAGGTGCACGAGGTATACCAGTTATTATTTCAGTAGAATGATCAAATGATTAATAGAGTTGGGTTAACAGGTGAATCATGCTTGCAGCTGTGTAAGATCGTTTGTAGATTAGCTATATGCCGCTGCTAAAGTCTGCCATCCATAGTGTGTTACACCTCTTTTATCCGCACGTTTGTACCGGTTGCGGCTCAGATGTGATCAGCCAGGATCAGCAATTGTGCTTGCGATGTTTGCACGAATTGCCAGTGACCAACTTCTTTGGCACAACCGGAAATTCTGTTGAAAGAATTTTTTACGGACGACTGGCTATTCAGCAAGCGGCAGCCGGATATTTCTTTACCAAAGAGTCGCTGTTACAGCATTTGCTGATACAATTGAAATACCGGGGCAACAAAGAGATTGGCTTTTACATGGGATGCTTATTGGGTCAATTGATACTCCAGCATAAGGCTTTTATAGACGTAGATGCGTTGATACCGCTTCCTTTAAATCCTATTAAAGAACGGAAGCGCGGTTACAACCAGGCTACTGCGCTCTGCCTGGGCATTTCCTCCATTGTAAACCTTCCGGTACTGGATAGTGCAGTGGTTCGCAAAGTATACACGGAAACTCAGACGCACATGGGTAGAATTAACCGTTGGGAAAATATGGATGGTGTATTCGCTATTATGGATAAGGCCGGGATAGAAGGCAAGCATTTGTTACTCGTTGATGATGTGGTAACTACCGGTGCCACACTCGAAGCCTGCGGAAGTGAAATACTACAGGTTCCAAACACCCGCCTGAGTATTGCTACACTTGCGTACACTATTTAGAACTTATTTTGATTAGCGTCTATTGCACTTACTGTTATTTAACAAAAGTTCATTTGAATGCCTCGAAAATAGTCGCAATGTTTAGTTGTTGGCGAGGACGCCAACCACAGCGCTGCCTCGGTTGGCGTCCCAGCTAACTTAAATTGTAAACGACAATTCTGGATGCATCTATTCATGTTGGACGCGGCATCACTTTCTTCATGCTTTCCTTTACTTTTGAAGGGATGAAAACATTGTTGAATATTGCCACGGTGGCCGTCCTGCTGTTTTGCTTTAATGCATGTACTAAATCTGGCTTTATCACCAGCAAAGATGCATTTGTTACTACTTCGCAGGATACTTTGCATTTCGATACCGTTTTCACCACTACAGGATCTATTAGTCAATCGTTCAAGATTTTTAACCGCAACGATCAGAAATTACGCCTCTCTACTGTTAAACTAATGGGGGGCAACACCTCGGCTTTTAAAATGAATGTGGATGGTACGGCTGGTGCAGAACTTAACAACATTGAAATAGCGGCCAACGACAGCATCTATGTTTTTGTAACAGTTACCGTAAATCAAACGGCCGCAGTACTCCCATTTATTATTCAGGATAGTATCCTTGTTTCCTTCAATGGTAATAGCAGGTTTGTACAATTAGATGCATTTGGGCAGAATGCCAATTTTTACCGAAATCGACGCATTACCCGCGATACTGTATGGAACAACAATCTCCCCTTTGTAATACTGGGCAGTGTGACCGTTGATCCAAATGTGACGCTAACCATAAATAGCGGATGCAGAATCTACCACCATGCCGATGCTCCTTTTATTGTAAATGGAACGCTTAAAGTAAATGGTGCTCGTGAAGATAGTCTCAGAGTTCGCTTTCAAGGGGACAGGCTGGATGATTTTTATCGTGACTTTCCCGGCGCATGGCCAGGCATCTTTTTTACAAGTACGAGCAAAGACAATGTGTTGAATTACGTCATTATAAAGAATGGCTACCAGGGTATACGCGCAGAACTTCCTTCCTCCAACGGCCTGGCAAAGGTTACGCTAAACCAATGCATTGTCGACAATATATATGATGTTGGGATATTAGGTTTGGCAACCACCATCAACGCTACCAACTGCCTTATCTCTAATTGTGGTAATAATATAGCAATAGGCGCCGGTG
This sequence comes from Segetibacter sp., assembly GCA_031425015.1. GTDB lineage: Bacteria > Bacteroidota > Bacteroidia > Chitinophagales > Chitinophagaceae > Segetibacter. The sequence goes on along the minus strand of JANPIM010000048.1, from coordinate 128,547 downwards.
GTGTTTACAATTTTAACCACTGTACAGTAGCGAGTTATGCAAGTCTTTTCATTCAACATAAAAACCCAGTGCTATTTGTAAGTAACGCAGTTAACTCAACCACTACCAATTCGCTTACGGCCAACTTTAGTAACAGTATGTTTTATGGCGAAGGGGGCATTGTAGACAATGAAATTGTTTTGGACAAAAAAGGAGCAACGCCTTTCACGGTAAGTTTTACCAACGTCTTATACAAACAGAAAGATAATCCCATCACGGCTGTTTTTACCAATGCATTGCAAAACCAGCCACCTCGTTTCGATAGTATTGATGCGCGCAAAAGACTTTTCAACTTCCGTCTTTCTGCTAACTCGCCAGCTATCGATAAAGCAATTGGTTCTACATTAACCCTTGATCTTGACGGAAAGCTAAGATCTGGGATACGCGACCTCGGTTGCTATGAATTTTAAAAAACGCTTCAAAGTGTACAGCTTTTGAATGTGTTTAAACTTTTAAGAACGATTATTGTTGTTGATTTAAAAAATATACTCATGCGAATTATTGCCGCCCTGCTTTTTGCTACAGCTGCTACTGCCTGTACCTCTGCTCAAACTAAATCAAATACAAAAACTACTGAAGTAACAATGGAAACTACAACCGAAGCCACGTCAACTAATGTGTATAGCTATACAATGCCATCAATAGATGGAGGTACGATAAACCTTGCAGACTATAAAGGCAAGAAGATTCTTATTGTAAATACTGCCAGCGAGTGTGGTTATACCAGGCAGTATGAGGGGCTAGAGACACTCTATGCCGGGCATAAAGATAAATTGGTCGTATTGGGTGTACCCGCGAATAACTTTGGTGGACAAGAACCCGGTACCAACGAACAGATTGCCAGCTTTTGCAAAAAGAATTATGGCGTTACTTTTCCGCTTACGGCTAAGCAAGAGGTAGTTGGTGAGAACCAGCACCCGATGTTTAAGTGGCTTACCACCAAGGATCAGAACAATGTTTTGGACGCAAAAATCAAATGGAATTTCAATAAGTTTTTACTGGATGAAAACGGCAAATTGCTGGCCTATTTCCCAAGTAGCGTTGAACCAAATAGCGATGAAATTTTAAATTATCTGAAGTAGAAAACTCATATTACTTTACAAATATGCAGAGCGCCCGTCAACTAGATGGGCGTTTTTTTATTAATCTCATTTGTTACTGAAGCACTTTAATCATCTGTAATGTAGTCGGCGGATTGTCCCACAGTTCGCAACGCATGCAGTTTTCCATTGTACTATCCTTTACCACCGTCACAAAAGAAAACTCGGCGCCTGCTTTTAATTCAGTGGGAAAGCTGCATTGGTTACTGACAGAAAATACATGTTCATATACAGGTTGATTGTCGGCTTGCTGCCACCGTTGTTGCCCCAGTGCAAAATGTTTTGTATCGAGCACCTGCACAGCGATGGTGGCGCAGCTTCTATGCACCACCTTTCCTTTGATCAGTATGTTTTGCTGGGCCTTGTCACAACTTTTTGACCAGATGGCGAAAAGCAGCATGATGCTAAGTGCTTTCATAGAATTTTTTATTTATTGGTGAACGTGGCAAACGTGGTAAACGTATATTGAATTAACCACCGTCAAAAGCAAGGTAACTCGTTTTTAAAATGCAACAGTAAATCTATCTTCGCCGCATGTTATTTAAGGATGTAATTGGACAAAATGAAGTGAAGCAGCACCTGCTGGAAATGGTACAGCATAACCGCCTCAGTCATGCTTTGTTGTTTTTGGGAAAGGAAGGAAGCGGTGGTTTACCACTGGCTTTGGCATTTGCCCAATACATTGTTTGCGAAAAGGTAAATAGGAAATCGAAGCCGGTTACGGCAGGCCCGTCATTATTTGGGTTTGATGAAGCGCCAGCTGAAGTGGCTGTCGCGCCAGAAGTTTATTCGGATGCCTGCGGCGTTTGTTCGGCATGTACCAAATCCCAACAATTGGTTCACCCGGATATTCATTATTCTTATCCAGCGATCGCTAAAAAAAACAGCAGTTCGCCTACAAGGTCGTGCGATTACGCTACCGAGTGGCGGGAGTTTGTGCGCCAACAACCTTACGGCAATGCATTTGATTGGTTGCAGTTTATTGGTGCGGAAAACAAGCAGGGCAATATTACATCGGAGGAGTGTAACGACATTATCCGGCAGCTTAACCTGAAGAGTTTTGAAAGCGAATACAAGATTTTGCTGATGTGGATGCCCGAATATCTTGGAAAGGAGGGCAACAAACTACTGAAGCTAATTGAAGAGCCGCCACCCAATACCTTATTTATTCTTGTTGCTGAAAAGGAAGAACAGATCTTGCCCACCATTTTGTCGCGTACGCAACTGGTAAAGATTCCCCTGCTCGACAATATAGATATTGAACGGGCACTCATTGAACGAAATGGTACCGAAGCCGAACAGGCGAAAATGGTAGCCCGCATTGCTGAAGGTAATTACCACGAAGCACTTCAATTGTTGCAGCATGCCGGAGAAGATTGGCTGACTTTGCTCCGTGATTGGCTGAATGCATCCGTAAAAGGTGGGCCGGCGGCACAGGTAAAATGGGTAGATGAAGCCGCCAAACTTGGCCGCGAAAAGCAGAAGCAGTTTCTGCAATATTTTAATCACCTGCTGGAACAATGCATCCGCCTCAGGGTGATCGGTGCCCAATTTATCACCCTCAACAGCACAGAGCTAGACCTGGCGCAGCGTATAAATAAAATAAGTGGGGTAACGCAGCAGCAGGCAATCATCAGCGAATTGGACAAGGCTACTTACAACATAGAGCGGAATGCAAATGCAAAAATGTTGTTCCTTGCCTTGACCGTAAAAATGCACCATATAATAGTAGATAAGGTAGTGATGGGTACGGTTTAGATTGTTGGTCGGATGACTAAAATATTATTGGGATGGTGATCAGAATTTCTTTGCCATCCATGCATGAATGGTTTAAAATTGAGTGGGAGAACATTTTGGCTGAGGCTCGGTTAGGGGTAACTACACAAACCTGTTTTTGGCTTTAATAAGGCAGTAGCCTGTTTTCCCTTTTAATTCTTATTTTTGGAGTTAAGGTAGTTGCACCAGCAATGCAGCTAAAGAGTTGAGTGAGAATTTTTTGGAGCCCGACATTTGTAAAAGGCAGCAACTCATGTTGATGCCTACACCGTCCGAAAGGCCGGTGGCACTATTGATCAATAAGAAATTGTAGCAACATATTTACATCAACGATATGTACACCACACTGTAAAACAGTAAATGGTAGGAGTGCTACAGCTTGCCGATATATGCACTACAGTACAAGAGTGCGACGCAACGGAGGTATCATAGTGAACGAATGCCTGGCCCCCAATCTTTTTCCCATCAACTTAAGGAAACAATTTTTTAAGTAACCTTTTATGTAGAATAGTATGGGATGTGGAAGTTGTGGAACCGCCAAAGGCGGAAAACCAGGAGGATGTAAGAGTAACGGCGGCTGCAGCACGGGTGGTTGTAATCGCATGAATGTGCACGATTGGCTAATGAACCTGCCATTCAGCGATCCGGAAAGCACCTGTAAAGTGGTAGAGATTAGCTTTAATAATGGAAGCCGTAAAGATTTTTATCGCAACTCAACAGTACAGCACTTTGAAAAAGGAGAGTACGTGAGTGTGGAAGGAGTAGGTGGTTTTGATGTGGGTGAAGTATCGCTTAGTGGGGAGTTGGTGAGAATTCAGTTGAAGAAAAAGGGCGTGGATGAATTTAGCCCTGAGATAAAAAAGATATTGCGCCGCAGTACAGAAGGAGAGATCAGTCGCCTGCACGAAAACAAGTCAAGAGAGAAAGAAGCATTGGTGCGCAGTCGCGCAATGGCACGCAGCCAAAACCTGGATATGAAAATAGCCGAGGTAGAAATTCAAGCCGATGGAAAGAAAGCTACCTTCTACTATACTGCAGATGATCGGGTGGATTTTAGAGAATTGATTCGTTTGTATGCGGGTGAATTTAAAGTAAAGGTTGAGATGCGCCAGATAGGTGCCCGGCAGGAAGCTGGAAAGGTTGGCGGTATCGGCAGTTGTGGTCGCGAACTATGTTGCGCTACCTGGCTTACAGATTTCAAGAGCGTGAATACAACGGCTGCGCGTTACCAAAACTTATCCATTAACCAAACAAAGTTGAGTGGCCAATGCGGTAGGTTAAAGTGTTGCCTGAATTACGAATTGGATACTTACCTGGATGCATTGCAGCATTTTCCTGACAATGCAGATGTGTTACAGATTACCCGTAGCCCGGCCTACCTGGTGAAGAAGGATATTTTTAAAAACCTGATGTGGTATACTACACCGGATAGTAGCAAACATTACCCGCTTAGCATTGCCCGTGTAAAAGAAATTTTGCGGTTGAATGCTTTGGGTCAAAAGCCTGACGAGCTTGAGCCGGTAGAAGTTATCAGCAGCAAACCAAAGGAAGTAGAACCGGAGTTTGTAGACGTAGTAGGGCAGATAAGTTTGAGAAGCTTAGAGCGAAATAGTCGCCGACGCAAGGATAAAGAGCAGGCAATCGGTCAAAGACCTGAAAGAAGGGAAGGTGGAAGCGATCGCCGCGATCAAGGACCACGTGGAAATGGACCGGCTGGCAATAATCGTCCACCGGCACAACAGAGAACGGGTGGGCCGGCACAAGGCCAGGGCGGCGCGCCACAACGTCCGCCGCAGCAGGGAAAGCCTGCTCCAAAGCAAGGACCTCGTCCGCAGGGGAACAGGGAAGGAAATCCGAATCCGAATCAAGGGCAAGGGCCAAAAGGTCCGCAACAGCAGCGACCACCACAGCAAAATCGTGGTCCGCAACAAAGAGGCCCGCAGCAGCCAGGTGATGTACAACCGCCAAGAGGTCCGCAGCAACCCAGACAACCTCAACCGCCGAGACCGCCACAACAACCGCGACCACAGCAGCCACCAAAGGGTGATGCTCCGGAGAATGTATAAAGACAAGGGCTACCGATTGGTGGCCTTTGTCTTTATACTCATACAGAACGCGTTGATTAGCCCTCCCTACACCTCTGTTTGTTTAATATACTTAGAAATGGTGCGCACGTTTACAAACCACAGCACCAGCAAAATAATAGCAGCTGCAATTATGGTGAAGTAAGAAACCAATGGGCTGATATTCATCGACTGCTGCTTGAGAAAGGTTGCCAGCCACCACTGAAGCATTGCGACAATGACCAGGCATAGTACCGTTATAAAAATGTTGATTGGCAGAAATTGTTTAAGCAAAAATTTCTGCAACTGTTTGGGTGAGGTACCAAGTGTTATCAGTAGATTGATTTCAGTTTTAGTAGCTGCAATGGTTAGTTGAATGAATAAAGAAAAAACAAGCAGTGCGAATAGTAGCATGGTGGCGCCAGTGATCCACGATGCATTTACAATCGTATTTACAATTTGGCGGTATTTGCTAAATCTTGTTTTGTCCGCATCTGTAACCAGGCCACTCTTTTGTAAGTACTCCACCAGTTGTGGGTTGCCCGGATCATTGGTTCTGATGACAACCCGAGATGGTTGTGCGGCAGCCTGTGAACTAAACCTTTTATTCGCCCATAGCAAAAAATTCTGCGGCACTAGAACAGAAGAAATCCGATCGCTGAAGCCAACCACTCTGCCGGTAAACTGAACCAGCTGGCCCTGGTGATGAATGTTTAAAACAATTGGTATTGACATCACCATACTTTGGGTAAGCTGCACCAGGTTTTGTGAAGGCGCGAAACCAAAGTTGTACAAATCGAGAAACTGGTTGGGTATGATAAGCGGGATCGAAGTAGACCCTTCTTCCCACTTCCAGTCTTTGCTGTGCACATCAATAAACTTGTCGGGCACACTTTCAAAAAACAGGTCGGTATAAAAAGGAAAATTATCACTTGGGCTTTGTGCCGAAACTTTAAAGCGGCTAGCGGTGAGTTGCCCAATCTCTTCAATGAATGGCTGTTGTTGTAATTCACTCACCTGTTGGTTGGTGAGCGTATTGTCCCTTACGTTTCCATCTATTTTCTTATTAATTACCAGGAAATTTGCGATGCTGTCCTGGTTGCTTGCACCATGAAGCAGTTCATTGTAATTTACCTGTGTTTGTACGGCAGCAAAAATCAACAGCATGGCTATGAACAAACCAATAGATGCCATGATGCGCCTGCTGCGCCCGATGCCACTACGTATTATTTTCTGAAAAAGCTGGTGAAGCATAGTACAGTGAAGGTTATAAAGTGTAATGCTGCGTGTAAGCAAAATGGTCGTCATCGTCCAGGTCGGTAAGAATGAAACCTGCCCCTCGTTTGGTGCATTCTTCTGCAATTAACGCAGCTGCTTTAGCGGTGTTTTCTTTATCAAGATGACTAAACGGCTCGTCCATCATCAGCCATTTGAACGGCTGCATTAACGCACGAATGATGGCGATGCGCTGTTGCTCGCCGTAGCTACAAATGGCAGCCGGCTGTTTCAAAATAGATAGGATGCCAAGCCGCTCAGCCATTTCTTCTATTTTATTCGCCTGGTACATTTGTGTGCCCAACACCCGTTTCAGTTCAATGTTTTCGCGTGCCGTAAGATTTGGAAACAGACGCATGTCCTGGAAAATGACGCTCACTTCATTCTGCCTTTTTTCTGCAAGGGTAACGCCATTTATTTCTTTCAGGTTTCGAATACCCCAAAGGATGTCGCCTTCGTAATCGTGACGCACTTTGTACAGCATGTTCATGAGTGTCGTCTTACCTGTGCCGCTTGGTGCTTTTATTTTCACCCATTCCCCGGGGCCAAAAACAACCTGCTGGTTCCAGATGCCTGAAGTACGCGATTGTATTTTTTCGCGCAGCGGAATAGGAATAAGATGTTGAATTTGAAGTTGCATATTAAGTGGTTGTTACAATGCGCCAGCGTGAAATGAAAAAGGTTGCGAAACCTCCGCAACCTCGTTCATTTCAATTGATGTACCTACTCCGTTATCATTGTGTCGGTCGGATTAACTTCTGTCTTTTTATCGAATGTACCCGTCTTAGCTGCTTCACTAAAAAAGTTTACCAGCGTAGCAAGACTGTTTTCTTTTGTATTCTTGAAACGTAGTTCCATTCGACCGGATGTATACTTACCATTGTAGGTATCAATATATGCTGAAGCATCTTTAAATGTTGCTTTGGCCTTAGGCATGATGGTATTCATCTGCGCATCGTTCGGGTTACTAGGAATACCATTCAATATACTTTCTATGTTCATGTAGAATGCAGCCGTTTTCCCTTTGAATTCTCCCATTACATCGCTGGCTATGGTTGCTTTGTTTGTGCCCGCCTGGTATTGTTGCAGTGTTTGCGCATCGGAAGCCATAATCATATTTTTATCGTCTACCACTACCTGGTACCCTGTGCGGCTAATGGCTTCAGTAGAGTTGTACACGTTCCCGTTTTTTACCATCATTCCCATCTCCACCATCTTGTCCATCAAGCGGTTCATTTGCGCCTTGTCGCCAACTGGCATATTCATAATCATTTTCATCGGAGAGGTGGTTTTCATCATTCCGGTAGCAGAGTCTACTCCAGGCATACTGAAGTCAGATACCACAACGGCCATATCTCCTTTAATTGCTTTCACCACGTCGTTGACGGTATAGTTGCCACCTAGTATTTTCGACAACTGGCCATCTGCCATTGCCTTTAGCTCCAGGTAATTTATCAGGCCAACAATGAGCTCAGGATTGAATGCAAAAGACATAAAGCCGTTCACGTTATTTGAAGGATACTTTTCAATCAATCCGAGATCAACTTCAGGACCTGTATATTTTTTTAGCAGATCACTTAATGCAGGACTACTATACGACTTGCTGTTAACGACCACTTCACCATCATCAAAATTTAAAGTTGCTGCGGTAAAGCTGTTGGCGAGCAGTTCTTTTACTTTAGGCAACGGTATGGGCATATTATCTACAGATGAAGCAGAGTTTATCCAGAAACTTCCGTCGGCATTGTCTTGCATAAGCTCTCTAAATTCGGCTATGGAGGCTACCGACTCATCTTCTTTCATGTTGAAGTAAGAGGCAATATCAGCTTTTAAATCGCCTTCGTTTGAAGGAGCTTGTTTCATGCTGTACTCACCTGTAATACTATCAAACTGCATTTGACCCACTGCCGGTGTGGTGCTGGTTACCATCACAAGGTCGCTACCCCATGCTACCACGTTATTGCCTTCCATAGTAGTATAGCTGTAATCTTTTTCTTTGTTGATTACGGCAGCAGGATTTTTCTTCTTGATATAAGCTTCCAGTTTGCTGCCATCTTTTAAACCTCCGATTCCAGTCATTACACTGCTAGTGCCTGACGAACCCATGCCTCCACCTTTCTGCGTAACTGCAACGTAAAAATTTTCTGAAAGGTCAATGCCGGAATTCTGAAACTCTTCCCATTCTTTTTTAGCCTTATTCATGGAGGTATCCGTTTTATCCATCGACTTAAAAAGATTCTCAACGGACACCTGGCTCTTAGCTAGCTTAGCGGTAATTGCTTTTGTGTTTATGGCGGCTACGAACACCGCATTTTTAGGAATGTGCCTTGTTTGCTTAGGCGCACCTTTTTTACAAGACGTGAAAAAGGCTGTTGATAACATCAACAATAATGACAACCGAACGATTGATTTCATGACAATTAGTGGTTTAGAAGAATGAAGATAATGAGTAGAGGATTTTATAAAAACATTTTATACAAACGGGATGATTAGTAATACAAAGAACATTTGTTAACCAGCTTATTACTTACTTAGAAGTATTGCCTACAGAACTTTTGTCCGCTTGTGTTTGCAAAAACGATTGGTTGATTTGTTCATGGATTTTTCCGCGGATATTCATACCCAACAATTTTGCAGGATCACTACCGGGTGCAAGCCTATTCGAAAGAAATACATAGACCATGTTCAAAGCCGGATCAGCCCAAACGCACGTACCTGTAAAACCAGTATGACCAAAGGTACCGGGAGATGCGCTTGCAGCAGGGTAAGGTACTTTACGTGTAGCGTTCTCTTTAGAAGGTTTATCAAACCCTAAACCACGGCTACTGATGGTACTATTGTAATTGGTAAACAGGTCAACTGTTTTTTTATCAAAAAACCTGATACCATTTATTTCACCGCCATTTAAAAGCATCTGGTACAGTACGGCCAATTCATAAGCATTACCAAACAAACCTGCGTGCCCTGCTACTCCACCAAACATTGCTGCGCCGGGATCATGTACATCGCCATGCAATTGTTGCAGGCGAAATAGCTTTTCCTTTTCTGTTGGTGCAATCGCCTCAAGGCTGATTGTTTTGCGGGGTTGAAACGTCATGGAAGAAAGGCCCAACGGCTGGTAGAAAGTTTCTCTAACATACTGATCGAGCGTTACGCCGGTAATGGCCTCTACCACTTTGCCCAGGAAAATAAAATCAAGATCACTGTATACTAGCGTGTCTTGTTTATGCATTCTGCTGGTCAGTATCCGCTGGTACATGGTGTCTGTCCAGTCTTGGCGCATGTATAAATTTTCCGCTACGCGAACAGAAAAAACATCTGAAGCTGTGGTACTATAAATGTTGGAGGAAGGTGAGCCATCTTTGTTCAATGTTTCCTGGTAAAAAGGGACCCAACCAACCAACCCAGCCTGGTGCAAAAGCACTTTGCGAATGTTTAATTCTTCTTTGTTAGAACCCTTTACCCATGGTAAGTAATCGCCCAACGTTTTGTCAAGTGATAGCTTTCCGTTTTCATACAGCTTCATTACTGCGAGTGTAGTTGCGGCAGTTTTAGTGATCGAAGCAAGGTCATAAATTGTTTCCGGACTTACCGGCTGGTTACCTGTGAATGTTGTGTTGCCATAGGCTTTGTGAAAGGCAACCTGTCCATCTTTAGCTACCAGCACTACAAAGCCAGGTGTAACCTTATTGGCAATTGCGTCCAGGGCAATAGAGTCGACTGACGCTACAGTTTGGCTTGGTAACGAACTGGCAGATTTGCTGGCGGGTTGGAAAAAAAAATGCCGGACAATGCCTGCCCCAAACTTCAATTCTTCGGTAACGGTTACCGGGAGTTTTCCTTTGGCCACCAATTTTCCTTGCAGTACTTCAAACGCCGCTTGCTGTGTTACCTGGTCATCTTCGTAACAGGCTACAAGGTTTGTAGCGGTAGCAGCAATTGCCTTAATAGCGTAAGGGTTGCCAAACACCATAGTAATGGTAGGCCCCTGCTGCTGCAATTGATTGATTAAACCAATGCTTGACGCTGATAAACCATAGTTGTTTGCTGGCCTTCTGCTGAAATTGTGCATGCCAATAATCACTACATCATACTTGTCTTTTAACGAAGCCATAATGAAGTTCAGGTTACTATCAATCTTGTTGTATTTGGAAGTATAGACATCTGCATTATAAGTTTGCTTCATCTGGGTGGCGATGTGGTTCGCACTATCAACCCCCAACGCCAGGTAAGCAATTTTTTTATTGGTGATGGGAAACATCCTGCCCGCATCTTGTTTCAGCATTGTGATGGCGTTTGCAGAAAGCGAACGATTGATGGCCAACGTTTGTGAGTTGATATCATTCGTGATGTTGGTTGTATCAATGGGCTCCAAATGATTTAGCCCCAACTTATATTTTGCTAACAATACCTTCTTTACTCTTGCATTGATATCATCCCATGAAAGCTGCCGTTTCCTGATTGCTTTCAATGTTTTTTTGATGCTGCCCGGCACATCGCCAGGCAGGCAAAGCAGATCGTTTCCGGCAAGCAACGAGCGAACGGATGCTTCGCCTTCAGGATAGAACTTACTAATACCTTTCATCTCCAGAGCATCGGTGAAAACCAAACCTGTATACCCCAACTCGTTTTTTAAAATACCTGTCACGTTTTTGTAGCTAAGGGATGTGGCCTGGTTGGTAGTAGTGTCAATGGAAGGAATGTATAAGTGCGCAACCATTACACTGCCAACCCCTGCTTTCAAAATTTGTTTGAATGGGTAGAGTTCTAAAGAATCCAACTGCTCACGTGTTTTATTGATGACAGGAAGATCGTAGTGAGAGTCTACTTCTACATCACCATGGCCGGGAAAGTGTTTGGCACAAGCCATTACACCAACATCCTGCATGCCTTTCATGTATTCAATACCGTAGCTCGCTACTTTATACTTGTCTTCACCAAAGCTGCGGTCGTTGATAACGGGATTTTTTGGATTGTTGTTTACATCTACGACGGGTCCAAAGTTTACGTGTATGCCTATCCTTTTACATTGCTCGCCAACGGCGCGGCCAAAATTGTACACCAACTTCGGATCATTTACTGCACCGATTAACAAGTTGCGGGGAAAGTTGATGACGCTATCCAGGCGCATGCCCAAACCCCACTCGCCGTCTATGGTAATCATCAATGGCGTCTTCGCAATGGATTGATAATAATTGGTAAGATTTGCCTGGCGCACCGGCCCACCCTGGAAAAAACACAATCCGCCAACATTATATTTTTTAATCAGCTTAGTTACCTCGGCCACATGGTCAGCACCAAGATTGCTGTGCGCTCTGATGATCATGAGTTGCGCAATCTTTTGTTTCCTATTCAGTTTTTTAAACACACTATCCACCCACTGAGTAGCAGTGAGTTTACTGGAATATTGTGCGTGAGAAAGTTGAGTGATAAAAAAACAAATAATGGTGGCGACTATAATTTTCTTCATATGGATTTTCAATAGGGGTACAATTTACTATAAATGATATTCTGGCTAACCGGTGCCAGGCCAAAATACCCATAAACTTTTGCCAGTTACCTAATAGCGCTAACCAGCAAATGAGGTGATGGAGGATTGTAAATGGATCGATTGGTTCGGTTCTCTTTGTAAGTAGAAGGCTTTTATTTCAATTCCTTTACCCAGATGTTGATGGTGTGAGGAGCTACTTCGTCGCCGCCGAAGTAAGGATAAAGTTTATAACCTACTGCAGCAGCAGCAGTGCTTTGGCGCAGCGTGGAAGTAGCTTTTCCGTTCAACGTAAAAATGTAGCTGCTCTCTACCACTTTAATGGAGCATTGATGCTCTTTGCCAATGTCTATTTTGCCAAGATCGCTGCTTGATCGCACACCATTGTTATAGGTATAAGTGAACAGGTGTAGTTCGTTATTGTACCAGCGCCAGCCAAATCGTGCGCTATATAAATTGTGATGCCCGTTGTTATCGGCAAAGCCATACAACTTGTTTATATCAAGTTGATTGTTTCGGGTCTGGGTGGTGTAAATCGCACTGCTATCAAACTTTACTACAAATTTTAATTCGCTATAAGTTACCGGAGTGTATGGGTTAATGTTCGCAAACTGGCTGCCTGCCGCAATAATATAATGAACGAACTCAGGCTCAGTTATCGGTTCAATCACGGGTTCTTCTACACGTTTGTTACATGCTATCAGTAATGCAATAACGAACGCAACAGAGATTAGGTAATGGGTACGGTAACAGTGCATGTGGTTTTATTGGGCGAGCAAATTTATCAAAAATCGATGTGAGAAAAGCAGGTGCTGGCTGCAGCCTGGTTCATTTTCTATAAGTTCAAGTGTAATCTGCTTACACATCGTTGGTTTACAATAGTTCATAACCACGGTCATTTCTTGCACCAAATTTTGTATTTAAGTAGAGGGGTTCGCTTTCCACATCAAATTGTAATCTTAACGCTGTTGCGGCTTTCGGCTTGAATAAGCCGCAGTAGAAACATTAATTTCGCCCAAGAAAAACGAAGAAAAGTGCCGGATATTATTCAATTGTTGCCCGATAATTTAGCGAACCAGATTGCAGCCGGTGAAGTAATTCAGCGACCTGCAAGTGCGGTAAAAGAATTACTGGAGAATGCAGTAGACGCCGGCGCCACCGAAATAAAGCTGATTGTAAACGATGCAGGGAAAGCATTGGTGCAGGTGGTGGATAACGGAAAAGGAATGAGCGAAACTGATGCACGCATGTCTTTTGAACGCCACGCTACTTCCAAAATATCCAATATCGAAGATCTTTTTAAGATCAGAACAATGGGTTTTAGGGGCGAAGCATTGGCCTCTATTGCTGCAGTGTCGCAGGTAGAATTGAAAACAAAAAAGCACGATGCAGAACTGGGTACCTGCCTGGAAATAGAAAACAGCATTGTAAGAAAGCAGGAAGCATGCGCTACCCATGCCGGTACTAGTATTTGCATGAAAAATTTGTTTTTTAATGTACCTGCCCGCCGTAATTTTTTAAAGAGTAATGCAGCAGAGATGCGGCATACCGTTGATGAATTTATCCGGGTAGCAATGGCTTTTCCCGAGGTTTTCTTTTCATTAACCAGCAACGGGCAGCAGGTGTTTCACCTGGAAGCCGGCAGCCTGAAGCAGCGTATCATTCAAATACTCGGAACGCCTTACAATACCAAGTTGGTGAATGTACATGAGGACACAGACTATATGGTGATCCGTGGTTTTGTTGGAAAGCCAGACACAAGCAAAAAAACGAGAGGCGATCAATATTTCTTCGTCAACAACCGGTTCATCCGAAGTGCCTATCTCAACCACGCAGTAATGAATGCCTTTGACGAAATGATAGCAAAGGACAGTTTCCCGATGTACGTTCTTTTCATCGACCTTGACCCATCGGTTGTTGACATTAACGTGCATCCCACCAAGCAGGAAATAAAGTTTGAGGATGAAAAAATCGTTTATGCTTTTGTGCAGGCTGCAGTAAAACATGCACTTGCTCAATTTAGCATTGCACCATCGCTCGACTTTACGCTGAATGCCGATATCCAACAGATGGATGCGGTTTCAAAACCTTCATCAGGTGAGTCGTTTGCTTCCGTCACTTCGTCCAACTTGTATAAAACGTTTACCCAAAAAAATCAGGCGCATAAAATTGAGGGTACGAATAGAAGTGAACTGGCGCATTGGAAAGATTTTTACGAGCCAGCCGCTCAGCCACTGCCCACTGATTTGGAACAGCCTGCTGCTACCACAACCAGTGCAGATGGTGTAGAGTATACGGGTTATTCACTGTTGAGGACCGAGCCAAAATTCAAGCTGCTTCCCGATGTAAGCTTATCGCAAATACATCAAACCTTTATTGTAACGCCAACGGCAAACGGCTTTTTACTGGTGCACCAGCAGCAAGCGCACGAACGGGTGTTGTATGAAAAATATAGCCAGGCAGTGCACGGAAAACAGATGCCCACGCAGCAAAGTTTATTTCCATCAACCTTACAACTGGGGGCTACCGACTCTGTATTGATGGAAGAATTGCTGCCTGATTTTAAAGTACTGGGCTACGCAATAGAACCATTTGGCAACAATACTTTTGTGGTGCAAGGCACGCCTGCCGACATATTGGATGGCAACGAAAAGATGGCCATTGAATTATTGCTGGAGCAATACAAACACTTTAACACCGATGTAAAGTTTAGCAAGCGTGAAAAATTGGTAAGATGTATTGCACGGCAAAATGCTATTAAAGCAGGTAAGGCACTTTCACAAAGAGAGATGGTACTGTTAGTAGAAGAGTTGTTTTCGTGCAACACACCAAATGTTACACCGTCGGGCAATCCAACTTACCTGGAGTTTAAGCAGGATTATTTGGAGCGCATGTTTGGCAGGTAGGGGTATTTTCACCAGACATTTTTAAATGAAGAAAAGTACAATTATTTTAATAGCATTTATCGCAGTAAAATTCTTACTGCAATATCTACTCCTAAGTTCTGAATACGACCTGCAAAGAGATGAATACCTGCACCTGGACCAAGCCAATCATCTGGCATGGGGTTATCTTTCGGTTCCACCTTTTACGTCATGGACTTCATACATAATTCAACTACTTGGGAATAGCCTGTTCTGGATAAAATTTTTTCCTGCATTTTATGGTGCATTGACAATTTATGTGGTTTGGAAAGCAACTGAAGAATTAGGAGGAAATTTATTTGCATTGGTCTTAGCGGCTACTTGTATTTTATTTTCTGCTGTTTTAAGGCTTAATACATTGTATCAGCCCAATTCTTTTGATGTCATGAGTTGGACAGCTTTATATTTTGCATTAATCAAATACTTTAAAACAGGCAGTGCAAAATGGATTGTTATTGCTTCCATTATTTTCGCAATTGGCTTTCTTAACAAGTACAACATTGTATTTCTGTTGTTAGGCCTTACCCCTGCCTTACTTATTTCTAAACAAAGAACGATATTCCTGCAGCCTGCCTTATTTGTGGCGGCTGTTTTAGCATTTATTATCATTTTGCCTAATCTCTTGTGGCAATACAACAATGAATTTCCGGTATTTCATCATCTGAAAGTACTGGCAGCAACTCAATTGGCAAATGTTGACCGATTGGATTTCATTAGATCTCAGTTCGTTTTTTTTATTGGTGCTGCATTCGTAATCGTATCTGCATTATTTGCCTTGCTTTTTTATAAGCCATTCATGCGGTATCGTTTTTTCTTTTGGTCTCTGATTTTTACGTTGGCTGTTTTTATTTATTTTAAAGCAAAAGATTATTATGCCATTGGTATTTACCCAATTTATATTGCCTTTGGCGCTGTATACCTGGAAGAAATTTCAAAGAATGATTGGAAAAGATATTTGCGGCCCGTTTTTATATTAATCCCTTTGCTATTATTCATTCCTGTCCTAAATGTTGCTTTTCCAAATAGAAGTCCTGAATACATCATTCGACATCAAGAAAAATACAAGCAATTTGGATTACTGCGTTGGGAGGATGGGAAAGATCATTTATTACCCCAGGATTTTGCAGATATGCTTGGCTGGAAAGAATTAGCCATTAAAGTAGATGGTGTTTATTCAAGTTTGCCTGGCAAGAGCAGCACACTTGTTTTATGCGACAATTATGGGCAGGCTGGTGCAATAAACTATTACACACGCAAAGGAATAAGGGCAGTTTCATTTAATGCGGATTACATTAACTGGTTTGACTTAACAAAGAAATACGATAACTTAATTAGAGTTAAAGAGCAAGGCGGGGCAAACGGTGAAATGCAGGAAACTTCGCCATTCTTTCAAAGTTCAGTTGCGGCTGACTCCATCACAAATAGAAATGCAAGAGAATTTGGCACTCTTATTTTTTGTTTTAAAGATGCAAAGATTGACATCAGACAACGAATCAAAAACGAAATAGTAAAAGGTAAAGACTACCGATGATGAGACTTGTTTGAAATTCTAGATGCACTGCCAAACAGTATCAACAAACCAGTGCCGCGAATCGTAAAAGTGATGCAGTGGTTTGAAGCCGCTGCCCGCAGCCATTTCAGCAATTTGTTTGGCCGTATATTTTTGCGATACTTCCATAAAGATCGGTTCATCTTTAGCAAATTCAAATGTGTGATCTGCCAGTTCTACCTGTTGATCTTTTTGGCTGATGAGGTAACTTTTGCAAGCACCCGTTCCGGGCTCGTAAGTTGGGAAATGTTTGAATTGATTCACATCAAAATTTGCGCTCAGCTCTTTATTGATTCGATGAAGCAGGTTAAGATTGAAGTTTTTCGTCAAACCGGCTCTGTCATTGTAGGCATCCAAAATTACAAGGGGATCTTTTTGCAGGTCGAAGCCAATCAAGAGCAAATCGCCTACGTTCAGGTAGCTGCGTAAGGCACTACAAAATGCATTTGTTTCGTGTAAAGGGATATTGCCAATATTAGAACCAAGGAATAGGACCACTTTTGTTTTGGAAGAAAGTTTGCCAGCTTTTTGCAACATGCTGAAGTATTCGCCATTGAGGCCAGTAATGTTTAACCCCGGCAATTTAGCTGGTAATTTCTTTTGTAGCTGGTGAATAACATTGCTTGAAATATCAACCGGGTAATAGGTAAACGCTGCCTTCCGTTTTTGTAGCTCTTTCAGCAGGTAAATGGATTTAGTAGCATCGCCTGCTCCTAGTTCTACCACATCAAATTCCACGGATGCCTTGAGTAGTGCACCAGCAATCTCTTCAACCTGTGTTGTGAAAATCTCCATTTCGCAGCGCGTCAGGTAGTACTCGGGGCACTGCATGATCTGTTGAAATAGTCCATCGCCAGTAGTGTCGTAAAAATATTTGGATTGAAGGAATTTAGAGGGAGCAGAAAGCCCGGCTTTTACATCTAATAAAAATTGATTCATTGCGCCTATTTTGCCAGCCTGATGCCTGTGTATTGCCATCTAAGCTGGGGATGAAAAAAGTTTCGATAAGTGATCCTGCTATGTCCCGGCGATGTTACTTCAGATGCCCCTCTCAATACCTTTTGGTTTACCATAAACTTTCCATTGTACTCGCCAATTGCGCCTGGTGCCTTATTAAATCCGGGGTAGGGTAGGTAAGCGCTTTCGGTCCATTCCCATCGCATTCCCCAATTAAACTTTTGCGCAGCTACTTCCCACTCAAATTCAGTTGGCAACCTCATGCCTTTCCATGCGGCAAAGGCAGATGCCTCATAAAAACTGATGTGATTTAAAACATCGTCTTCATCAATTGGTTTCAACCCCTGTAATGTATAATGGTACCATTGCTCATCAATGAAATGCCAGTACAAAGGAGATTGAATGTTGTTGGCTTTCACCCACTCTAATCCTTCAGCATGCCAAAGAGAAAAGTCCCGGTAACCACCCGCTTGTATGAAATCAAGAAACGCTCCATTTGTTACCAAATCTTTCCTGATCTCAAATCGCTGCAGGTACACCCTATGCCGGCACAGCTCATTGTCAAAGCAAAAACCTTTCCCTGCATAACCAATCTCATATACACCTTCATCAATGTTTGCCACTTCCTGCGCAGCGGCATGGTGTGCATCAACGATTAAATCATTGTACGCGGGAAAAAGCGGGTTGTGCCCGAGAACAAATTTTATGTCGGTCCATAATAGTTCCTGGTGTTGTTCTTCGTGGTTCAAACCCAATTGAATGATCTCAGTAAGTGAATCTGGATATCCTCCAGTAAGAAAACCGATCATTGCTTCATCCACATACTTGCGGTATTGGTAAACATCTGCCACAGTGGGGCGGCTAAGGTTGCCCCGGTCGGTTCGTATTACACGCGCACCGATGGTTTCGTAATAGCTATTGAAAACGTAATTATAGTCTTTGTTGAATTCCTGATAGGATGGGGCATGCGGTTTTAAAATAAATGTTTCAAAAAACCAGGTAGTGTGCCCGATGTGCCACTTGGGAGGGCTAACATCTACAACCGGCTGCACTACATAGTCTTCAATTTGCAGCGGTGCACAAATAGCTTCTGTGCGTTTACGCACTTGCTTGTAGTGTTGTAATAAATTCATTGCTTGTTCTTTTCAATGTAGTAGTGAAGATCAGAGATTGTTTTAAGGCCGAGATTTTTTGCCTGTTCTCTGCGCATCATTAAAGCATAGGCATTATTAAAACCAATAGGGGCAAGCCATTTCAGGCTATATTTTTCGAGAAAGGATTTTTGGACAAATGTGTACACACTATCCTTGTTACCAATCGTCTGTTCAACCTTTATTTGCGGCGCTTGTAAAATGACCAGCAATGCTGTGCCTGTATATTCTGGGTACATATCAATTTCATTATTCTGTAGTGCATCAAAACAAATTTTTGTACCACCCAATCCGGTTTTGGTATCCACCTTCAAGTCTGTATTTCCTTCCACTAACATGGAATACAGTTGTAGCAGAATGTATTGCTCTGCAAATATTTTCGAACCCATTTTAAGCACGCCTTTATTACCCTTACGGGAAGGTTTGTAAAGACCTTGTTCAACCAGAAAATCCTTCGCTACTTCCTGTGGCGTTTTTTTTATATAGTCCACCTGGTAGTTAAGTTCTGTCATTACAGAATCATTGATGCGGCCTGCCAGTTGGTTCAGTGCTGGTTCAAGTTCAGGAAACTTAAACAGCACCTCGCTACGTACTACTGGCGCAGCATAGTAAGGAGGAAATATTACCTTATCATCTTTTAATGTAATCAGGTCGTATGCCTTCAGTCTGCCATCGGTACTATAGCCACTGATTACATCGAGGTTTTTTTCGTAGGCTGCCCTGTACATCACGGCATCGCTTATTACAACTGTTCTAATTTTTAAGCCGTACTTTTCTTTCAGGCCAAGAAATCCATCCTTCCGTCCCATAAACTCAGGCGTAAAGCCCGCCAATAATTTAGATCCGATGACAGATGGAATTAAGTAAAATGAAGAGAATACGAGAAGCAATAAGGGCAATGCAACAGCAATTGATTTTGTTTTTTTTAACCTGCTTTTTTGCAATAGCGACAGCAGAAAGTCTAGCAGAATAGCCAACCCTGCCGCGGGTATGGCGCCTGCTAAAATCATATTGGTGTTATTGAGCGCAATGCCGCCAAAAATGAATTCACCAAGTCCGCCTGCAGCTATGTACGCTGCTAATGTAGCTACCCCTACATTGATAACGGTTGCAGTGCGAATGCCCGCCAGTATAACCGGCATGGCCAGGGGAAGTTCAATTTTTATAAGCACCTGTCGCGAACTCATCCCCATCCCTTTTGCTGCGTCCGTTACCGAGGCATTTACGCCCACAATTCCAGTATAGGTATTTCGAATGATGGGTAGAAATGCGTAAAGCATCAGTGCTACAATAGCCGGCTTTGCACCAATACCAAGTAGTGGTATCATAAAACCGAGCAACGCTATGCTTGGGATGGTTTGCAACACGCCGGCAATGTTCAATACCCAACTACTCCATTGGTTTTTGCGGGCAATAAAAATACCGAGGGGAACTCCAATGAATACAGCTAAAAGCAGCGATGCGAAAGTAAGGCCGATGTGAGCGAGTGTTTGTTCGAGCAGCTTATCCGATTGCTGCCACATGAACTGCCAAAGAGATTGCTCGTTTTCATTCATGCGATAGCAGCAGTTTTATATTGGTGATAAGCAGCCATCAGATCATCGGTGTGTATGATCTTTTTGATCCCATTTTTTTCAACGAAGAAATTGCCTGACGAAATGGGTACTGCAGCAAGTTTCTGAAGTGCATACCATAAGCTTTCGTTGGCGGGTATGGGATGTTCTGCAAAAGTTTTTATTGGGGAGGGCAGTTTATTCCATACATCATTTAGTGTGATGGTTTGAAGTTCCAAGAGCAGATGCTGTTCCTGTAAAAAGGATCGTGCAAAATCGTTGGCAGGACGAAATAGTAATTCTGCAGGTGTGCCGATCTGCACAATATGCCCTTTGTCCATCAGGCAAATTCTGTCAGCTAATTCAAAGGCTTCCTGCACATCATGAGTTACCAGGATAATGGTTTTTGACTTGAGTTCGTCGAGCATCTTAAATTCTTTCCTGATCTCATTTTTGGTGATAGGATCAAGTGCTCCAAAGGGCTCGTCCATTAGCAGCACTGGAGGATTGGCAGCTAATGCCCTGGCCAATCCTACCCGTTGCTGTTGGCCGCCGCTAAGTTGTGTTGGGTAAGCCAGCAGGTGATGGGCTGGATCGAGTTTCAATTTGGCCAGCAATTCTTGCACCCTTGCCTTCGTTTTATTTTTCGGCCAGCTGAGCAGGTTTGGAACGGTGCTAATGTTTTCTTCAACGGTAAAGTGGGGGAAAAGACCAGTATGTTGCAATACGTAGCCCATCTTTCTTCTAACTTGTTCTGCCGGTTGCTTTGTAATGTCCTCACCATTAAAATATATGGTCCCCGATGTCGGTTCTATTAACCGGTTTACCATCCTGAGCGTAGTTGTTTTGCCACAGGCACTGGTGCCAAGCAACACTAAAGTCTCACTTTCTCTTACAAGAAAGGAAATATTGTCAACCGCTAAAGATGCGCCGTATTTTTTGGTAACGTTTACAAGCTCTATCATAGGCAATTGAAATACGAATGTTATGGTGTAATCTTCACGCCTTTCCAAAAGGCCACACGATCTTTAATATTTTCAGCAGCAGGTTTAGGATGCGGATAGTACCAGGCTGCATCTTTGTTTTCCGTGCCATCAACGACGACGTCAAAGTAAGATGCCTCACCTTTCCACGAGCATTGGGTATGCTTATCCGATGGCCTGATGCAATCAGTATTAAGAGAAGATTTAGGAAAGTAGTGGTTGTTTTCAACCACAATAGTATCATTACTTTCTGCTATTAAAGCATTGTTCCATGTCGCTTTCATCAAATAGATTTTTTAACGGATGATAATTGAAGCACCTGCAAAGCAGTTGACAAGAACACACAAATGCATTCATTGTTCGCAACAAAACACACGCTACAATTTTGCTTCGTTCATTTCATACAAACCATGTTTAATTGAATAGATGACTATGCCAGCAGTACTTTTCACCTGCATTTTTTCCATCACTTTTGCTTTGTATCCTTCCACAGTTCGCGGGCTACAGCATAATATTTCACCAACTTCTTTGTTGGATTTTTCCTGGCAAATCAACGCAACCAATTCGAGCTCTTTTTCAGTAAACCTGTTTCGTTCTACCACAGCCTCCTGCTTTCCCTTAAAATTCAGCACTAGTTTTGCAAGCCGCATGTTTGCCGTTTTGCAGAAATACTCTTCCCCAGCATGTACCGTTTTTATTGCGTCAATAATTTCCCGCTTATCCGCATTTTTTAGCAGGTAGCCTTTGGCACCGGCTTCCATCATGTCTACAATTAAACTTTCTTCATCGAACATGGACAAAGCAATAATTGCTACACCTTTCTGCATATTCATTATTTGCTTTGTTGCAGCTATGCCGTCAAGTCGCGGCATCTTGATATCGGTTAAAATAACGTGGGGCTTAGCTTCCAAGGCTAACTGCACTAGTTCAAAACCATCTTTTGCCTCAGCTATAATTTCTATGTCCTTCGTTTTACGCAATAGCAGTTTAAGCCCATCTCTATAAATCTCATGATCGTCTGCAATTAAAAGCCTGATTTTATCCATTTCCATCTCTATACCGGGATTTCAATATTATACTTTACTCCCTTACCCATTGCTGAATCTACGAACATTTCCCCATGTAGAATTTCTACCCTGCTCAGTATGTTGCCCAACCCATGTCCGAGGCTGCTGCGTGAAATCGTGCTGTGATCGAAACCTTTCCCATTGTCTTTCATTTCTAACATCAACAGATTTTGCTTTTTTGTAAGCACAATGTCTATTCGGGTAGCCTCGGCGTGTTTGATGCAGTTGTGAATGATTTCCTGTGCAATCCGGAACAGGTGAATTTCTTTTTCGCCTGGTATTTGCAGGCCCGTAGTGGCACTGTAGGCAATGATTATTTTGCCTGTTCTGTTAATGTTGTCGGTGAACTCTTGAAGCGCAGCAACAAACCCTTTACGAATAAGGACTGTTGGCATTAAGTTGTTCGAAATTTCGCGGATGCGCTGCAACATGCCATCAATATGTTTGCTTGCTTTGTCAATCAACTCTGCATCTTCAGTGCTGGTGTCTACGCTGTTTATCTGCATTTTTACGGCAGATAATACTGGCCCCAATTCATCATGCAGGTCTGAAGCCATTCGTTTCCTTTCGTTTTCAAGCGTTAGTATTTCTGCTTGAATTTTTTCTTTATGAAGTGCAAGATTCTTGCGTTGTTGCCTGATGAGAGAGATGATAAAAAATACAAGTAGCAGCCCGATGATGATGGCTGCTACTAATAGGGAAGCGTAAAGGTTTGCCTCTTTCTTATCCATAGAATGGCAATAGTAAAAATAATATTACAGAGTAGGTTAACAACTTGCATGATCCTGAAAAGATTTTTAAGAAATACACCGCTAACCTCTAATGAGAAAACATAGAAAACTTCGATCCCTGCCTTGTAGGTATAAAAGATGATGAATGCGATGCAAAACAAAAAGACAGGATCTTTCAGCACACTTTTTCGATGGCTTACAATCAGGAAGTTTACCTGGTCAAGCGAAAGAAATACAATCACCATGGAATACAAACACCGGTATAGACTGTTTACATTCGTTATTGAACTGAGATAGAAATTTTCAAGAAGCCATATCATCACAAACAACAGACTGAGCGAGGCAACATTAAAGAGGGTAGACTTCAACCCACCCCATGCCTTAAAAACGAAGAGCAACATAATACCCTCTACCAGCACATATATGTTACCGTTCACTGCGTTTGATCCCCAGGCTATAAAAGCAAACTCACTCAGGAATTCGTTGACGGCGCCTATCCAAAAAAGCGCGAATAAAGTATAAAAGGACGCATGTGCATACTTGAAACGAATGATGGCTACCACCGCTGGCAAGACAGTCGAGTAGGAGCAAACCTCCATAAAAGCTTTTATAAAAACCTCGTATTTATTCATTTAAAGGAGAGGATGGCGTGTTTGCAGGAGGATTTCTATGACCATCTTCCAGTAGCTGACTTGTAGGTACGTTAGGATTTACAGGTAGGATGTCAACGCCTTCAGCATTTACGCCCACGAGTAGCGCATGCACTTTCAATGCATCATCCATACCGTAATAGATTCTAAACCCCGTGCATTCATCGCCCTCAATCAAGTTTTGAATGGCTGTTTTTGAAAACGTTTCACACAAAGCCAGCGTACCATCGTTCTGGTATCCTGCTGCCAATATTTGCTCTTTGAATTCGCGGTACCGGGAAGTCATTTCAATGGCAAGATCGACACTAATTTCGTGACTTGGTGTCGGTAGCATTTCGTTGGGTTGGGGCACAGTAGTATGGTTTTAATGAGAGGGTAAATTACTCACACTTTGAAGTTTATTAGCATAGCTGACGGCTTTTTTTAACTGCGTTCCTACGTAATTTTTTACGTAATTCTACGTAAAAAATTCAGGTGTTGTACGTAAAAAATTGCGTAAGGATGCTACAGGAAAAGGATGAACACCAACCTATTTTTGTTATGAAGATTTAGTCTTCAAATGGCAAAGTTTTTATCGGGGGTTAAAAGTGTTTGCCAAAAAATGCTCCTTAAACGGGGCATTTTTGATTCTATCTACATCCAACAAGCGGTTTTTTAAATGGATGCTCTGCCACTATAACTTTTGGTTGTGTTAGTGGTTGCAATCCATCATACTGTAATCCCTTGCACGCCGGCAAATGCTATTGCGAAGGCATTCTTGTAATCATTGATTTTTTATCTTTTTTTACACGCTCATAGTCCTGATTTCTTGTGGGCCTTAACTTTAATTATAATTTTCCAGATGAATCAACCGGTCACCGACCAAACATCACTGAGCCGCAAGTTGCACCTGCTTCAAATTTCACAGGCCGTTACGTTGGTTGGTAGTTTCGAGATTGATCTATCCACCCAGGAATGTATATGGACAGATGCCTTGTTTATGCTGCATGATCTACCAGTAGCAAACAATAATACGATATCACTTGACTATGCGCTGCACCGGGTACGTTCCGCTGACCAGCAAAGAGTGCGCACTTTCCTTTCACAAGAAGTTCTTGAAGATGTTTTTGAATTTGACTTTCAAATAACTACTCCGGCGGGCGTAGAAAAATTTATTCACGCCCGGGTTGCAAGCCTGTTAAACGAAGAAAACAGACCTGTAAACCGGGGCAATTTCCAGGATGTAACAGACCTGCGAAAGCTGGAGCGGGAATTACAGAACAGCAATTCCGAATTACTCATCAAGGCTGAAATCGCCGAGCATGCCGAAGCCATATCAAACAGTGGTAGTTACGAGTGGAACTTATCCTCCGGTAAAATGAAGTACTCAAACAACCTTTACCGAATTTTTGGTTTAGAGTCCAGTTCGGATGTGCCATCGTTCGATCTGTTTGTCAAACTGGTTCACCCTGAAGATCGTGAAAGAGTTCTTAGTAATAGGGAAGCCATTTTTACAAGTGCGGATACAACTGTTCACGAGTACCGCATTCAGTTAGCGAATGGTGAGATAAAGCACATCAGCAGCCGAAACACGAAAACTTCTAATAGAAATGGGGAAGAAATACTAGTGGGTAGTGTGCGGGATATAAGCGACGAGTACCACATTTTAAAGCAGCTGAAAGAGCGGACTTTACTAGCCGAGTCAATCAGCGATAATAACGTGGATATGATAGCGGCCTACGACAAAGACCTTCGGTTTACCTGGTGGAATAAACAAAGCGAGGAAAAGTTTGGGGTTTTGAGGAGCGAGGTAATAGGCAAGCATGCTTCAGAAGTTTTTTCATTTTTAAAGGGAACAGAAGTTGAAAAAAGTTTGCATAGCGCATTAAATGGTGAATTTGTATACCTGAAAGACAAGAGATATGCAGATAAAAAGGGTTATTACGAGAGTTTTGTTATACCATTACAACACGACGAAGAAGTTTTTGGTGTACTGGTGATCACACACGATTTGACAGAGATGAAGATGGCGGCTCAGAAACTGAACACTGTAAATAAAGCGCTCGAACAAAAAAACGAGGAGTTAGAGAAATCAAACAACGAGCTGGTAGCCTTCAGCTATGTAGCCAGTCATGATTTGCAGGAGCCGCTGCGAAAGATTAGAACATTCAGCGAAAGATTGTTAGAAAAAGAGCTTGATAACCTATCGGCTACCGGAAAAGATTACCTGAAGCGCATGGATAATGCCAGCGTTAGAATGCAAACATTGATTGAAGACTTGCTGGCCTTTTCGCGTACCACCACCACTCCCACCCATTTTGAATTAAAGGACTTGAATGTATTGTTGCATGATGTTTCGGTGAATTTAAAAGAGGTAATTGAGGAAGCCAAAGGAGTGATACTAGCAGACCAGCTGCCCAGCGCTAAAGTAGTGGACTTTCAGTTTCAACAGATGCTTGAGAACCTGCTGATAAACGCACTGAAATACAGGAAGGAGAGCGAACCACCCCGAATTATAATAAAATGCGCTGAAGTAAAAGCAGAAGATGATCCTTTTGTGTCGAATACGGGTATAGACGATTATTACCTGATCACCATTCAGGACAATGGAATTGGTTTTGAACAGGAATATGCTGAAAAGATTTTTGAAATTTTTCAGCGTTTACACGGTAAGCATGAATATTCAGGAACAGGTATAGGATTGGCCATCTGTAAAAAAACCATCGAGAATCATCATGGCCGTATTCGTGCAGAAGGCGTATTGGGAGTAGGGTCAACTTTCTTTGTCTACCTGCCAAAGAATCTTTAAGTAGTATACCCGTTAAGACGTTTTTTATCCTTCAGCATTTTTTTAGATGCTACCTAAGAAGTCGTTTGAAAGCAATGACAAGCAACGGCTGTGTGGCATGTTTTTTTACGCTTATACATTTTAAAAATTAAATGTAACAGCTATGTCAGACCATAACAATCACAACGAAAGCATGGAAAACTCAAACCTTGGGGATGCTGAAGAAGATCAGCAATTGAGCAGTAGTGACCAGGCAAATGAGAATGAGCAAGATGATAACCCACTTACGCACGCTGATACTGGTGCTGAAACCAGCGAAGCAAATGAGGCTAGTGCAGCGAAGAATGCTGTATATAGTGGCAGCCACGATTCGGCTTTAAAATATATTGATCGAAACAGAAGCACCAGCACTCGTGCAAACGAAGCGACATCTGGTACGGATACCAATACATGTGGATTAGGAGCTGGGGGTGGAAATAGTGCAGGTGAGATTATGTGATTTTTTGTAAAGAATTAAATAACCATAGTGTTCTGCCCTTGCAGCCCTATGGTTATTTCGTTTCATGGAACGAAGTGCTTAATTTCAGTAAAACCTCTCTATTGCTTTTATCCTCAACCATACAACTACTCCGTATTCCTTTCTCTTTTTTCCTGATGCCGGTATTTTGGTTTGCCCTGAGTTTTGCCCAGCAAATTAGTATACCAAACGCTGTACTGATCTTCTTCATTTTGCATGTGCTTTTATACCCTTCCAGCAATGGATACAATAGTTATATGGATAGAGATGAGAGCAGTATTGGAGGTTTAAAAAATCCCATGCAACCAACACGGCAATTGTTTGTTGTAACGATTATCCTGGATGCAGTAGCAATTGTATTAGCGGTTTTTATTTCCTGGTGGTTTGTAACTGGCGTAGTTTTTTATGTAACGTGTTCGAGGCTATATAGTTATCGTGGCATTCGTATTAAGAAGTATGCAATACCAGGTTATCTAACGGTGATCCTTAACCAGGGTGCTCTTATTTTTTTGATGGTTTGGCAAGGAGTGCAGCCGGAACAGGTAGAACCATTACCATGGATTGGTGTAGTTGCCGCCGCTTTTTTGATTGGCGGTTTTTACCCGATTACACAGGTGTACCAACACGAGGCGGATGCTAAAGACAATGTAAAAACCATCAGTATGCTTTTGGGTAAAAAAGGAACCTTTTTGTTTTGTGGGTTAATGTACCTGGTCGCGTTCGGTTTTCTGTATGTACATTTTTCGCAGCAGCATCAGCTACAAAGTTTTATGTTGATGAACATTTTTTTCATTCCTGTCGTATACTATTTTTTACAGTGGATGTTGCAGGTTTGGAAGCAACCTGCTGCCGCAACTTTTAATAAAACAATGCGCATGAATTGGCTGGCGAGTACTTGCACCAGCCTGGCATTTATCACCATAATTATTTTGCAAAAGCGTGGCTAATATTATTTCTATAAAAACGTCTGTTCCATCTTACTGCCACCAGCAGAATGATATTATGCAGTTTATGCAGAAGGCATATCAGTTGGATGCAGTTGAGTCGCGAAAGCTGGCTTACCTCTATAGGCAAAGTCAAATAGGCCAACGGCACTCGGTTCTCGAAGACTTTGGAGATGCCGACGGTTCATGGTCGTTTGTAGCAGATGAAGCCCACGAGCCACCCTCGTTGGAAGAGCGCATGTTGCTCTATGCCAACCATGCATTACCACTTTCTATACAAGCCGCTACAGATTGTATAGATAGTTTTATCGACCCCAGCAAAATAACGCACCTGATAACCGTAAGCTGCACCGGCATGAGTGCTCCCGGGCTTGATTTGCAAATTGCGGAAGCCATGCATTTATCTCCCAATATTTTTCGCACCTCGGTTAACTTCATGGGATGCTATGCAGCCATTCATGCCCTTAAAATGGCGAAGATGATAACGGACACCAGCGCACAGGCAAATGTGCTCGTCATCTGCACGGAGCTTTGTACCATTCATTTTCAAAAAAAGTATACAATCGATAATGCGGCAAGCAGCTTGTTATTTGCCGATGGCTGTGCTGCAGTATTGGTTTCTAATTGCATCGAAACCAATAACCCGCTACAGCTAAAACACTTTTTTTCAGAAGTGAGTTACAAAGGCAAAAGTGATATGACCTGGGAGCTAGGTAAGTACGGTTTCCTGATGACTTTAAGCGCTTTTATTCCGCAGTTAATACAGGAAGACATTGCCTTGCTTGTTCAAAATGCATTGCGCAAAAACAACCTGAGTAACAAGGATATTAGCCATTGGTGTATTCATCCCGGAGGGAAAAAAATACTGGATGTGATACAGGACCAGCTAGGCTTAACGAACGAAGACTTGCAATATTCACGAAAGGTATTGGCTGAATATGGCAATATGTCTTCGCCTACAATTCTTTTTGTGTTAAAAGAAATACTGGAAAACAACACAACGGAACCCATGAATGTTTTCGGCGTTGCGTTTGGTCCGGGTCTTACGATGGAAACTTTTATTGCTGCCCGTTCATGAACTTCGAAGCCCGTTATCCAGGTAAAGAATTATTAGACCAGGATGATATCCCGTTTGGCGATATAGAGCTGAACATGAAGGAGCTTAACACCATCAACACTTACCTTGGCGGGCACTCCATTACCATCGAAGGATTTAAAGCTCTAGCGGCGGGAAGAAAATTCATTTCAGTTTGTGAGATTGGGTGCGGAGGTGGCGACAATCTAGCCGCTATTTACAGCTTCGCAAAAAAGAATGGGGTACAGGTAAGATTAACCGGTATTGACCTGAAGGAATCATGTATTTCCTATGCACGCAAACGTAAGTCGTTGCCAGCGGATACTATCTTTATCACAAGCGATTATCGGGCTGTCGCTTTCAACGAAAACCCAGATATCATTTTCTCCAGTCTTTTTTGCCACCACTTTACAAATAGGGAATTAGCAGATCAATTTGCATGGATGAAGCAACAATCGGCAGTTGGATTTTTTGTAAATGATTTGCAAAGAAATATTCTTGCTTACTACAGTATTAAAATCATCACCTCGCTTTTTTCTTCTTCTTACCTTGTAAAGCATGATGCCCCTGTAAGTGTGCGGCGGGGTTTTCACCGAAACGAATTAAATATGATTTGCCGCGAGGCAAAAATAACCCCGGTTAAACTTTTGTGGCGTTGGGCCTTTCGATTCCTATTAATGTACAAACATGGCTGATAAAACTGAATTTGACGTAGCAATCATTGGTGGTGGTCTGGCCGGATTATGCCTGGCCATTCAGTGTGCGCAGCGGGGATTCAGTACTGTTCTTTTCGAAAAAGAAAAATACCCTTTTCATAAAGTATGTGGCGAGTATATAAGTATGGAAAGCTACCCATTTTTGCAATCGCTGGGGTTGAATCCTGAAGCTTATAACGCACCAAAAATTGATAGGCTAACAATTACAGATGTAAAAGGCAAAGGGTATCATTTCAACTTACCACTGGGCGGCTTTGGCATTAGCAGGTTTACGTTGGATAATGAACTATATCAGATAGCCCTTGCACAAGGCGTAAAGGTGGTACACACAAAGGTTAGTGATGTAGTATTTAAAGAGGAACGGTTCTCCATTCAACATAATGGGCACGCAAGTACGGCCAGGGTAGTTGCCGGCTCTTTTGGAAAGCGAAGTAACCTCGATATTAAATGGTCAAGACCTTTCACTACCAAAAAAGCTGCGGGGAAAAATTATGTGGGTATTAAGTACCACGTGCGCTACCCTCATCCAAAAGACAGAATTACGCTTCACAATTTTAGTGATGGGTATTGTGGCATCTCGGCGATTGAAGACGAAAAGTGTTGTGTTTGTTACCTGACCACTGCAGCACAGTTACAAGCTGCAGGGAATAGTATATCTCATTTACAAAAGAATATACTTGGTAAGAATCCACAGCTTGAGCAGATATTTTCTACCTCTGAATTCTTGTATACAGAACCGCTGGCTATTTCACAGATCAGCTTTGCTCCTAAATCAGTCATCGAAAATCACATGTTGATGGTTGGGGACGCGGCAGGCCTCATCACCCCGCTATGCGGCAATGGTATGAGTATGGCGATGCACGCTAGTAAAATTTGCAGTGAAACGTTCGCAGCGTTTTTACAAGCGAAGATCTCTCGTGGGCAGATGGAAGAACAATATGTAAAAAGATGGAAACAAGTTTTTGCTTCCCGTTTGTGGATTGGCAGAAAAGTGCAACAATTTTTTGGCCATCCGATTACTACCAGAATGTTTCTCCAAACAATGCATGGATTTCCTTCGGCAGCAAAGGCATTAATAAAATCAACCCACGGGAAGCCTTTCTAAAAAAGGCGTTGCATCTTCTATCTAACAACAACGCTTCTTTTTATGGTATTACATCATTGGCACCTTTCTCTTCGTATCCGCCGGATCATCGCCGATTGTTAATTCATCATCATCGTCGTCCTCTTCTTCATCATCTTCTTCATGGTCGTCATCCGCTTCATCGTCCTGAAAGGAATGGAGCTGTTGAGAATGGGAAGTTGTCTCTTCGGTTGGAGTCGATTGATTATTGACATCGCTTACATATTCTTCCTGTGCTTCTTCGTTCACAACCACATTTTGATCTTCCGTGTTTACCACTTCTGCTCCCTGTTGCACACTTGATTCGCCGGTGTCATTTGCACTATCAGGTTCAGTAGACGTTTTTGTTTTTGGTGGGTTAGGTATGTTTAAAGTGGAGTCTTTTAAGTCTTCCATGTGCATTTTTTTATATGAGTGAGTCGCCGATGTTGATGAAAAAACTATACCGTTTACTAAAAACTACCCATTAAAAAAGAGCCACTTGGCTCCCTTCGATTATATATTTCGACACTTCTATTTCAAAAAATTATCTATCTGAGATATAGATATCGGCTTTTCAACTATCTGGCAATGTGAATTATTCAGATCAGGTTTGTGCGTAGGTTTATTTGCGCTAATCAGGAAAAGGTGAACATCAGGAATTGCATCTAAAATTCTTTTAGCAGCTGGCCATCCTAATCCGTCTGGTAGGTTATTGTCTAATATTACTATGTCCGGCTCGCTGTCGTGTACTAATCCAAGTCCATCCTGAAGCGTGTGGGAGATTTTAACCTCACAATTTTTTTTGGTCAAATAAAACTGCATTAGTAAACAAAAATCAACCTCATCGTCGATAATCAATACCTTCTTCTTCTCCATGTACTGAGTAGTTAAAAAATATTGCCACTATGAAAGCCTTTTTTTCGGCTGAAATAAAGGGGGCATTGTAGAAACTATTTCACAAGTAACGCTATTATTTGCTGGAAAAAGCGTTTTGCTTAAAACTTTAGTGGGTGAAGGAATTTGCCTGTTAATGGATTTAAATCTATCGCGATAGGCAAATTCAGTTGCATAAATTTTGCGTTAAATGCACTTACTGGCAAGGAAATTGCCAACCTGAGTGAAAAAATGATAGAAGATATTATGAAGAAGTACGTATTAGTAGCAATGCTAGGTGCATTTGGAATGGGCGCAACGGCTCAAAGCAGTTCAAGGTTTACTTTAGGGCCTAACGCAGGTGTGGGTAGTACCTGGATCGACAACATCGAGAATAAGCAATTTAAAACGCACGGTAACTTTGGTCTCTCTTTGGTTTATAGTGCAACCCCTCACTTTGGCATCGGAACAGACGTAAAGTATTCGTTTGAAGGAGCCGAAAATGAAGTGATTACCGGAAATTTTAAAACGAAGCGTGAATTGAATTTGGATTACCTCCGTATTCCTGTAAAAGCAATTTATTTTTTTGGTGAAAGGGGTAATCGCCTCAGACCAAAATTATCTGCCGGACCAACATTCGGTTACTTAATGGGGGGTAAAACAACTACTGAAATTTCGCAGACGAACGGTAATGTGTTGCAAACAACCGTAAAATCGTCGAAAGATGGTATTAACCGTTTTGATATTGGCCTTAATGGAGCAGCTGGATTTCATTACAGAATAATACCTGGTGCATGGCTTACGGCAGATGTTGCCTACTATCATGGCTTGAGAGATATAAGCGATAATACCAATCCGGCAACGCCTACCTCCTTTAAGAACAGAAATGTAGGATTAAACTTTGGAGTAAACTTTGGTTTATAATTTATTCGATTTAAAAAGTAAGTGCCTCTTCCTTGGGAGAGGCACTTTTATTCTGTGAGCACCGCATTATTTAATTAAATTTTGTGTAGATGGCACAAAGTTTACATTGAAGGGATAAATAGTAATTCATTAATAAACATAGTATTATGATAAAAGTAAATGTAAAACTTACCTTATTTGCCGTCGTTTTTGCAGGCATGGCTACAGGCGGTTGTAAAACAATTAGTAAACAACAAAAAGGTGTATTAATAGGTGCCGGAGCAGGAGGCGCTGTTGGGGCTGGCGTAGGTAAAGCAGCAGGTAATACTGCCTTGGGTGCTATTATAGGCGCTACAGTAGGCGGCGTAGCAGGTGGTGTTATTGGACGGAAAATGGACAAACAAGCTGAAGAAATGGCGCGTATTCCTGGTGCAGAAGTAAAA
The DNA here is from genome assembly GCA_031425015.1 of Segetibacter sp. Lineage (GTDB taxonomy): Bacteria > Bacteroidota > Bacteroidia > Chitinophagales > Chitinophagaceae > Segetibacter. The sequence goes on along the minus strand of JANPIM010000048.1, from coordinate 95,898 downwards.
CGAGTTGGAGAAGGAATTAATGTAACTTTTGAATCAGGAGTTCTTTTTGCAATCAACCAATCTACGCTAAATGCTGCATCACAAACCAACATTCGGGAGCTGGCGAACGTGTTGAATAAATATCCAGACACTTATGTTTTAATTGAAGGACACACAGATAATACAGGTTCTGCAAGCCTGAATTTGGATCTAAGTGAAAAAAGAGCAAAATCAGTTGGGAATTATTTGATTGAACAAAAAATAGTAAAAGGCCGGGTTAAGACTTCCTGGTATGGCTTATCCCAGCCGAAATTCCCAAACGATTCTGATGCAAATCGCTCGAAAAACAGGAGAGTAGAATTTGCAATTTATGCCAACGAAAAAATGGTGAAGGATGCCCAGGCTGAAGCTGGAAATTAAGATTAGTCAGGTAGGAAAAAGAGAGACCGCTGAAATTTGCAGCGGTCTCTCTTTTTAAATAGCTTCCTTTTTTTTAGTTAATGTAGCTTAAGGTGATTTTAAATGAATTAAAAAATAAACAAAAATGAGGCAAAGCATTTACACTTCGCCTCAAAAAGTTTTTAAAATTAGGTGGGTTAATCTATTGTTTTCCTTCCACCTATAAGCGATAATAGGAAGAGAACGATGAAAATAAAGAATAGAACTTTAGCTATTCCTGCAGCACCTGCCGCAATTCCACCAAATCCAAATATCGCAGCTATTATAGCAACGACAAGGAAGATTATTGTCCAGCGTAACATAATTAATCGTTTTAGTTTGTAAATAATTTTTAATACAAGTAAAAAGATCGTACCAGAAGAGACGGCTAATTCGTGAAACTATGTCTACAGAAATTTACTTTTAAAATATTTATCAAAAACAAATGATTGGTACACATTTTTCTTATTCTATTGTAAGGAAATAATTTTATGAAAAGGCCTGTAAAGATTATAAAAGAAGCGTTAACCTGTGTTACACAATGTGTATTGTTGCCAGGTGTTGAATTGAATATTGATGACGTTGTAGTTTTCTACAAGAAGAATTTTGGGATTTTAAGTTTCCGTGTTAAGCACATTACTTCCCGGTCATCAATGAGCAAAAGTTAGCTTTCCGAATTTGCATTATAGTTTCCATTATTTGTATTCGGGTCTCATTTTACTCTTACATTATCTCTTCTACTGTTACATTCATTTTCCGCTATGAACGTTTTAAATTTCTTCCTGCATAGCTACTTCATACCTTTCAGTTGCTGCTAAGTCTTTTATTTTCTATTTGGAATTTTACAACAGTTAAGAAGTGTATGATTGATTGTTATGTATTGGTAGTTACTTCTTTAAAAAACGATGCGGTTAGAATTACTATAGTAGGTGCTGGTTGACTTTTTCCGACTATAAACATTATAATTGTCTTGTAAAATCGATGGGGAATTAATTCTACAGCTCAATGGAGATACAGCTCTTTCATCAAATTCGTTTTTATACGTTAAGATTAATAATATACGTAACTTAATAACCAGTATGCCATTTGTATTTTATTCTCATCAAATGAGAGTTTGGTGTTGAACTTGGACATAAGCTGTTAAACATTTAAAACTCAGAGTATCAATATGCTTAGCCAAATTCAAACCCAAAAGCAGCAGTTGAAGATTTTGCCTCAGCAAATTCAGATGCTGAACATTTTTCATCTGAACGTTTTGGAGCTTGACCAGAGAATACAAGATGAAATGGATGAGAATCCAATGCTTGAAAGCAGTGAGGAAGAGGAAGTATTAGCTGTAGAAAAGTTTGAAAAAGAAAACGTTCAGGATTTTGAAAGCTGGGAAGAACATGGTTACGACGACATCCCGGATTACAAGATGGAGTACGAAAATTATTTCAATAGTGAAACGGTGCCTAACGTTCCCATCAAGTCTTTCAGTGATTACAGGGAGCATCTGAAAGATCAAATTCGATACGAAGGATTAGCGGACCGGCAACTGCAATTGGCCGACTACATTATTGACTGCCTGGACTGCCATGGTTTTCTGCAGCAGGATCTTGAAGATATGTCGGATGACCTATCCTTTAAACAAGGAGTTTTAGTAGAAGTGCCAGAACTGGAGGAAGTGGTAAAGCTCATTCAAAAGCTTGACCCGGTAGGTGTAGGTGCGAAAAATACACGGGAATGCCTGATACTTCAACTTCAAGCGTTAGGGAAAAAAGGTCCGGACGTAAAGAAGGCGATACAACTGCTGGAAAACCATTACACTGATTTATCACATAGGAATATGGATAAAATAATGGACGCACTCCAAGTGGATGAAGATGAGTTGAAAATTATTTTAAGGCTATTGGCGGGTCTAAAACTGAAACCAGTGTTGGAAGAGATTGAAGGCGGGACAGTAAACAACAACATCATCCCCGATTTTATCCTCACGGTAAATGACGAAGGTACTATTGAAGTCAACCTTTACAGATCACGCTCTTCGTCTCTTTACATCAATCAGTCGTTGATGGAAACAGTGCAGCAATCCGTGCAGAAGAAGGACAAAACTGCTACACAATATTTAAAGAGTAAGCTAAGCAGCGCCCAGTGGTTTGTAAATGCCATTAAGCAGCGAGAATCTACCATGATGCAAATTATGAGGGCGATACTCGAACTGCAGCGTGAATATTTTATAACCGGGGAAGTAAGTTTGCTTAAACCAATGATTCTGAAGAACATTGCTGACAAAGTTGGGGTAGACATTTCTACAGTTTCAAGGGTAACCTCAAATAAGTATGTCGATACGCCATTTGGCATTATCTTGTTAAAGAACCTGTTTACTGAAGGTATAATCAACCAGGAAGGAGAGGTAATTAGTAACCGGGTAATACAGTCAGCTATAGAGGGTGTTATTGAAACAGAAGATAAATTGAGCCCTTATACCGATCAGCAATTAGTAGCCATTCTGGCTAATAAAGGAATAATGGTAGCAAGAAGAACAATAGCAAAGTATAGGGAGCAACTGCAAATTCCAGTGGCGCAATTAAGAAGGATGTGGGCGTAACTTTTAAGAAATAAATTCAACACATACTAATATCTACATGAGTAAAATTCTGGTAATTGATGATGATGTGGACATGTGCCTTTTACTGAAGCGTTTTCTAACTAAAAACGGTTATGAAGTAGCACTTGCCCACAATGGAAAAAAAGCAATTGAAGACCTGGAAAATTCTGAACCCGATTTGGTTTTATGCGACTTTAGATTGGAAGATATTGATGGAAAGGAATTGTTGATTAAGATCAAGGAAAAATATCCGCGAACGCCTGTTATTATTGTAACCGGCTATAGCGATATTAAGGTTGCTGTAGATGTTATGAAACTGGGTGCTTACGATTACGTAACGAAGCCATTGTTTCCAGATGAAATACTATTGAGCATTAAAAAGGCACTTGAGAAGAAAAGTGTTGAGCAACCTTTTGCTCCCACTCAGCAACCCGCCGATGAAGAGACGACAAAGACAATGATGCGGGCTGCCAAAACCATTACTTCGGGGCAGTACATTTTTAGTGATAGCGCAGAGTTTAAATCAATTCTCAAGCAAGTAGACCTGGTAGCTCCAACAAACTATAGCATTCTAATTTATGGCGAGAGTGGGAGTGGAAAAGAAGCAATTGCACAGGAAATTCATAAGCGTAGCAAACGTAAAGACATGCCGTTTGTCGCCATTGATTGCGGCGCACTATCAAAGGAGCTAGCTGGTAGCGAATTGTTTGGCCATGAAAAGGGATCTTTTACCGGTGCTTTGAATCAAAAGATTGGAAACTTTGAAATTGCTAATGGAGGAACCATCTTCCTTGACGAGGTAGCTAATCTATCGTATGATGTTCAGGTAGCCTTATTGCGGGTTGTTCAGGAAAGAAAAATGCGGCGCATTGGGGGCAATAAAGATATTGAGCTGGATGTAAGAATAATTATTGCGAGCAACGAGCGTTTATTGGAAGCTGCTCGTAAGGGAAAGTTCCGCGAAGATCTGTATCATCGTTTCAATGAATTCAGTATTGAAGTGCCACCACTGCGGGAAAGAAAATACGATGTGATGGTTTTCGCCCGGTTCTTCCTGAAACTCACCAACGAAGAGCTGCGTAAAAACATAAAAGGATTCTCTCCTGAAGTGGAGCAAATCTTTATCAATTATGTGTGGCCTGGTAATTTGCGTGAGCTGAAAAACGTGGTTAAACGTGCAACGTTATTATGCGATACAGAGTTCATTATGCCAACAGTACTGCCGTTCGAAATAACCAACTTTGCCAAACTTCAGTTTGGTGAAATGGCAGAAGAGTCTTCATCGAATATTATGGCTTCTGCCCGGCATTATGAGCCTTCGCCGGTAGCATCTGTTAGTAGCCCCATGGTAGCCGAACCAGTGTACTCCCGCCAGGTAGAGATAAATGAACACAGTTTGAAAGGTGCCAGCATAGATGCCGAATACGAGATGATTGTAGAAGCACTTCGTAAGGCCAATTATAACAAGAGCAAGGCCGCAAAAATTTTAAATGTAGATAGAAAAACGTTATACAATAAGATGAAGCAGTACAAACAGTTTAATAGCGATCTGTAACAAATTAAAGGTGGTAACGGAAGTTTTATAAAAGGGTAAATGGTGTATTTCACGTTACCCTTTTTTATTTTGAGAGGAGTATTTTTACTTTTTAATGTTGATTAAAAACCTCAACGCAATAGCGTTAACTATATATGGATACTTTAGCGGGAAATGAGCGGAGAATTTTAATAGTGGATGATGATGAGGATGACTTTTTTATTACCTCCGATTATATACAGAATATACCATCTAAAAACTTTGTGGTAGACTGGTCGTACAATTACAACGATGCCCTTGCCAAATTGATTTCTCAAACATACGATCTCTATTTTGTTGACTATCGATTAGGAATAAAGACCGGGATGGATTTACTAAAAGATGCGATAGCTGCAGGGTGCGAAGCGCCCATTATTTTGCTTACTGGTAAGGGAACGCAGGAGATTGATATAAAAGCAATGGAGAGTGGTGCATACGATTACCTGATCAAATCTGAATTAAACACCGAAAAACTTGAAAGGTGCATCCGTTATTCTTTAGAACGTGCATCTTCTATACAAGCACTTAAGGCAAACGAACGTAAGTATAGAAATATGTTCGAAAAGTCGAAGGACGTTGTTTTCGTAGCTACCAACGATTACAAAATTGTCGATATTAATTATGCTGCTACCGATTTGCTTGAGTACGAACCGGAAGAATTTGATCAAGCTGACCTGATTTCCTTTTTTAATAATAAAAAGGATAAGTATTACTTCCGCGACATGCTGTCGGAGCTAGGGGAGTTGAACGATTTTGAAGTAGATATTAAAGCAAAGAATAATGAAATAAAAAATTGTATTATTTCGGCTTCGGTAGAAATGGATAACAACGGAGGTAAATACATACAAGGAATAATTCATGATAATACCAGCAGGAAGCGAGCTGAAAAAACTGCACTGCAGGCAGAGAAACTTGCAGCAACTGGCCGACTTGTGCGCACCCTTGCTCACGAGGTAAGAAACCCATTGAATAATATCAATTTGTCCATGGAACAAATGGTTCCACTGGCAAGCGGAGACGATTCACGTCTCTACCTTGATATTGTGCAGCGAAACAGCAAGCGTATTGGTGATCTGATTACCGAGCTCTTAAACTCGTCGCGTTTATCATCCCAGGTCAACCTGGAACGTGTATCGCTTCAATCTGTTTTAGACGGGGCAATTGCTTCCGCAATTGATAGAATGACACTGAAAAGAATTGAATTGGTTGTATCATACCTTGAAAGTGATGCATATGCTATGGTGGATGTGGAGAAGCTGCAACTTGCATTTCTGAATATTATCATTAATGCTATTGAGGCAATGGAAGAGGGACAAGGAAAGCTAACCCTGACCATTCACCAGGTAGACGAAGAATATGTGGTAACAATGCAGGACAATGGCTGTGGTATTTCAGAAGAAAACATTCAGCGGCTGTTTGAACCGTACTTTACATCAAAACGAAATGGCATGGGATTGGGCCTTGCGTCTACACTTAATATCATTCAATCGCACAATGCACATATAGACGTAAAATCTGTTGTGGGTGCAGGAACTAGCTTTATAATTGGCTTCAAGAAAGTAGCCTAAATAAATTCATTTATTAACTGGTCATGCATGTTGTATGACCAGTTTTATTTTTACAAATAATGTACTTACCAGCACCAATAAAGAGAGGCTTCCCGGTTTGCACCGATAGCCTCTTGATAATACATAATCAACCCTATTAAAACCCAAACCCTAGGTAGAAAGAAAGTACACTATTCTTTGAATCGCGGGTTAAATCATTTGCTCTGCCCTCCTTTCCTACTTCTCGTAATCCATAGTTGTAACGGGCACCTAATGTCGCGTTGTCAATGTCAAAACCAATTCCAGCCGCAGCACCGTAGTCAATACTATTGAAATTGTTTTTATTTAATTCAGTTGCACCTCTAACGGTTCCGTTTGAATTAACGTCTTTTACTTTTGCAGATAAAAGAAATGCTGCATAGGGGCCTGCGTGAATATTGAAATTTCGAGCAACATTAAACACAAGCAAAAGGGGAGTTTCAATATAATCTAGATTAAACCGGTATTTACCACTACCAAATAAGAGGTTGTTATAGTTTAACTGTGTTCCCTTCATTGAGTAGAGTACTTCAGGTTGAATAGAAATGCCCTTTGTAATTGGAATTTTAACCAGTAATCCAGCATTACCACCCAATTTCACGTTTTCATCACCAACGTCATTTACGTATAGATTAGATAAATTTATTCCCCCTTTAATACTTAAACGCGGCGTTAACTTTGTTTCGCCAGAGGTTCGTTGTTCTTGGCCATTACTTATAATGGTTAAACTCATTATAAACGCGCTTACCACCACTCTTTTCAATCGATTCTTATTCATAGTATATCTTTTTATTGTAGCTAAAAGCCGTAATTAATGGGTGAACGTCCACTCAAATTGTATTCGATTGCTTTGGGTTCTGCCCAATCTAAAAATGAGTATAAGAAAGTTTTTACTTCTTGAATAATGTTTTTTTTCTGATGTGAAAGTTCTTTTAATTCAGCTTTATTGATTGTTACTTTTAAGAGCAACTGTGTACTGAGTGCATTTCTTAGTTCCTCGGGGGATAAATTTAGATCCTCTTTTATTTCATAGGCTTCGGTAAGCATATGTGCAGTTCCTGAAACCTGCACCCAATAAGGTTTACCCTTTTTGAAGTATTGAAGGTTCACAGGAAAATCCTGTTCAAATTCGCTGACGCATTGCGGGGGCCTATCTACGAAAAACCAAATGTTGCCGTCATTGTCTGCCTGCAAAGTATGAACTACCGAATTTGGAATTTTAAGAATGCTGTTGGTTAAGCATTGAAAAATAGCAGCTTCTGTCTCCATAATTTTCGAAGCAATAAATTGCAATGTTTTATTGGAATGCATAGGATTATTTTATAAAAAAAATACTTCCAAAAGCGTACCGCGTTCAATTAAATTGCTTATACGCATTTTTGGAGAAAAGATGCAACAAAAAGCCGTGCAACCTTTTGGTGCACGGCCTTATTTAGCTTTAAGCAATGGATTTGAGATTAATTATAGCGTTTTAAATTCGCCATTACTTTTTCGCTCTTTCCTGCTCAACCTGTTTTACCATTTGTTGTCCCTGTCTATGGTTAACATCTATTTCTTTCGCTTCACGTTTTATTATAAATACGGCCGTTTTATCAGGTACGATGCCTCCGCCATATTCAAGTGCATAGTGTTTAGTGAACTCTGCACCAAAATATAAAATGATAGAAGTGTAATATACCCACGTAAGTAAAATGACGATCGATGCGGCTGCGCCGTAAGTAACACCCAAAGAAGAATTTCCGAGATATAAACCAATGCCTGCTTTTCCAATTAAAAAAAGGAAAGCAGTAAAAGATGAACCAATAAAGGCATCTTTCCATTTTATCTTGCCGTCTGGTAGCACTTTGAAGATAATAGCGAATAGCACAGAGATGATACCGAATACAAGGGCCACGTTGACGATGTACAGTAACACCACCATGGTATCAGGAAATAGTTTTTGTAAACGCTCATTCAACAGTTCCATAAGTGCGCTTATTACCAATGAGACTACTAATAGGAAGCCTACGCTTACAATTAGCGAAAAGGAAAGAAGCCGATTTATAATCAGTTTCATAAATCCTCTTTTTGGTTTTGCCCGTAGCGACCAAATAAAATTGATCGAGTCTTGTATCTCTGTAAATATGCCTGTGGCTCCAATAAAAAGAACGATACCGCCAATGATAGTTCCCATCAACGATCCGTCCGTCTTTTGTATGTTGGTGATGATTTCTTGTATTTGCAAAGCAGCTTCGGAACCGAGCAAACCCTTTAGCTGACCATATAGTTTTCCCTGTACAGCATCCTGGCCATAGAATCGTCCCGCCAGCGAAATAACCATTACCATCAAAGGACCGATAGAGAAAATAGTATAATAGGAAAGCGAGGCGCTCAACTTGACGCAATTGTCCTCTATAAAAGCCCCGCCTGAGTCTTTTAAAACGCCGAAATACTTTTTAATAAATTTCATAGTGTATATGTTGTAGTATATTCTATTAAGTTCATGCCATTCTACCCTCCAGAAGGATAGGAGAACAAAATTTGTTTTGGGGATAAATTTTCTCGCCGGTTTGGATCTACTTTTTTTAAAAAGGCATAAATGGCAAGGTTTTTTTATTCTAATGTTTAACTAAATTATTTTTTATGAGAAGCATATTGTATATCATAGCCGTTATCTTAATTATTGGATGGTTATTAGGCGTTTTTGTATATAGCGCGCAGGGTTTAATTCACGTGTTGATTGTACTAGCGGTAATTGCATTGCTGCTGGGCCTTATTCGCAGGGCCTGATAAACGGCTGACTAATTTTTATATTCACCGTTATATTTTTAGCTACAGGTATAGAGTTACCTGTAGCTTTTTTATACCTATCATTTCCGCCAAAGCTTTCCGAACATTCTTTAAATATGGATAATATTCTAAAAACATCCTATAGGTGCTTTTAGGTAGTGCCTGTATTACTTGTTTTCTTCTGTATCTGGTCCACATTTTTGAAGAAAGAAGAAACCCGTTCGTCGGCGTATGCGCCGTAAGCATCCACCAATGTACCCTTTAGGCCATCGCTGGTTTCTATTACATACATGATGGTATTATCGTTCGGGTCCGACTGTCCTTCAAATCGAAAAAAGTTGACCACTTTAATTGCTTCTGGTTTGTACTTGTTATCTGTTTTTAGCGAGGTTAATTCCTGGTCTCCCACTACTCTAAAATCATCTTCATAACCATCCAGTACCATTTTATTCAAGCAAAGCGCCAGCGATTTCATGTGTGGTATCTGGTCGTTGTTTTCCATATAGTGATTATTGTCTGCCATATCAAATCGGTTTTTATTAATTCATGTAAAATCCTTGCCAGAAAAAGAAAGGCCGGCAGATTATCTGCCGGCCTTTCAACTCAACTAAGCATTTTTGTTAACTTACTTTTTCGTGCATATCACGATATTTTTTGATCATATCATGTGCAGTTTTCAACTCGCTTTTTTGCTCAGAAATGATCTGCCTGATATCTGCACTCATTTCAGCATCTGATTCTAATGCAGCCTCATAAGCTCTTTGCGCTACATCTTCGCCGTACTCGCAAGAGCCTAAAATACTCTCGCGATCTTTTCCCGTAATGGCAGCTTTCAAATCCATCCACACACGGTATATTTTTCCAGATACCGTTGTATCCTCTGCCGCATCGCCACCATAGCGACCTACTTCCTGCGTCAGTGCAGTTACATACTTACGGCTTTGATCAGCCATTTCATTAAAGATCGCTTTCAAGTCAATGTCTGAATCTTTTGACTCGTTCACTGCTCTTTCATATCCCTCAACACGGTCATGATTAATTCGGATCAGGTCGTTTAACACGCCGACTAATTCATTCTGGCTAGACATAATAATTTACTTTTTAAAATGATGAAATACGGATTGTATAAACAGTATAAAAAGACCATTCCAATACAATTGTTTCATTACTTTCAAGCATACTGAAGGCTAACCCGTAACTGCATAAGGTCATGGGCAAATAATTCCCCTAAGGCCACTGTCAATCAGTGGCAAACATTTCACTTTAGCCGAAATTTTTTCTCTCTTCTATAAATTTTCCGTCTATCTCAACCTAACACATTGTAATTAGTATACTTACGTATTGTTTCGGCATGGCTTTTTCTAATACCCTCATGAAAAGCATTAAACATGAAAAAAATAATAGTACTCGTTGCGGCAGTTTTTATAGTAGCCTCAGGTATCAATGCCCAAAGTATGGGCCGAACATATAAAACAGCTTTAGGAGTGAAGGTGTTGGATGGTGCAGGTATAACCTTTAAAACTTTTGTAAATACCCGGGATGCAGTTGAATTAATTGGGTACTTCTACAAAAATGGCACTCGTATAACTGGTCTTTATGAAATACACGGAAATATAAGCGACGCCCCAGGATTGAGATGGTATGTAGGTCCGGGTGCGCACGTTGGATTTTATAATTCCAACAACGATCGCCGATTTCCACGCAATAGCTATACATTGATAGGGCTCGATGGTGTACTCGGGTTGGATTATAAAATTAATAAAGCGCCAATTAACTTGTCCATCGATTGGCAGCCATCATTTGAGTTTGGTGAATATGGTGGCTTTGTAGGCAGTTGGGGCGGTTTGGGAATTCGTTATACTTTCTAAACAAAGTCGTTTTCATTGGTAGGCTACAGGTGTTATTACCTGTAGCTTTTTTATGTATATACAAAGTCATTGGTAGCCAGCATTTTCACTCGTAGCATCATCGTTGCTACGCTCAGTTCAAAGGCATCGCCGGATGGGGCTGTGGTTTCACATTCGAAGAGAAAGAGAATGCACAATGCTAAAGCCAAACTTTCTTTTTAGGCATAGACAAACTTCAAGCTTCAAACTCAAGACTAAAAAACCCGAAACTAAAAAACCAAAACTCAAAACGTACCTTCGCCCAATGGCTAAATACCTCGACGATTTGAACGAAAACCAGCGTGAGGCTGTGTTGCATAAAGATGGTGCAGTAATGATTGTGGCTGGTGCAGGAAGTGGTAAAACAAAGGTGCTGACTACGCGCATTGCGCATTTAATGAGCGCTCATAAAGTGGATGCTTTCAATATTCTTGCGCTCACATTTACCAATAAGGCTGCTGCTGAAATGAAGGAGCGTGTCCAACGAATTTTGGGAAACAGCGAAGCCCGGAACCTATACATCGGAACATTTCATAGCGTATTTGCACGCATACTAAGGGCCGAAGCTCATCGCATAGGCTATCCCAACAGCTTTACTATTTACGATACCGATGATAGCCGCGGGGTGTTGAAGACTGTCATTAACGAAATGAACCTGGATGACAAACACTACAAGCCAAGTGTTGTACACAACCGCATTTCAGCTGCAAAAAACGCGCTGGTAAACGCCGCGGACTATCAAAACGATTATTACTTACAGCAAGAGGACCAACGCGCCAACAGGCCAATGATCGGTCAGATTTATATGTCGTATGCAGCACGCTGTTTCAAAAATGGTGCAATGGATTTTGATGACCTGCTATTTAAGTTTTACGAACTACTGCGCGATTTTCCTGAGGTGCTGCATAAATACCAGCACAAGTTTAAGTACATCATGATTGATGAGTACCAGGATACCAACCCGGCCCAGTACCAGGTAATTAAACTGCTCGCTGCCGTACACGAAAACATTGCGGTAGTGGGCGATGATGCGCAAAGTATTTATAGCTTTCGCGGCGCTACGATTGAGAACATTCTTCAATTCCAAAAAGATTACGACGACGTTGCCGTAATCAAACTGGAACAAAACTATCGCAGTACGCAGAGCATCATCAATGTAGCCAACGAAGTAATCAAGAATAATAAAGGCCAGATACCCAAAGACCTTTGGACAGAAAACGCGCTTGGTGAAAAGATAAAGCTGGTGCGCACCATGACCGACAATGACGAAGGCAAATACGTGGCCGACAGCATTCAGGAACAAAAACTGCGCAATCATTTTTTTAATAAAGACTTCGCCATTCTTTATCGAACAAACGCGCAGAGCCGTGCCTTCGAGGAAAGTTTGAGGCGTATGGGCATTCCGTATAGGATCTACGGAGGCGTCAGCTTCTATCAGCGTAAAGAAGTAAAAGATGTGCTAGCGTACCTGCGCGTCATTAGTAACCCGAGAGATGAAGAAGCGCTAAAGCGTATCATCAACTATCCCACACGCGGCATTGGCAAAACCACCATTGAGAAAACGGTGATTGCTGCCAACGAGCACAACATTAGCATGTTTGAAGTGCTGGAGAAAGCCGGTCAGTTTGGTTTTAAAGCCTCTACGCTTGAAACGCTGACGAACTTTGTTACCATGATCAAATACTTTCAGAGTATGCTGAAAGAGAAAACTGCACACGAAGTGGCCGTGCAGGTCGGTAAGCATACCAACCTCGTAAAAGAATTGTTCAACGATAAAACCACTGAAGGATTAGCACGCTATGAAAACGTACAAGAGTTATTAAACTCAATAAAGGAGTGGGTAGATACATCCATTGACCTTGCGCAAATTGATGAAGAAGGTGTGGTGGTAAACGAAAATGTTTCTGCGAATGCAGGTAGCCTTGGACGATACCTGCAGCAGATAACTTTGCTTACGGATGCAGATGATGACAAGGAAGACAGCGATGTAGTAAAGCTGATGACCATTCACGCGGCTAAAGGCCTGGAGTTTAGTAATGTGTTTGTTGGTGGAATTGAGGAGACACTATTTCCAAACTCAATGGCGATTAATACACGCGAGGAGTTAGAAGAAGAACGGCGCTTATTCTATGTTGCCATCACACGCGCAAAAAAGCACTTGTGGCTCACTTACTGTAATTCACGTTACCGTTTTGGCCAGTTGGTGCAGAACGATCCAAGCCGTTTTTTAGAGGAAATGCCCGAGGCATTTATAGATCGCAGTTTTGCCGGGGGTGGGGCCCGCAACCAGGGATTTAGTAATGGATTTGGAGCTGCTTCTGCTTTCGATAGAATGCGCGGTGGATATGGTGGCGCAGCTGCACAGGCAGAAAAACAATACGGTCCTCCGCCCTCTAAAAAGCCTGAGCGTCCGGCATATTTACCAACGGCGCCAACAGTAGCTAAGGTGGTGGAGCATAAACCCGCTGCCGACTTTGCGCCAAGTGATACTACCAACCTGAAAGAAGGTCAAAAAGTGGAACACCAAAAATTTGGCTTTGGCGAGGTGGTGAAGATGGAAGGCTCGGCACACAATCCTATTGCTACCGTTAAGTTTGATTTGAATGGTGAGAAAAAGATCATGCTGAACTATGCGAAGCTGCGCATATTGGAATAAGACTACTGACCAACCTGATACATGTAGAAAAGCCGCAGCGATCCGCTGCGGCTTTTTGATAGCCATCCAATTATAAGTTTGCCGTCTTCAACCTCTTCGGAATTTTTACATCGACCGTTTGCGTATTACTACCTCTGCGGTAAGTCATTTTCAAAACATCTCCTTCTTTAATATCTTTTATTTGAGCTTTCATTTCATCAACGCCAGCAATCGTTTTTCCGTTCACACTGGTTACTACATCGCCTTCTTTTAAGCCTGCTTTTGCCGCAGCCGATTCATCCTCAACCTCTCTGATTTGTACGCCTGTTCCTTCTTCTACATCCATTATCTGCAGGCCAACTTTTGGGGTTTTGTTAAAGCTAAAACCTTCGCCAAATGGAGACATGGCATTTGGGAAATCAAAGTCACCATCAAAGCTATACGTTGAAAAAGTGCGCACCTTATTTTCACCCAAAGTCGCCGTTGCTTTCGTCTCTTTGCCGTCGCGCTTGTACGTGATATCTACATTGTCGGCTGGCTTGTGCGTACCAATTGCGGCAATCAGATCGTTGGAAGTTTCAATCTTTTTATCACCAACTTTTGTGATGACATCATCAACTTTAAGCCCTGCTTTTTCTGCCGCACTTTCCTTTGTTACTTCAGTAATCTTGGCGCCGTCATCAGCCTTGGTTGTCACCACGCCCAGCATTGCACGGTTAGCACGGGTAGGAGCCATACGCTCAAAAGACTGGCCCGGCCGCGGTGGAGTAGCCACCCTTGCTCTGGGAGCAAAAGCACGTCCGTCGGTTCCATTCAACACGGTAATTTCAGCGTCATTTAGCTCGCTGATTGGCTTTCCGTTTACGATTACATTTTCGCCATCTACCACTATGGTCATCTTCTCGCTTTTGTCGCCTGACTTGCGAATGATTATTTCCTGCGATTTCGACTTTGTAGTCTTTTCTTTTTCTTTTTGCGCAAAGGCTGTTGTGCCTAACATACCCACTGCAATCGTTATAGCAGTTACTTTTTTCCAACTGTTCATGTAATAAAGTTTTAGTTATACGAAATGTTTAGTAGATCAAATGTAATGAACATTTTGAATTACGAAAGCTTTCGCAAATGTTAATTTAAAATCAATGAAAAATTGGAAGTGATACTTTGAACCAAAAAGAGCGCAGCCAGGATAAATCTCAAGCTGCGCTCTTCAGGAAGTAGGAATAAATTAGAAACCTTCCACTACCTTTTTCAACTTTTCGATAACTGTAGTAAGATTACTGGCATCCTGCCCACCTGCTGTGGCCAATGTTTTTTGTCCGCCTCCGCCACCTTTTATCAATGGCGCTACGTGTTGCTTTATTAATCCTGGAGCATCAATGTTTTTCTCGGCAACCAATGCTTCGTCCAGCATGATGGCAACGTTTGGTTTACCCTCGATGATTGCAGCCAACACCACCACAAAATTGCTTAGGTCCGGCTTCAGATCGAGTGCTATCTTTCTTAATCCATCGGCGTTGCTTACCTCGACGGTTGCGCCTAAAAATTGGTAGTTGCCAATTGTTTGAACTTGCGCCAGTAATGCCGGCTTCATGGCAGACAATTGTTTTGCTTCCAGCTTTTCAATCTTCTTTTTCAGCTCGCTGTTATCCTGCTGAATCTGTTCAGCAGCACGTCTCAGATCCTTTGGGTTTTTAAACTGTTCCCTGATTTGCTGCAATGTTTCCATTTGTTCATCCAGGTAAAGCTCCGCGGCGTAACCACTCACAGCTTCTATCCGGCGTACACCGGCTGCTACAGCCGACTCACTTTTTATTTTAAAAAAACCCAACTCCCCCGTATTGCCCACATGCGTACCGCCGCATAGTTCCACACTATACCCCGGATCCATTATTACAACTCTCACCACGTCGCCATATTTCTCGCCGAATAGAGCCATTGCGCCCATTTCAATGGCTTCGTCTTTACTCATCTCTTTGATGACTACTGGCACATTCTGACGAATTTTTTCATTCACCATCGCTTCTACCTTTTTCACTTCTTCATCCGTAACCTTTGCAAAATGCGAAAAATCGAAGCGCAGGTGTTCGTCATTTACCAGGCTTCCCTTTTGTGCCACGTGTGTACCCAATACTGTTCTAAGTGCGGCGTGCATTAAGTGCGTAGCACTATGATGAGATTCGGTTTTTAAACGGGTAGCCCTGTTTACACGAGCAATCACTTCACCTTCAATAGTGGTTGGTAGGGTATCGATAAAGTGAATGGTCAGGTTGTTTTCTTTTTTGGTATCCACCACTTCTATAACCTGTTCTCCAAAAACGAGCATGCCTGTATCGCCTATCTGGCCGCCGCTTTCTGCATAAAATGGCGTGGCTTCGAGCACCACCTGGAACCCTTCTTTTCCTTTCGCTTTTACCTTCCGGTATTTTACTACCCTACTCTTTATTTCAAGACTATCATACCCTACAAATTCAGTTAGCGAATTATCGTCTAGCGTTATCCAATCTTCAGTATCCACAGCAGTTGCCGCCCGGCTCCGGTCTTTCTGCTTTTTCATTTCTTCTTCAAAACCTTTCTCGTCTACCTGGAGGTTATTCTCCTGCGCAATCAAACGGGTCAGGTCAATCGGAAAACCATACGTGTCAAACAATTCAAAGGCAGGCTTCCCTTCAATTACACCCGAGGCCGTTGAAGCGGTAATCATGTCATCCATTTTCTTGAGTCCTTTCTCCAGTGTTCTTAAAAAGGCTTCTTCTTCTTCCTTTACCACTTTTTCTACAAAATGAATTTGTGCCTGTAGTTCAGGAAAAACAAACTCAAACTGTTTCGAAAGCAATGGCATCAATTGGAATAGTAGCGGTTGTTTGTAATCGAGGTAAGAATAATAATAACGAACTGCCCGGCGAAGTATTCTCCGGATTACATAACCAGCCCCGGTATTAGAAGGCAGTTGACCATCAGCGATTGTAAAAGCAATCGCACGAATGTGATCGGCTATTACCCTGAAGGCCACATCTTTTTTGCTGTCCGTATTGGAGTAATGCTGGCTGGTGATTTTTTCCGTTTCAGCTATGGTGCCGGTAAACAAATCGGTATCGTAGTTCGATGATTTATTTTGAATAACACGAACTAAGCGCTCAAGGCCCATACCTGTGTCTACGTGCATGGCCGGAAGCGATTGCAAGCTTCCATCTTTCAACCGGTTAAACTGGATGAACACATTGTTCCAGATTTCTATCACTTGTGGATGATCTGCATTCACCAGCGTACGTCCATCAGTCACCCGGCGTTCTTCATCGTTTCTGCAATCAACATGAATTTCCGTACAAGGTCCGCATGGGCCGGTATCACCCATTTCCCAGAAATTGTCTTTTTTATTACCGAGCAAAATACGATCTGCTGCAATTACCTTTTGCCATTCTGCAAAAGCCTCTTCATCCTTCGGCAATCCTTCAGCTTCGTTTCCTTCAAATACCGTTACATACAACCGGTCTTTGTCAAGTTTGTATACTTCGGTCAATAGTTCCCAACTCCAGGCGATTGCTTCCCGTTTAAAATAATCGCCAAAGCTCCAGTTGCCCAACATCTCAAACATGGTATGGTGGTAGGTATCCACACCCACTTCTTCCAGGTCGTTGTGTTTGCCGCTAACCCGCAAACATTTTTGGGTGTCGGCTAGTCTCGGGTTTTCCGGCTTTTTATATCCGAGGAAATAATCCTTAAACTGGTTCATGCCTGCGTTAGTAAAAAGCAGGGTAGGATCGTTTTTAATAACGATTGGTGCCGACGAAACTATTTGGTGATTTTTAGAGGCAAAAAAGTCTAAAAAGTGTTTTCTGATTTCAGCGCTGGTCATTTTGTAAGCTAAAATATTAGCGAAGTGTTTAGGTATGTGAAATTATATTTGCTGCCGTGCAAAGGTAGGGGATGAAACGTTTTACCTTGTTTTGTTTAGCCCTCAAAACTGGCGCGGGTTAAGCGGATCAAGGCATTTGTTAGTTAACGCCTATATTGTTAACTCGTAAGAAAACATTGCGCACTAAACAAACAACCGGTTGAAGAAAATAAAATACTTCTACAATACTCACACACTCCGCTACGAAAAGCTGGAGGTGCCGTTAAGGGTAAAGTTGTTGCGGGTGTTTGGTTTCCTGGCTACCGCCCTTGTTTCTGCAGCAATTATAGTTTGGATTGGTTTTAGATACATCGGCTCTCCCAACGAACGTCTTTTACGCCAGGAGATGGAAGATTACAAAGACAATTACGTGCTGATGGATCAACGGATCCGCGAATTACAACAGCAAATGGCGGATCTTGAAAAACGCGATAACCAGGTGTACCGCGCCATTTTTGAAGCCGACCCCATACCCGATAGTGCCCGCGCTAAAGAAATAGAAAAGACAAATGAGATTAGACTCGTTGAAAGATTAAATGAAAATCAACTGGTGAGTGGTATGGCCTCTCAGCTGAATACACTAACTGCACGGGTCAATTTTCAGCAAACGAGTTTCAAAGAAATTGATGAAATGATTCGCGACAAAGCGAAATTAATTGCTGCTATACCTGCTATTCAACCGGTGAGCAATAAAGATCTTAATCGTATTGCGTCCGGCTTTGGGACCAGGATCGACCCGGTTTATAAAGTAACGAAGTTCCATGCGGGACTGGATTTTACCGCGCCGCAGGGCACACCCATTTACGCCACGGCGGATGGTAGAATAGCAGAAACCAATTACAACGATGGGGGCTACGGAAACCATGTGATTATCAATCACGGTTTTGGTTACGAAACGTTGTACGGGCACATGGTTCGTATTAAAGCGCGCAGTGGGCAATCGGTAAAGCGCGGCGAAATTATTGGATGGGTGGGCAGTACGGGCAAAAGTACCGGCCCGCATTGCCACTACGAAGTTCATAAAGGGGGCAAACCGATTGACCCCGTTTATTATTTCTACAACGACCTTTCACCTGAGCAATTTGATCGTTTATTGAAGCTGGCTAAATCAAGCAACCAAAGTTTTGATTAGTAATTCAACTTACCGGGATTGCTGGTTCACATATTTTCATACATCGTTTGCTGATGGCTTGTGCTACCTAATTCATTCAATTTTCCACCTTCGGTTTTATACGAATAACAAAGCGCGTCAATCGTTATTTTTACAACATGTCTCAGCTTAATCTTTTTGGCGATTTGTTTGCTCCACCACCCGTTCCGGCAGGAAATGGAAAGGCAAAAAATACTCCTTCCAAAAAGGAAGACTCCGGGTCAGAAGAGGCAATCACAAGCGACCAGCAAGGGAATAAAAGGGCTGAACCGGCAATTCTCTCCTCGGCAGAGTTAGTAACTGAAGCGGTTCAATCGGCTGTTGGTGCCAACTTCCAGGTTGAGGCAATTTTTCAAGAAGAAGCAAATGGTACAAAGGCAATTCAGGAAACAGCTGCGGTAAATATTTCTGAAGAAGTGCTGGGAAGCTACGTGGAGAGCGGGCAGGTTGCAGTAGATGCAGAGCGTCCATTTGTTTACAACGACGGTATCATAGCGGTGAAAATCAAGGCCAAACCGGTTGTAAAAGTGGAGCCGGCAAAAGTGCCAATTGCTAAAAAACCGAAGGTGCGCAAACCGCCACAAAAGCGTGGCCGTAAGTCATTTAAAGAAATAGACGCTGAGGCAGATTTGATTGAACTGCCGGATGATGAAACGCTTTTTCAGAAGCAATACTACCCTATTAGTGAAGTGGCTAAATGGTTTCGTGTAAATACATCATTGATTCGTTTTTGGTCGAACGAATTTGACATTTTAAAGCCTCGGAAAAATCGAAAAGGCGATCGGTTGTTTCGGCCGGAAGATGTAAAAAATTTGCAACTGATTTATCAATTGTTACGGGTAAGAAAATTCAGCATAGACGGCGCAAGAGATTTTATTAAGGCCAATAAAAAGAAAGCAGATACACAGCTTCAATTAACGCAAACATTACAAAAATTTAAGGGCTTTTTATTAGAGTTGAAAGCTAATTTGCAGGTATGAAACAATTAATGATAGCTGCAGCGTTTATCGGAATATTAGCCAGTTGTACAACCACCCGCAGTGCACAGAATTATGAAACCATACAAGACCCGGGAGGTAAAATTTTAAAAGGCGAAATCAGCCGGAGTGTTTTACAAACTGATCCCGCTTTTAACTGGTTTACCGATAACATGAAATACGGTACCGCTGATGCGGCAGCCGTTACAGCGTTTAAAGACAATGCAGACAATTTCACAATGATGGTGTTTGCAGGTACCTGGTGCGAAGATTCACGCAACCTGCTCCCTGTTTTCTACCGACTGGTAGACAAGAGCGGGTACCCAGACAGCAAGATTACTTTAATAGGTGTGGACCGTGCGAAGACTGCCCCAAAAAATTTGCACACGAAGTACAACATCACCAATGTGCCCACTTTTATTGTATTTAGAAAAGGCAAAGAAATTGGGCGTGTAGTGGAGTATGGAAAAACGGGATCGGTAGATAAAGAGCTTGGTGAGATTGTTGCATCTTCTATGGGTAAATAGACCGTACATGCACTCTTTTTATAGGATTATTTTAGCCGTTGTTTTTGTTGGTACGATGACATTTTGTTCATCCAAAACAGAGACAGCGGCTTCTTCTTTAGATACCTCTGCAGTGGAGCAAGTGTTTACTAGTGGCGCCATGGCCACACAAACGGAAGTGGTTGAAGTAGCTACAGGAGCCAACGCCAACACCGACTCGCTACCTGCTCGCACTATTGGACAAATGATTTTAGAGGGTAAATTGATCCCGTCTGATAATAAGTTCACCTTTCAAATGATGGACAGCCTGAATGCAGTAAATAAAAGTGCGCGGCCTTTCTATTTCACCGTTTTTGATAAGATTATGAAACATGCGGATGGCGCATTAAGTGAAGCAATAGGAAATTATGCGCTCACCTATGTGGAGCAAAACCCTGTAGAGCTTTTTCAAAACTTAGGCAAGCTGGAGAAGCATCGGTTTGATGCTTGGGCAAGTTTTGTAGGCATTGAATTGTTTCTTTCTGCCAATAACGCCGAAGAGGGTTACAAAAAATTTGCTGAGACTTTCTCCCGCAATTGCAAAGGCTGTAGCAAGGCAGAGGTGCAAAAGATGAATGCGTTTAATAAACTTGTTTGGCAAACCATGCAGGCAAATATTGATGCGGATAAGAAAGCGACGTCTTAATCGCAGTAGCTAACTGACTGTTGGCTTTATACAAAAAGCACCCCTTGAGAGGTGCTTTGCCGCTATAAAAAGTAGATTGATTTATTTTGACGAGTTTAGAACTCACAGTTCTTTGGTGTCCGGGCAAAAGCTATAACATCGCGAATATTGCCCATGCCAGTTACAAACTGAACCATACGTTCGAAACCTAGGCCAAAGCCTGCATGTGGTACGGTGCCGAAACGGCGAGTGTCTAAATACCAACTCATTTCTTCAATGGGGATGTGCATTTCACGCATCCTTTGTTCCAGCACATCCAGACGCTCTTCTCTTTGAGAGCCGCCCACAATTTCGCCAATGCCGGGTGCTAATATATCCATTGCAGATACCGTTTTGCCATCATCGTTTTGCCGCATGTAAAAAGACTTTATGTCTTTAGGATACCCGGTAACAATCACCGGTTTTTTAAAATGCTTTTCTACAAGATATCGCTCGTGTTCGCTTTGCAGGTCGATGCCCCACTTCACATCGTATTTAAACTTTTTCTTTTTGTACGCCGGGCTTTCCAGTAAAATATCGATCGCTTCGGTGTAGGTGATCCTTTCAAATTTATTATTCAGAACAAATTCCAATTTTTCTATCAAACCTAATTCTGCACGTTCGTTTTGTGGTTTTGATTTTTCTTCCTCTGCCAACCGCTGATCCAAAAATTCAATGTCCTCCCGGTTGTTATCCATGGTATACTGAATCAGGTAACGCATGAATTCCTCGGCAAGATTCATATTGTCTTCAATATCGAAAAAGGCCATTTCAGGTTCTACCATCCAGAACTCGGCAAGGTGGCGCGTGGTATTGCTATTCTCAGCTCTAAACGTTGGTCCAAAAGTGTAGATTTCACTAAAGGCCATCGCACCCAGTTCTCCTTCCAGCTGACCGCTTACGGTTAGGTTAGTGCTCTTGCCAAAAAAGTCTTCTTCATAGTTTACGTTACCGTCTTCCTTCCTTGGCGGATTGTCGAAAGGCAATGTTGTTACCCGAAACATTTCACCAGCGCCTTCAGCATCACTTGCCGTGATGATGGGTGTATGTAAATAGATAAAACCTTTATTGTTGAAAAACTGGTGAATGGCAAACGCTAGAGAATGGCGGATGCGAAAAACGGATCCAAACGTATTGGTGCGAAAGCGCAGGTGGGCTTTTTCACGCAAAAATTCTAAGCTATGTTTTTTAGGTTGAAGTGGATATTTTTCTGCATCACTGTCGCCCAATATTTCTACGTTGGTTGCTTTTACTTCTACCTTTTGCCCTTTGCCTTGCGAAGCAACAACCTGCCCGGTTACTTTTAGCGAAGCGCCGGTTGTTATTCGTTTTAGTGTTGCTTCGTCAAGCATACCAAGTTCAATTACTACCTGCAAATTGTTGTTGGTGCTGCCATCATTCAATGCCACAAACTGGTTGTTTCTAAACGTACGAACCCAACCCATTACAGTCACTTCGGTTCCTGTTTCTTCCGATTGAAGCAAGGCTTTAATCTTCACCCTTTTATTAAACATATACTCTTATTTGTAAGTGCGGCAAAGATAGGGGTGAAGCGTTGTTGGTGTTTGCAGCAATCAGTTTAGGAGGTTAAGGCACAATCGTGGCAAGAAAATTTAACCGGCGGTTTTGTATTAGTCATTCTGGGCATCTGTAGCTAATTGAAAAAATATGCCCGGACAATGCCAGCCACACCGGTAGGCAAAATTTAATAGCAATAACGGCAAGTATGCAAGGTGATTTGAAATATGAACTATATAGCAGTACTATTCAGCAGTTTCGACAGCTGGGAATAGATATTGCATACCCTACCCAGAAGATATTGTGGGAAAGTGCCATGGAACATGATACCAAAAGCAAAAGTCCTGAAGTGTAAATTACATTGGAAGCAGAGAGCTGACCAACCAAATGATGGCGAAAGCCATATAGTATGGTAAAAAAGCTGTTTTTTTTTTCAATTTCGATTTTGTAGCGTAAACTTGCAACGGAATTAAGCTGATCAGGAACTAACTACTCTTCACTTTTCAGTTTTTCAATCCCGACTTATCGTTTTCAAAAATTCCTTTTTTTACCATTGTACTCCTTTATCTAGATTAATTATCAAATACGTTTATGTACGACATCTTGCAATTGAATGACATGCTTGTTCCCGAACTTTTGGACATTGCTGAACAACTACAAATTGCCAATGCAAAGAAACTTGACAAGCAAGAAATGATCTATAAGATATTAGATCAACAAGCAGTTTCATCTACTGAAACCAAAGAAACCTCTACTGCCAATCCTGAACGCGGGAAACGTAAACGCATTGTAAAAGCTACTACAGCAAACACAACAGAAGAGGCCGAAGTGGTGAGTGAGGCGGCAGAAGTGCCTGCTGTGCCAGAAAATACTGAAAGGTTGCAACCGATTAAAAGAGGTCGTAAAGCAAAAGCTAAAGAGCCTGCACAAGAAATAGAAGAAGTGCAAGAGGAGGAGCAAGAAGCTGACGGGAACAACCACGAGCAGCAACATGAATTACCTACCGGTGAAGTAAAGCCTGGTGCAATTCTGCGCTTCCCCGATGAGACACCTGCAGAACGACCACAACAGCCGGCCCGCCAGCAGCAACAACGTCGCGAACCAACATTCAATATAGAATTTGATGGAGTAATACAAGGCGAAGGTGTATTGGAAATGATGCCTGATGGTTACGGTTTCCTTCGTTCTTCTGATTATAACTATTTATCCTCACCGGATGATGTGTATGTGTCTCCATCGCAGATAAAATTGTTTGGGTTAAAAACAGGTGACACTGTTTTCGGAGCAGTTCGTCCGCCTAAAGAAGGGGAGAAATATTTTGCGTTGTTGAAAGTGGAAACCATCAATGGTAAAGGGCCCGAAGAAGTGCGTGACCGGGTTCCATTCGATTACCTAACGCCGTTGTTTCCATTCGAGAAATTAAATCTCTTTACTTCAGCTACAAATTTCAGTACACGGATCATCGATTTGTTTACACCAATAGGTAAAGGTCAGCGCGGATTAATTGTGGCGCAGCCGAAAGTGGGTAAAACAATGTTGCTGAAAGAAGTGGCGAATGCCATTGCGGCCAATCATCCTGAATGCTACCTGATGGTGGTGTTGGTAGATGAACGCCCGGAAGAGGTAACAGATATGGAACGTAGTGTGAAAGCTGAAGTGATAGCCTCCACTTTTGATGAGCCGGCAGAAAAACACGTTAAGGTTTCAACCATTGCTTTACAAAAGGCAAAACGCCTGGTGGAGTGTGGCCACGATGTAGTGATTTTGCTGGATAGCATCACTCGTTTGGCAAGAGCGCACAATACCGTAGCTCCGTCAAGTGGAAAGGTATTAAGTGGTGGTGTGGAAGCAAACGCGATGCAAAAGCCAAAGCAATTTTTTGGTGCAGCCCGTAAAATAGAACATGGAGGATCTTTAACCATTCTGGCAACTGCTCTTATAGAAACAGGAAGCAAAATGGATGAGGTGATCTTTGAAGAATTTAAAGGAACCGGCAACATGGAATTACAATTGGATCGTCGCCTGGCTAATCGTCGTATTTTCCCTGCAATTGATCTTGTTTCTTCCTCTACACGTCGCGATGATTTGTTGTTAGATCGTGAGACATTGCAACGCATGAATATTCTTCGCTTGTACATTAATGATATGAATACAGAGGAAGCAATGAACGAGTTATTGAAAAGAATGCGCGGAACGAAAGACAACACTGAATTCCTTGCGAGCATGAATGGATAGATTCTATGGGTGCAATTGTGGGAACCGGACTAGAAGTTTCATTTAGATCAACTAACTTTTTTATAAAAAAACAGACAACATGAAAAAGCAATTTTTGTCAATTGCAACGGCATTCATTTTATTGGTAGCTTGTCACAATAGCGGATCATCAACTATTGGAGAAAAAGATGAAGCTTACTCAAATTCGTTCAATGAGCATAGCAGCGCAGAAAAAACCGGAAAGCATGGTGCACCTGCAAGTCATACTTCACCTGCAAGTCATGCGGCTCCTGCAGATCATTCAGAAGCAAAACACCAGTCGGACACAACAAGTCAGCATACAACTGATACTACCAAGGCGGTTCATTAGGGTATAAAAATAAATAGTTTGAAGCCACCTTATGGGTGGCTTTTTACATTGTACAAACGGAAGAGTTTGTCGGTTACATCTATCACCCAAACTAACGTATCGTTGTCATGATTACCTGTTTTATCAAAAGTTCCAATAACCATTGCTTTATTATTGCTCATCCATTTTGCATCCAGGATATTGGAGGATGGACCAACAAACATTAGCCTGGTACGCTGTTGCGTTTTTGGTTCTATCAAGGCAAGTTCAGTATCAGGCTCACCTTGTTCTAAAGCAGAATTGCCAAAGCGATCGCTGGTAACCACAGCGCCGTACGAGCCAATATCCAAAATATAATTACTGTCTGGCGACCAGCGCAAAACACTTTTATAGATCGTGTAAAAATCACTTTCTGGCGAAAAAGGGCTTTGTATTAAATCGTCACCCTTCCATTGTTCTTCCCATGTTAATTTCGGTGTTGAAGTTTTACTTTTCATCGTTTCCTGCACCCATTCTGTTACACCTTGTGTACTCATAACAGTGCTGTCTTCCTTTGCATTTTTTGCTGCAACTGCTGCCGAGTCGGTTAACTCGTGATCGGGCTGTTTGTTGTTGCAGCCGAACGATGGAACTATCAATAAGAAAAAAACGATGCGCCACATATATATTGATTGCTGTTAAAAGTATCGCATTGAGGTATCATTTTAAAATGACAACAGACACTGGTTTACATTTGCAGCCAAAGTAATTTCTGCCCATTCATATTATTCTAGTTTATGGCTATTACAAATATCCCGGTTGATGCATTCGTGGAAACAATGGGTTCTATACCTGTGTTAGATGTTCGTTCTCCCGGCGAATACGTTCATGCAAAAATTCCGGGGGCCATTTCTTTTCCGCTTTTTTCTGATGAAGAAAGAAAGGTGGTGGGAACGGCATACAAACAGGAGAGTAGGGAGATTGCTATAAAAAAAGGGCTGGCGTTTTTCGGTCCCAAGATGGTGCAGTTTGTTGAGGAGGCGGAAGCAATCAGCAAAGCAAATGGAGGTAGTAAAAAGTTATTGGTGCATTGCTGGCGCGGTGGAATGCGCAGTGCGGCAATGGTGTGGCTTCTCAACTTATATGGCTTTGATATTTACCTACTAACCGGCGGATATAAGGCCTTCCGTAATTGGGTGTTGCAGCAGTTTCAAAAGGAGTATACGTTAAACGTGCTGGGTGGATACACGGGCAGCGGCAAAACTTATGTGTTACAACAACTAAGGCAAAAACATAAAGCAGTAGTAGACCTTGAGGGACTTGCCAATCATAAGGGCAGCGCTTTTGGTGCCATCAATATGCCCACGCAGCCATCGCAGGAAATGTTTGAGAACCTGGTGGCAACATCTTTATACACTGAACATAAACGTGCCGGAGAAAATGGTATTTGGATAGAAGACGAGAGCCAAAGGATTGGACTTGTAAATGTTCCGGTTGTGTTCTGGCAATTGCTGCGCAAAAGCAAATTGTATTTTCTTGAGATAGATTTTGAAAGTAGACTGAACCACATTATTTCCGATTACGGTAACGGCGACAAAGACAAATTGATTGAAGCCACTACACGCATACAAAAACGATTAGGTGGCCTCGAAACAAAGACCGCGATTGCCTTTTTACAAGAGGCAAACTTGGCTGAAGGCTTTAGAATTTTACTGAAGTATTACGACAGGCAGTATACAAAAGGTTTGCACTCGCGTGATAATCTGCAAGAGCTTTTGCAACCGGTGCCATTCGGTAGGGTAGAACCAGCAGCCATTGCCCAACTATTAATTGATTTGCCTGTTGCTAACCAAGTGACAACATAGCTTCTTCTATTGTTGAAAATTAAGGCTTCACTTTCATCATTCACAAACACAAAAAACATACATATGGCTGACGAAATTAAGTTGACAGAGTATTCGCATGGCGCAGGCTGCGGTTGCAAAATTGCACCACAGGTGTTGGAAGAAATTTTGAAAAGCCAATCGACAATCGCAGTAAACCCAAAGCTGCTCGTAGGCAGCGAAACAAAAGATGATGCGGCCGTTTATGATCTTGGTAATGGGACAGCTGTGATAAGCACCACGGATTTCTTTATGCCAATAGTAGATGACGCGTATGACTTTGGCCGTATTGCCGCGGCTAATGCAATCAGTGACGTGTATGCAATGGGCGGCTCTCCATTATTGGCGGTGGCCTTGCTTGGCTGGCCGGTCGAAAAATTGCCCGCTGCACTTGCACAGCAAGTGTTAGAAGGTGCACGAGCCATTTGTGCAGAAGCAGGAATACCTTTAGCGGGGGGGCATAGCATTGATACGCAAGAACCAATGTTTGGGCTCGCAGTTACGGGCATTGTAAACCTTATAGATCTAAAGAAAAATAGTACTGCGCAGGAAGGAGACATCCTATTTCTGACGAAAGCTTTAGGAGTAGGGGTATTATCTACTGCACAAAAACGTAAGCTATTAAGCGAAGAACACTTGCCGCAAATGATACAGCAAATGGCTGGGTTAAATAAAATTGGGGAGGCGCTTGGAAAGATGAAAAGTGTACATGCAATGACGGATGTAACCGGCTTTGGTCTTGCAGGTCACCTGGTAGAAATGGCGGAGGGTAGCGAACTGGGCGCTGAAATTTACTACCATCAAATACAGAAGTTAGAAGGCGTATCAGGTTACTTAAGCCAACGAATTGTACCCGATGCAACGTATAGAAACTGGAACGGATATAGCAAAAAAATCGGCTTCGAAAAAGGGGTGAACGTAATGGAAGCTTTTAGTTTGTTGCCCGATCCGCAAACAAATGGTGGCTTGCTGATTGCAGTTTCACCGGATGGGGTAGATGAAGTGATAGACTTGTTCAATCAACACGGCCTTTCCGAGTTTACCTCGCCCATCGGCAAAATGATTGCTGCTGGTGAAAAATTAATCATCGTGAAATAGCAAAGCAATGGCGTGGTTTATTTTAATTATTGCAGGGTTTTTTGAAGTCGGTTTTACCACCTGCCTCGGCAAAGCAAAAGAAACTTCCGGAACCACTTCCTCGCTTTGGATGCTTGGCTTTTTGGTAAGCCTTACCATGAGTATGGTGCTCTTGTACAAAGCAACAAGAGTGCTTCCGCTTGGCACAGCTTATGCCGTTTGGACTGGGATTGGTGCAGTGGGAACAGTGATCATCGGGATTCTTTTCTTTAAAGAACCCACTAGTTTCTGGCGCTTGTTTTTCATCACCACATTAATCTCCTCTATTGTAGGATTGAAGTATGTCAGTAATTAAACCAAGGCATCAATTTGTGCAGCTAACTGGTGATCTTTTTCGGTAACTACATCACCGGCATCATGCGTGTTCAACCAAATTTCTACTTTATTGTAAACGTTCGTCCATAGCGGATGATGATCCATTTTTTCTGCCGCTAAGGCCACGCGGGTCATAAAGGCGAAGGCTTCGCTAAAATCTTTGAAGGAAAACTTGCGGTAGAGTTTGTTATCTTTTTCTGTCCACATGAGCGTTGGAAGTTGAAGTTTGAAGTTTGAGGTTTGAAGTTGCTCCGCGTGTGAAAACGTTTATTTATTCGGATCGGGTACGCTTGCCTCGGGAAGCTAATTTTACTTTAAAATACCAAATGCTGTTTGTTACGGATCATATCGTTTGACAATTCAGCTACCATTTGCACACACGATATTGACTTAATAGAACTCGCCAGGTTTTGCAATGTTTGATCGTCAACGTCATCACCTTTTAGCAGCCATAAAAAATCCATGTGTTTGAACTCAGGCAATAAAAATTCGCCGTCGCAATGGTTGTGATACAGGTAATAACTTAAAAAGCTATTTTCTGTATGCTGGTAAACAGAAAAAAAATACTGCCTGTTTTTTTTACGCAGCTGTTTATCAATATCTGTGTTTAACCGAAAACTGTACCCGAGATGATTGTTGAGCTGCCATGCAAACTGGTAGTTCCTGATTGGCGCCATAATCCCCAACAGGTGGGTGTCTTCAAAAAAGTCGTCCGTTAGGGCTTTGTTGTCTAGTAGCAGTTTCATGAGGTTCAAAGTTAGAACTCCACATTGAACTCCTTCTCATCTTTTCCTCTTTTAATTACCAGTGTCGTTTTATCCCCAGACCTAAAATTGCCCAGCGCTTTCATATACGTTTGTATGTCATTGATCTTATAGGTTCCGAGGCTTGTAAGTATGTCGCCCGCCTGCAAGCCTAATTTTGAGGCAAGCTTTTTTGGGCTTACGCCATCTATTCGTAAACCTCCTAAGGCATAGCTATAATCAGGAATAACGCCGAGACTAACCGCGTAACGTACCGGGCCCATTTGCGGTTCTGCTGTTTTTAAAAAAGCGAGTTGCCCTTTGTTGTGTGTTGATTCAATAATGCGGTGTACCAACTTTACTACCTGTGCCCCGCCATCAAAATTGATCTTCTCTACATCATCCGTTGCCTTATGGTAATCCAGATGCGTTCCCGTAAAGAAAAACAGCACTGGGATGTCCTTGCGGTAAAAAGTTGCGTGATCACTTGGCCCGCCACCTGTACTGTCAAATTTTACCTGCAACTTTTGTTCTCCAACGGAAGTAAACAAAGGTCCCCATTGTGGCGATGTGCCATATCCACCAATATTAATTTTTTTATCGGGATCGTAGCGGCCAATCATATCCATGTTTATCATGTAATTAATGGTAGAAGAAATGGTACGGTTTTCAATCCAGTACTTGCTGCCTAGCAAACCCAATTCTTCACCACTAAATGCGATAAACAGGTAATTATTTGACGTGGCCTTTGATGACGAAAGCACTCGTGCAATTTCAATGAGCGCAGCACTTCCACTGGCATTATCATCTGCACCATTGTGTATCACTTTGCCGGTGTCCAGTGCACCGCCGTCATCACCATAGCCGAGGTGATCGTAGTGCGCACCTATTACCACTGTGGTGGCAGCCTTATTATCTATGTAACCAACTACATTATGCCCTTTTCTATTTTTTTGACTGAATGCAATATTTATTTCTACATCCAGCATGGCAGAAGGATCTTTTAAATAAGTGCGTGCTGCGCCACTCAACACATACAATACAGGAATGGCTACAGCGGATGATCTATCCTGCTTATTGAAAGTAATGTTGTCAACACCTGAACCGCTGTTGTATACTACTAATGCAGTTGCACCTTTCGCTGCAAATTTGATCGCTTCGGCTTTTATGGCTGCTTCAATATCAAAGTGTGGATTATTCTTGTTCGTATCGACCCACGCCTTCACATCTAAAAACCAAGGCACACCTCTTTCTCTAAGTGCCATGGAGGGCATGCCTGAAACAGATGAAGTTGCTGAAAAAGCAAGCGGGAAAAAATCTTTTTGTAGCGTTAAGGTGTTGCCATCAACCTTCAACCGGGTAGCAGCATCAATTTTTTTTCCATCTTCTACTATGAAAGGCTGCAAGAAGCCATCCGTTCCTTTTGGCTGCAACCCAATTGTTTTAAATTGATTGCTGATGTATTGCATTGCAAGCTGCTCACCTTTTGAACCAGTTGCCCTGCCCTCTAATTTGTCGTCGGAGAGATACGTAACGTGGGTTTTTAAATTTTCCACTAATGCGTTATCAGCTTTCTGTTGTGCTTCCAACGCAGACCTGATCTGTTTTTTAGATTGAGCAGATAAATTGAAAAAGCAGGTAGTGGCTAAAAGGATAAGTAACAATGTCTTCATACTGAAAAATGGTTGAGATGCGAAGAGGTAGCGCAAAAGTAATGCCGCAGGCTGAGTTGTTGGATTAAGTACTTATATAATTTCAAAACGAATATTGGAGTTGGCGGGATGGCGTGGGCATTAGTTACCTCATCAGGTGGCAAGTTTCTTTTTACTTCATCAATTGATAGATGAGCAAACTGAAGGCATAAGCAAGACCAGTCATGTACAGCAACTGAACAATCGGCCATTTCCAGCTGCGGGTTTCACGTTTTACCACCGCTAGTGTACTCATGCACTGCATTGCCAACACATAAAAAACCATCAGGCTTAGTCCAGTTGCCAGCGTGTAAACCTTTTTGCCATCAGGCCTAACGGATGCATTCATTTTTTCGCGCAGCGATGTTCCATCATCGCTTTCTTCCACACTGTACAGAATGGCCATAGTGCCTACAAATACTTCTCGTGCTGCAAAGGAGGTGATTAAGGCAATACCAATCTTCCAATCAAACCCGAGGGGAGTAATGGCCGGTTCAATGCTTCTGCCCAATATGCCGGCGTAACTGTTTGCCAGCTTTTCGCTTCTAAATTCCTTATCTAATTCGCCAGTGTTATCGCCGGCTTCTTTTCTTAGCTGCTCGTATTTTGTTTCAAGAGTCTGCATTCTTTGCCCGGGCCCATAGCTACTCAAAAACCACAACAGTAAGCTGATGACCATGATAATTTTTCCGGCATCACGCACAAATATCTTAGCCTTCTCAATCATGGTAACGCCAACATTTTTCCACCTGGGCTCGCGATAAGTTGGTAGCTCAAGAATAAAAAAACTCCTTTCTTGTATCTTAATAATCCATTTAAAAACCATCGCTACGAATAATGCCATTACAGTTCCCAACCCATACAGGCCCATCATTACCAAGCCCTGTAAACTTAAAAATCCCAGGTAAAAAGTATTGGGAATAACCAGGCTGATGAGGATGATGTAAACCGGTAATCGTGCACTGCAACTCATGAGTGGTGTAACTAAAATGGTCAACAGTCTTTCTTTCCTGTTTTCAATATTTCGGGCGCTCATAATAGCAGGTACCGCGCAGGCAAAACCACTGATCATTGGCATTACACTTTTTCCATTCAGGCCCACTTTTCGCATAATCCGATCGGTAAGAAAACTTATGCGCGCCATGTACCCCGAGTCTTCCAGGATGGTGATGAGGCCAAATAGAATCATGATCTGCGGAACAAAAATCAGTATCCCGCTCATACCGGCTACAATGCCATTGGTGAGTAAATCAGTAAACCAGTTAGCAGCCATGTTTTCAGTAAGCCAGCTGCTGATGGAAGTGAAAAGCCAGTCGATGGCATTCATGGGGTATTGCGCCAGCCAGAAAATGCTTTGGAATAAAAGAAATAACACCGCCAACATAATGACGTATCCCCATTTGCGATGCAGTAAAATCTTGTCCAGTCTTTCTGTAAACATTTTTTTCTGCAGCGGGTCTTTTTCTACTACGCTTTGCTGCATGATTTGGCGTATTCGTGTATAGCGCAGCATGATCTCTTCTGCTTGCAAGCGGGTGGCGCTAAACTTATGTTTCTCTTCTATAAGTTCTATGCTTTCCTGCAGCTTACCTGTAAGCGGAAATTGTTCGTGGTTAATCAGGTAATGGACAGACGCATAATCGCTAAGTCCCGGTAACAATTCCTGTACATCGTTCACTGCTTTTTCAGCAAGGGCCTTGTTATCTATAAAATCACGAACAGGTGCTTTGTATTGTTGCCTTGCTGCCTGCATCAGCACTTTCTTTAGTTCCTTCAGGCCTTTGTTTTTTCTTGGATTAACTGAAACGACGGGCACACCCAGCTCTCTTTCCAGCTCTTGCAAATCAATCAATATACCCTTCTTGCCAGCAAGGTCAACCATTGTGAGTGCAACAACTACCGGCACCTTCAGGTCAATCATCTGGCTACAGAATAAAAGGTTGCGTTTTAGATTACTCGCATCTGCAACCAGTACAACTAAATCAGGTTGATGTTGAGCAACATCTGCATTCATCAACACTTTGTACGATACCCACTCATCAGCACGCCTTGGATAAAGGCTATAGCTGCCTGGTAAATCTAAAATCTCTGCACTAAACCCCGCTTCCAGCACCGATGTGCCGGTTTTCTTATCAACGGTTACGCCCGGGAAGTTTCCCACCTTTTGATTAAGACCTGTAAGCGCATTGAATAATGAGGTCTTACCACTGTTGGGGTTACCAACTAAAGCAATATAATAATCGGGTTTAGGCATGTTACAAAGAGGTGCAAATGTAGCGGCACGCTTTTCATAAACATTACGAGATTGGGAGATTTAGGAAATACTTCTTTCAGTGGGGATGGGCGCCGTTCCCTATGAAAAAATTGACGTACTATTCAAGGATAATTGTACCGGTACCAACATCTCATTGTTATTCCTCAACTACCAGGCTAATTTCTTTTCTGCTGATGTATTCCATTTTATTAAGAATGACAACGGAGATAACGAGCCACACCAATCCTAAAGAAAATCCTGCGGCTACATCACTTGCAAAGTGCACATTTAGGTAGATGCGGCTTATACCGATGAACAAGATGATCACCAACAACAGAATGACCAGAGTATATCGAAGCCATGCTTGCTTTACCTCCTCCCAAACAATGTAGATAATGAGCCCATAAAATACCATACTCATCATGGCATGGCCGCTGGGAAAGCTCAAGCCTTTTGCTTCAGACATTAGCGGCACCAATGGGCGATGGCGCCCAAAAAGCTGCTTTAGTATCGACATGATTATTAAACTACCGGTGGAGATTACAGGCACTTTAATAGAATACCATTTATGCTTACGCACGAATAAAAAATAAAGTATAAGAAGGATGTTTGCCGGTATAAGAAAAGTGTGTGTACCAAGGAAGGTAAACACCTGCATAATATCCGTATTTAAATCAGTAACCAGTGGGCTAAAGAATGCTGAAGCCTGCACATCGAAGCCGTCTTTCTTTTTCCAAAAAATCATTCGTGCGATGAAAACAAAAGCAAACAGCGCAACAAAAAAAGCAACAAGTACTACTACCAATTCAAAGGATAGTAATGCAAATCTTGCCCAGGCTTTACTTATACCCGATTTCACTTTTTTTCTTACGCGTCTTATCATGTTTTGGAAAGTTAACAGCCAGAAGTGTACAATTAATTTTTGTACGAGCACGCGAAAAAGGTAATAAAAAATATGCCATGCGGCTGACAAGAATTGGTTCGGTTGGTTTAATAAAAAAATGTTAACGGAAAAATTTTGGCACGGTTGTGGCTTTTTCGCTCACAAATTGAAAACCATGAAGAAGATCATATTTGCTTTACCGCTATGCGCAATGTTTACATACTGTAGTAGTTCGCGTAAGGTAACGACTCCGCCGGCAGGTCCCGGCATATCCAATATTAACGTGATTAATGGAAAGGATACTGTGAGAGGACCTGGTATACAAGTTAATCCCGAAACACGTGACTTTGCCTACACAGCAATGCGGGAAACTGCTTTGCAGGGTACATGGACGCTGCAAGGAATGGCAACTGAACAAGGTGGTTGGTCTACTACTGATCAATGGTATAAAGACACAACAGTAGCTAGTACTGTAACTGATACTACTTCTATGGCACCTATTTCAGGGACAAGCATGGAACCTTCTCAACCCGTTGCATCAACTAAAAACAAGACGGGTAAGAGCACAGTTAAAAATAGAGGTGGCAAGAGTAGTTTAAAAGCTACGCGGTCTTTACAGCGTTATGATTCTTTAATGGCCAATTCAGTGATGTATACTGACTCTGCATTAAATGCTGGCGTACAGCCCTATAAATATTGGACAAGGATTCCTACGGTATCACTTAATCCTGCCACCCTTGTTTTTTCTGGTACAACCGGTTGCAACAGCATGAGTGGAAGTTTCAATTTCAGTGGTAAGGACATTCGCTTCAATAAAAATATTACGACATCTAAAATGGCTTGTAACGAATACAACGAGGTGGGTTTTTTAAACTTGCTGAAGAAAGCTGACAACTATAACCTTAATAACGAGGGAATGCTTGAATTAAGGCAGGGTCAGACTGTATTGATGGTATTTAGTAAGCAGATGTAATTGCTATAACAACTCCATATATTGTATACCCGCTCAGTAATGCTGAGCGGGTTTTTTATGGAGCAGATCACAGTGGAAATAATAACGGCCTCCTGAAACTACAAGCTGTCATTATTGTTTGTCACCAAAATTTAACGGCCATCTCCGTCTAATAAATTTCCGATGCCGCCAAGTATGCTCCCTTCTTCCTTCCGTTTTGAAGTACCATACTGTAGAATGCGGCTGGCCAGCCTACTTACCGGTAACGTTTGTATCCACACACTACCGGGTCCACGAAGCGTTGCAAAAAATAATCCTTCCCCACCAAAGATGCTGTTACGAATACCACCAACAAATTGTATGTCGTAATCTACAGTTTGCGTAAGCGCTACCAAACATCCTGTATCAATTTTTACGAGTTCACCGGGCGCAAGTGTTCGTTGAAACACGTGGCCGCCTGCGTGAACAAAAGCCATC
This sequence comes from Segetibacter sp., assembly GCA_031425015.1. Lineage (GTDB taxonomy): Bacteria > Bacteroidota > Bacteroidia > Chitinophagales > Chitinophagaceae > Segetibacter. The sequence continues at coordinate 60,819 of JANPIM010000048.1, read as the reverse complement.
CCGTCTCCTTCAAGTTTTTGCATGATGAAACCTTCGCCACCAAATATGCCTGTACCCAACCTGCGCTGAAAATCAATACCAACACTCACGCCTTTTGCAGCGCACAGAAAGGCATCCTTCTGGCAAATTACTTTTCCGCCCATTTCGAATAAGTCCATGGCTATTATTTTACCTGGGTAAGGCGATGCAAAACTGACGCGTTTCTTTCCATTCACTACATTGGTGAAGGCAGTCATAAACAAGCTTTCTCCAGTAAGCAATCTTTTACCTGCACCCATGAGTTTACCCAACAGACCACCACCGTTTTGTTGGCTGCCATCGCCAAAAATGGTTTGCATTTGTATGCCCTCATCCATCATCATAAAGCTGCCTGCTTCTGCTATAGCCGTTTCATTTGGGTCCAGCTCTACTTCTACATATTGCATCTCTTCGCCGTAGATGCGATAGCCTATTTCGTGATTTGTTCTCATGGTTTCTTTTTTGGTGTAAATATAAATGTTGGCTGAGTAGATCTTTTCTGTTTGAAGGTCTCCCATAAATGCATTCACCCATTCACCCTCTATCGTTGCCGCTAAAAATTTTTCAAGCTTGAGCCAACCTTTTTCTATGCCTTAATCTCGCATTTTAATCTTTCACCTACACTTATTAGTAAATTGCCAGACGCACATTCAAAAAGAAAAACAATGATAAAAAAAGTTATGCTTACCTGGCTGGTTGCAGCCACGGCCGTTCCTGTCTTTTCGCAGGTAAAACCATCGGCGAAAGCTCCCGCTAAAACTGCTCAATCACAACCTGCTGCCACAAAGGGTGGCGCTAAGTTGGTGGAGAAAGTAACCCGCAAAGGCGACGAGATTGTTATACCCTACGACAAGTACGTTTTGCCGAATGGCTTAACGGTAATAGTACACGAAGACCATTCTGACCCCATTGTACACGTAGATGTAACCTACCACGTGGGTTCAGCAAGGGAAGAAATTGGGAAAAGTGGATTTGCTCACTTTTTTGAGCATATGATGTTCCAGGGATCGGACAATGTAGGGGATGATCAGCACTTCAAAATTGTTTCTGAGTCCGGTGGAACCCTGAACGGTTCTACCAATCGCGATCGTACCAATTATTACGAGACTGTTCCCAGCAACCAACTGGAAAAAATGGTTTGGCTGGAAGCAGACCGCATGGGTTTTCTGCTGGATGCGGTAGATCAACGCAAGTTCGAGAATCAGCGTTCAACCGTAAAGAATGAGCGTGGACAGAATTATGATAACAGGCCCTATGGATTGGTAGGGGAGTTCAGCTCTAAAAATCTATACCCCTACGGGCATCCTTATTCGTGGATGACCATAGGCTACCTGGAAGATCTAAATAGAAGTGATGTAAATGATTTGAAGAATTTCTTTCTTCGCTGGTACGGACCCAACAATGCTACGCTTACAGTAGGTGGCGATGTAAAGGCAAATGAAGTAGTTCAGCTGGCGCTGAAATATTTTGGATCCATCCCCCGTGGACCTGAAGTGAGTGCCATGAAATTGCCTGCCGTTGTTCTGGAAAAAAACAGGTATGTGAGTATGGTAGACAACTATGCACGGTCGCCACAATTGCGCATCACTTACCCAACTGTTCCTCAATACCATCCGGATGAAACAGCCTTGGATTGCCTTGCAGAAATACTAGGCCAAGGCAGAAATTCCATATTGTATCAAAACCTGGTAAAACCTCAAAAGGCGCAAGCGGCAAATGTTTTTCATTCCGGCAGTGAATTAGCTGGGGATTTTTCTATTAGCGTCACGCCGTTTCCAGGTAAGTCATTGGCCGAGATGGAGCAACTGGTAAACGAGGCAATAGCTGACTTTGAGAAGAGAGGCGTCAGCAATGAAGACATCGAGAAATTTAAGAGTTCAAACGAAGCATCTTTCATCAACAGGCTTGCAAGTGTATCTGGTAAGGTGTCTCAATTGGCAGCGTACCAAACCTACTCGGGTAATCCCAACAGGTTGAGCATCGAGCTTGCATCGTTGCGCAATCTTACGAAGGCTGATGTGGTACGCGTATTCAACCAGTATATCAAAAACAAAAACAGGCTGGTGGTAAGTGTGGTTACACAGGGCACCGAAGACCTGAAGGCTGCGGCAGATAATTACGTTATCAACACGTCGGAATATAAGCCTTCGGATAACGGATATAAAGGGTTGAAGTATGTAAAAGCGAAGGATAATTTTAACCGTAAGCAGATGCCGGGTAATGGCCCTAACCCTGTGGTAAAGGTGCCTGCCTTCTGGAAAAAATCACTTGCTAATGGCATGCAGGTGATTGGTTCGGAAAACAATGAAATACCTACCGTAACGCTGCAGGTTATTTTAAAAGGTGGAAAATTATTGGAGCAAAGAGATGTAGCGCAAGCAGGTCTTAGCAACATGTTTGCCTCCATGATGAACGAGGATACAAAAAATTATTCAAGCGAACAGTTCAATCTTGAGCTGGAGAAATTGGGAAGTTCAATATCAGTAAACAGCACCAACGAATCAATCGTTTTCTCAGTACAATCTTTAAAAAAGAACCTGGACAAAACGTTGGCGCTTTTAGAGGAAAGGATGATGAATCCGCGTTTCACTGCTGAAGACTTTGCACGCGCAAAAAAGCAATTGGGGGAGCGTATCATCAATAGCAAGCGCCAGGCAACTTCGGTAGCGAACGAGGTGTATGCTAAAGTAAATTACGGTCCAAACCATGTGCTTGGACTGCCAACTTCGGGTACTACAGAATCTATTCAGCATATTAACCTAAACGACGTTCAGTACTACTATGATAATTTCATTAGCAGCGAAGATGCGCGTGTAGTAGTGGTAGGTGACATTAAAGAATCTGAAGTATTGCCTAAGCTTTCGTTTTTAAATAGCCTTCCAAAAAAATCATTCAGTCTTCCAACGACGCCACCAGCACCTGCGGTTGAAAAAACCAAGATTTACCTCGTTGATATTCCAAGGTCTGCACAAACAGAATTCAGGGTTGGAAACGTTACCAATCTGAAGTACGATGCTACGGGTGACTACTACAAAGCCAACCTCGCGAACTATAATTTGGGTTCGGCATTTACAAGCAGGCTCAACCTAAATCTGCGTGAAGATAAAGGTTGGACTTATGGTGCAAGAAGCGGTTTTGCTGGTGACCGATACACTGGAACTTTTACGTTTAGTAGTGGTATTCGTGCAGATGCAACCGACAGCGCATTGAGTGAAGCCATTCGCGAAATAAAGGAGTATACCGAGGGAGGAATTAAACCGGATGAACTGGCATTTATGCGCAGTTCTATTGGTCAGTCCGAGGCGCGTAGCTACGAAACAGGAGCGCAGAAAGCTGCCTTCATTAGCCGTATGCTGCAGTATGACTTACCTGCTGATTATGTAAGTAAGCAGAATGAAATTCTTAAAACCATTACCGATAAAGAGATTAACCGGGTGGCTAAAAAATACCTGGACGTAAACAAGATGAATATTGTTTTGGTAGGAGATAAAAACAAAATTCTCCCAGGTTTGAAAAGACTAGGATATGAAATTGTAGAACTGGATGCCGATGGTAATATGAAGAAATAAAAAGTGGATGTATGCATTTCGAGGCAGCCTTTGCGGGCTGCCTTTTTTTATGGTGCCGTGTAAAATAGAATAGCCTGACTGTAGTCAAATGAAAACGCCAGACAGTGTCCGGCGTTTGTTTATGTAGCACTTATGAGTTACTACCTGATGCATGCGGCTAAGTGAATAGGCTACACTTTTACGTTTGACAATGAATCAAGCAAGCCAAAAGCTTTCAATAACCAGATCACTAAAATGATGATGACTACAATATTCAAGATCGATTTCACTTTTCGATCCATGGGAATGTAAGTGTTTACCAACCATAGCAAAACACCAACAACAATAAGTACAATCAGGATAGTTAGAATGGGCATGCGAGATGAGTTTGATTTTTATGTACGGCAATACCGCCTCCATTCAACATAAATTATCATGCCTTACACCGCAAATCCAATACTTTGAACCGTTTCTAACTTAATCAGCAACAGCATTTTGGCTCATCTTTAAACCAGTTTAATACTTTCAAAAAAAAGCCGCCCTAAAAAGAGCGGCTTGCATTTATTCATCTCACAAGAATTAGAACCAACTTTCTATCCAAAGCTTATCAGCTTTACCTGATAATCTTTTGTAACGCCTTCTCACTTCCGCACGGTGGCGGAGTACAGAAACAACCATTAGCGGAAGGAACAATAATGTAAGCGGTGGTATACCCAACATACTGATCCATTTTCCACCATAGTGTCTGCGCATTGGGCGACGTAGGCGCTCAGCAATAAGGTACATTGCCGGTACCATCACAAGGGTCATAAAGAACGCAAATGTCAATCCAAAAATGATGGTCCATGCCAGCGGCTTCCAGAAAGCAGCACTGTCACCACCTAAGAAAATGTGCGGGTTCAATTCGCTGAACATGGTAATGAAGTTGATGTTGAAACCTACACCCAATGGTATCAAAGCAAGGATTGCTGCAAGTGCTGTAAGCAATACAGGAATGATACGTGTTTTACCGGCCTGTATTACGGCTTCGCGGGTTTTGTATCCACGTCCACGCAACTCATCTGCAAACTCAATTACAAGAATTCCGTTCTTTACAACTATACCTGCAAGGCCAACAATTCCTATTCCTGTCATCACCACCGAAACTTCCATACCTGTAATGGCGAACCCTAGTAGTACACCGATCACACTAAAGAAAATTTCTGCCAATATGATCACAGGTTTACTAATGCTATTAAACTGTAACACAAGGATGAGCAGGATGAGCATCAATGCAATCACCAAAGCTCTACCCAGGAATGCACCCGTCTCCGCCTGCTGTGCACCTTCTCCTGTTTGAGTGATAGACACATCCGTATACACATTTTTGAAGTCGCCAATGGCCGACTGCAAATTTGCATTTACATCATTGGGCGTAAAGCCACCCGTTACGTTTGAGTAAATGGTAATTACCCGCTTCACATTCTTACGTTTGATGCTACCATAGGTACTGGTGTAATCTATTTTAATGAGGCTGCCCATCGGTACTTGCTTCACTTGCCCAGTCGCCATATCTCTAAATGTAAGGCGCATATTTAGCAGGTCAGTTAAGCTACTTCTGCGGAGTTCATTATTGCGTAGCTGGATTTTGTATTCCTCTTCGCCGTCTTTTATTTTTGACACTTCACGACCAAACAAAGCCGTACGGATAGCCATACCAATTTGCCCGGTTGATACACCTTCGATCATAGCGCGTTGGCGATCTATAGAGAGCGTTACTTCAGGATTGGTTAAATCCACATCAAGTTTCAACTCTTCGACCCCTGCTATCTGTTTATTATCAAGATAATTTTTTAAATCAACCGCCGTCTTGGTAAGGTGGTCAAAATCTTCACTGCTTACTTCTATGTTGATCGGAGATTCAGTGGGCGGACCATTTGCTTCCTTATCCACCGAAATGGTAGCGCCTGGAATTCCTTTCATTACACTGCGAAGAGAATCTAAATACGGTGAGGTAGATTCACCATGACGCTTTTCATATTCTACAAACGATACTTGTATACGACCAAGTTCAGCACGTGTACTTCTATCACCACTGCGTGGATCTGAAGCACCTACAGCAACGTTGGAAATCACACTTTCTACCAAAGGATTTTCTTTTCCTTTTTCCATATCCAGTACTTTGTACACACGCGTTTCTAATTGCCGGGTCACTGAATCTGTATACTCTACATCGGTACCCACGGGTAGTTTCAAATACACATACACCTGGTTAGGATCTCCCGAAGGAAAGAATACAACGGGTGGTTTGCGAATGGCAAATAAAACAATGGCAACCACAAACAATCCTACCGTCCCTAATACCAGCCAAACCGGTCTTCTGCCAATTAATGACCAACGCAATAGTGTTTCATACCGGTCCATCAGCTTTGGCAGTGCCCTGTTCTGAAACGATTCAATTGCGTTTCTAAACACATAGGCATTCAGGATCATGATGAGCGCAAAAAATATCAGCAGGTTACCGGCAAAGAAAAGCATTGGTTTTCCTGGTATGATAAAGCCGAGTATGTCAAATAAAAGTCCTGCAACCAAGAGACCAATAAACAGGCGATTGCGAAAGACTGCCTTCGGTGGTTTCGTAGCTGCATGTTCATCTTCACTCATAAAATCCACCGCAAAAACCGGGTTCATGATGAAGGCAACAATCAGCGAGGCAGCCAAAGTAAAGATCAACATGGTTGGCAGAAAGATCATAAACTTACCAATAATGCCAGGCCAGAATAAAAGCGGGAAGAATGGAGCGAGTGTAGTAAGTGTTCCCGCAAGTACAGGAATGAAAACTTCTCCTGCAGCCATACGTGCAGCCATGGATGCTTTCAGTTTGCCTCGTCCTTCCACAAATATGCGGTGGGTGTTTTCAATTACCACAATGGCATCGTCCACAATAATACCGAGGCCAAACAAAAGCGCAAAAAGCACGATGAAGTTTAAAGTGACGCTAGATCCGGTAATTAAATCTGCCAGCGGTAAAAACAGGAAGGCAACAAACATACTGAGTGGTACTGACAGCGCCACAAAGAATGCATTGGTAACACCCATGAAAAACATAAGAATCAGTAACACCAAAACGAAACCAATTACAATGGAGTTCACCAGGTCGTTGAACGATGTTCTGGTAGATATGCTTTGATCACCTGTAATTACTACTTTCAAGTTTTGTGGCAACTCTGCCGCCTGCATCTCTTCTACTACGCGGTGAACGTCTTCAGATGTTTCGATCAGGTTTTCACCTGCACGCTTAATGATGTTGAGGGTAACCACAGACTTGCCATTCAGTCGCGCATAGCTTTCGTTTTCTTTTACGGTATCGCGTATTTCCGCAATGTCTTTCAGGTAAATGGGAGCGCCCGTTGTATTACGCAAAACGATTTGCTGAATGTCGGATGCATTCTTAAATTGACCTTTAATTTGTAAAGTACGTTTCATGCTTCCCACCTCCAGCAATCCACCCGATACATCGAGGTTTTCACGCGCTACTGCATTGGCAATATCATCGTAGCTGATGTTGGCACTTTGCATCTTCAGGTTGTCCACGTTTATCTGGAATTCCCTTTCGGGTGCACCAACAAGGTCAACCCTTGTTACCTGCACTAATTCTTCCAGGCGGTCCTTAATGTCATCGGCGTATTCCTTCAGCTTTACCCTGTCAAAATCGCCACTCACGTTTACAAACATGATGGGCAGTTCGCTAAAACTCACCTCCTGCACATTGGGTTCCTGCGTAAGGTTGGTAGGCAAATCTTTCTTTGCTTTATCTACTGCATCCTTTGTTTTTTGCAGGGCCACATCTGTTCTTACATCGGTACTAAACTCAAGTATAATGGCAGAGAAATCCTGCAGGGATGTACTGGTGATCTTATTGATCTTAGCACCGGTAATACCTTTTAGTTGTTTTTCAATCGGCCTTGTTACCAGGTTCTCCATGTCCTTTGGAGAGTTACCTACGTTTACAGTTTGGACATAAATGGTTGGAATAACGATGTCTGGAAAACGTTCCTTCGGCAGCGTCACAAATTGAAATACGCCGATAAGCGATACAATAATGATCAGCAGGTAAATGGAAGTCTTATTTCGAATGGACCAGGTGGTAGGTCCAAATTCTTTTATCTTATGTTTGATGTTATCTATAGCACTCATTTTGCGGTTTTTAGTTTGAAGGCTTCTTTACAATCCTTGGTAGTCATAGTAGAAGAGGCGCTGGGATTACGAATTAGCGGCAGCAGTGGTCAGCAACTGTCCATCGTACAACGATTGATAACCTTCCTTCACAATTACATCACCTGCTTTTAAGCCGTTTCGTACTTCAAGTTTGTCTTCGTATAATTCACCTACCTCTATATATCTTTTACGCGCAACTAGCTTGTTTCCTTCTTTTACTGCCACCATTACGAACTTACCTTTCTCATCGTTTTGCAACGTGTTTACGGGAGCTACAATGGCATTGGTTACAGCATAGTCCTGGATCTTTACATTAGCCATTAGGTTTGGTTTCAGGTCTTTGTCTGCAGGTATAGAAATTTCAGCAATGAAGCCACGCGTAGCAGCACTAATGGATTGACTGATTACATTAATCGAAGAATTAAACGTTTTACCAATGTCCGGTATCGATACCACTACTGCTGTGCCCTTGGCAACTTTAGCAATGTAGTTCTCAGGAATATCCGTGATCACTTTAAGCCTGCTGGTGTTTACAATTTTAATCCCAGCCATTGGCGCTCCTGTAAAGGTTTCACCCACGTGAATGTTTACCTCGTCTGCCACGCCATCTACATTGCTCACTACATTGGTCGTGTTTTGTTGTTCTACTGCCGCCTTCACATTCTCTTGCTGTGTGCGCAAGTTATTTTGCAGTGCTTCTACATTGGTTTTTGCCTGCAGCACCTGCACCTCTGTACCAATATTTTGTTCCCACAAATTCTTCTGGCGCTCATATAAACTTTTTGCTAACGTAAGCTGTGTTTTAGTTGCCTCCATACCCTGGCGTGCAGCTACTATATTTTGCCGTACAATTGCGTCATCCAACTTTAGGAGTAGCTGACCTTTACGTACACGGTCACCTTTTTTTACATACACCGCTCTTACCTGGCCACCCATACCGCGCGGCGATACGTACGATATATTCTCCGCATCTACTTTGCCCTGCAAGTCTATGTAGTGGGTAAACGAAATGGTTTTTAAAGTATCCAGCAATACGAGCTTGGCGCGGTCCTCTTTTACATTTGGATCCAGCTTCGCTAATTCGGTTTCTAACTTTTTAATTTCAATGGTTGTTTGTGCTTGTTCTTTTTTAAGTTTCTCAAGCTTTTCCCTTTTTTGTTTTACTACCCTTTTTTCGGTATCGCCGCAAGCTGTAAGTGAAACAGCAAGAACAGAAATGAATAGAATTTTTATGATCGATTGCATATACGTGTGGATTGTGAATGTGATGAAACAGTTTGTTTTAGGTGAATTGATCCTGTGTTGTTTTCTAATTTTTATGTACGCGTAGAAGCTATGTTTTAAAATAGGAGTTATTCCAGCTTACCCAAGGATGACTGGTAACCAACTCGTGCTATGATTGCATTGTACAATGCAGCAAAATAATTTGATTGTGCATTTTGTAAATCAGCATCGCTTTGTAATACTTCGAAGCTGGAACCTAAACCAACTTCAAACTTCTTTTTAGTGGTTTGGTAAACACTTTCGGCTAAGGTGATATTTCGTTGCTGTACATCCAGATTTAGTAGTGCATTAGTCAGGCTTTCGCGAGTTACCACTTGCTGAAAATCGATGGCCTGCTTCACATTTGAAAGGGTGTTATCCAGCTTTTCTAACGTCAGTTTCGCTTGCTCTATCTTTTGCTTCCGCTGAAAGCCGTCAAAAATTGGAACATTGATATTTACCCCTACAAAGGCACTATTGATCCAGGCTGTATTGGGGTCGGTAAAAAACCTTTGACCCAATGCATTTACTGTATAGTTGGCGCTGGCTGCTACAGTAGGAATATACCCTAGTTGATAACGCTTGATATCTAGCTTTTGCAATTGCCTTGTCTTCTCCAGCATTTGTATTTCAACCCGGTTGTCGTATGCAAAGGTGTTGTCTAAAATATTTGCCTTCACTGCATCAATGCTTAGGTTTTCCTTCAGCACGATGGTATCAGTTTGAGGTACGCCAATGGCGAATTTGAGAGCGGCATAAGAAAGGTTTACTGCATTGTATACAACGCTGCGTGTCGTTTGCAGGTTATTCAGTTGCACCCGTACACGATCCAGGTCTAGCTTTTCAGCAAAGCCATTTTTGTACATGATGGAATCATCGCGATACAACTTTTCCAGTCGTACAATACTGCTGTCTAAAAACTGCAATTGTTTTTGCGCAATCAGGATGGCATAGTAACGGCGGTATGCAGAGTCTTTTATTTTTTCTTTCTGCTGATCTACCAGGATATTATAATATTCCAGCGATGCCTTGCGCGCCTGTAATCCCACAAACACATCGGGTTGAAATAAGAGTTGCGTCAAGGTAGCGCCAGCAGTCATATTCCATGGTTGCTGAAAACTCACTCGCTGCATGGTAGGCGACGGAATGACTGTGCCATTAGGCACCAGGCCTTCTTTCTTTAAAATGTTGTAGATACCGGTTTGCGATGCATCGGGGAATAGGATGGCCGGTAACTTAAAGTAGTGGTTGCCCGCTACGTTGCCCGCTACTTGCGGCAATGCCTGGCCTACTATCTCTTTGTTTTTGGCCTGCTGCAGTTTGTAGTCGATCTGGGCGTTTTTTACCTCGGTAAGGTTGGTAAAGGCCATGGCTACTGCTTCTTTCACCGTCAACTCGTGTTTGGCTTGTGCATTTGCTTGCATACCCAAGGCCATTGCAATTAGTAATAGCAGTGTAGGTATTCGCTTCTTAGTAATCATCAGTTAATTTGCTTTTAAGCGTTGTTGCTTGTATTTATGAATGAGTTTATGAGCTTTTGCGGTAGCCACGCCGTACAGGAAATGCTCCATTGTTTCCTGTTCAACTTTTACCATTTGGTATTTATTTGGTGGAAAAAGAACAGGGTTGAAAGGAAGGAACATCGTTTCCAGGCGGATTTTGGTTGTAACATCTACGTCCATTTCAGCACGGTACAAATCCTCTTTTATGCCCCATTCCAGATTGGCCTTAATCACTCTGTACAAAAACTGGTTTCTATGTTCCATCAGCTTAGCGTAAGTCTTCGGGTGAAATTTTTCCAGGTCATAAAAAATTGTAGGGCTCATGTCGGCCAGTAGTTCCTGAACCATATCCATGGTCAGAAACATTTCATGGATTGCGTTAGCTGCTTGTAATTTATCAGCCTCGCACCTGCATTTGCTTACATCAATGTGCTGCTGAAGGGTAGCGTCTACCAATTCGTCCTTGTCAGCAAACGATAGGTAAATTGTTTTTTTACTCATGCCCAACTGGCTGGCAATCTCATCCATTGTCACACTCCTTATTCCATATTTATGAAACAAATCATGAGCTTTTCCAATTATTCTTGCTCTCATTTCCATTGTGGCCGCAAAACTAAGGAAACTTTAAACGTAGCCAAAGTTTCCTAGCAATTATTTAAAACATTTTAGATGAACGGCATAAAGAATAAATTCAGCGGTTATAAAAATTGGTGATAAGCAAAAAGCTTTGGGGCGAAGCGGTTGCGTTATTTTCGCTTAATTTTTAAGCTATGGATGATCCTCAAATACCCGTATCGAACAAGTGGTACTGGCGGAAACTATTTAATTATTTTCTGCAGGGCTTAATTATTCTTGCGCCCATCATTATAACCATTTGGGCAGTATTCTCCCTTTTTGTAACCATCGATAATATCTTACCCGACTTTGTGAACACCATTTTGCCGGGTGCCTGGGGTATGGACGATGAAGGGGTGCCGCGCAAAATTCCCGGAGTGGGCTTTGTAGTGGTAATTGCACTGGTAATTATTGTAGGATGGGTATCCTCCAGCTTTGTGGTGGCAAGAATGGTTTCGTTGCTTGATCACGTTCTTGAAAGAACGCCTGGCATTCGCTTCATTTATGGATCAATCAAAGACTTCCTGGAGGCGTTTGCCGGTAATAAGCGAAAGTTTGATAAGCCCGTTTTAGTATGCGTTGATTCTCCCGATGTGTGGCGCATGGGTTTTATTACGCAAGCAGATTGTCATAAGTTTGATATGCCCGGGCATGTAGCGGTGTATGTACCACACTCGTATGCCCTTAGTGGAATAGTGTACGTAGTGCCAAAGCACCAGGTAAAATCATTGTTGCATACGTCGCCGGCCGATGCTATGAAATTTGCTGTTAGCGGAGGGGTATCGGATGTAGCTGAATAAAAATTGAAACATGAAGAAATTATGTCTACTCGGAATATTGATGTTGATGGGAACCCGTAGTTTCTGCTGGGGTTTTTATGGTCACCAGAAGATTAACTACTATGCTGTTTTCCTATTGCCGCCAGAAATGATGGTGCTGTTTAAACCGAATATTCAATTTCTTACCGATCACTCCGTAGATCCTGACAAGCGCCGCTACGCCATTGCCCAAGAGGCGCCACGCCATTTTATCGATATTGATCTTTATGGTAAATATCCCTACACCGAATTGCCACGTAAGTGGGATGCTGCGGTGGCGAAATTTACCGAAGACACGCTGCAGGCAAATGGAATAGTGCCTTGGTGGGTGCAAATAATGCAACAGCGATTGACCAGCGCGTTCAGAGAAAAGAACCAGGCTAAGATCTTGAAATTATCGGCTGAAATAGGACACTACATTGCAGATGCGCATGTGCCGCTCCATGCGTCTCACAACCACGATGGACAGCACACCAACCAAAAAGGAATTCATGGATTTTGGGAAAGCCGCGTGCCAGAGCTGCTGGCAGAAAAGGAATTCGATTTTCTGATTGGTAAAGCATCCTACATAAAAGATGTGGAAGGTTTTATTTGGTCTCGGGTATTGGAAAGTGGTGCTGCGGCCGATACTGTTTTGCAGGCCGAAGCAACGCTGACCAAACAATTTCCGGGCGATCGTAAATATGCATTTGAGGATAGAAACGGAAAAGTAACCAGGCAGTATTCATCGGCTTTTACAATTGCCTACGATCGTATGCTGAATGGTATGGTGGAGCGCAGGATGCGTCAAAGTATTGCTGCCATCGCAAGTTTCTGGTACACTGCGTGGGTAAATGCAGGGCAACCCGATTTGAAGAAGTTGCAGCTCGTTGCCTTTTCCGAAGAAGACCTGAAAGAGTTTGAGCAGCTGAACGGTGCCTGGAAGAACAATGCACAGAAAGGACGAGAGCATGAGGGTGGGCAATAGCAGGAACGGTTTAAATGTAGCTTGATCACGAAACGGCGACTTCGGAAATTTTTCATAGTCAATCAAAACCAATGGTTCACAATTTTAATGCAGGACCCAGTATTCTGCCAAAAGAGGTTTTAACACAAGCGAGTGAAGCAATTTTAAATTTCAACCACTCAGGACTTTCCATATTAGAAATTGGTCATCGTACGCCACTGTTTCAGCAAGTGCTGGATGAAGCCAGGTCACTGGTGAAAGAACTAATGCAACTGGACGATTCACGTGAAGTATTGTTTTTGCACGGAGGTGCAAGCACTCAATTCATGCAAGTGCCTTACAATTTACTGGACGCCACTGATTCGGCTGCTTACGTGGACACAGGTATCTGGGGAACCAAGGCAATCAAAGAAGCCAAGCTTTTCGGCGGCGTGGACGTTGTGGCTACTTCAAAAGACAAAAACTACACGTATATCCCAAAAGACTTTTCAGTTCATGGCAACACTTCCTATCTACACATTACCACCAACAATACGGTAGAAGGCACACAATGGCAACAGTTTCCTACATGGAATGTACCGGTAGTTGCAGACATGAGTTCTGATATATTTAGCCGGCAACTGAACTTTAATTCCTTTGATCTGATTTATGCGGGGGCACAAAAAAATATGGGTCCTGCAGGCGTAAACCTATTGGTGGTCAACAAAGCTATTCTCGGCAAAACCTCGAATAAAATTCCTACTATACTTGACTACCAAACCCACATAAAAGAAGGCTCCATGCTAAACACTCCACCTGTGTTTGCCATCCTTGTAAGCATGCTTACGCTTAGGTGGCTTAAAGCAACCGGTGGCCTCACAGCAATGGAAAAGCTCAACAACCAGAAAGCAGATCTTTTCTATTCTACATTGGATTCACTTCCAATTTTTAAAGGAACCGTTGCCACCGAAGACCGGAGCAAAATGAACGCAGTATTTGTAGTGGATAACCCAATAGTAGAAGCGGCATTTCTCGACGTATGCAAAGAAGAAGGTCTTTATGGTGTAAAAGGGCATAGAAGTGTGGGTGGCTTCAGGGTTTCTATGTACAATGCTTTGCCGTTATCGAGCGTGCAAGTGTTGGTAGATGTGATGAAGCAATTTGCGCATGCGCATGGCTAACTTGTGTACAAGTTCGGTCTCTGAATCCCCAGCATGGTACTTTGTGTATTTGCTAGGCCTAAGTAGTGTCTCAATTAGAGTATTTAATTCCTGTATAATATTATTCCTATTGCAACAAATAGCAACCCCACCACGACATTAATAGCTCGTTTATACTTAGCTTCAAAATCTTTAGGACTAAATAAAGACATAAAGCGGACGCCGCCTTTGTTTAAGATGCCCATTATTAAACTGAAAAGACCATATAAAATAAAAAAAGCAGCGTCAAATCCCATACGTGATAGTAATAAAAAAGTGGCATGGCGCTCTCATCTTTCTTTTTATAATACTCCTTTTTTGTCTTCATCATCAATTAAGTCACCAATGTCCTAGTTACGTGTATTTCGGGTCAAGCGCTAAAATTTAAACTACGAACTACTAAGCTCTCCTGCGGTATAATCTCCGGGCGATCGTTTGCTTATCTTGTGCCCTTCATTTTAAAAAAATTACATGGCGAAAATATTTCCTTTTAAAGCATTGCGTCCTCAGGTAGCATTGGCCGAAAAAGTAGCATCAAGACCATACGATGTGCTGAACAGCAAAGAGGCAAAGGCAGAGGCCTCAGGCAATCCATATTCATTTTTGCACATTACAAAAAGCGAAATAGACCTGGATGAAACAGTAGACATTCATGCTGCAGAGGTTTACGATAAAGCAAAAGAAAACTTATCCGCTTTTCAAAGCAATGGCACCTTGTTTAGAGAAGAAAAACCGTGCTATTATATTTACCAGTTGATCATGAATGGTCGCAGCCAGACAGGTTTGGTATGTGGCAGTTCGGTGGATGATTATGAAAACGACATCATTAAAAAGCATGAATATACGCGGCCGGAAAAAGAGCAGGATCGCATTAACCACATCAAAACCTCTGGTGCACAAACGGGTAATGTTTTTCTTGCTTATAGAAATGTAGAAGCGGTAGACTTGTTGATAGAACAATGGAAAAAAGATCATGGGGCCACTTATGATTTTACTGCGAACGACGGCATTCAGCACACCATCTGGGTGGTAAATAATGATGAAACTACTAGGCACATTACTTCTTTGTTTGAAGAAGAAGTTCCATTTACTTACATAGCTGATGGTCATCACCGCGCTGCTTCTGCTGCTAAGGTTCGTAAGGCTTTAGGTCCTTCTGCTAAGCCGGAAGCTGACTATTTTTTGACTACACTGTTTCCATCTAATCAGTTGTACATAATGGATTACAACCGCGTAGTAAAAGATTTGAACGGTCTTACTACAACGGAGCTTCATACAAAACTTGGTGTGGATTTTGAAATAGAAAGTGCCGACACGGCAGTCAGGCCAACAGCGCTGCACCAGTTTGGAATGTATGTGAATAAAAGTTGGTACACGCTTTCAGCAAAGCATGGTAGCTACACCACAGACCCGATCGGTATATTGGATGTAACCATACTGCAAGAAAAAATATTGGATCCGATTTTTGGAATTAAAGACCAGCGGACTGATAAGCGAATAGACTTTGTTGGCGGAATACGTGGAGTAGAAGAGTTAGAAAAGAAAGTGGATAGCGGCGAATGGGCAATAGCCTTCAGCCTTTACCCCGTGAGCATACAGCAATTGTTTGATATAGCTGACAGCGGAAATGTGATGCCTCCCAAGAGTACCTGGTTTGAACCGAAATTGCGCGATGGGTTGTTGACCCATCTTATACAATAGCAAACAACGGGCGAACATTGTTTCGCCTGTTTTGATAAAAGAAAAAGTATGAAAAAGATTTTACTGTTATTGCTGATTATAGTCAACACAAACGTATTTAGTCAAACGCAAGATGCCGACACACTACACGAAACGGCGAAAACTTTTTTACGGCAGGGCGATTATGAAAACTCGATTTTGGTGCTTAACCGTGCTTTGCAGTTGAAACCAAATCACCTGGAGATCACGAAGGATTTGATGTTTTCTTATTACCTGAAAAGAGATTTTGCAAAGGCGTTGGAAGTAGGAAAACCACTGGTAGAAAGAGCAGATGCAGACGTGCCGGCTTATCATATGATGGGACTGGTGTATAAGGCCATTGCAGATGACAAGGAAGCTGAAAAGCTGTATAAAAAAGCGATGAAGAGTTTTCCTAATGAAGGCATATTGTACAGTGAATATGGTGAAATGCTGCTGCAGAAAGAACCGGAAAATGCACTGAAGCTTTTTGAAAAAGGAATTGAATTGGATGCAAATCATAGCAGCAATTATTATTTCATCAGCAAGCAGTATGCAGAAAGAGGAGAGATTTTGTGGAGCATTTTATATGCTGAAACTTTTCTGAATATGGAAAGCTTTACACCAAGGGCTACCGAAATAAAAAATTTATTGTTAGCTCAGTACAAAAAATTCTTCCTGGCAGGTGGTGCTGCAGGAACTTATAATGCGAAAAAAGAGAATGAGTTTACTAAAGCGGTGTCAGAGGTTTTGTTTGCACAACAGCCGCAGACCAGCTACGGCATTACCCCTGAAACGCTAACCATTATTCGTACAAGGTTCATTTTAGACTGGTACGAAAAGTACGGTGCTAAATTTCCATTCAGGCTTTTTGATCACCAGCGTCAATTGCTAAAAGAAGGATTGTTTGAGGCATATAACTTCTGGTTGTTTGGGCCTGCAGCAAATCTTAAAACGTATCAAACATGGTCTCAATATCACAAAGAAGAATTGGATGCTTACCTCGGGTTTGCACGAAGTAAAGTGTATAAAATTCCTGAAGGGCAGCAGTACAGGGTTTTTGACGAACCAAAAAGTAAATCAAAGTAAAGCTGCCTGAAGGCGATTTTTTTTATCGAGACCTTCTTGTAAACGCTTATGATTTCTCACCAGATATCTAAGTAAAAGAAGGCCGTCCCACGATAATATAAAATGAATGAATGTTTAGTTGGAATGTATTATGTTACAGTTTGTAACCATCAATTCGTCTAACTTTTTCTAACATTCTAACCATGAAGCTGCTTTTACTTTTCATCCTTGCTATCTCAATTAGCTTTGTTTCTTCTGCTGCATTTACCACCACCACATCAAGTGCGATTGAAACCCAAACAGTATTGGAACCTGCACTAAACATGAACGCGGTGTCTTCCATTACCATTAAAGATTTGCAATCATACCTTGGAAGAAAGCTAACCTTAAAAGAAAAAGTACAATGGCTGTTGGCTAAAAAAATCATTAATAAAGTAGATCAGGTAGGGGATGAAGCGTTAGCAGCAAAAGCAAGAAACAAGGCATACGTAGGGTTTGGATTATCATTGGCTGGGTTGTTATTGGTTCCTTTTTTGGGCATAGCTGGACTCATTATCTCCAACCAGGCACTAGCGCTTGACAAACAGACTCCGGGTACACTGGGTGACGCAAAAGGATATGCACAGGCAGGTCAAATAATTGGATGGGTAAGCATCGCCTTGATTATAGTAGGCTTGTTACTTGTTCTCCTGTTCGTAGCGGCAATGACCCGATAATTGCTTCCTGAATTTGAATAGCTTTTGTTGGGCAATGGTAATGTTTCATTTTCTGTGCACAGCAAATGCATGCAATGTTTGATTGTAAGGAAGTAAAGTGTTCTTTGCGTTGCTATTGTATTTTGTGGTATGTGTGTTAAATTGCTTATTTAGTGTATTAAAATAATTGCCATGACTCCAAAACGATTGTTTGATTCCGTAGAACAACAACTTCAAAATTATCCGAAGGATGATATGCTTGCGGCCAAGATCAAGGGCACGTGGACTTCATTTAGCACCAAGCAGGTACAGGAAACGGTTAATCAGTTTAGTGCTGGTTTATTGAAACTCGGCGTATCCGCAAATGACTTTACTGCAGAAGGGGCAGATAAAATTGCCATCATCAGCAACAATCGTCCCGAGTGGATATTTACCGACTTGGCTGTACAGCAAACAGGCGCCATACTGGTACCCATTTACCCAACTACCAACCCACTCGAACTTCAATTTATACTGAATGACGCTGCGGTTAAATACATTTTTGTGAGCAGCGTAGACTTGCTTGAGAAAGTAAGAAGCGTGCAGGACAGAGTGCCCTCGCTGAAGCAAGTGTATACCTTTGACGAAGTACCTGGTGCAGACCATTGGACCAATGTAAAGAGCATGGCTACTGATGAGACGATCAAACTTTCAGCAGAAGTAAAAGCAGGCATTTCTCCCGAACATGTGGCCACGATCATTTATACATCCGGCACCACAGGCACGCCTAAAGGAGTGATGCTTTCTCACAAGAATATTTACACCAATGTGTACATGTCTAAGGATAGCTTCAAGTTTCCAGATAGTCCGGAATCAAAAGTGCTGAGCTTTTTGCCGCTCAATCATATTTTTGAAAAGATGGTCACCTACATCTACCTGTTCAGTGGCATTAGCATCTATTACGCGGAAAGCCTGGAAACCATTGGCGACAATTTGAAAGAGGTAAAGCCAAATGGCTTTGCTACCGTGCCTCGTTTGCTCGAAAAGGTTTTTGAGAAAATTATGGCAAAAGGAAATGAGTTGACAGGCGTGAAAAGAAAACTGTTTTATTGGGCCGTTGCGCTGGCAGAAAAGTACGATAACCTCGAGAGTGGTGGGATGGTGTACAACATGCAATTGGCCGTTGCCAACAAGCTCATCTTTAGTAAATGGCGGGAAGCTTTAGGGGGTAACATTTCGTTTATTATAACCGGTGGCGCAGCTTGCCAGGAAAAATTATTGCGCATTTTTAATGCTGCAGGCATACCCATTTTTGAAGGGTATGGTCCTACGGAAAACAGCCCGGTTATCAGTGTGAACCGGCGCAATCCTCCCACACACACCAAGTTTGGAACAGTCGGTTTGCCCATTAACGGATTAGAAGTAAAGCTTGCCGAAGATGGAGAAATATTGGTGAAAGGTCCTTCGGTCATGTTGGGCTATTTTAAAAGGCCAGATCTTACTGAAGAAGTACTAAAAGACGGTTGGCTTTACACGGGAGACATTGGTGTTTGGCAAGGACCATTCTTAAAAATTACGGACCGCAAAAAGGAGTTATTTAAAACCAGCGGAGGCAAGTATGTGGCGCCACAGCCAATCGAGAATAAATTAAAAGAGAGTCCATTCATTGAGCAGGTAATTGTAGTAGGCGCAGAGAAAAAGTTTGTGGGTGCCTTGATCGTTCCATCCTTTCCGATGTTGCGTGAATGGATGCGGGAAAATAATTTGCAATTCACCTCAAACGATGCCGCTATCCATGATCCAAAAGTGCTGTCTCATTTTCGTGACCTTGTAGAGAGTTTCAATAAGTACTTCAACCATGTAGAGCAAATAAAAAAGTTTGAATTATTGTCAAGAGAGTGGAGCATTGACACAGGTGAAATGACACCTAAGATGAGCCTAAAACGAAAAGTAATCATGGAAAAGTTTAAAGATTCAATTGAACGGATTTATAACTAAGCCCATTCCATTCACCCCTTAATAATTGCGAGTAGCACACATAAAACGTGTGCTACTTTTTTTATGTCGTATCGCTATTAATGGCAGGATTCTTTATAGGATTTGGTATAGGTTATGGTCAGGAACTATTCGAACGTTCCATTCATTTTAACCATCGTATGCACTTAACTTTTGTAGAATTTAATACTCGTTCGGTGGGGGTTAATGTGATGTAATTTTCTAATGCCTTGGTTAACAGAAGCACAAAAAATGGTATGATTTCAGCTCTAAAAGATCAGCAGATGTCAGAAGTAGAATTGATTGCCAAAATCCCGAAAAGGAAAATAAGGTCATTAATCAACAGCCCGGAAAAGAGTGCAGCTGCAGTTAACCTGGTATATGTAAGCGATTGCGACCCGGGAATTACACGAGAAAAAAAAGGGAGTTCTTTCGAATATTGGTACAACGGAAAACCGAACAATGATAGTGAGGAACTATTAAGGATTAAACGGTTGGTTATTCCGCCAGCCTGGGAAAAAGTTTGGATTTGTAAAAACGAGTTTGGTCATTTACAGGTTACAGGAATTGATGTAAAAGGGCGGAAACAGTATAAATATCACCCGCTGTGGAATGCCCTAAGGAACCACACTAAATTTTATCGGCTGTACCAGTTTGGTTTATCACTGCCTGGCATGCGATTAAAGCTGGAAAAGGATTTATCCAACCAGGGACTTCCGCTGGTAAAGGTGCTGGCAACGGTAGTTAGCTTAATGGAAAGAACGAATATCAGGATTGGAAATGAGATGTACGAAAAGATCTACGGATCGTATGGCATCACTACGCTTAAAGACAAGCATGTAAAAGTTTCTGGTAATTCAATCAAATTTTCTTTCAAAGGAAAGAAAGGAGTTTACCACGATATCGATCTAAAAAGCAAACGGTTGTCCAACATTGTAAAGCAATGCCAGGATATACCCGGAAAAGAGCTCTTTCAATATTATGATGCGGAAGGAAATCGAAAGGCGATAGACTCGGGAATGGTGAATGAGTATATCAAGAACATTAGCGGAGGCGATTTTACTGCAAAAGATTTTCGGACATGGTCGGGTTCAGTACAGGCTTTACTGGCGTTAAAAGATATTCCCTACAGCGACACGGCTACAGGCATAAAAAAGAACATTGTATCGGCGCTTGATGTGGTATCGGGCATGTTGGGTAACACAAGAACTGTTTGTAAAAAATATTACGTGCATCCACTGGTGCTATCCTTATACGAAGCGCAGGCATTAGATAAGTACTGGGCCAAGTTGGAGATTATTGAGAAAGATGACGGTGTATCTGATCTGACATCAGAAGAGAAGATTTTAATGAATATTCTAAAAAACAACTAAACTGATTTATTATGACAGTATCCAATTTTCACATGACAAGTAAAGGTGCCGCAAAGCTGAATGACAAATCAAGCAGCTACGAAATGCACGATTTTACTTATGTGGTAGCAGATGAAGGCAAAAGTAATTTTCATGCGTTTTTCGATGAGCATGAAACATGGATCAACCACAGAGACAATGGAAAGTCGTTGAATGTAGATGCTGACATGGTGAAAAGCTTACTCCCTAAAACAAGAAATAAGGCTTAGTACCATTGTGGTGATAATTTAGCTTTGTATAGATATTGACAGCCGCTTTATAAAGTGGCTGTTTTTTTGTGTGCAAAAAAAGCCGTCTTTGAAGAGACAGCTTTGAATGAATTTAGACAAAAACTAAGTTTGTTGGTTGTACCCAATAAAGGGATGCAAACGTGAATCTTCCGGGGTGGTTTTGCGCAACATTTTTACACCTTTCGATAATATACCCTGGGGATTGTGCGCCTCCACTTTATCTAATACCGAATGCACCAGGTTCTTGCCGAGTCTGTCCATCGTCTCCTCGTTCATTAATTCTTTAGCTTTCTTAAAACCATAACCTATAACGAAGCCTATAATAGTGTTTAAAAGTGTCCGCTGAATTTCCGGAGACTCACCAATGTGACTGTACGTATTCTTAATGATATTTTTGGGCTGAAGATCTACCTTGATCAATTCGTAATGATCTTTCATCTTTACTTCCTGCATGTTGATTTTTTGCTGCAGATCTTCCATTGCTTTTTTCAACTCCCCGCTATTGGTCACGTTATGTTTCATGATGTGCTATAAAACTTTTTTGATGATAATGCTGGTGAACATAGATTTCATCCACGTGTTGCGGCCAAAAAATACAACAAGCCCGATGATAGCATAAAGAAGGGCTAAGAGCAGGAAGCCTAGGTAGGATTTACCCACTAAGTCTCCGATCAGTAATGCCAGACCAATATTCAAAACCACAAAAAATATAAAAAAAACCATAAAGAGAATTACACCTGAAACAACAGCAGAAAAAACGTTCGCCGTTTTATCCACTGCTTTAAGTTTTAATAATTCTATCCGGTTCTCAACATACTCTTTAGTCTGGCCGATCAGCGACTCTATTAAAGTAAAAGTGGGTTGCTTGCTCATAGTAATTTTTTACAATCAACGTGACTTGTTGTACAAGAGATTGATATCTTAAATTAAGACTGAAATGATGATGAGCCTGAACCCATGCTTGATGATCCGGCAGCTCCACTAGTAGTTCCTGTACTATTTGCTCCCTTGTGCATCAGGTTCTCTGCTGTAGTGCGACCTTTCTCAATTAGGTCAGACGCGCTATCTTTTACTGTATCGTACTTATCTGCGATTCCGTCTACGAAATCTGCAAATTTGTCTTTCAAATTCGTAAGCGTGTCGCGGCTTCCTTCGCCAATTTTACGACGTGTTTCTTCACCTCTTTCGGGGGCAAATAAAACACCTAAAATAGCACCTGTAGCTGCACCAGCTAATACGCCTAAAAGAACCTTTGATCCTGAATTCATAACATTGATTTTTAATGGTAAATAATAGATTGATTATAGTTATCGAGTAATTTAAAAAAATAGTGCCACCCGTTTTTGTTCGGAACCTGCAATCCCTTTCTTTAAAAATTAATTTTAATCTACTGGTGTCCATCGTAGAAATTAATTCCCACCCATTTTACATATTCAAATTTACCATTTTAGTTGTTTCCAAATGCTGACCGCCGATGGCATAGGTTTAGTTAAGGATAGTTTTTACAAAAAGCGTTTTTACTACTATGACTAAAACATTTCTACTTTTCATTTTATTTTTTCCTGTTTTAATGGCTTGCAACAACCAGGTTGCCGAGGGTAAAAAGAATGCTGCTCCCACACTTGCACTGGCGGATCAGCAAATCCTTGGTAAATGTTACCAGTATCTTTCCCTGACTTTGAAAATGGCCGAAGAGGCCGTGAACCGTAGTACAACCCCAGATGCCAAGCAACTGGCACAAACGATTGTGCAAGAACACAAACAAATGATGGATGAGCTGGAAGTAATTGCCGGTAGACACCAAGTTGAGTTACCGCTGGATATTTCACCGGCTCAAACCAAGCAGTGGCAATTGTTAGTACATCAAAAAGGGATATCCTTTGATAAATTTTATACAAACGAAGTGCAGCGCAATCAAGAAGGCAAGGTTTTCACTGAGATGAGTGAAAGCGCAGTAGACCGCAATTTAAGATCGGCGGCTAAGAAATTTTCAGCCATGGCCGATCAACATGTTCGGCAGGCTGTTGCCGTTCAGGAAACATTAGCCAACCGTAGAAGTCGCGACACGATTTCTTTTACAACACAAATAACGCAGAATCCCTAAAACATTTATTTTGAATTACACCAATATCATTGGAATTATCGCAGGCATACTTACATCATCCTCACTCATTCCTCAGCTGATAAAAATCGTCAAAGAAAAAAAAGTCGAAGACCTCTCCTTAGGTATGTTTTCTACATTGATGGTGGGTGTAGCACTTTGGATGGTCTACGGTATTATGCGCGAAGATTGGCCGATCATCATAACCAACGGCTTTTCGCTTATTTTAAACATAGCTGTGTTGGTTTTAAGGTTTAAGTATAAACGCGACAAGTAGCATGGGAAAGTCTCGCGGCCATTGGCACTATTTTATACAGTAAGCTGGATATATTAAACACTAAAAAGATTTTATGAAACGAGTACAGATATTTTCCCTTTTGGCTTTTGTTGCGGTAATGCTTACAAGCTGCGCAGCTATCGGAGACATCTTTCAGGCAGGCATGTGGGTAGGCGTAGTAGTAGTGGTACTGGTGGTTGCATTGGTACTTTGGTTACTGCGTAAAATCAGGCGATAGCATAAAATTTTCACCAGTAAATACTATTGAAAATCAGCGGTTACAGTATTAGGGCTGAGGAATAAATTCTACAAGGCCAGTGTTTTAGGTGCTGTTTTTTCCTCAGGCAAAATTATCCGGTTGCAAAATGCAGGCATTTCAATAGCTGCTTTCAATTGGTGTACATTTTGTCTATATATGCTGTTCATCTACCTGGTTAAAGTATCCGTTTTCTATGCAATCCACTGAAACAACAACGAAAAAAAGATCATTAATGGCGAAGATCGGAAGAGGCTTCGCCATTTTTATTCTTTCACTGGTCTTTCTCATTGTTCTTATTTTATTACTTATCCAAACCGCACCTGTTCAAAATTTTGCACGGGGTAAAATTGTGACTTTCCTCGAGAACAAATTGCAAACTAAGGTTGAGATAAAGAGATTGGATATTGACTTTCCAAAAATGCTGGTGCTCGAAGGGGTGTACATTGAAGACAGAACCAGGGATACGCTAATTGCGGGTAAGCAGCTGAAGGTGGACCTGGATATGTATAAACTCATCAAGAGTGAAATTCAAATTAATGAGATCAATTTAAACGGCATTACAGTAAAATTAAAAAGGCAGTTACCCGATACGATTTTCAATTACCAGTTTATTGTAGATGCGTTTGCACCCAAAACGTCCACTACTCCTAAGGATACGGCAGCCATGAAAATGGCTATCGACAAAATTATTGTGGATGACACACGCTTTGTGTTCTTTGATGTACTGACGGGTAATGACGTAAATGTTTACCTGGGGCATTTTGATACACGAATAGAAACATTCGATCCTGCTAACCTGGTGTATAGTGTTCCAAAGATTAACCTCAAGGGTTTACGGGGACGTATCAGGCAAACCAAGCCGCTTGAAATTACTACTGTAAATACGAATCCTTCTGCTACAGCTACCAACGAGAAGCCTCAATTTTTAAAATTTACCAACTCAGAAACTATTTTGTCAGATGTAGACTTTGCCTATGGCAATGATGTTTCTGGTATTGATACCCGCTTTAAGTTTAAAGACCTGAAGCTATATCCTGAAAAGTTTGACCTTGAGAAAAGCATCATTGCCGTACGCGAAATAGAATTGAATGAATTGGATGGGATGGTAAATATGAACTCAGTAGCGGAATCGGATGTGGTAAAATTTACAACGCAAAATAACCAGGAAGTAAAAATGGAATACCTGCCCTGGAAGTTTACTGTAGGGGCCATTCGTTTTAATAACAACAAGTTTATCTACAATGATAATACGCAGCCTCGCACGGTACGGGGAATGGATTATGCGCACCTCGGAGTATCTGACTTAACACTGCATGCCGATAACTTTCTTTTCAACCGGGACACCATTGCGGCCAATATTTTACAAGGAGAAATGAAGGAAAAAAGTGGGTTTGTATTAAATGAACTCACGACCGATTTTAAGTACACTGAGAAAGGTGCGGTACTAAATAATCTTTTAATAAAAACACCCGGCACAGAATTGAAACGCAGTGCAGCAGTTCGATATCCGTCGCTTGCTGCTATTCAAAGCAACCCCGGATTAATGGAATTGAACCTTGATATCGATAACAGTCGCATTGCTATAAAAGACATCTTGACGTTTGCACCGCAATTGGCCGCACAGCCTGCTTTCAGCAATCGTAGTGGCACCTTGTTTATCAACAGTAAAATCAACGGAAGCTTAGCGCGGCTTAACATACGTGAACTTCAGTTTCGTGGCTTTCAAAACACCCGCGCCGATCTTTCAGGTACACTTGTGAATGCCACAGATCCAAACAATTTTTCGGCTGATTTAAATATTCGCAGCCTTAGCACCAGCAGAAGTGATCTCATGAGCCTTGTGCCTCCTAAGAGCATTCCTGCTAACATTACCATACCGGAGTCGATGGCATTAAGTGGCATTGTACGTGGGGGATTGAAAAGTTTGTATGCAAATGTTTCTATCAACACTTCTTTGGGTAATGCGAAAGTAAACGGCCGTATCAACAACGCTACCAATCCAAATACTGCAACGTATGCCGCTGACATCTCTACCAGCAATCTTAATATCGGAAGGATTATTCAGCAGCCACAAACTATTGGCACCGTCTCGGCAGGGTTTACCGTACGCGGTAGAGGCTTTGACCCGGAGAAAGCAAATGCAACCATTAAGGGCGTGGTAAGAAGTGCAGTGTACAATAATTACAACTACAGGAATTTAAATGTAAATGCTTCTATTGCCAACCAAAAATTTTCTGCGAATGCAAGTATGAGAGATCCCAACCTGCATTTTGCTTTGCAGGCTGAAGGCGATTTGGGTGGTGCGCTTCCAGGCTTTATGGTTACGGCAGATATTGATAGCATTAAAACCGGTCCGCTCAATCTTACACCCGATGCAATGATTTATCGCGGAAAAATTGTTGCCAATTTCCCGCAGTTAAACCTGGATGCTTTAGAAGGCGAGATTTATATGACCAACTCTTTGTTGGTAGCAAATGGTCAACGAATAAAATTGGATTCGGTAGAAGTGATTGCGCGCTATGTCAACAATCAACAACTCATTACTGCTAAAACTGATTTTGTAAATGCAACGCTACAAGGTGAGTATAAACTGGCGCAGCTCGGTACCATTTTCATGGACGCCATTCAACCGTATTACGCAATAAACACTACAGGCAAAAAAGCTCCACTGCCCGATCCGTATAATTTCACCATTGATGCAGTAGTTATCGATCATCCAACATTGCGTGCATTTGTTCCTGATCTTAAGCGCCTGGACAAGGTAGCAATCAAAGCTAATTTCTCCAGCAGTGATGGATGGAATGCAACGGTGACTTCACCGCATATTGAATTGGGTACAAACAAAATTGTAGACCTTGATTTGGTAGCCACCACCCAAGGTAATACACTTAACGTAGTGACCAATGTCGCAGAAATTAGCAGTGGCACCAATATCTCAATATTAGGCACACGGCTTCGTGCTGATGTAGCCAACAATAAGGTGAATTTTGCATTGCGCATTGGCGATAAAGAAAACAAAGACAAGTACAGGCTGCAAGGTTTGTTTGCGCAGGAACCGAATAATATTTTCTCACTTTCTCTTCGCCCCGATAGCTTGTTGCTCAATTACGATTCATGGACCATTAACCGGGATAACCTTGTACGCTTTGGATCAACTTTGGTAAATGCACAAAACTTTGATTTAAGCCAGGGCAATCAGCACCTTATTTTAAATAGTCAGGGTAGCGGAACAAACAGCCCGTTAGAAGTGCGGTTTGCAGATTTTAGAATAGCTACACTTACCGGTTTTGTTCAAACAGATTCTTTATTGGTGGATGGTTCTTTAAATGGAAATGTATTGCTGCGTGATCTTACGACTCAACCAAACTTTACTACGGATCTAACCATTAAGAACCTTGAAATAAACCAGGATACTATTGGTGAGATAAATGCTAAAATTGATAATCGTACTGCCAACACATTTGCTACCAATGTTACCATTACCGGCCGTGGAAACGATGTGGCCTTAACTGGTAATTACTACCTGAAGCCAGAGAACAATAGCAACATGGACCTGAACCTTGCAATAAAAGCGCTGCAACTAAAAACGATGGAAGGGGTTAGTATGGGCGCTATCAGAAATGCGGAAGGTTACCTGGCGGGCAATGTAAAAATTGGGGGCACCATAGCGTCGCCTGATATAGATGGCAAGCTGCGATTTGAAGAAACAAGTATGGTGATATCCATGCTGGGCAGCCAGATTAAAATAGATAATGAACAAATCGTTGCAGTAAATAACCAGGGCTTAAGTTTCAACTCTTTTACTATAAAAGATTCTGCCGACAATAACCTTACAATTAATGGTGCGGCACGTACGACCAACTACATTAATTATGCGTTCGACTTAAATATTCGTGCGGATGATTTCATGGCGCTCAACAGTACTAAAAAAGATAACCCGCTGTACTATGGAAGGTTATTCTTCGATACGGATTTAAATATAAGTGGAACAGAAACAGCACCTGTTGTGGACGGCAATCTTAAAGTAAATGAGCAAACGGATCTCACCGTTGTATTGCCGCAAACGCAACCGGGTGTAGCAGACCGCGATGGCATAGTGGTGTTTGTTGATAAAGATGATCCGCTAAGTGATTCTTTATTTCTTGCTGCGTTAGATACACTGAATAAAGTAGGTATCACTGGTATGGATGTGTCAGTGAATTTGGAGTTGGATAAAAAAGCCAGCCTTAGCCTGGTGATTGATGAAGGCAATGGAGACTTTGTAAAACTTCAAGGCGAGGCTATACTAAATGCCGGTATTGATAAAAGCGGAAAAGTTACTTTAACCGGAACGTATGAATTAGAATCCGGCGCTTACGAAATGTCTTTCAACTTTCTTCGCCGAAGGTTCGATATAGAAAAAGGTAGCAGCATCACATGGATAGGAGAACCAACCGATGGTATTATGGATGTGACCGCAGTGTATGTTGCCAACACGTCAGCTATTGAACTGGTGCAGGATCAAATTACACAGGCACGAACTGATCTACGTTACCGCCAGAAGCTTCCATTTAATGTGTTGCTAAATATGGATGGGCCTCTTTTAAAACCTGAGCTCACCTTTGATATTATTTTGCCGGAAGAAAGCACCGTGCGAATTGATAATGAAATTGCAGGACAAGTAGAGCAACGGTTGAATCAATTAAAATCAGAACCCTCTGAATTGAATAAGCAGGTTTTTGCGCTGCTGTTATTAAATCGTTTTGTATCAGAGAATCCGTTTGAAAGTGCAGGTGGTGGTATGAATGCCGGTTCACTGGCACGCCAGAGTGTAAGTAAAATTCTGGCCCAACAACTTAACAACCTTGCGGGTAATTTAATAGCAGGCGTCGATATAAATTTCGACGTGGTTTCTACGGAAGATTACACGTCTGGATCAATGCAAAACAGAACGGATCTAAATGTGGGTTTATCCAAACGACTGCTGAATGATCGCCTGACCGTGACCGTAGGAACCAACTTTGAACTGGAAGGTGCACGCCAAAGTAACCAGACTGGTACCGGTGGAACCAGCACATCTCCTAACCTGAATATTGCTTATGCGCTTACGCAAGATGGTCGGTATTTGATAAGAGCTTATCGCAAAAATGAGTATGAAGGAGTGGTAGAAGGTTATGTAGTAGAAACGGGTGTCGGCTTTGTAATGTCTGTTGATTATTCAAAGTTTAAAGAGATATTCCAAATGAGAAGGAAGGGCAATACTGCAACAAGGGAGAGAAGAAAAGACAAGGATTCAAACACGCCTCCTGAAAAATCTGCTACCCCTCCGGTTACTCCACCGGTCAATACAAATAACTCTGAACTTCCCAGGGATAATGCAAGAAAAGATGATGAAAACTAAGCCCATTCAATTTCACTATAGCCTGGTATTTTGTACCTGCATGATCATGATGGCGGCTGGTTGTAGTACTACGAAGTCAGTACCCGATAACGATGCTTTATATACAGGTTCAAAAGTTACCATTAAGGAAACGGGTGTGCCCGCAAAACAGAGAAAGGCGTTAAGCTCCAGCCTCAAAGGCCTTACGAGGCCCAAACCAAACACCAGGGTTTTGGGAATGCCTATTAAGCTTTGGATGTATAACATGGGTAGCGAAAAGGGATTGGGTGGATGGATACGAAGAAAATTTGGTGAGCCGCCCGTTTTATTAAGCCAGTTTAGCCTTGACAGGAATGTGTTGCTGCTGGATAACTGGATGGAGAACCGTGGCTTTTTTCATGTTAGCGTACTGGGTGATACTACCATCAAAAACAAACAGGCCAGCGCAACTTTTGATGTAAACACAGGGCCTGAGTATAAAATTAGAAACATAGAATTTCCTGGCGACAGTTCTGCATTAGCCACCGCGATACGCGCTACGATGCCTAAAACTTTATTAAAGCCCGGTGCTCCCTTTAACCTCGATATTATAAAAGGTGAAAGAACAAGGATAGATATTGAACTAAAGGAAAAGGGCTTTTATTATTTCAGCGGTGAACAATTGATCATAGAAACGGATAGCACCATTGGAAACAACGAAGTAAACATGTACCTGAGGGTGAAGCCTCAAACACCGGCGGAGGCAAAGCAAACCTACCGCATCAACGATGTGTTTATATACTCCAATTATAGCCTTAATTCAGCCAGTTCAGATACGTTATTGCGGTATGCAGAATTCCATAAAGGGTATTTTGTAATCGACTCTGCCAAAATGTTTAAGCCTACCGTTTTTGAACAAAGCATGCAGTTTAAGCCCGGTGATTTGTATAGCAGGAAAGATCACAACACTACGTTGAGCAGGTTGATTAACCTGGGTAATTTCAAGTTTGTAAAAAATCGTTTTCAACCGGTGGTGGATAGTGGAGAGATTAAGTTGAACTCGTACTATTACCTGACACCTACGCCCAGAAAATCTTTGAGGGCAGAAGTAACCGGAACTTCAAAAACCAATAACCTTACGGGTTCGCAGGTAACACTTAGCTGGAGAAATAGAAATGCATTTCGCGGAGCGGAACAATTAGCAGTAAATGTGTTTGCTGGTTCCGAAGTTCAAATTAGCGGAAACTTTGGAAGGTCGAACACCTTTCGAGTTGGTGGAGAAGCAACATTGAGTATACCGCGTTTTGTTATTCCTTTTTTAGAAGTTAGGAATCCCGGAGAGTTTGTACCCCGCACAAATCTCCTGGTAGGATACGAATTACTCAACAGGCAAAAGTTGTATACGCTCAATAGCATTCGTGGCAATTACGGGTACTCCTGGAAGGAGAGTTTACAAAAAGAACACCAATTGAATCCTGTTGCAATCAATTATGTAAAACCGGTAAACATTACGCAGCAATATGCTGATAGTATGAGGCAAAACCCAGTGCTTGCGCGCATTGTTGAACAGCAATTCATCATGGGTTCAACCTATAATTACAACTACAATCAATTAGCGGGAAGCACTAACCGAACCGGTTTATATTTTAATGGACTGGTAGACCTGGCTGGTAACATTTTAGGCCTTGCCAGCAAAGCAAATTATAAAACAGGTGATACGGTTACCTTGTTTGGATCCCGCTTTTCGCAGTATATAAAAACGGAGTTTGATACCCGTTACTATGTGCAGGTGGGATCGAAAAGTCAATGGGCCAACAGGATTATTGTGGGTGTTGGTTACCCCTACGGAAACAGTCAGCAGATGCCATTTGTAAAACAGTTTTTTGCCGGAGGAAACAATAGCTTGCGTGGTTTTCGAAGCCGTACCGTTGGGCCGGGTAGTTATAGAAGGAACGTAGATCAAAATGCATTTTTCTTACCGGATCAGTCAGGAGACATTAAGCTTGAAATAAATACAGAGTATCGTCCAAAATTATTCAGCATCGTAGAAGGAGCACTCTTTGTGGATGCCGGAAATGTTTGGTTGTTGAATAAAGACCCATTGAGGCCCGGAGCTAATTTCACCAATAATTTTTTAAAAGAATTAGCCATTGATGCCGGTGCTGGTGTACGGCTTGATCTAACCATACTGTTGCTTCGTTTGGATTTTGCGTTCCCTTTAAAAGTTCCGTACGCGCCAAGGCCACCCGATAATGGGATGGTTATAAATCTTGCAATAGGTTATCCATTTTAGCGTCATAAAATCTACGACAAAATCCTGCCTCAAACAAAAGCAGGATTTTTTTATTTGGTATTTACAAAAATGTGCAGATTGGTTTAGTAGCTTTATCGGAAGTTTCTCTCCACGCCTTTCGCTAACTTCATTACCATATTGTACCTGCATGAAGCCTGCAATTTTTCCTTTGGGAGATAGCGCCATCAACATAACTTTTGGCAACGTAATAGATGATTCGATTCATCAGCAGGTGATGCATTTGTATAATAGTCTAATCGATTTAAATCTCGATGGAGTCGTAGACATCATCCCGGCGTACGCGTCGCTGACGGTAGTGTACAGCGTGGTACAAATAAAGCAGTTGACGAGTAATACGTGCTATGACTATATGCAACAGAAAATAGCAACTGCATTCTTGCTTACGGCAGAAAAGCGATTGCATGAATCCAGGCATATAAGCATTCCTGTTTGCTATCATGTATCATTAGCCGGCGATCTCGTAATGCTGTCCATACGCAAACAAATTTCTATTGATGAGATCATAAGAATACATACCGCTACCATGTATCGTGTGTATATGATTGGATTTCTGCCGGGCTTTGCCTACATGGGTAAAGTGGAGGAGAAAATTGCTTGTGATCGTAAAGCGGGGCCAACGGGTGTACCCGCAGGTAGTGTTGGTATTGCGGGTAATCAAACAGGAATATATCCACTCGATTCTCCGGGTGGATGGAATATTATTGGTAGAACACCGCTCCGCATTTTTGATGCTGATAGAAACGAGCCCTGCTTGTTGCAAGCAGGTGACCAGGTAAGTTTTCACCCTCTTTCTTTAGCCGAATTTGAAACATATCAAGCTATATGAGTGCCGTAGTACTAAAAGCCGGTTTGCTCGATACTTTGCAAGATGGCGGACGTTATGGCCATCAGCATTTGGGTATTAATCCCTGCGGTGTGATGGACTCGCTAAGTGCAAATGTTGCCAACATACTGGCAGGCAACCATGCAATGGCGGTAGTGTTAGAAGTTCATTTTCCTGCAGCAAGTTTACAGTTTACAACGCCCCGCCTGATTGCTTTATCAGGGGCTGATTTCGGTGCTACCATCAATGGTGAAGCGATCCCTGGCAATACAGCTATAATAGTAAATGGGGGAGCTGTTTTAAAGTTTACGGCAAGTGTACAGGGAGCACGATGTTACATAGCTATACGCGGTGGGTGGAGTGCAGAAGAATGGTTAGGGAGTGGCAGTACAAATCTAAAAGTAAAGAAGGGTGGGTACCACGGCAGGTCGCTGCAAAACGGAGATGAAATAAAAAACCGGACTACCGAAAAACAGATGAAGATTCCAATGGTTGTAGGTAGCAAAGGGTATGTGGCTTTGCCGATTTCTGCAAATACTTCACCATTGTATACGCAGCGTAATTTTCGTTGCATAGCCGCGAGTGAATATGATTGGCTCGATGCAGAATCGAGACAGCGTTTGGTTGATTCATCTTTCACTATAAACAATAGAAGTGATCGCATGGGGTACCAGTTGAGCGGTTCTAGTTTGGTGGTTGAAAATAAAGAACAACTGTTGTCTTCGGCAGTAACCAAAGGCACGATCCAATGTTTACCCTCGGGGCAACTGATTGTATTAATGGCCGATCATCAAACTACCGGCGGCTACCCGAGAATAGCCAATGTGATATCTGCTGACCTGCCATCGCTTGCGCAAATGAAGCCAGGTAGTTTGCTGAACTTGCGATTGGTGGATGTTCAAACAGCAGAAGATATTTTTTTTGAACAACAGTATTTATTGGAGCAGATACGCGTTGCTGTTTTAAAAAAATTTAAGCAACAAAATTTGCTGTAAAATCTACTGCAGTAGGTATCGTTCACAATGGGCTGCAGCTAAATTAATCTCACCTTTACCCATCAAAGAAGGTACATCATATGCGTTCAATCGATCTTAATTGCGACATGGGTGAAGGTTTTCCTAATGACGAATTGCTGATGCCCTTTATCTCTTCGGCAAACATTGCCTGTGGTTTTCATGCAGGAGATGAGGAGACAATGGCAACAACTGTTCGGCTAGCATTACTTTATAATGTAGCAGTGGGTGCGCACCCCGGGTTTGATGATAGGCCGAATTTTGGAAGGCTTGAACACAGCTTGTCGCCGGGCGAAATCTACCAGCTTTTTACAACGCAATTGCAAAAAATGAATGCAGTATGTACCCGGGAAGACGCGCCAATGCACCATGTAAAACCGCACGGCGCTTTGTATAATATGGCCGCCAAGAATGTTTTGTTGGCCAACGCCATCGCTCGTGCTGTGTTCGATTTTAATCCGCTGCTAACACTGTATGGATTGAGTGGCAGCCACTCGATCAGTGAAGCAAAAAAACTAGGAATGCAAACAGCTGCTGAAGTATTTGCTGACCGAACTTACCAGGATGATGGTAGTCTTACAGCCAGGACAAATGAGAACGCCATGATTACTTCCGGCGAAACATCATTGCAGGAGGTATTGCAAATGATCAATCAACAATCTGTTACTTCTGTCAATGGTAAATTAGTTCCCCTTGATGTTCAAACTGTTTGCCTGCATTGTGACGGTGCCCATGCGGTAACTTTTGCGTCGTCGATCCATTCGGCCCTTAAAGCACATGCTATTGAAATGCATCGCCCATAAAAAAACGGGCGCAAAATGTTGCGCCCGCCTGTTACATCTTAAAGTAAGCTTATTGCTTTACAAAACGCTTTTGCATCAGTTCATCTCCAACTTGTACGCGAAGCGTGTAAACTCCGTTTGCAAGGGTGGCTATATCAATCATTTGATTTCCTAAAGCTGATACACTCTCGCGGTGTACGCTTCTTCCATTTTGATCAACGATTGTCACTTCCATTTTTTGATTTACCCGAAGTCCGGTTACTACATAATTCAGTGAAGTAGTAACGGGGTTAGCGTTGATGTTTAAAGCAGCTTCCGCTTTTGCGAAGTTTATTTTTACTACGGCGGAATAAGACGTGCTGCCATCTTTATCAACCGACTTTAACCGATATTTTACAAATGCTTGTTTGAAAACTAAGGGTACATCTTCTGCTTTGTAGGCTGAACGACCATTACCGTTGGAAGCTATCATTGACTTGCTTAACCAAAGTCCCGTTTCCGTATTCTGTTGTTCGATTTCATAGTGCTTTACATTCACTTCATTCAATGCTTCCCACACCAAAATAATGTTGTTCCGCTCTTTATATCCATTGAAGTAAGCGAGCTTTACTGGCAGCACCACGTTTCCAAGTTGAGTTCTTATTTCGCCACCGGTAAAGGTTGGAGATGAATGAATATTGGCATACGTATTTCCGTTTACAAATGAGTCAACCAAAGCTTGCGATAAGAGCTGGCTTCCGGAGACAGTTCCTGAGGTACCGCCGCTGTTAGTCAGTGCCATTATTACCGGGCCATTTACGCCTGTTTGTCCCCGGTGAATATGCGAACCTGAAATGGTGCCACTTAAACCAGTGTAGGTGCCGGTTACATAGGCCTGACCGGTTATTCTGTCTACAATTGCGGTAACGGTGCCGGTAGCTGTAGAAGCATTGGTAGGCACTTCCTGTGCATTTGACAACGTGTTTCTTGCATACTGCGTTTGCCCGCTCGTTTGAGGGAGTAACTGCGTGCGGATCTCTCCACCACCAAAAGTTGTTGAATGCACATTCGCATACAACTTTCCAATCATCAACGAATCTTCCTGTGCTTGTGTAAGTATGGCTGTAGCATTAAGTGTTCCGGATACACCGCCGGTGTTGGTTAATCCAAAAACCACTCCTCCGTTTAATCCTGCTGATCCTATATGAATGTGTGAAGCAGATATTGTTGTGGTAAGGTTTTGATAATCACCGGTAACCTCAAGTTCGTTGGTAAGTGTATCAAAGCGGGCGATTACGGTACCAACGGCCAGCGATGCGTTTGAAGGAACTTCGTTTGCTCCAGAAAGTCGACCGCCAAAAAACCTTAATTGAGAATTGACGATTAACTGGCCTCTAATTTCTCCACCAGCATAAGTTGGCGTAGAATGGATGTTCACATAAGTCTTACCGATAGCCGTCGAGTCACGCTGTGCATCTGTAAGTGTCGCTTCGCCGTGAACGGTGCCTGTGGTGCCTCCCGAGTTAGTGAGCGAAACAATAACACTTCCATTAAACTCCGGCCGTGCCAGGTGAATGTGAGATCCGGAGATAGGATTGGTAAGGTTTGAATAACTACCAGTTAAATAAACCTTATTGGTAGCTCTATTTAATAATACGGTTGACATCCCATTGGCAGTTGACGCATTAGGTGGCACTTCTTGCGCACCCTGTAGTCGGGCATTCAAAAACACTGCTTGTCCGTCTGCAACCGCTGTTAGTTGCGACCGTATTTCGCCGCCGGAAAAAGTTGCGTTGTGTACATTGACATACAAATTACCTGCAAGCAAATCGGTTTCCTGCGCGCCGGTTAAGGTGCCGGTGCCACTCAGCGTTCCAGCTGTGCCGCCGGTATTAGTAAGAGTGATAATAACGCCACCGTTACTACCCGCCGGCCCTTGGTGAATGTGCGAAGCAGTTGCACTAGTAGTTAACCCGCTATAGTTGCCAAACAGCTCTATTACTTTTGTAAGCGTGTTGAACCGGGCGATGGTAATTCCTCCAGCAGTTGAGGCATTGGCGGGCACCTCATTGGCGCCCGAAAGGTTGCCATAGAAAAACCGGAGCTGGCCGAAGCCTGCAATAGCGAGAAACAAGAAGATCGAAAGCGTAAAGAATTTTTTCATACAGGACGTTTTAGTTTTTAATAATGAAAGGATGCATTTTTTTCTGAGAAACCCACTGTAGATTCACCGAGGTGAAAATATTTTGGTGGGATAAGATTGTCATTAAAGATAATATTTGCAATTGGCTTTTACTAGCGTTTCTATAACACAAAAAGGGCTAAATAGTTACGGAAAAATGGATAAACGTGTTTGAAACAACCTGCTTAAAATGAAAAAACAGGCGCAACTTTCGTTACGCCTGTTCTTGTCTAACTTTTTAATATTTAAAAACCGCAATAGTCTAAGCAAGGCTTTCTGTGCTCATACTTTTAGAGGTACGCTTCCTGTCTTCTTCATTCAGCATCACCTTACGCATACGAATGGTTTTAGGTGTTACTTCTATGCACTCATCTTGCTGAATGTATTCCATGCACTCTTCCAAAGTCATCAATGTTTTTGGCGCGATCCTACTAGCGTCATCGCTACCACTTGCACGGTGGTTGGTCAGCTTTTTAGGTTCGGTAGCATTTACCACAAGATCACCTGGCTTAATGTGCTCAGCTATTATTTGACCTGCGTACACTTCTTCGCCTGGATCAACGAAAAACGTACCGCGATCCTGTAATTTATCAATGGAGTAACCGGTAGTTTTTTCACTATTCTTCGAAATCAATACACCATTGCTTCTTCCAGGGATGTGTCCTTTCCATGGTTTGTATTCATCAAAACGGTGCGCCATTACAGCTTCACCCTGTGTGTTGGTCAGCATTTGAGAACGCAATCCAATCAAACCTCTTGAAGGAATATCAAACTCAAGATGTTGCATCTCACCTTTGCTTTCCATTACCAGCATTTCACCTTTACGTTGGGTAACAAGATCAATTACTTTACCGCTCAATTCTTGTGGTACATCTACTACAAGAATTTCATAAGGCTCGTGTTTTTTGCCATCAATG
Organism: Segetibacter sp.; assembly: GCA_031425015.1. Classification (GTDB taxonomy): domain Bacteria; phylum Bacteroidota; class Bacteroidia; order Chitinophagales; family Chitinophagaceae; genus Segetibacter. The sequence continues at coordinate 23,672 of JANPIM010000048.1, read as the reverse complement.
GTTTTAACTAACACCTGCGGGTTACCAACAGTTAATTCGTATCCTTCGCGGCGCATGGTCTCCACCAATACACCTAAGTGAAGAATACCGCGGCCGTATACCAGGAAGCTATCTGCACTATCTGAGTCTTCCACTCTTAAAGCGAGGTTCTTTTCAGTTTCTTTCATCAGGCGATCACGCAAGTGGCGCGAGGTAACAAACTTTCCTTCCTTACCAAAAAAAGGTGAGTTATTGATGCTAAACATCATACTCATTGTCGGCTCATCTACACTAATAATGGGCAACGCCTCCGGATTTTCGAAATCGGCAATGGTATCACCAATGGTGAAATCATCTAAACCCACAACCGCGCAAATATCTCCTGCCAATACTTCCTGAACCCTTCTTTTACCAAGTGATTCGAAGATGTATAATTCTTTTACTTTTGATTTTTGAATTCTGCCATCGGCGCGCACCAGGCTGAAGGGTTGTCCTTCTTTAATGCCACCACGATTTACTTTACCCACCGCAATACGGCCAAGGAAAGTTGAGTAGTCGAGTGAAGTGATCTGCAATTGTAAATTCCCTTCCGGCACTTTAGGCTCGGGAACATATTGAAGAATGCCATCCAATAAAGGGGTGATGTCGTCGCACTGCTCGTTCTTACTATTGAACCAACCATTTTTACCAGAGCCGTAAAAAGTTGGAAAATCGAGTTGTTCTTCAGTAGCATCCAAGTTGAAGAAAAGTTCAAACACCGCATCGTGCACTTCATCCGGACGGCAGTTTGGCTTATCTACTTTATTGATGATTACAATAGGCTTAAGGTTAAGTTGAAGTGCCTTTTGTAGTACAAAACGTGTTTGAGGCATCGGACCTTCAAAAGCATCCACCAAAAGGCAAACGCCATCCGCCATTTTCAATACTCTTTCTACTTCACCGCCAAAGTCGGCGTGACCTGGCGTATCAATCACGTTGATTTTTACGTCTTTGTACACTACCGAAGCGTTCTTACTAAATATGGTGATACCACGTTCTTTTTCAAGATCGTTACTATCCATGATCAGATCACCTGTCTCCTGGTTTGCACGAAACACGTTCGTTTGGTGCAGAATTCTGTCAACCAATGTAGTCTTACCATGGTCAACGTGCGCAATGATTGCTATATTCCTGATGTTCATATAAAATGTTTGGCTAAACCGATAGGTGATATGTGAAAAACCAATATCGGTCAGCGGGTGGCAAATGTAGGCTTTTGCAATGGGTTTTCAGGACACTTAACAAAAGTGTAATCTTAATTAATCATGAAAGGAAAGGGATATATGGCATAAATTATTAAGGCATCAAGCGTATAAATTCCCGTCTATAAGCGAAGGCAATAGTTATGGCTTTCAGGGGGAAGGTGATTAGAGAATAGTTGAAAGGTTGATCAGTTGAATAGTTAAAAGGTTGATTAGTCGTCTTTCCGGCTCTTCTTTCTTTGCGGGTACCTCTTGTATTTCTCTGTGTTATTCTCAGTAAGAGCTTTGCACTTGCTCAGCTAGTCAACTACTCAACCGGCATCCAACTAGTGACACTTAAAATAATCGAAAGGCTCTTTGCAATCATCGCATTGATACAATGCCTTACAACTGGTGCTGCCGAAATGGCTAACAAGGTGTGTATGATTTGAATTACATAGCGGACATTCCACCACAATATCTTCCAGCGAAGCTGTGTCAAAACTTTTTCCAACAGGTGGGGCAATGCCAAAATCTTTTAGTTTCTGCTTGCCGTTTTCACTCATCCAGTCGGTCGTCCAGGCGGGGGAAAGAACGGTGTTGATCACAACATTCGGATACCCGTTTTGCAACAAGCCAATCCTAATATTCATGGCAATCATATCCATTGCCGGGCAGCCGCTGTAGGTGGGCGTTACATCAACCACTATTTTTTCATCACCCGAACTTTGCTGGATTGAAATGTTGCGCACCACACCTAAATCAACCACGGATAACACGGGTACTTCAGGATCCGGAACGTTTTCCATAATAGCCCACAGTTTTTGAATTTCGTCTTCCTGCGAAACGGGGAGATTAATATTTTCTTCCTGGTTGACCATTACTTATGTGCTGTGGAGATAAGAATTCTAATGAATAACTAGAGCTTTCGAATTTTAGAAACTTACCAGTTGGCATTAGGATAGGCTCGTTGCAAGTATTGCATCTCGGCTAAAATAAAACCAAGGTGTTCGGAGTGAAATCCATCCTTTCCACCTCTTTGAAACGCTTCGGTTTGCGGTACAGGAAGGGTTGCTTCTTCAAAAACGGCGATTATTTTTTGGTGCCAATGGGCTTTGATGGAAGACAAGTCGACACCAATGCCTGCCGCGGCGACTTCAGTTTCATAACTTGTATTTTCTAACAGTTCGCCGCAATACATCCAGAGTGCATCAATTGCTTTCAGCATTCTCTCGTGGCTTTCCTCCGTACCATCACCCAGGCGAATTACCCAGTCTGCACTCCAGCGAAGGTGGTATGTAGTTTCCTTTAAAGACTTTTCTGCGATAGCGGCCAATTGTTTGTCGCTGCTTTGCTGTAGTTGCTGAAACAGTAACGATTGGTACGCGCTGAAGAAAAACTGGCGCAGTACAGTTTGTGCCCAATCTCCTTTTGGCTGCTCCACCAGCAGGCAATTTTTATAATCCCATACATCCCGCAGGTAAGCCAAATCATCTTCCGTCAACGACCTGGCTTTCGGCATCTCCGATTTAAAACTATACCCCTGTTCATTTACCAACGCTGCCGCATACTGATAAAAATTGCGTGACTGTCCAATCAGATCTAAGGCAATGTTACTGATGGCAATGTCTTGTTCTAATATTGGCCCATGGCCAGTCCATTCGCTGTTTCGGTGCCCGAGGATGAGGGAGTTGTCGGCGAGGTGGAGGAGGTAGGGGATTAGGTGGTTAGTGATCAGTGATTGGTGATTAGTGATCGGTTGATCGGTGATTTGTTGAGAGGTTTTATTAAACATATTGAAAGGAGATCATTTAATGTTTTTTCTGAGATAGTTGATATAGCCATTCAGCAATCTTTCAAGTTCATCCACTTGTAACTTACAAAGCGTAAGCTTTTCTGAAGTGATTAATCCAAGATCATATGCATCAATTAAGTGATTAAGACATTCACTTGATGAGCCTCTTGCTTGAATACAGTAGTGGATTTGGTCTTTGAAAGTAAACCGGCCGTGGCCCTCGGCTATGTTGCACGCTATAGATCTTGAGGCACGAATTGGTTGATCGGCTAATCTGTACTTCTCATCTTGTGGAAAACGTTTGACCAGATCGTACATTGCATTTTTGAAACTTCTGGCTTTTTTCCATACTTCAAGTTCTGTGAAACTGCTGTGAACTTTTTCCATGTGACTGAAAATTGAAAACTGAGTTTTGCTGTCCTTGGTACAAGTTAGCCTTTTGGGTTATCATACCGATCACTTGTCAACCGATCACTAATCACCGGCTTCACATATGCTTCAACTCATCCGGCAGTTCATAAAAAGTTGGGTGGCGGTAAGCTTTATCATTAGCTGGATCGTACAGGCTGGCGGCTTCATCAGGATTGCTGGCGTGGATGAATTTGCTTTCTACTACCCAAATGCTCACGCCTTCCATGCGACGGGTATATACATCGCGGGCATTTTCAATGGCCATTTGCGCGTCGGTGGCGTGCAGGCTGCCTACATGTTTATGATCAAGCCCTTGTTTGCTTCGAATAAAAACTTCCCATAAGGGCCAATCTTTGTTCATATGTAATTGGAGAAAAATGCGGTGAAAGGAGAGCCGGCATATAAAAGGTGCAAGCAATCATTAGAGGCTGACCAGCCCTCCCTTCTCCGCGGTGAATATTAGGCAGCTGCCATTGCAGCTTTCGATTTCTTTTTATCGGCATAGGCAAGGGCTGCATCCCGCACCCATGCGCCATCTTCGTGTGCTTTTGTCCTGGCATCGAGGCGCTGTTTATTGCACGGGCCATTTCCATTTACCACTTGCCAGAACTCAGCCCAGTTAATCTCTCCAAAGTCGTAGTGTCCGCGTTCTGCATTCCACTTCAGATCTTTATCGGGTAAAGTACAGTTAAGAAACTTTACCTGCTCTGCGCAAACGTCCACAAACTTCTGGCGGAGTTCATCGTTAGTAAAGCGTTTTATTTTCCATTTCATACTCTGTACGGTGTTCGGACTTTCATCGTCTGTTGGTCCAAACATCATTATGCTTGGCCACCACCAACGGTTAATGGACTCCTGGCACATTTTCTTTTGAGCATCTGTTCCTTTGCTTAACGTTAGAAGTATTTCAAATCCTTGCCGCTGGTGAAAACTTTCTTCCTTGCACACCCGAACCATTGCACGGGAATATGGTCCAAAAGATGAGCGGCAAAGTGGAACCTGGTTCATGATTGCAGCACCATCTACCAGCCAACCAATAGCGCCCATGTCGGCCCATGAGATAGTTGGGTAATTGAAAATGGAAGAATACTTCGCGGTACCGTTGTGTAATTGGTCCAGCATTTCGTCGCGGCTAATACCTAAGGTTTCAGCTGCGCTGTATAAGTATAGTCCATGTCCTGCCTCGTCCTGAACCTTTGCAAGCAGCGTAGCTTTTCTTCTCAGTGATGGGGCACGGGTAATCCAGTTGCCTTCAGGTAGCATACCTACGATTTCGCTGTGGGCGTGTTGGCTAATCTGGCGAATGAGTGTCTTGCGATACTTTTCCGGCATCCAGTCTTTCGGCTCGATCTTAACCTCCTGGTCAATCTTGTTTTGGAAAATGGTTTCTAGATCTTGTACAGACATTGGTTTGTATTTCTGCGGTAAAAATAAGGCAAATTGGTATAAACTAACAATTGTTAGTTTCCGGTTTTAGAATTTGACTTTTTGCTTTTACAGCTGTAGAAATTGATTAGAACAATATAATGTTTGAAATTGCATTTGCCCGAAACCGCAGAGGAGTACTCAGGGAAATTTATTATAAAACAACGTTTGGATTAAAAGCTACTATGACACCGCTTCACCATTTTAGACACTTGATCGTTTTGTTTCTGCTACTAGCTTCTTCTGCAACGAGTGCACAAGACAAAGATTTATATAAGAAGCAGTGGCTTATTCAAAGTGGGGACACTTTGCCGTATCGAATATTATTCCCGTTAAACTACGATTCTGCTAACGCCTACCCAGTCGTGTTTTTTTTGCATGGTTCTGGCGAACGTGGTAAAGACAATGAAAAACAACTTACCCATGGATGGAAGTTTTTTTTGCAAGACAGTTTTAGAGGTAAACACCCGGCGATCATTATTTTTCCGCAATGTGCTGAATCCAGTTACTGGAGTAACGTGCAAATAATAACAGAGGGATCGAATACAGGAAAGCACCAGCACTACTTTGTTAAAGAAGGATTGCCTTCTAAGAGCATGTCGTTGCTAATGGGTTTGGTCGACAATATACAGGACCGCTATAAAATTGATAAGCACAGCATGTATGTTGGTGGACTATCGATGGGTGGGATGGGCACCTTTGAGTTGGTACGACGTAAGCCCGGTGTGTTCGCGGCCGCTTTTCCTATTTGTGGGGGTGCAAACCCTGCTACGGCAAAGCAATTAAGCAAAACAAGTTGGTGGTTGTTTCATGGATTAAAAGATAATGTAGTGCGTCCGGAATTTACTTTTGAAATGGAAGCGGCATTGAAGAAAGCCAAGGCAAAGGTAAAAGCCACGTACTATCCCAATGCTAATCATAACAGTTGGGATCCTGCATTTGCGGAAGCGGGTTTAGCAGATTGGTTGTTTGCGCAGAAGCGGTAAAGAGCTATCATGGAAATATGAAAGTTTTGCATGCTGAATAATTGTTCCGGGTTCAAAACTCTCTTGCGTGTTGCTCAGGCCGCATGGCGCTCGTTATTGCGCCAGGACTCCACCCGCTTCTTTTAGAAACCGCTTCGCTGGTTTCTGAATGCCTTCGCTGCGCTAGGCACCAAACCGGCTGAGGTCATTCTGCAATCACTGATAACAGGAGCGGATACTAGTGGGTAAGTACAACTCTCCATTTTGACTTTTGATTTTTGACTTTTAATTTAAAACAATCTCCCTTGCTCTCCAGGTCTTGTAAACTGCGAGCAGTCCAAGTCTAATCGTTCATGATTCAATCCATACTTGTTGGTGTACTTGCGGTATTGCATGGCTATCATGTCGGCTATGTTTCCGCTTCCGCGCATGCGTCGTCCATAGTCGCTGTCGTTTACTTTTCCCCCGTGGCTGTCTTCTATCATGTGCCATACTTTATCAGCACGATCAGGAAAGTTTTTATGCAGCCAGTCGTGAAAGAGCAGCTTGATGGCACCATTTAAACGGATGAAAGTATAGGCTGAAAAAGTAGCACCTGCATCACTCGCAGCTTTTATAATGTCGTGCATTTCATGATCGTTTAAACCGGGGATCATAGGGCCGAGCATTACACCCATGCGTACACCTGCTTTGCTCATCTCTTCAATTAACCTGATGCGCTGTTTGCCTGTGGTGGTGCGAGGTTCCATCACTCGTCTTAGGTCTTCGTTGAATGAAGTAATGGACACTAAAACAGACACAAGATTCTTTTTTGCCATTTCCTGCAGCAGATCTTTGTCTCTCAGCATTCCTGCATTTTTTGTAATCATCCCTACAGGTTGATTGAACTCATGGCATACCTCTAAACATTGCCTGGTTAATCTAAATTTTTGTTCGGCAGGCTGGTAGCAATCTGTATTTCCGCTGATGCTAATGGGCACACACTGCCACTTTGGATGCATCAGGAATTTACGTAGCAGTTCCGCAGCATTTTTCTTCACCATGATCTTGCGCTCAAAGTCGATACCGGCGCTGTAGCCCCAATACTCAAAAGAGTTGCGGGCATAACAATAAATGCATCCATGCTCGCAGCCCTGGTAAGGGTTCATGCTGTAAAACATTCCTACGTCAGGACTATCTACTTTATTTACGATTGTCTTTGCATTGTCTTCAAAATATTGGGTCGCTTCATTCTTCTCGGTCCAGTCATCAATGGATTCAATATGCTCTTGTACGCGGGTGGTTTTTAAAAATTTGTTGGGCGTATTGAACTGTGCGCCGCGACCTTTTTTATATTCATTCACTTGTTCTTCCATCACATATTTTTATTGCCAGTAAAGCGCGGAGTGGCGTTAATTTTATTTCCAACCACCAATACGCTAAGGTCACGAAGGTGCACGAAGTTTTAGTGTTACCTGGTGCGCTTAGTGTCTTGGTGGTTCGAGAAAAGATGAAGAATGGGCAGAAAGTACAAGTGTGCGACGCAACAATGATTAAGAATAATACTTATGCCCGGCCCATCATTTCTTTCTTTCTCCTCTTTTTCCTACTTCGGTTTATGAGCCCCTAAAACAAGGCTCCCTGCGTGGTTACTACCGGCATATTTAAGAACTCAAGTTTTGCAACCGGCTTGTAGCTTTTTTCACCTTCTGACCTGCGCAATAGCAGCATGTTGTTGGCTATAAAACGGCCTGTAAAATGTTTGTTACTGAATTCAAGCCAACTTTTTTCATACTGCCACGGCACCAGCTGACGGGCTATAGTAACAAAAAAGTTGTCCATAAAATGTGGCTTATTTTCTTTGGTTTTTAGCAATGTCTGCGCTGTTTTCAGGTGCTTTATTACCATCTGAAGAGGGATCTTACTTTCTACATTTATATAGATGGTATGCGATGGAAAGCTGCCAAAATCTTTCAACTCTATCTTAAATGCGGGCAATGCCATTGCAATCATTTTCAACCGGTTGATGACACGCTCTTCCATCATTTGCAATTGGGAAAAACGAAGCAACGTAATTTGAGGCTTGCCCCATTCAGCAGTGGGAGCGTCGTATGTTTCCGCAAATTCCTTTTTCACTTTTACAATCTTGTTCCATAACTCTTCATGTGGCTGCAGGGCAAGCATATACTCGCACAAACGGTATCCGGGAAGTGTTGACAAATCGTTATTCATTGGAGCCGGTTTAGTTTGCTTAATTGTACATTCCACCTGTACGTGGTTGAAGTCGAAAGATGTTTACTTTTTTATACGGATCATACTCGTGTTGTCGCCGTAACAATACCAGTTCGCCTACGTTAAATGTTTCATGAAAACTTTTTTGTGCGTACTCCATCAGCGCTTTTTGAAAAAGTGCTTCGGGTAATTTCTTGGCAACCGTCAGGTGTGGATTACCATAGATCTGTAAAGGTGGGCAAGAACAACTACTGATGTAATTGCTCACAATCTTCAACTCGTTTGCAAGCTTCTTAAACGGATGCGGATCCTGAACCCGCAGGTAAATGGTGTGCGGCGGAAAGCCACTATAATTATTGAGCGATACTTCAAAATCATGGTGGTTACTGCAAATCCGCTGCATGTACCGGATGATGGTAGGTTCCATGTCTTCGCGTGCCTGGAAATGAGCAATGGTGATGTGCCCCTTTGAATCGGAGGCTGGTTTGTAGTTAAACAGGTTGAACAGTAGCTCCGTCTCGTTGATAACTTTTTTATGAATGTCAGCCCCCGGCTGAACTACCAATACATACTCAAGCAAACTTTCCTGCATCCACCCTTTCGGTGGTGATGATGTTTCTACTTCTTTATTCATGATATTGAATTTGGACAATAAAATTAGTATTTATATGCTAACAAAATTAGTAAAACGATACAAATATTTTCAGGCATCGCTCAGTGCTTGTTTGAAACGTTTGAATGACGTTAAAACCTGAAAGCACATTGAACCCAGCACATGTTGTGAAGTCTCAAAGACATCAAATCCTCTCCATGAAAAAGTCATTTACCATTTTTACTTTCATCCTCTTCTTTAGCGTGTTTGGTGCAGCAGCACAAAGAGGCCAGGGCGGCTTTCACCAGCATGGTCGGGTAAACATGGCTGCGGTACTGGCATCGAAATCATCTTCATTGGCTATGGGTTTTTCTTCCATCAGTGAAGCAAGAACAATTATTAACGATATTATGGATGTAGTAGAACAGCAGCAGAATTTTGAAGTAGTATCGACCAGCCAGGTTGATAATGCTGCAGCTATGTTTTACAACGGCCAGCGATACATTTTATACAATCCGCGTTTCATCAACCAGCTTGATTATGTAGCAAATGATCGCTGGGGAGCAATTAGTGTGTTGGCGCATGAAATAGGACATCACTTGCTGGGCCACACAATGGATGGAGGAGGAAACCAACAAATGAAGGAGTTAGCTTCAGATGAATTTTCAGGATTGGTGTTGCGTAGAATGGGCGCATCCTTGCACCAGGCGCAACTGGCCATGTCGCTGATCAGTTCCCCGGAAGGCAGTGCTTCTCACCCAGGATTAAATAACCGCTTGAAGGCAATTGCGAGAGGCTGGAATGCGACCAACGTAAGAAACAATGATCAAAAAGATGTAGCATTTGAAAATTCGGGTAATGAGAGAAATGATTCCCCGGATATTAGAAGCAATTATCCAGCGCAAGGTAGAAGAGGCTACCCTGGTGAAGAGAGGCGCGGGTATCCTTCTAACGATAAAAACTATCCTCAGCAAAACCGGGGCGGTTTCCCTTCCACTTCTAATGAACGCCATCAATATCCACAACGAAATGGAAATAGAAACCAATCCCAACGTTCAGTCCAGCAAGTAATTGTTTATCGGGTTCAATTTAGCGGCAACAGGCAGCAATATTTTATTACTTCTCACAATAATGTCGTTTTGTTAGCAGGCAATAGAATACAAACTGTAGCCAGGATTACAGCAACAAACAACCCCGCCGTTCCTTATGTCATTTATGATGATCAGCTTCAGTTGTATGTAGATAGAAGAGGTACTATTGTAGCGAATGGTAGAACTGTAGGGGTAATTACAAAAGCATAATATGCTCAAACGAAAGAACAGGAAAGCGGTGTTACGCCGCTTTCCTCAGGAGGTATTTAGTTAAGGAATATACTTTGTTGCATGCGATGCTTAGATGAGCTAATAGCAAAATTTATAGTGAAGTTAATAAGGTCGGATACTGTCAACGGCTGTGAGCATTAGAGTATTTTACTGCTGGCATCGTTATCGAGTAATGAACTGGTAAGCGTATCATCAAACACCTCGTGTTTAGTAGCAAGTACTTGCCGTATCAAATCATGAATGGTTACAATGCCTGCAAATTTTTCATCTTCCATTACAGCCAGGTAACGGGTGCCGCGAATATTCATTTGGTACATACATTCTTCTACTGTGGTTTGCGGTGTTACCTCAGGTAAGTCGGTTGTCATTACATCTTTTACAATTGTGTCACGGCTCGATCTATCTTGTAAAACCAGTTTGCGGGTATAATCTCTCTCGCTAAAAATGCCGCTGAATACACCACGCTCCATTACCAACAGGTAACTTAGGTTCACCTCAATTAGTTGGCGCAATGCATCTATCACCATGGTAGACGGCTCAATAATGTTTGGTTCGATTTCCTTTATGTCTAAAATATTCTGAACTGTACGCATGCCTTCTTTTTATTTAAAGTTAAATGATCGTAATAAATTTTGTCTAACTGAATTTGGTGTTCGTGCTGCTTCCTGTCGATACGTTTTCCAGCTCACGTTACGATATTTTCATGTCAGTCGTTTCCGCTCGATCGCGTGAAATACTTTTGCTTCTTTTCCAGCAACACAAATAATGCGGTACTTTAAAAAATTTTAATTGTAAATATTTGTTAACGGTGAAAAGATAAATGTATGTTTGCTCTACCAAAATCATTTATAAATAAAACAGCAATGCTTCGCAGCCAATTACATATTGAAACACTAAAATGGTTTAGTCCAGTAATGGATTATGTCGTTTGCGGGGATGTATTGCTGAAAGTTAAGTAGAACCAAACCTAACTGGAGATAACATGAAACCCCGCTACATCAGCGGGGTTTTTTATTTTTATTCATGAATGGAAAAAACAAGCGTTTAATATTTCAATTAGTTAGAACCAGAAACGATTAATTAATAATTAGTGGAACAAAAACATAGCACAACTGACAACAAGCTGAAATGGCGCGATGCAATACCAACAAGTACTGGAAAAGGTATGCTATTAATCAAGCTGTACGTAAGCATTGTGTTTACAGGCAGGAAAGAAAATAAACGACTGGATAATATTCAAATGCAAACACGGTAATCTTTTGCTTTTAATATCAAGCCCGGTCGATAACAACGACCGGGTTTTTTTATGAATAAAACTTTGGTGGTCCAGGCTGCAGTACCATTTTTGACAACAGCGTTTAAAATTGAACTTTAAAAATGAACCCATGGAACACAGACAATGGAGGAAGCTGAGTGGTCAGCAGATCACTATTCCTATTAGAGATGAAGTGCAAAATGTATTGCTGCGTGAACGGCAGGCGAGCAATGCCATGCGCGTATGCATTGGTACCGATAGCCAGGTAAAAGGCAGGCAGATAGAATTTGCAACGGTGATTGTATTTGTGAGAAAGAGCAAAGGAGGATTCATGTACATCTGCAATGAGCTGGTAAAAACTAGTATGCCTATCCGGCAACGGATGCTTGAAGAAGTATCACGGAGCATTGAAGTAGCGTATGGCTTATGCGATGTGTTCACTGCATTTAATGTGGAGCTGGAAGTACACGTTGATATCAATACGAATCCAAATTTTAAGAGCAACGAAGCCTTGAAAGATGCAATGGGTTACATCATGGGAATGGGCTTCGTTTTTAAAGCGAAGCCGAATGTATTTGCCAGCTCTAGCTGCGCAAACAAAGTGGTACAGTAAAAAATAAATGATAAAAATGTAAAACGGATATTATGTTCTGGTATCTAGTATTGGCAATCGTCTTGGTGAGATTGGTTGCCATCATACTACAAAAAGTAAAATGGAGCCTTAGTGAAGGAAACAGGCTAAAAGTGGTGAATGGACTATTCGTAAATAACTATTTAGATGCGAAAGTGCTGTTTGTTGCAAGGTGTGCATGTGTACCAAGTATAGGTGTCATCACTCAAATAGATGCAACTCAAGCCTATGCATTCATCAAAGAAAAATTGGATTCTGAAGTTGTGCATGTTCACCAGGTAAATGTGTATGATCATGATGAAGGCAGCACATTCTTCAACGTAACCATACTAGAGCTTAACAGCAATAGAATGGTAGAAATAGGGAATGGTTATGTAGAAGTGCTGTACACCCAGCAACACTATGAGTGGGCAATGAGCCTGTTGAAGGAGCTTGCTATATGCAGGGTAGAAATACAGGAAGCAGTAGACAAAACTCCAACCGTCATTGGTTTTGCCAGGGCCATGGAGATGAATTAGTAGGTACAGAACTTGTGCATTCACAACAGTCGCGAAGTCGCAAAGGCTATAGTAATAGTCTTTGCGCCCCTTCGTGATAAAACGCCCAATGGGCAAAAAATAAAATGGGAAAGCTTACATTAAGAGGAAAACAACTTTGGGAGATTGGTTACCCGGAAGCGCCAGTCATTAGCATTGCAATGCAGGTGATGGAAAAGCATTACAAAAGAAATTCTCCGCAGCATGCGTTGGCAATATTGGAGCAGATACTGAATGATCCGGAAGCCTACCTGCAGGACGAGGCTCTTCGAAAAATAGCAATGGAACTGATAAGTATGAAACAAAAAGCAGAAGCGGATAATAAAGCAGCCATGGAACTTACGAGAGAAGGTGTGCATTATAACATTTTCGGAGCACAGTTTATAGAAGAAGGTGCTCTAGCACAGATGAACCACGCTGCACGTTTGCCCATCTCGGTTGCAGGTGCATTAATGCCGGATGCGCACCATGGCTATGGCTTGCCAATTGGTGGCGTACTGGCTACAGAGAATGCGGTGATTCCATATGGTGTTGGTGTTGATATTGGTTGCCGTATGTGCCTGTCCATTTTTGATATTGATCCAAACCAACTCGAGACTAGAGTAGATTACTTTGCACGCGAACTGAATGAAGCCACTTTATTTGGTAGCGGTCGCGAGTTTAAGAAACGAAGCGATCATGAGGTGTTGTACAGGTCTGAGTTCAGGGACATTAATATTTTGCGTGGACTGCGTGATAGGGCCGAAGCTCAACTTGGGTCAAGCGGTGGAGGGAATCACTTTGTTGAGTTTGGCATCGTGGACATTGGCAAGCAGGATACAGTGTTGGGCGTTGCGCCGGGTAAATATATTGGATTATTGTCGCACAGTGGGTCGCGTGCTATTGGTGCTAACGTTGCCAATCACTATACCAAACTTGCAAAAGAAAAACGCCGCTTACCACCTGATGCAGCCAACCTTGCGTGGTTTACTTTAGAGGAAGAAGAAGGCATTGAATATTTTATGGCAATGAATCTTGCCGGTGATTACGCCAGTGCTTGTCACCATGTGATACACGAAAAAATTGCAAGGCAACTGGGCCAAAAGCCTATTAAGATGGTGGAGAACCACCACAACTTTGCATGGAAAGAGATGTATGAGGGCAAAGAGGTGATTGTTCATAGAAAAGGCGCGACACCTGCCGGTAAAGATGTACTTGGTATTATACCCGGAAGTATGACCGCCCCTGGCTTCATTGTAAAAGGTAAAGGCAATACGGCTTCGATAAATTCGGCAAGTCATGGTGCAGGCAGACTAATGAGCCGAACGTCGGCCATGAATAACATTACTGCTAAAATGCTGAAGGAAGAACTGGCTAAGCAAGGAGTAAAACTAATTGGCGGAGGATTAGATGAAGCGCCTTTTGCGTATAAAAACATTCATGATGTGATGAATGCGCAGCAGCAATTGGTGGATACCGTTGGAATGTTTACGCCTAAAATTGTGAAGATGGATGATACGCCGCCAAGGAACCGGAAAAAGGTTAAGGGCGTAAATTTAGGAGAATAGACCATGTGTTGACTTGAAGCCCGCTGACGTTTCAGCGGGTTTTTTTATGGGAGAACGGTTGGCAGAAAATTATGCTGCACACCTCATTTGCAATGCGGATGGATAGATGTTCTGCACTAAAGACAATAATAAATTTGGTGGACATAACGGGGGCTAAAAAAAGGTGACATGAAAAGATTCGGTACAAGGGAGTGACACAACGATGTACAGTAGAATTGCTGCTGCTCGTTCCAAATAAACACTATTCAAGTGGTGGCTATGCGATCCAAAGGCGGCTTGCTTCTTAATTTCCCTACTGGTGCAGGTTGGAAGAATTTAAAATTGAAGTAAGCTGGCAATCCTCTTGCGCCTCCTTCAGAATGTTTGTAATATTATACAAACCAATTGTATGGAATTACTGCACGAGTTTTCAATTTCGTCGGCAGGAAAGGATAGAAAAATTCAACTATTCTATGGGGACCTAACTGAATTGGGTGATGAGCAGAAGGTAGACCTTTTGGTGGTCTCTGCTTTTCCGGGAGACTATACACCTGTACGTGGTTCACTCATAGGTTCGCTGCACGAGAAAGGTTTATCTGTGGGCGAACTTGCCCGCGATAAAGCAGATGATATGCGTGAAGCTTTGGGCTGCTGGATCTCTCAACCGCTGGATGATACCATCAAAGAACGACTACACATCAAACGAATTTTATGCTTTGAGCCTTATACCAAAAGCAGCTCAGCAGGGGAAGTAGTGGGCAATATTTTCCGGTGCATCAATAACTTCATTTTTGATGAAGCACTCAATCACATTGCACTTCCGATTGTAGCTTCCGGTAAACAGAAATTTCCACTTAATGAAATGTGCGAAGCGTTGCTGAATGCAGCTATCTTTTGGTTGCAAAAAGGACTGCCGGTAGATGCCATCAAGCTTGTACACAAAAATGCTGATACTATTAAGGAACTGAAGGATGTATTTAAAAGAGTGACTGCTTTACATTCATTACAGGTGATGCCGCCGCAAGTTGGGACAGTAAATTTCAACATTACTGCACGTAAAGATGATCGCATGAATGTAGATAGTGACCGCGCAGATAATTTTGATTTCGTACAAAGTTTGGAAGAAAAAGTTGGTTCCTCACCTGCTCCTTTACCTGCTGCAGATGCTCCTGAATCAAGTTTCGTGTCTACAAATAGTTATGATGTATTTGTAAGCTACTCACACAAACAAAAGAAAGCTGCTGACAGCTTTGTACAGGAATTGCATGCAAGGAAGCCAGGCCTGAAAATATTTTATGATGATCAATCAATACCGAAAGGCGCGCAGTGGCTCAAAGTAGTTTCGGATGCAATAGATGCTTCCGCAAAAGTGGTCATCTTTATTTCGCCAGAGTATACGGCTTCCAAAATTTGTTGGGATGAATTTCAATGCGCAAAGATCAGAGAGTACAATTCGGACGTTGAATTGCTCATTACAATCTACCTGAAGAGCCATGATAAATTGCCAACCATTTTTCAGCTAAACAATTGGATAGACTGCAGGGAGGATGACGAAACAAAAATAAAAGCAGCCTGTGAAGAGGTTTTGAGAGCGATCAATTAATAAAGCGTTTGGTCAGTAGGTCATTGGTCAGTAAGTCAATGGGTCATTGGGTCATTGGTAATTTTTCGTTGAAGGATTTATTGTCTCGGGATCTAATGCCGATTTCCCCATTGTGTAGATAAGACAAGGCGCGGTAACCATCCCATTTTAGTTCGTACAACCAGCCTTATCCCTCCACTGGTTCGTCCACCAGTGTGGCGAGCATGGGCTTAATGTGGTCGGAAACTGTACGTTTATCGCTTGCCCTTTTTTGCCCATCAACTTTGTTTTAGTATTATGAATTATAAATCATGCCACAGTAAAAACTCCTCATTTAAAACAATACTTCTTCGCTTACAGAAGTTTTTCTTATGCTAAACTTCCTTGTATTATGTCAGTCTATACCTACCACCTTTAGACGCACAGTGTTCTTGTAATTTTTATTTAAACATATGATAACGAGGGGTATGCGACTGAAAATTTTCCTTAAAAATCTGTGGCACAGTTTTCGTCTATTATGAGGAAACTAACCACCCCAAATTCAAACAAATTGATTGATGATGGGATCACAGCGTAAAACAGACATTATGAAAAACATTTTTGCAACAGTTGTTATAGCCGCTTTTTTTGCCGCATGCAACAGCAATCCGAAGACAGCTGAACAGCCGGTAGTACAACCAGATACAGCTGGATTGGCACAGTTTAAAACCTGGAAACAACAGCAGGAGTTTAT
Source organism: Segetibacter sp. (assembly GCA_031425015.1). Taxonomy (GTDB): domain Bacteria; phylum Bacteroidota; class Bacteroidia; order Chitinophagales; family Chitinophagaceae; genus Segetibacter. Next base: position 7,489 of record JANPIM010000048.1, on the reverse strand, counting down.
GGAACAGAGCCGTTTGTACAACGGTGTGAACGATCCAAATGCAAATAACTTACAGGCTGAAGCGCCACGGGAAGGAGTAAAGGAAAGGGTGGTTTATGTAGATCGCCCCGCTCCTAAAAAAAGGAGTACTGCAAGACGCACTTCTTCTGCTTCTAGCAGTTCAGGATCTAATACTTCGAATGGTTCAGTAGCGAGTGCGCCGGCCCCGGTAGCTAAAAAGAAAGGTTGGAGCAGCGCTGCAAAGGGTACCGCAATTGGTGCGGGTTCGGGTGCAGTATTAGGTGCTGTTATCAGTAAAAATAAAGCTGCAGGTGCCGTAATTGGTGGTGTAGTTGGTGGAGTAGGTGGATATGTGATTGGCCGAAACAAAGACAAGAAAACAGGAAGGGCTCAATAAAGAATAAAGCCAAAAAATAATGAAGGAGTAAGTTTAAAAGCTTGCTCCTTTTTTGTTGTAAACAAGTGATGATGCCAAGCGCAATTCGTCATCGATACTTAGCGCTTATTATACATTGCCCCCGGTAGCGTGTGCAGAAATAAATTTATTGCCTTCAGAAATTACAGTCCCCGGCCACCAGTAAGTAGTGAATAAACAGGAGCTGCAAATGTCTTCAGCAATTTGCTCACAAGCATACAAAAGGCAATGATAGCAATAGGTAACAAACAAAATGTTATCAGCCGGGCATTGGCATTATTTCTCATAAGCTGCAGAACTGGATCGATGAGATAAGTAATGAGCGGTACATGCAAAGCATAAATGATAAATCCGTATGAGCACGCACGAACAAACCATCTATTCTTCATACACGATTTCACCACCTTATCAAGGCTAAACCATGCTACAAAAAGACCCAGTGCTATTACAACTTTATGCATAATGAGCAAACTGAGACCATGCGGAAATTCACCTAACCAATTCATTCCGGCAAATGCCCACCATGTTTTAAACGCACACAAGCAAAAAAATGCGGGTATTCCCCATTTCAATGAAAACCATTTCGGTTGAAATTCTAGGTTTCTACTTCGTTTGGCCAGCCAAACACCAAACGAAAAGGAAAGCAAACCTTCAGCCTCTACAATTACAAAACCCAGCATCATGACCCACGCAATAGCGATGAGGGTAAACCACACTGCAGGAGCTTTAAGCACCGCAGATTTTATAAAAGGGTATGCTACATTATAAAAGAATAAGCAACGTATAAACCACAACTGAAACGATGTGGGCCAAACCACTGCAAACAACCAATCCGTCATTGTGTATTGATCAAAAGTCTTATTGAAAATTGGTTGAAGGTGGGCGTTGTTGACGGCTTGATGCGTTACGCTCCAATTCCACAAACCAACTGCAATCAACAAACCTATAATGCTCCAAAGAAAATATGGAATGAGGAGCGTTTTGAAACGTTTTGCAATTCGTTTACCGTAAGGTGTACCATCATGAAGGGCATATAAATACCCGGAGATGGCAAACAGCATCGGTATGCGAAAACGCACCAATCCATTAGCAATAAAATATTGGAAGAAAGCATTAAAAGTGAGTGGCTCAGAAACGGATGAAAATGGCTGAAGGTAGCGTTGGTTTAAATTATAGCCATGCACATATACCAGTAAGAGCATAGAAACAAACGCAAAAAATTTCATCTTGTTACTCAACCATAGCGAAAGATTTTGGTTTGTTTCCACAGTAGATATTATTCCTGGTTCGCTATCAGCATTACTAGTTGATGTTGGAGGAATGTTGGACATTTCGATTGTTGGATTCAGGGTTTTGTCGGGCAAAGAAATGATAAAGAAAGACTTATGCCAATACATAAACATGTGAAAAGTTTTGCTGGTACGAAAGCGGTGAGCAAGGACATGAATGTTGGCCTAGGTTTTTAATGTGAATGGCGTTAGGCGTGGATTGGTATAGATGGATGTGGTGCTACGATTGCCCACTCATTTTTGACGGGTGAAAATCAGCCGCAGAAGCAGTGCTAAAAATGATACATTTACGTCCCTTTAAAATTTTGTGAATGGAAAGAATAGTTGGAGAAATATCAGCCTTGTTTGCGGAATACAGGCATGCAGAAGTGGATAGGGTTGAGAAACTTCCCGCCTCGGGAAGCGACCGGATCTATTTTCGTGTTTATGCGAACAATGAAAGTTTTATTGCTACCTATAATCTTAATATAAGAGAGAACGAAACGTTTGTCAATTTTACCCGTCACTTTAGAAATGCAGGATTACCTATGCCAGAAGTTTACGCAGTTAACCAGGAGGGGACCATTTATATCCAGGAAGATCTTGGTACCGATTCGCTGTTGGATAAATTAGAACGGGAAGGTTATAATGACCATACGTTTTCTTTGTTTGAACAGAGCTTGCGTAAACTTGCGCATGTTCAGATAAAAGGGGATGAAGGATTGAATTACGATTGGTGCCTTACAGCAAAGGAGTTTGGTAAGCAAGCAATTCTCAGCGATCTTTTGTATTTCAAGTATTACTTCATCGATACGCTGAAGATGGCCTACGATAAACAGGCGATATTGGATGACTTTGAAACGCTGGCGAATTACCTGACAAGCAGCGGCCATCATCATTTTATGTTTAGGGATTTTCAAAGCCGAAACGTTGTGGTGAATAATGAACAAGTGCATTTTATAGATTACCAGGGAGGAATGAAAGGTGCTCTTCAGTATGATGTTGCTTCAATGTTGTGGCAGGCAAAAGCGAATTTGAGTGAAGACTGGAAGCAACGATTGCTCAATTGTTACCTCGACGAAGTAGAAAATCTGCTGGGTGACAAAGTAGATCGGGAGGTATTTACCAATCAATACAATGGATATGTTCTAATAAGGTTGTTACAAGTCTTAGGCGCTTATGGTTTCCGGGGATTGTTTGAACGAAAGGCTCATTTTATTACAAGCATCCCTTTGGCTTTGCGCAACTTACAATTCTTTCTTTCGCGGCATGAAATAGACGTGCACATGCCCGAATGCAAGCGGATCTTAGATGCTATTGTTAAGGATGAAATCGTGCACCGATTCGAGGTCACCCGTGCCGACGAACACACGCCTTTGGTTATTTCCATTTATAGTTTTTCATACAAAATTGGCTGTCCAATTGATGAGAGCGATAATGGAGGTGGTTTCCTGTTTGACATGCGCGGTATAGTTAACCCAGGTAGATTTGAAGAGTATAAAAAGCAAACAGGTAGAGATAAAGCAGTAATTGATTTCTTAGAGCAGCGTACCCGTATGCCTGAGTTTTTGAATAGTGTGTATGCGGTGGTAGATATCAGTGTGGAAGAATATATTAAACGCGGCTTCGAAAACCTGAGCATAGGCTTTGGTTGTACGGGCGGCCAACATAGAAGTGTATATGCCGCGGACGCAATGGTCCGCCATCTCAAAAACAAATACGGGGTAAAAATTCACCTTTGCCATATGGTGCAGGAATCTAAAAATTGGGTAAACTGATATAGATCTGCTCCTAATACTTGTTCCAAGAATAAATTTCAACAATGAATGTAATCGGATCAGAGCTAACGATGACAGGAATGCGCAACAGTAAAGGTGTGCGTAAAGCAATGATACTCGCCGCAGGTTTAGGTACAAGATTAAAGCCCTGGACCGATACCAAACCCAAAGCATTAGCCATCGTAAAGGGTAAAAGTTTATTGCAACGAAACATAGAATACCTGCAGCAGTATGGCCTGACCGAAGTGGTAGTAAACGTGCACCATTTTTCTGAGCAGGTGAGGTATGCAATAGACCAAAATAATGGTTGGGGTAGCAATATCATCGTAAGCGATGAAACAGATAAGGTGCTGGAAACCGGTGGAGGTATTTTGAACGCGGCAGACTACCTGCAGGGCACAGAGCCTTTTGTTGTATTGAATGTTGATATACTTACCGACCTAAATCTTGCTTCGCTCATAAACTACCACCAGGAAAAAAAGCCGTTGGTTACCTTGGCTACAAGTACAAGGCCTACCTCCCGGTATCTTTTATTTGATGAGGGCAATAACCTTTGTGGCTGGCAAAACATTACGAACGGACAGGAAAGAACCGTACCGGAAACCGCTGCGGCAAACATTAGCCAATTGCACCGCAAAGCCTTTAGTGGTATTCATGTAATCGATCCGGCTATCTTTCCGTTGATCCGGCAGACTGGTAAATTTTCAATCATCGACGTGTATATTGATCTAATGAAGGATCACACCATAAAATCTTACGATGATTCCAGCAGCAGGTTTATTGATGTAGGTAAACCTGAAAGTGTCGCGAAAGCAGAGGTAATGTTTGGGTAGTTTACTTCGGGTTCTTGCTCGCAAAACATCTATAATTCTCCACTGAAAGCAAGAATTTACCTGTTGTTTGTTCCTCTGAACTTGCTAGGAATATTTCTCAGCTAACTGATACAATATAATCAGTGGTGAAGGAAACGTTTTAACTACAACGAAGCCTCAAAGCGTACCATCTATCGTCTATAACAAAAAAGAGGCTGTCCCTTTCGAGACAGCCTCTTTAACTATTCTACATCAAAATTTACATCTTAACCAATTTGATGATTTTCCTTTCTTCGCCTTGAATGATCTCAGCGAAATAAGCGCCTTTTTTCAATTCATTACCAAAGCTAAAAGTATGGTTTGACGGAAGGTTGCTAAAGGTTCTAATCAATCTTCCAGCTTCATCCGTTAGTCTTACTCGACCCGGTAACTGACTATTTGATTTAATCTGCATGGTAAACTGAGAACGCGTTGGGTTAGGCATTACTGTAACACTAAACTTTTCGGGTAATTCTGATACCACAGAGAGCATAGGCGTAGCGGGAGATAGAGTGATTGCTTCTACTACTGTGGCCCCCATGCGGGAGGATGAATTAAAGCAACAGTTGCCTTTTAGCCAATTAATGTATTTTCCTGCATCAATCTTTTCAGCTATATAGGTTCCTATCATGGTAGTTGTTGCGTCATTATATCCGTCTACGGATAAGGTGCCTAAAGGGACATAAATGTTTGCATTTACATAGCTGCCTTTTTTAACGTTAAAGGTTAATGACTTGCCTTGCACTGCCATAGTAAAGGTTAATGGCTTTGGAGCAACTTTGTTTATTTCAGCATAGTATCCGATTTCTGCTTTGTATGAAATTTTCACATTGATACAACTTGCATTGCTGGTGAAAAATACTTTACCAGGATTAGTAGCAGTTCCAGCTACAACAAATTCCCTGATATCGATGTTAGAAGCTGTTAAGGTTAACTCGGCTCCTTCAGGTACAACTATCTTCCTGAAGTCAGTACCGGTTAAAGTAACCTTTGCATTTTTACCAATGGTAACATCTTTGTAATTACCATTGTATGTAGCAGGGCCGCTGTTAGCCGCTACAACTAAATTAGCATAACCATCTGGTGTGCCTGTATAGTAATTAACTGCAGGTAATGTTATAACCGCAGGGCTAAATACCTTATTAGGAATATTGCTTGTTGGATCTGCAGTAATCACTGATGCTTTTACAAACCCGGGAATTACATTATTAAACTTTTTGAAAGTTGCTATTCCGGTGGAAGAGGTAACGCCTACATTCCCATTAAGATTATTATAGTCATAAAAATCCGCTTGAGTAATAGCTATTACATTGTAATCGCAAAGGGCATCTTGTGGTCCCTCTTTGATTGCTATATCAAGTGTAAGATTACCATTGTTACCATCGCCATCGGTTACTGGTTCACCATTTTCAGACAATGTAATTGCATTCGTTCTCAATTCTCCACTCACAAGGTTTACACCATTGTTATCATTATCTACATCATTATCCGGTACCCCAACTGCATTATTTGCAGGTAAATAATTTGCTGATACCATTACTCCAACTATGTATCTGCCAGCTTGTAACTTATCAAATAAGTAAGTTCCACCGGCACCAGTTGTGGTAGTGGCTATTGCTGCAGCATCTGGTATGTTATTGCCATCTGTATCTTTATATAGTTTAATTGTAAGACCGCTGACACCTGTTTCTGTTCCGTTCAATAAACCATTATCATCTTTATCAATCCACACTTTATTGCCAAGTGACAGAGGTCCTGGGCAAGGGCCTGGATTCACAATTTCAGTATTACTACCAGTTTTGCTTGGACTTGCATGTACTCCTGTAATCATAGGGTTACCAAAGCCACCGGGAAATGCACTCAATTTCACGGTTACCTCGTACCATACATCATATATCCAATTGGGTGCAGCAGGGTTTGGAGTATAATTCGCATCTGTTGCAGGTGAGTTCGTTGTATAAGTTGTTCCTGGATAAAGGCTCAAATTCCTTTGTTCAGAAGTATTAACATCGAGTACGTTTGTAGCAGTACCCAAAATCATTGACCCATCACCACCTGTTACGCCAAGGCTCTTATAAACTCCACCTGAAAGGCTGATATAGTCCATTTGAAACTCCAATCTTTTTACATTTGATGCATCGTACAACGCTAGTTGAAGTTGGTCCGAACCTACCAGGTTACTGAACGAATGGCTATTGTTTGGCCAACCAATTGTCTGATTACCATAAGTATTGTCTACAAATGTTTTTGCCAATGTAGTTTTAATCTTTACCGTTCCCGCTATAGGGTCTACCGTCCAAGTCGACTTCGCATTTACAATTGCAGGTTTGGTAGGACTCTCATAACAGATTTCGTTACAATTGTTATCTTTTAAGATTGCCAGATTTTTAGAAATAGTGCAACCATTTGCATCCGTAATAGTATACGAATAATTTTTTGCAACCAGGTTATTAAAGGTTGTAGAGTTACCTGCTGTCACTACTCTTGGTGGATTTACATCGGTACCGGTAATCGTGTAAGGTGCAGTGCCACCTGATGGAGTGATAGTAATGGAACCTCCATTGTTGCAATTAGCATTTACGCCCGTAATACTTGCAGTAAGAGGATTAGCAGGTTGAGTTATTTGAAAATTTTGTAGAGGTGTGGTAGAATTCGCAGCATCTTTTACTGTTACTGAATAGCCACCAGGTTTTAAATTTGAAATAATGGTGGAGGTGGAAGACGTAAATGGAGCATCTACGAGTGCTACAGGACCATTAAGTGTGTAGGTAAATGGAGCAATCCCTCCTGTAACCGTAAGTGTTGCGGTGCCATTATCTTGTCCAAAGCAAGTTATATTAGTTGTTTTAACTGTGTTTGTAAAGGAACCTTGGGTACAATTTTTAAAATCAGAAAAATAAGCATACCGAACGCCGGAATTTAAATTTGTTGCAGGATCCACACCGCCGTGAATTATTCCTAATTGAAATACACCTGCAGTATTACTAATAAGGCCGTTGCCTCCGGCTGGCAGTTGTGCAAGCGATAAAGCGATTCTTGCAAACGAATTGGCGCCATTGGTATTAGGTTCAGCACTATTGTCGGCAGCAGTGATTACGCCTGCGGCACCATTGTATAAAAAGTTTTTGTTAAGGGTTGTTCTCTCCAGAATGTTTGCAAAAAACGGCTGATTAGACG
>JANPIM010000047.1:0-3834 GCA_031425015.1 Segetibacter sp. | reverse complement strand
CATCAAACACCAGCGATCCATTACAGCCCCAATGTTTGTTATGGGTGAAACTGTCAATACCATACATATCATGACTTGGATTGCAACGGGTAAAGGTTACCCATAAAAAATTATTAAGCGTTTCACTTACAAAACCAGCGTTATCAGCAATAATAATGAAAGGAAATTGCCCTAATTGATCATTGATCATTGATAGTTGATCATTGAGCATTTCCATTTCCCGATTGGCTAAATTATAATTTACAAAAGCACTTGCCTGCAATACAATAACGCCGGGCAAAGCTAATTTGGGATCTGTAAATCCCTCCAGGTTATTTAATGCTGAGGGGATGATTGTTCCTAAAGCTCTCACCGGCTCGCCATAAGCAGCGAGCACAACTTTACTCCCTGTGTTCAACCCCTCACCCGAATAATCAAGTGTATCAATGGTTGTGTTGGTATAAAAATGGATATCTCTTTTTAAATTGATGCGCTGCAGCACATAAGTAAAGTAGGCTTCAATATTATTGGTGCTGACGGTGTTTTCATCACCTGCTGTAATAAATAAAAATTTTGCCAGGCTCAGTTGTCCTGTACCTAATACATGGTTAGCGATGGTTAAAATTTCTGCAGGTTGTTTGGTTGGTGTGTAAGGAGTATATCTTTCACTGCCGATAGCGAGCAATAAAGGATGAACACCGGCAGCATCAACAGCATGTACTTCTTTTAAACCGGGTATTTCCTGCTGAATGGCTTTGCCGGTCATTTTATGAATGAGCTGTCCGAAGCTTGTATCTTCCTGCGGAGGCCGACCTACTACCGTAAAAGGCCAGATAGCATTTTTGCGGGCATACACTTTGTGCACTTTCATCAACGGAAATTGGTGTGTTAAACTATAGTAACCTAAATGATCACCAAAAGGTCCTTCTGGCTTGTTTTCATTCGGATATACTTCACCGGTAATTACAAAATCTGCATCGGTGCTTATACAAAATCCATCTACGTAAGAATAGCGAAATCTTCTGTTGCCCAAAACACCGGCAAATGTCATTTCACTGATACCTTCAGGCAATGGCATTACCGCAGCTACGCTATGGGATGGCGGTCCGCCTACAAATACACTTACTTTAAGTGGTAATCCTTTTTTATTTGCTTTGGCCTGGTGAACGCCGATGCCCCGATGCAATTGGTAATGCAGACCAGCTTCTTTATTCAATTCATACTGGTTGCCGGATAACTGGATGCGATACATGCCAAGGTTGGCATTCATAATACCTGGCTTTTCAATATCTTCTGTGTACACCTGGGGAAGCGTAACAAAAGCGCCTCCATCCATGGGCCAGTGCTGTATTTGTGGTATGTCAGAAATTTGAATCTCTTCAAATAAAACTGGTTTTTGTATCGGATCTTTTTTTGGCAGGGCCTTTAATGCTGCCAAACCGGCGCTAAAATTTTTGACCGGACTTTTGATCGCTTTAACAGGATCGTCTTTTAATTCAATTAATTGCTGAACAGTTTGAAGTGTGTTGCGAAAGATGAATTCACTTCTTTCAAGCGTACCAAAAATATTAGAAGCTGCCCTGAATTTACTACCTTTTACTTTTTCAAAAAGCAAAGCCGGCCCGCCAGCTTCATGCACACGCAAATGAATGGCCGCCATTTCCAGGTAAGGGTCCACTTCTTCCCTGATACGGATCAATTGACCGTTCTTTTCCAGGTCCAATAAACATGCTTCGAGGGATTTATACGCCATGCGTGGTTGTTTCAATACAAATGTAAAACACAATTGCAGGAGTATTGTTGAAAAAGAGGATGAGGATTATAATTTAAGCCGACTTTGTCTAAATCGCTACGATTCTAATAATATATCTTTCAACTTAGAGGTTTAGAGAAATTGAGAGATCTATAAATTTCGCTGGTTTTCTCTAAATCTCTACTACTCTATGTTTTTATTCACTCGGGGATTAGTGAAATAGAGAATCTATTTCTTCAGGTACATCACTTCCTTTACCAGCTTAACCGTTCTTGGTACATCGGGTAAATAAGCGGCAACCAGGTTTGGAGCATAGTGCATGGGCGCATCTACAGAAGTTATCCTGCGGATAGGTGCATCCAAATAATCAAACCCTTCTTTTTGTATGCGGTAGGATATCTCCGAAGAAACAGATGCAAAAGGCCACTGTTCTTCTACAATGACAAGCCTGTTGGTCTTTTTTACGCTCTCTAAAATAGTAAACCAATCCATGGGACGGATGGTAGCCAAATCAATAACTTCTGCTTCAATTCCTTCTTTAGCCAATTCTTCAGCAGCAGCTAACGCAACTTTCATCATTTTATTAAACGAAACAATCGTCACATCCTTACCCGTTCTTCTGATGAACGCTTTGCCGATCGGTAACAAGTACTCCTCTTCGGGTACTTCGCCTTTGTCACCATACATTACTTCACTTTCCATAAAAATGATAGGATCATCATCACGAATGGCGCTTTTCAACAAACCCTTGGCGTCGTATGGGTTGGAAACGGAGATAACTTTTAAGCCGGGAATATTGGCGTACATCGATTCAAAAGCAGTTGAATGCTGGGCTCCCAATTGGCCGGCACTCCCATTGGCGCCACGAAAAACTATCGGGCAACCAACTTGTCCGCCACTCATTGCCAGCATTTTAGAAGCTGTATTTAATATTTGATCTAAAGAAAGAACAGCAAAGTTCCAGGTCATAAATTCAACGATCGGGCGCAAACCGTTTTGGGCAGCTCCTACAGCGATGGCAGTAAAACCGAGTTCGGCAATCGGTGTGTCGATGATCCTTTTCTCACCAAATTCCTCGAGCATTCCCTGGCTTACCTTATAAGCGCCATTGTATTCAGCTACTTCTTCGCCCATTAAAAAAACACGTTCGTCTCTACGCATCTCTTCCTGCATGGCTTCTCTCAGGGCTTCTCTAAAGGCAATTTGTCGCATCTGTTGATTTTATTTATGGTTGCAAATTTATCTTATCAGTGGGAGATGAGCAAATTGATATTTGTGATCAAATTTCCCGCAAAGCAGGAGAGAAATTAAGGCGCAAAGAAGAAAGCCCATTTTAGCTTTGCACCTTTGCGCCTTTGCGTGAAAAACAAAATTATATATTCTCAATAACCATCGCAGATGCGCCACCACCTCCATTACAAATACCAGCGGCGCCATATTTTGCATTATTTTGTTTCAAAACATTTAGTAGCGTAACAACGATCCTTGCGCCGCTGCAACCTAACGGATGTCCGAGTGACACTGCACCTCCGTGCACATTCACTTTTGCAGGATCAAGCTTCATGCGCCTGCTATTCTCAATACCAACAACTGCAAATGCTTCGTTCAGTTCCCAGTAAGCAATATCTTCCATTTGTAAACCTGCCTTGTCTACTGCTTTTGGCACAGCCAAAGCAGGCGTAGTGGTAAACCATTCCGGGGCCTGTTCTGCATCGGCATAACTTAATATTTTTGCAATTGGTTTTAAACCGAGTTCATCCGCTTTTTCCTTGCTCATTAACACCAATGCAGCAGCGCCATCATTGATGGTTGAAGCGTTGGCTGCCGTAACTGTTCCATCTTTTTGAAAAGCGGTTTTTAAGGTAGCTATCTTATCAAACTTTACATTGAAAGGTTCTTCATCTTTAGCAAATATGATTGGGGCACCAGTACGTTGTGGTATTTCAACAGGAATAATTTCATCAGCAAATTTTCCATTATCAGAAGCGGCCTGGCTACGTTTATAACTTTCAATGGCAAAGGTATCCTGCTCCTCCCGGCTTATACTGCATGATGATGCGCAAAATTCTGCGGCATTGCCCATTGCTTTGCCATCGTACACA
>JANPIM010000046.1:0-16727 GCA_031425015.1 Segetibacter sp. | reverse complement strand
CCAGCGGCGGCGTAAAAAACACATCATTCTTTAGTACGTCATGCCGATGCATATCGGCATCTTTCTCGCAACTAAACATTCGGTATTTTAACCATCATCCGGTAGAGAAAGATGCTGAAACCAGTTCAGCATGACGTTCGGTGCGTGTACCGTTGGTAGCCAACGCCCCAGCCATCGCCCCTTACCCCACTCCGGCGTAATACATACAAAAATTTTGGCCAACGATCTGACATTGCCTATTTTTATAAAGCCTACCTAACAACACCACCTAAAACCACCACCACATGCACCAACTACCTACCGTGTTGTTAGGCACGGCCAACCATGTGTACCGCACAGGCTTTGCCGCCTGTATGCAGCAGGGCAACAACTACCAGCTTGTTAACCATACCAACAGCTACACCCACTTGTTGCAACTGGCCAAATTGCATCAGCCACAGGTAATTATTACCAGCCTGCACCCGGCCGAAGGGAGCATGGCCGAGGCCTGCCTGCAGTTACCACAAACCGACTCCCCGCCAGCCATCATTATTTTATCGGTGCAAATACGCAGGCTGCAGTTTGAGGAATGTGTAAAAGCCGGGGCACTTGGTTTTATGGAGCTAAACGATGATAGCGACTGCAGCCAGGCCGCAATAGAAAGCGTTATAGCCGGCCGTATGTACTACTCAAAAGCCCAGGCCGAATTTATCAGGTGTTTAACCCATGGTAAAGCCCTGCTCGACATTACCACGCCTAAAGAGCGGCAAATAATACGCTATTGGGCCGCAGGGCTCACCTGTGCCGAAATTGGCCACCAAATGCACCTCAGCGAAGAAACCATCATGAAATGCCGCAAAACCATAATAGAAAAGCTGCGCATAAAGAGTAGCGAAGTAATTGGCTTTGCCTTTCAAAATGGTATTGCGCAGTGGGAGGAACAACGGGTTACAGCTCCGTCCAGGGCCTGATAAACTTTATTTTCTACACTTGCCATGCTTACGCCCATCTCTTATTGAATTATCCTTACATTTATTGCTTCTTCGCATGAACCAAACCCCCGAACAATTTGCAAGAGATAATATTGATAGGCAGTTGCTTAAATCAAACGACCAACATCGGCGAAAATTTCATAAAAGTGAATGGTTGTTGGGTTGGTGGTGAGATGGAGAGGGTTATATTTATCGCTTACCAGTAAGTGGATGCCACGATCGGGGCAATCATTGCTATAAACCAATTGATGAAAAATGAACACAGCCGTACATAATAAACTAGTATCCTTTATCTGGTCCATTGCAGACGATTGTTTGCGGGATGTATATGTGAGGGGAAAATACCGCGACGTGATACTGCCGATGGTAGTATTAAGAAGATTAGATGCTTTGCTGGAACCTACAAAAGAGAAGGTGCTGGAAGAACTTGCATTCCAAAGGGATGAAGCAAAGTTTACAGAATGGGATGAGAATGGATTAAGAGAAGCATCGGGGTATGTGTTTTACAATACCAGCGACTGGACATTGCAACGGCTGAAAGATACTGCCACCAACAACCAGCAGATACTGCTTGCCAATTTCGAAGACTACCTGAACGGCTTTAGTGGCAATGTAAAAGAGATCGTCGAAAAGTTTAAACTGAAAAGCCAGGTAAGGCACATGGCGGCAAAAGATGTATTGCTGAATGTGCTCGAAAAATTCACTTCACCCCATATCAATCTTACACCTTTTGAAAAGCCCGACCCTGATGGAAGAAAGCTGCCTGCCCTTACCAACCTTGGAATGGGGTATGTGTTTGAGGAACTGATACGAAAATTTAATGAGGACAATAATGAAGAAGCAGGTGAACACTTTACACCACGTGAAGTGATTGACCTAATGACCCATGTGATTTTTGATCCTATAAAAAATAACCTGCCGCCTGTAATAACTATCTACGATCCTGCATGTGGTTCGGGTGGTATGCTAACAGAGTCGCAGAACTTTATAAAGGATGAAGGGGGCGAGATACGTGCCATAGGCGATGTGCATTTGTATGGCAAAGAGATAAACGACGAAACCTATGCTATCTGCAAATCGGATATGATGATAAAAGGAAACAACCCCGAAAACATACGGGTTGGTTCTACCCTTAGCACAGACGAGTTTGCGGGCAAGCATTTCAATTATATGCTCAGCAATCCGCCTTATGGTAAATCGTGGGACAGTGAATTGAAATACATAAAGGATGGTAAAGAAGTAATTGATCCGCGTTTTAAAATAAAGCTCAATAATTACTGGGGAGCGGAAGAAGATTGTGATGCAACACCACGTTCTTCTGACGGGCAGTTACTCTTTTTAATGGAGATGGTGAACAAGATGAAGCCACTTAGTCAAAGTGCTTCCGGTAGCCGCATAGCTTCTGTACACAATGGCTCCAGTTTATTTACCGGCGATGCAGGCGGCGGCGAAAGCAATATCCGCAGGCATGTAATAGAAAACGATTGGCTGGAAGCAATTATTCAATTGCCTAATAATCTTTTTTACAACACAGGTATCACTACTTACATCTGGATAGTAAGCAATAACAAACCTGCTAACCGTAAAGGCAAAGTACAACTGATTGATGCAGCACAATTGTATAGGAAGCTGCGTAAAAACCTCGGCAATAAGAATTGCGAGTTTTCTCCGCAGCACATAAAAGAAATTGTAAGTGTTTATGCTGCTATGCAACCCATAGACCGGCAGGGAGATGAAGTCATTGCGAGTAAAGTTTTTGACAATGCCGACTTTGGTTATTATAAAGTGAGCATTGAAAGACCCAAACGGTTGAAGGCGCAATTTAGCCATGGAAGGATTGCAGCCCTGCGGTATGATAAGACATTACGGGAAGCAATGGAATGGGCCTACACAGAGTTTGGTAATGCCGTGTATGATAACCTTGCAAGTCTGGAAAAAGACATAAAAGAATGGTGCGAAAAGCAGGACATGAGCCTGACTGCAAAAAAGGAAAAGGTATTATGCAATCCTGAAACATGGGAGAAGCAACGCAACCTGCTAAACATTGCAACAGCTTTAATGGAAGCTATTGGCCAGGAAGAGTACAACGACTTTAATAAATTTACCAAGCTGGTTGATGCTGAATTGAAACGCACCAAACACAAACTGTCTTCATCTGAAAAGAATGCTATACTGAATGCTGTAAGCTGGTACGATGCCGATGCCGAAAAGGTAATTAAGACTACTACACATTTAGCAGGAGATAAACTTCAACAAGTATTGAAACACCTGGATTGCACAGCAGACCAGTTGCCAGACCATGGTTATTATTCCACTGACAAAAAAGGCGAATACATAGAGTATGAAACCGAAAGTGATTTGCGTGATACAGAAAATGTGCCGCTGAAAGAAATCATTCATGAATACTTTTTGCGGGAAGTAAAGCCGCATGTGGCAGAAGCATGGATCAATATGGATGCAACAAAGATTGGTTACGAGATCAGCTTTAATAAATACTTCTACCGCCACAAGCCGCTACGCAATATTGAAGAAGTAAGTGCAGAGATACTGCAACTGGAAGAGGAAAGCGAAGGACTGATTAGGGACATATTAAACTTAGCTTAATGGAAGCAGTGATGGAAGAAATAAGAATTGAAAAGTATCCTGCTTATAAAGATTCGGGAGTGGAATGGTTAGGTGAAGTTCCTGAGCACTGGCAAGTTTTACCAGCAAAAAGATTCCATAGAGTAGTCAAACAGCCCAATATAAATAAGCAATGTGAAAATGTATTGTCTTTGACTCTAAGGGGAGTTGTTAATAATGATCTCGATTCACCGGAGGGATTAGTCCCTAAAGATTACGGGACATATCAAATATTTGAGAGAGACAATTTGGTTTTCAAGTTAATTGACTTGGAAAATATCAGGACTAGTAGAGTTGGAATAGTACATGAAAAAGGTATAATGAGCCCAGCTTACATTAGACTAGTGACAGGTCACAACACTTTTCCAAAATATGCTTATTATTATTATTACTCACTCTACATCTCTGAGGTCTATAACAAGGTGGGTGCAGGAGTTAGATCTACTTTAGGACCAAATGATCTACTAGCATTACCATTTATAAAACCATCTCCCAATGAGCAAATTAATATCTCAAACTTTCTTGACACTAAAATTCTGCAATTAAATAAATCTATCGCTCAAAAAGAAAAGTTGATTGAGCTATTGAAAGAGCGTAGGGAGATACTTATTCATAAGGCTGTTACACGTGGGCTTAATCCAAATGTGCCGATGAAGGATAGTGGCGTGGAGTGGATTGGGGAGATACCGGCGCATTGGGAGGTGAAAAAACTGAAGTATATATTAGCTGAAAGAAGCGAAAGATCCGAAACTGGTGAAGAGCCTTTGCTCATGGTTAGTCAAACTCATGGCCTCGTAATCAGATCTGAGTATCATGCAAAAGCTGAAGTTGCTCTAACAAGTGTTGGTAACAAGGTTGTCTATGAAAATGATCTAGTCTTTAATAAACTGAAAGCTCACTTAGGAGTATTCTTTAAAAGCACAATCAAATCAACAGGCATTGTTAGTCCTGATTATGCGGTCTATTATTCTATTGGCAGTTTAAAGGACATGAAATATTTAGAAATACTTTTTAGACACCCAGCATATATTAAGCAATTCATTTGTAAAGCCACCGGTATTGTTGAAGGGTTGATAAGATTGTACACATCTGATTTGTTTGATATTGCTGTAGCTGCTCCACCTATTGATGACCAAACTGAGATACTTGAGTATGTGAATACATTGTACACGAAACATAAGAGAGCAATTAATCTTCAGGAAAAAGAAATAGAAAAGCTGAAAGAATATAAAGAGACATTGATAAATGCTGCTGTAACGGGTAATATAAAAGTATGTTAGTAACGAAAAATACTATACAATCAATATGAAAATCGAACTGATAATTGACGGAGGTGATGAAATCTTATTAAGTCCCATCAAGAAAAACGGCGAGGAAAAAGATAAGAGCCTTTATCAACTTATAGATGATTCCAACGAAAGTTGGATGGAACTAGAACTAGTTAATAATTCTTTTAAAGTTCTTGACAAGCACTCACGTATTACGGAAGATGAAAATGATATAAATGTCAAGTTGGACCAATTGGTTCTTAGAGTGATTGAAGCAGAACAATCTGGTACGGAAAATACCGAAACAAAAGCCGGTGAAGAAACTAGCCCTTACGACCCAGATAAAATCAAGGTGCATTCAAAGCAATTCAGTATCAAGTTAATCGAAGAGATGATCGAAAATGAGGACATTGATTTTACTCCTGAGTATCAAAGGAACTTCGTCTGGACTAGTGTTCAAAAATCACGGTTGATTGAATCAATTCTATTGCGCATCCCTTTACCGATGTTTTACTTTTCAGAAGACGAAGAAGGTAAGATTTCTGTTGTTGATGGATTACAGAGATTGACAACTATCAAAGATTTTATGGATAATAAATTTGCCCTAAAAAATTTAGAATACTTAAAGGATAGTTGTGAGGGCAAATATTATACTTCTAAGGATAGGTCTGGAAAATCGAACGGGAAAAAAGCAATCGATCCGAAATACTTTAGGTGGTTTAACATGACTCAATTCTCGGTCAATGTCATTGATCCTACTTCCCCTTCTAAGGTTAAGTATGATATATTCCGTAGAATTAACACTGGAGGCAAACCCTTAAACAATCAAGAAATTCGAAACTCACTTTCGAGCAAAGGGCTGAGAGAAATACTGAAAAGAATGGTTAGTCTGGAAGAATTTGAAACGGCGACAGACTATAGTATAAAGGGCACAAGAATGAATGACCAAGAAGTGGCTTTAAGATTCATCCTTTTTTGTAGGCTCAAAGAAAAATCTAACTCTATTAATGACTACAATGGCTATATGGATTCTTCACTTGATGATATGACGGAGGAACTTGCAAAATTAAAAAAGGAAGAGTTAGAAGTTTATGTAAAGCTTTTTTCAACTTCAATGAAAAATGCGAAATATT
Source organism: Segetibacter sp. (assembly GCA_031425015.1). Classification (GTDB taxonomy): domain Bacteria; phylum Bacteroidota; class Bacteroidia; order Chitinophagales; family Chitinophagaceae; genus Segetibacter. The sequence goes on along the minus strand of JANPIM010000046.1, from coordinate 10,733 downwards.
TATTTGGGCAGAAGTACGCTTTTAGAAAGGTTATTCCGAATGATTTAGGGCCTAATTCTTACAAACAATTAATCAATAAAGCACTTTTTGTTTGTTGGTCGGTGTTGCTGGCTGGTTTTGATTACGAAAGAATTAAATCAAAAAACCCTGAGAGGTCTTTATTGGAACCATTAGCAAATCGAATCAAAGATGATAAGCAACTGTGGTATTTTTTGTCATATGGAACAAATGCTAGGGCAAATCTTTTATATGCTTTCGATGAAACGCAAAAAACAATAAATCAATACTTAAATTATTAGAATGGTCGACTTAAAAATTGAAAATTTTAAGTGTTTTTATGCTGCAGTAATACCAATAAATCAACTTACTATTTTCGCAGGTGCAAACGGCAATGGCAAGAGTACAGCGTTGCAAGCCCTACTGTATCTAAGAAGAACTATTGAACATTGTGCTCAATGGGCTAATGAGAGGTATACGCTTAAGGAAGTTAATGGCTTGAATGTCGAACTAAATGGAGCATATTGTTTGGCACTTGGAAATAGTAGTTTAGTTATTCCGAGGAATTCGGATAAAAATACTATTACAATAGGCTTGACTAGTGACGACAAGACGCTGTTGGTTGAATATCTCTCAAAGGAGAGTGAATTGTGGCTTACCCCATTTAATGTGATTAACGTGGATGCTGAAAACTCAAGTTTATGTTCGCAGGAGTTTTATTACTTAAATGCAGAGCGAATAGGTCCAAGAATTGCTCAAGGGATTAAGTTTTATGATTTTCCAAATGCCGGATTTCAGGGTGAGTATGTCGCCCAATTGATTTCGGACACTGACAGAAACTACCGTCTAGAGATTGATGAAAATAGAAGGCATCCGCGCAGAAAAAGCCCTAGATTAGAGCAACAGGTAAATGGATGGCTTAATGAGTTAATGCCTGGTGTGTCAATTGTTGCTTCTTATGATCCTAACACTCACTCTGCTCAAATAAAGGTTGACAATTATTTTACTAAAGGCGATCCGACAATTTCCACAAACATTGGATTCGGTATTAGTTATGTGCTTCCAATTATCGTAACAGGATTGATTGCAAAAAAAGGAAGTTTTATGATAGTTGAAAACCCTGAAGCACATTTGCACCCATCGGCACAATCTAAAATTGGAAGGTTTTTGGCCATGGTTGCGAATGCCGGCGTAAAAGTCGTAGTTGAAACTCACAGTGACCATGTTTTGAATGGTGTTCAAATAGCAGCTGCAAAAACTGAAATAAATCATGAATGGGTTACCATTAACTATTTCAGTCAGCCTATTGAAAATAGCCACGCAGTTGGTGAAAAGCCAGACGAAAAGACTCAGCCTAAAATTGAAAACATTTCGATTAATCAAAAGGGTGAGTTATCTAGCTGGCCAAAAGGTTTTTTTGATCAGACACAAATTGACTTTGCGGAACTTTTTAAAATGCGAAAGAGATGAACTATTTTTTTTTGTATAATGAATCAATCGATTTGAAGGATTTTGGCTCGTTCAAGTCTGGAATGACAGAATTGGTAGTCATCGAACGTGAAGAAGATGATCACTTTAGGAAGCATGAAACGATTTGGAATCTTGCGGTCATTACTCACATGTATTCGAACTTCGGTGGTCAGGAAGAACAAGCAATTTACAAGTTCATCGAACAGTTGTCTTCTACACAAACATATATTAATTCCCAAGATACTTTCAACGAGATTTATCCAAATTGTGGAAATGCATTTCTGGGGATCGATTTTAGCAATTCGAACATTCCTTACGAAATCCAAGTAACCCATTCAGATAGTTTTGACAATTTTAAAAAAGGATATTATGCTAGCTTAAATGTCCAAGGAAATATTGCACAGCTGAATACCATAGTCGCCTTTTTATTCCCGACATATTCTTTCAGTTTGAGAGCAATGGGAGATATTACATATTGGAACTCCACTTCACCCGATTTGTATAAAAGATTGCTAGAACTTTTACATGATGTAAAATTGAATCCTTTTACTGGTGGTTTGGGCAAAACTGAGGTTCTTAAGAATAAAAGCGGTGTAGCTTCTAAACGGTTGGATGGAGAACATCGAATAACTTATAGCGTCAACGATACTGGAATCGAAATTCACTCCTGCAAAGGGCACTATGAATAGCAGATACTATGCCTACTAAAACTAACGAACAAGCCTTAGAAGCTGCTATTGAAAAACGCCTCACTGGCACCTGTCTTGAAGAGTTAAAAGAGGAGGGCCATTATAATGCAGTACAGGAGCGCAATGAATTATACCGTGCAGGTAATGGCTATTACCTTGGTTTACCCGAGAATTATAATGTACAGTTTGCAATAGATGAAGAACGGTTCTGGCACTTCCTGCAAACGACACAGGAAGAGGAACTTGCAAAGCTGCAAAAGCAACCAGATTGGAAGCTGAAGATACTGGAGCGATTAGACCGGATGATAAAGAAGTATGGTGTCATCCGCTTACTTCGTAAACCATTCGAAGTGGATGATGCCACGTTCACTTTGTTTTATGTGTTGCCAATGGCTTCGAGTAGTGAAACCGTTAAGAAGAACTTTGACAGCAATGAGTTCAGCGTTACACGGCAGATTCGTTATTCTTTAACCAACCTCGGGGAAGAAATAGATATGGTGCTGTTTGTAAACGGGCTTCCGTTTTCAACCATGGAATTAAAAAATCAATGGACAGGACAGAACGCTAAAGTGCACGGACAAAACCAGTACAAATACAAGAGAGACATCACCCAACCGTTACTACAGTTCGGCAGGTGTATCGTTCACTTTGTAGTAGATACCGATGAAGTATACATGACCACCCGCCTTAATGGTGGTGATACATTCTTCCTTCCCTTTAATGTAGGACATAACCATGGAAAGGGAAACCCGCCCAGTCCATTTGGTCATCGCACCACGTACTTGTGGAATGAGATACTAACGAGGCAAAGTGTAGCAAACATCATCCAACACTTTGTTCGGTTTGATGGTAAGGATACAGATCCTTTATCTAAAAAGACTTTATACTTTCCCCGATACCAGCAATTGGATGTGGTTCGTAAGCTGGTTGCAGATGCAAGTATCAAAGGAGTTGGTCAAACCTACCTCATACAGCACTCAGCAGGCTCTGGTAAGTCTAACTCTATCACATGGGCCGCTTACCAGCTTATAGAAACTTACCCCGCAACACAAGGCATTCCCGGCAGCAGGGGTATGTCCAACCCATTGTTTGATTCAGTAATTGTAGTAACCGACAGGCGGTTGCTGGATAAACAACTAAGGGAAAACATAAAAGAGTTTTCGGAAGTAAAGAATATTGTGGCACCAGCTTTTTCATCCGGTGATTTAAAGTCAGCGTTAGAAAGCGGCAAACGGATCATTATTACTACAATCCAAAAGTTTCCATTCATAGTAGATGGCATTGCTGATTTAAGTGATAAACGTTTTGCTGTAATCATTGATGAAGCACATAGTTCGCAAAGCGGCACAGCGGCTGATAACATGAACAAGGCAATGGGCAACACAGAAGGCGAAGAAGAAGACCCCGACCCGCAGGATAAAATACTGGAGGCAATGCGTAAAAGAAAGATGCGCGGCAATGCTTCATACCTGGCATTTACAGCAACACCAAAAAATGCAACCTTAGAAAAATTTGGCGTAAAGCAGGAGGATGGTAAGGTCAGACCCTTTCATCTGTACTCGATGAAGCAGGCTATTGAAGAAGGCTTTATTTTGGATGTACTTGCAAACTATACCACCTATAAAAGCTATTACGAAATACAAAAGTCAATAGATGAAAACCCGCTCTTTGATACCGCAAGAGCACAAAAGAAACTACGTGCATATGTAGAGCGCAATCCTGATACCATTGCCACCAAGGCAGAAATCATGCTTGATCATTTTATTACTCATGTGGTGAACACCAAGAAGCTGAAAGGCAAAGCCAAAAGCATGGTAATAACGCAAAGTATAGAGTCAGCTATCCGTTATTATTTTGCTCTAAGAAAACTGTTAGAAACAAAGGGTAATCCCTTCCGAATTGCAATTGCTTTTTCTGGTAAGAAAAAAGTGGATGGTATAGAATACACAGAGGATGAGATCAACAACTTTCCGGCAGCATTAGATACAGCCAAATCTTCTGACCCCGGCTATATAAGCGACAGGATAGCCCGTTATTTTAATATGGATGAATACCGTTTATTAGTGGTAGCAAATAAATACCTGACTGGTTTTGATCAACCAAAGCTTACTGCAATGTATGTTGATAAGAAGTTGCAGGGTGTATTAGCCGTGCAGGCATTATCAAGACTAAACCGGTCGGCCGATAAACTTGGTAAGAAAACAGAAGACCTTTTTGTATTGGACTTTTTTAATTCAACAGAGGACATCAAAAACTCATTTGACCCCTTCTATACTTCTACCACATTAAGCAAAGCAACAGATGTAAATGTGTTGCATGAACTGAAAGGATTGTTAGATGATGTAGGTGTGTATGAATGGTCAGAGGTAGAGAACTTTGTTGATAAGTATTTTCAGAAATTGGAGGCTGAGAAACACCTTAGTCCAATAATACAATTGGCAGAAGAACGGTTCAATTCTCAATTGGAATTAGATGATAAACAAAAAGCAGACTTCAAAATCAAAGCAAAACAGTTTGTAAAGATCTACGGGCAAATGGCAGCCATCATGCCTTATGAAGTGTTGAATTGGGAGAAGCTATTTTGGTACTTGAAGTTTCTGATTCCTAAGCTTGTGGTGGTAGAACCAGGTACAGGTGCATTAGACGAACTACTAGACTCAGTAGACCTTTCCACGTATGGATTAGAGCGGGTAAAACTAAATGCATCAATAGGGTTAGACGCTTCAGAAACAGAAGTAGATCCACAGAATGCAAATCCACGAGGCGCACACGGCACAGATGAACAGGAAGACCCATTAGACCTAATTGTAAGGAGCTTTAATGAACGATGGTACCAGGGCTGGGAGGCCACACCAGAAGAACAGCGGGTGAAGTTTGTCAACATCAGCCGAAGTATGCGCAGCCACCCCGACTACGAAAGCAAATACGCCAATAACCCCGATGTTCAAAATAGAGAGATAGCGTTCAAAAAGATATTTGAAGATGTAATGAGTAAGCAGCGAAAGAATGAACTAGATCTTTACCGATTGATGGCAAAGGATGATGCTTTTAAATTGGCTTTGCAGGATACGATTAAGAGGATGTTGGCAGCCTAGGAAGTGATAAATAATTTTGAACGTTTGCCTTGGCTTGCGCAGATGGGTAAATGGAAAGACTAAATTAATTGGATCGGTCAGACCCGGCCATGCCGTGGGCAGTTTTGAAAAGATTTTAGCGCAAAATGAAAAAGTAAATATTGATTATGAATGTAGCAGATTATACAATTGATGAACATACCCACCGGTTTGGATTATGGACTGCTGCGAGAGCTGCATCTACCAGCCGCTTTAGCAATTCAGAAGTGGCGAAATTTATTCAGAATTGCCGACTGAAAGAGTCAGTGGAAGAACTAAGAAGCACCGGGAACCTCGATCATGAAAGGTATCGGGATTGGTTCGTTGAGAAAGCAAATTCAATCACAGTCTGTATGAAAAACTATGGAAACGAAAAAGGCAAAAAAAGAAAGAAAGAGTTTGGTATTGCGGCAAAAATCATCAGCATATACGTAAAGACCGTAGAAGTAATCCCCACTAAAGGTGCTTCGAAAATTTCCCTTGTTGCTTTTCCACCCATTGATCGTTATCTCTTATCCGGATTAAGAAATGAGCTAAAAATCGAAAATATTAGTTGGTCTGAGATGGGAGAGAAAGAGTTTATGGAACTTATCGAAAGGCTAAAAGAGTTTGTCGGGGAGGAACCTTTTTGGAAGTTAGAGTACTATTGGGATCTAAATAAAAAGTAAATTTTCTCAGCGTTCATACTAGGTAGCGGACCTATAGATGACCCACAGGCCTCTGCACATCATGCATGTATCTCTAAATTCATTTGTACACATTATATTTAGCCAGCAATAAAGCCAATTAAAAATTCAGTTCTCATAATGCCATTCCCAACCCGCTCAAATTCTCAAATATGATTTCACTCCGGTTATTTTTTGTGTGCCTTCTTTTTTCTTCGGCCGTTAATGCCCAATTGGAAAAAGACTCCATCACAGCGTATAAAATAGTGCAGAACTCAATTGACGCCATGGGTGGTATTGAGTATTTAAAAACGATTAAAACGCTTTACACCGACATGGAAACTGAGATGGAAGGAAGAAAAGTGAATTTTATCATTAAAGAAATGCTCCCCAATAAAGGTTCGTTTCAAATTGTGTATAAGAATCAAACTGTGGTTCACGAATGGTTTGATGGAAAGAAAGGCTATGTATTAAAGAATGGAGAGAAGCAGAAAGGAGATGAAAAGCAGTTTGTAGATAAGCCATACAAAAAAAACATTTTCAATGAAATCGATTTTCTTGATAGCTCGATATGGAAGCTAAAATATCTGGGTATTGAAATGTTGGATGCGGATAGTTGTTATAAAATTGAAGCAAAACTGGTTAACGGCTTAACCATGCTGGTTCTTTTCAATAAAAGTAATTCTCACATGGTTAAAACCGAAAGAAAAACTGAGACTGAAAGTAACAAATATCAAATAGTATACTACTCAAATTTCAGAACATTTGACAAACTCGTGCATCCTACCCGCTTAAAACTTGGCGTCGAAGGAAACTTTCAATATGGTAATGTTGTTAACTTAATCATCAACAAATTGGTAACTAAGGATGATTTTAAGTGACGACTTTTTTCTCGTCCGCGTGGGGTGTGGCCCAGCCGCCCTTGGCACACTGTAATGACGTACCAACCAGCTTTTCGGTAAATGACTATTATCCAATAAATGACCGTCATGCCGATGCATACCGGCATCTTTTTCCCAACAAAAATATCCGGTATCATAACCATCATTCGATTGAGAAAGATGCTGAAACTGGTTCAGCATGACGGTCGGCCGTCAAGTCGGTGCACGTTCCGTCATGCCGATGCATATCGGCATCTTTCTCTCAACTAAACATTCGGTATCATAACCATCTTCGATTGAAAAAGATGCTGAAACTGGTTCAGCATTACGGTCGGCCATCATGTCGGTGCACGTTCCGTCCTGCCGATGCATATCGCATCTTTCTGTCAACAAAACATCCGGTATCATAACCATCATTCGATTGAGAAAGATGCTGAAACTAGTTCAGCATGACGTACTAACCAGCTTTTCGGTAAACAACTATCATCTTGTAAACGACCGTTGATGCCGATGCATATCGGTATATTTCTTTGAACAGCATCGTGTTTGTGAAAGATGCTGTAACCATCGCGAACCATATCGGGCCAGCATGCCGTGCTAACCTGCTGTTCGCTAAACGACTATGATCCCTCGTCCACGTGGGGTTTGGCCCTGCCGACCCCGGGAATCGAAAACGGAACCCATCTTCAGAATTCCAACAGCCAAACGTTCATCATCAAACGAAAGCTATCGCAGGCATAATTTTTTTCCTCACCCTCACATGTCCTTAACCTTCGACTATACACTTGACTACAAAAACCTCGACTTACGCAAACACCCCGAGCTGTATCGTACCGGCAAAGGAGAACAGGGTGTGCTGTTGGTAGAGCCCTATAAATCAGAAATATTACCTCACTGGAAGTTTAATACAACTGATGTTGTAGGTGCAAAACGTTGCCGAAAAATATTCAAATAAAAAAGCCGCTACCTGCCAAAGCGGGAAGCGGCTTTACCTATACAGTCAAAATGTAGTGAACAATCAATAGCATCTATAATGCAAACATCATTGCCTGACGTGCTTAGTCCAAAGTACTCATATCAATAACAAACCTGTAGCGAACATCACTCTTCAACACCCGGTCGTATGCGGCATTGATGTCCTGCATGTTTATCAGTTCAATATCGCTAACAATATTGTGTTCGGCGCAATAGTCAAGCATTTCCTGTGTTTCGGCAATTCCGCCAATAAGCGAACCTACCAGGCTGTGACGGCCAAAGATCAGGTTGAAAGAAGAAACAGGCAGTGGTGTTGGCGGCGCACCCACACAAATCATTACACCATCAGTAGCCAACATGGACAGGTACATATTGTAGTCGTGGTCGGCCGATACCGTATTAACGATAAAATTGAAATACCCGTTAAGACCCTTTAGTTGATCCGCATCTTTGGTCAATGCAAACTTATGGGCGCCTAACCTTTTGGCATCCGCCTCTTTATTGGCCGAAGTACTTAACATGGTTACCTCGGCACCCATGCTTACGGCCAGTTTTACCGCCATGTGGCCCAGGCCTCCTAAACCAACTACACCTACTTTATGTCCCTTGCCTACCTTCCAGTGGCGCAAAGGGCTGTAGGTAGTAATGCCGGCGCACAACAATGGCGCAACAGCCGCTAAAGGTTGTTTGTCCGAAATTTTCAATACAAATTCTTCGCGTACTATAATGTCGCTTGAATAGCCGCCAAGGTTATTGGTACCATCAATGCGGTCGGAGGCGCCATAGGTACCGCCCATACCCTCTACACAAAACTGTTCAAGGTCGTTGCTGCAGTTTTTGCAGGTTTGGCAACTGTCTACCAGGCAACCTACGCCAACGGTATCGCCGGCTTTGTAGCGGGTTACTTCGGGGCCTACGTTTACCACTTTACCTACAATTTCATGACCCGGTACGCAGGGGTAAATGGTGCCGGGCCACTCGGCACGGGCCGTGTGAATGTCGGAGTGGCAAACGCCACAGAACAGAATTTTAATATGAACATCGTTTGGCCTAAGGTCGCGCCTTTCAAAACTAAATGGGGCTAATGGCTCAGTAGCCGACTGTGCTGCGTATGCTTTTGCTGCTATCATAATGTGTTGGTTATTGTGTTGACAGAAAAAAGAACCGCAAAGGTATTGTTCCATTTTACATTTGGGTAACTATTACGCCGCCGTTGGTATGAGGCGCTTGCATGCATGGTACCACCCTTTCCTACAACAGAAATATGGTAACGATCTCCTTCGGCAGTAAATGTTCTATTGAAATAAAAATTTAATGGGCCGTGCGGTGTATTTATCTTCTCTGTATAGAATTCCATAACAAAGCTGAGGGTTGAGACAAAACTTAATGAAAAAGGCGCCATATAAAGCAAGCATGACCCTTGTAGTTTGACTAACATTTATGTAGGTAAATGCAGTTGCCTGCTAAGCACCTCTAAACCGGACAGTGCTGTTGACTTCAACTATCAATAATAGCCGTTGGGCTAAAAAATGAACGGAGGCTAAAAAAATACAGGTGCATTTAGTTGAATAACTCTATCTCTGTGCCAAACTCTGCAAATGTTCGAAAAATCAAAATTTGTGCTTTGTGTTGATGATGACGAAGACGACCGGGAGATGGTAGTTTCAGCTATTAAAAAAGCTAACCCTTTATTAGAAGTGGCACACGCCATGGATGGCCAGGAAGCCATCAGGATACTGGATAAAGCAAAAAATATTGAAAATTTACCTTGCCTTATTATTTTAGATATGAACATGCCCCGTATGAATGGCAGGGAAACACTGGCGGTTATAAAAAAAGATGAGCAATTAAGCAAATTACCTGTTGTTGTATTTTCAACCTACCAGAGTTCCCACGATACAATCTATTGCAGTCAGTATGGCGTAGAACTTTTAACAAAGCCCAATTCACTTACTAAAATCAACGAAGAAATTAATCGGCTTTTATCCGTCTGCGACGACGAGTAGCAAGACGTTAAAACAATTGCAGGCAAAATTTTTTCCATTACCTCCCCGTTGGTATGAGGCGCTGGCATTGTGCATCGCCTACCAACGGCGTTTAAGTGACCATTTTTCACAGCCCGGCGTTGATACCAGTTCTTTTTCTCGTCACTTCGACAGGTTTGTAGAAACTGTGTAAGCCCAGGTTATTCCGCATGTTTTAGCTGCTTAGGGTTTGTACAAATCTTGTGAGCAAAGCCTGAACATCCTCAACTGTTTTGCTATCAGTAATCTGATTGTGGTTATTAATTTTTGTTTTGGCAAATGAAATAACCAGCTGTAGGTTGGTTACGTTTTTGGCTTCAATGGCCTTTAATGTTTCCATCAAAGCGTTATGTGCAAAACTACCATCTGTAGCGGCCGTTATTAACATGGTTGGCTTGTGTGGAAATTGGGAAGAAGAAATGGTCCAGTCGATAGCATTTTTTAATGCACCCGGAATGCCGTGCGCATACTCGGGCGTACAAATGATAATTCCCTCCGCTTCATTTATCTGTTTCCTGAAATCAGCAACTGCATCAGCCACCTGCGCTCCATCATAGTCGGGGTTAAACTGCGGCAAATTTGCGATGCCGTTGAAGACGTTTATGTGGAGGCTGCCTACCGATAAAGCTACGATTGCATTTATCAGGCTATGGTTGATGGAATTTTGCCGTGTGCTTCCACAAATGGCAATTACTTTTTTTGTACTCATATGTCTTGAGGTAGGTTTGGCCAACCACCACTGCATGTTTTACCTTAAGCAAATTATTGGTTACTCAATTTTTATAATGGTCGCCTGCCGCCCGATGATCATCCACTTTTTACTTTTATACTTCCAAATGTTTGTAAAACGCCTGGTCACTAATTTGCCCGCATTATCCTGATCGCCCTGAGGTTTTATTTTTTCTTCACCCATAACGAT
>JANPIM010000045.1:0-2034 GCA_031425015.1 Segetibacter sp. | reverse complement strand
ATAATGTTGATCGTAACATTAATAGGTTTATACCAGTTTTTTACTTTACCAAAAGAGCAGTTTCCCGATATTGTTATCCCTACTATTTATGTGCAAACGATCTATGTAGGTAACTCACCAAAAGATATTGAAAACCTTGTTACACGCCCTTTAGAGAAACAAATCAAAGGGATAACAGGTGCCAAGATCCAAAAGTTTACGAGTACTTCTCAGCAGGATTTTTCTGCCATACAGGTAGAATTTGATACGGATGTAAAAGTGGATATTGCCCTGCAAAAAGTAAAAGATGCAATAGATAAAGCAAAGCAGGATTTACCAAATGATCTTACACAGGAACCAACAGCATTGGAAGTAAACCTAAGTGACCAGCCAATCATGTATGTGAACCTGAGCGGTGATTATGACATGACCAAGCTTAAAAAGTTTGCTGATGACATGAAGGACAAGCTGGAAGAAATTCCGCAGATAAACAGGATAGATATCGTGGGTGCACCCGAGCGTGAGTTTCAAATAAATGTAGATAATTATAAAATGCAGAGTGCGGGTATCACTTTCGATGATATTAGCAATGCAGTAGCAAGAGAAAACCTCGATGTATCCGGTGGCTTGTTGGATGTGGGAGACATGAAAAGAAACCTGCAGCTAAAAGGACAATTTAAAACAGCTTATGATATTGAAAGTGTCATCATCCGCAACACAAGCGGAAGCCCTATCTACCTAAAAGATATTGCTATCATAAAAGACACTACCAAAAATGTAGAAAGCTTTGCACGGTTAGATGGTAAAAATGTGGTGACATTAAACATTGTAAAACGCAGTGGTGAGAATCTTATTGAGACCAGTGAAGCTGTACAGAAAATGGTGAAAGAAGGCAAGGGTGTTACATATCCCGAAGATTTAAATGCAGTAGTAACCGGTGACCAGAGTGTAAAAACAAAAGCATCTTTTAATGAGCTTGTAAACTCTATTGTTATTGGTTTTCTTTTAGTGTTGATCGTGTTGATGTTTTTTATGGGAGTTACAAATGCCTTCTTTGTGGCGCTAAGTGTGCCCCTAAGTATGTTTGTGGCTTTTGTGTTTTTGCCCGGGGCGGATCTGATTGTAGGTACGCATGTAACGCTCAACTTTATGGTGTTGTTTGCACTACTCTTTGGGCTCGGTGTTATTGTAGATGATGCCATTGTAGTAATAGAAAATACACACAGGATATTTGTGAATGGCAAGGGCATGATACCTATTAACACTGCTACGAAACAGGCTGCAGGAGAGGTTTTCGTGCCGGTACTTGCAGGAACGTTAACTACATTGGCACCGTTTTTCCCGTTGCTTTTTTGGCCGGGAATTATTGGTAGGTTCATGGTTTATTTACCCACCATGCTCATCTTTACTTTAGCAGCATCGTTGGTGGTAGCCTTTATAATGAACCCTATTTTTGCGGTAGATTTTATGAACCATCCCGAAGGGAAGCCGGAGAAAAAATCTGCCATATTTAGGAAGCCATACTTCTGGGTAATAATTGCATTTGGTATTTTATTAGATGTGATGGGCGCACCATTCTTAGGCAACTTGCTTATATTTTTCATGATACTTGTTGTGCTTAACAGATACTTTATTGAAGATGCTATTCACAAGTTTCAAAACAAAGTATTGCCATGGATAATGAGCCATTACGAAAATTTAATTCGTTGGTCATTAAAAGGATGGAGACCGGTGCATCTGTTATTAGGCACTGTTGGCTTGCTTATTTTATCTGTTGTCATCTTCGGTATTTCAGTATCAACAGGCAGAATAGGAATTGCATTTTTCCCGAAGGGTGATCCAAACCAAATATATGTGTACCTCAAATTACCCGTGGGTACAAGCGTGCAGTACACAGATTCTATTGTGAAAACTTTAGAGGCCAAAGTAAACAAGGTCCTAGAGATAGACAATGCTAAAGGAAAGAAGAATCCGATTGTAGAAAGTGTAATTAGCAACGTTGCCATAGGCGCAGGAGATCCATCAGCAGGAGATAGAAGTACAAGAAGTGAATTG
>JANPIM010000044.1:0-39156 GCA_031425015.1 Segetibacter sp. | reverse complement strand
CAATGAAAAGCGCATCGTAGTTAGCCACACCCGCATTTGGGAGCAAGCTAAAAACGAAGAGTTCCAGGCAGCTAAGAAAGAGCAACGCGCTGAATCAGAAAAAACCAAGACTGCGGTGAAAAACATCCAGGGTAAGGTTGAAAAAGCTACGTTGGGAGATTTGGGTGCATTGGCTTCTATTAAAGAGAAGTTGCAGCAGGCAGAAGGTGGAAAAGAAGAGAACAAAAAGGAAGAGACTAAATCTGAAGCGGCGGTAGATACAAAAGATGAAGAGAAGTAGGATACTTCATTTTTTTTTGATAATGAAAATGCCCTTGCGAAAGCAGGGGCATTTTTTGTAAAGGGTCTTCTTTTATTTACAGCGTGCGAAATCAAGAGGTTTTTTCTTTTTCTTCCGTGAATGGTTCCCTACTATTCATTTGCAGTAACAGGTAAATGAATATTTCTAACATATTTGGATAATTAAAAATTCCTGATTGTCTAGGTAATTAAAATTCAATCAAAATAATGGAATATGTTCCTCTATCCACCTCCGAAGTACACTAAAAGATGAAAAAAGACGTTGAAGTACTCTAATAAGACTTTGTAATTGATTATCAGCTCTATCCGTTAATAGGTTTAGAGTGAAGGAAGATTTTTGTACCGTTTCTTCCAGTCAGTATTTGAAAGTTAGATCATTGATTATAAAAGGTTTTTAAAGTACCCTGCTAACACAAGATATATGAGAAACGCTGGACGATTTTTTTCATTTGTTCTACTCCTGATTTTTTTCCTTGCTCCAGGTAAGGTAAAGGCAGGAATTGAAACTATTCCCTCGGGCTCCTATATCGTTAACATGGGGGTTGTTCCTCAAACCGTTGCCAATGGGTTGAAACCTTACGGCCTTGTATATGCATTACTGGTAAGCGGCGTTCCTGTGAAATGGGTCATTAATCAATCCAAAACAAAAGACGGCATTGACTTTACGCACAACGGTGTAGTATACAGAAGTGGTTCGTTTATTATCTCTGCGGAATTCATCACACCTGCTGTAACCACTGTTGTAAATAACTGGCAGACGCAAGGAGTAGTGATTAATACGGCTGTAAGTAGTTTTTCTGTAAATGTTGAATACACACTCAACTCTCGTCCCCGCTGGGTTTTGGATGCTCAAAAGGGAAGCATTGCTATACCGTTCTTCAATAATGCTGGAATTCCTTCCAACGCCTATTATTTTAAAGCGCCAAATCAATTAGGCAATTGCGATGATATTTATGTGATGCCGCATGCTGATCCCACATGGGCCACACACCGAAATCTTTGGTATTGGAACCTGAATTTTAAAGGTGCATTGTGGGCGGGATGTCACGCGGTAAGCGTATTGGAAAATGTAAATGGTCCCGATATAACTACACCTGCAACCATACGTCGGATGAACTTTTTAATGAGTGATGGCCCTGCCGCGAATCAAAATGCGCTTGACTTCGGCAGCCATAACGATGGTACACCGCCGTACGTGCAGCAAGCACCTACGCATCCCATGATGCAGTTTATGGGTAAGACCGACCTCGCACACCAGAATGGTAGTGAGCAGATATACATGCCATTCAAAGGTGGCGTAACCAATACATGGCGTGCGTCTACGGTTATTGGGGCCTACGATCCTTCGCAGGCAGACGTGCCGCTTAACTCCGGTGGTCCTGCTGCGGCCATTGCCTTCGGCCGAGCCTTCGGCGATAACAGTCGCGGGTGGGTGATGTATGAAGGTGGTCATAACATTGCGAATTCCACTAGCCCGGACCATATTGCGGCTCAGCGTGCATTCTTCAATTTCAGTTTAATCGCTTCGCTCGATCGGCAGCCGATTGTTTCTGCCACTGGTTTTCCGGCCAATAATCTTGTGTACAGTAATTACAATTATAATATTGCAGCAAGTGCCAGTTCACCAACAGGCTCGGGCAATTTTACCTTTTTGTGGAGTAGTTCATGCGGTGGTTCATTCAGCAATCCTACTTCCGCGGCTACTACTTTTACCCCACCGGTTACGGTGCCTAATATTAGTTGCGTCGTGTACTGCCGGGTTACAGATGATTGTGGTCGTATCACAGTATTTTCCAGGTTACTGACTGTTTCTTCCGGCCCTAAACCACCTACACCACAGAATGACGTGGCTAGCCTAAGTGCATCTTGCGGTGCTTCATCTGTAACGATGAACGTAGCCGCAAATGATACCGATCCTGACGGTGATATTGTTTCCACCGTATCGCTGGTGGGAAGTGGCATTACGGCCAATGGTGTATTTACATTGGCGGGTGGCGGCAGCATCACGTATACACCTAACTCAGGTTTTGTAGGCACCGATCAGGTAACCTATAGAATTTGTGATGCACTTGGTCAATGTACCAACGCTACCTTTTCGGTAAATGTAACAGGGTTACCAGATCCTTCGGGCAGGTGTAACAGTACACAGTACTGGGGCTATATAGGTGGCTTGAATGGATTGTACGGTACACAGATCATTGCTACAGTCCAAAATCCGTTAAATGCAATTGGCGATCCTGATGGTGATATTGTTGATAATACAACCTATGCCAATCTAAACACCAACGGAGCCAGGCTAACGATCAGCCTGGAATCTCCCGTTCCGGCATATACACCATCCATTGCTTTAGACACTGTTTTTATATGGACCCATGCGGGAACAGCTGCACGTACCTTGACCGTTGAGTATAGTCTTGATAGTACTACATGGCTGGGTTCAACTGTGTTTGCGGTAAATACGACTGATAACTTTTCTGAAACATCTGTAAAGAAATTTTTAGTACCAGCAGGAACAAGATGGATTAGAATGACGGGCAACGGCACTAATGTTTGGGTAGATGCCGTACAGTACAATGTACGTGGTTGTGTCAGTGCTTCGCCAATAGCTACCAGGGATGTGGTAACTACTTTGGAAGATGTAAAAGTAAAAATAGACGTTACCAATAACGATTACGATCCGCAGGATTTACCGATAAAAGTCGCTGGCATCACCCGCCAACCAGTGAATGGATATGTATCAATTGGCAACAACAACGTAATTGAATACATTAATATCCGCGACAATCCGGGCACAGGGGTGGACAGCTTTTCGTACAGGGTATGCAATACCATTGGCCTTTGTATTGAACAAACGGTTGTCATCAATATTCAGCCAGATGGATGTGGGCCAAACACCTACAAACCATTTAATGCCACTACGTTCAGCACCATTTTTATCCCAAATTCAAACGCGGTATATACGGGCGCTGGTGCAGGCTTTACACCAGTAACCGTCTCTGATTCATATCTGCGCGGCGATAGGGTAAATAATAACTATGGAACTGCGACTACGACAATAGTGTATGGAAAAACAAATGGATTGCGCAGGACTATCCTGAGATTTGATTTGTCCTCATTACCTACTACTGCAATCATAGATTCGGCATCCTTATTTCTCTATCATTCTTCGAATGCCGGAAATGAAAGAGTAGACATACAAGGGCTCACACGAAATTTTGTAGAAGCACAGACTACGTGGAACTTATCGCAAACAGGAACTAACTGGACTACTGCCGGCGGCGATTTTTCCGCTACTACTGCTGCCACTACTTTAGTTGGTACAACTACCGGTGTGTATAAAATATGGAACATGCCGTCATTGGTTCAAAACTGGGTGGCGGTGCCTGCAACGAATTTTGGAATGATTTTACGCAGATCACCTGAGGTAGGTTCAGGCACATTTAAACAAATGAACTTTAATACCCGGGAGATTAACAGCCTTACCAGGTGCCCAAGGCTTCGGGTAGTATATAAAATTCCGGCAGCCTGTACTCCTATTCCATTAAGTGAGCCTTTTAGTATGCCTGACACAGTTACTACCAACACCATGACCAGCATTAGTATCAGTGCACGTGCAAATGACATTGATATAAATAATCCCGGGAACAATGCGGCATTGGTCGTTTCTGTAATTGGAGGTACTTCTACCCGCGGTGGGGTGGTCAGTGTTTCATCCAATAATATTCAATACGCTCCACCAGTATCGTCTCCGCGGTTTTCAGGGGTAGTAGATACTATATTTTATCGTGTATGTGCTGCAGGCTTGTGCGATACGGCAGCAGTGTACGTTCGCTTAACGAACGCTCCGCCTATCATCAATGCGGATGCCTATACACTGGCTTCAAACACCGTTAGTACACCCAATAACATTACTGCTACAGTAATGAGCAACGATAGCGATCCTGAGAACAATACATTATCGGCTCCTACAGTTACCCTTCAGCCAAAAAATGGCATTGTAACGGTTAGCAGCAACAACCTGGTGTATACTCCCAACCTGAATTTTGTGGGTAATGATACGCTGATATACCGCGTGGTGGAAACAGGCACCGCCTGTATATTGTTGGAAGATACTGCACTCGTAGTGTTTACAGTTACCAATAGGGTTCCTGCAGCGGTTGCAGACAATTACACTGTAAACAGTTGTGAGGTAATGACATTCAGCGTGCTCGACAATGATACTGATCCTGAAACACAGCGGCTACAAATAATAACGCTCAATCAACCCGCTGCCGGTAATGGAACGGTAGCCCTCACCAATAACAATACACAAATTGTTTACACACCGCCACCAGGGGGTACCACTGTCAACAACCCGCTCACCTTTACTTATCGAATAGCGGACGAGTTGGGTGGCATTAGCCCAACGTTGGCTACGGTAACCATTACTATAAGGGCCGTACCTGTTTATGTAAACCCCGTTGCGCTGCGCGATACTTTTATCATCAATCGCAATGAGCTGCTTTTTGCGGATATACTCACCAACGACTATGATCCTGAGGGGCGTGGTCTGCAAAAACCTGTAACCATTATTACACCGCCGACCAGGGGCACGTTTACCAACCTTGGCAATGGGTTGGTACGTTATGTTCCCAATGCAGGTGTAGTAGCGCTAGACTCTTTTCAATACAGAATATTTCCCAACATCACATTGGCTCCCGGTTGTCTTCCACCGTCGTTGCCAAACGCAACTACCTGGGCTTATATCATCATACAAAATGTGCCGGAAGCCAATTGGGATTATACAACTACCGTTCAAAGAAGTCCCGTAGTTATTAATGTTTTAAATAATGATGTGTTTGGTGTAGATGGCCCGGGAAGTGGAACGATCACGATCATCACACCTCCAGGCATGGGGGTTGCTTCAGTGCTCAATAATGGATCTCCTAACCAGTCGGGCAACACGATCAGCTATACGCCACCTAACACTTTCTTTGGACGAGACTCTTTGATCTACCAGATATGCGACGCTAATGGCGATTGCGATACAGCCATCGCTTACATCGATGTAAAGAAAGATAGTGATGCAGATGGTATACCCGATGATATAGACATTGATGACGACAACGATGGCATTACCGACTTTGTAGAAGTGTGTGGTGCGGGTGCAACTGCATTTACGTGTACTACGAACAATGAAGACCCTGCGGCTGATACAGATGGAGATGGAATACCTAACTGGAAAGATGCCGATTGGTGTACACTCAATGTAGCGGGTGCTTGCACCAATTTAGATACAGATGGCGATGGCATTCCTGATTATTTTGATAAAGACAGTGATAACGATGGCATACCCGATGTAATAGAAGCTGGCGGAGTAGATGCGAACGGCGATGGCATAATAGACAACTACTGCGATACAGATGGCGATGGCTTCTCGCAAAATGTGGACGCCAACAACACCGGCGCTGCTGGTAGTGGCGTGGGCTTAGGTGCTCCTGATTTTGATGGCGATGGTGTACCGAATAGTATAGACCTTGATAGCGACAACGATGGCATACCAGACCTTGTAGAAAGCTATGGTGCCGATGTAAATAATGATGGCCGCATAGATGTGTTTGCCGATACTGATGACGATGGCTGGAGCAACCAATACGATGGTGATGCAGATGAAAATGGAATTGTAGAAAACCTGGCGGGTGTTCTTGTACTAAGCCTCGGCGATCCCGGTTATGTAAGTTGTGCCAACCCCGGAACAGGTCGACCCGTTTGCTACGCATTAAGAGGCAACCTCGATGGGCAAGGCCTTCCGAATTTCCTTGACCTTGATAGCGATGGCGATGGAATAACCGATGCGACAGAAAGCGGTATTACTGCTACGGCTTACACCCGTAGTATGGTAAGCGGCGGCACGCTGACCAGCGGATGGAGCGATGCCATACGTGCTTTGCCTGCACTGAACTTACGCAACACTGACACTCATGGCCGACCAGATCTGTATGATATTGATAGTGACAATGATGGTATCACCGACAACATTGAAGCACAACCAACCAGCAGTTTTGTTGTAACTGCTGATCCCGACACCGATGGTGATGGACTAGTGAACTCCTATGACTTTTTCGGCGGTATAGGGGGTAATGGTCTCACACCGTATGATCATGACGCTGATTTAATACCTGATTACAGGGATACTGACGCCGATAATGACGGCGCACCAGACCGCAACGAAGGAGATAAGCGTTATGAATTCCTCAGCCAGGCCACCATTGAAACATCAGGTGATACGGATGATGATGGATTGATGGATTACTTTGACATCTACAACTCAATCACTCCATGTTCAGGTGGTTTCTTAAATATAAGCATGAGCAATATGGGCGATCTTGGAACATTTAATGGACCAGTGACGGGAGGTTCTTCTGTTCAACTGGTTCAGTCTACCATTGGCGCGCCTAACAGAGATTGGAGAAACAGCCTGACACTGCCACTGCAAGTGCTACAATTTACAGGTGCGCTACAGGGTACTGTTGCTAACCTGCAATGGAAAGTATCGCGTGAAAATGAAGTTGGCTGGTACAGGGTAGAGCGAAGTATAGATGGACGATCGTTCACGGGTATTGGAGTAGTAATTGCTACAAACACAGCCAACGCCGTCTATGAGTATAAAGACGACATTACCCAACTGGATGCTGTAAACATTTATTACAGGATAGTACAGGTAAATAAAAGCCAGGTTGAATACACCACCAATACCATCCGTTTTAAAACAAACGAAGTAAAAGGAAGCATGCAGGTATTCCCCAATCCTGTTGCGAGTGTAGCAACAATAATGGTACAATCCAAAGTAAAAGATGAAGGGGTGCTGATACTCACCGATGTGTTTGGCAAAACGCTTCAAACCCACAGCATTGTCGTAAATAAAGGAAGCAACAATTATACAGTTGCTGACTTTGCCAACCTGCCCGGCGGCATGTATTTCATCAAGCTAATCCTGCAGCAGCAAACATTTATACAGAAGATTATAAAACAATAGACACAGCAACAGATTTAAACAACAGTGCCCTTGCGGAAGCAGGGGCATTGTTGTTTAAATCACTAATGAAAATTTACAAGTCACAAGTCACAACTCACAACTCACCATTCACCACTCACAACCTCGCCGCAATCTCTTTAGCATCAACTAAACCCTGCTTGCGCCAAACCTCTTTTCCCTTTTTGTAAATAATGAATGTTGGAAAGGCGTTTACTTTTAAATCTGCCGCCAGTTTTATTTGTTCTCCACCATCAATTTTTACCAGTGATATTTTATTTGCATTTGCTTTTGCAAGTGAGTCGATAATTGGGTTCATCTTTTTACACGGCGGACACCAGCTGGCGCCCACATCTACCAGCACCGTTTTTCCTGTTGGCAGCCGCGCCATAAATTCCTGTAGGGTCATTTGTGCAACTGCTTTTGCACCGTTCACTTCTTTACCCGCCGTTTTCCAAGCTGCAATGCCACCTTTCATATTATAGGCGGTATAGCCATTTTCATTCAACCATTTTGTTGCCGTATTACTCCTTGCCCCACTCAAACAGTAAGTATAAACGGGTTTAGATTTATCCAATGCTTTTACCCGCTCTACAAACTCAGCGGTGTTATTCCAGTCAGCTTGCAATGCATCTTTCAAATGCCCGTCATTAAATTCAGCTATGGTGCGTACGTCCAGCAGTTGAATGCCAGTTTTTTTCATACCCGCTTCAAAAGTACTTACCGACAGGTTGGTGTTTGTTTGCGCGTTTGTAGCGTAGGCAAAAAGCAGGAAACAAAGCACATAGGCTAATTGACTATTCTTCATTATTCGTGATTTATCTAACATTGTTTGTTTGCGTTTCAGTAGTGTTGTTAAACCCCACTTCCATTTTAAGTTGCTCCACTACATTAAAAATAATGGGGCAGCGGCCGTAATGCATGAGTGTGCCAAATATGCGCTGCTGAAAGTTAGGTTTATGTAAATGTGGAAACTGCCGGCATTCGCTAAAGCGATCTTCATACACCGTACAGGTGTTTATTTCCAAAAAATTACACGGTATCGTGTTCATCACCATTTGACCTTGCCCGCTTACTTCAATGTAGTTTTGTTTCAATTGTTGTGGGCTCATTTGCAGTCGCTTTGCTATGGGTGCTACTTCCTCCTCCTCCACATTTATCATGAGCGTTCGGCAACAATTTCCGCAAGACAAACAGTTTATCTGCGGTGTAATCACTGCATTTAAGCGGTGAACAATTTCATCTACATTGCCTGGATCAAGGTTTTGTAAGAAAGATTTGAACGCATCGTTTTCTTCCTCATTTTCTATACTCTTGCGGGCAATATCAGAAAGATCAGTATGTAGATGGATTGTAGACGTAGGGTAGTATTTGGGGCGAATTTAAAGCATTGATTCCTTTCGTTATGTGAAGGTTTATTTTCCACATTTGCCCCTGTTTTGTTCAAAAGAAAAAGTTGAGCAGGTAGTTCGGAAAGGTATATTTGCGCGTTCAGAAATAAGGCCAAAAAGGTAACATACGGAGTTCAAAGATTGGTGAGAAAATGGGTGATGCTGCCTATTTGCGTTTTGTGTTCTGGCCTTTCAATTTAAAATATGAGTGCAGTTAACGACTATAATGAAGAGAGTATACGCAGCCTGGATTGGCGAGAGCACATCCGGCTGCGCCCCGGTATGTACATTGGCAAACTGGGGGATGGTAGTAGTGCTGACGACGGTATTTATGTGTTGGTAAAAGAAGTAATGGACAACTGCATCGATGAGCATACGATGGGTCATGGCAAAGTAGTGGAGCTTTCCATTAAGGATAAAACAGTTACTGTTCGTGATTATGGTCGTGGTATTCCATTAGGCAAGGTTGTAGACGTAGTGAGCAAAATAAACACCGGTGCCAAATACGATAGCAAAGCTTTTCAAAAGAGTGTGGGACTAAATGGGGTAGGTACAAAAGCAGTGAATGCACTCAGTAACTATTTCAAAGTAACTGCTTTTAGAGAAGGCAAAATGAAGGTGGCCGAGTTTGAAAAAGGTCAGCTTAAAAAGGAACATAAAGAGCAGGCTACTACCGAACCAAACGGTACGCTGGTCGTGTTTACCCCAGATGATACTGTCTTCAAAAATTACCATTACATCAGTGAATTGTTAGAGAACCTGATTTGGAATTATTGTTATCTGAATGCAGGACTCGTCATCAACTTCAATGGAAAAAAATATGTAAGCAAAAATGGGTTGATGGATTTGCTGCAGCGTCGCACCAATGCAGATGAAATTCGCTACCCCATTATTCATATAAAAGGCGAAGACATAGAAGTTTCGCTCACCCATAATAATGATTACGGCGAAGATTTATACTCGTTTGTAAATGGACAATACACCACGCAGGGTGGTACACACCAGCAGGCATTTCGCGAAGCGTTTGTAAAGGTGATCCGTGATTTTTATAAAAAAGATTACGAGGCGGCAGATATACGTGGAAGTATTTGCGCCGCTATTTCAGTCAGGGTACAGGAACCTGTTTTTGAAAGCCAAACAAAGACAAAGTTGGGCTCATTGAATGTATATGAAAATGGGCCTACGATGCGCAATTTCATGACGGATTTCCTGGGCAAAGAACTGGATAATTACCTGCATAAGAATCCGCAGGTGGCCGACGCAATGCGTAAGCGTATTGAGCAAAGTGAAAGGGAGCGAAAAGACTTGGCGGGCATTAAAAAGTTGGCAAACGAGCGAGCAAAAAAAGCGAACCTTCACAACAAGAAATTGCGCGACTGTAAGTTTCATTACAATGATTTGCCCGAGGGAAAACTGAAGGATGAAATACTGGAGAAAAAAAATCAAACAACGATTTTTATAACCGAAGGTGATAGTGCCAGCGGGTCTATTACCAAGAGCAGGAGAGTAGACACACAGGCAGTATTTAGCTTGCGTGGTAAGCCCCTTAATTGCTTTGGACTTACCAAGAAAGTGGTGTATGAAAATGAAGAATTCAATTTGCTGCAACATGCCTTGAATATTGAAGATGGTTTGGAAGGACTTCGTTACAACCAAATTGTTTTGGCAACTGATGCAGATGTGGATGGCATGCACATACGCCTGCTAATGTTAACCTTCTTTCTTCAGTTTTTTCCTGACATTGTAAAGAATGGGCACCTGCACATTTTAGAAACACCATTGTTTCGCGTACGCGATAAAAAGGAAACCATTTATTGCTACGATGAAACAGAAAAACAAGCAGCCATTAAAAAGCTTGGCAACAAGCCTGAGATCACCCGCTTTAAGGGTTTAGGGGAGATTAGCCCCGAAGAATTTGCGCGCTTTATTAGTGACGATATGAAGCTTCAACCGGTGATGTTATTACCTGAAACGCACATACAACAAGTGTTGGAATATTACATGGGTAAGAATACGATGCAGCGCCAGGAGTTCATTATCGATAACCTGAAATTTGAAGTGGATCTGGCAGATGAAGTGGAGCAAACAATCGAAGAATCAAAAGAGCGCTCTGCCAAACATATGGGTAATGTAAAGGATTTGTTGGTAACAGACGAAGTAGTTTAAAGTACAAGAATAAGTATGATACATATTGTTTTTGAAAAGGCCAATGTAGAAGCACTGCGCAAGAGTTTTGAGCTTGACACAACATTGGAAGGCGAGATTGCTGAGATACAGGATGACTACGCAGTCGGTCCTTTGAGTGACATTTATACAGAGGAAGGGCAGGCGCTCAGATTACAGTGGTGGAGAGATATATTGGCTGGCGGACAGTATGATGGCATAGCCGATGACGGCCATGTAGATGATGCTAAAGTGGTAGCAGATTTAACGGCCAATTTAAATGCTAACGCAGAAGAGGAAGTATGGATTTGGGCAGCACAAAATAAACATGATGTAAGCGGCTATTATTGGTTGATGAGCCAGTTGAAAGATTACCAGGGCAGGATACATATTTTGTACCTCAACAACCTTCCTTTTATCAACGAGAAGGGGAATATTTTTTACCCCACCAGCCTCTTTCAAATACAGCCTAAAGAGTTTGTGAAGGCTAAAAAGCTTGCACGTGTAATTACACCCAGTGAATTTGAAGTAGACCCCGATGAATGGACAAAACTGTGCAATGAAAATAAAGGCGTTCGCTTGCTAGAAGGTGGAAAGAAATTGGTGCAGCGCGATTATGATTATTACGATAGTGAGTTGATGAAATTCATTTCAAAAGATTGGCAGAAAGCTTCAAAGATCCTGCAGCAATATTTTTCTAAATCGAAGGAAGTTACGGGTGATGCTTACCTGCTTTGGCGCATGAAGCAACTGGCTGAATTAGGTAAAGTTGAGCTTCAAGGCGATGCAAGGAACATGAAGGAGTTGCAGGTGAAAACGCCCGGTGCTTCGCTTGATTCTGCAGAGTTACCGATTGCTGAAACAGCAACGTAAACAAATATTTTTTCGTTTCAATCATGGTATTCATAGCGGTATCTTGTCTCCTAATTATGTAGCACTAAACCAAAAATAAAATTTATGAAGCAGTTCTTGTTAGCGTTGATGATGGCGTTTTCGATTGCCGTAGTTGCTCAGCCAACTACTGAAAAAATAGATGCGTACTTAACGGCTGCACAAAAAGTCGGCAAGTTCAACGGGTCTGTTTTGATAGAATACAACGGCGCAATTCTATTGGCAAAAGGGTATGGCTATCGAAACACCGAGGAAAAACTCAGTTGCGATGATCAAACCATTTACCAGATAGGTTCGGTCACCAAACAATTTACTGCTACCATAATTTTAAAATTGGCTGAGCAGAAAAAGCTAAGTCTTTCGGATAAACTCAGTAAATATTTTCCCGAATTTCCCAATGCGGAGAAAATAAACATAGAAAATTTGCTATCCCACACTTCTGGAATTTTCAACTACACAAACGATGCTGACTTCATGATGAAGGAAGTGGAAAAGCCTATCGACCGCCAAAAGTTATTTGAAATGGTAAAAAATAAACCACTCGATTTTGAGCCAGGTACCAAATACAACTACAGCAATACAGGCTACATGATGTTGGGCTATATTATCGAAAAAGTAACCGGCAGGAAATACGAGCAGGCAGTAAAACAAAACATATTTATTCCACTGCAAATGACCCATTCAGGGTTCGATTATAAAAATCTACAGGATGCAAATAGAGCAGTGGGATACAATGTAATCGTTAACGGCAAAGGCGAACGCGCAATGAAAGTTGACTCTACTGTAAGTTTTTCTGCAGGGGCAATGTATACCACTGTAGGGGATTTGAATAAATGGAACAGGTCGCTGCAAACAGAAAATATTCTTACCAAACAATCGTTGCAAAATGCTTTTACAAGAAGGCTTTCAAATTATGGTTTGGGTTGGGCAATTGATTCGATTGGTGGAAAACAAATGATCAGTCATGGTGGAGGAATTCACGGGTTCCTATCTTATAACACATTCATACCTGCGGATAAAAACAGTGTCACCTTATTCACCAATGTAGCAACCACCGACATCGATAAAGTGACTAGAGATCTAATTGCTATTGTGTACAACAAGCCTTATGAGCTTCCTGCTGAAAAGGTTGAGGTGAAGATTGATGAAAGCATTTTGAAGCAATACGTTGGAACATATGAACTCGCCCCAACTTTTTCGATTGTTGTAAGAGTAGATAACGGGCAGTTAAAAGCGCAGGCAACAGGTCAGCCAGAATTTGAATTGTTTGCAAAAAATGAGAAGGAGTTTTTTCTAAAAGTGGTAGATGCACAGGTTGAATTCGTGAAGAATGATAAAGGCGAAGTTGAGAAGATGATCCTTCACCAGGGGGGACAACACATGCCGGGAATAAAGAAAAAATAGAACAAGGATTAATAGAAATAGAACGCAGATTGTTATGGTTTGCACTGATAATACGAAACGTCTAAGCCTCCAAAAAAATCTGCGTAGATCATAACAAACAAAAAATCTGCGTTCAAAATCTAGCGCAAAAAAAATAGTAAATGGCAAAAGGTACATACGCCCCACTCGATCCTATGGCTCACGATAGTGGGGTGACCGGGCAGTATAAAACATGGTTCCTCGATTATGCATCGTACGTAATCCTTGAGCGCGCAGTGCCAGCTTTAGAAGATGGCATGAAGCCCGTTCAGCGACGGATTCTGCATGCAATGAAAGAGATGGATGATGGCCGCTTTAATAAAGTGGCAAATATTATTGGGCAGAGCATGCAATACCATCCTCATGGCGATGCAAGTATTGGCGATGCACTCGTAAACATGGGACAAAAAAACCTGCTGATAGAAACGCAGGGTAACTGGGGTGATGTGCGTACCGGCGATGATGCCGCTGCACCGCGGTATATTGAAGCTAGGCTCAGCAAGTTTGCTTTAGAAGTTGCGTTCAACAATAAAACCACCGAGTGGCAACTGAGTTACGATGGCCGTAAAAATGAACCGGTCACGTTGCCTATGAAGTTTCCTATGTTGCTGGCGCAAGGGGCAGATGGAATTGCTGTTGGCCTGTCAACCAAAATATTACCACACAACTTTTGCGAACTGATCGAGGCTTCTATCAAAGCATTGCGCAACAAAAAATTTGAAATCTATCCTGATTTTTTAACCGGCGGAACCATCGATGTTTCTACTTACAATGAAGGAAAGCGTGGCGGAAAAGTAAGGGTACGGGCAAAAATTGAAGAGCTCGATAAAAAAACATTGGTGATACGTGATGTCCCGTATGGCGTCACCGTTTCCAGCTTGTGCGATAGCATTGTGAAAGCGAATGACCAGGGCAAAATAAAGATTAGAAAAGTAACCGATGCTACTGCAGCAGCTGTCGAAATAATTATTGAACTCGCACCCGGCGTATCACCCGATATCACTATTGATGCACTTTACGCTTTTACAGATTGTGAAGTAAGTATTTCGCCCAATGCTTGTGTGATCATTGACAACAAGCCGCAGTTTTTAACCGTGCATGAACTGCTTCGGGTATCTGCAGAAAATACACGAAAGTTGTTGCAGCGAGAACTGGAGATTAAGCTCGGTGAGTTGCAGGATAAATGGCATTATACTTCACTGGAAAAAATCTTCTTCGAAGAAAAAATATATAAGGAATTAGAGAAGAAGCATGAAACGTGGGATAAGGTATTAATGGCGATTGAAAAAGCCTTTGCGCCTTTTGTAAAAAATCTTCGTCGTGCAGTTACCCGCGAGGATGTTTTAAAGCTAACTGAAAAGCCGGTACGCCGTATTTACAAACTAGATATAGACGAACTGAATGCGCAGATAAGAGCCATTGAAACGGAGATCAAGCAAGTAAAACATGACCTGGATAACCTGACGGATTATGCAGTTGCCTATTACGAAAACCTGTTGAAGAAGTTTGGAAAGGGCCGCGAAAGAAAAACAGAAATTCGCCAGTTTGATGTAATTACAGCAAAGACGGTAGCCATTGCAAACACAAAAATCTACATGAACAGCAGCGAAGGTTTTGTGGGTACCAGTTTAAAGAAAGATGAGTTCATTACGGAGTGTAGCGACCTGGACGACATTATTGTTTTTACAAAGAGTGGTAAGATGAAAGTGGTGCGTGTAAGCGATAAGGTCTTTATCGGGAAAGACATCATACATGCGGCCGTGTTTCAAAAAAATGATGAACGCACTACCTATAATATGATTTATGTAGATGGCGCAAGTGGTGTAAGCTACGGTAAACGTTTCAATGTGACGGGTATCACCCGCGACAAAGAATATGATTTGACAAAGGGTAGTGAAAAGAGCAAGGTGCATTACTTTTCGGCCAACCATAATGGCGAAGCAGAGGTTGTGAAAATTGTACTCAGCCCAAATTGTACGGCGCGCATTAAAGAGATGGATTATTACTTTGAAGAGTTGGAGATAAAAGGCCGTAGCAGCCAGGGAAACCAGGTTACCAAATACCCTATCAAGAGTGTGAAATTTAAGGAAGCAGGCAAGAGTACATTATCCGGCCGTAAGCTCTGGTTCGACAATAAATTTGGCCGGCTAAACCGGGAAGAAAAAGGTGATTTTCTTGGAAACTTTGAAGATGATAAACTGTTAGTTATTTACGATGATGGAACGTATGAACTTACCGACACCGAGCTAACGCAGCGGTTTGAACCTGAAAGAATTTTGTTGATTGAAAAGTTTGATCCTGAAAAAGTGATCACGGCTATTTACCTGGATAATGATAAGCTCCAGTATAACCTAAAGCGTTTCCGCATAGAAACTACTTCAATGAAGAGCAAGTTTCTATTCATCAAAGAAGGAAAAGCGAACAGACTTGAAGCGGTTACTTCTGACGCATCACCGGCGCTTATCCTTCACACGGGCAGAGGAGCACAAGCGCAAACACAAAAGATACAGATAGCCGGTTTTATAGAAGTAATGGGATGGAAAGCGTTGGGCAATAAGTTGGTTGATTATAATAAAACAGTAGAAATGGAATGGGAGCAACGCCCATTGGATGAAGTGCAGGCGAAGCTGTTTTAAAATATTCTTGGTAGCAGAATGCCCGGCAATACCGGGCATTCGTTTAATATTTATTGAGGATTTGCACCCGGTGATTTTTTCCGGAAGCGGATCGTGGCATTCTTTATAAATGTACTGGTCAGGAATAGCTCAAATCTTTTTTCACCGGCATAGATTATTGCAACTGCGGTATTCGGTGGAATGCTACCCAGGTTCTCTGCATACATTGCAATTTCATTAATAGCAGTATCAACCGGAAGCATAAAAGTGAGCGGTTTATCACTAAGCATCTGCTTTTGGGCAACCAATACACGATTGTAAAAAAGTGAGATCGTATCATTGTCCACTTCACCATTGTCGTACAGCGTCACTTTTAGGCTATCTGATTCCACTTCTATTACAGGGGCAGTTTCAAATACGCGTAGTTTCAGGGCGGCTATGATAGGTGAAATGGTGTCGGGTTTGACAGTGGGCGCCGCATCTTTTTTCGCTATTTTTTCCAGGGGTAAATCCAGTACAACTGGTTCAGATGTGTTTCTGCGTTTGGCAACTGTGCTATCTATTCCGGGGACCTCCTTTCTAAATTTGATGTTTACAGCCGGACAAGTGTTGCGATATTCATAGGTTGGGTTGAATTGCCCGATCAATATACTTTCTACACGTGAAGTACGCAGGGTAAAAGATCCTTCCATGGGGCAATCAGCGCCATTTACATCTTTCGCCAGGAAGTTTAGAATGGGCCGCGGTTTAAGCTCTAACAAACGTTTTTTGGCGTCGAAAGTACCGGCAACTTTTATGGTGGTAGTTAAGTTTCTGAGGTAGTAAACTAGCTCTCCTGTAACCTTGTTCCCCGTCTGCTTCAGCGTTAATTCGTACAAATAGCTGTTGTTTTCTCCGGCGCGATTTACATTACCTATACCAAACCATTCGCCTGTAACAGACTGTGCATGAATACCTGTAATGGAAACAAACAAAAAGAGAACGAGAGCAAAGTATTGTTTCAATTAGCGCTTTTTAGAACAATAAAATAAAATGTATTTAAGCGATTATTATGCCATCATATTCTTAAAACCACATGTTGGGAATAAGTTATTTCAGGAACCGCTTTAATTCACGTTCGCTGTCTTTTTTCTTCAACGTTTCTCTTTTGTCAAACAGTTTTTTACCACGGCCAATTCCAATTTCAATCTTGGCCATGTTTTTATCATTGAAAAAAATGCGAAGTGGCACAATGGTGAACCCTTTATCCTTCAGCTTGTTTTCAATCTTTCTTATTTCTCTTTTCGTAAGTAAAAGTTTGCGATCGTGTACCGCTATGTGATTGTTAGATGTGCCCAGGGAATATTCAGCGATGTACATGCCGCGCAGCCACAACTCATCTTTAAAAAACATACAATAGCTATCGTTGAAGCTTACCTTGCCTTCACGTATACTCTTTACTTCAGTGCCCATCAATACCATACCTGCACTCCACTTATCCTCTATATAATATTCGTGGTAGGCCTGCCGGTTGTTTATCTCTTTTGTAGCCATAGTTGCTTTATGCTCGGCGGCAAAAGTAGCCATAAAAAAGTGCCCCTTCAGGGAAGCAAAACAATCAAAAACATAAAAACAGTTGAATTAATTTGAAAAAAGCTAGCTTGCATCAAATAATTTAAAGATGGCAAGGCAAACCGGGGTTGTACAATTCTTCAAAGAAGACAAAGGATTTGGGTTCATAAAACCTGATGATGGTAGTAAAGAAGTGTTCGTGCATTTCTCTTCCATACAGTCTGACGGACATAAAAAGTTAGAAAAAGGTGATCGCGTAGAGTTCGAAATCGTACCTGATCCTAAAGGAGCAAGAGCTTCAGACGTAGTTAAGGTTGATTAAAATCTTCCGAGTCTTACAAAACTAAAAAGGCATCTGCTTCACAGCAAATGCCTTTTTTTATACTCAGAAGTTTTTAGTGTTGAAACAACTCAATCAACTGCGCTAATTTTTGCTTCAGGTTCTTTCTGTGAACGATGAAATCGAGAAAGCCATGATCCAACAAAAACTCGCTGCGCTGAAAACCTGGTGGAAGATCTTTCTTAATAGTTTCCTTAATTACCCGTGGGCCTGCGAAGCCAATGAGTGCGCCCGGCTCAGCAATATTTAAATCACCCAACATGCCAAAACTAGCTGATATACCTCCAAAGGTTGGATCGGTTAGCAGGCTGAAGTAAGGAAGCTTTGCATCGCTTAGCTGCGATAGTTTTCCACTGGTTTTTGCCAGTTGCATCAGGCTAAAGGCACTCTCCATCATTCGTGCGCCACCACTTTTGCTGATGACCATATAAGGTAGTTTGTGCTCAATACAGAAGTCTACTGCACGACTAAACTTTTCACCCATTACACTGCCTAGACTGCCACCAATGAATTCAAAATCCATACAGGCAATTACTATCTCTTTTCCTTCAACCTTGCCAACTGCTACGCGCATACTATCGGTCAGGTCGTTCTTTGCCCAAATGTCTTCCAGGCGTTTACCGTAAGGCTTTAAATCTGTGAAACCGAGGTAATCTTTACTCCGGATGTTTCCAAACAATTCAATGTAATCGCCATCGAAAATGATGTCGTAATAGTCGTTGCTGCCAATGCGGTGGTGATGTTCGCATTTTACACAAACAAATAATGCTTCTTTTAGATCGGACGCAGTTGAAATATGATTGCACTCGGGGCACTTCGCCCAAAGCCCTTCAGGGGTCTCTTTCTTTTCTGATGATGGAGTTAGAATTCCTTTTTTGATGCGCTTAAACCAACGTGGCCTTCCCTCTTCGTTTCTTGCTTGTTCGCCGGTCAAATTCTCTTCAAAATCCTCTTCTTTTTTCATACGATTTTCAATTGGGGGAATCGAAGATACAGATTATTGTTAGCTCTCAAAGTCATTCAAAAATTAGTGTTGTTGCAAGTATTATGAATATCTGCCAGTGATGCTGATAGCTGGAGCAAAACCTCGTTGAACAATTATTTTGGTGCGTATGCTGGCGGTATTTGGCAGTGATAAGTACGAAAAAAAACCTGCCGTTTTCAGGAGCAGGTTTGCGAATCAATTAAGCTACGGTTATACTTTCATCCAGGTAAACGTCCTGAATGGAATTTAACAGGTGTACGCCATCGGCGAAAGGTCTTTGGAATGCCTTACGCCCAAGTATAAGGCCCATTCCGCCGGCACGCTTGTTTACGACCGCCGTCATCACTGCATCTTGCAAATCGCTATCTCCCATGCTTTCGCCGCCGCTGTTGATTAATCCTACACGTCCATTGTAGCAATTCAATAATTGGTAGCGGGTTAGGTCAATAGGATGATCAGAAGTTAACTTCTCATACACCAGCTTGTGCGTTTTACCGTGTTTGGTGGCCAGGTAGCCGCCATTGTTTGTCGGCAATTTTTGCTTAATGATATCCGCTTGCAAGGTTACCCCAAGATGGTTTGCCTGGCCAGTCATATCTGCAGAAGTATGGTAGTCTTTACCTTCTACTTTGAAAGCATTGTTGCGCAAATAGCACCACAGGATCGTAGCCATTCCCAATTGATGGGCAATCTCAAAAGCTTCGGCAACTTCCTTTAATTGACGGGCACTTTCGGCGCTTCCCCAGTAAATGGTGGCGCCAACTGCTACTGCGCCCATGTCCCATGCATTTTTTATGGTGCCAAACATGGTTTGATCGAACTTATTCGGATAGCTCAAAAATTCGTTGTGGTTAATCTTTACAATGAACGGTATTTTATGTGCGTACTTGCGGCTCATAATACCGAGTACACCGTAGGTACTTGCCACACCATTGCAGCCACCTTCTATCGCCAGTTTTATAATGTTTTCCGGATCGAAGTAAATGGGATTGGGAGCAAACGATGCGCCTGCACTATGTTCTATCCCTTGGTCCACTGGAAAAATACTGCAGTGACCAGTACCACCAAGCCGGCCTGCGTTAAGCAATGTTTGCATACTCCGCAACACCTGGTTGCTGCGGTTGCTATTCACCCACACTTCATCCACATGATTTGGTGAGGGTAGGTGAAGGGTAGATTTGTCAATCGTTTTGCATTCGTGGCTAAGCAGCGAGTCTGCTTTGTCACCCAATAGTTCTACAATTTTTTGATTTGGCATGGCAATATTTATTGGTTTTAGTGATTGGTTGTTGTGTGGAAAATGAGTGAAACGCATTAACTAAGATTACTTTAAACCCGTTGCCCTCCAAACATTTCAAACAATGGTATCAACTTGTTTTTCCGCTATGGTCATGTAATAGTCTCTGCATTTTCTTCCGGCCAAATATAATGGTTAACTGATATTTGAACCTGCTTGCATCTTTCCCATTTTTTTAAAAAGTGTAAATACACACTCTAGTAAATTGACTTGATGTGGCTTTTCTGCACAAACCGAATGTTCTTCCTAAGTGTTTGCTTCAGGTTTAATTTTACGATGTCGCCCATTGTTCGTGCTTTTAAAAAGCGCTTGTTGTCGTAGAAGGCTGCTAATTCTCTTTTTAGCTGGTCTATTTTTTCTGGCGTAGAAATCTCATCCTTGCACATAATATTGAAAAGCTCCATCAGCCTGAAACGGGAGTCTGCAACCCTGAAGGCCATCATCGTTCGTTCTTCGGTTTGATATTGTTCAATGGATTCTTTGTTCAAGTTGGCAATGGCCAGGTTTACAAAAGCCAGGTTTTCTTTGAAGTATTGTGGCAGGTACAAATTCTTCCTGCCCTCGTACGATTGCTGATCAAAATCGATGGCGCGAATTCGGTACTGAAAGTCTTCGATGTCTGGCGTTATATCTACCACATAATTATAGGCGCGCATATCGCCCAGCAAACGAACAAAACAGCGCTCATTAAACTTGACAAATTCTTTGGAGAAACGTATGTAATTAGTGGATTGCTGTTCCAGGTAATTGTGAATAAACATGTCACCGGGAATGCCAGGAATATGTTCTTCTACCATGGTATCCAGGTAGGTAAAATAAGTAAGGCGGTTAGGTGAGAGTAAGTGTTCTAATTCCAGCCCATACACCCGCGAAGCATCCGCTCTTTTTATGTAAAAGTGATCGTAGTTATCATTGAACTTATTTACGATCCTTATTCTAAAAGGGTTAGAGTTTCCAAAAGGACAATAGTCAATCCGTGCTACCTCCAGGTGATTTGAAAAAGCAAGATTTCCTTCTGTTTTTAAAATGGCATAAATCTCTAAAAGACCTTCACGGATAAACTCCCATTCTCGCATGTCGTACACTACTTTTTCCCAATGCGTATCATGTCCATATTTATCTAGTAGCGGAACAGAGTAGGTAATGCGGGCAAGGTCGGCGTAAAGTACCGGCAACTTAACCTCGCGGCCATATTGCCTTAGGTAAGTGCGTAGTCGCGGATTGATGGGAAACATCGGTTTTTTACGCGATGGCGCATCGGATTTTTGTTCCCGCTCGGCATTGGGTGAATCGCTAAACGTCATGTGAGCAAATTACTGGATTAGAGCCTATGTTTTTCAGCAGCGTTTCAAAATAAGCCGGCGCCTGTATCAATCGACTTCCGTACCAACTAAACATTTCACCATCTACCAACATGATTTTTGTTTGGGGCAATTGCTGCTGCAATTCATCGATGTGTTTTTGTTTAAACGGGTACGGCTCTGACGAGAGTAACAAAAGCTCGCAGTTAGTCTTTGAAAGCTGATCAATGGTAACCATAGGGTACCGATCTACCTCTGCAAAAACATTTTTGAAACCACAACGGTGCATCAGATCATCAATAAAAGTATCACCACCTGCAGCCATATATGGATTACGCCAAATGAGGTAAGCTGTTGTAAGGTTTATATGGGCCTTCGGATTTAAACGCACAAAGTTCTCGCTGATCTCAGCTGCAATTGCCGCTGCTTCCAGTTCCTTATTTGTTAATCTCCCAATGTCCGAAATCATTTGAAGTGCATCATCGAGGGTGGTAATTTCACTTACATACACCGGTGCTATTTTCTCCAGGGCTTCAACTTGTTCCTTTACATTTTCTTCTTTATTGGCCAGTATGAGCGTAGGCGTTAACTGCTCAATTGTTTTTTGCTGGATGTCTTTAGTTCCGCCAATGCGCTTTTTATTTCTAAACCATTCATTTGGGTGAATACAAAACTTAGTGTTGCCCACTAGTTCGGTCTCTAATCCTAAATGGAAAAGCAATTCTGTTTGTGATGGAACCAGTGAAATGATTCGCAGTGGAGTTGCAATTGGAGCTATGGCACCTTTTGAAAAATACGGAGCGCTCATTTGAAAGCTTTTATTGATGCGCGTAAAACTAGAGGATCAGCATTGCATCGCCATAACTAAAAAAACGATACTTCTCTTTGATGGCTGTTTCATACGCCCTCATGGCTAACTCGAACCCTGCAAATGCACAGCTCATAATAAACAAACTGGTTTTTGGCAGGTGAAAGT
The DNA here is from genome assembly GCA_031425015.1 of Segetibacter sp. GTDB lineage: Bacteria > Bacteroidota > Bacteroidia > Chitinophagales > Chitinophagaceae > Segetibacter. The sequence continues at coordinate 16,912 of JANPIM010000044.1, read as the reverse complement.
TTGTAACCAATGCGTCAGCTACATTAAAGTTGTAGGGAGGATGAATAAAAGTGTTGGTCCATCCCTCATCCGATTTTAAAAGTTGTTGCGCAGTAAAACTGGTTTCCATTGCCCGAATGGTTGTAGTGCCGATGGCGCAAATCCGGTGTCCGCTCTCTTTTGCTTTGTTTACAATACGGCAGGCAAAATCATCAATGGCATAATACTCCGCATCCATTTTATGCTTGCTCAAATCTTCTACTTCTATTGGGCGAAAGGTGCCCAGTCCGGTATGAAGTGTTACTTCGGCAAAACGAATTCCTTTTATCTCGCACTTCTTTATCAGTTCTTTACTAAAATGCATACCGGCAGTTGGCGCAGCTACCGCGCCTTCATGTTTTGCAAACACGGTCTGGTAACGTTCTTTGTCTTCCTCATCTGGTTTGCGCTTTATGTATTTTGGTAAAGGTGTTTCACCCAATGCGTCTAATTGCGCTTTGAAAGATTCATCGCTTCCTTCCCATAAAAAACGGATGGTTCGACCGCGACTGGTGGTATTGTCAATCACCTCAGCAACCAGTTCTTCGTGATCACCAAAGTAGAGTTTGTTACCTACCCTTATCTTCCTGGCCGGATCTACAATTACGTCCCAAAGTTTTGCGGAATGATTTAATTCGCGCAATAAAAACACTTCTATTTTGGCACCGGTTTTTTCTTTACGCCCATACATCCGCGCCGGAAAAACTTTCGTATTGTTGACCACGAAAACATCCCTGTCGTCGAAATAATCAATGATGTCTCGAAAGTGTTTATGCTCTATCTCACCTGAGTTACGATGCACCACCATCAGGCGGCTATCTTCCCGATTTTTTGTAGGGTGTTGCGCAATTAGGTTGAGCGGAAGATCAAACTTGAATTGGGATAATTTCATGTAAGAGGGAGGAGTTTAGATAGTCACACGAAGGTTAGCTTTCTGTTGTTTGAATATCCATATTGCTGCATAAGCTTATAGTACTAAATTAGGATAAATACAGAACCCACGATGCCGCTCACATAAAAAGCAATTATTACCTGTTGACGAATTGAGGCGAAACAATCAGACAAGAATTATTTGGTGCACCTGTAGATTTCTTCACCGTCTTTCATGCCAAAACGAAATCGTTCATTGTGGCTGAAGGTTGCTGCAAAATCAATTACCTCAACGGTAAAACCAGCTTGCTGCAGGCGTTGCGTGTAATCAGTGCCGTAAACCCGTACATGGTCTTGCTGCCCAAAGTGTTTCAGCCTTTCTGAAGGTTCTTCAATTGAAGGATTCTCGTAAGTAATCAGCCTGTCCTTTTCTACCGGCGAATTTAAAATTGCCCAACCTCCAGGTTTTAGCACACGGTAAATTTCACGCATGGCTTTCAGGTCATCATGCACGTGTTCCAACACATGATTGCACATGATTACGTCAAAAGTATCGTCAACAAAACGAAGGTCTGTCAAATCCATTTGGATCGTTTTTTTACCGTATCCATATTGATCGGGGTACTTGTCGATTGCAGTATAGGACAGGTCAGGCTGCGCTGAAAACTTTTGATAGAACAAATGCTCAGGCGCTACATGGAGTACTGACAATTTTTCTGTAAAAAAATTTGTACGTGCCATGAGGTACTTCCAGATGATGCGGTGCCGTTCCAGCGACAGGCATTTGGGACATTTTGCATTTGCTCTTTTCTGCAAACCCGCAGGTAAAAACGTTACAAAGTTTCCCCCGCAGCAAGGGCAGTGAACGTTTGATCCCCTTAGCGCAAAGGCAATCCATCTTTTTTTAATTTGACGGGGACTGAGTGTTTTAAGCAGAGTTCTAAACGGCATATCAATAGCTGACGAATGCGAAGGACCTTGGTGAAATGTTTTGGGTTAATATACAAACCACCTGTTCGGTTACGCTATTAGAAGCGAAGATGCCTTACAGTGTGCCCGTTATTTTGTAGTTGTTTCAGCGAATCGATGCCAATGCTCAGGTGCTTTTCCACATAGGATTTTGTAACCATCACATCGCTTTGTTCGGTCTTTACGCCTTCCGGAACCATTGGCTGATCACTGACCAGTAGGAGAGCACCCGTTGGTATTTTATTGAAAAATCCAACCATGAAAATAGTGGCTGTTTCCATATCGATGGCGTAAGCTCTTACTTTTTGCAGGTATGCTTTAAACTCCTCATCATGTTCCCAAACGCGTCGGTTGGTAGTGTACACGGTGCCTGTCCAGTAATCCAATTCGTAATCGCGAATAGTAGTCGAAATGGCTTTCTGCAATGCAAAGGATGGCATTGCCGGAACTTCTGCAGGAAAATAATCGCTCGATGTACCCTCGCCACGGATGGCAGCGATCGGTAATATAAGGTCCCCTATTTTATTACGCTTTTTTAATCCGCCGCATTTACCTAAAAACAAAACCGCTTCAGGTTCTATGGCTGAAAGCAGGTCCATAACGGTAGCTGCACCCGGGCTACCCATACCAAAGTTTATGATGGTGATACCCTCTGCAGTAGCGCATTGCATTGGCTTGTCAAGCCCTATTACCTCGACATTATTTCGCTCAGCAAACATTTTTACGTAGTTGCTAAAATTGGTCAGCAAAACAAATTTTCCAAAGTTTGCAAGCTTTTCGCCAGTGTAGCGCGGCAACCAATTCTTTACTATTTCTTCTTTCGTTTTCATAAGCAATGCTTTTCTTATTTCATCCTGGTTTTTGTAAAAGTAGGATATTAGGAATCAATGGTGCGCTTAATTATGAAGACAAAAAGCACTGTTAGCATCGTAAAACATTTTCACTATTCAATATTCATTTTTCATTTTACTCGATGAGGCATAGTAATAGTTTCGATCAAACTTTATTTAAACACTTAATAAAAAAGGGGCCGCAGTTCATGCAGCCCCACCCCTATACCCTGTGAACTTAGTGCTTTGTTAGTTTAATTACTTTGGTGTTTCGCTTGTCAGTATACCGGATAGAATATAACCCTGACGCAAATTGGCTCATGTCAATATCCAGTTGGTTGTTTACTACTTCGTATTGGCGTACTATAGTGCCCATCATGTTTATTAAAGAAATAGACGCATTCCCTTCAATGGGTCCACTGATGCTAATGGTCAGTAAATTGTGCACTGGGTTTGGATATGCTTCTAACACAAACGCTCCGTTCTTAACCAGGTAAGCGCTTACCACTTTACTAAATTTAGATGCGCCTCCTTTATCAATTGTTTTAAGCCGGTAGTAGGTACGGCCTTCGGCAGGGCGGGCATCATAAATTGTGTACGCTGAGGCAAAGCCCTTTGCTTCAATACTTGCGAAAGAAGTGAAGTCGCGACCATTGGGGCTCTTTTCCATTTCAAATTTATCGCCCATGTCTTCTGTAAGTGTTGACCAATCTATACGATGCCTTTCTCCCACATTGGTAGCAGTAATATTTCCCAGCACAATGGCAAAAACACCAGGGAATGTGATAGTTCGTTCTATACGCGGTGTCTTGCTTTCTATGTTGCCAACAGAATCTACCGCTATCGCATAAAAGTTGTACGTAGCACCGCGTTGTCCAAAGAAGGTTAATGGGCTTCTTACGTGTCCAGCTTTTTGGTAAGGTCCTCCATTCAGCGACGAATACAGCATGTAATATTCAATTCCGCTGGTAGCATCCGTTCCACCTATTACCATCGTTGCTGAAGTGTCTGTGATGGCTGTTACGCTTGAAACACTTGAAACAGGGGACACTATATCCAGCGTATTTTTCCACTCTTCTGTGTTGATGGGTTCGTTTGTATCGAAGATGATTTTCGCTTTATTCTTTAGCTGTGTTCCATCGGGCAGTCCATTTTTCATATATAGTGAGTAAGTGACAACTCCCTGCCCATTCGGTGCGACTACATTGGGGGGTAAGAAGCCAGCCAGTTGATTGGTAGTGGTATCACCGGTTGACCTGTCGAGTGTAATGAACGTGGATGTTAGTACGCCGGTGGCAGTATCAAGTTTCACATTTACTCTTACATCCAGTGCAGCAGTTAAGTTGACTTGAGCCACAAACTGATTCTGATCTTGCGAGAAGTTGTAAAAATTAGTACCAATGCTAAAGCTCTCCACATTTAACGTTGACAGGTCATACACATTTTTATCAAGCGTATCATAGATCATTACATTTTGTGCAGGTAATGTGGCAGCCGGAAGATTTTCAAAGAAAATAGCATAAGTCATTAGCTTGTCTTTTCCGTTGATATACCGGTTGTTTCCAATACCGGGAGGTCCGTTTTTCGCGTTGGGATCCCATGATGTTCTGGCATCTGTTTTCTTTTTCTGTTTGTCCTTAGGTTCTGGATTGCATTTGTCAATCCACTCTTGCGTTGCAGTGTTTACAGCAATTCCATTTAGTAAAATGTCTGATCCCATATCTGCAGCTTCAATAGCAAGGCCTGCGGGACCGGTAGTAACAAGGCCAGCTTCGCCTGCACAATTCTTGATCGCTTTTAAGCCAGTTTTACCCATTGAAGCATAGGCACCCGCTACATCGTAGCCACTAGAAAAAGCGCCCAACACAGCATTTCCAAAAAAGTTTAATCCTGAGAAAACCGTTTTGGCTAGGTTCCATCCACAGTCAACTACAGGCACCAGGTCAAGGCCGTAGTTTCCAACCTGGTATGCCCATTTTAATCTTGACTTCCAACAATCAGAAAGCCATGGTCTGTCGGGTGATCCATTAATTGGACCAGCGGACCATACGTACACATCGCTTACTCCTACCTGGAAATTGAAAATGAATTTAAGGTCTTTGTAACCGCCGGCAGGAATGCCCTCGATAGCAAAACCCCGCAAATTGCCATTAATCGGAAAATCCTGCGCGGTAGTCACTGGTATTACATGCGGTATCGTATCCATATTTACATATTGATTAGATGAAATAGGCATACTGCTATCTAACTCGGTTACGATTATATTTGGTGCTGTTAGTAAGAATACTTTTGAAACTCCCGTATGCGTGTTGCCTTCATTGTGTACCCTGATTACATAAACATTGTTGATGTTGGTTCTTATCCGTTCATTACCTACTAAATCCACTCCTAATTTCTCTACCAAAGCTTCTACCTTAAATCCATTGGGATAATTGTACACGGTAGTTCCATTTCTAATTTCTACATTGTAAAATCCTAATGGTGCATCGTGCAGGTCAACCACACACGTATAAATATTTCCGTTTTGATTTACCCTTGTGGCAGAATCGATATAAACTCTGGATCCTTGTGTTAATTTAAAAATCACATTCGTATCCAATCCACCGCCATACACGGTGAAGAATATATTGCCTGGTCCACCTATGTGAGGAGTATATCTTTCAATGCCTTCGACCGTAAAAGAGGTTTTTGCAGTATCGGTGAACAGGCAAGAATTTGCATTATTTCGCGCTATTAATTTGGCCGTGTAAAAACCTGGCCCGTAAGTAACAAGTGGCGGAACTGTGTTGGTAGTGGTGATGCCGTTTCCAAGATCCCATAGATAACTCGTACCATTGCTGGTCGGGTTCATCTGGAAACCAAAAGTATTGCCTACACGTGTAGTGGTAAAGTCGGCTTTGGGTTGCAGGCTTTGGAACAACAACCTTACCGAATACCTGAAGCAACCTGCAGAAGTAACGCGGTAGTAGAAGGTATCGAGCGTAGAACAATTTATCGTGAACGTATCGGTAATGGTGGCATTTGGAGGTATGTTGCCGTTATTGGCAATATAGCGTGCCAACACTTGGCCTGCACCTTTACGCCTGTCGTAGCCATACACATACACATATCCACCGCCGCCACTTGTATTAGTTACTTCCGTCACTATACGTAAATTACCTTTCGAGGGTACTACTGCCATATAATAATCACTTGCATCATCTACGCCATTTTGTGCATAACCAATATGCCCCGGTTTCAGTTCGTTGATGGCGATCGGTATTGCAGTTTCAAACGTGTTATTCGGTTCTAAATCGTTGGCCGAGGTATCCATCATATTGTAAGCGATGGAATAGGTAAATGCACCTGAAGATATTATTCTGAAGTAGGTTGTATCAACCGCGCGGCAATGCAGAAGAATTGTATCGTAGATGGTAGAATCACTCTTAATGTTTGAACTGTTAGCAATGTATTTAGCCAATATTTGTCCACCCCCTTTACGCCTGTCGTACGCATACATGTATAGATAACCATTAGCACCACTCTTGTTGGTACCCTGCACTATAATTCTCAGGGTGCCATCAGTGGGAAGTTTAGTTACATAATAATCATCTGAATCATTCAGTCCATTTTTTACATAACTAATATGGCCTTTTTTCTGTACTGCCGGAATGATGGGAATTGCTTCGGTAAATAAATTGTTAGGCTCTACATCATTATCACTGCTGTCTTTTAGGTCGTATTTCAGTGCATAGCTGAATGCCCCTGAAGAAATCATTCTGAAATAAGCGGTGTCGGCAGCGCGGCCATACAAGTATATGGTGTCGTAAATAGTAGAATCGGCTTTTATGTTAGAACTGTTGGCAATATATTTTGCCAGTATTTGTCCACCCCCTTTGCGCCTGTCGTATGCGTACATATAGAGGTACCCGTTTGTGCCCGATCTGTTTCTCCCCTGCACAATAATTTTCAACGTTCCATCAGCAGGCAATACTGTGCGATAAAAATCATCCGCATCATTGCCTCCGGCCATTACGTAACTTATATGTCCTTTCTTTTCTTCCATTATTCCTATTGGAATAGATTGATCGAACGAATTGTTAGGCTCGATATCGTTTGTGCTGGTATCTTCTAAATCGTATTTTAAATTGTAGCTGAATGCGCCGGACGAAGTAATTCTAAAATATATGGTATCCGCAGCTCGTCCAAAAAGGTAGATCGTATCGTATACAGAACCATTGTGCGAAACGTTTGAGGTGTTGCCAATATATTTCGCCAGAATCTGTCCATTTCCTTTCCTGCGATCGTATGCGTAAATGTACAGGTAGCCGCTTGCCCCGGTTCGATTGGTTCCATTTACAAGTAATTTAATGGTGCCATCTTGCGGCATAATGGTGCGGTAATAATCATCTGCATCACTGGTTCCACTTTTTACATATCCAATATGTCCAATCTTATCTTCAAGAAACGTGATGGGTAGAGACTGTTCAAACGTGCTGTTAGGTTCAACATCGTTTTCGCTGGTATCAATTATATCATAACTAAAGTTGTAACTGAAAGGTTGGGAACTTTCGATGCGGTAGTAAAAAGTATCGGAGGCTCTTCCATACAGGTAAATGGTATCGTAAACGGAAGCGCCAGCCGCTACATTAGATGTATTGCCGATATATTTTGCCATTACCTGGCCATTACCTTTTCGGCGGTCGAAACCATAGATATATAAATAGCCACTACTGCCCGAATTATTGGTTCCCTGGATGATGAGTTTCATAGTTCCATCCGTCGGCAAATTGGTGACATAATAATCAAAATTGTCACGATTGCCTCCAAGGGTATAACCGATCTGCCCATTTTGCAAGATGCCTTGTCGTACAGGTATAGACTCTTCAAATGTGTTGTTAGGCTCGGGGTCAAATTGGCTGTTTACAATGGTATTGTAACTGATCTGGTAACTAAATGCACCTGCTGAGATAACGCGGAAGTAAAATGTGTCGGCAAGCACACCATAAATAGTTATCGTATCGTAAATGGTAGAATCGTGTTTGATATTTGAATTGCCCGAGATGTACGTAGCGAATACCTGTCCGTTGGCTTTCCTGCGATCGTAACCATATAGGTACAGGTATCCGCTTCCACCGCTTCGGTTTCTTCCTTGTATAAAAATCTTTAAAGTTCCATCTATCGGTACAACCGTTTTGTAAAAGTCATTTGCATCGGCAGATCCATTTTTTACATAACTAATATGCCCCTTTTTTACATCGAGTTGATTGGTCAATATAGGTTCTTCGAATGTATTGTTTGGTTCGGTATCATTTTCGCTGCTATCACTTATCTCATAGCGAAAAGTATAGCTGAATGCCCCGGAAGAGGTCATTCTGAAATAAAAGGTATCAGCTGCTCGTCCATACAAATAAATGGTATCAAAGACCGTTGAAATATGCGCAACATTGGAAGTGTTGCCTATATATTTTGCCAATACCTGGCCGTTGCCTTTTCGCCGGTCATAGCCGTACATATATAAGTATCCGCTACCTCCGCTATAGTTTGTTCCCTTTACATAAATTTTTAGTGTGCCATCAAATGGAAGTACTGTTCTGTAAAAATCACTACCATCAGCAGTGCCATTTAGTACGTACCCGATGTGTCCTTGTTTTGATTCCGTGTGGTTTACGGTTAGTGATTCATCAAAATCGTTGTTTGGCTCTGGATCATTGGGGGTAAGGTCGGAAACCTCATACTTTAAACCGTATTGAAATGCACCCGATGAAGTCATTCTGAAGTACACTGTATCTGCCGCCCTGCCATACAATTGGATGGTGTCGTAAATAGTGGAATCGTTTTGAATGTTAGAACTGTTGGCAATGTATTTTGCTAAAATCTGTCCATTACCTTTCCGCCTGTCATAAGCATACAGATACATATATCCATTGGCACCTGAACGGTTTGTGCCACTTACAAAAATTTTGAGTGAACCATCTTGTGGAAGTATAGCCCTGTAATAATCATTCGCATCAATGGCTCCGGCGCTCACATACCCGATATGTCCCACTTTTTCCTGCAGTTGCGCAATAGGCAGCGATTCTTCAAACGTATTGTTGGGCTCTACATCATTGGTTGATACATCAGACATTGTGTAACTAAGACTATAGCTGAACACGCTTGATGTTTCAAGCCTAAAATAAAATGTGTCGCTTGCCCGACCGTATATTTTAATAATGTCGTTGATGGTGGCACCCGCATTTACGTTAGAAGTGTTTCCAACATATCTGGCCAATACCAGGCCATTCGCTTTTCGCCTGTCGTACCCATACATGTATAAGTATCCATTAGTGGATGAGGTGTTTGTGCCATTCACAATTATATTCAATGTGCCATCCGTTGGTAGCACTGCCATAAAATAATCGTACTGGTCAATTGTAACACCATTGCTGATCCTGTTGTCCACACTGCCGGTTCTTACTATTCCCTGATCTATAAAATTAGCAGATTCAAATGTTCCATTAGGTTCCGTTTCCACAACTTGACCAATGGTGTGCAGGCTTGCAATAATCAGGATAAGCGTAAATAATTTTTTCATAACCGATCTTTTGAATGAGTTCTTGAATTGCCATAAAGATTTTATTAAAATTTTGCGCAAGCAATACATAGTTTATAGTATTCTTTAAAAGCGTGGTTGCATTTATCTTGGTCATTGAGCTTTTCAATCACACTATATAATTTATCCTTAGTATTGGAGTATATTGTTAGGAGTGTTAACTGCTCACTTTATTCATCAACCATGGTAAGAATAGCCACTTTACTGATTGTTCAAATTTGCCTTTTAATGATTGCAGTAAATGGGCAAACACGTACAATAGATCAATTAAAATTCCAGGTAAATCATGCTGAAAACATCAACCAGCAACTTACCGCCACGCTTGCATTGTGTAACCAGGGAAATAATCTTCACCCGGATACATTACTACACTATGCACAGCGTGTAGCACAAATGGGCAAGGCCCTACAGAATGAGCATGCAATGGTAGAAGCTATGTTTCACCAATCATCTGCACTTACCACAAAAGGCTTGATTGATTCATCTTTGAGAACAGCAGAGCGTTGCCTTCGTGCATTTTCCACCATTCGAGATCCCGCACTGCAAGCAAGCGTGTACAACCAAATGGGGCGATGCTATATGCGTAAAAATCAATACAAGGAAGCAATAGAAATGGGATACAAAGTGCTATCGTATGCTGAATTAGTCCCGGATACTTTATTGCTGCTGAAGGGAAAAACTTTGATAGCGTGGGCTTACCTCGAAATAGGTCAGACAAAGGAGGCTTTGACCTGGCATTTAAAGGCGTTACGAACAACAAATGATTCTTTGCAGCTAGAAAAATATGCGATCCTTTTTGCAAACCTGGCAATCAACTACCGCGGATTGAATAAAATGGATTCTGCTTTTTTTTACATAGAGAAAGCAATTCGTTATGCACGCAAACATGAAAATCTGTTTGCTTTATCAAATTCGCTCGCTATTCAAGCACAGTTATTTGTAAAAACAGGTCAGGGCGATTTGGCGGGCCCGATACTGCGGGAAGTAGTCGAAATTAGAAAGCTGATTGGCGATCCGTTTTACCTCATTTCTGATATGTCTCAATTGGGATCGTATTATGCTAACAATGGCCAACCGGAAAAAGGTATTGAAATATGCAAGAAAGGAATCGCGATAGCAAAGCAATACAACCTGAGTACAAAACTTCTTTTTCTCTACAATACGTTAGCAGAAAATTATAAGGTATTAGGAGATGACAGGAATTATGCGGAAGCATTAGAGAAAATTATTGCTTTAAAAGATACCGTTTACGAGGCTAATTCTGCTTTGGCGCTTGCAGATATTCAAGGAAAATATGCGCTTCAACGAAATGAAAATATTATTATTCAACAGAAACTATTATTGTCTAAACAAAATTTTTGGATGTTAGTATCACTAGCATTCGTTTGTCTTGGAATAATGCTTTTGTATTTGTTGTTTTCTAATTATAAAAGAAAACAACGTACTAGAATGGAGTTAATGCTATTAGCAGAAAAGCGGTTGAGTACAGAAGCCGTGCTGCGCGCAGAAGAAAATGAGCGCAAGAGAATAGCATCGGATCTACATGATAATATGGGTGCTTATGCTTCAGCTATATTGGCGAATGTGGATGAATTATTGGCGTATAATATGCCGAATAACGGTGTTCTTGAAAATATGAAAAGGAATGCAGCTGAAATTATGCTAAACCTGCGTGACACTATTTGGGTTTTAAACAAAGAGGAAATATCCATCACGGCAATCAGCGACAGATTTAAAAGCTATGCGCATAAAATAGGCAGATCCTATGATTCCATTTCAATAGAAGTGAAGGAGACGATTGATAATGATATTTCGTTGTCACCTGAAAGAGCACTGAACATGCTTCGTATTATGCAGGAGGCATTTCACAATGCTATAAAGCATAGCCAATGTACCTCTATAGTTATTGAAATAATCAGCGATGAAAACCTTGCCATAAAAATAATGGACAATGGCATAGGGTTAGATACTGTTTCATCTGAAAATAAAGGAAATGGACTTCAGTATATGAAGCTCCGTGCCAATGCTAATAATTGGCATTTATCAATCGAACGTATGAGTCCTGAAGGAACGATGTTAGCCTTGACAACATAATACTACAAACTAAGTATTTTAAACTGAATTTAATATCTACACCTTTAAGCAATAATCCCAACATGTCTTTCAAAGTAGCTCTCGCAGAAGATAACCCGGTAAACCAACATACATTTAAACAGAAAATAAATGCTAGCGGGAATTTAGAATTGGTCTTCACTTCAATAAATGGCCACGATTGCCTTGAGCAGCTAAAGCAAGGTACTTTTATACAACAGCCCCAGGTAATATTTGTGGACCTTGAAATGCCAGAGATGGATGGGATCCAAACAATACAGATAGGTAAAGTTATTTATCCGAACATTCATTTTATTGTATTAACGGTTTTTGACGATGAAGAAAAAATTTTTGAAGCAATACGCGCCGGTGCAGGCGGTTACCTTTTAAAAGATGAGAATGCAGCAGCCATATTGAGTGCGGTAGAAAATGTGGTAGAAAATGGCGGCGCTCCGCTCAGCCCAGCTATTGCAAGAAAAGCGCTATCCATTTTAAGCCATGCTACCATGCACCAGCAGACTGAGCCTGTAAACAACCTTGGTAAAATGCTGTCTGATAGAGAGAGAGAAATCTTGCAATATACTATCCAGGGTTACGACGCCAGGCGCGTGGCTGCAACACTGAATATAAGTGTCCTTACGGTTCGTAAACATATCTCCAATATTTACGAACGGCTACATGTAAATTCCAAAGCGCAGGTAATGCACCTTGCCCATGTACGTAAGTGGTTCGACGTCTAAAACCTTGACATTTAATTCCTCCTTTTTGCTGACTGTGCGCTTCTGCAAATACCTTTTCCTATTGGATGCCTTCTACTTAAACTTATACAGCAGCACTTGTAATTTGTTGCTACTTTTCCAGCATGATCAAAATTCAGTTTCCTAAGCCTGCATTTAGAATAAAGCAAGAAGGCGAAAAGGAATTAATTTTTGATGAGTGCCGGAAGCAATGGGTGGTGCTTACACCTGAAGAGTGGGTGCGGCAAAACTTTCTTCAATATTTGATCCAGGAGAAAAAGTACCCTGCTTCTCTTATTGCTGTCGAGCGGGAAATTATACTGGGCGATATAAAGCGGCGATTCGATATTGTAGTTTTTAACAATGCAAAGCCATGGATGATGGTTGAGTGCAAAGAAATGAATGTACCCCTTTCGGAAGCCGTAATTAAGCAAGTGTTGAATTATAATATTTCGCTGCAGGTACAGTATATTGTTATTACGAATGGCTCTTCCACTTATGCTTTGCGGGTAGACGGAAGCAACCATCAATGGATAGAAGAATTGCCCATCTTCACACTTTAAAAAGCAACCATGGCTGATGTAGAAAAGCAGTTAGATAATTTGCAGCAGCAAATACACGCCTATAAGCAGCGGCAAATTCAAATGTTTAAAGAGTTGCAGGATATGGAGCGTGATTTGGCCTTGCTTAAAGCACAGGCAACCGGCGAAGCGCAATCATCTCCACTTTCCAGCATTGCAGCGCAATCATCTCCACTTTCCGGCATCGCATCTATCAATGAGCGTCAGCCAGCACCGTTGATTGTTACGCAAGCACCGATCGAACCACAACCCATTCCCTATATAAAGCAAGCTCAGCAAAATGTACGCAGCCAGTCGCCACAGGTAAAAGCCAAAGCCAGCCGTGGCCTCGAGGATTTTATCGGGACAAATCTCATTAGCAAAATCGGTATCCTTATTACTATCATTGGCGTTTTCATTGGTGCCAAGTACGCCATCGACAATGAATTGATTAGTGCATCCATGCGGATTGTAATTGGCTATGTGGCAGGTGCAGCATTGATTGGCACCGCCCTAAAGCTGAAAGACAAATACAATTATTTCAGTTCGGTATTGATGGGCGGGGGAGTAGCCATCGTGTATTTTATTACGTACATCGCTTTTAGTTTTTACCAGTTGATGCCGCAGAGTGTTGCCTTTGCAGGAATGTTGGTAACCACCATTGCGACCGTGCTGATTGCCTTGTGGTACAATCAAAAAATCATTGCTATTATCGGGCAGGTTGGCGCGTATGCCATCCCGTTTTTGCTGAGTGATGGGAGCGGTAAAGTTTTTGTTCTATTCAGTTATATCTCCATAATAAACGTCGGGTTAGTTGTATTGTCCTTTGCTAAAGACTGGAAGATTTTATACCGCATTGGGTTTTCTATTTCGTGGCTGATTTACGCGGTGTGGATTGCGGCAAATAATTTCACTACTATTTCATTTGCGGCAAGTTTAATTTTCCTGGCTATTAATTTCATCACGTTTTACGCAATGTTCCTTTCCTATAAAGTATTTAGAAGAGATGTTTTCAATTTGCCTGAGGTACTCATTTTATTGCTGAATGCATTATTCTTTTTCTTTCTTGGTTTTTATTTCATCTCGGCCAATAATCCCGCGGTACATACGCTTACCTGGTTTACGCTGGCCAATGCGCTGATACACGCGGTAGTTGGCTATGTTGTTTATCGCATCAGGCTTTTTGATGCAAGCGTGGTTCAGTTTGTCGTAGCACTTGCTTTGTTGTTCATTACGATTGCTATACCAATTGAGTTAGATGGCAACTGGGTAACGTTGTTGTGGACAATAGAAGGAACGCTGTTGTGCATGGTTGCTTATAAATACAACCGCTCATTGTACCTGCAAATTGCAATGCCCGTATTAGTGATCGCAGTTCTTAGTTTGGTACAGGATTGGTCGGAACCGTACCAGTATCTGGGTGGATCGAAAGGTTTGGGCGCATTTAGCGCTGTACCATTTTCCAATTTGAATTTTTGGACATCGATGGTGGTTGCCGTGTTGTTTGGGTGGATCAGTTACAAACATGCACTGGTTAAACCTGAGATGAAAGAGGGCTACACTTCTCTGTTTTTCCAGAAGTTGCTTCCACTGGTGTTTTTAGCGATGGTTTACTTTAATTTTTTCCTTCAAATTCACTACGCATTTGATAAAGCAATAGCTGCCGAAGGAATGGGTTCGATAAGCGCTATGAATATTGTTTTTATCAACAACATCACGCTAACGATCTATACGGCTGTGTTTGTGTCTATTGTATTGGTAGTAAATGCCAGAATGGTAAAAAGGTTTGAATTGCATTATTTGTTCCTTGTTTTTGCAATGCTAACGAGTGCAGTAGTGCTATTGTCCGGATTGTATCATGTAGGAAGGCTTCGCGAAAATTATTTAGATCAACACCACCCGCTCAATACTATGTTTTTGTTGCGCTATGCCTTGATTGCGGGGCTTATTGTACTATGGATGAGTGCGGTTTATGCTACTCGTAAGTTTCCTCTTTCAGGTGTTGGGGTGCGGGCATTATCCATTGTATTTAATATTACGCTGCTGGCTGTGTTGTGCAGTGAGTTTATCCATTGGATGGACATCGCTGGATATTCTAATCAGTACAAACTTGGTCTCACCATTATTTGGGGAATGTATGCTTTGTCTATGTTGGTAGCAGGCATAGGGCGAAAGAAAAAGCATTTGAGGTTAGGCGCGATGGTTCTATTTGGCGCAACCATTTTGAAGTTGTTTATCTATGACCTGGCTTCGCTGTCTACTATTTCTAAAACGATTGTGTTGGTAATATTGGGCGTGCTGTTGCTGATCTCATCGTTCTTGTACAATAAATACAAAGAGCTGTTGTTTGATGCGCCTTTATCTGAAGAACCTGCGGAAGGTTAAGTAGGCAGAGGGGGCAAGGTTACCCGTTTCACTCATAGCTGAATGATGATATTACCGTACAAGAGTGCGACGCAACTAAAGCCCGATAATAGCATTGTAGCCCGGCCCAAAAAAAATAGGGGCACAAAAAAATCCCCGGCGATGGCCAGGGATTTTTTTTATAGATAAAATGATCTGCTAAGGGAAGATGCCCAACTCAGCGTAGCTGGTAGCTACTTTGTTGATAGCGCTGATGTAGGCTGCGGTGCGCATGTCCGGAATTTCTGGATTTGACTTCCAAATATCCATAATCTCACGGGTGGCGGAAATCATTGTTTCCTCTAATCCTGAGTGAACAAGATCAACTTCATCCGCTCCGTGCTCGATGAACTTGCGCTCTGCCGCGTCCACTTCTTTGCCGGTCATCTGTTCCATCTGGCCAAGAATGTGTTTGTTCATATTTTCAGTGAAACGCTTTTCCATCCGTCCGTAGCGTACATGGCTCAGGTTCTTCAGCCACTCGAAATAACTCACCGTTACACCACCTGCATTCAGGTACATATCGGGTACCACCAAGGTTCCTTTGGTTACCAATATTTCGTCAGCTTCAGGGGTTAATGGGCCGTTTGCAGCTTCACCAATAATCTTTGCTTTTACACGCTGTGCGTTCTGTCCGTTGATGACATTTTCCAACGCTGCAGGGATCAAAATATCGCATTCTAATTCCAATGCGTCTGAGTTAACTGCAAGGTTTGTAGCGCCGGGGAAATTTAGAATCGTTCCGTTCTTTTTGCGGTGTTGAAATACTTCTTCTTCATTCAATCCATCTGCGTTAAAGATTGAACCTTCCCACTCGGCGATGGCAATCACTTTAGCACCACCTTCTCTAAAGAATTTTGCGCTGTGATAACCAACATTACCTAACCCTTGTACCACAACCGTTTTACCTTCCATGCCTATGTTTAAGCCAAGTTTTTCCATTACGTCTGGCATCTGGCAGATTTCGCGGATACCGTAGTATACACCCAACCCGGTTGCCTCTGTACGTCCGCGAACACCACCTTGAGATACCGGCTTACCGGTAACACAAGCCGCTGCATCCACTTCACCCGGGTGCATGGCAACATAAGTATCCAGTATCCACGCCATTTCGCGTGCACCGGTTCCGTAATCTGGTGCAGGTACGTCGGTACCCGGACCAATAAAATTTTTCTTGATTAACTCTGCAGTATAACGGCGGGTGATTTTCTCCAGCTCGTAGGGCGTATATTTTTTAGGATCGATCTTAATACCACCTTTACCACCACCAAAGGGTACGTTTACAATCGCACACTTATAGGTCATTAACGCAGCAAGTGCCATTACTTCATCCTGATTTACTTCCATGCTAAAACGAATACCACCTTTGCAGGGCGTTTTATGATGGCTGTGCTGCACACGATATGCTTCAATTACTTCTACGTTCTCACCAATCTTTACTGGGAATTTCATCCGGTAAACACTGTTACACGCTTTTATCTGCTCTAAAATTCCCGGGTCCCAGCTGGTAAACCTGGCCGCTTTGTCAAAGCTTCTTACAACACTATCAAAGAAGCTGTACTCTAAATTGTCTGACATGTTCTAGTTTTTAAAGTTGTTGTTTTCGGGTATCGATGTTTTGTAAATACCCGGTTGTATTGTTAAGCAATCGTTTTGTAAGTCATTAGGTCATTAAGTCAAAAATCAAAAGTCAGAAATCAAATACAGAAAGGCAAACCGTGTCTTGTCCTGAAAAAAGTTGACAGTTTTTTTATTGTTTTTTCATGTTACGTTCATGTTTGCCGTTTAAAAGATGCGGTGCCTTGCTCTTTTATGGGAGCCGTCCCCGCTTCTTTTAAACTACAGGTTTCTCTTTGCGCG
>JANPIM010000043.1:0-14337 GCA_031425015.1 Segetibacter sp. | reverse complement strand
TTTTTCTGATTCAGCGCGTTGCTCTTTCTTAGCTGCCTGGAACTCTTCGTTTTTAGCTTGCTCCCAAATGCGGGTGTGGCTAACTACGATGCGCTTTTCATTGCGATCAAATTCAATCACCATGAACTGGGCAGCTTCGTCGGAACCTACACTCTTACCATCTTCCCTCAACAGGTGGCGGGTTGGTGCAAATCCTTCTAAAATTAATAAAGCGACCCGCAAACTGCAGTTAGGTCATAAGCAAGTGGAAGAAAAATTTTTGGAATCCAATTGGAAGAAATATTTGCAGGTTTCATATAAGTGTAGCCTTTTACCATTAAACTTGCCTAGCGGAAATCTTAAGCTTATGAATGCCTCCAAATTTTAGTACCAACCATGCAACAGGATGAAGAAAAGCCATAATGAGAAACCATTGCCCGTAGCCATTTCCCTGTACAAGATTAAGAATAGGATCTAGTAAAACGTGTAAGCCTTTATCCAAAAATCCGGCAGGTTTAGATGAAGGACCGGTAACCATTGTTGATACAATCATATTCATGATAATTCCTCCTACGGTGCTGCCGGCTGCTACCACACTAAACACTGTTCCTAAAGAATGCCGGGGCACTACATCAACCACTAATGAACTAATATTAATTAACCAGGCAAGTGAAGCTACAACTGTACAAAAGGTGAGCGTTATAGAAAGGCTTAGGCCTGTAACATGTGCGATGAATGGAGATAGTGGCATGATACACGCACAACCTAACATGACCCACATCCGACTTTTAGTAGGTGCTATCCCTTTCTTAACAAACATCCCAGAAAGCCATCCGCCAAATAAACTTCCTAAGCCCGCAGCAGCATAAATGATCCAGGTGATTTTAAGTTCTTCCTGCGTCAATCCTCTATCAGAACTTAAGTATTTAGGAAACCAAAACTGGTAGAAATACCAAACCGGGTCAGTGATCAGTCTGCCGATGAGTAGAAGCCAGGTACCTCTAAAAAGTAACACTCTTTTCCAGGTCCATGCATTTTTAACGGCCGCATCTTCCGGGTTCTCCGCACGTTTAGAATCGTCGATGAGTTTTAATTCCGAAGCTGTAATTCGCTTGCTTTTTTCAGGGGTATCATAAAAAAACATCCAGATGATTAACCACAGTAAACCCGCCAGACCTGTAATGATAAAAGCTAATTTCCAACCAGTACCCTGGCCAAACCAGTTGGCTACCATCGGCATTGTTTCATGGTATGTATGCGTGGCTAAGGGAATAACAACGTAAGGTGCAACGGTTGCTCCAATGGTGGCGCCCATGGTATAAATGCCAATTGCAAGTGCTCTTTCTTTTGCAGGAAACCACTCTGAAACTGCCTTTGAAGCTGCAGGCCAAATTCCAGCTTCTCCTAGTCCTAATGCAAAACGATAAACACTCAGAGACACTACTCCTTTTGCAGCAGCGGTTAACATATTTGCTATCGACCACCATGCAACAAACAGGAGCATACTTGTGCGGGTGCACATCTTGTCCACAATTCTTCCTGAGATGAGGTATGCAAGCGTGTAAGCGACCAAAAAGATGTTTACCACATTTGCATAATCCCTGTCATCCATTGCTAAATCGCGCTGAATGGTTGGAGCCAATGCTGATAAAGTTTGACGATCGATATAATTTAGGGCTGCTGCCACAAACAGTAAACCGACAATCCACCAACGTAAATTTTTAGTCTTCATATTTCTATTTCTTACGTTTTGACGGGTCACTTCCTTTTTGTCGCGTTTGTTTGATCACCTAACTCGTTGTTTAAAAACGGAGCCTATTTCGCGACTATTATATTCCGAATGGTAAGCCCGTGTACGGTTCCTGAAAATATGCCTGGCTTAACCCTGCCGTCATTCGTTTCCGTGTTAACAATCACTTCGCCTACGGCTTCAAATGCAGCGCCTGTATCGCCTAAACGACCGGCTGCTGTTACATCGTTTAAATTATAATCCGCCACCTGTTCACGCTTCTCTAATTGATCGTTGATGAAGATCTCCGCTTCGCCTTTTTCGTATACGATTGTGAGCTTAAAGGGTTGACCATATTTGAAAGCATTTTTGGCAACAACAGTTTTATGATCTACGATGCTTCCGATGTTGAAAGCTACAGCGCCGCCTGGTAATAGCTGCACTGACCAGCCAGATTTTCCAAGCTTTGGCATGCGCGACATCACTACAGCGTTCGACTCTTTTCTTGCCATCAAATACATTTGAATGGTAACAGAATCACCCAACCCTACGTTGCGGTCGAAAAAGTAAAACTTGTTGTCGCCAGTAAAATTCAAGGTATCCGTCATTCCAATTTGCCACACCGGATCGCCGGTAAAAAGCATCTGTGGCGCAGACGGAACATGTGATTCCTTCTCTAATGGTTTAAAAAATTTAACGTCATCTATTTCCAGCGCCAGGCCCGCATCACTCGCGGATTCTACCATTATGATTGCTGTGTTGGAAGTAACTGTTATGTTATCGAGAGTTATGTTTGTCCAGTCACTAGATGGTTGAATTTTCAACACGCGATCTTTACCACCAATGCCAGTCACCTTTAGCTTTGCCTTTAATGTTGGCGACGAGGTACGCACCTTTGCAGTCAAGGTGTAAGTGTCGTTTAAAATATATTCTAGCTTTTGGGAGATGGAAACCCCTGTAGATTCAATTGTATTTCCCAGTTGCAGATAATAGCCCTTTTTATCATCATCCTGCTCAATGTTCACTGCGTTTTTACCAGATTCCAACGTCCATGCTATGGGTGCTCTCCACATGGTCTTGCCCATATTGTATTCAAAATTTCCATTGGGCAATAAATTTATTCCAGGATAGGGTTTTGCATAATAACGGAAGTATTTAAAGAGCGTTTCTCCCGGCAATTTATCCGCGTCCACGGTGCCAACACCGTTTAGTGCAGTAAGCCAAACAACCTGCGCAGCCGTCAATTCATTCCATTCTGCCTTTGCCACAATTTGCCCATTGTCATAAAAAATAACGCCTTGAGGCGTATACTCGTATGCATCCAAAAACCAACCGTCCTTAAGAAATTGTATCGGCACATTTGCACGGCAAGGCCACGGAACTTCTTTGTATCCTGGCGGAGCAATATGTACATACAAATTGTTACATCCCATGGGCACTTTAGAGTCTATCTCATAGCCATCAATTTCAAAAATGCGGTTGTTGCCAGTTAAACCGCCAGCCTGCCAAAAAGCAGAGTGTACGCCTTTTCCCGCCATGAAAGGTTTCGATAAACATTCGTAAAACCCAAAGCCAAACTGGTGTTTGCTGATAATTCCACCACCGGTATTTTGCAGTTTGCCATTCACCATTTCCTGCCTTACTACAACATGCAGGCTACTGTCCTTCTGATAAACATTTTCCTGCACATTCCAACTATCAATGTTTGCACCTGTGCGTGCCCCTGTGCGAAAACTCCAATGCTTTTCATTCACTTTTTCGCCTGTAAAATTATCTTCAAACAAAAGCTGATAATCATTTGATGGTGGCTGCGCAATGATCGCATTCATTGACGTAGTCAATATCATTGTAAAAACACAAAGCAGCTTCGGATAATTCAACAGGTTGTTAATGGACAGTGACAAAAACATTCTCAGTTATCTATTTTTTCAATTTGTAAAAACGAACATAATCGAAGATGGCTGCTGATGGCAAAAACGCATCATCCACTTTGGTAGTTCCACCTAAATGGCTGCCAATGGTTGTAAGCCAAATCTGTTGATGAGGACCTTTTACAAGTGAAGAATCGATGGCGTGCACCAACTTGCCATCAAAATAATAATTGATCTTATTGGGAAAATATTCGCAGGCCACCACGTGAAAGTCTGCCGACAGATCAGGCGTTTTTATGTTTTTGTGACCAAAACTTTTCTTGCCTTGCCAGTAATGGTAATTTACTCCGTAGAAATTTTTATTGCGTGAATCATTTTCAAAAATGTCTATTTCTGAAACTGTCTTGCTTGTTCCCGTTCCCTGTCCGTCGTACATCTGCAACCAAAAGGAAGTGTGCCATCCAGCACCTGCAGGCACTTTAAAACGTGCTTCATAATAACCGTGCGAAAATGAATCGATTGTAATTAATCCCGCACCGGTATATTCTTTATCCAAAGATTGCTGCTTTTTCACATTCAGGTACAGCATGCCGTTTTTCACTTCTGCATTCTCCGGCAATTGTGTACTGAAATGTTTGCTGTCTGTACGGTATTGCCACACTTTCTCATTCACTTCGTTTCGCTTAAATTCATCTTTAAATGCAAGCTTGTATTTAGTACCATTAATTTCAATTTTCTTTTTTTGGGCTGTCGCTGCTAACGTTGTAATTGAGAAAATAGCTGCGGTAATTATGGGAAGCAATTTGTTCATGTCAATTAATTGTCGTGAGTCATTTTTTGATTATTTCTTGTTAATCGCGGCTGTGGTGGTAGAGCCACGTTATTGATTATTATGATGTATATAGAAATCAGAAACTTATGTATAACACCTCAATGCAAAGAGTGCCGCAGGAACATGAGCTGACGGATGTTTAAGTTTAATAGTAAGCTTTTCAGTGATTAAAGGTCTGCTAAAAATAATTTCATTCCTGGTTTGATGATTTCCAACGGTGGAGTGGATCACTTCTTCTTTCTCATTCAGAATTTCATAATCCTGAATGCAAAAAGGCATTACGTTTTCAGGGTGAGTCATCAGTACGGTTTCCATTGGATGATCGTAATCGGTATCAAACAGCAGTTCTATTCGTTTAACTGTTTGCGGTTCATCCCAATTAATTTCCAGTTGAGGAGATGCATCGTCTAAAGAAGCCACCCATGCATTTGGCGCAGTGGTAGGTCTTTCAATACCATTGCGTAAATTTTCTACCCCAAATACATTCATTCCACCCATAATCTTCAGTGCAATGTTTTGTCCGTCAGGCCGGCGTTTTGAACACCAAAATTCAAAAGTGTCCATACCGATTTCTTCTGGTGGAGACTGTTTGCCATAATTGGAAACAGCCTTATTAATTTGATTGAAAACCGACAGTATACCGGTGACCCGATCGTTGCTGTAATGCAACTGTACCTGTTCATTTTTTTGTAAAATGATAAAGACATAGCCAGCCTCCTCTATTGTAGCGGTAAAGTTTAGCGGGATACAATTACGCCCTACCTGCAGCGGAACCAGTATGGCCTCTAAGGTTACATCTGGCGTGTAGTTGCCCGACTTGCTGCTAATACGCAACTCCACTTCTAGCACCGTGGCCTCGGTAGCATCTGCATGAATGATCAGTTGCGGTACAGGGCCTTTACCTAAAGGCAGTAATTGTGCAACCGAAACAGTCAGTGGTTTGATGCAATCTGATAAGCGTAGTTCTGCCAGGTTCAATTCGCTGGATGCCGTGACGGATGCAGTCTTCACGAGGTCGCTTTCATCGTGTAGTGAATGGCCGGGAATGTGTTGTCCTGTTTTCATCAACTCCGTTTGCAGCAGCTTGATATGCGGATCCTGTCCAAGTTCACGTGGACTAATACTGTGTTGCAGACAAAGCTTAGCAGCAATACCAACAGCCTGTGCAGAATACGCACTGGTGGCCATTACACGGGTAGATGCAAAGGCAACATGCGTTACGCTAATAATCCTTCCGGCTAAAAAAAGATTGTCGATATTTTTGCTATACATGCAGCGGTAAGGAATTTGATAAATGCCTTTACCGTGCCATTGATTACATCCCGGCTTTTCACTAAAAACACCATCAGCCGGATGCAGGTCAATGCTCCAACCACCGTAAGAAACCGCATCGTGATGTTGTCTTTGTTCAACAATGTCTTTTTGTGAAAGCAAAAAATCGCCTTCAAAACGACGGCTCTCCCGTTTTCCCGGAATCATTCCTACCCACTCTAAGGTCATCGTTTCTGCCTCAGGAAAATTGCCGGAATTTTTGATGTAATTCCAAACACCATAAACCACTTTCCACAACTCCCATTTTATCTTTTCGGTATCATGCACCGTATCCAGTCTTCCACCGTATTCAATCCACCAAAGCTTACAGCCAAATTCGTTTGCAGTAAAAGTTTTGTAGCGAGGTATCTGTGTAATATCTGAAAGTGCATAGGAAGGCGCGATGTATTTTACCGGTTTACCTGTGTCTTTACTATAGAAGTATAAAGAGTGCCCAAGCAGTTCACCATACTCTTTGGTAGGTGCAAATTTTTCATCAAACTCATCACTTGACTCAGCACCCATACGAAAGGCAGCACCCGACAAAAAACCTACAATACCATCACCAGAAGCATCACAAAATAAGGGTGCCTTTATCAGGTAAGCCGTTGAGTTCTGACTGCAAAAACCAACCACCCCTTCTATCTTGTCCGCACTCGATTTTCGTACATCATAAATACAGGTGTTCAGTAAAAGGGTGATGTTCTTTTCAGCGGAAACCTTGTCCAGTAAAATGGAATCAAAAATCAATGCGTTGCCTTCGGGATTGCGAAACATATTTTCAACCAACAGTTCATCTATTACTCCACCTTCCCTGGCCCAGCGATTGTTATTACCCATGTGCGAGGTTGCTCCCAATACCCATAGCCTTACTTCGCTGGAAGCATTGCCACCCAATACCGGCCTATCTTGTATTAAGGTGACTTTTACACCAGCACGGGCCGCAGTAATGGCTGAACACACGCCAGACAAACCGCCGCCGATTACCGCCAGCTTTGTTATGATTTCTTCTTGTTTTAATGTGCGACTTGGTACACCTGGTTCTGTTATCATACAATTCTGCTTAGGTCTAATTGATTGTTGTGCGTTACTTCTTTTTGCTGGTTGGTGCTTTCAGTGGTATAGCTATATTGAAACTTTCTTCATGCTCCATCATTACTGCCACATACAGCACTTTCGGAACGCCCTTTTCAATCAACAACTGTGGTCTTTCCACCTTTACTGCGTTCCAAACGGTATCTGTAAACTGTATGCGGGTTGTAGACGCCAAGGGATATTTCGCCACTTGCCAATTGATTGCATCTTTACTTTCAAATAGCGCAAGACTTAATCCTTGTTTGGTAAACGATCCTTTGAAATCTTTTACCAAGGCCCAATATTTTGTGCCCTGATACCAGATGTAGGGATCTTCGGCTGCAAAGCGTACCGTGTCTTTTTGAAAAATCGGTTCACGCTTTTTAATGAAGGGCCCGGTGGGCTTATCTGCAAAAGCTACTTTATGATACACCTTTCCACCAAACGGCATTGGCCCGTTGCTCACCGATTTGTACACCATGGCATAGCAACCTTCAGCGGTTTTACACACAGCCGGATTACTCGTCATTAAAAAATCATAGCTGTCTTTGTGTGTGGTATCTACATCTATCAATGGTTGGTTCATCCGCTGCCATGGCCCTAATGGATGCTTAGCCACTGCCATACCAATGCGTTGATGATTGCGGTTGTTCCAAAATTCACCATTCCCGTAGTTGCCCATGTAATACAAGTAATACTTACCGTTGAAGCAGTGTACTGTTGGGTTATGGGTTACATCCGCGTCCCAGTGTTGCTTGTCTCTTTTTGCCAACACAACTTTTACAAACTTGAAAGGCCCAGTGGCAGACTTGCTACTTGCCACTGCTACTTCGCTGTGGGTTACCCAGCCAAGGTGACCAGCCTTCTCAGGCCACCGGCTATAGAAGAGATAATATTTTTTATCTGCTCCCTTAGTAACGGTACCACACCAAACATGATAGCCCGCCTGCTGAAATATCCCTTGCTTAGAAGCCGGCTTCAGCAATGATTGAAAATCGATATCCTGCGCCCTTGCCTGGTTCAGCAGCAAGCAGCATACAAAGAAGATTAGGTGAAGGATTCTCATGTTGTTGTTCTATCGAATTAATTATAACCAGGATTTTGTGGACGCAGGTTTGGATTAGCTGTGTAATCAATAAATGGCAATGGATAAAGCAACCTTGTCTGATCCACGAAATCGTAGTTAGGAGTGGCCGGTCTATTGTACTGAAATGCCAAATGCGATTTCATAGTTGGTACGAACACGCCCCATCTAACTAAGTCTTGCCATCTTTTACCTTCAAACATTAATTCTCTTCTTCTCTCTAAACGTAGCTTTTGACGAAGGTCATCTTGCGTGGTGAACGTTAGCGGAGGCACAGCACCAGCATGCGGTGTGCGAACAGAATTGATCAATCCCAAAGCAGTGGTGAGGTTCGCTGCTCCGCCTACCTCAATCAATGCTTCTGCATACATCAACACAACATCAGAATAGCGTATGGCATGCCAGTCGGCAGCATTATCAGCACTGGTAGCAATGTTATCAATGTATTTACCAATGATGATTGTTCCTGCTGTATTTGTAAGCGGAACCACAGCAGTACCAGATTTTTTAACCAGATTTATAGTCAGTCTTGTATCGGTTGGTTCGTACACCAGGCTCCTAACGCCGTCATACACTTCTTTTGTAGGCCCCCACGATGGAAAGTTGTACATCCAGAACTGCATTCTTGTTGCGCCCTGCACAGAAGCAGAAAGACCTGCGGTGCCAGCATAATAGAAAACATATTCTTTATTGATTCCTTTTTTGGTTACATCAAAAATGTCTTTGTAAATCGGCTGAATATCTACGTTGTAGCGTGATTTATTCGCGACTACTTCATTGAACTTGTCAGCCGCCAGTTGAAACTTGGAAGCGTCATTGGTTGGGTATCCACCCATCAGTAAGTATACATAACCTAACAACGACTTGGCAGCCAATTTTGTAGCCCGTCCACCATTTTGGTTATCTGTATAAGCATACCGATCATCCAAGTTTATTTCAGCATATTTTAGGTCATCAATAATCTGATTATAAATCGAACTGCTTGCCGTGCGTTTAGGATACAAAGAGTCAGGTGAAGATGGCGTTAGCAGCAATGGAACATCACCATAATATTGCACCAACCTTGTGTAATAGAAAGCTCGGAGAAATCTAGCCTCCCCGTGAATTCTCCTGGTAAGAGCGGGCGATATGTTGCTACTGTCTACATATTTTATTACAGTGTTTGCCCTGTTGATGACATTGAAAGCATTTGCCCAGGTGTTCCGAATGAAGTTGTGCTGAGATGAATAAACGAGGTTCTCAATTTCTAAACGTTCACCCACGGGAGTTCCAATCGCCGTCACGTCATCAGCGGGCATTTCGCTCATCCAAATTGGATCGAGATTTCCCTGCACATCGTTGCGCATGGCTGCGTAGACACCGTTGACAGCAGAAATTGCGTCCGTATTTGTTTTATAAAATGTTTGGGTAGAAATAAAGCTTTGCGCATCTTCTGCTAAGTACTTTTTGCAGGAGAATAAAAAGAGTACGCTGCTGGCTGCAAGTACGATCGTTATATATTTTTTCATCACTAAAATTTGAAATTGAAAAAAGGTTTTTTAGAAATTGACATTGAAGCCAATGCGGTACGTTCTGGCATTTGGATAAATTCCATTATCAAGTCCCCTTGTTGCCAGGCTGGTTCCATTTAGTTCAGGGTTAAATCCTGAATAGCTGGTAATCGTGAACATATTTTGCAGGTTACAGTAAATTCGGGCTCCTGCTAATTTTGTTCTCTTTAGTAGCCTGGGTGGAAGGTTGTACCCGATGTTTATATCACGGCACCGTAAGAATGAACCATCTTCGATGTAGTAGTCGGTTACCTCTCTGAGATCGAATGATGCACCTGCTGCAGCAGTTTTTGTTTGGTAATTACGTTGTCTTATTTCATCTACTTTACCTGGGTCGGTTTGAGCATTGATCGGAATATAGCGATCAAGGAACGTAGACTCCAGCGCATTGTTAAAGCCTGCAAGGTTGTCTAAACTCCAACGCATTTGGTTGAAGATTTGATTGCCGTAAGAAAAGCTGAAGAAAGCCGCAACATCAAAATTGTAGTAACTGAATGTAGACGAAAATCCTCCGGTAAATTTCGGGTTCGTATTGCCAATGAACACACGGTCAGCATCCGTCAACAAACCATTTCCATCCTGGTCTTTATACCGTCTGTCGCCCTCTTTTGCACCTGGTTGAAAAGCGGCTGGCTTTCTAAGGATTGAAGTATCATTCCAAACCGGCAATGCTTCATACCCAAAAAATCTTCCAATAGATTCACCTGGAGTAAGGCGGGAGAGAAATGCACCGCCGATTAATAAGTTTACCCCTAGAAAGTCTCCGTTATTTCCTTGCAGGCTTAATACTTTGTTTCTATTGAAAGCAATATTAAAGCTCGATGACCATTTGATATTTCTATTGTCAATCAGCTTTGCGTCCAGCAATATTTCCAATCCTTCATTTTCAAGTGTGGCTACATTTTGCACAATGGTTGAAAAACCTGAAGTAGTTGGCAGATTTACATTGTATAAAAGTTTATCGGTTACTTTTTTGTAGATATCTGCGGAAAGCGAAATCCGATTGTTCAATACGCCGAAATCCAAACCGATGTTCGATTGTTTTGATTGCTCCCAGGTAAGGAAGGTATTTGGAATACGGCTTGGAGAAAATCCTGCATTAACCGCACCGCCAAATACTGCATTGGTAGAGCCCAGGGTGGATAACGTATTGTATGGTCCTACTGCCTGGTTGCCTATGATGCCATAGCTACCACGAAATCTGAACTCACTAACAAATTTGTTGTTTTCAAACCACTTCTCTTTCAGTACGCGCCATGAAGCACCGATAGAGGGGAAAAAACCAAAGCGATTGCCTTCAGCAAATTTGGAAGATCCATCGTACCGTGCAGATAGGGTTAAATAATATTTGCTGTCGTAATTATAACTACCACGAAAGATGGAAGAGATCAATTTATAATCGCTCACATTACTGATCGGGATCTGTGGCACCTGGCCGGCACTGATGTTGTTTGCACCCGTTACGTTGGTTGTAAAACTCTGCGATGATGCGTTCTGCGTTTTCTCAATATACTCTTCAATCGTGCCTCCAATAATGCTATTGATAGAATGCTTTTTGATGGTTCTGCTATAATTCAATGTTGTTTGATAAAGCAGTTTATTTGACTGTAAGTTTCCTAAAGTAGCGATGCCGCGCAGCGAGGTACTTAAAGGAACATAGGTAGGTAAATAGTACTCAAGCAGCGAATTGTAAATGGTTGTTCCAAACACTCCTTCCAGTCGAAGATGATTGCTGAGTTTGTAAGACAATGTTGCGTTACCCAGTAACTGTAGCGTGGAGTTATCGTTGGTGACGCCGTCGATGTATGCCTTTGGATTATTGAAGCTACCCACTTGCATATTACCCGTAACGGTAGCATAAGGAAATCTTGAGTTGTAAAATATGGTTCCCAATGCAGGATCGTTGATGTATGTATCTCCATACAGGTAGTTTCTTATCTGGTTATAACTTCCGTCTGGATTAGTGAAAGGCACTGTTGGCGCAAAAATGAGTGCACTGTTAAGCATACCACCGGCATTTGAATTGATCACACTACCACTGCTTCTTGTTTTGGTTACATTAAGATTGGTCGAAAATTTTAGTCTTGCAGAGAGACTGTTTTCATAATTGATTTTGAAATTATAGCGTTTTAATGCAGATGATTGCAATATACCAGTTTGATCAAAGTATTGACCTGACAAATAATACTTGGAACGTGCGTCTCCACCAGATACGTTTATATTGGCATCCCTCACTTGCCCTGTTTGCGTAATTCCTCTTTGATGGTCATACTCTGCCAGCTTATCAATTTCGGCAGGCAGGTATGGCGGAATGTAACCACCCGTTGGTGCTGTCGGATTTCTATAATAATATCCCTCTGTAGCAGTTTGTACATACTGCTCCTTGGATAGCATTTTCATATACTTCAACATTTGCGAAAAGCCATGCGAATAATTCACCGTCACTCTTGCTTTACCAGACTGCCCGGTTTTAGTCGTTATCAGGATTACTGCGTTTGATCCGCGGGAACCGTAAATGGCTGTAGCGGAGGCATCTTTTAGCACTTCAATGCTGGCAATGTCATTGGGGTTTATAGCTGATAACGGACTTGAAGCAAAAGTTCCTACAGCATTTGAATTAGAATTGAGTCCGGCAGTATTTGGATTTTCCAATGGAATACCGTCAACTACGTACAAGGGTTGAGAAGAAAAGTTGATTGAACTCGTTCCCCTGATTTCGATTGAAGCACCAGCGCCAGGTTGCCCCGAATTTTCATTGACAACAACACCTGCTGCTTTTCCTGCAATGGCCTGCTGGAAATTTGAAAATCCGCTTTCAGAGATGGTTTTTGTTTTTATCTGCGCAACATTTCCAGTGATGTCTGATTTTTTTGCAGTGCCATATCCAACTACCACCACATCTTCCAGGTCTTTTGAAATGGAGTTCAGTTGAACATTTACAACTACTTTTTCACCAATAGGAATAAGTTGTGTTTCAAACCCTATACTTGAAAAAAGCAGTGTGTTTGATTTGGCGGCTTTAATGCGATACTTACCTTCCGCATCGGTGTAGGTGTTTTTTACTTTAGAACCAGGAATAGTAATGGTCACGCCCTGTAAAGGCACATTCCCCTCCGCGTTGGTTACAGTACCAGTAACTTGAATCTCCTGTGACATCACAAAGGAGCAGTTAAGGAATAGAAATAAAAGAAGCAAAAAAAGAGGCCGCGCATTTTTAAAGACAATCGACCTCCTACTAGAATTTTTGGCAAGCATAGTTTGAAGTTTTGTGGAATTTTTAGTCAGCGGATTTAGATTTTCCTTGACACACCAATACTACCGTTTAAAAAAACCAATTAACAAATATTCGCAGGAAATTTCTTTAGGGAATGTTCCCATTAATAGGGAACGTTTGCATAAAAAAAGATGTAATTATGTAAAAGATGACTTCTTTTTGTAGCGTACAATTGTACCAACAAGTGCTGCATATGAAGAATCACCAAGTAACCATTAAAGACATCGCTGCCCAGCTTAGCATTTCAAAGTCCACCGTTTCACGCGTGTTAACGGGACATCCCGGTGTAAGTGCGAAAACAAAACAGGAGGTTCTTGAATTAGCTACCAAACTGGATTATCAAAAAAATCTGTTCGCCACCAACCTGGTTACGCACAAAAGCAACACCATCGGCATAATTGTTCCTGAGTTCATCAGTTCCTATTTTCCTAAAATAATAATGGCTGCGCAAGATGTTGCAAGAGAGGCAGGGTTCAACACCATCATTGCCCAATCGAATGAACATTACGAAACTGAGATAGCCAATTGCAAGGTGATGATGGCAAACCAGGTAGATGGATTATTAGTTTCGATTACAAAGGAAACACGCAACTATGATCATCTGAAAATATTTCAGCGTAAGGGTATTCCGATTGTTTTTTTTAATAGAGTTTGTGAAGAAATGGATGTTCCAAAAGTGGTGGTAGATGATTATGAAGGGGCTTACCGGGCGGTGGAGCATCTCATTAATATTGGTAAAACGCGCATCGCCCATTTAGCCGGTCCAGACAATTTATCCATTAGCATAAAAAGACTTAGCGGCTACCGTGCAGCATTGAAAAAACACAACATCCCGATTGATCCAGAGCTAATCATCAACTATGATTTATCTATTGATAAAGTGAAAATCTATGTTAATCACCTGCTTTCCTTACCGCAGCCGCCTGATGCATTGTTTGCCATCAATGACCCAACAGCTATTGAAGCGATACAAGTAATAAAAAAACTTGGATTGAAAATACCTGATGAAATTGCCGTTGTTGGCTTCAGCAACGATCAGATTTCAGCGTTGATGGAACCCTCCCTCACCACCATTTCGCAACCAGTAGAAAAAATTGGTCGAATAGCCGCTGAATTATTGATCAATCAAATCGGAAAACCGCAAAGCGAGTGGAAACCGATTATCAAAAGCTTACCGATCGAACTTATAATACGAAGCAGTACTGTTGCTTAACCCATCTCCAGATGTTTGGTGTATTACATTGATTCGGGTAAATGTGTGTAAACTTTTACGCTGCGTTTCAATGATGTTTTAAAGGCAATATGCCCCTGCTTTCGCAAGGGCATATTCATTATCAAAAAAATTGAAGTATCCTACTTCTCTTCATCTTTGGTTTCTACCGCCGCTTCAGATTTAGTCTCTTCCTTTTTGTTCTCTTCTTTTCCACCTTCTGCCTGCTGCAACTTCTCTTTAATAGAAGCCAATGCACCCAAATCTCCCAATGTTGCTTTCTCAACCTTACCCTGGATGTTTTTCACCGCAGTCTTGGTTTTTTCTGATTCAGCGCGTTGCTCTTTCTTAGCTGCCTGGAACTCTTCGTTTTTAGCTTGCTCCCAAATGCGGGTGTGGCTAACTACGATGCGCTTTTCATTG
>JANPIM010000042.1:0-348297 GCA_031425015.1 Segetibacter sp. | reverse complement strand
AGATCAGTACACCCTATTTCTTTCTGCTGACCATGGAGTAGCTGAGAATAGTACCCTTTTGCGCCAAAACAAAATATTATCTCCCGTATTAACAGGTGGTGTTCTGGAAGAACGGATCAATTATGTATTGCAAAATCAATTTAAAATATCAAATGGAATCAGTAAAATTATCAATCAACAGGTGTACCTAAACCACGCTGCATTACAAGGCCAGGATGAATCGGCCATCCTAAATGCAATCTCGAAAGAACTGCTATCCATTCCTGCAATGGCAAATGTGTATACCTTAAAAAATCTACCAACTGCTACGATGACGGACAGGTTGAGGGAATTGATTATGAATAGCTACAATCAAAAGTTAAGTGGGGATATTTTTTATTCACTCAAACCACATGCAAACCAGGGTAGTGACAAAGGCGCATCGCATGGTCTATGGTACAATTACGATACGCACATCCCACTTATCTTTTATGGTTGGGGTATAAAAAAAGGAAGCACCAACCGCCGTACCAATATTACGGACGTTGCAGCTACACTGGCTGCGTTACTCAAGGTGCAAATGCCCAGCGGGTGCATTGGTGAAGTGATAGAAGAAGCGGTTAAATGAGGTTTGAGGTTTGAGGTTCGAGGTTTGAAGTTCGAAGTTCAAGGTTCGAGGTTGGGAAATCAAAAAATATTTTGATTGATTAGCCGCTTTGGTAAAAGCTACATAGAAGCACAATTGATGAACGGAATGCGACGCAAGGATGATCAACCGGGGCACTTCAGTTTGTAGCAAAAAAGTCTACCAAAGAATAGAAATAATAAAAAAGTCAAAAATCGAAAACGATTGCTCGTTTTGACTTTTGACTTTTGACTTTTGACTTCTAAACATCGACTTACTTAAAAGTATCCTTATTCTCCACAATTGTCACATTCTTTACATTCAACTGGTACTTCGCTATTTGCTCATCTTCCGCTAGTACCTCTTTGGGTAATCCAGCTTTCACAAGATTGGAATAGCTCATCGGCGAAGGCAAATTATTCAGTAACGCATCGGCCAAAGGCTTTGCTTCGCTTCCGTCGGTTACAATAGTAACGTACATGTTATTTACCTGCCAGTATTTTTTAATGGCACGATTCACATCAGCAACGGTAAGCTTTGCAAGCAAGGCGTCCATCTCTTTTATGTAATCATTCCTTCCATAAAATTTTGAGTCCATCAAAAATCCCAGTTGGCGCTCGGGAGTTTGTGTATACAACTTGTTATAGCTACGCAAAAAGGTACGTGTTGCTTCAAACTCTTCTTTAGTCATTCCATTTTTAACCAACATATCTAGTTCACGCACCGCCAGGCGTAGTGCAAACTGGGCATGACCAATTTCAATTTTCATCAACTCAGGATATTGCTTCTTTAGTCCTTCGGCTATTTGCACCGGGCGTATCCAAAGTGAGAAATAGTTTGCTTTACGTGGTACACCAGGCACCGGCAACATGTTACTGCCACCGCCTTCATACCATTCTATGTAAGAGTAGTCGCCGTAATTCATAGAACGAACACTGCGAATTTTATCATACAATTTACCGTAGCTTTTACGGTGCTCACCCAAAAAAGAATTCGCCACCATCAATGCTGCAAAGTCATCATTGCTGCGCGTAAGATTCATAGGAAAACCAGCAAATATCGCCGAACCTAACGCATCGGGTTTTGAGATGATTTCTACCTGCAAACCTTGTGGCGCAAGCGGCACAATCGCGGTGGGCAACGAAGAAGAAGTGGCAGGAAGTTGTTTCATATCACGTTTCAACTGCTCTAAAAACGCAATTGAATAATTACCGGCGATTCCAATGGTAAGGTTGTTTTGCGTAAAGAACTGCTTGTAATGAGCTTTTACATCTTCTAACGAAATAGATGCAACGCCTCCCCGGTTACCCGCTACCATGTGTTGGTAAGGTGTACCTCTAAATAACAAATGCTCCAAGCCATACTTGCTATAATCTTCATCCGATGAAGCACGAATTACCTGGTCAACATAATTTAGTTGGTTTGATTTTACACGACTAAAATCTTCTTCGGTAAAAGATGGTGTCAGCATCAGTCCTTTCAGAATTGGATAAAACTTTTCCAAAAAATCTTTGTGCACAGCAAAGGTGAATGTGGTCACCTCTTTATCAACTGAAGCCGCGTAGCCAGCAGCCATTGGGTAAATCAGTTCCTGGATTTGTTTACTGGTAAGTGTGTTGGTTCCGCCGCGCATTAAGGTATTTGCAGTAGCCGAAGTGAGTCCCTCCTTGCCTGCCGGATCGCTGATGGAACCATTCCTGAACATCAGCTTGATAATAATTTTGTTAGAAGCTGGCTGTTTCAACTCCACTAACTGCTGGCTGCTGGCCGTAAAAGCAACAGCGAGGAAGCAAGTGAAAAACAATATGCTGGTAAAATATTTTTTCATTTTCTAATGATCTAATCTGTTGTAAAAATTATTGAACGCCACCCTGGTCGTTTGGACCAATGGTAGCTACCGTAAGCGAAGACGGTGTAAAGTATTTGTCAGCTACCCGCATTATATCATCAGCAGTAACCTTGTCGAACAATGCAAAATACTGATTGATGTTTTCTGCGTTGCCTGATAACCATATTGCCTGGGCAATGGCATTGGCAATCTGGTCCGGACTATCCAAACCCATTGCAAAGCTGTATTTGATTCTCGATTTGGTATCAGCAAGCTTCTTTGCATCTACCGGCTTTGTCTTGGCTACTTCCAGGGTACTTACAATCTCATCTTTTACCATCTGCAGATCACTGGCCTTTTTTACAGAAGCAGATACTACCACCACATTAGGATCACGTGCAGGGTTAGCTCCTCCAAAAATGCTGCGCACCTTCTGTTCTTTTACTACGAGCTTCTGGTAGATATCGGACGTTTCAGCAAACATGATTTGCGACAAAATGGTCAAAGCGGGCAAGTCTAATGCATCAACTGAGTAAGCGGGTCCTTTATAATACAAACGCACTAATGGCGGATACGATTCTTGCTTGATGTGTACATAACGAGTGGCAGTTTGAGCAGGCTCCGTAGCAATGGCGGGCTGATAATCACCGCGCTTCCAGTTGCTGAAATATTTTTCTGCATAGCGATTAACCTCTTCTTGTTTTACATCTCCTACTACTACAATCGTGGTGTACTCCGGGCGATAAAACTTGTTGAAGAACTCAATGGAATATTCGTACTGGTTTGGCATGTCCACCACATCTTCAAAGAAGCCCATTGTGGTATGCTTGTAGGTGTGTTTTTCAAATGCCGTGTTCATCGCCTTTTCATTTAGCTGCTGGGTTACATCCGAGAAATTTTTAGTGTACTCACCTTTTACTGCACCTGCTTCGGTTTTAAAATCGTGCTGTGAATACTTTAGGTTTTGAAATCGATCTGCTTCAATCTCCATCATCTTTTCAAGCATACCGGCGTTGCCAGTCATGTGGTAAACGGTACGATCCAGCGATGTATTGGCATTGGCAGATGCACCAATCGATTTCAATACTTCATTGTACTGATCAGATGAATATTTTGGCGTGCCGCGAAACATCATGTGCTCAAAGAAGTGCGCGAAACCAGTTTTACCCTTCTCCACTTCTTCACGCGAACCAACGCGGACCACCAGGTAAAGCGATGCAAGTCCGGGACTATTGAACGGCACTGTAACAACGTTCAAGCCGTTGGCCATTTGCTTTTGCTGTATGGGAAATGGTAAAATCTTCGCTCCGTTGTTGCCAGCGTTTGATGCGGCCGATGGAGATGGGTTGTTCTTTTCTTTTCTAATTCGCTCAGGCGTCATTACTTCAACCGGCTTTGACTTTATACCAGTCGGACCAATCGGCTTCTGGCTATAAACATTTCCAGCAGCTAACCCGGCTAGTAGCACGAGAACGATGAATTTTCTTTTCATGTAAATAATATTTTGAGATAGAAAGTATGCGCCGTGCACAT
The DNA here is from genome assembly GCA_031425015.1 of Segetibacter sp. Taxonomy (GTDB): domain Bacteria; phylum Bacteroidota; class Bacteroidia; order Chitinophagales; family Chitinophagaceae; genus Segetibacter. The sequence continues at coordinate 344,332 of JANPIM010000042.1, read as the reverse complement.
AGCTAATGTACAGTAAAGCAGGGCAAATAATGCACAATTACGTTAATGAAGATTACCGCAAAAACTGGTTCGTTCGAACTCGCGGAAATAAGCTTTGTCTTCAACAATTTACAGTTCGGTAAATATTACAACGACCTATTCTTAACAAATACATGCCGGATGTTTCCTTTACCCGTTTCACGTTCATCAATTTCAAAAAGACCAATTCGCTTTATCAATAGTAGCAACTTTTTGAAACCGTAGTTCCGCGGATCGAAATCGGGTTGCTTCTTCAGCAGAATGTTTCCAAGGTCGCCCAGGAATGCCCAGCCTTCTTCGTCAGCCACATCGTTGATGCTGTTCGCAATCATCCTGATCAGGGGATTGGTAACAGGTGCAAAGCCACTGGCCGTTTGTTCCTTAGGTGGTGCTTGCTGGTCAGTTGGTGCAGGCTCTTCATTCTTCGGCTTTTCTCCCGTTTTACCCAGTGACTGACTAGCCTGCACTTTACCTTTTATTGGCTTTGCCATTGGTTTTTCGTCCACCACTTCCTCGCTGGACTGTAGAATTTCCAAGTAAATAAACTTATCGCAAGCCGATATCATCGGAACCAAAGTTTTCCTTTCGCCGATGCCAATTACTTTCATGCCGGCTTCGCGTAGTCTTGAAGCTAACCTTGTAAAATCGCTGTCGCTGGATACAATACAAAAGCCATCTACCCTGCCGCTATACAAAATGTCCATTGCATCAATAATCATTGCTGAGTCCGATGAATTTTTACCTGTAGTATAACTGTACTGTTGTATAGGTGTGATGGAGTTTTCGAGCAATACTTTTTTCCAGTTCGTCATGGTGGGTCGCGTCCAATCGCCATAAATGCGTTTGAAAGTTGGCGTACCATACTTGGTTATTTCCTGCAGCATGTCTTTTACATAATGGGCAGGTATATTATCGGCGTCTATTAAAACCGCAAGACGGAGATCTCTTATTGGGTCCATTGTAGATTTAAAATTATTTATGAAGATAGCAAAAGCAACATTGGTGGAATAACACAGGCTTTCAGAAAAAAGAAAACCCCGCGAATTGCAGGGCTTTCAAATTCGTCCATTAAAAAATTACTTAGACAGTTTCACTTTCAAATTCTGGTCGAGTGCTTCCAAAAATTCCTCGGTGTATAAATAATCTGTTCCGTGTTCAACATTTGGCTTTACTGTGATTGCAAGGTCCTTCGTCATCTTTCCACTCTCCACTGTTTCGATACAAACCTGCTCCAGGGCGTGACAGAAATTGATTAGTTCCTGGTTGTTGTCCAGCTTTCCTCTAAACTCTAGTCCTCTTGTCCATGCAAAGATGGAAGCTATCGGATTGGTAGAAGTAGGCTTACCTTTTTGATGCTCGCGAAAGTGACGGGTAATAGTGCCGTGAGCCGCTTCTGCCTCCATTACTGTACCATCAGGTGTAACCAAAGTTGAAGTCATTAAGCCCAGTGATCCGAAACCTTGGGCTACTGTGTCGCTCTGTACATCACCGTCATAGTTTTTACATGCCCACACAAAATTGCCATGCCACTTTAATGCGCTGGCTACCATGTCATCAATTAAACGATGCTCATAGGTAAGTCCAGATTCGGCAAACCTGGTCTTGAATTCCTGCTGGTAGATTTCTTCAAAAATATCTTTGAAGCGACCATCGTATTTTTTCAAAATGGTATTCTTGGTTGAAAGGTATAAAGGCCAACCTTTCATTAACGACTGGTTAAAACAAGCGCGTGCAAAACCCTTGATGCTTTCATCCGTATTGTACATCGCCAGTGCTACTCCATCTCCTTTAAAATTGTATACTTCAAACTCCTGCACGGTACCATCTTCGCCTTCAAACTTTATGGTCAGTTTTCCTTTGCCTTTGGTTACAAAATCTGTAGCGCGATACTGATCGCCAAATGCATGACGGCCAATACAAATGGGCGCTGTCCAGTTGGGAACCAAACGTGGCACATTACTCATTACGATTGGTTCGCGAAAAACAGTTCCATCCAAAATGTTGCGGATAGTGCCATTAGGCGACTTCCACATTTGCTTCAGGTTGAATTCCTTTACACGCTCTTCATCTGGCGTAATGGTAGCACACTTAATACCCACACCATGTTGCTTAATGGCGTTAGCCGCATCTACCGTAACCTGGTCGTTGGTTTCGTCGCGGTACTCAATGCCGAGGTCATAGTATTTGATATCAAGTTCCAGGTAAGGAAGAATCAATTTATCTTTTATGAAACGCCAGATGATTCTTGTCATCTCATCACCATCCAACTCTACCACCGGGTTAGCAACTTTTATCTTCTCAGCCATGGATTTAATTTTACAATTTTAAAAAACGGCTACAAAAGTAAGGATCGTGCTATTTCAATACCGGAAAAGTTTAGGAAATACATCAGCCGACATTTGGAACCGGTACATTAACCATTTAAAAGCAAAAGAGTAATAGTCGAAAACTAAGATTGCACTAACGCATCTTTAGTTACAACTATTCTTGCAATGTCGATAGTTGCTCGTTCCGGCATGCTGATGGATGATAACGCAGACAATAAGGTTTGCGATTGGCACTTACTGCAATCATGATTACTCTTTTGGTCGCTTCCATTTTTACCTACATCTATCTTCAGTGTATTTGCTGGTTCCACCATCCAACCAGGCGCTTTAAATACATGTTGCACTGCTTGTTTAAAACTGCTTGCTTTTCGTATATCCCTTAAAAGATTTGCCCATTCATAAAACGTAATTACCACAGGGTTGTTAGAAACAATATCCTTTGTCAACCCATACACTGGTTTCACATCTTCTGCTTTGAAGGTGTTGAAAATTCTATCCCATAAGATGAGGATACCGCCATGATTTTTATCCAGATATTCATCGTTGCTTCCATGATGAACTCTGTGGTGAGATGGAGTGTTGAAAACATATTCAAACCATGGTGGAAGTTTTCTAACAGCTTCAGTGTGCAATAGAAATTGATAGAGGGCATTGATTGACTTCATGAAAAGTATAGATGCAGGCGATATTCCGACGAAGGCCATCCATATCCATAAGTTACCCCCAATAATATTTGATGTCCATGATTGGCGAAAATTAGCTGACAGGTTGAATGTTTTGGAAGAATGGTGCACTGAATGGGAGGCCCATAAAAAACGCACTTCATGGCCCCAACGATGGAACCAATAAAAAGTAAGATCATCAGCGAAAAAACACAAAACCCAAACCCACCAGGCATTTTGTGGAAGATTGAATACACGGTATTCATAGGCAATGCTGGTGGTTATTAATAATACTCCTTTTGTTACCGATGACAACAAAATAAACCCGGCTCCCAAGCTCCAACTGGCCAATAAAGATTTATCTAGTTTCACCGGGGCATCGTGCTTCAACAGGTATACTGCCTCTAATACGATCAGGAGAATGAATGCTGGTATGGCATGCACGATTATGTAAACATCTACATTCATTTTCAGCGTTTTTTATGAAGGATTACCTCCTGTTTCTGCCTGCAATTGACGGGCTGTTTTAGATCGTCCATTATGGCTCCAGCCGGGTGCATCAAATAAATAATGAAAAGCATTTTTCCATGAACCCGATTTTTTCAAATCAGTATATACGTTCCGCCATTCATGAAATGCAATTGCAAATGGATTATGGGTCTGAATTGGTGTGGTTAATCCGAATGTTGGAGCCACTGTTTCTATAGCATATGTACCAAACAGTTTATCCCAGAAACTAAAACTGCCGCCGTGATTTTTGTCGAGATATGGCACATTGCTGGCATGATGTATACGGTGGCTTGCAGGAGTAACGAATAGAATACCAAACCATCTGGGAAGCGTCTTAATAATGGCCGTATGTAACCAAAACTGGTAGACAACACTGATCGATTTAGTAACCATAATCATCCCCGGCTCTATACCAAACAGTGGCAACCATACCCAAAAGGCGAGTTTGGTATAAGTACCCGTCCAGGGTATGCGTAGCGCGGTAGCAAGTGTATAATAATTGGATGAATGATGCACGGCGTGCGAAGCCCAAAGCAACCTAACCTCGTGGCTGAGCCGGTGAAACCAGTAAAAAATAAAATCGTCTGCCAGTAGTACAATCACCCAACTCCACCATGCGCCTACCGGAAGGGTAAAAATGCGTAGGGCATAAAGCTTATAGCCGATAACCAAAAACAGCGCCTGCGCAACACTGTTAAATACTCCTGCACCTAAGCCTACCAGCAAACTACTTGCTGCATCTTTCGGTAGCTGGTGTTCTTTGTGTTCTTTCACCAGGAATAACGTTTCTGCCGCTACAAGTATTAAATAGCCCGGCACGGAATAGAATAGTATGGTTTCATTTAGTTCCATGATGAAGTTTTTACGAGATTGAGTTGATTTTTGTTTCCCGTCTGTGGGGCGGGTGCCACGTTGATTGACAAGAAGCTGAAAATCATCTCGTTCTCTGATTGTTATCCGAAACTAATAGGGGTTAAAAGCATTCAGAAGAGCTGATTGGTGTATGCTGTATACCACTTGGCAACTGGCAGTTTTAAGACAATAATTTGTGGAAGTGTGATAGCTGAATTAAACTAGCCCAACTTTGCATCGCGGAGATAGGAAAGCGCCAGTCTAAAAAAATAACCTACAGCGAACCATTCAGTCAATCTTGCCGTAACTACAGACATTGAAAAAATTTTTTTCCATATTGCCCTTAGTGATGGTATGGTGTATTGCGGTGTCAACTTCTGGGTGCAGCAAGTCTGAGTCTATTATTCCACCCAATCCAGTTACAGATAGTCCTAAAACCTATTTAGCCCTTGGCGATAGTTACACCATTGGACAAAGTGTAAGCGAAGCAGATCGATTCCCTGCACAGACCGTAGCCTTGTTGCGTCAGCAAAATATTAGTGTAATAACGCCTGAATACATTGCCACCACCGGTTGGACCACCGCCAACTTGCTAAATGCCATCGCTACAAGGAACACACAAGGGCCGTATGATGTAGTAAGTTTGCTGATTGGTGTAAACGATCAATACCAGGGTGTAGATACTGCCACGTACCGGCAACGATTTAGCCAATGCCTTGAGAAGGCCATTCAATTATCGGGTAACAGGACAGCACGGGTGTTCGTATTGTCTATCCCAGATTATAGTGTTACGCCTTTTGTACCGGCAAGCAATAAACCCGTGGTGCGTCAGCAAATAGACTGGTTCAATGCAATTAACAAAGAAGTGACGATGCGGCGCAACGTTACGTATGTGGATATTACTCCATCAAGCCGCGAAGGCGCAACCAATGCTTCGCTTATTGCCAACGATGGGCTTCACCCTTCAGGATTAGAATATAAAAAGTGGGCAGCGCTCCTCGCCCCATTAATGAAGCAGGTACTTCAATAAACTCACATCAATCGTGGCTGAATAAATACCTGCTTTCATTTTTCCTCAACGATGGGGAAAGCGACCGATGTATAGTATTACTACCCTTTCACCACTGCTTTTTCTCTCATCTATTTACTACCTTACAAAACCGCAACATCAAACCAACAATTCATGGCTTTTGTACCCGGTTACAACTACGACATTTTCATTAGCTATGCTCATGTAGATAACCTTGCTTTTCCCGGGCAGGCCGATGGTTGGATCCAACAATTTTACGACAACCTGAACCTGATGCTGGCGAAACGTTTTGGCAGGTTAGGTATCGTAAACTTTTGGTGGGACAGTAAGAAACTGGATGGCAGTGTTGTCTTCAACGACTCCATCAAGCAGGGAATCGAGCAGTCCGCAATTATGATTTGCATTAATTCACCCGGCTACATTGAGTCGCCGTATTGTAAGTTGGAATTAGATACGTTCTATCAAAAATCGCAGTCGGAAAAAGCAGGACTAAAAGTTGGTAACAGGTCACGCATCATTAATGTGTTGCTCAATAATATTCCCTTTCAGGAATGGCCGCAAGAATTAAGCGGCACCAGTGGCTTTCCTTTTCACGATTCAAAAGAACAAGAGGATTATGGCGACCCGCTGGAAACGATTACCCCTGAGTTTAGATTGCAAATGCAAAACATTCGCGACGCAGTAACCCACTTGTTGAAAGATCTGCAAAAAGAGGTGAGCGTGGCAACAGTTACGCAGCAGGCCGAAGAAGAAAAGAAAGAAGATGAATTTTGTATTTACATTGGTGAAGTACCGGATACATTGCGTTCTCCGCGCAAAAGAGTCATCACTGAATTGGAGAAAAAAGGATTCACGGTGATCACAGGTATTCCACCGCCAGACGAAGCTGAAGCCCACGAAAAAGCAACCAACCATGCCTTAAAAAAAGCTGACCTATCTATTCACCTTTTAGATGAGTTTTCGGGTAGGGAAATAGTAGGCGACACTAGCCTGACCTATCCGCAAAAGCAAGTTCAATTGGCGTTGGCTACAGGCAAGCCGCAAATGATTTGGGTGCCGGCTGAAACCACTTTTGATACCATAGAAGAAGAAACTTATAAACAGTTTTTAACGGGGATAGAAAATGGACAGGCATCAGCTCAATCATATGAATTTGTAAGAGGGTCAAAAAGCACACTCCCACAAGAGATCATTGATTTTGCGCAGCAGGTAAAGGCTCGTAAAAAACAAAAACCTGTTGACGAGAAACACGTGTCGGTATTGGTGGACACGCATTTTACCGACCAACTATATGCATTGGACCTTAGCAGGAGTTTGCTGCAACACCACATTCAACCTTTCATCAACCCACAAGAGGATGATCCGCGAAAAAACATAAACCTAATGGGCGATCGTCTAAGCCAGGTAAAAAAACTGATTTTTCTTTACGGCAACGTTTCTAAAGAATGGGTGCTGGAAAGAATGAGTGCAGCGTTGCAGCTCATCATTACAAATAACTACCCTATAGAAGATTTTTTTATTTACATGGCTCCGCCAGAAAAAGAAGACTCCGACATTAAGCTCAATCAGCGTTTCCTAAAAGTAAATGTGGTGAATGGAAGCGACACTCCCGAAATCGACCAATTGGAATTTGACCAATTTGTGCAAGCGATTAAATCAGGCGTTGCATGATCACTGAAAAACAAAATCCGTACGTTGGTTTGCGCCCATTTGAAACAGGTGAAAGCCTGCTGTTTTTTGGACGTAATCAGCAAACATTGGAATTGCTCCAACGTTTACATCAATACCAATTTGTTGCAGTGGTCGGTAGTTCTGGTTGCGGCAAATCATCTTTACTACGCGCAGGATTAATACCCGCACTAAAGGCAGGCTACCTGGTAGATGATGTGGATCGCTGGCAGATCGCCATTATGAAGCCGGGAAAGAACCCGCTGTACAACCTCGTTGAATCTATTGTGACGCTATTTCTGGAAAAGCCAGATCGCTCCACAATACAAATTGTAGATCAGGTAAAAGAAGAAGGGGCCGATGTTATTTTAAACTTGCTTGCACCTTTAGCGAAAGTTTCGCAACAGAATATTTTTTTGTTAGTCGACCAGTTTGAAGAATTGTTTCGCTTCAGCATGGAAACAAAAGACTCAGCCAAAAAAGATGAAGCAATCGACTTTGTCAACATCATGCTGGAGCTTGTGCATCAAACCCAAATTCCGGTGTACGTGGTCATTACCATGCGCTCCGATTTTATAGGTGATTGTGCACAGTTTTATGGTTTGCCCGAAGCAATGAACGAAAGCCAGTATTTGGTGCCTCGCCTCAATCGCGTTCAATTAAAAACAGTAATTGAGGGGCCCGCAAAACTGTATGGAGGCAAACTAAACCCTGCACTCACATCACTCCTGCTAAATGAACTTGGAAAAGTAAAAGATGAACTGCCATTGCTGCAACATGCATTGATGCGCATGTGGGATTGCGAGGTAAACGCAAACAAAAGCGGACAATTGGATCTTGCAGATTATGCTAACATAGGCGGCATCGAAAAAGCATTATCTAATCATGCTGATGAGGCGCTGAAAGGCATGAGCGAAAAAGACCTGCAACTAACCAAAGAAATGTTCCAGGCACTAACTGCCATAGACGAAAACGGGAGAAAAATAAGAAGGCCAGCGCTGCTAAGTCAACTAGAAACACTTACGGGCACTACCAGGGAACACCTACTTGACATTATTGATCTTTTTATAAAAGACAGCCGTTGCTTTTTAATAAAAAATCAAACAGATGATAGTGGCGATAGGGTAATCGACATTTCGCACGAAAGTTTGATCCGGCAATGGAACGCCCTCAATGGTTGGGTAGATGAAGAGGCTGATTATGCTTCTACTTATCTACAAATTGCTGAAGCAAACCGGCTAAAGCGCCTAAATAAAAGAGATTTTTTATCGGGCACTGAATTAGACATTTCGCTTCAGTGGTACAATAACTTTAAACCAACCGCCACATGGGCCAACAGATATAAGCCTGGCTTTGAAGAAACGATTGCATACCTGCAGGAGAGCAAGCAATTGAGCGATGCCCGTGAGAAAGAACGATTAGAAAAACAACGCGCCGAAGCACAGCGCGAACAAAAACAGGCAGAAGAAAAGCGACTGGAAAAAAACCGCAGGAGGAGAAGAATGATTATTACATCATTGCTCATTGCGGTGGCTGTGATTGCTACCCTCAGCCTCAATTTGGTTCAGTCGCGCAGAACAGAAATTAAAGCACTGAACGATAAAGCAACAGCCGAGGCAGCCGAAGAAAGAACCAGGGAACTTTTACAACTGGTGGTAAGCGGCCAGCCCGATTTGTACAAAGACACCAGCTACGCAGCCGTGGTGGAGCAACTCAGGGTGCAACAAAGCGAGCCAATTGAACAATTGATTGTACCACGTGCTATTAAAGTCCCCATCACCGGCACAAATCTTTTCGACTTCCTTGTTTGGATTGATGTACCCACTTTTAGAAGCAAAGAGATTCAGCAAGTGGAATATACGTGGCTATGTAGTGGCTTCATCGATAAAGTTCATATCGGCAAAGAACCATCCCTTGGCTTTGCTTTTGGTTATAGAGGCTGGGGCGTTTGTCCGCAGATAGCAATAAAGGTGAAGCTTAAAGATGGCAAAGACATCGATGTAAGCTTCCCGATTATGCAACAGCTTCAACAATAGTCAAACCTGAGATACTTTAAGTTTACCTACCGATCAATTTCTCAAGCTTAGATTGCCTAAGGTGTGTTTCAACTGGTAAAGCGTTCTTCGTTTTTAGCATCGGCACTTCACCAATATCACTTTGAACAAAATGGTAGACAAATGCTGAGAGCCATTTTGGTGTAAATTGAAGGTTCTCAAGATCTGCCGGCAATGTAGGGTGGCTGTTGCTGATAAGGTCTTGCATTCCAGAGATGGATGTTGGTTTGCTTTGTACGCTCACCTGTCCGGGCGAAACGACAAATGCAAATATTCTAAAACTAGATTTCGTTTCGAAAAATATTGATTTGAAAACCTGGTAAAATGAAAACGATTCGTTTCCTACCTCAGATACATGGAACCGCTTACTCCCTGAAACCGGCGCTCCATTATCGTCAATTTTTTCCAGGCTGGTAGTAACCGCAAAGCCTGTGCCTACATAATAATAGTGCAGTTGATTATTGTATCCGGCACTATTAAATATGTTCACAATTACCTGGTCTACTTGCTTCATAGTTTTTTGGGCAGGCAGAAAATTTTGCACATAAAGTGCAGCCGATGGGAATGGCGCCGGCTCAGGGAAAAAATACTTGCGGTTGCCCGGAGGCACCATTTTAGGAAGCGCCATATGTTTAGGATTACTCAATTGCTTCAGTTGGTACGGATATCTTTGCTGAAGTTTTTTATAAAGAATCTTCAAAGTGGAATCGGAGATTTCACCTTTAAAAAATTCAGTCGCTTCTCCATTGCGCAGGTAACTTTCTATATCCCATTCTAGCGCTTCAAAAGACTGATACAGATTTTCTTTATTGCGGATCGTAATCCCTGTCTTTGCCTTACCACCAGACAAGTAGTACAATTGCATATACCTGGAAAGCAACTGCAATTCTCTATCCAGGTCATAGGATTGACGAATTAAAAACTTGTCGAGTTTAGATAATACAGGTACATATCCCTCCCATTCATTTTTTAAAATGGCATCCGTTAACGGCATATTAAATAGAGCCGTATAATACTTCAACGAGTCAAAATTGAATTCGCCTGTTAACGTTACCGCACGATACTGCCTGATAAAATGAGGATAAATATTGTCGTTGAACTTCCGATTCAATTTGCTTTTGAATCGGTTAATGGTACCTGAGAAGCCACCCACCCGCTCTGGATTTAAGCCAACAAATAAGTCGAAAGTTTCTACGCTTTTACTCGTATCATAATATAGCTGAAAATGCTTTCGAAGTGAGGCGGCATTAAAAAAACGAATGCCAGTGTCAAGGGTATTCTTCCAGTTGATTAACGTGCTTTGGTCTGCATTGGTATGCGTACGTACATCAAGCGCTGTTTTTGCAAAGAACAGGTAAGCATGAGCAGTGTTGTAAAGGTGCTTTGCTGTTGAAACAAGATTTGTATCTGTTATGGAGTTCAGTTCATTCTCCTCGTAAGAAAGAATTTTCACTAACCGCTTATCTCCAATACTGTCAATGTATTCAGCCGTGATAGAAAGGTTTACAAATGCCTGTACAAGCGTAAGAGAATCACTTGCTTCTGTTTGCGCAAAATTGTGTGTTGTACCGAACAGAAAAAGGCAGGCAAGGCAACTTTTCAGGTTCATAGTCTTGGGATATTTTTCAAAGTCCAACCATTTACCGTTCCTGGCAAATGTGCGTTCTTTGATCTCGTCAAGTTAAAATAAAACCCTCAGCATTCATAGTGTTTGCTTCACCCATTGCACCAAAAAATGAAGAACTAAACACCCTCCTCACAATCCATTGTGCAAAAACGGCTGTATAATTTTTCGTAGACGGGGATGATGTTATGTATATCGAACCTGCAGGCTTGCGCGTAAGCCTGCTCTTTAAATTTTGCATGCTTTATTGGGTCGCTCAATATCTCGATGGCAAAAGCACTCATCGCATCTACATCGCCAACATTTGCTAAAAAGCCTGTTTCGCCATGAATGTTAACTTCTGGCAAACCACCGGCATTGGTACTGATTACCGGCATCCGTGCGGCCATTGCTTCCAGCGCAGCCAGACCAAAACTTTCGTACTCACTTGGTAAAATAAATAAATCGCTCACCACCAAAATCTCTTCCATTTGCTCCTGCTTACCTAAAAACCGAACGTCATCGCCCACGCCCAATTCGTCCGCTAAGTTTTCCATCGCTGGGCGTTCCGGCCCATCACCAACCATCAATAATTTTGCAGGCATTTCTTTGCGTACAGCAGCAAATATTTTTACTACATCCTGCACCCGCTTCACTTTTCTAAAATTAGAAGCATGCACCAAAATCTTTTCATTGTTTGGGGCTATCACTCTTCTAAACGCATCAATCGGTTTTTTACTGAAGCGCGTTACATCTACAAAGTTGTGGATCACATCTATCTCTTTTGAAATAGTAAACGACTTAAACGTTTCCTTCCGCAGGTTATCACTCACTGCCGTTATCGCGTCACTTTCATTAATGCTAAAGGTGACCACCGGCGCATAGGTTTTGTCCTTTCCAACCAGTGTTATATCCGTACCGTGTAGCGTCGTGATCACAGGAATTTTCTTGCCTTCTTTCGCTACAATTTGCTTGGCCATGTACGCCGCCGACGCGTGTGGAATGGCATAATGTACATGAAGCAAATCGAGGTCATGATGTAGAATAACATCCACCATGGTACTGGAGAGCGCTACCTCGTAAGGCGGGTAATCAAACAATGGATAGGTAGGCACCCGCACCTCGTGGTAATAAATATTTGCGTTGAAAACATTCAGCCGAACGGGCTGCTGGTAAGTAATAAAATGCACCGAGTGCCCCTTATCAGCAAGAGCTTTCCCCAGTTCCGTAGCCAGCACTCCACTTCCACCAAACGTAGGGTAACAAACAATTCCTATTCGCATTGTAGCAGTTTATTTTTTATGGTCCCGGCCGAGAAATACAAATCAACATCGTTGCGTCGCACTCTTGTACAGGAGAAATCGTTGCAGCATTTGTTTCCACCCCTGAGCGGATTACAAATGCGAAACAACATGCAAGTAACAATAAATATCCGGTTTGGTTGGCTGCTTATCGTTTCACCACCAACGGTATACATCTTCTTCCTGAAGCTCACTGCAAAAACCATTCTTCAGCAAATTCACTGGCTTTCTATAAATTGCCGCCAAAGAAAAACACATGAAAGCACTGTTGCTGAGCTTATGCCTGTTACCAATGGTTTTGCTAGCCCAAAAAGAGGACTCCGCATTCATCCGAAAAATAGCCTCAGAGATTTTAAAGAATGGAACTGCTTACAACAACCTTAGGCATCTTACCAAAAACATAGGTGGACGATTAGCGGGCTCCCCTCAAATGACTAAGGCAGAAAACTGGGGCGCTGATGCCATGCGTACTGCCGGTGCCGACAATGTAATCATGCAAGCGTGCATGGTACCACATTGGGTACGTGGCGGCACCGATAAAGCTTCGGTGGTGACCATCAATTCCAAAAAAACAAATCGGCCTTTAGATGTATTAGCACTGGGCAATACTGTGGGCACTGGTAGCAAAGGGGTTACTACACAAGTATTAGCAATCTCATCTTTTGAAGAACTGGAAAAAAGAAAAGATGAAGTGAAGGGAAAAATTATATTCTATAATGCAGCTTTCAATCCTACGAACATTAATCCTTCCACATCCTACGGTGAAATGGGCGTGTATAGAACCCGGGGTGCCTCAAGAGCGGCAAAATATGGAGCAGTTGGTACCATCGTTCGTTCAATGACTGAAGGTGAAAACAACCATCCGCATACGGGTTCGCAAACATACAACGACTCGTTTCCAAAGATTCCAGCCCTTGCTGTTGGCTTGCGTGACGCCGACTATTTATGGAAAATCTGCCGCGAAAATCAAAACGTTCAGCTAACGATCAATACCTACGGATCATTTCTGCCTGACACATTGGGCCATAATGTAATTGGCGAATTGAAGGGCGCCGGACCTGAGGTAAAGTACATTACCGTTGGTGGCCATCTAGATAGTTGGGACGTAAATGAAGGTGCCCACGATGATGGCACGGGCGTGGTTCAAACCATAGAAGTGCTGCGGGCATTGAAGGCAGTAGGCTATCAACCAAAACACACCTTGCGGTTTGTACTGTTTGCCAATGAAGAGAATGGCTTGCGCGGCGGCAACAAGTACGCTGAGGAGGCTAAGGTGAAAAATGAAAACCATGTATTCGCACTGGAAACCGATGGTGGTGGCTTTACCCCACGCGGTTTCGGTTTTACCATAGATGCTGCAAAATTGCAATCCATACAACCCTGGGTACAACTATTAAAGCCATACGGCGTATACCAATTGGCAAGTGGCGGTGGAGGTGCAGATATTGGGCCCCTCAACAAGGGCCTTGGCACAGCTTTGGCAGGCTTGCAACCTGACCCACAACGCTACTTCGATTTACATCATGCCCGCAACGATGTGTTTGAGCAGGTGAATAAAAGAGAACTGTTGCTGGGTGCCGTTAATATGGCTGCCTTAATTTACCTTGTAGATAAATACGGCCTTTAAACTTAAATAAACAGTATGCGCAAGTTCATGACGATTTTCATCCCGATTTTAATATTGGTCATTGTCGGATTTTTCTACTGGCGGTTTTATTATGTATTTGGCGAAGGCGTGAAAGCGGGAGAATTAAACTACCTGGTAAAAAAGGGATACATCTTTAAAACCTATGAAGGCAAATTAATTCAGAGTGGTTTTAAAGGTGGCACCCCAGGAAGTATTCAATCGTACGAGTTTGAATTTTCCGTAGCCAATGAGCGCATCGCCAATCAACTCATGCTGAATAGCGGAAAAGAATTTGAGTTGCACTACAAAGAATATTTTACCACGCTTCCCTGGCGCGGACATTCGGTTTTTATTGTAGATAGCATTATTAATATGAAGGCATTGCAGCGGTAAATTTTAACCTGCAAGCAATAAAAATATCGCCAACCGTTTATGAATATCTGGCACCTTCTTACCCCAGTCATGTACTGATTTTGTTTGAATAGATTCCGATGGTGCCGTAATATCTACCGCTATGCAAAGTTGCGTTTGTGGCTTGCATAGCTCCAGCAGGTCCTTTATTAATTGGTTGTTTCTAAAGGGTGTTTCAATAAATATCTGCGTCATCTTTTTTCTGGCTGATTCATTTTCCAACTCTTTTATAGCTGCCCTTCTATCGGTTACATCTATGGGCAGGTAACCATTAAACTGAAATTTCTGCCCGTTCATTCCGCTAGCCATTAAGGCCAATAAAATAGAACTTGGACCAACCAATGGCTTGACAATCGCACCCATTTTCTGCGCAACATTTACTAGCAACTGCCCCGGATCCGCTACACCAGGGCAGCCAGCTTCGCTAATAATACCGATCGTTTTATTTTGCTGCAGCAGCATTTTAAATTCGTGCTGCACGGTTTCTTCCGCTTTATGAATTGTGAACCAGGCGTAATCATCAATCACCATTTCGCGCCAAAGTTTCTTCAAATAACGGCGGGCGGTTCTTTCGTTTTCTACAAAAAAGGCATTGCATTGTTTTACTGCATCCAGCACATAAGTCGGAATGGTTTCCATTGCTTCTTCATGTAAAAAAGTAGGGATGAGCAATACTGTTGCTGGCATTATGATGTATTAATTTAAAAAATTAAAATCCTGTTTTCTTAACGCGTTGCATGCTCAACGTTGCTGCAATAACAGCATAGGCCGGCGCTAATATCCAACCCGCTATCGGCACGAGATGCATCAGGTAAAACATAATACCGTTACCAATCGCCAGGCCCTTTCTGTTTCCAATAAAATGTATGCTTTCAGAGGCTGAAAGTTTATGCCGTTCGCAACTATAATCCAACATAGAAAAGCCATAGTAATAGCTTTCGATTAAAATGGCAAATACGGGAGTAATCCAACCAACCAATGGTATCAGTGAAACGAGCAAAATGGCAAAGAAGTAAACGCTCTGCCAAAGCAAATTCCTGACAGCAATACCACTACCGCGAACAATATCTTTAGCCAATTGCCTAAAACTAAAAGGATACTCTTTGCCTTCTAGAATTGCCTCGGTCTTTTCGCTTAAATAGGCAAATACAGGCGAGCCAACAATCAGCCATAAATATTTAAAAAGGGAAAAATAAAACAGCATTAAAATGAGCCAAAGTATCAACCCGGCCAGGGTGAAGAAGAAGCCAAGCACCTGGCTCCGCATGCTTTCGATCCATGTATTCAATCCCGACTTTACACCCAGAAATTCAATTACAGATGTAGCGCTCCTGCCAAAGAAAAACATGCTGACAATAAATACGAGCATGTAAATGATACCCGGGATAATGATCCATTTCCACAGCCTGTTGGCTAGTATAAACCGATGGGCTTGTCCGTAAGCCTGTATCGCGATAACAATATCTTTGAACAAATCCGCTCTGTTTGTTAAGGCATAAAATTAGTGAGTAATTGGCACCACCACTTTTTAAATGTATGCAAGGGTAAGTGCGGAAGAATATCTTACGAGTACGATGAAAGAAAAAGCAATAACAACATCAGACCGCAGCAAGTGGCAAGTGCTTCCTGCTTGGTTTTACCAGCGTGCTGACGTAGTGGAAATCACAAAGGATTTAATCGGAAAAGTTCTTGTTACCACTTTTAATGGCGTCACTACTGCAGGCCGCATAGTAGAGGCCGAAGCGTACAATGGCCCACACGATAAAGCTGCCCACTCCTTTAATAACCGAAGAACAGCAAGAACGGAGATCATGTTTGCAAAAGGTGGTGTCGCCTATGTTTACCTCTGCTATGGCATCCACCAAATGTTTAATATAGTGACCAATGATGAAGGCATACCAAATGCTATTCTTATTCGTGCTGTAGAGCCATTAATTGGAATTGAGACAATGCTGCAACGCTGCGGTAAAAACGTGCATTTATTTAATCTTACCAAAGGACCAGGCAATGTGGCTAAGGCATTAGGTATTCATACCAGCTATTCAGGTTGTAGCCTGCAAAACAGTGAAATATTTGTTGCGGATGATGGGTTTAAAGTAGAGGATGATGTGATTATGGCAACCCGCAGAATTGGCGTTGACTATGCTGCTGAAGATGCTTTGCTGCCTTATCGGTTTATACTGAAGGGCAACAAATACTTGAGCGGGAAAAAACGCTTGAATGAGCCTTGATTAAAACTTAGGGCAAGGCATACCGCGGCTTTCCGGAGAGCGGCGGGTGTAGATCAAAGATATCTCCATACCACCGCGAGCTTGCGAAGCCGGCCTTAATGAAGAGCTATTAACGTCGTAGCTGGCGCCCAAACGAAAGTCGTTAAACTCCAGCCCGACATAAGGAATGAATGCATCATTCAACCTGTACCAGCTACCTACGTACACGCTTGTTGGCTTCTCACTACTTTCATCTACTACATACTGCCATGCGCCACCAACTACTGCTTCCGATGCACCGGCCTGCATGCTGTACAATCCGCTCAAATGAATGGTAGATGACTGACCTGCCGGAAAATAACCACCACCATGAAAAGTAGTTCGGGCGTTCAACAACGAGAAAGCATTGGTGAAATGTTGCTTCGGTCGATTGATGTGATACATAGAAGCGCCGAGGTAAAAATTATTCTGATCACTGGTGCTTCCGGTGTATAATACGCCAGCGTTCAAGTCAAGATAGTTTGTCTTTAACGTGTTCTGATCGAAAGCTTCGGTTGTAGTTCCGGTAAACCCAAAAGGTGTAAGCTGATCTTCAAACTTAAGACCAGTTATATCAACCATCATATTGGCATAAGTGGCCTGGAAGCCAGCCCCAATCTGGTGGTAGCCATCTTCATCCAGGCCCTTGTGAAAGGCGGTGGATAAGGTTAGATAGTTTAGCTTAACGGCGCTGTTTGCGCTTTGGTCTGAAAATCCCATAATGCCCACACCCCATGTATCATTTGCTGCAATACTATTTTTTAGTACCGGGAAATCTACAGCAATCGTTGCGGTGGTAAAGGCGCGGTTAAATGCTGGCCATTGGTTTCTATAATTTCCCGCAACGCGGTAATTACCATTAAACTTACCCGTGAAAGCTGGCGACAATGTAAGTGGTGAAGCGAAAAACTGGGAAAAATGCGGATCCTGTGCCGCTGCATGCAGCAGGCATGTAAAGGACAAAATGAAAAGGAAATAATTTTTACGTATCACGGGAACAAAATTAATATTAAGACACTTCACATGCTGAAAAAGTTGCCGCACCCAACCCACTATCAGCGGCTTTTTACATCTGCACCTTGGTTCCAAATGCCAGGTCACCGGCATCGCCAAGCCCTGGTACAATATACCCCTTTGCCGTCAACTCTTCATCAATTTCACCACACCAAATTTTTACATCGGGCTGTTCTAACTGCACGTATTCTATCCCCACTGAACAAGCAATAGCAGTTACAATGTGTATCTGCGATGGTGCTCCTTCATTCTTCATAAACTGTATCGTTTTCACCAGGGAAGAACCAGTGGCAAGCATTGGGTCACTAATGATTACTACTCTGTTTGCAATAATCGGGCAACTCATGTATTCCAGGCTGATTTCAAACGTACCATCATGATGATGCTTGCGGTACGCAGATATAAAAGCATTATCCGCACGATCAAAATAATTGAGCATCCCATTGTGCATGGGTAATCCTGCACGCAAAATGGTGGCAAGCACCGGCTGCTCCTTTAATTGCTTACACATGGCCGTACCAAGCGGTGTCTGAATTTCAACCTCTTCCCACTCCAGCTCCTGGCTTATTTCGTATGCCGCTACTTCTGCAATTCTTTCAAGGTTGCGCCTAAAGCGCATGCGGTCGGCTTGTATGTCAACGTTTCGAAGTTCTCCGACCCAATTGCTTACAAGACTGTGATTTGTACTAAGATTAATGACCATATTAAATTGCAGATTTCAAATTGTAGATTGCGGCAGGAAAATTACGCCAATTCTAGTTTGGTTACCATAAATCTTAATTTATTATGTTGTACAGAGTGATCGGTTTAATGAGTGGTTCATCGCTCGACGGATTAGATATTGCCTTTATTGAGTTTGACGAAAACAGGGGCAAATGGCACTACGAGATAAAGGCTGCGAACTGCGTTAAGTACAGCGAAGATTGGATGCATCAACTGGCAAACGCTACACAGCTCAACGCTTATGAATACCTGCTGCTCCATTCCGCTTTTGGAAAATATGTTGGCGAACAGGTGAACACATTCATAGAAAAATTTAACCTACACCACCAGGTACAATTGATTGCTTCTCATGGGCACACTACATTTCATGCGCCACACCTGGGCATGACCGGACAGTTAGGTGATGGTGCCACAATCGCAGCGCAAACGGGCATTAATGTGGTGAGCGATTTACGTGCTTTAGATGTAGCCTTTGGCGGACAAGGTGCACCCATTGTTCCTATTGGAGAAAAGTGGCTCTTCAATGATTATAGCTTTTGCCTGAACCTGGGAGGAATTGCCAATATCTCTTTCCGCGAAGCGGATAAATATGTTGCCTTTGATGTGTGTGCAGCCAACAAAATATTGAACCTGCTGGCACAAAAAGAAGGAAAAGAATATGATGAAGGCGGAGCAATCGCAGCATCCGGACAAATAATTACACCTCTGCTCACCAAATTGAATACACTCGATTATTATGCAGCTCCCTTTCCAAAATCGCTGGCCAACAGCTTTGGAATTGAAACCGTATTTCCGATAGTTGAAACTTTTGAAGCAAGCACTGCTGATAAACTTAGAACGTATACAGAACACATCAGCATGCAGCTTACCTATTCTGTACAGCAACTGATTAAAAGGCCAATGGCAGATACCGGTAAGCTATTGGTTACCGGTGGTGGTGCGTTCAACTCATTTCTCATTAAAAAACTGCAGGAAGGATTACAATCTTACAACCTAGCGGTGACAGTACCCGACGCTACCCTCATCAACTACAAAGAAGCATTGGTAATGGGGCTGATGGGTGTACTGCGCTGGCGCGAAGAATATAATGTGATGCATACGGTAACCGGTGCAACACGCAACAGTATTGGTGGTGCGGTTTGGATTGGACAGGAAGCGTAGGTCTGATTTCTGATGTATCGATTTCTGATTTCGAGATTTTGGAATTTTGCGATTTTTGGATTTTGCGATTTTGTACTTCCGATTTCAAATTTCCCATTTCCAAGTTGTGACTTCCATTTCAATTTCAATTTAAAAACGAAAAAGTGTCGCCATCAAACAATCCTTTATCACTCAGTTTAAGGTGTGGTATTACAAGCAGTGCCATGAATGATAACGTCATAAAAGGAGCAGACAGCTGTGAGCCAAGCGACTTTGCCATAGCATCGATCGCGGTATATTCTTTGGCTACGGTGTAGCCATCTTTAGCGCTCATCAATCCGGCAATCGGCAATCCCAACACCAAAGAGTTTTCTCCATCAACGCAACTTACCCCACCTCTTTCAGCAATTACAAGGTTAATGGCCTCCGCGATGCTATTATCATCCACCCCAACAGCTACTATGTTGTGGCTATCGTGCGCAACGGATGACGCAATTGCACCTGTTTTAAAACCAAAATTTTTAATGAACGAAATGGCGGGCTTAGCCTTATAATAGCGGTTTACCACCACCAATTTTAGTACATCTATGTTGGCGTTGCTTACTAATTCGCCCTCATCATTTACAAGGTTGGATGCATCTACCATCAGTTTGTTTGTAATGAGTTGCCCATCCAATGCTTCAATCACCGGCACCTTTAGTTGATCCGTTTTCACGAGCCTGATATCTTGTACATGTATTGGTGCACAGTCAAACTTGTTAATGTCTGCAACAGCATTGGAGGCGATCAGGGTTTTGCCATTCTCAGCAACCAAAATGCCATTGATGTATGTAGCATTTATCTTGAATGCTATGAGATCATCTGCAATGATAAAATCAGCTGGATCACCTTCTTGAAGCAAACCTACCTCGAGTTTATAATGCTTAGCCGGATTGATACAGGCAGCCTGCAAAACTTTGTACACATCAATTCCTTTGGCAACTGCGCGTTCGCATAGCTGGTTAATATGGCCTGCTTCTAAACTATCAGGGTGTTTGTCGTCGCTGCAAAACATCATATTTGCATAATGCTCGTGCATTAGTGGAATGAGGGCATCAAAGTTCTTTGCAGCACTTCCTTCGCGTATCAAAATTTTCATACCGAATTGCAATTTATCCAGTGCTTCTTCTGCAGTAAAACATTCATGGTCGGTAGAAATACCTGCACCTATGTATTGCTTCGCCAACTCGCCGCGCAAACCGGGCGCATGACCATCTACAGGTTTGCCAACTACATGAGCAGCTTGTATTTTTTTCATCACCTCACTATCTCCATTTAGCACCCCCGGAAAGTTCATCATTTCGCTCAGGTACTTTATTTCATCACGTGCTAGCAATGCGACCACGCCTGCTGAGTCGATGGATGCACCCGCTGTTTCAAAAGTGGTGGCAGGCACACAACTGGGTGCGCCAAAGTAAAATTTAAAAGGAGTATTCTTTCCATTCTCAATCATGTACTCTACGCCTTCTACTCCACACACATTACCAATTTCGTGCGGATCACTTATGGTAGCCACCGTACCATGAACTACCGCCATACGGGCAAACTCACCCGGCACCAACATGCTGCTTTCTATGTGTACATGGCTGTCAATAAAACCTGGAAGTATATATCCACTAACCACAGCATCAGCTTCCAATTTGTTGATAGATGCAATGGTTCCATCCTTTACCAGAACACTTGCAGGGTAAGTTGTTTTTGCGGTAATATCTACAAGGTTACCGGTCACTGAGAAAGATGGAGATGGTTTCTGTTGCATTAAAGTTGATTTAAAACTTTGCCTGTGTCATTTTGTGTGAAGTTGGCCGCCTATTTTTGATCTACTCAAAAAAATAACATGAAAAAAATTGCTTGTTTCTTTTCTTTAGTCTTGCTGTACTCTACCAGCTTCGCACAAACAGCGGATGAAGTTATTACTAAATTCATCGAAGCATCGGGCGGTAAAGAAAAATTGGAGGGCATCAATACGCTGCAATATAACCAGGTAATCAAGTTTAATTCGCCCATGGGCGCTTTGGATATACCAATGGAATTATACAAAGAAAAAAACAAGCTCTACCGTGCCCAAACCACCATGCAATTGGGACCACAAACACTGGAGTTTTTTACGGTGGTGACAGATACTGCAGGATACCTGATGTTACCTGCAAACCCAATGACCGGCTCGGAAGGTGGCTTACAAAAAATGGATGAAAAAGCCAGGAAAGAAAATCTTTATCAAATGGATGTGCAAGGGTTGTTTCCGGCGCTTGTCAACTATGCTGCTAAAGGCGGTAAAGTAGAATTGCTAAAGGATGAAAAAGTAAATAAAGAAGATTGCTATAAATTAAAGTTAACCACCGGTGGACAAGACGTTACTTATTGCATCAGTAAGGCAACGAACTTAGTAGTTCGCCAGGACGCAAAGGGTGCAATGGCTGCGAGCTTAAGCGGTTTAAGTGGACTGATGGCGGGTATGGGTGCTGGTGGCCGAATAGATAAGTTAGAAGTCTCTGTTTTGTACAATGATTACAAGGAAGTAGATGGCGTAAAATTTCCTACAAAATGGTTGATTAAAACTGCCATGGGCGATAATGAAAGTGAGTTGACCAACATTAAAGTCAATCAACCGATAGACGCAAAAAAGTACAAAGCAGAATAAATTAGTTCTGTAAAAGATATGAAAGGCGCGGATGTGATCATGCGCCTTTTTTATTGTCCGCAAAATGATTTGATGTAGTTTGCGATTAAACATAAAGCATGATCTACAGGGTATTATTGGTGTTTTATTTTGCTTGTGGAATGATGAAAGTTGCAGTAGCACAATTGCCAACTTTTACAAGCGAGGGTGCAGTCATTATCAATAAAGGCACCACCAAATGGACCATTACGCCTTATGCTGAAAACATCATAAAAGTTGTTGCCGAGCCGAATGGATATGTAACCAACGAAGTAATTAGCGATGCTGTTTTGCTGAAGCCAGCAAATGCTTTAGTGACACTAAAACCGATCAACGCAGGTAACTATGTTGTGCTTTGGGATAAACTGAAAATGGAGGCAAAAGGCGACTCATTAATTTTTGGAGATCGCCAGGCAGTACTGGTTGGTTTACACCATGAGAATGAATATACAGGCTTTAATTTTTTACTGAATTCGAACGAACGAATATTTGGTGGTGGCGAAAGAGCATTACCCCTCAATAGAAGAGGCTACCGTTTTAATTTATACAATAACCCGTGGTATGGCTATGGCATGGGGGCAGATAACCTCAACTACTCCGTTCCATTTATCACCTCGTCCAATCAGTATGCTATCTTCTTTGATAATGTTTCAAAAGGCTACCTGGATATTGGCAAATCAAATTCATCCATTCTTTCTTTTGGTGCTGTAAGCGGACAATTAAACTGCTATATTATTTTAGGCAGCAACTACAAAGAGATACTCAACTCTTACCATAAACTTACCGGCACACAACCAATACCACCACGGTGGGCACTGGGCAATTTGATGAGTAGGTTTGGCTATACCAGTGAAGCGCAGGTTAAAAATATCATGCGACTAATGCGCGATTACTCCATTCCCTATGATGCCGTGATCTTCGATTTGTTTTGGTTTGGGGACAGCATTAAAGGAACGATGGGCAACCTTGATTGGGTAAATAAAAAAGCGTGGACTAATCCCGGTAAAATGATTAGTGACTTTAAGAAAGAGGGTACACAAACCATTCTGATTACTGAGCCTTTCGTGTTGAAAGCATCCAAAAATTACACTTCATCCAAACTGTTTCATGCTGTGGATAGTGGAAACAATCCATATGTATTAAAAGACTTCTATTTTGGACAGGGAGGCTTGATAGACATCTTTAGAAAAGACAGCCGCGATTGGTTTTGGAGTAAATACAAAACGCAAATGAAGAAAGGCGTTGCCGGCTGGTGGGGCGATTTGGGTGAGCCGGAAAAACATCCTGCTGACTTATATCACAACCTGAAAGATCTTGGGTACAAACGCCTTTTCAAAGCCGATGAGGTACACAACGCTTATGGTCATTTTTGGACCAAAATGTTGCACGATAAATACGCTAAGGACTATCCAAACATGCGGCTCTTTAGCTTAAACAGGAGTGGCTTTGCGGGTACTCAGCGGTATTCAATTTTTCCGTGGAGTGGAGATGTAAGCAGAACCTGGAATGGACTACAGGCACAACTACCCGTTATGCTCGGCATGAGCATGAGTGGTGTGCCTTACATACATGCTGACGCCGGTGGATTTGCCGGTGGCGAGAAAGATCCGGAGTTGTATGTTCGCTGGCTTCAGTTTGCACAGTTTACGCCAGTCTTTCGTCCGCACGGCAGTGAACTATCTGCAATAGATACTTCCATCAAGAGCTACCCGAGTGAGCCTGCGCTGTTTCCTCAACCATTTAGAACATTTGCCAAAGCGGCTGTAGAAGAACGATATGCCATGTTGCCTTACACCTATACTTTATCGTACGAACAAGCGGTATTTGGAAAGCCATTGGTAAGCCCAGTATATTACTATTATCCAACCGACTCTTCGGCTTATACCGCGGAGGATCAGTTTATGTGGGGAGAAAATATGCTGGTAGCGCCTGTATTAAAAAAAGGAGCAATTACCCGAAGATTCTATTTACCGAAAGGCACCTGGTTCGAGTCGAAATCGTTCACAGCTGTAGAAGGCAACCAATGGAAGACGGATACGGTATGGATGTCATCGATACCAGTATACATTAAAGAGGGAAGTTTCATTCCGTACATAGGCAAACCCGTCAGAAATACGCAGGAGTATTCAACTGCTGACCTGCTCATTACCTATGTACCGTCGGCAAATGCAAGTGAGTATACTTTGTTTGATGATGATGGAAAAAGTGCGCAATCACTGGTGAAAAAAGCTTTTGAATTAATCACCTTCTCGAGCAGCGGATGGGGGCCGCAGCCTACTTTTAATATCAAGAGCAACGGCGGCTCTTTCATCGGTAAACCTTCATCGCGCAGCATTACGATTGCTATACCCGGTATTGAAAAATTACCTGCACTGGTTACGGTAAATGGTATCACTGCTGTGCAATCTAAAACGGCGCATGGACCTGCCACCTGGTGGGATGAAAACATGAAAGCTGCCTACGTTCATTTTACATTTACCGGCAAGCCAGTAGAAATAAGAATGAGCAGATAGTTAGATCAAAAACAAGTCACCACTATTTGGGTATAGAAATGCTTCCATAAAAAAACCCACCTGACGGTGGGTCTTTCATGTTAGCCTTCGTAGCCGTATAAATTTTCGTAGTACTCATGTGCCATCCGGTTACTATCAAACTGGAAGCGCACATCCCGCATCCCGTTCTTAATAATCTGCCTCCATGTATCGGGCTTATCGTAATAGGTTGGAAGAATTTCGTTCTCTAGTATTTCGTACAACTTATTTAAATCGTATTCATCCTGCTCTTGTACATGCATGCTGTCGTAATCAACCATTGGAACCACAAAGCCATTGTTACCATGATTTACAAATTCTGGTATCCACCCATCATCAGTACTAAAGTTTACAGCGCCATTCATAGCTGCAGTCATTCCACTGGTACCAGATGCTTCACGCGGCACACGTGGGTTATTCAGCCATACATCAGATGCCTGCTTCATCCGCTTACTCAATGACAACTCATACCCAATTACAACTGCTACATTCTTGTAACCTTTACTCAAATGTACCAGGTGGTTGAAATCGCTGATGGCGGGATAATCCAATGGATAAGGCTTACCGGCCCAGATAAATTGTACCGGGCGTTTTGTATCACTCGTAAGCTTATTAAATCTTTCTAGATCGCGGGTCAAAAGCTCTGCTCTTTTATAACCGGCAAAGCGGCGTGCCCAAACTATGGTCAACACATTTGGATCAAAGATCTTCCCTGTTTGATCTGCTACTATTTCAAATGCTCTTTTCTTCAGGTGCTTTTTACGATCGTCAAACGCTACGTCGTTACCCTCTTCAGAAAAACGATACAATTGTTTATCTGCCCAATACCGCCAGTTCTGCGCATTGGTGATAGAGATGATCGGACAGATCTTCTCGTAGCTCTTCCACATCCCCCTACTAACATGTCCGTGCAATGCTGAAACGCCATTGGCAATTTTCGCGAAGCGCAATGCTACTAATGAGTGATTGAATAAATCATCCTTGATGCCTGTAAGTTTCCTCACTTCATCCAAAGGAAGACCACAGAAATAACTCATCTTATGACAGAGGTAAATATCATGCTTTTCGTTACCCGCCTCTTCTGGTGTATGCGTGGTAAATACTAAATGTTCTTTCAGCTTTTCTACACTCTTAAACTTATTTAGCAAATAAAAAGCTGCTGACACTCCATGCGCTTCGTTCAGATGATATTTATCGGGGTTGAAGCCAATCTCATCAATCAACTTAGCACCACCCACACCCAATAAAATAAACTGCGCCACTTTAGTAGCTACGTTACCATCGTACAAGCGGT
Organism: Segetibacter sp.; assembly: GCA_031425015.1. Classification (GTDB taxonomy): domain Bacteria; phylum Bacteroidota; class Bacteroidia; order Chitinophagales; family Chitinophagaceae; genus Segetibacter. The sequence goes on along the minus strand of JANPIM010000042.1, from coordinate 318,620 downwards.
GGGTTATTGTTTGCGATACATAATCATTCTCTGGCAAGTCAGTACTTAATAGAAATAATGGTGCACTATTAAATGTAGAAGGGTTGAGATAATACACTTTTATCCATACCGGGTGATCGTGAATGTTGATCTGGTATTTGATGCCCGTATCTTCTAAGTAGGTATGGATTTTTTCCATCCACGTTACCTGTAATGTTTGATCTTGATTGCGTGCCTGGTCGTAATATCCATACTTCCAAAGTATACCAACACCGATTAGGTTTTGGCGCAATTCAAAAGCACTTCTAAGGTGAGAGCCGGCAAGAAAGCCTAGTCCACCACTATAAATTTTCAGGGGTTGATGAATAGCAAACTCCATTGAGAAATAGGCAACTCTTTTTGAGTAGCGTTCATCGGCGGTATAAGGAACCTCGTACTGTCTAAAATTCATTAAAACTATTTTTGGGTCAATAAGCGGTGCAATATAAACGGAAAATTTTTAAATGTATTTTGTACACATCCCACATTCGAGTTTTGTTGAATGATAGCAGAATGTTTTTAGAATTTTTCTAAAAAAAGAATGGAATATTCGATTCGCAACTATTAGTGGTAGGCAATCACTATTAGGTAGAGGGAAGAATTACTTTTTACTTTTTACTTTTCAACTTTGGTTCTTTACGGCGTGTATATGTATCGTTGAAAAAACAGGTAATGCCCCTGTAATTACCACAACTACCCTGTTCTTTTACTTTCACCTGGCTACCGCTGAAAACAAAATCGATAATGCACGGATCGCCTGATGAATTGTATATCCCGGCATTGGCCGACGCCATTTTCATTTCACCTTTTAAATCACCACCGCAGGCATTCTCACCATCGGTAACAAAATGTACGAAAAACCGATACTCATTTGCAGAAGCACCGTCTCTAAGCGACAGCAAATTCTTCTTTCCTTTTAGGTAGTCGCCACTGTATTTATTCTTTGCAGGAAATGTATCCAGCGGATTGATAACAGTACTTGCATTTACTACACGCGGCACATTCGTTTCAGTTAAAACAGTAGTGAATACGCCCACATTGTTGTATGCGTAAATGGTACGATTGTACATGAGCGTGTTATTCACCATCCACTCAGCATTAATAACAATAGAAAGCTTGTGATCGATAGAAGCTGTATGCAGCGCAGTGTCTTTATTGCTTTCAATGAGCGGCATTCCGGTAGAGAATTTTTTGTTGTTGAAGACCAGCAAGTACACGCCAGATTTTTGTTTACCCTGTGCATATACAGCCAGGTAATCTTCCTTTCCCTTGCTGGCAATTTTACCAACAGGCTTAATGATGTAGCTGGTATCTTTTAAAAAGCGACTAGCCAAAAGAGAATCCGGAACAAACATTCTAAATGTTTCTCTACTTAAACTAGCCGTTTCTGCCACTTTATTAAAGGTGGTGTCAGAGATGGAAAAAGGTAGTTTAACAACAGGAAAAGATTCGGCAAATTCAGCAAAGCTTAATGCCGCTCCTTCCTTTGCCGATGGCTTTTGTTTGCATCCAACCATGTAGATAAAAATGAACAGTAGCACGATTGGTCTCATAATTAACTTGTTTGCTTTTGCACCAACCATCCAATGCAATAATCATTCTTGTCTGCAACTGAATTTGTGGCCGGGTAAATGTAACGATATGTTCGACAATATTTTACAGGGGTGAGCTTCATTGCCAATCGATTAGGTGGTCATCCTTTTGTGCCCACATTGATTGGGAAAGATACTTGGTAAAATAATTTAGATTTGTCTAAATTATATTTTAGAGGTCATGAGTTTTTCTACCAGCGAAGAGAATTATATCAAAGCAATTTACCATCTCCAGAAAGCAGATGGCGTAGTTACGACTAATGAGCTAGCTGCACAACTGGCTACCAAGGCTGCTTCGGTTACGGATATGCTGAAAAAACTGAAGGCAAAAAAATTACTTCATTACGAAAAATACCAGGGCTTTAACCTGAGTACAGAGGGTAAAAAGATAGCATTGGGCATTGTAAGAAAACACCGGCTATGGGAGTTTTTCCTGGTAGAAAAGTTACAGATGGGTTGGGATGAAGTGCATGAGATTGCGGAGGAATTAGAGCACATCAATAGCCCGTTATTAATCGAAAAATTAGATGCCTACCTCGATCATCCAAAGTTCGACCCTCATGGCGATCCTATACCTGACGTACATGGTAAGATGGCGAGCAACAGGCAAATTAACCTGATTGACCTGGAGACGGGAACTCCTTCAGAAGTTTGTGCAGTAGGTAGCCAGTCTACAGAATTGCTGGAGCTGCTCCGCCACCGAAACATTAGCATTGGCACCAGGATAGAAGTAAAAAAACGCTTCACGTTCGACCACTCACTTGAAGTGAAAATAAATAACAAAACATCATTTACCGTAAGCCAACAATTGGCGCAAACACTATTTGTAAAGCCGTTATGAAAATGACTGAAAGGAACAGCGAAGCATCGCTCAGTGAGGTGCATGAGAGTATTGATGTAACAAAGCCGGGCAGAGGGTGGCGTAGGTTACTTGCCTACATGGGACCTGCATACCTGGTGAGCGTAGGGTATATGGATCCGGGTAACTGGGCAACAGACCTTGCCGGTGGCGCCAAGTTTGGCTATGCGCTTATATGGGTTTTATTAATGAGTAACTTAATGGCGTTACTTCTTCAGAGTTTAAGTGCACGGCTTGGTATTGTAAGAAGAAGAGACCTTGCACAAGCAAACCGTGAAGTGTATCCCAGGGCAATCAATTTCTTTTTATACCTGTTGGCAGAAATTGCGATAGCAGCCTGCGATCTGGCTGAAGTTTTAGGAATGGCCATAGGCATTCAATTGCTAACGGGTATGCCCCTTCTTGGCGGTGTTATGATTACGGTGTTAGACACTTTCCTGTTGCTTTATCTACAGCGTTTGGGCATGCGCAAAATGGAAGCCTTTATCGTTGCTTTGGTACTCGTGATCGGCGTTTCCTTTTTCATCGAGATTTTTTTGGCGAAGCCAGATTTTTCTGAAGTGATTACAGGTTTTATTCCTTCCATTCCTAATAGTGAAGCGCTTTACATTGCTATCGCTATTATTGGGGCTACCGTTATGCCACACAACCTTTACCTGCATTCTGCATTGGTGCAAACGCGAAAGATCAGCAACAATCCCAAAGCGATCAGGCAAGCCCTGAAGTACAATTTAATTGATAGTACCATCGCGTTGAATGCCGCCTTTTTTGTGAACGCCGCCATACTTGTGCTGGCTGCTTCCGTGTTTTTTAAAACGGGTAACACCGGGGTAGCAGAATTAAAAGAAGCGCACCATTTATTAGATGGTTTACTAGGCACGAAGCTGGCGCCAACGTTATTTGCCATTGCATTGATTGCAGCAGGACAAAGTTCTACTGTGACGGGCACACTGGCAGGACAAATTATAATGGAAGGCTACTTAAACCTGCGAATCAACCCATGGATGCGCAGGCTGATTACACGATTGCTTGCCATAATACCTGCTATCATTTGCATACTGGTTTTCGGTGAAGAAAAAATTGATCGTTTACTGGTGTTGAGCCAGGTAGTATTGAGTTTGCAACTGGGCTTCGCTATTATTCCTTTAATACATTTTGTAAGCGATAAGCAAACGATGGGTGAATTTGCTCTTAGCACAAAAACCAAAGTATTAGCCTGGCTGATTGCTGCTATTCTAGTGTACCTGAATGTACAGATGGTGAGCAATGAAATTGTTGGGTTCTTCAAAGAAGAAGGTCATTTGTTTTGGAAAATGGTCATCATTGCATCTGCGGTCTTTTTCTTCATATTGTTTGTGCTGATGACTTTGCTTCCCATCATCAAAAAGAAACAAAAGGCGGAAGGATTTAGGTTGCATTCAGACGCCGCACAGCTTGCACATTTTACTATTCCACAAGTGAAGTGCATAGCGGTCGCACTCGACTTTAGCAACAAGGATGAAAAGTTGATAGCTCACGCACACTCGCAGGGAAATAAAACCACACGTTTCTTATTGATACACATTGTTGAAAGCGCCTCGGCACGAATACTTGGCAATGTTTCGGATGATTATGAAACGCGCAAAGATCAGCAGCACCTCAACTCTTATGTGGACCAGTTAAAAACGCTGGGTTTTGAAGTGACTGGCCAGTTAGGCTACCGAAACCGGGTAGCAGAAATAGTACGAATTGTAAAAGAAGAAAAAGCAGACATGCTTGTGGTTGGTGCCCACCACCATACCGGCATTATGGATTTTTTATATGGAGAGACCGTAGAAAAAGTGCGCCATAAATTGGATATACCTGTTTTGATTGTGGGTTAATTATTTTCACATCAAAGTACCGCAGCAACGAAAAAGCCCCGAGCGGGGCTTTTTCGTTTACTTATCAATTTTATTGTTACAATGCTTATCGACGTTTCAGCCAGCCTTCAGGATTCATGTGTTGCCCACGTTCGGTAGTTACCATAAAAAGGACTTCACCTTCACCTTCATCATTTGCTGCCGCACGGCCCAGTACAGTTCCCGGTTTTACGGATTGGCCCCTCCCTACGTTTGCAGAGCTTAGATGACTATAAGTAGTAAGGTACTTACCATGCTTTACCAATACTGCCTGTTCGCCACCAATGTCTATCACCGTCATCACTTCACCATCTGCTACTGCTTTTACCGAAGCACCCACCGGTAATGAAATGGTGATGCCATCACTTTTCCCTCGCAACTTTGTACCCGGTATGGTATATTCTCCAAAAGGAATAGAGATTACACCTGCATCCGCAGGCCATGGTAATCTGCCTTTGTTTGTTTCAAAATTTATGGACAGCGCCTTACCCTCTTCTGTAGATTCCAATGGGGTATACACCCTTTCTGTTTTGGGCTTTGGCGGTGTAGTGGATGCTACAGGTTCGTTATTTCTGTTTGGTGGATTTGAAGCCGAGGGATTGTTAGCAGCAAGCCTGGCCTGCTCTGCCCGACGCTTTTTTTCTTCCTCTGCACGTTGTTTTGCAAGTGCCTCATCCCGCTTCCTTGCTTCAGCCTGTTCGCGCCGGATTGCAGCAGTAATCGCTGATTGAATTTGTCTTCTGTCGTTCTCTCTTTTCTTTATTGCAGTCGACAAATTCTTTTCTTCGCTTTGCAGTTTATTTACAACCTGGTTCTGCTCCTTCTTATCTTCTTCCAAAACCACCAGTTGCTTGTTTTGATCTTGCAACGCAATCACCTTTTGGCTTTTGTTGCTGTTCAGGTTAGCTATTTTATTCTCAATTAAATCCTGTGTTTTATTAATATTGGCCACCTGTTGCTCCCTGTATTGCCGGTAGCTTTTCAGGTAAGTAACACGCTTGATCGCGTCATTAAAAGTGGCGGCACTAAAAATAAAATTCAGGTAATCGTAGTTGCTGCGATTCTTGTAAGCAAACAGCAAACTTTTACCGTATTGCTGTTTCAGGGTATCTAATTGGCGGCGCAGTTGATTAACTTCCAGCTGAGACAAGTAAATGCTGTTATCCAGTTGCCGCATTTCCTTGGTAATGTTGTTGATCAATTCTTCACGCGCAGCAATTTTTCGTTTTACCAGGTTGAAGTTTGCCAGCGATTTGCTTTTACTATTCCTGATTGCCTTCAACGTTTTGTTCAGGTCTTCAATTTCTCTCTTCAGATCACTTTGCCTGCGCATCAAATCATCCTTGGTTTGTGCAAACAAGGTGAAGCTTCCCGCAGTAAGTAAAAAAATGAACATGAGTCTTTTAAACATCAATGAAGGTTTTACAGGTGAACAATGTTATTGCCGCTTGAAATTTTTAGGAACGATAAAAGGAAATGTAAGCGGCTGACCAAAAGAATATTGTTTGAAATCAAGGTTGATATCAAGTTTAGAATGCTCGGCTACGGAGATCCTGCGGTAAAGTGCAAAAGGCAGTCCGGCGGTATAATCATAGTTACTAAGCGTAATGTCGCACGTTCTGTTTTTAGCTGCGTCTACATCATCCAGTTTACTATGCAGCAAAAGATAACTGGAATTGTCGAGCGTTACCAGGTGTTTAAATACTTTGCCAATCATTAGAATGTTCAACCGGTTATCAGCGCCTACTTTGTAGGATACTATATTTGAATCTAAGAAGATAGGGTTGCCGATAATGAGGTCCTGCATCGTTTTAAAATCAAATGGAAGTTTGGTCATTTCCTGCAAGAAAGAGATACTTCTTAACTGGATATTCTTTTTCAATAGGTTCATCACCTTTACACTGTCCCGGGTTATCAGCACTCTAAATCCTTCAATGCCTAATGCCCCTCGCAGCGAAAGCCATATGAGACTGTCTTTTTTCAACCGGATAAAAGCGGTCGCTTCGTCGCCACCTTCCTTTCCATCATATTCAACGCGCACCTTTGCACTGAGTGTTTCAAAGTCAATCTTTTGCTTCTCCACTTTACCATACAGAAAACGTGCATGATCTATAGAATCAACTTTTGGATTAATGACTACTGGTCGTGTGGTATCCGATTTATTAATAGCAGTTTGTATTTTCTGAACTTTTTTAGCTGGACGGCAGGCGAAGAGGACAACTACAAACAGGCTCCATAAAATCAATCCAACTCTCATAGCATTTTTTTAGTGTTTACCAGAATGTCCAAATCCACCTTCGCCTCTACCCGTTTGTTCAAGCTCACTTACCTGCATTAAATCAACTTTTACCACCGGTTGAAAAACCAGCTGCGCAATTCTTTCGCCGTGCACAATCGTTTGAATTTCTTCCGACAGATTTACTATAATCACTTTAATTTCTCCACGGTAGTCCGCATCTATTGTACCGGGCGTATTCAGGCAAGTTAACCCTTGCTTAATTGCTAATCCACTCCTCGGACGAACCTGTGCTTCATATCCTCCGGGTATTTCAATTTGAATACCGGTGGGCACTAATGTTCGCTGTAAAGGTTTTAAGCTAATTGGGTCTCCAAGCTGGGCCCTCAAGTCCATTCCTGACGATCCCTCCGTTGCATAAGCAGGTAAGGGGTTGTCGGACTTATTGATAATTTTTACCGTTAGCTTTTCCACTGAGGCAAATGTAATTATTGAGTACTACTGAACTCGGAGTAGTTACCCATGGCTTTGTTAAAAATCAATTCGTTGTAAAAGCACAGTAGCGTAGGCTACCACACCTTCTTCCCTTCCAATAAACCCTAGCTTTTCTGTGGTGGTGGCTTTAATAGATACATCTCGTTCGCCCAAATTTAAAATAGCGGCAATGGTTTGCTGCATGAGCGAAACATGTGGCTTTATTTTAGGTGCTTCCAGCGTTAAAGTGGTATCTATGTTTACAATTTTGTAGCCATCCGCAGTTATAAGATCATAGGTCCGTTTCAGTAAAATCTTGCTATCAATATTTTTAAATTCTAAAGAAGTATCAGGAAAATGAACCCCTATATCGCCCAGGCAAAGGGCACCCAGCATTGCATCGCAAATGGCATGCAGCAGCACATCCGCATCACTGTGTCCAAGCGCACCTTTTGTGTGGGGCACTTTCACTCCACCTAACCAAAATTCTCTTCCTTCCACCAGCTGATGGAAATCAATTCCCGAACCTATTCTATACATAGTTTACGATTAAGCGTGAAGCACGAGTGACGTTTAAAAAAGGGCATAAAAAAAGCGAAGGTAGGCCCCTCGCTTTTTATAATTAGATGTGGAATTATTTTGTTGTGGTTCCGTTCGTGTCAGAGTCTAAATCAAACACTAAACTGAAGCGAAGCGTATTGGATAGCGGGTTACGATTTACCCCTGAACCCGAAGGGATCAGGTAAGAAAAGTTCAACCCAAACACATTGTATTTAAGACCCGCGCCTAAAGTAAAATACTTACGATTGCCTTTGGTTTTGTCTTCGTAGAAATAACCAGCGCGGAACATGAACTGCTGGTTGTAACTATACTCAGCACCAGTAGAGATTTGGAACTCTTTCAGCTCTTCACCAAAACTTCCAGCATCATTAAAACTGCTAAACCAACTGTTGATCACGCTCTTGTTGCGGTATCCAGCCATTCCTGCACTATCTCCCAAAGCCGGAGGCGTGGGTACTAATAATTTGTTTACATCCGCCCCTAACGTTAAAGAATTATTCTCATCGAAAGCCCATGTGTAGGAAGCACCCAAACCAAGGTTTGCAGGGATGTAATCTTTTTGTGTTGCATCGCTTGTATAGGCTATTTTAGATCCAAGATTGCTGATTGCTACGCCCCAGTTCCAACCTGCGCCTGCTGCATTTACACCTGTGTGAAACAAAGAGATATCACCTGAAACTGCATTCCCCGCTTTGTAAGAAACACCATTCACAGCTTGTCCGCCTGCCAGGTTACTATTTATATAACGAAGTGCAACACCTACACCAAGTTTGTTGCTCAGCTTACGGCTGTACCCAAGATCAAACGAAAATTCACGTGGACGAAAAGACTGTAAATCGTTACCAGCAAAGTCAGTGAACTGAATATTTCCTAAACTGAAATAGCGAATAGAAGCAGATACTGCAGCTTGTTCATCTAATTTGTAATAACCAGCGAGTGAAGCAAGGTAAACATCGTTTAATCCAAGATCTTTAAGCCAGGGAGTATAAGTAGCAGCAATAGCCGTGCGACTGGTAGCAAAAGGTGTTTTAGCAAGGTTCCAAAAAACTGAGTTAGCATCAGGTGAAGTAGCAATGCCTACATCGCCCATACCGCCGGCACGTGCATCTGGAGAGATTCTTAAAAAAGGAACTGCAGAAGTAACTACGTTAATTCTATTTGCATCCTGCGCCCCCACATTCATCACAAAAGCAAGTACAAATAGAAAAGCAGCAGAAGTTCTCAGAGTTAATTGTTTCATCGACACTATATATTTGGTTAATAGGTTGTAAAAATAGCAGAATAATCTACACGCCCAAGAAAATAAAAAAATAGAAAAAAACCCTATAAAACGTACAGCTTTTCAATCTTTTCGGCCTTTGTACCCCCTTCACCGGTTACTGATAAACGATAGATATATACGCCTCTTCCAACCCTGCTTCCGTATGCATCTTTACCGTCCCACTCCAGTTCACAACTACGGTTACCGCTTGTTTGTACAACCTGTTGCATTTGATGCACGAGCTTTCCCGACACACTAAATACCTGGATTGTAGCCAGCAATCTGCTGGATGACTGATTATGTTCAAACCAAAAGGTAGTTTTTGTTGTAAAGGGATTGGGGTAATTCAAGACGTTTCGCAACACGAGCTTCTCCGCATTGGCCACAACAAATTCAATCATGATCTCGCTACTGTTATTTGCAGCATCCCATGCCTTTATTTTAAGTGAATGAACACCCGCTGCCAACTTAGATAATTGAAACCGCGCAGTTCCTTTGGTTGCATTATCCGGTTCTCCTTCATAAAAATCATTTAATACAATTACGTTCTTATCGTCGCCATCGAGCACCGCTGTTAAGTCGTGTCCAATCCCGCTTCCGGTGACATTAATTCCCGACGAATCGGCAAAACGCAAAATGAGTACGGGCGTTTCATTGACGAGCCCACCCTGTACAAATTTTTCATCGTTCAGGTAGGCTCTAATGATTGGACCTGCATTATCAGTTCCCGGCGAGTTTGACTGGCCACCCACCAACAACTCCGTGAATACGCCATTTGCATCTTTTGATCCATTTTCTGCATATAGGCTAACCCTTCCTTTACCAGCCTGGTAGCTCACATCTTTAGGTACTATAAAATTGAAACTGAAATTTCCCCCTGATACCGTAGCCTTTCCTTTAAATATTGTATTTGTTTGTTGATTGAAGTTAGTAGCCAAGCTGCCAGGATCGTTTGCCAGGGTCCTTATTTGTTGGGGTTTGTCAAAGATGGTAGGAAAAACAGTTCCATTAAAATTTGTGAGCGGGCTTCCATTTACGTCTGTTACTGACCCGGTAATCGTACAACGATCCAGTGCCCTGATGGTGTCATTGGTGTTAGGCGCCCTGCCATTGATGGTATTTACTTTTATCCGCCATGTGGGTAAGGCAAGTTTCATAGCCGGATCACCCAGAAGGGTAAATTTTCTATTATTGATTACATCTGGCGATGAACTATAAGTGAAATTTTTTGCTGCCCTAAGTCCCTCACCCAGTGTTCTGTATTGTCCTTGTGCGTTTGGTTGCAGGGCAAATTGCAGGTAGTTATTGTTGATAATACGATTACTAAAGGCAAACACCAAACGGGTAGTGGTTGTAAGTGCAATGGCTCCCTTGTTGTTTTGAAGCAATAGTTTTTCGCCTAATGAAACCATGGCTGGATCATCGTACGGAGCAAAGTCGCAGGTAGCAGTAATAAAGAGCGGCAGCTTTTTCGGATTGTTGAATTGATTAAAAACATCCTGGTCTAACACTGCTTCCTCTGCCAGGCGCATGCTACCACCATGTCCTGTGTAATTCCAAACGAGGTTTCCGGTAAATACCTGGTTTATGACTGCTCTGTTTACCTCAGGATAACGACTGCCACTTGCACCGCCTTCCTGCCGGTATGCATCGAGGTAAATTTTGTTCTTATTCAGCAACGGATTGGTTGAAGTTGCTGTTTCTGAAATGATTTCAGCGTCATTCACGTGAAGATTGGCGTCTTCATCATCTGCTACGAATGTGATTTGGTTGCGCCAACTCCCCAGCCCCGAAGGGCTGTGGTAGCTAATCACTTTGTCTACAAATATTTTTGCCTCACCTAGGGTGTTCGCCGGCACTCGCCCTACACCAATATCTAGTAGCCCTGCCGGAAAAGTAAGGTTGATATCATCTGCATCGTCCAATAATCCAAAAAAATCGTCGGAAGTGTAAGACGCCAGTGGATCCAAACTGTTTACGCTTTGGTAACAAGGAATACGGTTGGTATTGTTGCTGATCCGGCTTTTATAATCAAAGGAAGCATCTCCAAACAAAAGAAGGTACTTGGGTCGGCGGGTAGTATCGGAACCTGCCCTGTCGTAAAACATTTTTGCAAAGTCGCGCACTGCTCCCGGGTCTGGAATACCTGACGAAAACTCATTGTACACTTCTTCTATGTCCGCGACGGTAACACGCATACTGCTGTTTTGCGCGTGAAAAGCAGCCAGCCTGTTTGCTTCGCTTCTAAATGCTGAAGGAGCTACAATAATGTAGTCGGCAATGCTGGCTAGATGCAAATTTTGATTGGCAATACGCCCAATGGGAACCGGCGAAAAAAAAGTTGATCCATTAAAATAAATATACTCCCTCAGCCTGGATGCATCATTTACAAAAGTTAGATTACCCGTGCCCTGGCGCTGCATGCGTACCGGGTTAAGCGGGTCGGTAATTTCCCATACCTGGCTTGCGACGGCTACTTCTGTTAGGTTAATCGACGCAACATTACCTGCACCAACCGAGGACCAGTCTCTAAACGTTTGTTGCCCAACAGACAACATTGACAGACTACGCCTGGCAAATAGCTCAAACCAATTGAGCCATCCTTGTGCATTAAAAGATCCTGGAATAAAAGTATAGTTGAGCATGATGGAACTCTGTGCTACTAAAGTTGACGAGACAGATGATCCATCAACAGCAAAAGCCTCCTGCACATTGCCACTTATGGATGGTATGGCAATAGATTGAATTGCCACGCTGTTCATACGCACCTCAAACCGACTCATTCCGCCAACACTACGCCCAACTACTGCTGTTTTTAAGGTAATGGGTGAGGCCGTAATCAATCCTTGTAATGTATAATTGAACGACCGGGTAAGTGCATTGCCTGGTGTGTTGCTAAACTCCTCGCCATACCATTGCTTGCCGCTTTTAAGAAAGTTGAGGGTATCCAGCTCGTGAAATATCCGTTCATTAAAGGTGGTAACATTAATGTTTGGTGAGGCATTAAAGGGAGATGTGCTAATCCTTTTACCCGCTCCTCCAATTGAGATGTAGTAATAGGATACGTTGCTAAATAGATTTTTTTGATGATTGAAACTTCTATTTATGCTGTCGTTTGTCCATACATCCGGCCCCGCCGCGTAAAAAAGAAAATAATCACCACCGCTAAAAATACCATCGCCGCCATCCACTACTTCAATTGCATTTTCCACTAAATCGTCTTTACGAAAAATGAAATTGCTCTCCGGAAGCATTTCGCCGCCATTGCCAAACACTCCGATAGAAGAAGAGGCCAATCCGGTGGTGTTGATACCGAGACTATTCATAAAGTTTGCATCAACCTTATACACCCCGGTGGTATTTACCGCAATTTTATACCAGGCACCATTTGACAGCACTGATTGTGAGGTATACGACCGCTGTGCCACAATAAAACCGGGCATCAGTTGCAACAGCAAACAAAAAAAAATGATTGACTTCATCGAGTGTTTCAAAATTACTCGTGCAAAACGAAATGTAAGATTAATCCTTTGTCAACTTGTGCGAATTGTATTAGTGTAAACTCTGGCTCCTTATAAAAACCCACAACGGACAACCTGTTTAAACTTGCGATAAGCTTTGGCAAGGAAAATCATCTTAGTCCACCAGCTCAATATTATGGTTTCAATAACAATCAAGTTTTTTGAGCAGAAGAAGGTTTTGTTGATAATTCTTTTATATTCGCAAGTCTAATCTCTAGATCACACAATTTTTACCTGTATAGAATAATATCTACGCTTTATTTTCGTTCAACTTAGAAGTTAAATTGTCTCAAATGCAAAAAGTATTGCGTCTAAAAAATGTTACGCTGATTCTGGTTGTTGCGGTGCTGTTCGGATCGTGCAAAAACGGTGGCTTATTTAAAAAGAAAGCTCCTAAAAGTGACATGACCGGGTGGAACTACAACGACAAAAACATGGGTGGTTTCCATGTTGCAAAAGCAAAAGATATTAAAACAGGCCCGGGATTGGTGTTTGTCCAAGGTGGTACTTTCACTATGGGCGCTACTAACGAAGACGTGATGGGCGATTGGAACAATATTCCACGCCGCGTAACGGTTAACTCTTTTTTCATCGATAAAACGGAGGTGGCAAATGTTCACTATCGTGAGTATATCCACTGGATTGAAAATGTATTCAGTGATCCTCAATACGAAAAAGTAGTAGAAGGTGCTAAACCTGACACGCTGGTTTGGAGAAGCGAGTTGGCTTACAACGAGCCATATGTAGAGTATTATTTCCGCCACCCCTCTTACAACTTCTACCCCGTAGTAGGTGTAAACTGGAAACAAGCTTATGACTTTTGCATTTGGCGTACCGACAGGGTCAACCAAAATGAGTTGATCACGGCTGGTTATCAAAATAAAAATGTACTTAAAACTGAACTTCAAGGCGGTGGCCAGGAGAACTTTAATACAAAGGCGTATTTAATGGGTGAATACCAGGGCGTACCAGGGAAACCTAAAAAAGGTGGGTTGGTAGATGCACAAGGTCGTCCGCGTAACACAGTAAAATTTGATGATGGTATTCTTTTACCCGGCTATCGTTTACCAACAGAGGCCGAGTGGGAATATGCAGCCTTAGGTTACATTAATCAAAACCCTCAAATTCGTACCAGTGAGAAAAAGCGTGGTGAGGAATTGGTATCAAACAAACAAATATTTTCATGGAGCAACGATGGTTATGATAACCTGCGCGCTACCCGCCGTGGTACCTGGCAAGGTAGCTTCCTCGCCAACTTCAAGCGCGGAAGTGGAGATCTAATGGGTACGGCCGGTGGTCTAAACGACCGTTCTGCAATTCCTGCTGAGGTTACTGCTTTCTTTCCAAATGGATTTGGCGTGTATAATATGAGTGGTAATGTAAGTGAGTGGGTTGCGGATGTTTATCGCCCGTTGACCAACGTAGATGCTGATGACTTCAACCCGTATCGTGGTAACCGTTTCCAGAAAACGGACATGGCAGGTGGTCAAGGCAACCTGAGGGATGATTTAGGTAGAATTAAAATGATTGATGAAGTTGATTCAACCCTGCGCAATCGTCGTAACTACCAAAGATCTTATGCTGTAAACTACATGGATGGCGATTCGCTTACCGGAACTTCTTATGGATACGGCTTAACTACACTTATCAGCGACAAATCGAGAGTGGTAAAAGGTGGTAGTTGGAACGATCGCGCATATTGGCTAAGCCCAGGTGCCCGCCGGTTTTTAGAAGAAGATCAAAGCAGCAATACAGTAGGTTTCCGTTGCGCAATGACGCATTTCGGTTCTCCTGAAGGTAATGGCCGCAAAACCGGAAACTTCTTCCCAAAGCGCAGACAAAAGAGATAAGGAAAAGGTAAATACAAAACGAAGCCATCCACTAAACCGGGTGGCTTTTTCTTTTTTTGTGACCCTATGTTTGATTGCTATTTTGGTTTCCGGCATTTAACCCATGAGCAATAGTAGTGGCGACGCTCCATTCCTCTTCATACCTTCATGCTACCTAAGTTTCCAGCGTTAAACACCCAACTATTTAATAAGCACAACATGGCAGAAAAAGAAAAACTAAGAATAGATAAATACCTGTGGTCTATAAGGCTTTTCAAAACTCGTAGCCTTGCTTCCGAAGCATGTGAAAAAGGACGTGTAAGATTGAGCGGTGTTTCTGTAAAAGCCTCCAAAGCAGTAAACGTAGGCGATGAGTACGAAGTAAAGACTGAAGCACGCAAGTGGCTGATAAAAGTTACTGGATTACTACACAACCGCGTCCAATTCAGCGAAGCCATCAATCATTACATCGACCTTACGCCAGAAGAGGATATAGAAAAAATTACGTCACAACCTTCGTCGTTTCATACCGGTAAAAGATTGAGTAAAATTGGCCGCCCAACCAAAAAAGAAAGACGCAGCCTGGAAGAATTTACCGGTAGCGAAGAAGAAGACCCTGGTCAGCTTGCACCCTAGTCTACACAACTGGTTTGTTTGTTTCACTCAATCCGTTTCCACCATCTTGCTATGTTTGCCAAATGAAGATTGACATACTTTCTGTGGTACCTGAATTATTAGAAAGTCCACTAAACCATAGCATCATGAAAAGGGCGCAGGATAAAGGCTTGTTGCAAGTAAGGGTACATCATCTCCGAAAATGGGCGATCAACAAACATGGGCAAGTAGACGATTACCAATTTGGCGGCGGTGCCGGAATGGTTATGATGTGTCAACCCCTTGCTAATGCTATTGATGAATTACAGCAGGAAAATGGAAAGTATGATGAGATCATCTATATGACGCCCGACGGAGAGAGATTTAGCCAGGGAAATGCCAATCGGCTTTCAATGAAACAAAACCTACTTATTATTTGCGGCCATTACAAAGGAATAGACGAGCGCATTCGACAGCATTATGTAACCATGGAAATTTCTATTGGAGACTATGTTTTAAGTGGCGGCGAAATTGCTGCAGCCGTGGTAGTAGATGCGTTAGGAAGGTTACTTCCCGGAGTTTTGAATGATGAAACGTCTGCTTTATTTGATTCTTTTCAGGATGATTTACTTGCTCCTCCAGTCTACACACGCCCTGCAGACTTCAACGGCTGGAAAGTACCGGATGTTCTGCTAAACGGTGACCCAAAAAAGGTAGATGAGTGGCGACACGCTCAATCATTAGAACGCACCAAAGAGCGAAGGCCTGATTTGTATGACAAAGAATAACTTCCTGAAACATCTGATTTAAGCTGGAACTAAGACTAAAAATGAACTTTGCGTCCGATCCGGTTAGTCGTTTGCTCGTGGCAAGTTTAAATTGATTTTTTAAGTACCTACTTTTGATTTGTCATCATCCGATACCCTTTCGAATATCCAAAATGAAAAGCCCCGTTTTATCCAATTTTCCGAAGAACCAACATTCATTCGTAATTGAATGATCGCTTTTCCTAAACCTTGAAAAACCAACAGGCGAACAGGAAAAACAAAATCACTTGTGACCCTGCTCTTAACCGGGCAGGGTTATTCTTTTATTAGCATTATAAAAAGTAGTCGGGTTGGGGCATTGCAAAGCCCGTTACAGGCCACATTGCATATTACTATTCTCCAATTTTATTAGCGTTGTTATTCGCCGTTTCTAGCTGAAAAAACCCCAATTATTGCATCTGCCTATGAAATGAAAGTCCTACACAATACATTAAACACCCTCCCAAAGAATCTCCTCAAAAAAAGGAGACTTTATTGCTTTATGCAAGTATTCATCTTTTGTAGATCGATAGACATTGAATTGAATGAGTTAGAAAATGTCAGTATTGGCTCACCAACACCATGCGTTTAGTCGAACAAGTAAAGAAATTATATAGGAAGCAATAAAGTTAGACGCCTTGGCTAAGGCCAGTGAAGAAAGAAATCAAGCAATAAAAAAAGGGCCTAGGATAGAAATCCTGCCCTGTTTTATCCAATATTCTATGAAAAACCGGACGAAAGATAGAGTGTTAAGGGTATTACTTACAACTTTAGTAACAGCTTGTTGAAAAAAAGTCTGATTGAAGTATTCAGAAAAGGCTAGTAAAAATGTGACCTAGATAAACAGGATTCAAAAACGGATGAAAAAATACTATTCCCCTAAAAGCAAAAAGGGCCAGGATAGAAATCCAGCCCTGCTTTAATCCAATATTCTATGAAAAACCAAGGTTAAGATATCTTGAGGAAAACTAAAGTTGCAGCGGGTAATATCATTTGGAAAATTATCTTTTTGGGAAAGGCTAATCCTTAAATAAAAAAAGGGCCAGGATAAAAATCCAGCCCTGTTTTAATCCAATATTCTATGAAAAACCACTCACATAGATGTGTGTGATAAATTGTTAGTTGCAATGGCATGTATATAGTTATTTGCTATGTGGTCTTTCCCATGCGGGAATAAACCCCTTTGCAAAAACATCAAGCGTTTGCTCTTTTGATCTCGGGATAGCAAAATACCGTAGCAACATCTCCATTTCACCGGCAGATATTTGCCCATGTTTATAAAAAGGCTGGCCGCCCGGCGTAATAATCACGGTTGTAGGATAAACGATGCTCCCCTTTGTAAGGTAAACCGCGAAGTCATGAGTATCGAAACGCGGGTTGAACAAAAAACGCTTGTCATTCCAGGTAATCGTATCCCTGGTTTCTGCATTGAACTTGTATCTTAAAAAATTCGATTTTAAAAACAGTGCTACCGAATCGTTTTTATAGGTGGTAGCATCCATTATTTTGCAATAGCGACACCAATCAGTATAAACGTCAATGAAAATGGGTTTATTAGTTTTAGCACTTTCAGCAATCACCTCATTCCACGACTGCCAAAGCTTTTTGTCCGTTCGCGGCGCTTGGGCGTTAACGAACAAACAGATGAGCCCGGCTAATATGAGAAGCACAACTTTTTGCATCCTACATTTGTTTCAGGGCCAAAGTTACCCATACCATGCGCAATAAAATTGTTATAGCTATCACAGGGGCAAGTGGCTCCATCTATCCAAAACTTCTTTTAGAAAAACTGTTGACGGCAAAGGATCAATGGGATGAGGTGAGCGTTGTAATGAGTAACAATGCCAAAGAAATTTGGAAAACAGAATTAGAGGATGACTCCTTTAAAGACTACCCTGTTCGTTTCTTTGAAAAATATGATTTTAGCGCCCCTTTTGCATCCGGTTCGGCACAATACAATACGATGATTGTGGCACCTTGCAGCATGGGTACCCTCGGTAGAATTGCGTCTGGTGTAAGTGATGATCTTGTAACCCGTTCAGCAGACGTGATTTTGAAAGAAAGAAGAAAGCTAATTCTTTTATTGAGGGATACTCCCTACTCTCTCATCCACATAAAAAATATGGAAACGGTAACAATTGCCGGTGGAATAATTTGCCCCGCAAGTCCTTCCTTTTATAGCAAACCTGCAACTATTGAACAATTGGCCTCGACTGTAGTAGATAGACTTTTGGACCTTGCTGGTATAACTATAAATACTTACAGATGGGGCCAGTGAAAGGTAAAAATCTGCTTTGTTCATTTTTTTCTTGATGATTAAGAAAACATTGTCAACACTGAACGCTATATGAAGTATTATATCTCTCTTTGAAAATTTTTCAACTGATACCCTCGATTATTAAAAATTCCTAATAACTCACACGATTGCGGGTATTATTTTTGATAAAAATTAAACTTTAGTTTTGTCATTCACTAAAAAACGATTGCACATTTATGTCACTGCCAACGATCACGATTCCTACAGAAAAACTGTTGCAAATTGGCCTTTCCGAAGCCACCAGCATCCATTTTCAACTAACGCCGGAAGAACTAGTTAGCCAAACCCTTGACCTGGGACAAGGCGAACTAAACGACACCGGCGCCCTCATCATTAAAACCGGCGAATTTACTGGCAGAAGTCCGCAAGATAAGTTCATCGTAAAAGATGCGATTACAGCAGATACAGTTCATTGGAACAACTTCAATTTACCAATTGATGAAAAGTACTTTCACCAGCTGAAGAAAAAAATGCTGGCCTACTTATCTGAAAAAGATGAAGTGTGGGTGAGAGACTGTTATGCTTGTGCTCATCCTGATTACAAGTTGAACATTCGGGTAATTAATGAAAACCCATGGAGTAATTTGTTCGCCTACAATATGTTCCTTAGGCCCACAGATGATGAATTGGAAAGTTTTGAGCCGGACTGGCACATCATCCAGGCACCTGAATTCAAAGCAGACGCATCCGTTGACGGAACACGTCAACATAATTTTGCCATCGTTTCGTTTACCCACAAAACGATTATTATAGGTGGCTCGGGTTATACCGGCGAAATGAAAAAAGGCATCTTTACCATCCTCAATTATATACTTCCCCACGATAAGAATGTATTAAGCATGCATTGCAGCGCCAATATGGGCGAAGCAGGAGATACAGCCATCTTTTTTGGCCTGAGCGGCACTGGAAAAACAACTTTAAGTGCTGATCCGAACCGCAAGTTAATTGGCGATGATGAACATGGCTGGACTAGTGATGCGATATTCAATTTTGAAGGCGGCTGTTACGCTAAAGTTATTGACCTGAGTGAAGAAAAAGAGCCAGAAATATTTCACGCCATTCGTCCGGGCGCTTTGGTTGAGAACACTACTTGTTTATCAAATACGAATACTATAGATTTTGCCTGCAAGCAGATTACCGAGAACACCCGGGTAAGCTATCCGCTGCATTACATCAGCAACGCGCTTGAACCTTCGATAGGCAAATTGCCAAAAAACATTTTCTTTCTTACGGCAGATGCGTACGGTATTTTACCGCCTGTCAGCAAATTATCACCCGGGCAGGCCATGTACCAGTTTATTAGTGGCTATACAGCAAAAGTAGCGGGAACTGAGGCAGGTGTAACTGAACCTAAGTCAACTTTTAGCGCTTGCTTTGGTGCTCCGTTTTTGCCTCTTCATCCGGGTTTTTATGCCGAAATGTTAGGTAAAAAATTAAAAGAAACGAACGTAAACGTTTGGATGATTAACACAGGTTGGAGTGGAGGCCCTTATGGTATTGGCAGCCGTATGAAACTTCCTTACACACGCGCAATGATCACTGCCGCACTGGAAGGTCAGCTAGATAATGTAGAATTTGAGGCACACCCTGTATTTGGAATGATGATGCCTAAAGAATGCCCTGGAGTACCTGCAGAAATATTGAACCCGAGAAACACCTGGGCTGACAAAAACTCGTACGATGAAAAAGCGAAAGACCTTGCTCAACAATTCATCAAAAACTTTGAAAAATATGCCAATGGTGTTTCCGAAGAAATTTTGGCTTCTGCACCTAAAGTAAACTAGTTTTAACTTGTCGGTGGATTTACCGATCGATTCCCTTACGATTGCTTCTCATAAAAATAGCTCCAGTGAAAGTTGGAGCTATTCTTTTTGTCTTCAAGTCTTGGTCGTTAAAACAACCCAAACAACTGTGCGTCTATTTTATTGATAATTTCCCCCATGTCATCTGCACTCTCCCCAAACTTATTTTTATCCACGTCAATAATCAGCAGCGGACCTTCTTTGTATCCATCAATCCACTTATTATAGTATTCGTTCAATTTCTTTAAATAATCTAGGCGGATGTTTTCTTCATACTCTCTTCCGCGCTTTTGAATTTGACCCACCAGCGTCGGCACTGAGGCCTGTAAATAGATCAGTAAATCCGGCGGCTGAACCATCGATTTAAGTGTCTGAAAAAATTGGTAGTAGTTATCAAAATCACGTTTGCTCATCAAGCCCATATCATGCAGGTTAGGTGCAAATATGTTGGCATCTTCATAGATCGTTCTGTCTTGAATAATGGTTTCTGTGCCTCTTTGTATCTCCAATAACTGGTTAAGCCGGCTATTTAAAAAGTATATCTGCAGATTAAAGCTCCAGCGGGGCATTTCTTCGTAAAAATCGTTCAGGTATGGGTTGTTGGCTACATCTTCAAACTGCGGAATCCACCGGTAATGTTTGCTTAAGGCTTCAGTAAGCGTAGTTTTTCCGGCGCCTATATTTCCGGCTACTGCAATATGTTTTGGTTTTGTCGATTTTGCCATGGGATTGTGTTACCGGTGTGTTTTAGAGTGGGCGAAAATAAAGGGAATAAACGGACTGGTCATCTTCTAAAAGTAATTTAATCCAAGTGATTCCCGCACAATTACCATCGTAGAGGCCGCACTGCTTCTGGCTTTTTCTGCACCTTGCTCCATAACACGCCGCAAGTAATCATGATCTTTTAAAATGCCGTCAACTTTCTGGCGAATGGGCGCAATAAACGAGACCATGTCCTCCGCCAATTGTTTCTTCATATCTCCGTAGCGAATAGTACAATTATTAAAGTCTGCCTCAAACTTTTCAATTACCTCCGGTGAAGAAACGAGGCGCATGAGGAGAAATAGGTTTTCAATATAATCCGGCTTTGTTGAATTTGGCTCTGCAGGTCCGCTGTCAGTAGTGGCTTTCATCACCTTTTTACGGATCATATCATCCTCATCGGCAAGATATAATGTGGCTAATTGGTTTTCACTCTTGCTCATCTTGCCAGTGCCATCGAGGCTAGGCACTTTAATTAATTCCTGGCTGTAATTAAATGCCATGGGTTCAGGAAAAACGTCGCCATAACGATGATTGAAACGTTTTACAAAATTTCGCGCCATCTCAAGGTGTTGCTCCTGATCTTTTCCCACCGGAACTAATGATGCGCGATGGAGAATGATGTCTGCAGCCTGCAACACAGGATACGTAAGTAATCCAGCATTCACATTTTCGGGCTGCATCCGTACTTTATCTTTAAATGTCGCCGTTTTTTCCAGCTCACCTTTGTAAGCCATCATAGTCAGGTACAAGTACAACTCAGCCGTTTCGTGAATATGACTTTGGCAGTAAAAGGCAGCCTTGTCCGGATCTAAGCCGCAAGCAATATTTTCGGCTAAAACTCTATGTACATTTTGTTTTAGCTCCTTTGTATCCGGATGCGTAGTAAGTGAATGAAGATCGGCAACCATGAAAAAACACTCGTATTCGTCCTGCATTCTCACATAGTTTCGGATGGCCCCAAAATAGTTTCCAAGGTGCAAAAATCCGGTGGGGCGTATCCCACTCATCACGATAGGTTTTTTTCCGTTCATAAGGAGGGCGAAGATAAAAGGTTTCGAGTTTCCAGTTTGGGTTTAAGGTTTCGAGTTCCTTGTTTGCTTATGGCAGCATTGAAGAACAAAAAATATGAAACCCTAACCCAATTACTTCCTTTTGCATTTTGACTTTTGACTTTTGACTTTGCATCTTCCATCCTACTCCCCCGTTTGCATGTTTGGCGCATCTACCGGTTTCGACTGTGGAGATCCTTGATGACGAAAATAAATTGACAGCAGGACAATGGCTACAATAGATAGAAATTCGCTTTGAAAATTTTGAAACGATTCGAACCAAAACCTTGGCTCACCCAAATACTGAAAAGCAGTAATAACTGGCTTTCCGTTTCGGATCAATTCTTCGTTGTTGTCCATTAGGCTACCTTTAAAATGTAGTCCGCACGATATAAAAAACAGCAAAAGCAAAATCAGCGAAAGCGAATATTTATAAACAGTAAGTACTATGCCGCCCTTTTTTACAGGCCATGGAACGTTTCGCTTTTTTGGATCTGGCTCTTTATCCACTTCTGCAATTCCTGACAACTCTTTAGATTCAGATGAGCCTTTCTGCCGTAAAAAAACCGTAAGTACAACAAACAAATACATCTGCAAAAACTCACTTTCCCAGTTTTCAAATGTGGCTTGTATAAAATGACCGGATGTTAAGTAAGATGATACCACAACCGATGGATAGTGATCTAATTCTCTTTCCTGGTTGTATTCTTTCCAACCGGTAAGTGCCTGCCCAACAATTGCCAATACAAACAGGACGGAGAATACAATCGTCAAACTATTTTTATAAAAAAACCCTTTCTTTCGCATAGTACTGCTACTAAAACATTTGTGCCACTTAACCACTTCAGATTTGCGCTTCAATTAAACAGGTGGTCGTAAGCAATCAATCAAAGTTCATTTATTCTAACCCGTACTTTTGCTGCCAAACTTTTTCTATTAATCCTTCACCTTCCATACTACATAGTCCGATAGAATACCTGAAAGGTGTTGGGCCGTTGAAAGCGGACCTATTAAAAAAAGAATTAAACATCTTCACCTTTGGCGATTTGCTGGAGCACTTTCCTTTACGCCACATCGATAAAACAGTCATCACACGAATTGCGGCTATCAATACTACCACAGAGTTTGCACAGGTAGCAGGTGTGCTCGACGACCTGGTGATTATTGGTGATAAGAGAAGCAAAAGACTGGTGGGCCAATTACGCGATCACAGTGGCATAATTGAACTGTGTTGGTTTCAGGGAATTAATTATGTGCAAAAGGCAGTTTCGAGCGGAGTGAAATATTTAGTGTTTGGAAAGGTTGGTTTTTTTAACGGGCGGGCGCAAATGACGCATCCAGAGCTTGAACCTTTTTCTTCCGCCATCGCCGAAGGCAAAGGATATCTTGAACCCATTTACCCAACTACCGAAAAATTAAAAGCCAAAGGGCTAAATGGAAAACAACTGAGTAAACTTACAGGCGCATTATTAGCGATGATCTCCGCAAAAGACATTGCTGAAAATATTCCTGACACACTCATTTCTTCTCTCAAACTCGTTAGTCGCTACCAGGCTTATACTGCTATTCATTACCCAAAAAATGAACAAGAATTTGAGCAGGCACTCTACCGTCTAAAGTTCCAGGAGTTTTTTATTGCGCAGGTAAGATTGGGGCTTGCGCGGCTTCAACGTTACCGATTTAGCAAAGGCGTGCTGTTTGAAAAAGTGGGAGAGTACTTCAATACGTTTTACAAAGAGCATCTTCCTTTTGAACTTACCGGTGCACAAAAACGTGTAGTGAAAGAAATACGATTAGACACAGCGCGGGGCAGGCAAATGAATCGTTTGCTGCAAGGAGATGTAGGCAGCGGCAAAACGATCGTTGCGCTCTTAACCATGCTACTCGCTGCCGATAACGGCTTTCAAAGTTGCCTGATGGCACCAACTGAAATTTTAGCCACGCAGCACTATAACGCTCTTAGCGCAATGCTGGAAACTATGCCGGTGCAAATTGGTTTACTAACCGGAAGTACCAAAGCTGCGGCCAGGAGAAAACTATTAGCAGCATTAGCAGACGGCTCTTTGCATATGATTGTTGGAACACATGCTTTAATAGAAGACCCTGTGGTTTTTCAGAACCTCGGCCTATCTATCATTGATGAACAACACAGATTTGGTGTAGCGCAACGTGCAAGGCTGTGGGCGAAAGCAAGCATCCATCCGCATGTGCTGGTGATGACGGCAACGCCCATACCCAGAACACTTGCTATGACGGCTTACGGTGATTTGGACTACAGCGTAATGGACGAATTACCGCCAGGTCGAATACCTGTGGCTACGGTTCATCGCAATGAAATGCACCGCGTAAAAGTGATGGATTTTATTAGAACTGAGATCGAAAAAGGCAGACAGGCTTATATCATTTTTCCCCTGATTGAGGAAAGTGAAAAGCTGGATTACGAAAACCTGATGGACGGATATGAACACGTAAAAGCATTCTTTCCTGAACCAAAATATTGGATCAGCATGGTGCATGGACGCCAGCCGTCAGAGATGAAGGAGAACAACATGCAACGATTTGTGAAAGGCGACACTCAAATAATGGTCAGTACTACCGTGATTGAAGTAGGTGTGAACGTTCCAAACGCTTCTATCATGGTAATTGAAAACGCGGAGAAGTTTGGCCTTTCTCAATTGCACCAACTGCGTGGTCGCGTGGGTCGTGGCAGTGAAAAAAGTTTCTGCATTTTACTAACTGGGAACAAGCTAAGCAACGATGCAAGGGAAAGAATAAAAATTATGTGCGATACGAATGATGGATTTAAAATAGCAGAAAAAGATCTTGAATTGCGTGGACCGGGCGACATTGAAGGAACCCGGCAAAGCGGAGCGTTGAACTTTAAACTAGCCAGCATTGTTAATGATAAGGACATACTTGAAGTAGCAAAAATGCAGGCTGAAAGTATACTGGAAAAAGACGAAGAATTGTATTCAGTTGAAAATGTACCATTGAGAAATTACCTCTCTTTACAGAAGGGAAAAACATTGTGGAGCAAGATTTCTTAAGCCATTCAACAGGTCAATATTTAACAATACTGCTGCTAAACACTCACTAGCTTTATTTCGTAGATTGTATTCATATAAAAAATTTCTTGATTGAAAAATATCCGTACATTTTTCGTGGTCCTGGCTGGTGTTCTTAGTTGTTTGTCAACCTATTCCCAGTATTCAAACCTGGAATTTGTACAAAATAAAGGACAGTGGGATTCCAAGGTTAAGTTCAAAAGCGGAATAATAAACGGTGCCTTCTTTTTAGAAGAAAAAGGCTTCACCGTTGTAAAGGAAAATGATGAGGACATGCTACGTGTAGCCGAATATTTTCACGGGCACACACATGGAGATAATAAGCGAGATGTGAAGCAAGCTGCTGCGCCGCCGGTTCATTCAGAAACAGATCTTACCGTTCGGGCTCACGCTTACAAAGTTCAATTTATAAATGCTGCTACGCCAGTAGCAACACCCGATAAACCGCTTGATACTTACAACAACTATTTTATTGGTAATGATCCTGCAAAATGGGCATCGAATTGCAAAATTTACCAGGCCGTTACTTACCACGGAATGTATCCTGGGGTAGATGTTCGTTATTACACCAATAGTGGCAGGCTGAAGTACGACATCATTTTGCAAGCCGGAGCTGATGTCTCTCGCATTGCAATGAAATACGATGGAGTGGATGCGCTTTCAGTAAAAAATGAAGAACTGGTTATTACAACATCTGTAGGTGAAATGCGCGAAATGGCACCCTATGCTTTTCAAATCATTAATGGGGAAAAACAAGAGGTGAAGGCGCGGTTTAAAGTTGCTGGCAAACTCGTGCAATTTTCACTGGAGGCGTACAATAAAAACTATCCATTGGTGATCGATCCTACATTGGTATTCTCCACCTTTACCGGTAGCACTGCAGACAATTGGGGCTACACCGCTACCTATGGACCGGATGGAACTTTCTTTGCCGGTGGGATTGTCTTTGGCGCAGGCTTTCCAACAAATCCGGGTGCATACCAGGTAACTTTTGGTGGGGGCTCTGTTGAAAACAGTCTTTCTGGTTATGATATTGGCCTAATGAAATTTAGTGCAAATGGTACCCAGCGTTTGTACGGAACTTATTTGGGTGGAAGCGGTAACGAGCAACCAAATAGCCTTGTTACAGATGCCCAGGGCAACTTGTATGTAGGCGGAAGCACAACCTCAGCAAATTATCCTGTAATAGGCGGAGCGATAGGTGCAGGTGGCGGATACGATATTATTATCACCAAAATAAATGCAACTGGTACAGCGCTTATCGGTAGTAAAAAAATAGGTGGGCAGGGACGCGACGGTATCAATATTCGTCCTAAAGGCGAAGCGCCGCTTGGTGCTGCATCTACCCGTAGAAATTATGGTGACGATTCAAGGAGCGAAATTTTATTGGATGGTTCCAACAATATTATACTTGCATCTTCTACTCAATCCTCGGACTTTCCCGTTACGGCAGGTGTTTTTCAACCAACTTTTGGTGGCGCGCAGGATGGAGTAGTAATCAAAATGTCACCCGACGTAACCAATGTATTATTCTCCAGCTTTCTGGGTGGCGGAGGTGACGATGCAGCTTTTGTAGTAGCCATCAATCCTACCAACGGCAATTTATATGTGGGTGGAAATACCACCAGCAGTGCTGGGATACCTGGAGATAAAACAGGGGTTATTTCCAGCACATTCCAGGGCGGTGTCACGGATGGATTTGTGTCTATCATCTCTCCTGCAGGAACTATTATAGTGAAGACATCTTATTTTGGAACGGGCGGCAACGATATGTTGTACGGTGTGCAATTTGACCGGAAGGGTGATTTCTATATTATGGGTACTACTACTGCTCCATGGACTGTAGTTAATGCTGCTTTTTCGCAAACGGGAGGAAAACAGTTTATCTCTAAAGTAGCACCTAATCTATCGGCGTATATCTATTCTACTATTTTTGGTACAAACGCGCAAACGCCTAACATTTCTCCTACTGCCTTCCTGGTGGATAGGTGTGAGAATGTATATGTTTCAGGATGGGGCGGAAGTATCAATGAAGCAGCTGGCACCTATCCCAATGCAGGAACGTCGGGCCTTACAACTACACCAGATGCATTGCCTTATCCGCGACCAGACAGGATATCTGACGGCAGCGACTTCTACTTTTTTGTTTTAGAAAAAAATGCTACACGCCAATTATACGGCAGCTTTTTCGGGCAGAATGGCGGATCAGGAGAACATGTGGATGGTGGTACCAGCCGGTTTGATGCTTCAGGAATTATTTACCAATCGCTATGCGCAAACTGCGGAAGGGGAGCTACGTTTCCAACTACACCCGGTGCCTGGGCACCCACTAACGGTTCAACCAATTGCAACCTGGCAGCCGTAAAAATTGCCTTCAATTTCGCTGGAATTGTCAACAACATTGAATCGTCTATCAACGGAATACCACAAGACAGTGCGGGCTGTGTGCCATTACGCGTAGATTTTGCAGACCTGTTGGCACAGGGTCAATCATACATATGGAACTTCGGCGACGGCTCTCCCGATGTTAGAACGACCGTTCCAAATACCTTTCATATCTACAACGCAATTGGCGATTACAGGGTACGACTTGTTTCAATTGACAGCAACACCTGCAACATAACTGACACATCCTACCAATGGATTAAAGTGAGCGAACACCAGGCGTTGTTGAGTTATAACTTTAGCAAAGTTGGAGGTTGTGCATCCACCACGTACCAGTTTAATAACACCACTACTTCTAATACCGGCAGGCAGTTCAATAATCGTTCTTTCCGCTGGGTTTTTGGCGATGGAAGTGCTCCAGTAATTAGTGGATTAGCTCCTGTCACCCATACTTTCCCTGGACCCGGATCATACAATGTAAACCTGGTGTTGATCGATACCACTTTTTGTAATGAACCGGATTCATTACCTAAGGTTGTGCGCATAGCACAAACGTTAAAGGCCGGCGTACGCAATGCCGACTCCAGTGGTTGCGCACCGTACACCATCACTTTCGATAATAATTCTCAAGGCGGTGAAAGTTTCATTTGGGATTTCGGTGATGGCACTTCGTCAACTGCTATTAACCCGGTAAAAACCTACAGCATTCCGGGTATTTACAACATTTCTCTGATCGCTGTCGATACTTCTACCTGCAACAAATTTGATACACTGCGGTTTAGAATAATTGTTAGCGGCAGCCCCACGGCATCATTCACTTTTACACCTAATCCACCGCGGGAAAATACACCGGTTGAGTTTTTCAATAGTTCTATTGGAGCCATCCGCTACAAATGGGATTTTGGTGATGGCGACTCATTAATAACTAGTTCCACTAATTCAATTTCGCACATTTTTAATGAAACAAAACGGTACAATACCTGCCTGGTTGCCATCAATCAATTTGGTTGTCGCGACACTACTTGTCGTGACATTGATGCACGGGTACTTCCGTTGCTTGATGTTCCCAATGCATTTACGCCTAATGGTGATGGCGTGAATGACAGAGTTTTCGTTCGCGGCTACGGCATTACCAAATTAAACTGGATGATCTTTAATCGTTGGGGCACAAAGGTGTTTCAAACCAGTGATCGAAAAGAGGGTTGGGACGGAACGTATAAAGGCGGCAAACAGCCTAAAGAAGTGTATCACTATGTACTGGATGTGGAATTTTCCGATGGCAAAAAATACCAAAAGAAAGGAGATATTACCCTATTATGATGAAGACTAAAAATGAGCTTATGGCTAATCGATTCACATTCGTTTTTGCTGTCATGATCACTTTGTTCATGATCCCGCAGTCATATGCCCAGGACCTTCACTTCTCACAATACTTCAATGCACCGTTACTGGTAAATCCGGCTAACACGGGCTTCACTCCAGATGGAGATTACCGGCTTGGCATCAACTATCGTACACAATGGGCATCGGTCAGTAATCCATATAAAACTTTTAGCGCCTTCGGCGATGCACAAATATTTGGAGACCGTTTTGAGAATGGCTGGATTGGTGTGGGTGGCGCATTGCTGAGAGACGTAGCAGGTACCGGTAATCTTACCAGCACACGTGCTTTTGGTTCGGTGGCTTATCACCAGGCGGTAGGTTTAGGCAGCTTGTTTAGCGCTGGTTTCAATGTTGGCTATGTCAACAAGAGAATAGATTTTACCAAGCTCACCTTCGACAATCAATGGAATGGAAAATTCTTTGATGTCGGTATTCCTACAGGTGAAGCTTTTGTAACCAACAACATCAATTATTTTACCCTACAAGCCGGAGTAAACTACGCCTACTACCCTACTGAAAACGCTTATTTCAACGTTGGGTTCAGTGCATCCCATATCAATCGCCCACGCGAAAGTTTTTTTGATGCCACTGTAGCTGATCAACAAATTCAACCGCGTTTTACGGCCTTTGCCAATGGTAGTTTTAAGGTGGCAGAGCAATGGATTTTAAATCCAAACGTATACGTCAGCAAAATGTCGACTGCAATGGAAGTAGTAGGTGGAATTAATGCACAAAGAGATTTAAGCGGAGATGGTAATACGCAATTAATTATGGGTGCTTACTATCGCCTGAACGATGCCATTATTCCTTTGGTTGGTTTCCAGCAAAATGGTTACAGACTCACGTTTAATTACGATGCTACCATGTCGGGCTTGCAGCCGTATAATGGTACACGTGGCGCTTACGAAATTTCAATTATTAAGCAGGGTATCATCAATACAAACCGGGATTTAAAATGCCCCGCTGTTCGGTTCTAATTCATTTTTCTAAACCCAAATAAAAGCGAAGCACGCTTACATACTTCGCTTTTATTTGGTCAGTAAAGAAAAAGCTTAAATCCTGTCATCAGGTTCCATCTCTATTTTAAGTCGGTCTTTTTTGTAGTACCGTTTATATTTTTCATACACCTCCTTTGGCTGCTTCTTATCATTAATAAACAGCTCACCATTATTCACTTCTATTTTGTATGATTTCTTTTTATCAATCAATCCATCCGACTGCAGGGCATCAGTAAATGCTTTCAATTCCTTTACTTCTTCACGCGCCTGTGCAATCGATTCTTTGGCGCCTTGCATCGCCTTTTCTACGTCTTTCCTTATCTTTTCACCATCCACTTTCACGTCCATTCGCTCTTTGACTAATTGCGCCCTCACTTTTTCCATCTCCGCTTTCAACTTTGGCATTTCAACTTCGCGCAGCTTCACCATCGATTCTTCTATTTCTTTATTTATTTTCTCCCAGTCCACTTTTTTCATCGATGCTTCTATCTCCTTTCCCACCTTCTCAAAATCTATCTTCTTTATTGCGGCTTCTACGTCGCGGCCTATCTTTTCTGCGTCAATCTCCTTCATCGACTGATTTATTTCTTTCTCCATCCTACCAAAATCCATTTTCTTCAACTCTGTGTCCAGTTTTTTCATTTCTTCATCCAGGTGGCGCATCGTAGCATCTAGTTTATCAGCATGCCGGGCATCCATAGGTCCATTATGTTTGCGGCGTGTGGAGGTATCTTGTTGAGCGTGTTTCTGAGCTGTGCGAAAGGAGTCTTGCTGCCCTCCTGCCTTTTGACGAAAAGCACTTACGCCAATAATTATTACCGTTAATACCAGCGCTACAACAAGTTTTGTAGCAGTTGCATGTTGTTTCATATACAGTGTTTGATGGTTTATTACGAATGATTTCGTATCAAATATACGATTGACTTCGTAGAAAGTTACACCTACTATGTTCTTATAATAATTTTAACAGGAGGTCATTTTTTGGTAACCAGCCAAACGCTCCGATGGTACATTCTTGCCACGCTCGGTTCATCTTCAACGCTCTGGGCGCCTGTTGTTTCAGATTACAGTCCAAAACCATTTTCGATCTTTTGCAAACGCATCGGTATTCATTTTTTCTGCCGACTTTTGAAGCAAATACAAAGGCGAATGATGATCGAGACCGAAGCACCTATTTCCACCGAACACTTAGTGCAATTGAAGGGAATTGTAGGTGAACAGTATGTCGTGTACGATGAAGAAAGTTTAAACCATTACGGTCACGATGAAACAGAACATTTACTGTACCTGCCCGCTGTAGTAGTTAAGCCGAGAACTGCTGAAGAGATAAGCGCCATCATGACTCTTTGTAACCGCCACAAAATTCCGGTAACACCTCGCGGCGCAGGAACCGGATTAAGCGGAGGCGCACTTCCCAACCTTGGTGGTGTGCTCATTTCTATGGAGCGATTAAATAGCATTCTCCATATCGACGAACGCAATTTGCAGGTAACAACCGAGCCTGGCGTGATCACTGAAGTATTACAAAACGCCGTAAAGGAGAAAGGTCTTTTTTATCCGCCTGACCCCAGTAGTCGTGGCAGCTGTTTCATTGGCGGAAATATTTCTGCCAACAGCGGTGGCCCTAAGGCCGTAAAGTATGGAGTAGTGAGAGATTATGTGTTGAACCTTCAACTCGTTTTACCCACTGGCGAAATCATGTGGACAGGTGCAAACGTGTTAAAAAATTCCACAGGTTATAACCTTACCCAATTGGTGGTAGGTAGCGAAGGAACACTCGGCATCGTTACCAAAATCGTTTTAAAACTTATTCCACTGCCCAAGTTCGATTTGCTCATGCTTGTTCCATTCAAATCTTTGGAAAAAGCAGGCGAAGCGGTTAGTGCCATTTTCAGGGCTGGCTTTACCCCAAGCGCATTGGAATTAATGGAAGTGGAAGCACTGAAAATTGTGAGTGAATTTATAGATAACACCACCATTTCTATTCCCGAAGATATAGCTGCGCACCTGATAATAGAAGTGGATGGCAACAATTTGGAAGTGATGATGACAGAGATGGAAGCGATCAGTGAATTGATGATGGCCTACGAAGCCGAGGATGTTTTATTTGCCGACGACGCACATCAAAAAGCTGAACTCTGGAAAATGCGGAGGCGTGTTGCCGAAGCAGTAAAGATTGCAGGTTACACCATTGAAGAAGATACCGTAGTACCGCGGGCAGAATTACCAGCGCTTATTCATGGCGTAAAAAAACTTGGCAGAGAATTTAATTTTCATGCTGTTTGTTATGGACACGCCGGCGATGGCAATCTGCACGTCCGTATAAAAAAAGCCGGCACCTCCAACAGCCAGGATGATCTTGAAGTGATTGCCGGCATCCGAGCATTGTTTGGCCTTGTGTACCAATTGGGCGGCACCATTAGTGGTGAGCATGGTATTGGGCTGGTTCAAAAGCGATACATAGATATTGTGTTTGGCGAAACGCAGCTGAACCTAATGCGCGGCATTAAAAAAGTATTTGATCCTAATAATATCCTGAACGCTGGTAAGGTTTTCGATTTAAACGAAAAGAATCCAAGCGAACGAATGCCCAATTAATTAGCCAGGTGGCCAGCTATAAAAACAATAACATTTACTTGCATTTTTTGGGGAAGTGCCTTAACCATTGAGCCATTAAAATCAGCGACATTTGATTGATTGAATAACGAGAAAAGACAGACGATGAAACACCTACTTACTTTACTATTTACAATTCTCACACTCACTTCATTTGCACAAAATGAAGAAGAAGAGGAAAAGAAAGGCTTCGATGCTAACAAGATGTTTATCGGGGGAAGTTTAAATCTTGGACTGGGAGGAAGCAGCTTTAACCTGGGTGCAAATCCACAAGTTGGTTATAGTTTAACCAATTGGCTCGACGCAGGATTAACGACAAACATCATCTATTTTTCGCAGCGTTACCAGGCAACCGGGTTCGATGTAAGGCAACGGTCATGGAACTATGGCGGCGGTCCGTTCGTCAAAGTTTTTCCAATAAGCATGATCCACTTGCAAGCACAGTATGAATACAACTGGATTAACGGCAACGCCGAAAATCTTGTAAACGGATTCAGGGAAAAATTTTCGCAGAGCGCTCCAAGCCTATTGATAGGTGCTGGCTATGGAAGGAGAGTGGTGGGAGAATCTTCTTTCTTTACCACGATATTATTTGATGTAACAAAGCATGATGAATCTCCTTACGTGTACAGGGAAGGACAAGGCAAAATAGCATTACCCGTTTTAAGGGCGGGCTTTACGGTGTACTTTGCTCGAAAGCGTCAATAATTTGTTGAGGTGTTTCCATCACCTCAATTCTATCCAGCCAATTTTCGTATAAAAATGTCGTTTGCTGCATGTGTTTGATGTGCGCAATCAAATGATCATAGAACCCGGCTGAATTTAGCAGTATTATTTTCTTCTCATGAATTTTCAGCGTGTTCCAGGTGAGCATCTCAAACATTTCATCCAACGTTCCATAACCACCAGGCAAAATAATTGCTGCGTCACACAGGTCATACATAATCTTTTTGCGGCTGTGCATATCCGCCACTATCTGCAGGTCCGTTATGCCGGTATGTTGATGTTCCCATCCTATTAAAATTTCAGGAATGATTCCCATCACTTTTCCGCCTTCATTCATTACAGCATCCGCAACAGCACCCATCAAACCTTTGCTGCCTCCACCATAAATAAGGGTAATGTTATTCTGACCCATGTAGGAACCTAGTTCCTGAGCGTGCTGCTCAAAAATTGGTTGAGTACCCATCTGCGAACCACAGAATACAGCTAAAGAAGCATAGCGCATGTTGATTGAAATTGAGCAGCAATATTAGCTCATAATTTTTTACTACTTTTCGGCCTCCAAACACTTCTTGATTATATAACACTTGCTATGTCGCCAACCCTCTTGTTCTCTTTCGTGCTCGGTTATTTCTTTTTGCTGTTGATCGTTGCCTACTTCACCAGCCGCAATAGTAACAACGATAGTTTCTTTATTGGCAACAGAAGTAGTAACTGGATGCTGGTAGCTTTTGGTATGATTGGCACCTCACTGAGTGGGGTAACGTTTGTGAGCGTTCCGGGCACTGTTGGCTCGGCAGGATTTCAGTATTTCCAGGTGGTGCTTGGGTACTTCCTCGGGTACCTGGTAATTGCGTACGTGCTGCTGCCCCTTTACTACAAAATGAACCTTACTTCCATCTACAATTATCTGAGCCATAGGTTCGGTGTGGTGAGCTATAAAACAGGCGCAACGTATTTCATTCTATCGCGAACGCTTGGTGCCACTGCCCGTATGTATCTCGTCATCAATATTCTTCAAATCTTTATACTGGATGCAATGGGTATTCCCTTTTGGGCAACGGCATTGGTGATCCTCATATTGATCCTATTGTACACTTTTGAAGGTGGTGTAAAAACGATTGTTTATACAGACATGCTACAAACCTCTTGCATGCTGATTGGATTGGTTGTGTGCATTTTTGCAGTTGTCAATAAAATGGACTTAACGTTTGGCGAAGCGATTGGCCGAATGAGCGAAAAGGGAATGACAAAACTGTTCAATACCGATTATAAATCTTCCGGATTTTTTGTGAAGCAAATATTTGGTGGCATGTTTATCACCATTGCCATGACTGGACTAGATCAGGAGATGATGCAAAAAAATATCAGCGTTCGTACACTAAAGGATTCGCAGAAGAACGTGATGACATTGAGTGTCATTCTACTTTTTGTGAACTTCCTGTTTTTATTGATGGGTGGTTTACTTTACCTCTATGCAAGCGATAAAGGATTAGATATAAAAGGAGATGATTTGTTCCCGGCTGTGGCGCTAGGCAATTATTTATCAGTTGCTATTGGTGTCATCTTTATTATCGGACTTATATCCGCTCTGTTTCCAAGTGCCGATGGTGCCCTCACAGCTATTACCTCATCTTTTTGCATAGATATTTTAGGATTGAAAAGGAATGAGACGAAGACAGAAGGCGAACGTAAAAAAGTACGGTTGATCGTTCACATGACCTTTGCCATTATTTTCTTTTTATGCGTGATGGGCTTTAAATGGATCAACGATAAATCGATCATCGATGTAATATTAAAAGTTGCAGGCTACACGTATGGTCCATTACTTGGTCTGTTCTCGTTTGGCATTCTTACGCATCGCCGCATCAAAGATCGATGGGCATTGCTGGTTTGTATAATTGCACCACTGCTGGTCATCAGCCTCGACTTATTGAACAACGCGGAATGGTTTGCAGGAAAGCTAAAGCTGGCAGAGCCTACTGCTAATGGGTTGAAAGATTTTTCAAACCGTATCTTCTTTGGTTTTAAGATCGGCATAGAACTCCTCATCCTAAACGGGCTGTTTACGTTTATTGGATTATGGATTATTTCTACTAAAAGCGAAGCAGTACCGCTGCCTGTTATGGATGAAGTAAAAGATCGGTAAACGATTAGGCAACACTAAGGCATCACGTTCATGGAAGCTGTTAAATCTTACAGCTTAATTTAATTTTCAAAGACAATACAATGGAGCTCGTAGATGCCCATGCAGAACAATACGCATCGAAGTATACCTCTCTACCCGGTGCTGCATTGCAGCAGGTAGAAGCAGACACTTTACTGCAACATCCACATGCCCACATGCTTAGCGGCCATGTGCAGGGAAGATTTTTAAGCTTCATAAGCAATATTATCCGCCCTTTGTATGTTTTAGAAATAGGAACCTTTACCGGCTATAGTGCTCTATGCCTGGCTGAAGGTTTAAGGCAAGGCGGACAAGTGCATACGATTGAAATAAGAGAAGAGGACGCAGACGCATCATTAAGAAATTTTATGGTTGCTGAAAAGAATAATCTGGTAAGTTTGCACCGAGGTAATGCACAAGAGATTATTCCTTCGTTGCCCTTTAGCTGGGACCTTGTTTTTATTGATGCAGACAAGGTAAGCTATATTGATTATTTCGAACTTGTGGTACCACGTTTAAATAACAATGGTATCATAATAGCCGACAATGTTTTATTTCATGGCCAGGTACTCGAAGAACCTATAAAGGGAAAGAATGCCATAGCCATCGATGCGTTTAACCAACATGTAGCAAATGACAACCGGGTAGAACAGGTTATGCTAACCTTACGGGACGGTCTGATGCTCATTAAAAAGAAGTAATGAAAAAACTCCTGAAGCTTTCAAACACGCTGCTGGTCGCCATTTTATTATTCTCCACGGCCTTTGCCCAAACTGAAAAAGAACGAGTAACGAATTACATCCATCAATACAAAGACCTCGCCATTGCAGAAATGATGCGTACAGGCATCCCAGCTTCTATAAAACTGGCACAGGGAATATTAGAAACGGGCGGTGGACAAAGTGACCTGGCAAGCTTAGCAAACAATCATTTTGGAATCAAGTGCAAAACTGAATGGACAGGTGATCGCATGTTTCACGACGATGATGCTAAAGGTGAATGTTTTAGAAAGTACCAAAGTGTGGATGAGTCCTACAGGGATCATTCTGACTTCTTACGCACCCGGCCAAATTATGCATTCCTATTCCAATTAGACCCTACCGATTTTGAAGGATGGGCAAAAGGGTTGAAGAAAGCAGGGTATGCTACAAACCCCGCTTACCCTCAACGATTATTGAAAATAATTGTAGAAAATAATTTACAAGAATATACCCTTTTGGCGTTGGAAAGAAAAAGCAATCGTGAGCAGGAATTGTTTACTACCATTAACCCCCAGCCGGTAAAGAAATCGGACGTCATAAATGTTTCTACTGAAAAGGTGATTGCGAAAGAAAAAATTTCAGGTCCATCTCTAACCCTTCAGCAGAAAGCTGCGACAGCTTTATCAATGGCAAGCCAGAGCTACAAATATGACGAGCCTTTTTCCATCAACGAAGTGAAGGTGCTGTATGCAAAAGCAGGAACTTCTTTGCTCGCATTAGCCAATAACCACAACGTTACTTTAAAAAAATTATTAGAGTTTAATGAGCTGCAGGCAGATGGGATTATGAAGGCAGACCAATTGATTTTTTTAGGAAAAAAAGGACGCCGTGGCACAAAAGATATTCACGTAGTTGAGCCAAACGAAAACCTCTACGACATAGCTCAAAAAGAAGGTGTGCAGCTCTCCAGCATACTTGAATACAACCGCCTTGAAAAAGGAATGGAACCAGCGATTGGTGAAAAGATTTACCTCAAAGGGCAGTCCCCATCTGTACCGAAATTAGCTGTTACCACTGTGGGAAGAAACAAGCAGGTTACAATGCCATAAGGACTTAACTTGGCGAAAATTTGTCTTCATGTCTACTACCATACAGGTCCATGATAAACACTTCGTTCCTTACCTAACTTCAGAAGAAATTGTAGCGAAAGTAAAAGCACTTGCAGAGCAGCTTAATGTGGACTATGCTGGCAAGCGTCCTTTATTCATTTCAATATTGAATGGGTCTTTTATGTTTTCGGCAGACCTGTTTAAATACCTTACCATTGAAGCTGAAATTTGTTTCATTAAACTGGCATCGTACAAAGGCACCAAAAGCACCGGCCAGGTATTAACCGCTATAGGTTTAGATACGGATATCTCCGGGAGACACATCATCATCTTAGAAGACATTATAGACACCGGAAAAACACTCAACCAATTTCTTCCGCAGGTATTAAACCAGCAACCTGCCTCTTTAAAAATTGCCGTTCTGCTGCACAAACCAGAAGCAACTATTTTTCCAGTTACAATAGATTACACCTGCTTCAGCATTCCAAACAAATTTGTATTAGGCTATGGTTTAGATTACGATGGCCTGGGTAGAAACCTGGCGCAGTTGTACCAGCTAAAGGAGAATGATTAAGAGGATGAAGTGGGAAGTATGAATATAAGTTCGTTTTACTTTTGAATTTTGAATTTTGAATTTTGAATTAAATACTATGGAGTACCGTATAGAAAAAGACACGATGGGCGAAGTGCAAGTGCCAGCGCACGTTTATTATGGAGCGCAAACGCAACGCAGCATCGATAATTTTAAGATCGCACAGGACATCAACCGAATGCCGAAGGAGATCATTAAAGCTTTTGCTTACTTAAAGAAAGCTGCTGCCTTAACCAACATGGATGCAGGCGTTTTATCAAAAGAAAAAGCCGAATTGATTGGCCAGGTATGTGATGAAATATTGGCCGGAAATCTGGAGGATCAATTTCCGCTGGTAGTGTGGCAAACCGGTAGCGGTACGCAAAGCAATATGAACGTGAACGAAGTGATTGCTTACCGGGGTCACGTGATTAAAGGCGGACAATTATCAGATAAAGAAAAGTTTCTCCATCCGAACGATGACGTCAATAAGTCGCAATCTTCGAACGATACTTTTCCTACGGCAATGCACATTGCTGCCTATAAAATTTTGGTGGAAGTAACGATACCCGGCATTACCAGACTGCGGGATACTTTGGCTGAAAAAAGCCGCGAGTTTATGGATGTGGTGAAGATTGGACGCACTCACTTTATGGACGCAACACCGCTTACATTAGGACAGGAAATTAGTGGTTATGTAAGCCAGTTGTCGCATGGTTTAAAAGCCATTAATCATACATTGGAACACCTGACTGAATTAGCCCTTGGCGGTACTGCTGTTGGTACGGGAATTAATACGCCTAAAGGTTATTCTGAAAATGTAGCCAAGCATATCGCAAGTCTAACAGGGCTGCCTTTTGTAACTGCAGAAAATAAGTTTGAAGCGCTCGCTGCACATGATGCCATCGTAGAATCACACGGCGCTTTAAAAACGGTAGCAGTCAGCCTGATGAAAATAGCCAATGATATTCGCATGTTATCCTCCGGTCCGAGGAGTGGTATTGGTGAACTTTTTATACCCGATAACGAACCCGGTTCTTCTATTATGCCCGGCAAGGTAAATCCTACACAGAGCGAGGCACTCACCATGATTGCTGCTCAAGTTTTAGGCAATGATGTGGCGATAAATGTCGGTGGATCGATGGGTCATTTTGAGCTGAATGTATTTAAGCCGGTAATGATCTATAATTTTTTACATAGCGCCCGCCTGATCGGAGATGGATGCGTGAGCTTTAATGATAAATGCGCTGTAGGTCTGCAAGCGATAGAAGCCAATATAAAAAAACACGTGGATAATAGCCTAATGCTGGTTACCGCACTAAACACTAAGATTGGCTATTATAAAGCTGCAGAGATTGCGCAAAAAGCACATAAAGAAGGAACAACTTTAAAAGAGATGGCTACTAAACTTGGGTACGTAACTGCTGAGGAATTTGATGAAGTAGTAGTACCGGCGAATATGGTGGGAAGGTAGGCAGATTTGAAGTTTTGGGTCTCGGGTTTGGAATTAAAAAAACGGATAACATATTTCAGACAGGCACACATTTCCAACTGTAAACTCGAGACACAAAACTTAAAACTCAAACTTTGGCTTCAAACTGTTAATCAGCTCCCCCATCCTTCCCTATCTAAACTTCTGTACTGAATAGCCTCAGCTAAATGCTCTGCTTTAATATCAGCTGAGGCGGCAAGATCTGCAATGGTTCGGGATACTTTGAGAATACGATCGTAAGCGCGGGCCGATAAGTTTAGCCGCTCCATGGCTTTTTTCAACAGTGCTTCTCCCGCCTGGTTGATCACGCAAACTTCCCGCAGTTGTTTACTGCTCATTTGCGCATTGGCATAAGTGTCGGGTGTTTCTTTATAGCGCTCGGTTTGTATCTCTCTTGCTTTTATCACCCGATCACGAATGGCAGCAGAACTTTCGCCATTGCTGTGGTTACTTAACTCACTGTAAGAAACGGGCGTTACTTCTACATGCAAATCGATGCGATCCAGTAGTGGACCTGAAATTTTATTGAGATATTTCTGCACGGTTCCGGGTGGACAGGTACATTCTTTTTCCGGATGGTTGAAGTAACCGCACGGGCACGGGTTCATACTGGCGATCAGCATAAAGTTGGCCGGAAAATCCAACGCAACTTTTGCTCTTGAGATGGTCACCTTTCGTTCTTCCATTGGTTGGCGCATTACTTCTAAAACCTGCCGTTTAAACTCGGGCAATTCATCTAGGAATAGAACACCATTATGTGCCAGGGAAATTTCGCCGGGTTGTGGAACACCTCCTCCACCTACTAATGCCACATCAGAAATAGTATGGTGCGGACTTCTAAAGGGTCGCTTACTAATGAGTGTTGAATTCTCCGGCAGCTTACCGGCAACGCTGTGAATTTTTGTAGTCTCTAAAGCTTCTTTTAAACTGAGTGGAGGCAGTATGGTGGGTAGTCGTTTGGCCAACATTGTTTTGCCTGCACCTGGTGGTCCAATAAGAATGGCGTTGTGCCCGCCTGCGGCTGAAATTTCCAATGCACGCTTAATGTTTTCCTGGCCTTTTACGTCAGTAAAATCTATATCGAAGATGTATTGCGAGTCAAAAAACTCTTCCCTCGTATTTACTACTACAGGTTCTAAAGTGCTTTCATCCGCAAAGAAATCAATCACCTCCTTAAGATGGCTTACACCAAATACCTGCAGGTTGTTTACCATGCCTGCTTCACGGGCGTTTGCTTTGGGCAGAATTAATCCTTTAAAACCTTCTTTTCGTGCCTGTATAGCAATCGGCAATGCACCCTTGATTGGCTGTATAGCACCATCCAAACTCAGTTCGCCCATGATTACATAATCCGATAGTCTTTCTACATTCTCCAGTTGATCACTGCCTCCAAGCAATCCCATGGCGATGGGTAGATCGAAGGCGGAACCGCTTTTCCGAATATCTGCCGGTGCCATGTTCACCACAATCTTTATGCGCGGCATTCTAAAGCCATTGTCCTTAATGGCACTATCAATTCGTTGCTGACTTTCTTTAATCGCACCATCCGGCAGCCCTACTACAAAATATCCCTGGCCCTCACTCACGTTTACCTCTATTGTTATGGTTATTGCTTCAACACCATACACGGCACTTCCGAATGATTTTACCAGCATCTAATATTTCTTTATCACCAATATAGGTAAATCTAAATTGAATGCACAAGCCTTGTTGACCTTAGTTAATGATACTCATTGGGAATTAAAACTCTATAGGAGACTAGCACTGAGCAGCTTCTTCACAAAATCGGATAGCGACACCCGAACTCATACCTCCATAAACAGCCACGGTTGGATGTCTACATCGTTCGCGGTGGCACAGCCTTTGAACACAATCTTCCATGCCAGATAAGTCACTTGAATTAAAGCCATTTTTTATAGAATTGTATTACAACAATGAATTGTTGGTAGCCGAGGTAAAACCTTGCTGCCAGGAGGATAACGTTTTCTATTACGATGTATTGATTGATGCGAATTTCCATTTTAGCATTACGCCCAATACCACCAATGCCAATGCTACAAACGGTTACTCTTGGCGCGTTGCTTTATCAAACTCAGATAAAAAGGTTGATCCTGAGCTTGCTGACATCGTAGGGCAACACATTCAGGAGCACCTGATGCATTAGTACCATTTTAGTTCAGATTGAAACAAACCCGTTCATTTTCAGTTCAGTACACGTGCCAAATATATCTTCCTCCAATCTGTAGAAAATATTCCTAACAGCCTCAACAGGCTTTCTCATGAAAATCAACCGGGTTAATAGTGGCATGTTTTTTCTACTCAACTTAGTACTTACGGCCCTGTACCATTAAAACGATGAAATATGAAAGAGGAACTGACAACAATTGACGATGCGTATGAGCCCCTGGAGGAATCGGTTGAGTTTGAAACTACGTCACGCTCAGAGTACATTTCCTCTGCTTACTATGCCATAGCAGCTGTAAGTGAGATAGATACCGAGCTGATGCAACCACAGGACAAAAAACGAAAGAAAGCAATCATACGAAAAAGCCTGAGAATCATTGACAACATCATCAGCGAATTAGACGGCGAGCTGTTTGAAGACGATGCCGAAGAAGATAATGAAGATGACTATTAGCTATTATCTTATTTGAAGACTATGGAGTGCTGCGCTGCGATTTTAAAAGCTGATATAATCTTTCCACATCTTCTTTTTTACAAAGCTCTGTACCGGGGTTCATCGTTGTAGCCGTGCCGGTTGCTATACCATGCTGCAATACATCCATCCAATCCCAGCCGAGCGACAGCGCCTTTACAATTCCTGCCACCATACTATCGCCTGCACCTACTGTACTGCGTTTTTTTACCGTGGGCGATGGAGACTGAAATACTGAATCTTTGGTCACCAACATGGCACCTGATGCACCCATAGAAATCACCATTACTTCGCAGCCACCATTCGCAATTATTTCCCGCGCAGCATCCAGCGCTTCATGCTGCTGTAATTCTTCTACACCTTTCAGCAAACTCAACTCTCCAAGGTTTGGCTTCAATAAAAAGACACCTACTTCAAGCGCACGTTTTAGTGGCTCCCCTGATGTGTCAACAATCAACTTTGCCCCGTTCTTTTTTGCCACCGAAGCCAACTTGCTAAAAAAATCATCGGGTACTCCGGCAGGTACACTACCACTGGCAACAATGTATTTGATTTCGGAAGCAGCAGCGATCATTTCTAAACATTGCCGCCATTCGTGCTCTTTTACTTCGGGGCCTGGCATGCCAAACCGATATTGAAGATTGGATGATTCATCTACCACAATCATGTTCTCACGAGTTCTTCCCTCGGTAACAATCACCGCCGATGGTACTGCCTCTTCATTTAATAACTCTTCGTAAAACTTGCCGCTATGCCCACCAGCCAAATAGATCGCGGTTGATGACACTTCCAATCTCTTTAATGCTCTTGACACATTTACACCCCCACCGCCGGGCTCGTATTTGGCAGCCTTACA
The DNA here is from genome assembly GCA_031425015.1 of Segetibacter sp. Lineage (GTDB taxonomy): Bacteria > Bacteroidota > Bacteroidia > Chitinophagales > Chitinophagaceae > Segetibacter. The sequence continues at coordinate 276,334 of JANPIM010000042.1, read as the reverse complement.
GCGCAATTTTTTATCAGGCACAATCGATTTTACCGAAGTGCTTTTATCTATAGCGGGGTTCAGGGTGAGGGTAACTATTTGCTCCATTTAATTATCTATTTGAAAATTTCCTGCAATGCTGCTTTCATGAAAATACCAGAGGGTACACTGGCCATAATGTTCAATTCGTCTTCTATGCTACTCTCATTGTCTAAAAAACGGAGTACTCTGTCAGGACTGTTTTTTCTAAACATATCAGCAAAAACCTGGTCGCCACCGAGTTTCTTATGGTGTAATACATTCAGCAACGTACTATCGTATAAATTAAACCGGCGCTCTGCAATGTTTGAATGATTTCTCACCTCACCGTTCACCAAAAGGTCGTTTACCAATGATTGCGTTTGCTTTTGAATAAACTGGAAAGTGTAGCCACTACTTGCCTTGGTTTGACCCCCTGCAGTGCCTATGTTGATAACGCGGCCAATGTTCTTGATAAATTTGATATTGGTCATCGGAATAATTCCGAACTCCTCTTCATGAATAGCGTATTCATCAATACCGAGGTATATTTTGATATAAGATTTCAAAGCCGTGTCGTAAGCCGCTTTGTCCAACAGTTCTTTTGTGAATAATGTATACTCCACCAATGCTTTGGTTGGCGATAATGGTAGTACATACACAAAGGTTGTTCCCTGTTCCTGGCTCACCCTAAAATCCATAAGTGTTGCTTCAAGTGGATTGAAGAAAGGTTGTTGCGTTTCTATCAACCAACCCTTAAAGTGTTGCAACAGGTAATATTTATCGGCAGGTATGGAAGGCTTATGAAACAGTATGCTATTAAAAATATAACTGGCAGTGTAACGTTCGCCATTTACAATCAGCAATGCCTTTTCTCCCTCGTTGCCTACTGCTTCTACAGTACCATATAGGAAAATAATATTGGGCCGCCGATGGGCCTCCTCCATTACATGATCGTAAAAATCAATCCCGCGGATCATCTTGTATTCGTAAGGAGAAAGATTGAGCAGCGAGCTATAATAGTTAGAATAAAAATAAACTTGCTGCCACCTGTGATGCACTATGGGTTCAAACAGCCCGGCATCCTTTTCCCAAAAACACCACGTGCGATCGTTGCTAAGCTTAGGTTCTTTATCTACAACCAATATTTGCTTTTTGTCGAAAACCTTGTGCTGCATCATACGCATGAGCAGGCTGAAACCTGCAGCTCCTGCGCCAGAAATAATGTAATCGTAATGCTTCACTGTAGCCATAAATTGCAAATACTATTCCGCTAAAGGTATACAGAAGCTACAGCTGAAACAATATGTGTTTAGACTTATGTAAACTACAAGCGGAGTAGATTTTTCATCTACTCCGCAGCGTGTCAATCGGTATTCTAAATTATCTATAGCGAACATTTCAACGATACAATTACGTTTCTACCCGGGGCAGAAATACCACTTGCAAAGGTTCGATAATGTGCATCTGCAATATTTTCTATCGCTACCTGAAGCTGCAGGCTTTTCAGCAATTCATAACTACCTCTAAGGTTGAACGTTTGCCATGCAGGCATTCCTTCAGCCGTTGCATACTGGGCATTGTCCTCGCCACTTGGGCTGTAGTCAGCAATGCGTTTCCAGCCATTAAACATTACGTAAAACTCACCGTACAATTTATGCTTCTCGTATTTCATTCCAACACGCCCAAAGAACGGTGGTATATGATCTAATGGCACTTCTTTATTGTTTGCCTTGTAACGACCATACGTATAACTCATGGTTGCATTTAAATCGAGCCCTTCAAACAGCGATATACCTCCATAAATATTCCACCCCCATAAATAGGCTGCAGCTTTATTTTGATTGGCCAATACGACGCTTCTTACACCAGTATAGGTAATACTATCCTGCCCATTAAAGCGAAATGCATCGGTAACAATTGCATTTTGAAACCAGGTACGATACACCGCCCCACCAATACGTGCAGCAAACGGATTTTGATGAAGGGTGAAATACTTCACAAGGTTCAACTCGGCGTTGAAGGTGTATTCAGGTTTCAGGTCTCTATTGGGAACAACGACTACTCCTGCTCTTGTATCAAATACCTTGGCAAGGTCATCTACATTTGGCGCACGAAAACCAGTGCTCGCCACCACAGCTATTTTAAATTGATCGTTGGGTGCGTAGGCTAAGCCTGCATTGCCACTTACCGCCACGTTTTGCTGCATAGCAGTGGTAAACGGAAGATGCAACAGGGCAGTATCATTAAACCTACTATTCAGTCTTGTGTAGTTCAGTCGGATGCCATCATTCAGCGTAAGCTTTGGTGTTATTTTAAAAAGGTGCTGGGCAAAAACAGCAGCGTAATTCATGTTGTTTTTCCCGTCAGGATAACGGGTGGTAATTTTAGTGATTGCGCCATTGTTTACGTTAAAACCTTGTGCAACAGACTTCAAAAAATTAAGCTGTGCATCGGCACCAACTACCAATTCATGGTTGCCCATTTTCCTTCTGCCGTCTATGCTAAACCCTGCCACATGTATGCGTTCGATGCGCTCGTTTCTTACAGCCTGGCGGTAGCGCCTGTCGTACCTGCTTTCTTCTACAAACTGCCAACTGGCTACTGCACGCAGCTCATTGAATAAACCGGTAAGATTCATTCTCTCAAGCTTGTAAGCGGCCACATACCTTTTTTGTGGGCCGTAATACCATTCAGCAAAGCGCGGCACTCCATTGGCCACCTCGCTTAGCCTGTCGAACCGCGGGATATTATTTGAATTTGACAGCTGAAAATTGATCGTATGCAGCGTGTGATCGGATGGCTTGTACACCAGCTTTTGAAGAATATCAAACTGGTTGTAACCTGAATTCTTTAGCTTGTTAGAATTGGTATTAACGATGGCTGAATCAACGTTATTAATGCGCTGAATGTACTTTTCGAAAGCACCAAATTTGGCATAAGCATCCGGACGTTTTTTACCTATGGTTACATCGCCAAAGTCGGAGTACGTAACGGAAGTAAAATACCCCAAGCGTTTGTTGCCATAACCAATATCTGCATGCAGTGTTTTTTCGTTAATGGCGGACGCATACCGCGTTGTTACATCCACCTGGAAAGTATCGGCATTACGTACGGAAAGTATGGGTCCACGCGTAAACATATTGACTACACCACCCAACGCATCGCTGCCATATAAAGTGGAGGAAGGACCGTACAAGATTTCGAGTCGCTGTAAAATAAAAGGATCAACCGTAATAATGTTTTGCAAATGGCCGGCACGATAAATCGCATTGTTCATGCGAATACCATCCACCATTAATAATACACGACTGGCCTCGAAGCCGCGTAAAATTGGGCTACCTCCACCCTGCTGGCTTTTTTGAACAAATACATGTCCGGATGCTTCCAATAAGTTCGCCGTGTTTGAAATATTAAGTCGCTTAAAATCGCGGCTGTTGATTGTTTTGATAGTAACTGCAAGTTTGCTGTAGCGTTCGTTAAACTTAGATCCACTAACTACCACTTCCTGCAGTTCACTTTTTGCCTGAACGGTATCTGGTTCCTGGGCATTAATCAGGTTGGTTGCCAGCTGCATAAAAGCAGTCAGCAAAAGTATTTTGTATAACATGGCCAGTTATGTAGTGTTTGTAAAAAAGATATTTCTAAGGATACCATTGCTAACCAGAAAAATTAAAGGCTCAACTGCATGAATGATAGCAATGGTCTATTGCATGATTCATGCTACTGGTAGCAATGCTACAAATCAAAAGAAATAAAGGAAAACGTGTATCTCGTTTCCAATTTAGGCGATCAGCAAGCTTGCCTGTGGTGGAGGTGAAATAACATCAAAAAAATTTGTAGCCAGATCTGAGGCTATGACCAAATTAAATTCAGGAGATATCTGGACTTCGCACGATGTATTTATTTGCTGTACAGTGCAGGCAAAATATGCGATTGAGAACTGTGCTAAAACTAAACCAGCGTTCATTCCCGATTTTGTTCTATGCTGTACTTCAGCGTTGAGCGTACGGTGCAGTTCCTGTTCCTGCTCATCAAAAAGGCCTGCAATCAAATATTCTGAAGCGCTTATCCTTTGTATTGATTTTACATCGAACAACTTACCCTGCAAAACAATTTCCTTACCCGGCTTATGCCACACGATTTCTTCTGAGCGCAGCTTAAATGCTACCAGCTTTTCCTGTTCCATTCGTCGCTCCATAGCATGTGCGATTATTTGCCGCTGCGCTAGAAACATGAGCCAATATGCACCTGGTGCCGCTAACAAAAGCAGCAACAAAATTGAACACGATATTGCCAGTTTTCTACTCATTATTTTTTTGCGGCAACAAGGCTATCCATCGGAAATCTTACTTTCATCGTATCCATCGTAGCGCCAGCCCAATTCATCAATAACTCACGTTCTATTTGTGTCAGCTTTGCATCCCGATGTACGAATGTGTAGGACTCCAAAGGCATTTCGCCTTCCTTTACCTGGTCTATTATTTCTTTCAATTTACGGTATTGCCTGCGAAGCCTGTATTTTGAAAACTCGTTAAAGTTCAACTCCTTCTTTCCTTCTTGCACATGATCGTCGAGCCACCATGCAGCCGGTTGCACATTCGCATACCAGGGATAAGTAGTATTGTTACTATGGCAATCGTAACATGATCTATACAACACATTCTGCACGTCGGTGGGTACATTGAAGTGCGCTACGATATCGTTTGGTGAGGGTGCAGTTTGTATGTTTCGCTTTGGTTTGAAAAACTGGATGGCTATGAATACCACTACAATTACCACCAGGAAAATTCTTAAAAATTTCTTCATTGATTCATCAAATTTTCTCCCGTCATTTCTTTTGGTATGGGAATATTCATTACAGATAGTATTGTTGGAGCAAGATCTCCCAATTTGCCTGGTTTAATAGCACCATGAAAATCGTTGCTAATTATAAAAAATGGAACAAGATTCAAAGAGTGTGCTGTGTTGGGAGTACCATCTTCATTTATCATGTAATCTGCGTTACCATGATCAGCCGTTAGAAATACCGTATAATCATTTGCTAAGGCGGCAGTCACTACACGCTCTACACACTTGTCTACGGTTTCTACCGCTGTTATCACTGCCTGGAAAAACCCTGTGTGACCAACCATATCAGCATTGGCATAGTTCAGGCAAATAAAATCGGCTGACTTATTTTCTATCTCAGGCACAATCGCATCCGTCAATTCGATAGCACTCATCTCAGGTTTTAAATCATAGGTAGCCACCTTTGGCGACGGCACCAGTATTCTGCTTTCGCCTTCAAAAGGTATTTCGCGGCCACCGCTAAAAAAGAAAGTGACGTGCGGATACTTTTCGGTTTCAGCAATCCTGATTTGCTTTTTACCGTTTGCGGCTAATACTGCACCAAGGGTATTTTCCAAATTATCTGTATGAAAAATGACATTTACATGCTCGAAGCTCTTATCATACTCAGTTAGGGTGGTGTAGGCCACACTCAATTTCTTCATATCGAATTCCGGCATGTCCACTTGCGTTAATACCTCAGAAATTTCGCGGCAGCGGTCTGTGCGATAATTAAAACAGAGCAATACATCGCCCTCTTTAATGGTGGCCAATGGCTCGCCTAAATCGTTTACAATTACTGTAGGATTTATAAACTCATCCGTAAGATTATGGACGTAGGAATTTTCGACGGCTGCAATGGCATCGGAAGCCTTTTCACCAACGCCTTTTACCAGGCAATCATAAGCCATTTTCACACGCTCCCATCTACGGTCGCGATCCATGGCATAATATCGACCGCAAACAGTAGCAATCTTTCCTGTGGTTGCATCCAAATGTTGTTGCAATTCTGTTATAAAATGTAACCCGCTTTTAGGATCAGTATCTCTGCCATCGGTAAATGCGTGAATGAAAACCTGGTTTAGTCCCTGTTGTGCACACAGCGATGTAATTGCTTTCAGGTGATTGATATGGCTATGAACACCACCATCACTTACCAGCCCCATTATGTGCAGTGGTTTGTTGTTTTCTTTAGCAGATTGAATGGTGCGTAAAAGTGTTTCGTTGGTTTGAAATTCGCCTGTTTGAATGGCGACATTGATCCGTTGTAATTCCTGGTAAACAATTCGACCTGCACCTAAATTAAGATGCCCAACTTCACTATTACCCATCTGCCCATCTGGTAAGCCCACTGCCTGTCCACAGGTTACTAATGTGGTGTTAGGATATCGGTTGTAGAGCGAAGAAACAAAAGGCACATTCGCATGCTGTATAGCATCTGCGTTCTTGTACTTCCCAAGGCCCCAGCCATCCATTATAACAAGGATAACGCGTTTGTTTTGCATGTAGCGAAACTACTTTATTTCTACATTCCACCTGAACGGGTCATTAGAAACTCCTTAAGAACCTTAAACTTCATCACTTTGGCATATTTTTAGCCTAGGGTTGAGCGTTCTAATTAAAACATTGCAACATGAAAAATTTAATACTCTTATTATTAGCATTCACCTCTGCTTTCAGCGTGAAAGCACAGGATGCCAATGGTTTAATAAATTCGTTAAAGGCCGGCAATGCTGACCAGGTGTCTAATTATTTCGACCGTTTACTTGACCTAAAATTCCCGGAAAAAGAAGAAATAAAAAGCATGGGTAAAAACCAGGCAAGCATTGCCTTAAAGTCGTTTTTTAGTGACAATAATATCACAGGTTTCGAGGTATCATCTCAGCGGGAAATGAGTGGCACTATGTATATCGCGGGAAAGCTTACCAACAATGGTGAAGGCTATAAATTATCCATGATGATTCGCTATAAAGATGGACGTCCGCAAATTATTTCGGTACGGATTACTTCATAGAGTTTGTTTCGTTTAGTTACCAAAGCCCTTGCTTTTTAGCTGGGCTTTTTTATTGTTACAAACCGAACAGATCAAAAAATAAATAGCTTTACCGAATGAAGAATTACGACGAATTGCTGCAGCATTTAATAAACGAAGCTTTACAGGAAGATATAGGTGATGGGGATCACTCTACGCTAAGTTGTATCCCTAAAATTGAAATTGGAAAAGCGGTACTTAAAGTAAAGCAGAACGGCGTTTTAGCCGGAGTAGCAGTTGCCGAAAAAGTATTTAAACAAGTGGAGCCAGGTTGCCATTTTAACCTACTACAAAGCGATGGTCACATGGTAGCCGTGGGGCAGGAAGCATTTATTATTGAAGCATCGGTTCACACCATTTTGAAATGCGAACGATTGGTGCTAAACATCATGCAGCGGATGAGTGGCATTGCAACCCTTACGCGCCTGTATACTGACATTATAAAGGGATACAATACAAACATTTTAGATACCCGTAAAACGACTCCTAACTTTAGATTACTGGAGAAAGAAGCGGTGCGTATTGGTGGTGGAACCAATCACCGTTTTGCGTTGTACGATATGATCATGCTGAAGGACAATCATATTGATTTTGCCGGTGGAATTGAGAACGCAATTAATAAAGCACATGCGTATGTACAGGGCAATCATCTAAACCTGAAAATAGAAATAGAGACAAGGAGCTTAGAAGATGTTCAAAAGGTGCTGATTGTAGGAGAAGGAAAAGTGTTTAGAATAATGTTGGATAATTTTCAGCCTGAGCAAGTGGCGCATGCAGTGAAGCTAATTAATAGAAAATTCGAGACGGAAGCAAGTGGCGGCATTAGCCTGCACAACCTGGAAGACTATGCGCAAACGGGTGTTGATTACATCAGCATTGGCGCGCTCATTCACCAGGCACGTAGCCTCGATTTAAGTTTGAAGGCGATGGTATAAAGGCATTTAGTCTTTTGAAAAAGAATGCGGGGTGACTGGGCAATCTTAACATCAAACTTCAAACCTCAAACATTAAACTCTCATTCATGAGTAAAAAGAATAAGCCAGATACTCGTGGCTTTGTCTACAGCACCGATCCATCTTTTTCGTTTGAGCAAGAGGATAACGCGCCACAAGAAACGTTGCCGCCTGCGCAGCAGAAATTGAAAGTGCGGCTGGATACGAAGCAACGTGCAGGAAAAGCTGTGACACTAATTACCGGATTTGTTGGTACCGAAGAAGATATTGAAGTGCTGGGAAAAAAGCTTAAGAACTTCTGCGGAACCGGCGGAAGTGTAAAAGACTGCGAAGCCATTGTGCAGGGCGACCAAAGAGAAAAGGTGCTTCAGTGGCTGCTGAAGAACGATTACAAGCAAACCAAAAAAATATAGCGATTATCTTCTTGCCGGCATGCCATTACTCAATTGCATTTGCCTGTTAAGGTTCATGAAATTTCTAAAGTCTGATGGATCGGTAAAGTAGTTGGCCTGTTGCAGACTTACCCTTCCCTGAATTTGAAATGTACGCGCATCATTAGTATAGCCCAGGCCTATGTAGGCGGCCGGATTAACCTGGAACTGATTGCTGCTTCCATTTAAAATGCTATTGGAAAATTTGCCTGCTACATTGGTAGGCCCAAAGGGATTCATGGTAATGTAAGATGGAGCAATCTCAACTCCGGCGAAAGCATAAAAATTATTACTTAAATTTCTATTGAGCTGCAGGCCCATGGGAGCAGCTATCACGGATGCACTTCCACCCCTGAACCCGATAAAACTGGCGGAGAGACCGCTATACTTTGTAATGAACCATTTTTTAGTAATGCTGCTATCATTAAGCTGTACATCCTGCAACCTTGCGCGGTTGGCAGAGTTAGCAAACGGCTGTGCGTTTGAAGTGATGGAACCAATGAATAGTAATAAGAAAAAGTAGCGCATAACTTTTAAACTTGGCAATAAAGATAGTCAGCTTTACACTCACAAACTTGCCGCTCCGGTAAAGCTTAACACCGCTTAAAAAAATGTTGCAATCGTTTTGTGGCTGAAGAGTGCGACGCAACGATGTTGCCCATTGCTCTTCAGCTGACCCCATAAAAAAACCCGCTTATTTCAGCGGGCTTTTGAAAAATGTTTTATTGTCCTTGTGCCAGGCTGTAGGCTTTTTTGCCTTCCCACATATTCAGCAACTCTATTGAGCAAACTTTAAAATCGAGTGCAAGGCGCTTGTAGAGTTCAATGATATCGATTTGAGTAACGGGCACCTCTCCTATACTTTCGAACCGACAACGATACTGGTTTACCAGGTTAGTAAACACCGAACCTTTGGGCCACACCTGCGTGCCACGATTGCTAATGGTTACGAGCTTAAAAAGATCGAGCGTATGTTTCAAACATCTGGCGGCTACCTTTTCGGGTTGTTCACCCGATTCGATAAACATATCGACGCCTATAATCTGCTCCCCTTCTTCTTCCTTACTAATCAGCATTGGATTTATTTCCAGTTTGAAAGAAGTTTGGGTGGGCGGTTGGTTTTGTATCATTGGCCGAGGATTGTGCTCTGGCTTCTGACCGAAATTCGCAATGATTGTTTTGGCAAAATCGGTGGTATTTAACGATTGCTTCGTCTTGTCGCCAAAGTCGCCGGTGTGTACGCCCTGTTCTAATGTGTACAGCAAAGCATTTTCAATAGTGGCGGCACTTTCCATTGCTCCCAGGTGGCGCAGCATCGATAAGCCACTTAGCAATAAAGCCGTTGGATTGGCAATGTTTTTCCCAGTGATGTCTGGGGCGGTTCCATGCACGGCTTCAAAAATTGCAATGTGATCGCCAATGTTTGCCGAAGGAGCAAAGCCTAATCCACCTACCAAACCAGCGCACAAGTCAGATACGATATCGCCCTGTAGATTGGTTAACACCACCACGTCAAAAATATCGGGGCGGGTAACCAGCTTCATGCACAGGTCATCTACAATTACATCGTCTGCCTTTAACTCAGGATACTCTTTAGCCACATTATAGAAGCACTCCAGGAACAAGCCATCGGTAATCTTCATGATGTTTGCCTTATGTCCACAGGTGATGCGTTTTGTGCCTTTTTTACGGGCCATTTCAAAAGCGTACTTAATCACTTGCATACTTCCCGGACGGGTAATAAAACGACGGCTCAGTGCCACATCATGCGTGAGCATATGCTCAATACCTCCGTAGGTATCTTCAATATTTTCCCGCACAATTGTAATATCGATGGGTATTCCAGCTTTACTAAAAACGGTGTCTACACCATGCAGTGTTTGAAAAGTGCGGTGGTTGGCATATGTATTCCAGGTTTTTCGGGCCGTTACGTTTACACTCTTTACGCCCTTCCCTTTTGGCGTTTCCATTGGGCCCTTAAACAAAATGCCCAATCTTTCGATTGCCTCCTGTGCGTCGGGCGTCATTCCATTGCTGTAGCCTTTATCAAAAACCCATTTTCCCATGTCTACATACTCATATACGAGTGGCACATCGGCTGCCGTAAAAATTCCAAGTACTGCTTCCATTATTTCAGGACCGATCCCGTCGCCGGTAGCAACAGCTATTTTAGTCATATGTAGTATTTTATCGTTTAAAAGGTGGCGCAAATGTAGCACTTGACGGTCGTAATATCCGTGGCCTGGCACTTATTTAGAAGCATTTTACATTTGGCCTATGCAATTAAAACGAGCCTTTTGCTGTCGTAGGAAATATGGATATGGTAAAGTCTTTGCAAGACTTTTTGGCAAAGGCTATTTTATTTACTTTTACTTAAATCCTCCTTTATATGATATCTAAACTTTCGGAAGGAGTACAAATTAGCGTAGAAACTTTTTACCAACCAGACTATAGCAATCCGCTAAACGGAGAGTTTATGTTTGCCTACCGCATTACGATTGAAAATCACAACGCATTTGCGGTGCAATTGCAACGCCGCCATTGGCACATATTCGACAGCAATGGCGAATACCGCGAGGTGGAAGGCGAAGGTGTAGTAGGCCAACAGCCAATACTTAAACCGGGCGAAAATTTCCAATATGTGAGTGGCTGTAATCTTAAAACCGAAATGGGTAAAATGTTTGGTTTGTACGTGATGGAGAATCAAAACAACAAACAAACCTTCGAGGTAAATATTCCTGCGTTTGAAATGGTAGTGCCATTTAAAATGAACTAATCTCTACTAATTATAATCTTTATTTTTTTGTAGCCAGCCAAGGTTTTTCAAGCAACATCGTTGTGGCACTCACTTGTACTTTTATCTCTTCAGTCGGCATTTGGGAGCGGATAAAGCAAGTTTTGTCATTTTCTTTTTGCACCCAATTCTAGTAATTATCTCTTTTCACCAATCACCGGCACCCTACCTCGGCTTATACTTAGACTGTTCGTAGATAATTTTTGGGTTAGTGCCCATCAGTTTAAGAAGCGAGGTTCCCTCATTTTTGTCCATCCATTTCTTTACAATCTGCCAACCTACAAACTGCCCAATAAAACCCGGTGAACCTTGTCCCAGCACCGCGGTGTTTGGCGCATCATTCATATAATCTTTGGTAATTGCCGGGTCAATGGTATACAACAAATCGTTGTTTATAAAAAACGTCCAGATCATTTCTTCATTATTGTAAGCGCCATCCAACTGCGCTTTAGTATAACCGGTTTTTATGGTATCAGCGGTGTTAGGTAGAAAATGATCTAACAAATACAATCGCTTACCCGCTTCCACCATTTGTTCAATCAGTGGGCGTCCCGCCGATTGATCAGGGTACAGATCATCCACAATATTCTTAATACAATTAGCAGGAATATACTGCGGCTCAAAGCGCCGCGAAATGTACACAGGGTACAATTGCTGACCGGCTTCGCTCTGGTACAACGAGTAGTTTTTACCCATGTACATCTGCAGGCCCACCGCCAACTCATTCGTAGTTAAAATATTTCCATAGCTATTGATTGGCCCAATAAAAGTGACTAGTTTCTGCGGCAATTTGTATTCAGGGAAATAGTATTTCACATACTGCAAGCCCTCTTTTACCTCAGTAGAAATTGCATCAAAATTGGTGAACAATTTATCCACTGAATCCTTTACCGATTTGTAGGAATTTACAAACGCATACACTTGCTGCTCTATCATTCCCATACTGTCTGGTTGTGGCGGCAAACCCAAAATATTGAATATAAAATCCTGCAGGAAACCGGGATACTGTTGGTGTAATTGGGGCAGTAATGTGCGGCTGTTTGTAGCGTCCAGTTTGAACAAGTCCTGTTCGAAACGCTGTACTTGCAAATCAACTTTTATGTGAGATACATCCGGTGCTTTTTTAGCAGTACAAGCAGCCATAAAAAAGATTACAAAAGCTATGGAAACAAAACGCATGGAGTTGATTTGTGGCAAATTACATCAAGACATGAACTTTGGCGTTATGTAAAACTTAATACTGAAATTTGACTTATGAAAATAGCACTGGCTCAACAGAATTATCATATCGGCAATTTTGAAAAGAACGTAGAAAAAATCATAGCCGGAATTAACGCAGCAAAAAATGAAAATGCTGACCTGGTTGTTTTCAGCGAGCTAAGTGTATGTGGCTATCCGCCCCGCGACTTTGTGGAGTTTAAAGACTTTATTAATAAATGCTACAGAGCCATTGATGCCATCAAAGAACATGCAGACACCATCGGGGTAATTATCGGCTCTCCTGCACGCAACCCAATTAAAGAAGGGAAAGATCTTTTTAATGCAGCGTTTCTTTTACATGAAAAGCAGGTAATAGCAGAGGTTCATAAAACATTGCTGCCAACCTACGATGTGTTTGACGAGTACCGGTATTTTGAACCCGCGTATGAGTGGAATGTGGTGGAGTTTAAAGGCAAACGCCTGGCTATTACTATATGCGAAGACATTTGGAATATTGACGACAACCCTTTGTATCGCTTTGCGCCAATGGACAAGTTAGCGGAGCAGAACCCTGACTTCATGATCAACATCAGTGCCTCTCCGTTCGATTATATTCACGAGGAAGAACGCAAGTCAGTCATCAAGGCAAATGTGCTCAAGTATAAAATGCCGATATTCTATTGCAATGCAGTAGGCAGCCAAACCGAAATAGTGTTTGATGGGGCTTCGCTCGTTTTTGATAAAAAAGGGAATTTATGTAAATGCCTACCCTCGTTTACCGAAGGCTTTGCAGTGGTTACTTTAAACGACGATGGCTCCATTAAAGAAACTGAAACTGATACCATTCAAGCTATTTCACACATCAAACCGAACCCCGTAAAATTCGACCCACAACTAAATATTAAAGGCATACACAAAGCATTGGTAACTGGTATCAGCGACTATTTTATCAAGATGGGATTTACCAAAGCTATTCTCGGCTCATCAGGTGGCATTGATAGTGCGGTTACTCTGGCTTTAGCCTGCGAGGCTTTGGGGAAAGAGAATGTGCGAGCCGTATTGATGCCTTCGCCATACAGCACAGATCACTCGGTAAATGATGCAGTTGAGTTAAGCAAAAACCTCGCAAACCCTTACGACCTCATCAAAATTTCAGAGGTATATGAAAGCTTTTTAAGTACACTAAAGCCCATCTTTCAAGACTTGCCGTTTAATATTGCGGAAGAAAATATTCAGAGTCGCACAAGGGGAAATTTATTGATGGCGATTGCGAATAAGTTTGGTTACATCCTGCTAAACACCTCTAACAAAAGCGAACTGGCAACAGGCTACGGCACTTTGTACGGTGATATGGCCGGTGGGCTTGGCGTATTGGGAGACTGCTACAAACAACAAGTATACGCGCTGGCCGAATTTATCAACAGGGATGGAGAAATCATTCCTGCAAACATCATTCACAAAGCACCTAGTGCTGAGCTACGGCCCGATCAGAAGGATGCAGACAGTTTACCTGAGTACGATATACTTGACCAGATACTGTACCAATATATCGAGCGTAGGCAAGGACCTAATGAAATAAAAGCGCTTGGCTTTGATGCAGCCTTAGTGGATCGTATTCTCATGATGGTCAACAACAATGAATATAAACGCAACCAGTTCTGCCCCATAATTCGGGTTAGCCCAAAAGCATTCGGTGTTGGACGAAGGGTACCTATCGTTGGGAAATATCTAAGTTGATGGTATAATTATTTATTTGATGTTAGTATGAAGAAACACGTGTTTGCAACCGTCTTCGTGTCACTTTACCTGGTGGTTTATGTAATGCTTTTTTATTTTGAAGCACCGTGGCAAATTATTGCCTCCATGTTTCTACTCTCACCTATCCTTGTAATTTGGATGGCATACTCCATCTTAAAATATGCAGCTTACGATGGACGCGACCTGGAGACCGAAGAATGGTCCTACCAGGACAAACCAGCCGATTTTGGAAAGCGATTGAATCAACGTTATTCGTGAATACACATCAAGGGCACATGGCTGTGAAACGCCAATTGCTTTGTATGACTTCTTTTAAAAAGCCCTTCAAACAGTCCGTGCTTTTTAGGTATTGTGATCAGCAGATCTACTTTATGCGCATCTGCAAACTCATTTATGCCTTCTACAAAATCTTCGTGGTCTATGTAATGAAATTGAGGTTGCAGGTCTTGCAACAATACCTGCAGCTTTTCACTCTCTTTCTTTGTTTCTTCAGTAAAATGTTTATGATTATTGTCTACATGAAGCACCAAAAATTCTGCCCCTGTATCTTTTAGTATAGTTGTGATCAACCGCAATGGCGTTGTCTCCTGAATCTTTTTAAAGTCGCAGGGGAAAGCTACTTTTTTTATTTCGGTAAAAGTTGCATGTGGCGGTATTACAATCACGGGTACTTTGCTATGGTTGACAACACTAATTGCCGTACTTCCAATAAGCACTTCTTCAATTTTGCTTCCACCTGTAATTCCCATCACTACTATATCGGCATTAGTTTTTTCACACACGTCTTCTATGTTGTTGGATAATATTGCAAACTCACTCATTGTTTGTAGCTCAATACCTTCTGGTGTAATTTCTTGTAGCCATGTTTGAAAATTCTTAAGACCATCATCAGTAATTCCCTTTAAAGTATCCATATCAATCATTTGCACAACAGGCATTGTTGGCTCGGTTATCACTGGCGCCTGGTAGGCATTGTACAAAACAATTTTGTTTGCTCCGGCTTGTTTCGCCAACTCCACTGCATACCGTGCAGCGTTTTTTGCAACGTCAGAAAAATCTGTGGGAAGGAGAATCGTTTTCATGTTTTGAATGCTTTTTTCTTGGATGAGATGCCGGTAAAAATATTGACTTTTAAGCCTCTGGCAACCACAATATTTTTTTTAACCAAAGCAGCAGTTGCGCTGTTAAAATGTCTAATTTTAAAGGGAATCCCAATTATTACTTGCATGACTGAAGAATACATCATTGCCGGATGTCTGCACAATGATCCCGCTGCCCATAGGGAACTGTACAATAGGTATAGTCCAAAAATGCTCTCGGTTTGTTATCGGTATGCCCAAAGCAGGGAAGATGCCGAGGACATGCTGCAGGAAGCATTCATAAAGGTATTCACCCAAATTCATACGTTTCAAAACAAAGGAGCGTTTGAAGGATGGATAAGGCGTATCATAGTGCACACGTGTATTAACTTTTTAAAGAAATACAAAAAGTTTAATGACAGTGTGGACCTGGCCCAGGCAAATTACCTGCATGTAAAGGAGGAAACAATGCCTTCGATTATGCAAGCAAAACAAGTGACCGAATGTATCCGGTTACTGCCAATGGGTTACCGTACGGTTTTAAATTTATATGCTATTGAAGGGTTTAGCCATCGTGAAATAGCCAACATGTTAGAAATTGAAGAGAGCACGAGCCGCAGCCAATATACAAGAGCTAAAGTGATGCTTGAAAATATACTCGTTAAGAAAAATATCCTTGATAACCCGAAGCCAAAATTTGGATGGCTTGCAGGAGTAAAAAAGTGATTTAAATGCTTTGAGAAGATGGACGACAATTTTTACCAAGACGACTTTGAACTGTTCCTTAAAGAACAAGCCGACAGCCACCGAATGTATCCTTCTGATGGAATCTGGAGAAATATTCACAAACAAATACATGGTGACAAGAAGTGGCCCGCACTTACAATTGCAGCACTCCTTCTACTCGTTGCTACCATTGCCATAAGTGTTCATTTTTCGCCTAAGCCAAATATTTTCGACTTATCGGCTACTACCAAAATTTTACCAGCACTTCAACCTGATAAAACTCCAAACAAAAACATTTACGGCCTGCACAATAATGACGCTCCTGTTGCTTATTCAAATGAATGGAAGAAAACAGCAATCCAGAAAAAACGAAACGATGAAATGCTTGTAGCGAATCCTTCGGCAGAATATTATAATGCAGCTGTTGCCGATCAGGAACAAACCACTTCTGTTTCTACTATAGAAGTACCATTATCAAAATTACCGCTAAGTAATGGCCCGATAGTACCGTCAACTTCTAACTCCATTGCTATAATTGAAGAAAATCAATTGAATGCGGACCAGGTAAAACCCGAAAATGAAGAATTAAACCATGTAGCTGCTATTACCCATTCTCACGAAGGAAAATCTTTACCGACGGTTGAATTTACATCGATGAAGGAGGTGGGTGTAAGCAAAAATACTAGCATATCCCCGTCATTGTTGGTTGCATCTAAAAAGAAAAAACAAAGTTTAGGAAAACAAAGACTTTCCTTCCAGGTGTACCTAACTCCATCATCTAGTTTCAGAAGATTGAAAGAGTCGAAAGATGATAGCAAAACGAATCTGGATGGACCAGTAGCACTCAATCTTGTGGCAGATGTAAGCCAGGTTGTAAAGAACAAACCTGGAAATGGGCTGGAAGCAGGATTTGGTTTGATGTATAATATTTCACCACGGCTGAAAATAAAAACCGGTTTGCAGTTTAATATGCGCCAGTATAACCTTGAAGCATTTAAATCTTCTAAAGAAGTAGCTACCATAACATTGCAACGCGGAAGCGCAGTAGATACGCTGAATTCATTTGCTATATACCGGACCAATACAGGTTACCAGGAGACGGAAATCATCAACCGGTATTACCAGGTTTCTATTCCTGTTGGGGTTAATTGGCAAGTAATAGGCAATGATGCTGTTTCGCTCAATGTTGGTGCTTCGGTGCAGCCAACTTACCAAATCAATCAACATGCTTTTGTGCTAAGCTCAGACTTTAAAAATTACACGCAAACTGAAGGAATGATTAGGCCATGGAATGTAAATAGTAATTTAGAAGCATATCTTTCTTTTAAGGTTGGGAACTATCATTGGCAGTTGGGCCCCCAGGTTCGGTATCAGCACCTGTCTACTTTAATACCGCAATATTCAATAAAAGAACACCTGTGGGATTATGGATTGAAATTGGGTGTGACAAAGTCATTGCGCTAGTATAATAATAAATGATTTTGAAGAGGCTGTTAAACTAACAGCCTCTTCGTTTTTTACCTTCTTTCATAATAGTATTTTTGCCGCATGCGGATAATTTTATTTCTTCTCATCACCGTTTTAATAACTAGCTGCGGAAACGATGAGCCAAAAAAAGATAACGTAATCTTTTTCCAGTCAAAGCAATTTTTTCAACAGCAGCTAGACGATATAAAAAAGACCCCGTACTTCATTTATAAAATTGAAACCATAGATAGTGTACGAGACTCAATGGCTTTATCTGTTGATCAATTAGAGAAATATGTAAAAGCCTTTACCGAGGCGGATATCAATGATCCTTCAATAAAAAAGAACTACGAAGAGTCTGTGTTTTTAGATGAAACAACAAAGACCTATTCCCTTAGTTACACTACTTCAAATAAAGATTTACCAGTTCAAAATATGAATGTGCTGCTGCGCGAAGATGGAGAAACTGTGAAGAACATTTTTATCAGGAAATATATGACCTCGGGTGATAGTTCAATTATAGAACAATTAAGTTGGAAGCCTGGTGAAAGCTTCGAAAGCAATAGACTGATACAATCTGCTAACAAAGAACGGATGCACAAAGTACAAGTGGTTTGGAACGACAATTAAAGGAAGTTTATGACCCAGAAGGAATACCAGCAGTTTTCGCATACGATACCCCATCAGCCCGGCATATACAAGTATTTTGATATAGCAAACGAATTGCTTTACGTTGGTAAAGCAAAAGACCTACGTAAACGTACCGGGAGTTACTTTTCTAAAACATTAACCAATTATAAAACCCACGAACTTGTACACCGCATACACCGCATCGAATTTACCATTACTGATAGTGAACCGGATGCTTTCTTCTTAGAAAATGCGCTGATTAAACAATACAAGCCTAAATTTAATATTGACCTAAAGGATGATAAAAGCTTCCCTTATATTGTTATAAAAAAAGAGGCTTTCCCAAGGGTTTTTCTTACGCGTACACGCATAAATGATGGTTCGGAATACCTCGGTCCATTTACCTCAGTGGCCAGAGTGCGAGAGCTACTTACATTCATCAAGCAAAACGTAGCCCTACGAACGTGTAAGCTTAACCTAACCCAGGGCAACATTCAAAAAGGAAAGTTTAAAGTGTGCCTCGAATATCACTTGGGCAATTGCAAAGGGCCATGCGAGGCGTTGCAAACTGAGCAACTATATGCTGAAGCTCTCCAACATGTTAGGAACATTCTTAAGGGCAACCTGCAACCGGTTATTCACCACTTTAAATCGGAAATGATTGGGTATGCTTCGAACATGCAATTTGAAAAAGCAGAAATCACAAAAAAGAAAATCGAATATCTTGAAAGCTTCCAGGCTAAGTCAATAATTGTAAGTAAACACCTGACGAATGTAGATGTGTTTTCTATTTTGAAGGATGGAGAAATTGCCTACGTAAATTATTTAATGGTGCAAAATGGTACCATTGTTCAAACCCATACCATTCGCATCGAAACGAAGCTTGAGGAAAATGAGGATGAGGTTCTCCCTTTAGCGATTGTTCGGATGAGGGAAACCTTCAATAGTTCAGCAATTGAAATTATCGTTCCTTTTGAGATAGGAACTTTATTTCAGAATGTTACGGTAACCGTGCCTCGTGCCGGAGATAAAAAGAAGCTTTTAGATTTGTCAATAAAAAATGTTAACCATTATACCGAAGAGCTCCGCAAAAAGAAAATACTACAACTGGAAGGAAAAACCGATTTGCAGAAGAAGCAGGTATTGTACCAATTACAACTGGATTTGCAATTAAAAGAAGTGCCTCTTCATATAGAATGCTTCGATAATTCCAATTTCCAGGGAAGCTATCCGGTTAGTGCAATGGTTTGTTTTAAGGAGGGAATTCCTAGTAAAAAAGACTACCGGCATTTCAATGTAAAAACGGTAGAAGGCATCAACGATTTTGCCACAATGAAAGAAGTAGTTACAAGGCGATATAGCAGGTTAATTAAGGAACAGCAGGCGCTTCCACAACTGGTGATAATAGATGGCGGAAAGGGACAGCTAAATGCTGCAATGGAGGGAATAGCAGAGGTGAATCTGCTCGGTCAGATGACGGTAGTAGGCTTAGCCAAAAACGAAGAAGAAATTTTTTATGCCGGTGATCAGCAATCCCTAAAACTACCGTGGGATAGCGAAAGCCTGAAACTGATCAGAAGAATTCGGGATGAAGTGCACCGCTTTGGGATCAATTTTCATCGTCAGAAACGAAGCAAGGGTACCTTTAAAAATGAATTAGAGGACATTAGTGGTATCGGAAAAAATACGGCAGAAACATTACTAAAGGAGTTAAAATCAGTACGCAATATCAAAGAAAAAACGGTTTTAGAACTGGAGCAGATTATTGGAAAATCAAAGGCTGCAATTGTCTTCAAGTACTTTCATCTTGAAAATAAAAATGCTGTAAAATGAAAAAGGGGCCCGGATAAATATCCAGCCCCGTTTTTAAAATCCAATATCCTATGAAAAACCATCGTAAAGATAAAAAAAGAAGTGGATACACCAAAAGTCCTTCGATTATTTTAATGATCCATCAATCACCTCTCTAAGAATAAAAACCAGTTTCAAATAAAAAAACCCGGCATATACCGGGTTTTTTAGATAACTATCATTCTCTTAATAAGACCATAAGTCTTGTTCGTAATTGAAGATTTTCTCTTTAATATTCTCGCCCTCCAACAAACGAAACAGAGGATCCTTTATAAAGTTTCTTAAGTATAAATCGAAAGGATTATCGATGGTTGATTTCGTAACATAACTACTAAAAAAACGGCTTTCAAATAACTCCTCCCAACTCATTCGGCCTGCAAAGTTTCTACCGTTATAAACTTCATACTTAGCAAGTGTCGGTCTGAGATCTGGATAATATGCCCAAAACAAAGTAATATCACCAATGGGTATGCCTGTTGAGCTATACTTCATCATAATTGGTGCTATGCCCAAGATCCTTACAGTCATTCTAGAAGATTCCTTATCAAATATCCACTCTTCTTTCAGGCGAAACCTATAAATTGAATCTGGCTCGATCATTTTCTGACGCACCTCCCGTCTTACAACGTCGCCACTCATATCGGTAATGTCACTAGTATCATTTCCTCCCATTACAATCGTTGCTACTTGCGCACTTGTAAGTGGAATGGTAAAACGATCATCTTCACCATTAAAAACGGTAACCTCACCTTTCTGAATTGCATCATACAAAATAGAAATAAACCGCTGGTTGCCATTATCTTCATTAGCTGCATAACGGAAAGGCAGGTTCATTTTTTCACGGGTATCTATTTCCCTCCAAACTCTTTGCTTATATACTGCATCGTCTTCGCGGATATGCTCGTATGCCAATGGATTACGATCTTTTACCAATTGACGATCTATTGTATTGTCAGTACGTAAGGACGGAGCAACAGAGTCACCAATTCCACCTCCACTTGATTTAACCACAACTACAGGAACATTTGCACCAATAGGGGCCTTTCCTGCATTTGCCGGAGTAGTTCCATATCCTGAAGAATAACCAGATTGTTGTGTTTGGTTCTTTTTCTTCGAGGTGTCAGCAGCAGCGGGTGCACCGTAGCCACTTGAATACCCACTGGAATAACCACTCTGTGGCCGGGTTCGTGAGTTGCGTGGTTTTGTTTGTGCTTGTGTTCCTTCAACAAGAAGAACTAACAATGCAACCACCAATCCTGACTTAATCACTCTCCTATTCATAATACAATATTAATATAAGTTATACACCAACGGTTGCAACTTCCTGGTACCACCACCCGGACCAACTGCTTTGATTTCATCAATTACAAGTGTTGTTCCAGGTCTGCATTTTTCCAATATTCTTTTGGAATCGGCATTGAAATAGGCTCCCGGGTTTGGCGAAATGCCAGGCTGATCGAGAAAGCCAGCACCTGTAGCATAAACTGTGAAACCGATAATATCAAATTTTACTCCTTCAAATACGAAGTCTTTAAGGTCTGCACGAACGCCCATTTGTCCCTTAATTCCATTTGCTGGTGCCCTTCCCGACTCAAATTGACCAATCACTCCAACCGGATCCGGTACTCTCTTTACTCTAAACTCAAAAGCCGTGTTTTTGCCATCAGCACTCACATTTATCGTCGCTTTACCTGGGCTAGTCACGCTGGCAATAAATTTACCACCACCCAAATTCCGTAAGCTACCGTTATCAATAGAAGCATTCGTCTTCTCTGCTCCAACATTACCGCCACTTACGGTTAATGGATTATCTAAACCTATGTATAACACCTTAACCGCATCTGCACTTACACTTGCACCTGTAGGCGAACCTACGGTATAGTCAATCTTTTTAGTTTCGGTACGAGCAACACCGTCTTGATCCGTATAATTTATAACTACATTCACGGAGTGTGAGCCTACGCCGGGTACATTAAATTTCTTACGTGCCAATCCATCTGCTTCAATGGCAGCAGGTGCTCCATTAATACTGATGTTTGGCTTCTTCTGACTATTGAAAGCCCCAAGACCCGCAGTAATTTCCATTTCCTGGCCAGGCATTAAGTAGGTAGAACTAGCACCAACCAATGGTTTGTACTGATCAAAACGTACCGCAACTTGCCCTACCTGGTTGTGGCAATAAGCCACTACTCTATTCTCCGTAGTTCTTACATCATTCTGAAACTTACTTAAAATAGTAAGTGCCGCGATGGTAGGTGTCATTCTGAAGTAAACACTTTCCCAATTCGAATTCGCAAGATTTGAACTCTTTGGTACACTTAAATCTACCGGCAATGTAGCAGCAAATTCTTTGTTGATATCAGGATGAATTCCTAAAATATCTTTCCTATACTTATCTAGTTTATCGTACAAGGTTTTACCAAGCTTGCCATCTACCAATATCCTCGATGAAGCGTCCAGGTTATCTTCTTTGAAAGTAGTATCACCCTTTTCCGGGTTAAATCCAGAACCTCTCATTAAGCTGTCTTTCACCTGCTCTATCAAAGAATATACGTCTGATGACAGTGTTGTGGCCTTTTGTGCAAGCGGGTACCACATCTCGGCTTTCACCTTTGATTCTGGTTCCGCCATTTTTGCTTGTAACGAAGACATATAAGTGTTAGTCGATTGACTAACTACGACGTTCGTCTTTACAAGGCTATTATTTACCGTTCTAAAGGCATTTAAGATTTCAGATGATACGTTTAATGCCAGCAATGCTGTTAGCACTAAATACATCATGTTGATCATCTTCTGCCTGGGCTCTTTAGGTAGAGACATTACGTGTGTTAGGTTTTAGAATTACGAATTAAATATTGAATTAAGATTAACGTCCCTGCATAGCAGTAAGCATATTACCATACACTGAGTTCAAGCGACCAAGGTTACTCGCTAGCAAACCAATCTGCTGCTTGGCTTTTTCTGCATCTTCCACTGTACCCGACATAGCATTTGACGCCTGGGCCAACTTACCGTAGAATTGGTTCAGTGCTTTCAGGTGATTGTTGCTTTCCTGTAATTCTAATTCGTAAATAGTATTAAGTGATGACAAATTCTTTGTAAGCACCTGAACCTGGTCGTGAAACTGCTTTGTGCTTTCGCTCGCTGCATTAAAAGAAGACAAAGAAGCTGCTGTGTTAGTATAGGCATCTTTCACTTTATCTAAAGCTGCAGAAGCTGCTACAGTTTTTTGAGTATAATCACCAGTAGCTTTTACAATGTCTCCAACTTCGCTCATGTTGGTAACCGTGGTTCCAAGTTTTTGGAAACCAGCGCTTAGTTTTGATAGGTTAGCAGGAGTAATGTCAGCTTCCTCCAACATCTTTTCCATAGATTTTAAAGCTGGATTGCCTTTCTCTTTCTCTACAATAACCGGCGCACTTGGTGAGCCCTGATCAGGAGGAGGCAAGATGGCGTAAATAATAAAGATCGCAGCTTCCGTTAACAGTCCTACTGTCAACATGATGTCAGCAAAGGATTTGTGCAGGATTTTAGCCCATGCACCAAAAATTACTACTGCGGCACCAACGCATACGATAACGTTAACTAATCTGTTTGTTGCGGGAGAAACACCTGAAGACATAATTGGATTGTTTGTTTAGTTTTACGGGTAATGTTTAAAAAAGAAATTGTAGGTGGAGGCAGCAGCCTCCACGCTTAAAAATTAGATAAAATAAATTGTTGCTAAATTTTTTTGATAGGCAAGTTGATTACTTTCTTCTGGTTGTTGCTGGCAAATCAATTACGCATCTGAAGCCTATGTACGATTTAGTCGTATCCTGGTATTCATATGAGCGAGTACCTGTCTGAAGAAAATATCCTACATCTTTCCAACTACCACCACGAACTACCTTACGCTTCATCCGTGGAGGATCAGTTTCTTTTGCATCCCACCTAATGTCTGGGTTCATATCGTGCTGGAAGTTGTAACCACCTTCATAATAAAGTGAAGAAGTCCATTCTGCAACGTTTCCACTCATATTATAGAGACCGAAATCGTTTGGCCAATAGGCATCAGCACGAACTGTATAAAAACCACCATCTTCAGGATAGTTGCCACGTCCAGGTTTAAAGTTGGCAAGCAAGCATCCCTTTTTGTTTCTTAAATAATAGTTACCCCATGGGAACATTGACTGAGAGCGTCCACCGCGAGCTGCGTATTCCCACTCCGCTTCTGTTGGTAGACGGAAGTCACTTTCAACAGCGCGCTTCTTTCTTTCCAAGAAACTATTCATATAATTTGTCCTCCACTTAGCGAATGCAACTGCCTGCTTCCAGTTGACACCAACAACAGGATAGTTACCGAAAGATGGATGTGCGAAATAACGCTTAGCCATTGGTTCATTATAAGAATAGGAAAAATCTCTCATCCAAACCAAGGTGTCAGGATATATTTTCTCATCGTATTTTATAATGTACTTCTGACGTGGCTGACCCTTATTTTCACGTTTAGATGCTTCTTTGTAGTCGAAAGTTTCTACTCTGTAGACGATTTTCTCCGGGTCGATTTCGTTTCTACCATAAAGCCTGTTATCAGGAGTAAGCGTCAATTTAGAAATTTTCTCTAAAGTTGATTTTTCACTGTATTTAATAGTTTGGGCTTTTTTCCAATCCACAGCAAAACTACCATCTACCTCTTTACCATAACCTAGTTCTTTAGCAGCCAACGAATCTCTTACTTTCCATACAAACTGCCGGTATTCATTGTTAGTAATTTCGGTTGCGTCCATCCAAAAACCATTAATGGACACTGACTTGTTCCGTGCTGTAAAATTGAAGTTTACGTCTTCGTCAGATGGGCCCATGTGGAAAGTTCCTGGCGGAACGAAAACCATTCCAAGAGGTTTACCCATTCCCTGAAGATTGCCTGGCGATACCCCTACGAGTTGGCCATTATCTGGTAAGCCCTTCGACTTGCCACTTTTGCCACAACTGGCTGAGCCAAAGGCCAGGGCTGTAAGAGCTGCGAACGCAAACAGTTTACTTGTCATTCTATTGTAACGATTAAGGTATTAAAGCAAATGTAACAAAATTATATGCCGAACATAAAGCCTGTCATTCAGTAAAAACAAATCTTGTAATCAAACTCCGGATTTAAAAACGCACGTGATTTGGCTTTATTGTACCTGACGCCGTTAATTAAAATAAGTCTTTCCTAAAATGGGCTACAAGATATTTTTTTTACTTGAAAAACGAAGTAAATTTTTTCGATCGGCTTTTGCTTTTATAGTGAAGTAGTCGAAATGAATACACAATTTATGTAGCAGCACTCATATAAAAATCATTTTAACATTCTTTTCCGTAGCAATGAAATATCATTTTTTCAAGCCTGATCGGAGCATCAATTTACCTCCCAAAATGAAACAATCCGAACCCAATAATAGAAAGAAGTATAAATCGGTCCCTGCATTTTAAAAAATTGGCTTTGCTTCGGCAAATTCAAAACAGCTAAACTTTATAAAAGAAATCGAACGGCCAACGGCTCCGTCATCGGCAATTTCGAAAGTGTTTACCCCGCCCTTCAGCTTTTCAATCTTATTGGATAATATTCTTCCATCCGAAGAAATTTTTTGGATGGTGAGATCTTGATCGCTACTAACTGTTAGGCTTGCCCACATGCTTCCTCTATTGTTACCTTGATAAAACAACTTAACTCTCGTAGTAGTTTCATTAGCTGCTTTAACCGTCAGAACTCTGCTGTAGGTGGTGCGGCCGTCAATATCCAATTGTTTCAACTTGTAGTACAAAAGGGTACTGGTACTGAAGGCATTCACATCGGAAAAGAAGTATTCTCTTGAGATAACAGAATTGCCTGCCGCCTTCAACTCTGCCAGAGCTTTAAAGTTTGATCCATCAAAGCTTCTTTCAATGATGAAAGCCTTACTGTTTATCTCTGATTTTGTAACCCAATTAAGATTTACGCTCTTGTTTACAACTGTTGCATTAAAGGCGGAAAGCTGAACTGGAAGAATGTAACTGGAATAGTTCACCACGCCGAGCGCTGAATTATCGGGCTGGTGAAAGATTTTCGACTCTATTGCACTCAGATCGTTGGTTCCCCAAAAGTTTCCTTGTGCAGAAATATCAAAGGCACTATTGTTGTATAGGTCGATAAAAGGCGTAGTTGCATTGGTGTTATTAATGAACGCATTTTTCCCATCATCAGTGGTATCGATGTTTGAAAGGTTGCCCAGGTTTGGCCTCGAACCATTTTGTATGGTAATGCCCCACAAATTTGCTCTGAACAAATTACCCGTTACTATAGAATTTTGATGACTGCCAGCAGCTCCACCTACAAAACTAATTCCGCTGCCTCCAAGGTTAGGATCGTTTTGGGTATTGTTACTATCTACCAAGTTGTACGAAACGATTGTATTGATATTGGATCCACCATTAAAGGTTAAACCATACCGGTTGTTTTTTATGGTGTTGCCGGAAATAATTGCGTAGACCGTACCCGATGGCAAAAATCCAATGCCCCCGGAATTAATGGAAGCCCGAAGGATTTGATTATTGAGTATACGTGCGGTGTCGGTACCCGTTGACCCAAGGTTGATCTGCGGTACGTTTAAATTAAGTGTGTTGTTTCCCCGAAAAATACAGTTGGATATTTGTGGCGCATTGGCAATATTGCTGCCGCCCTGTATGGCAGCCCGCTGATTGCTAATAAACTGACAGTTTTTTATGATTGCCTTCGACCGGAAGACCGAAATGGCTGCATTGCCAAAAGCTGTAGTAGCAGAATTAAAACGAAATATGCAACTATCAATGGTAGGACTGCAGTCGAATAGCCGCAAAGAATTTCCATATTCGATTACAAGTTTTTTAATGATTGACCCATTGCTAGAGTCCAGCCTCATTCCATAAAAACCTGTTGCAAGCTCGGCCTTTGTAAAATTCACGCTATCCGGCGGGTTAATAAGCAAGACGCCATTTACATCCAAGTAAGTATTTTCAGCAAAGCGAACCACGGCGTTATTATAAATGTAGAGCGTGTCATTCAGGCTTATAAATATGGTATCATTTACCTGGTAGTTACCTGAGGTGCCTACTACGTCACCACCGGCATTGGCAACAAGATCATTAAAACTCCAGCGTACGCCGGTGCCTGGGGTAGCATAATTGTTAGCGGTAAGAACAGAAAGAAAAAGGAGGTGGGAAATAAAACAAAGGAAAAATATCTTCATCATACGTTTTTTCAGAGCTCCAAAAATACTTAAGGAGACCGAAGCGCCTCAGATTTGAAGAGTTATTATTTTACTGCGGTAAACAGGCAACGATGAATTTTTTCACAACTTGAAAATTTAAACGGGCACCTGGGCTACCGCCGCTTTACAATCGAGTAACCGACTTTCAGGTACGAAAAATTATCATAGCCGCCTTCAACCATCCAGGCATTCTTCTTTTGATATAACCTCATCCCCACTTTTGGATTGAATATAACCAGTGTCTTGTTCTTACTTCTTAATCCTAGGTCGTTTGCTCCGTGCGTACCCCAGAAATAGGCAACTCCAGTGCCGAAACCAATGTAAGGGTCTAGTTTTTTGTGACTAATAAAGTGATAATTGAAACCAACTAAACCTCCTCCAATAACCAAATTTGTATAATTATCAATTGTGTAAACGGGGTTATTCGACGGATACTGATAGGCATCTTTATGAAACATAGCCAGCAAACCAAGTTGCAAACTGAACTTGTTACTTAGCCCCATATGGTAAAGAGCTTCGACAGGCCCAAGTGTATAGCTTCCTTTTGTATTAGTAGCTGTACTACCCTGCGTAACGGGTGATAATCCAAATGGAGCAGTAACTCCATAAGTAAGAGAGAACGAGGAATGCTTCGCTGTAAATGACAGCGGCTTTACACCACTGGTGCTAATAAAACTGGTGTCTTGAGCTGCTGATGCAAACGCTACAGTTACACAGCCGAGGAAAATGAAAATTTTATTCATTACACATATATATATAGTTAAACTACTGGTTAGCAGTTAAAAACGAATAATATGTCCGGAAAATTGTGTGCTTGAATAAGCGACGAACTGAAGTGAGAAAAAGCGATCTACATTGCTTTACCTTGTTTATATTATTGAAGGGTTATGCAACCGAGATTGGACCCTATAAAATATCTCTTGATTCTACATCTATTAAATGTTGCGATTTCAAAAAAAATCCCTCCGTTTTTGCGGAGGGAAAACAACTAAAAACACAATCTATAAAACTCATACCGATGTTCCAACCGGTACGGGTTGTGCCGTTGATTAGTCGGGCTTCTTTCCATCTAAAAATGTATTGATAGAGCTGATTTGACCTTTGTCATTGTCATCGGCTTTCACATTGTATTTGCTGTAGAAATTTTCTACAGAAGTAAGTGTGTTACCAAACAACTCCATATTCCGGCGGATGTAAGCAGGCACTGAGTCAAACTCATTGTTTTGATCTGCAGTGTTCATGTTGAAAGATAGATTCCTCAACTTTTGTATTCTCTCCTGTGCCCTGCGCTTCTGATCTTCTACATCGTCCTGCATTGCAAGATCCTCTGTAGGAGTCTGATTTGCCGCATTTGGAAAGCTGCTTGCATCCGCCGTTTCTGGAACGTCGTCCTTCATCACTAACTTCATTTCAAGCTCCGGTAGCTCTGATGAAGGTGGTGAGGGAGGTTTTACTGCCATAGAATTGGGAGTTGATTCGGCCTTGTTTGGTTCTGCATAGATGTTGGATGGTTTGGCCAAAAAGCTGCTGCCTGTACGGGCAAATGGATTATTTATATTATTCTCTTCAATATTATTTGTAGGTGCAGGTGCTATAGGAGCCGCTGGAACTTCTGTTTTCAACTCATACCTGAACTGCTCCGGCTCTTCCACTTTTGGCGTAGCCGGTTGTTCATTTAAAATAAACATTTGTGGCTCTGGCACGGCTGGATGTTGCGGCTGAATAGGTGACTGCACCTGCGCCTGTGGCTGACTAACATACGGTGCTGTTGCTGGCATTTCTACAAGCGTTGGTTCGTAGGGGTGTTTGTCTTCCAAAGGCAACGTTGGTTGAGAATATTGCTTCTTTTCAACACCCGGCACTTCTAGTTCCATCACTATCTTTTCAACCTTCTTTTCTTCTTTCTTTGGAACATCCATCTTGAAAGGATCTTTGTGCTCGAAACCTGTCGCGATGATGGTTACACCAATCTTCTCCCCCAACGATTCATCGAAGCCAATACCTTTAATTACGTCCGTATCATCACCAGCTTGCTGGCGCAGGTAACTCATGATGGTATCTTCTTCATCCATCGTAATCTCATGATCTCCTTCGGCGGAGGTAATGTTCACCAGTATCCACTTCGCTCCGCGGATTTCGCTATCATTTAGAAGCGGCGAGTTCACTGCACTTTCAATGGCGTTTTGTGCACGATCTTCTCCCTCAGCGAAGCCACTTCCGAGAATGGCCACGCCACCATTACGCATTACGGTGCACACATCGGCAAAGTCAACGTTTATCTGACCGTTGCTCGTAATAACATCTGTAATACATTTTGCCGCGGTCGCTAAAATATCGTCAGCCTTATTAAATGCTTCACGCACTTTAAGGTTACCATATTGATGACGCAATTTGTCGTTGCTGATAACAAGCAATGTATCTACACTATCTCTCAACGCTTGTATGCCTGCTTCTGCATGCCGCATACGCTTTGGACCTTCATTGCTAAACGGTGTGGTAACAATACCAACCGTCAATACGCCAAGGTCTTTACAAATACGTGCAATGATAGGAGCGCCACCAGTACCGGTTCCGCCGCCCATGCCTGCAGTAATGAAAGCCATCTTGGTATTTACTTCCAGTATGCGCTTAATTTCTTCCAGGCTTTCTTCGCAAGCTTGCTTGCCAATTTCGGGGTTAGCGCCAGCACCTAATCCCTGTGTAAGGTGTGGGCCTAATTGAATTTTATTGGGAACCTTGCTGTTGGCTAATGCCTGTGCATCGGTGTTACAGATAATGAAGTCTACGCTTTCTATGCTCTGTCCATACATGTGGTTTACGGCATTGCCACCACCACCACCTACACCTATCACTTTTAGGATAGATGACTTTTGCTTCGGCAAATCAAAGTGAATCATAGTTGATGATTTGATTGGGTAAGTAATTATAGTTGTGTTCTTGAAAGTTTGAGGTTTGAAATCTGAGGTTCGAAGTCTGAGGTTTGAGGTAGTTCAACATCGAACATCGAACTTCAAACCACGAACGGCATCACATCTCCTTGTCTCCTTCCTCTTTAAATAATTCGAGTAAGTTGTTTTTGAATTTATCCCAGAATTTGGTCATTGTTTTTGCTCTTGCTTTTGCATCTACCTTTTGTGGCTCTTGCAGTAACACTTCAGCAATTGGTTCCTGCACCAGTTCTTTCACTAATTGTTCCGGAACGATTACGCGCTTATAGTTCTTCTCAAACTCTTTGTACTTGTGCTCGTAATCGCTGTATCCTTTTAAGATCAAACCAATACAAGTACTGTACATTGGCTTCTTCAACTCATCTATATGATTGGCTGCCAGGTGACCGTTCGGATAACCAATACGTGCATACAAGCCTGTACTATACTCCGTAAGTTGAATAAGATGCTTTAGCTGCGAACCACCACCGGTTAGGATGATGCCACCATTCAGCATGCGGCTATCAAGCCCTACCTGCTTTAAATGATAGGTTACAAAATCAAGTATTTCGCTCATGCGCGCCTGTATAATGTTGGCGAGGTTCTTCACGCTTATTTCTTTCGCAGGCATTCCGTTCATGCCGGGGATCGTAATGAAAGCATTAGACTTTGCTTCGTCGGCCAGCGCACTACCAAATTGCACTTTCATTGCTTCCGCTTGTTGCTTCAATACACCCAAGCCGGTTTTGATATCGTTGGTAATATTTTCGCCGCCAAAAGGAATGACTGCAGTATGCTTTAGTATTCCTTC
Source organism: Segetibacter sp. (assembly GCA_031425015.1). Lineage (GTDB taxonomy): Bacteria > Bacteroidota > Bacteroidia > Chitinophagales > Chitinophagaceae > Segetibacter. The sequence goes on along the minus strand of JANPIM010000042.1, from coordinate 245,601 downwards.
GTAAAACACAGCGAGGTCACTCGTACCTCCGCCAATGTCAAGGATAGCTACACCAGCTTCCATATCCATGTCGCCCATTACAGCAGCTGCGGATGCCAATGGTTGAAGCACCAGGTCTTTCGTCTTCAGTCCACTTTTATCTACTGCACGATTGATGTTGCGGATCGCATTTCTATCGCCTGTAATGATGTGAAAATTTGCACCCACCTTCACGCCATTGTATCCAATCGGATTGCCAATGCTGTGAATGTTGTCAACTGTGTATTCCTGAGGTATCACATCAATGATTTGGTCACCTGCAGGTATAAAAGTCTTGCGTTGGTTTTCTATCAGTTGCTCAATCTCAGACATGGTAATTTCGTTCTCCGAATCCTGGCGAACAATATCCCCGCGTGTCTGCAAGCTTTTAATGTGATGACCTGCAATGCCTACATAAACCTCACCAATTTCCAGATCAGGGTTAGACTCATAACAGTTTTTGAGCGCCGCCTGAATCGCCTTTACAGTTTGTTCAATGTTCAATACCTGGCCATGTTGAACACCGGTGCTGTTAGCACGGCCAAAGCCAAGTATTTCAAGCTTGCCAAACTCGGTTTTTCTTCCGGCAATCGCAGCAATCTTTGTTGTGCCTATATCAAGGCCAACAATGATTGGCGTCTCACCACCATTGCTGTTTTCACCTGCAATAATGGGTGCTTCTTTTGCGTTCATAGATAGTTGTGTTTTTGTTGTTATTTAGTTGTTGTTGTTCTCTTTTTTTGTCGCCGTTTTTTATGTTATGCTTTTTATGAGCCCGGCTTTATCTCCCTCTTCAGCCTCGTTGCGTCGCACTCTTGAACGCTAAATCGTTGCTGAACTTTTTCCCTAATTTGCTACCCTTCCTCATTTATCAACCTCTTCATTTCACTGCACTTTTTCCATTACTGCTTTTGGAACCCGCTTTTCGTTTGCTTTTACATTTTCACGATTGCTTTTGTCGGCCTTTGTGTTTTTGATTGATGCATTTGCTTTCTCGCTGTTACTATTGTTGGCCGCATCTTCATTTTGCTTTTCTGCTCTCATTTTCGTATCGAAATTGGCCGCGGCAGAAGTGGTCGTTTCTTTGCCACTAATTGTTTTTACAGGTCCACCACTACTACTTACATCATCGCTGGTCTTCTGTGCATTTGTAAGCAACGTTTCTACAGCGAGCCGTGCTTTGGTACTATCAATCATGCTAGCTGCTGCTCCCTTCTTTGTCACTACTACCTGTCCTTTATACTGCACATCTATTTTTTCGTAAGCACCCAAACCAACCTTTGTCCAAACCTGTTTGTAAAATGTAAACAGCCTGTCAAACTTTGCCGCTATATCATCCCCGTTTCCAAATACTATAAAGTGATTTCCTACCGTGGGTACCATTTCAAATCCTGTTGGCGTAATATCTACCTGTGCTATCTGTGCCTTCCAGAAATCATCTGCCTGTATATAGGTTGCAATCGTTTTTACATCAGCCATCAAACTGCTATCTGGTGCAGAAAGCTTTTCTCTGTCAGAAGGAAAGCTTGTAAACATGGGCACCCTTGCGCTCAACGTTCGGCTTAACGGCAATCGCTTACAAGCACTATCTATATAAAAAGAACTTCCACCTGTTGTAAAGATTCTTGCCACTGGCTCATTCTCTTCCACCTTTACTTGCAGCACTTGTTTGCTGTCGAAAAACAGCTCAGCTTTCGAAATCCATTTCTCTTTTCTCAGCCGGTCTTCTAATACCTGCAGGTTTATATTTTCCAGTTTTTGTCCCTTCACTGATTCGCCTGCATTAATCAGTTCCATCACTTCCTTTTTATCAATAAAAAAGTTATTGGCTGCGCCATCAATCTCCACTTCAATTCCAGTACAAACTTTACTACTGTTGGTTTCTACAGCTGCGATTAGCAACACCAAAGCCACCAATGCAACAGCTAAAGAACTTATCAGCCGCCATCTCTTTTTCCACAAGTGTTGCATAGTTTAAATTCAAAAATCAAAAGTCAAAAGTCAAAAAGCAAAGACCTGTTAAGTCGTGAGAACTTGTCATTCATATTTCTCACTTCATACTTCATACTTTCATTTTTACACTTCCCGTTCCACTTCACTTCCCCACCAACGCCTCTCTTACCCGATTTACCAATACATCTATATCTCCAGCTCCTGCCATCACTACCAGTTCGGGCTGCTTCCTATCCAGGTATTCTATCATCTCTTCCTTTTCCATTACCTGTACCAATTTGTCGCCCATTTTCCCCTCAATCATTTCACTGCTTACTCCTTCCATGGGTTGCTCACGTGCAGGGTAAATAGGCAACAGGATCACTTCGTCAGCCATGCTCAACACTTCAGCAAATCCATCCGCCTGGTCTTTGGTTCTGCTATATAAATGCGGCTGAAAAACCACTACCAACCGCTGACTAAATAAACTGCGTACACCACTTATTAATGCCCTCAGTTCTTCAGGATGATGGGCATAATCATCTATCAATACATGATCATCTTCCTTGAGTATGTATTCAAATCTTCTGTGCACGCCTTTGAATTCTGCTACAGCCTCTTTTATCTTTTCGTCCTCTAATCCCAACTGTTTAGCAACAGTTATTGCCGCTACTACATTCTCAATATTGTGCAAGCCACCCATGTGCAGTTGCACGTCTGTTATCAGCCAATCTTTACCCACCACATTAAAAATGTACATTCCAAACTGCACCCTTAACTCAGCAGCATATACATCTGCTTCAGTGTGGTCGAAACTATAAGTAAGGCGGTTGGGTGCATATAAATCACCACTCCTTGGTATCTCATATTTACTAATGAGCAACCCGCCTTCCTTCACCTTCGAACCAAATTCAATGAACGCACTCTCCACTTTTTCTACCGTCCCATATATATCCAGGTGGTCCGGATCCATAGCCGTAATCACTGCTATGTCTGGCGATAACTTCAAAAAACTTCTATCATATTCATCTGCTTCTACTACCACCACATTATTTTCGTTGCTCCAAAAATTGGTGTTATAGTTAGCAGCAATTCCACCCAAAAAAGCATTGCAACCAAAACCTGTATGTCGCAGTATGTGAGCAGTCATGGTACTCACTGTTGTTTTACCATGGGTACCTGCTACGCATATATTAAAAGAGCTTTCGGTCAGTAGCTTCAGCACATCACTGCGCTTTACAACCTTATAATTATTGTCTCGGTAGTATACCAGTTCAGCATGCGCATCAGGCACTGCAGGTGTATATACCACCAGGTCTACCTCTTTCGGTATTGCATCTATATCTTCGGTATAATGAATAGCCACACCTTCCTGCTCCAACTGAATTGTAAGCGCTGTTCGTGTTTTATCGTAACCACTCACTTGTACACCATGCGCATAATAATACCTTGCGATAGCGCTCATGCCTATACCGCCGATGCCGATAAAATAAATGCCACGGAGCTCAAGACCCCCCGCCCCTAAAGGGGAGCCTGCATACCGGTTTATAATTTTTTGGTCGCTCATTATTCAATCAACTGATCTTTCGCTTCGCCTTATTAAAGAGTGGCTCACTCTAAAACATATTTAAATTCCAAACCCCTAATAAGAGTGAACCACTCTGCCCTGCTCTCTCCTCCCTTTAGGGTTGGGGCTTCTTTTCTCTCTCCTCCCTTTAGGGCCGGGGCTTCACTGCTCTTAATATCTCTCCCGCAATTATTTCATCTGCATTGGTGATGGCCAGCTTACCAATGTTTGCCTTCAATTCGTTTTGCATTTGCTGATCCAAAGCCAGCTTGATTACGTCTTTCACCAAAGTATCATTTGCGTCGCTGTCCTTTACTACAAAGGCGGCGTGTTTATTTACCAAGTGCTGTGCATTTACGGTTTGGTGATCTTCGGCCGCAAAAGGAAACGGAACAAAAATGACCGGCTTCTTTGCAACACATAACTCAGCCACAGCCATTGCTCCTGCCCTGGAGATCACCACATCCGCTGCTGCATAACCCATCTCCATCTCCGTTATAAATTCACTCACTTTTACATTGCTATATTGTTTGCCTTTGGCGATATACTCGGCTGCGGTTGTCTTGCCTGTCTGCCAAATCAATTGCAGCTCATGCTTTTTAAAGTCTTCTAACCCGTTAGCCAATGCCTGGTTAATGCTTCTTGCTCCAAGACTTCCGCCGACGGCTAATACGGTTGTTTTGTTTTCATCAAGGCCGAAGAACTTTATTCCTTCGCTTCTTGAAATGGTTGATCGTGCAATCACCGTTCTTACCGGGTTGCCGGTGATCACTATTTTCTCTTCTGGAAAAAATTTTTCCATTTCGTCACTTGCTACAAATATTCTAGTTGCCTTTTTTCCGAGCATCATATTACTCTTGCCAGCAAACGAATTGCTCTCGTGAATAAAGGTTGGTATACCGCTAAACTGTGCTTGTTTCAACACAGGAAAACTGGAGTAACCACCCACGCCTATCACTGCGTCTGGTTTAAAACTTTTCAACATTTGCCTAACCCTTAAAAAGCTTTTAATCAGCTTGAAAGGCAAACCAATATTTTTTATCAAAGAACTTCTATTGAACCCGGCGATATCTAACCCTTCTATTTTATAACCGGCCTGCGGTACTTTTTCCATTTCCATTTTTCCCTTGGCACCTACAAACAAAATGTTTGCATTTGGTTGCTGCCTGCGTATCGCATTTGCTATTGCGATCGCTGGAAAAATATGTCCACCTGTACCGCCGCCTGCAATGATGAAGCGGAGCTCAAGTCCCTCCGCCCCTGAAGGGGAACTGGTAACAGCTTCACTATTTTTATCTTCCACATTCATCCAGGTTTTTTTACTAATCACTAATCATCTTCTCAACTAATCAACTAATCAACTTATCAACTGCTCAACCTCGCTCAATTACATTCTATTGTACAAGAGTGCGACGCAACGATGCTTCATTATGCAATAACCTCTGGCTCCAATTCTCTATTCTTCTTAACTGCACTCATCTTTTCGTCTGCTTCATTGTTATCACTGGGTTGCACCAGCCCTCCCCCTGCGGGGGAGAAGGAGGGGGCCTCCAGTTGCTCTACATTTCTTGCTACACTTAAAATAATTCCGATGGATGCGCAGGTAAATAAGAATGAACTTCCACCCATACTTACCAGCGGAAGTGTAACGCCTGTTACCGGAACCAGGTTAACTGCTACGGCCATATTTGCCATTGCCTGTATCACCAAAGTGAAGCTTAATGCGAGTGCCAGGAAGGCGCCAAATGCAAAAGGACACCTCCTGAATATATTGATGCAGCGCAATAGAAATACCAGGTAAATAAAAATGATAATTGCTCCACCAAGCAATCCATATTCTTCTAAAATGATTGCATAAATCATATCGGAATATGGATGCGGTAAAAAATTCTTTGCTTCGCTATTACCTGGACCTGCACCAAATACACCACCTTTTGCAATAGCAATTTTTGCCTGCTGAACCTGGTAAGGTGTTTCATCTGCGCTGGCATACATGAAGTCTTGCACACGTTTGATCCATGTTCCAATACGTCCTGTAGAACGAATGGCTTCTGTAACCGCCGAGGCTTTCGCACTCTTATCTGCTGAGTCATCGTATGTGCCAACGGCAATAGCAATCAGTAAGGCAACCGGTATGCATGCAAGGCCAATCGTTGCCAAAATATGCTTAACACTTGCACGGCCGATGAACAATAACAACAGTCCCGTGGCTCCTGTAAGCAATGCTGTTGAAAGATTGGATGGAGCAATGAGCGCACAGATAATTCCAATAGGAACGATCATTGGCAAAAAGCCTTTCTTCAAGTCTTTTATTACTTCCTGTTTGCGGCTTAGTTGCCTGCTGATGTACATGAACAACGCAAGCTTGGCAAGGTCACTGGTTTGAAAAGTAAGGTTGATGATGGGCAGCCTTACCCAACGTGTTCCTTCGTTGAGCGACACACCAAAGAACATGGTGAAAACCATTAATGGTATGCTGGCAAGAAATAAGTACAATGCAATGCGTGAATAAATGGTGTAGTTGATTCGATGCGCAAAATAAACTACCGCCATACCTACGCTGATGAACGCAAACTGCTTGAACAAGTAAACTTCCGTGTTGCCTTTGTACATTTTATACGCCAACGAACCCGTTGCACTATACACCACCAACAGCGATGTGATGGCTAATAAAATCACAATCCCCCAGATGTACTTATCCCCTTTGGTTTTTTGCAAAAGGCCTAGCCCCCCCGCCCCTAAAGGGGAGCTTGCAAACCCGTTCATATTTTTAAAGTCGTCGTTCATTAATATTTTTACTCGTGTTATTTCGCTTCATTAGAGTGGCTCACTCTGGTACATTTCTCATTTTAAGGTCTTCGAAAGAGTGAACCACTCAGCCCAACTCTCTCCTCCCTTTAGGGTCGGGGCTTCACAACTCCTTCACCGCTTCTTTAAACTTCACACCTCTTTCTTCATAGTTTTTAAATAGATCAAAACTTGCACATGCCGGACTTAATAAAACTGCATCACCTTTTGTTGCAAGGTTGAATGCAGCACGAACAGCCTCGCTTGCACTTGCCGTGTCTACAATTGTTTTAACCACATCTTTAAAAGCTGTATGAATTTTCTTGTTGTCAATACCAAGACATACAATTGCTTTTACCTTTTCCTTTACCAGTTCTTCTATCAAACTATAATCGTTACCCTTATCCACTCCACCTAAAATGAGAATCGTTTGTTTGTTCAAACTTTCCAAAGCAAACCAGGTACTGTTTACATTGGTTGCTTTACTATCATTGTAAAACTCCACTCCACGCACGCTTGCAACAAACTCCATACGATGCTCAAGGCTTTCGAAAGTCTTTACTGCGTCCCTTATTTTTTCTTTGCGAATGCCAAGTGTGGCGGCCGCAATACCCGCTGCCATAGTATTGTGTTGATTGTGTTTTCCTTTGAGCGCAAAATCATAAATGCTCATGCTTACTCTTTCTTCCTGTATTCTTAGCATCATCTGGTCTCCCTTGATGTGCGCGCCTTTCTTTACTTCTTGTTTCATGGAAAATGGTAATGGGTTAGTATGTATGGTAATCGATTCTAATTTTTTTGTGATCACTTCATCATCGAGGCAGTAGATAAAGTAATCGTGCTCATCCTGGTTCTCTATTATTCTAAACTTGCTGTTGATATAATTCTCAAACTTGTATTCATACCTGTCCAAATGATCTTCCGTTATATTTAGCAGTACTGCGATGTCTGGCTTAAATGTGTCGATATCATCCAACTGAAAAGAACTGATTTCAGCAACATAGATTGGTTTAGGATCGGTGGCAACCTGCCGCGCAAAAGAGTAACCAATGTTACCAACCAATGCTGCATCCAATCCTGCCACTTTGCACATGTGATAGATGAGCGAAGTAGTTGTACTCTTTCCATTACTACCTGTAATCGCCACTACTTTACTCTCACCTTTATAACGGAACGCAAACTCTACTTCACTGATCACTTGTATTCCTGCGGCACGAATCTTCTTCACCATTTCATTCGTTTCAGGAATGCCCGGGCTCTTCACAACCTCTGATGCATTTAAAATGCGTGCTTCAGTATGCTGCCCTTCTTCAAATTCAATTTCATTGTCAATGAGCTCTTGTTTGTAAGCAGGCTTTATATTCCCGGCATCACTTACAAATACTTTTAAACCCTTTTGCTGCGCAAGCAATGCTGCCCCTATTCCACTCTCCCCGCTTCCTAAAATCAGAAGCTCATGCCCCTCATGCCCCCCCGCCCCTAAAGGGGGGCCTGCATGCCTGTTTATATTTTCAAACTCTCCCAATTTCAAATCATTTTTTCCTTACACTTCCTTTCTCTTCCCCCTTAAGGGCCGGGGCTTTACTCTTCAACCAATCAACTAATCACTGATCAACTAACCCTTACCTTATCTTCAAACTCATAATCGAAAACACCACACACAATACTGTTACAATCCAAAACCTCGTAGCTATTTTACTTTCATGATAACCCAACTTTTGGTAGTGGTGATGCAGCGGACTCATTTTAAAAATCCTTCTTCCTTCACCATATTTTTTACGCGTATACTTGAAGTACGACACCTGTAGGATCACACTTAAGCTCTCTACGAAAAACACGCCGCACATAATTGGTATCAATAATTCTTTGCGCATGATGATTGCCAGTGAGGCAATGATGCCACCCAATGCAAGACTCCCGGTATCGCCCATAAATACTTGCGCAGGATATGCATTGTACCAAAGGAAGCCCACACACGCACCAATGAATGCGCCTATAAAAATGCTGAGCTCGCCCAAGTTGGGTATGTACATGATGTTGAGGTATTCGGCAAACCGAATGTTACCACTTACGTACGCAAATATTCCAAGACATACACCCATCAATGCACATACACCTGTATTTAATCCATCTAAACCGTCTGTTATGTTTGCACCGTTTGATACCGCGGTAATAATAAAAATGACAATAAGGATATACAGCACCCATGTATAATCACGCAGGGCCTCCGGTAACAACTTTGAATAATTGAACTCATGCCCTTTTACAAACGGGATGGTAGTGATTGGTGTTTTTACCTTTGCATAGCGGTGGCGTTTGCCATCGAAGGAACGAACCGCTTCACCCATTACAGTCTCACCACTGCGCAGTGTATCGACACTTGTGCTAACCACTTTTGACGTCATCACTTCACGCTCTACCACTACACTATCATTAAAGTAAAGTGTTGCACCCACAATTATTCCTAACACCACCTGGCCAAATACTTTGAACTTACCAGCCAACCCATCTGCATCCGTTTTCTTATAATCAATACCTCTTTCCTTTGCAATTCTTTTAGCCCGTAGTTTTAAATAATCATCTATAAAACCAATTACACCGAGCCAGATCGTTGATAAAATCATTAACCTGACGTACACCTTTTCCAAATTTGCAAAGAGCAATGTGGGTATCAGTATTGCCAACAAGATGATGATACCGCCCATTGTTGGCGTACCCTTTTTTTGTTGCTCACCCTGTAAACCAAGATCTCTCACTGTTTCACCCACCTGCTGTTTACGCAGGTAATTGATGAGCTTTTTACCATATACTGTTGTGATGAACAGCGATAACAACACAGCCAGCAACACGCGAAAAGTAATGAACTGTACCAGCCCACTTCCAGGGAAGTGGATGCCCATTTTATTAAGCCAGTCAAATAAGTGGTACAGCATGATTGAGTTTCGAGTTTCTTGTATTTGAGTTTCGAGTTTTTAGTTTCGAGTTTTAAATTCTGCCCTTATAATTCTCTTCATCGCTCTATGCTTTTGCTTTCAACTTTTTGCTTTTTGCTTTTTGACTTACGACTTATAACTTTTAACGTATGACTTACAACTTCCGTCCCCTCACTTCCCCATCAATTCAAAAGTTTCCATCAACACTTGCTTATCATCAAAAACAGTCTTCACTCCTTTTATATCCTGGTATTTTTCATGTCCCTTTCCTGCAACCAAAATGATATCAGAAGCCTTTGCCAGAGTTACTGCTGTCTTTATTGCTTCCTTTCTGTCTGCGATTGAAATGAATTTTCTTTTGGCCGCACTTCCCAAACCAGATTCCATTTCCTTTAAAATTTCTAATGGATCTTCTGTACGCGGGTTATCGCTTGTGAAGATGACGCGATCACTCAACTTGCACGCAACCTCACCCATAATGGGCCGCTTTGTTTTATCGCGATCTCCCCCGCAGCCTACTACTGTTATCACTTGTTCATCCCCTTTGCGTAATTTTTTTATGGTTGATAACACATTCTCCAGCGCATCAGGTGTGTGTGCATAATCCACAATACCTATCACCTTTGAGTCGCTGATGATGTAATCAAATCTTCCTTCAGCACCCGTCATTAAGCTTAGGCTCGTCAACACTTCCTGCTCATTTTCTCCCAGGCAAACTGCTGCACCATATACAGCCAAAATGTTGTAAGCATTAAACTCTCCTATCATTCTAAAGTGAACTTCTACATCGTTCACCGTCATAAACAATCCCGTTAGCGTATTCTCTAAAATCTTTCCTTTAAAATCTGCAACAGTCTTCAGGCTATAGAGATATTTCTTTGCTGCTGTATTCTGCAGCATCACCGTTCCGCGCCTATCATCTACATTGGAAATGGCAAATGCAGCGGAAGGCAGTGTATCAAAAAACTGCTTCTTCACCCTGATGTACTCTTCAAATGTTCCATGATAATCCAGGTGGTCGTGCGTAATGTTGCTGAACAATCCGCCTACAAATTCAAGCCCGGTTACCCTGTGCTGGTGTATGGCATGGCTACTCACTTCCATAAACACGTGCGTACATTCAGCATCCAACATTTTCTTTAGCAACGATTGCAAACTGATTGCATCGGGGGTAGTGTGCGTGGATGGAATAATCTCGTTTGCAATTTGGTTTTGAACTGTACTGATCAACCCACATTTGTAACCAAGCTGGCTAAACAATTTGAACAGCAGCGTTGCAATGGTAGTTTTGCCATTGGTACCGGTTACCCCAACCAACTTTAGTTTAGTAGATGGTTCACCAAAAAAGTGGTGCGCCATGTAAGCCACGGCTTCGCCTGAATGATTAACCTGTAAGTAAGTGACCCCCTCATTTTGCAACGCAGGCATCTCCTCGCAAACAATTACTCTTGCGCCGTTTTCAATCGCTGTAGTTATATAAGCATGTCCATCCACCAGCGCGCCTTTTATAGCAATGAAGACAGAGCCGGGCGTCACTTTCCTACTGTCTATTTGCAAGTCATTCACGTCAAGGTTCGTTGTTCCCTTCACAGTTTGCAAATGCACATTGTATAATATATCCTGGAGCTTCGCCATTTTTTTAATTTCTGTAAAGAGGTAGATTAATCGAGTTGTATGGTTACGATTTCTCCCCTTCTTATTCGCTCACCATTTTGCTTCGACTGAGCTATTACTCTTCCTCTGCCTTTCACTTTTACTTTTAGACCAAGGTTCTCACACAGGTACACTGCATCCTTCAACCCCATACCCGTTAATACGGGCATTTGCGTGTTGCTTATAACATTGGGCGTTAGCATTACTGCTGATCCACTCTTGGTCATCCGGGAATAATTACCGGTGCCAGATTGATCGTTCATGTTTACATCCAATGCCGCATTTACCTTTTTTATATCCTTCGAATACCCGGAATAGTTATACCAGCTGGTATCAGCTTTGCCTATAGAAAACAAGTCTTTATTCGATTGATTTACTTTAAGGGTGTACACCTGGTCGGCAATTTCTCTAAACACCGGACCGGCTACAGAGGCGCCATAGAAGTTTGCTGCATGCGGTTTGTTTTTGATCGTTACGATCACAGAGTACTGCGGATCTTCTGCCGGAAAATAACCGGCAAATGATGATTGATAAATTTTATCGGCATACCCGCGACTGCCGTTTGCCACCAATGCTGTTCCGGTCTTACCGGCAATGGTATAACTCCTGCTGCGCAATGTTTTACCGGTCCCCTCTGTAATCACACCTTCCAAACTTTCGTGCAACTGGTCAAGTGTTTCTTTGCTACAAATCTTTTCATTTACAACTACCGGTTCAAACTGGCGAAGCACCAACCCGTCCTGGTTAATTGAGTTTACCAGGTAAGGCCGCATCATTCTTCCTTTGTTGGCCACTGCGTTGTACAACGATAGCACCTGAAGCGGTGTCACCATCAGATTGTAACCAAAGCTCATCCACGGAAGGGTTGTATTACTCCAGTGGCGTTTGTCTGAGGGCTTGTAAACTGTGGGCCTGATCTCACCTTTTAAGTCGATGCCGGTAAGTGTATCCATGCGCAACCGCTTCAGATGCTTTATAAATTGGCTCGGGTTCGTGGCATAGTTCTGCACTATAATTTTAGCCATGCCCACGTTGCTACTGTGTTCAAAGGCCTGCTTCAGTGTTACTGCATTCAGTCCGTGCTTCTCACTGTCATACACGGTAGATCCGTACACCTGCCATACACCACCATTTAAATTTACCACTGTGTTCAGCGTTGCTTTTTTGTCTTCTAAAACTGCCAGCATTGTCGCCAACTTAAAGGTTGAACCTGGTTCACTTGGCGTGATGGCATAGTTGTAATCTTCATAGTAGTTGCCATCATTACCGCGACCTAAATTGGCGATCGCCTTTACTTTTCCAGTCTTTACTTCCATCACTATGGCACATCCATGCTGCGCTTCATTCTCCACCATCATCTTCATCAATGCATTTTCAGCCACGTCCTGTATACTTACATCTAACGTTGTTACAATGTCTTTACCATTTTCTGGCTCTACCACATAATCATCAACCGGTACACTTACACCACCCGCTATAAAGCGTTCCAAACGTTTACCCGCCATACCATTCAGGTAGGCATCATAAGTAAGCTCAAGACCAACCTTGTTTTTATCCCTCAATAAACCTATGGTGCGGTATGCAAGCATCTTATATGGGTTCAAACGAATGATCCTTTTTTCAGCCACAAAACCACTCTTGTTTTTGCCTAATCTAATCAGTGGAAATGTCCTCAGCTTCTGGTAATCTTTAAACGATAATTTTTTCTTCAGTAGAAACCAACGATCCTTTTCACGATACCCATTTTGCAACAGCTTTTTATATTCAGCGCTACTCCTATCCTGCCAAAAGTTGCTCAAGCAAATACTGAGTGAATCAATATTCTCTTTAAAACGCTTTCCCTTTTTATCTCTCAGGCCTTCCGCCATAAAATCTATGTAAATGTCAAACTGCGGAATACTGGTGCTAAGCATGTTGCCTTCTTCGCTGTAAATGGTACCACGCTCGGCATCCAATTCTACTATTCGCTGGTGCATACTATCGCTCATTCCGCGCCAGTAATTTCCTTCTACCCGTTGTATCACTACAGCTTTCCCAATGATTACTATTCCTAATAATGCCATTACGATAAAGCCGAGGTACACTCTCCACAGTATGTCTTTTTTTACATCCACCGGCTTTTCTTTACCCTTTTATTTACCCCCGCTTACAGGGGTTTTAAATTTGGTTTTCATTGGCATCGGATCAACACTCCATCTACCAACCACCATCTATCACTAATTGGTTTTCCTGCTTATCATTTCTATCCGAACCGGCGGAACAGTATCCAGCATCAACCCCAACGGCTCAGCTGCTTTTACCATTTCACTCTCCCTGCTTTTGAACATTATCTCACTCTTAAGTGTCTTGTATTCGTATTGCAGATCTTTCAGTTTACGTCCTGTATCATTGATCCTTCTAATCCGGTTATCAGCCATATGGCCATTAGCGATGTATACAATGGCCAATGCACTCATAAACAAAAAGAAGTTGATGTTCTGCAGCAACCAACGGTAGTTGAATAAACCGCCAATCGCTTTAAATTTCGTCTTCTTCATTGTGGGTTTAAATTCCTGTTAAGTCAAAATCCAACATTCAAAATCTTCCGCCCAATACCTTCATGTTGACTTCTGACTTTTGACTTTTGATTTTTGACTTCAATACCAGCATCATCACTTCAGTCATCATCGTTGCGTCGCAATCCGTTCATCGGTAGTTTATCTATTCAACTGCTGTTTCATAGGTTAGCCTTTTCTGTTGTTCTATTCCTTTCTATTAAAACGGACTGCGACGAACGACGATTAAATATTTTTGTGTTGTAGCATTTCTTGTCTTTTTAGCAACTTCAAACTCGGGAGGATTCCTGCGTTGTCGGAATGACAAAGGCAGCCAACCTCAACTTCAGATTCTTCCTTTCCAATTCCCCACTTCATATTTCCCACTTCACACTTACTTCACTTACTCTCCTCCAACTTCAAACCCGAAACTTCAAACTTCAAACTCGTTCTGCCACTCTCAACTTTGCACTTCTACTTCTCGGGTTTCTTTTCAACTCTTCCTGCGAAGCAGTAATAGGCTTTTTGGTAATTATTTTTAAGGCCTTTTCTTTTTCAATCGGCGATAATGGATTTTCATCTACTTCATCAAAACTGCCTTGCTTATAAAAGTTCTTTACGATTCTATCTTCAATTGAGTGAAACGTTATAATCGCAACGCGACCACCGGGTTTCAGTACGGATGGTATTTGCTGCAGTAGTTCTTTCAACACACCCATCTCATCATTCAATTCAATTCTTACCGCCTGAAAAACCTGCGCTAGGTATTTATTCGGATTGCCCTTTACCACCGGGCTTAAAAGAACTTTCAACTGGGCAATTGTCTCAATCGGCATTTGGCCTCTTTGCTGAACAATGTGTTTGGCCAGCGTTTTCGAATTGGTCACTTCACCATATTGCTCAAACATTTTATGCAATTGCTGCTCGGTATACTTCTTGAGAATAGTAGAAGCCTTATCCTCTTGCCTTTGGTCCATGCGCATATCCAGCGGACCATCAAACCGTGTAGAAAAACCCCGGTCAGCCTCATCAAACTGGTGACTACTTACACCCAGGTCAGCCAGTATTCCGTCTACTTGTGTCACCTGGTGCAAGCGCAAAAAACGCTGTAGGTGCCTAAAGTTTTGCGGAATGAATAACACCCGTTCATCTGCTGGTAAGTTGGCTGCGGCGTCTGCATCCTGGTCAAAGGCTACCAACTTTCCGGTAGGCCCGAGCTTTTCCAAAATACCGCGACTATGTCCTCCTCCTCCAAATGTGCAATCAACGTATACTCCACCAGCTTGTACCTGAAGTGCCTCCATTGTTTCTGCAAACAAAACTGGCACGTGGTATTTCGAACCTTCGTGGGCAGGTGCGTTTTCCATGCTAGAGTTTTACCTCGGGCTTTTTAACCATTACCTCCGTTGCCAGCTGCGAAAATGCATCCGAAGAAAAATCGTCAAAGAACTGTTTGTGTTTACTTACATCCCATATCTCCACTTTATCCAATGCACCTACCAATACAATGTCTTTTCCCAATCCGGCCCATTCTTTCAGAGACGGTGGTAATAACATTCTTCCTGCAGAATCTAATTCCACAGTGGTGGCTCCGGCCATAAATTGGCGACGAAATTGCCTTACATTGGGGTCAAAATCACTTAAAGAAGCAATCTGCTCAATGATAGGATTCCAGGAATACATCGGGTATAGTGAGAGACATTTCTCAAAACCACGGTTCACCATAAAAACGCGGTCACCGTCAGGAAACTGCTTTTTTAAACCGGCCGGCAAAAGGAAACGACCCTTTGCATCAACGGTGGCTTCGAATTCGCCGGTGAGATGTGATATTGAAGATGATTTTTCCACTTATTCACACAAAATAACACATTTTCCCACTTTGGCAGCGTTTAATGATCGTTTCTTTTTATCCACAGGCATACTTGTGCCCAAACCCGCCATAGGCCTACGTTTGGGGAGAATAAACAGTGGAAATTGTGAAACGGATGTGAATAGCGGTGGATAAGCTGTTAATCAAGGTGATAATTTGAAGCGTGCTCGGCTTGCAACGCCTGACTTCAAAAACACATAGCACCAAGAACTGGCGCAGATTGCTTGATTATTGCTTTTAAAAAGCCAACCACGCAGGTTCATCTTCATGTATGGGCGTTCTTATATTTGCGCACTATGCACCCAAAGCTCCTTTCCATTCAAGATTTTACTTACGGGCTCCCCGATGAACGAATTGCAAAGTTCCCGCTCGCCGAAAGAGATGAAAGCAAGCTTTTGGTGTATAAAAGTGGGAGAATGGAGCAAGATGTGTATGCAAACATCGATCGGTATTTACCAGAAGGCAGCCATCTTGTTTTCAACGACACTAAAGTTGTAGAAGCAAGGCTTATTTTTCAAAAAACCTCAGGCGCGCAGATTGAAGTTTTTTGCCTGGAGCCCGACGATCGATATGCAGATATTACCACTGCCATGCTGCAACAGGGCGAGGTGTTTTATAAATGCCTGGTAGGCGGCGCCAGCAAGTGGAAACATGGAATGAAACTGGAGAAACGGACGGAAATCGACGGTATTAAAGTTGTTTTACAAGCCGAAATCGCCGCAAGACTTTCTGATTGTTTCATCATAAAACTAACATGGCTACCTGCAGCTATGTCTTTCGCTGAATTATTGCACCGTTTGGGAGTAATCCCGCTTCCACCCTATTTACACCGTACCGCCGAAGAGGATGACAAGACACGCTACCAAACTATTTATGCCAAACACGATGGATCGGTGGCGGCACCAACAGCAGGGCTTCATTTTACTGAAAGTGTTTTTAAGAAGCTAGATGCTGCCCATATTTCGCGGGCATTTGTGACATTGCATGTTGGCGCCGGCACATTTAAACCAGTAAAAGCCGAAGTAATGGACGAGCACGAAATGCATGCTGAGTTTATTGATGTCAGCATTACGACCGTCAGGCAATTGATTGATCAATTGTCCGGAAATATTATTGTGGTAGGTACTACTTCTCTGCGTACAATCGAAAGTCTTTACTGGATGGGTGTAGCCATTTTAAAGGATAACAATCTTAAGCTGGATGCACTAACGGTTAACCAGTGGGACCCCTACGATGCGCAAACAAACTACACGGCTGGGGAAGCCCTGCAGGCATTGCTGAGCTGGATGCAAAAAAACCACATGGAAAGGTTAGTGACAAAAACGCAAATCCTGATTGCTCCAGGCTACCAACTAAAAATTGCGAAAGGAATCATCACCAATTTCCACCAACCTAATTCTACATTGTTATTATTGGTTGCAGCTATTATTGGCGAGGATTGGAAACGCGTGTATCAGCATGCACTGGAAAACGATTTTAGATTCCTCAGTTATGGCGATGGATGTTTATTGTGGGAGACCCGGCCATAAGGGGAGAAGAGAGAAGTACATTAAACTACGCTCCCAAAAATCTACTTAGCGGCTTCTGCCAGTGGAACTTCGACGGTAAAGCAGCTTCCTTTGCCTAGGGTACTATCTACTTTTATGCGGCCCCGGTGTACATCTATTACGGTTTTTACATAGCTCATCCCCAAACCAAAGCCCTTTACGTTGTGGATATTTCCGGTATGTGCGCGATAGAATTTTTCGAAGATTCGCTTTGTAGTTTCTTTATTCATCCCAATGCCATTGTCTTCAATTTTTATGCAAACGTTTTTACCAATATTATAAGTGGAGACACGTATCAGCAAATTGTCTTTTGAATATTTTATGGCATTATCGAACAGGTTAGAAAGCAGGTTAATGAAGTGATTTTCATCGGCAATGATGTCATCTTTTTTCGCGTTCAAGTTAAACTCTACACGCCCGTTCCTATCCTGTATTTGTAGTTGATGATTATTTAATGCGCTTTGTACAAGCGTGGTAGCACTCACGCGATGCATCTCAAGTTTCAGCTCCTGTTTATCGAGCAGCGCCGCCTGTAAAATCGTTTCTACATGTTTGTTCATGCGCTTGTTCTCTTCCTTTATAATACCACTGAAGTACTCCATTTTTTCTGGGTTCTGCTGCACCTTTTCATTTCTTAGGGCATCCACGGCAAGAGAAATAGTAGCCAAAGGTGTTTTAAATTCATGTGTCATATTGTTGATGAAATCGCTTTTGATTTCACTTAACTTTTTTTGACGCAACAGCGTGCGAACCGTGAGTGCAAAAGCCGCAATGATGATGATGGTAAAAGACAATGCAGCTATCAATATCCAACGAAGTGAACGCCACACTTGCTTATTGAAATCCGGGACGATTAAAATAAGGTGTTCATAAGGAACAAGGCCTTCCATCTGGCTTCCGCTTTCGGGTATGATAGCAATAAAAAGCGTTTTGTTGTTTTCCTCATCCTGGTATTCCTGTGCAAAGTTTTTCGATTGCATTTCCATGTTATACACATTGGAATTGGTGCTAATCGCAAACTCAAATTTGATGTCTTTAAGTTCACGTGTGCGAAATGTATTATGCAGCTTTTCCTGTACTTCAAACTGGGTGTAGAATTCAGAGATGGTGGGCGGCTTCATTAGTTTGATGTTGAAGTCTTCCTGGTCTAATCGCAACATGGGCTTGCGTGATAGCTTCATTCCTATTCCTGTTGATGCTTTGCTGCTTAACTCTGCGGCCACCTCTGTGCCGGCGTCTTCTACCCTTCTTTGTAATTGATCCTGACGAAGTTCCACCATGTTCCGGATCCAGCTTACCTGCACGTAAATGATGCCCAGCAGCGATAGCGTAATCAACGAAACAATTACGGGGAAAATTCTTTTCATCGGGCAAATATAGTTTGAGGGTCAGGCTATAAAAGTAAAGTCATTTTTCTTTTATTTGATTTAACGCGGCATTGACATTGCAATATTAAACGAGCAGTTTAGTTTTGATAAAATACATTTAGGCTTAACATTGTTATATGGCTGACATTAAACCCGGCAAAATATTAATTGCAGATCCCTTTTTGAAAGATCCCAATTTTATGCGCACAGTGATCTTCATATGCGAACACCAGCAAGAAGGGAGCTTCGGGTTTGTACTCAATAAACCGTACGATCAAAATATTGGTGAGTTACTGGTGGATCTTGAGGAGTATGATTTTCCCGTTTATTTTGGCGGCCCTGTGCAATTAGACACGGTTCATTTTTTACACAATTGCCCGGAGTTAATTCATGGTGGTTTTGAAGTGATTGAAGGTATTTTTTGGGGTGGCGATTTCCAGGAAGTGGTCCAACTGATAAAAGCAGGCAAACTTTCTGCAAAAGATATTCGGTTTTTTATTGGTTACAGTGGCTGGAGCGAAGGGCAGTTGGTGGCAGAGATGAAGGAGAAAAGCTGGATAACTAGTGATGGAACACGTGAGTTGATCTTTATAAAAAATATTAAGGATACCTGGAAAGTGGCCCTTAAAAATCTGGGGGGTGAATATGTTCAGATGGTGAATTACCCGATAGACCCGCAGCTGAATTAACACCGTTGGAATGGGATAAACATATCGTATTCATTGTGGTTTACTAACTGGGTTACTACTTAAAAAAAGACCACTGAAACGATACCGTACAAGTGAGTGACACAACCGGAGTTGAATAGTGATAAAATGCATGGGTCAAAATTTCATTTATTTACGGCAAAAAGAAACGGCTCATCTTGTACTTAAGATAGAGCCGTTTTTTATAGTCTTACAATACTGTTACTTCAGCGGAAAAACAACACCTGCATGCAGGCCAATGTTTCCAAGTTTCGTATTCATATTGTCTTGTTTGTAGCCCGAATAATTATACGTGGCGCCGATTTTTAAGCCCGTTTGACTGAGCATTGAACCGACTGGAATAATGACACCTGCACCAGCTTGTACCGCGAGTGGAAAAGCTGTTTCGCTACTGCCAAACTCGCCTAAATACTGTGCATAATTTACAAAGTTGACACCCGCCCCCGCTGAAAGATACGGCTGCACCAATTTACCAGAACCGCCGGTTGGAAAGAAAGTACCACGCAGCATTAACGGCATTACATCTATTGCATTTGTTTTAACCGCAGAGATGGTTTGATGATCAGCGGTAGTATACAATCGACGTTCATACTTCTGCTGGTAAGCTTGATAACCAGCCATTAAACCAAGCGATAATTTGTTGCTAACCGGGTAGCTGATTTCACCAAATGCTCCGCGAAAAGAAGTGTTATTTACTTCGTTGGTTTTGAATGATCCTGTAGGCATACTAATGTTGTAACCAAGCTCGAGCCTTAATTTGTCTTGTGCCATGCTTGCATTAGAATACACACAAGCTGAAAAGGCAATAATTCCTGCTAATATCCTTTGCTTCATAATTAATTATTCTTCTTTAAATAAGGTGATTGATTGAATAACTGCTGAACCTGGCTGGCAGCGGTAGCCGGGTTAAATATTCCTGAACCCCTGATTAGTCCGCTCCAAATACCATTGATACGGTTTGAAGTTGCCGCATTTTTCAGGTCGAGAACATCGACCGATAAAGCGCCTTCGCGAATTGTGTAGGTAGCATAGCTATAGGGTGAGTAGTAACCATAACCTCCGTATCCATAATTAAATGGATCATAAAATCCACCGTAGGAATCCCAGTAGTTGTTATAACTAATCAGGCCCGTTGAGGTGTTGTAGATACGGCTCACATTTACAGCAACATCGGGGTTGCTGGATCGACTTACCATAGTATAACCCCTGGCTACCATTTGTGTCCGCACTGCCTCGATAAAGGCTTTGTCCACATCTGTTTGTTGGCGGCTTACATTATTGTTGTTGATGACGGCTACCGAGTCAGAAATGGTGAAGGTGGAATAGGATCTAAAATTAGCTGTCGAGTCGTGGTTGGTAATGTATATTCTTGATTCTTCTTGTGTAAGATTTTCCAATGGATCTTTTGAACAACCAACAAATACACTTCCAAATGCCACGAGTAATAAGCCGGCGAGATATTGACTTTTCATACGCTTGAATTGTTTTTTTGTTATGCCAAAACAGATCAAACGCAATGCCTGGAAAGGTTTCAGCTATGCTAATTAGATTTTCATTATCATTTGAGCACCACGCACATGCAATGGTGCGGTAATTGAGTACATAATGAAAACGAAACGCCCGATGAAAACGATGTTAAAACTATGGTTGGTGACCACCGTATTTTTTTTAAGCAGTTGTACAACTGCAATGCAAGGGATTCAAGGAACCATCACTAAAGCGACTGAAGCAAACATGCCAGGCGCTGATACCGTATTAAACAGTGGTATAGCATTGTCGACGAATGTGCTGGTGACGATTGCATTAGCCGAGGATGAACTCAACAAAAACGCCAAAGGGTTATACGAAAGGCCGGATGAAAGATTGGTGATTAAAGAAGGTCGTACAGATTCAAAAGGCAACTTTTCAATCAATCTTACACCAGGTGTGTACTCAGTATTGATAGAAACGCCGGATGGCTGGTACGCAAAAGAAAGTGATGAAAATGGTGTGCTTAACAAAGTAACCGTAGAGAAAAAACAGGTAGTTACACAAAACATTACGATTGATTACTGAGTAGGGTCACTAAACATCGACGATAAGGCCGGGCACAAAAAACCCTCAATCAGAGTTGAGGGCGATATTAAGTTTTTAAGTTTCTAGAGTTCTATAACTCTATAGCTCCTTCTACCAATAC
Source organism: Segetibacter sp. (assembly GCA_031425015.1). Taxonomy (GTDB): domain Bacteria; phylum Bacteroidota; class Bacteroidia; order Chitinophagales; family Chitinophagaceae; genus Segetibacter. The sequence goes on along the minus strand of JANPIM010000042.1, from coordinate 224,510 downwards.
CGTTGCTTTATTATTCAGCACTTCTACAAATCCACTTTGTATGGTGTAGTTGGTAGTATTACTCTTATCAACAATTACCTTCAGGTTTCCCTTTTTAAGAGCACTCACTAATGGTGCGTGCTTGTCCAATACTTCAAACAAGCCATCTATACCGGGTAGTTGTACTCCATATACGTCGCCGCTGTAAAGCTTACGTTCGGGAGTTAATATTTCTAAAGTCATAATAAATTCAATTTGACAATTTGACAATTCGGCAATTCAATTGGCACATTGGGCTAATTGTCGAATTGGCTAATTCTTTATCCCTTCGCTGCCTCCATCATTTTCTTACCCTTCTCAATCGCGTCTTCCAATGTACCCACAAGGTTGAAAGCTGCTTCAGGATATTCATCTACCTCACCGTCCATTATCTGGTTGAAACCTTTAATGGTGTCTTCAATACTTACGAACACACCTTTTAAACCAGTGAACTGCTCAGCCACGTGGAAGGGTTGTGAAAGGAAACGCTGCACTTTACGTGCTCTTGATACGACTAATTTATCCTCGTCAGATAATTCATCCAAACCAAGGATTGCTATAATATCCTGTAGCTCCTTGTATCGCTGAAGGATCAGCTTTACACGGTTGGCTGTATCGTAATGTTCGTCACCTACTATTAATGGAGTAAGAATACGAGAAGTACTATCTAAAGGATCTACCGCAGGGTAAATACCTAAGTCAGCAATCTTACGGCTCAATACCGTTGTTGCATCTAAGTGAGCAAAGGTTGTTGCCGGTGCTGGATCAGTTAAGTCATCCGCTGGTACATACACCGCCTGTACAGATGTAATTGAACCATTCTTGGTTGAAGTAATACGCTCTTGCATCAATCCCATTTCAGTAGCCAACGTCGGCTGGTAACCTACCGCTGATGGCATACGACCTAATAGTGCCGATACCTCTGAACCTGCCTGTGTAAAACGGAAGATATTATCTACGAAGAACAAGATGTCTTTACCTTTTCCCTGTCCATCGCCGTCACGGAAATATTCCGCAATGGTTAGACCGCTTAGTGCCACACGTGCACGCGCTCCGGGAGGTTCGTTCATTTGTCCAAATACGAAAGTTGCTTTTGATTCTTTTAGTTCTTCCAGGTTTACGGAATCTAAATCCCAACCACCTTCTTCCATGCTGTGCTTGAATTTGTCACCATATTTCATGATGCCTGCTTCAATCATCTCACGCATCAGGTCATTACCCTCACGAGTTCTTTCACCCACACCAGCAAATACTGATAAACCACCGTAACCGATCGCAATATTGTTAATCAATTCCTGGATCAATACGGTTTTACCTACACCCGCACCACCAAACAAACCAATTTTACCACCTTTAGAGTATGGCTCAATCAGGTCGATTACTTTAATACCAGTATATAAAATTTCAGAAGAAGTACTTAGGTTTTCGAACAAGGGTGGCTTATTGTGAATAGGGCGACCACCTACTTTAGATACAGCAGGCAAACCATCAATTGGATCTCCTGTAACATTGAAAAGGCGACCATTGATACCCTCACCTACCGGCATGGTAATAGCCAATCCCGTATCAATCACATCGGTACCACGAACCAACCCTTCGGTACCATCCATGGCAATACAACGAACGCTATCTTCCCCAAGATGCTGCTGAACTTCCATCACCAGGGTGTCACCATTTTCGCGCTTTAATTCAAGGGCATTTAGTATTTCAGGCAATTTGCCGCTGAACGAAACGTCCACAACGGCTCCGATGACCTGCTTAACCTTACCAACGTTAGACATATAGTACTGATTTGACTTTTTGAAAATTGGACGCAAAGGTAAGGGAAAGAGAAATTAGTTTAGAAACCAAAAAAAGGGAAATTATGTATAGAAATTTGACTAAGCAGGAAACCTAAAATGCATTTTCCAAATAATTGTTTCTTACCCCGAGGTTGATAATTCTGGACAAAAATATTTCTCGAAAAGAGCAAAATATATTGCCGAAACGAGATTACCTTTTCACCATATTTAAACATAATTAAACGCTATGAAAAAAATTTACTTAATGCTAAGCTTGTTGTTTTCTCTGCAAGTTTTCTCACAAACCATTTCGATAACAGCCAATCCAGGTACAAGTGCAAACATTGTTTTGGGTACCCAGGCTTACCATGCCAGTGAGTACATTTATACTGATGCTGAAATAGGATCATCCAATTTTACTACAGCAGGAACTTCAATCAATCGCATTGACTTTACTGTGTCTACATTGGGCACTCCAACTGCTTTTGCCAACGTCAATATATACATGCAGAATACAGCCAATACCGTATTTACTGACGGTACTTATGCTTTAGCTGGTTACACGTTGGTGTACAGTGGCGCTGTGACCGCCGCAGCAATAGGCCAGTTCGGCGTCAATCTTACCACACCATTTGTTCGCACCAGCGGAAGCAACTTGCAGATATTAATTGAGCGAAATGACAACACGGCTCACACCGGCTATGTATTCGCCTCAGCAAATGGCAATAACGCAGGTTCAACACTCACTACCTCTCGCCGCTACAATGGTGCAGCAGCGCCTGCACCGGGAACAACAACATTAACAGCGTCCGCATTTAGAGCAGCCATTCAGCTAAAGCGTACAACGGCTAACGATGCAGGAATAATGAATGTCCAGACTTTGAGTAAACTAGCTATTCCATCTTCACTGCCTCATGTTATTTCTACTGTAATTAAAAATGAGGGAACGGCAACAAAAACCAACATACCCGTTACACTAACCATAACAGGAGCAAACAGTTTTACCAACACGCAAAACGTAGCATCTATTGCAGCAGGCGCTACAGCTCTTGTAACCTTCCCCGCTTACAACCCAACAGTAGTTGGAGCAAATTCAGTAGCGGTAAGTATACCTGCTGACGACTTTGCAGGAAACAATCTAATGACTGTAAATCAAGCCACAACCTATTTGCAGATGAGTACTGCTTATAATACTACCCCTACGCAGGGTGTAGGTTTTAACGCTAGTACAGGTGAACTGGGTGTATACTTCAAGAATTCAAGTGGAAACAATGTAACCCAGCTTACTCCCTATTTCAATACAGCTGCGCAACCATTTACTGTGTCCGTTTTCAGTGTAACCGCAGGCGCGCCAGGAACTTCATTATGGACTTCGGGAGCTCAGACTTCTGTGATTGGAGCAAATCCAGTTGCGGTTCCAAACGTTGCAGTTTCAGGTGACTTTTTTGCGGTAGTGTCACAAACAGGTACCACGAACTTTGGAGCTGCTTACGAAACTGAAAGTCCTATCAGGACAGGCGTTTTCTTTTTCCGTACTACCGGTGCATGGGGAGATTTTGCGCCGAACAATACTTTTAAAGTGATGATGGAGGCTCAGCTTGCGACCTCACTGCCAGTAACCTTTGTTACATTTACTGGCCTGGTTCAGAATTCAAACACGTTCTTGAACTGGTCTACAACGAACGAAATAAACAACGCTTATTACACTGTAGAAAGAGCTGAAAATCCAAACAACTTTAGTGCAATTGGAACTGTAGCTGCATCAACAAATACTGCCGGTACTAACAAGTACCAGTTTACTGACAGGACTTTGAGCGCAGTGAATTCAAACGTAGTTTACTATCGTCTGAAACAAGTAGACAAAGACGGGCTTACCAGGTATTCGAACATTATCAAAGTAAATAAGGTTGGTAAATACAACTTTGAAGTGGTTGTAATTAATCCTTCTAAAAACACAGTTCAAATGGTGGTTTCTACAGATAAAGCACAAAGGATCGATTTGCAACTGCTGAATCACGCAGGACAAATGATTGCTTCCAAAGAAGTAGATCTTTCTGCAGGAGCCAATAGCTTGTCGATTGGCGGCACGGCCACACTAGCTAAGGGATTGTATATGCTAAAAGTTGTGCGGGATGGTGAGGCAATTATCAAGCAAGTGATTGTAGAATAACTTCAAAATGTGTTAAGTGAAATGGTCACGGCAACGTGGCCATTTTTGTTTCCTTGAATGTTCTTCAGCTGTGATAGTTATACCTTTGCCGCCATGATCATTAAAAAAGCTGAGTACATTATTTCCAACCCTGACTTTGCCACCTGCCCCGCACCCGACAGGCCTGAGTATGCTTTTATAGGACGAAGCAACGTGGGAAAATCATCGCTGATCAACATGATTACCGACAATCAGAAGCTGGCTAAAACATCATCATCGCCTGGCAAAACCCAAATGATCAATCACTTCAATATTTTCAGTTCCAAAACAGAATTGCAAAAGTCGTGGGACCCGTGGTATATCGTAGATCTTCCCGGCTATGGTTTTGCCAAAGTATCGCAAACCAGCCGGCGTAGATGGGAGCAAATGATTGAGAATTATTTGCGGAAGCGAGAAAACCTGGTGAATGTTTTTGTGTTGATTGATAGCCGTCACGAACCGCAAAAAAACGATATCGATTTTGTGAATCAACTCGGCATTTGGCAGGTCCCGTTCAATATTGCTTTCACTAAAACGGATAAAGAAAACCAACGCACCGTTGCGGCCAACGTTAAGTCGTTCTTTGATGAAATGAGAAAGACGTGGCAGTTTCTTCCCTTACATTTTATGACCAGCGCCAATAAAAAAATGGGAAGAGATAAGATTTTACAATTTATTGAAGATGCAAATTTTGCCTACAATAATCCTGAAGAAGGATAAAATTGTAACAGGGTCAGTTTGCCTGAACCAGTTATTTGCTGGTTGAAAAAACATTCGGAAAAAGGGAATTAATTCACCATCTTATTTGCGCAGCTGCTACTGGCAAAAGCCTCAGGCTTTGCTTTAAATGCGAAACCCATCCCCAGGATATAACCCATCGCTTCTTTTAACGCATCATTACTTTTAAACTGTGGGTTGGTATTAATGTCCGCATGTACTTCCATATCCACATCATACAACGTAAAGAGATCGCATAGTTCATAAGCGATCTCAATACTTTTGGCAACTTCTACCAGCATCCTTTCTTTAATGCTGTACTTCTGTAGCGTTTTTTCGTTGTGGATGTACATGAAACCACCGTGGCCCTGGCGCAGAAAAACAATGACCGTAGCAAACTCGGTATCCTTTCCTTTCACCTGGCTGTCTGTACCAATACAAACCTTTAGTTTGTTGCCTGTAGTTGTTTCTTTTTTAATAGCTGTTTCAACAGCATCTTTAATGGGGAGATCAATTGGTTCCCCGCTAAACTTTCTCCAATACATATGAAATCGGGTTTTTGTAATTTACCGATATTTCTTTTGGCTGAAGAAGCGATCACGTTAATTAATTATAAACAAGTGTGAAACAACACCTGGCTTAGGGCAAAGGCTGGTTTAAACGTTTACCGAAATGCGGGCATTCCACTAAGCAATAATCCCTGTTGATATCGACAGGTTGAAAAGGAATACCTAATACTGCCCGGTGCTTAACATTACCAGCGTGCATGCTTCAACCGGTTGAATGCCTTTTTGCTTTGCCATCTCAAATAGCTCGTCGTTTTCGGTGCCAGGGTTGAAGATGATACGTTTTGGATTGAGGCCTAAAATGTAATCATAGTAGGGCAATTGGTTGGATGGATTTAAGTACAGCGTTACCGTATCCACTTCTTCTTCCTTCGGTTGGTCTGTTCGAATTTCTATATCCGCAATTTGTCCTTCCTTGCGGCCAACAGCAACCACTGGATGCTGGTAAGAAAGCAATTTATTTACACAGAGATAACTATATCTCACCGGGTTGGTAGATGCACCAAGTACTACTGTTTTCTTTCCCATATCTCATTTTATTATTGTTGTAACGTACAACACTTTTACAAGAATTGAACCACATACTATAGAGGTTTATTAGCAAAACGTGGCAGCTGAAAAACAATATTTTTCATTGCATCTTCAAGGTTTGGAAATTGAAATTCAAATCCCGCCGAGGTCAGTTTCGACGGCACAACCCACCTGCTTTTCAAGATCAATTCTGTTTCTGTACCAATGATAGCGGCCCCTATTTTCAGCATCCATTCATAAGCCGGTAAACCAAACTTTGCACCTGTAGCATCACGCACAGATTTCATAAAAGTTGCGTTACTAACCGGGTTTGGAGAACATAAATTATACACTCCCTCAACTGCATCATTTCTATTTACAAAGTCCACTGCACGACAAACGTCCTCAATATGTACCCAGTTAAACATTTGCTTTCCGCTTCCCTGCTTGCCGCCTAAACCAAATTTTACAAGGTTTAAATAGGGAACCATGACGCCACCGGCACCAAGCGTAATAGCCATTCTAAAAGCAACTTTGCGGGTAAATGGTGTGCGCTGCGCAAAGAAAGTTTCTTCCCACCTCTTACAAACCTGCACACTGAAGTCATTCTTCATTTCACCGGTTAACTCATCCTGTGGCTTATCCAATGCGTGGCGGTAAATTGTTGCAGAAGCCGCATTGATCCAAACCTTCGGTGGAGTTGTCGCTGACCGTATCGCTGTTCCAATGGCTTCGGTGGAATGAGTTCTACTGTCAAATATTTCTTTTTTGTTTCTGGCAGTGTACCTGCAGTTCACACTTTTACCAGCAAGGTTAATCACCATGTGTGCGCCATCAATCTCCTTTGTCCATTCTCCATTGTTTTTCCCGTCCCACTCCACTAACCGGATGTTTGCTTTAAACTTTTCATTGATGGCAAATGCACCAATAGCATTGTTGTCAAATGATCTATTACGGGATAGAATAACCACTTCATGTGCAGGTGCAAACCATTCCGCAATGTGCCGGCCGATAAATCCTGTACCGCCGGCAATGATAATTTTGTTGGTCATGATTGTTGACTTAAAAAATGATTTCAGAAGGCCGCTTGTATGCATGGAACACTTCTTTGTAACAAAGAAATGCGTAGTATAGCGCCATGACGGGGGCCGCAAAAAACATCACCACAAATACCAACAAGAGGACCGTTGGAAATAAAAATCCTCCGCAAAGCAGTAGTATCGCAATAATGGAAAAGTAAAAGTATTGGTACCGTTTGCGGTGCCTGTGCATGTGCCAGTCGTTGTAAAAGTGCACCGCCATACTGGTAAGCTGCCATGCCCCCAATACAAAGTATCCAATCATTAAAGTCATAAACCCATTAACGCAACTTGTAATAAAAAATACCAATAGGAGTAATAACTGGCCGTAAAAATCTGCTTGCTTCAACCTTTTCATCTCTCTAAATTTATAATTGTGGATGTAGTTGTTTGTCCAACTGAGCTCTTTTACGCAGCTTGAAAAAAATGTACAAGTTTAGAAAGTGCATGCCACCAAGAATAAGGATGATGAGACCAACTTTTAAGCTCAATACTTCAATAACCTCCTGTGTAGAAAGCACGTGTTGATTTACTTGCAGTGTGTAAACGGCTTAACCAATGTTGATGAGATAAAAACCGACGAGTAGTAGGTTGTTGACACTTATTGCGAGTTCTTTATTTCCATGAAAAATATCCACCAGGAAAACCTGTCCATTCTTGAAAAGAGTTTTAGCAATCCAAATAGTCAGGCAAATGGTGACCACTAAATAAATGCAATAGGTAAGAATAATGTAAATCATGATGTTTGGTTTTAATGTATGTTTTTAAAGTTTCTAAAATTTTTGAAAGTTACTCCGGTAATAAAAGCCGCAAATGCGGCCATTTTAAATTGTTTTATTTGAACAGCTTTATGAAGCTTCCCCAAAACCAATTCTCCTCTGCTTTAATAATCGTGTCCAAGGTTTTTTCGGCTTGTCCTGCAAACTTTTTAATGTTGGAAACAGTGTCCGTGAAAGCCTTTAGTTCTGCATTGTCTGCATCACCCTTTACCTCTGAAAGTTGGTTCAACACCTTAACCATAGGATCTAATTCGCGCTTTTTACGTTGGTACATAATTAGGGTTGCCACTTTCCAAATGTCTTTTTCTGCGGTAAAATATTCCCTTCGCTCACCTGGTATAATTACCTTGTTCACCAGGTCCCAGTCCATTAGTTCACGCACGTTCATATTGGTATTTCCCCTGCTCACACTCAGTTGTTCCATTATGTCTTCTGCAGAAAGTGGTTCGGGAGAAACCAATAACAAGGCATGAACTTGCGCCATTGTTCTGTTGATACCCCATTGGCTTCCTAATACTCCCCAGCTCTGAATGAATTGTGCTTTTGCTTCTGGTAAGTTCATACTCAAAGATAAAGATGAGTTTCTAAACTTTCAAATATTATTGAAAGTATTTTGCTGATTGACCTGAACTTTTTTGTTTCTTTCTATTATCCCAATCCAAGTTCAATTAAAAAGCTACGATTTTAGACACAAAAAAAGGTAAGCCGAAACTCACCTTTTCTCTATGCAGACAATATTCTTAGATCAACATTCTCAACGGTTCCTCTAACAATGATTTTAATGTTTGTAGGAATGCTGCACCCGTTGCGCCATCTACTACCCTATGGTCGCAACTCAGGGTAACTTTCATCACATTACCCGGAACCACTGCTCCATTTTTTACTACAGGCACTTGTGCAATTCCACCAATTGCCAGTATGCAAGCATCGGGTGGGTTGATGATGGCTGTAAATTCATCAATGCCAAACATACCGAGGTTGCTTATGGTAAAGGTGCTTCCCTCCCAGTCGGATGGTTGCAGCTTTTTATCTTTCGCTCTTTGTGCGTAGTCTTTAACTTCTGCAGCTATCTGGCTCAGAGATTTCATATCAGCAAAACGAACTACCGGTACTAACAGCCCTTCATCTACCGCAACCGCTACGCCAATGTTTACATGATGATTGTAACGGATCTTATCACCCAACCAACTACTGTTTACTTTTGGATTTTGCTTGAGCGAAACGGCCACTGCTTTCAACACCATATCATTGAAGCTGATCTTCACCTTGGCAACGTCATTTAATTTACCACGGGTTTCTACTGCTTTGTCCATATCTATAGACATTGTTAGATAGAAATGAGGCGCAGAGAATTTGCTTTCGGCCAAACGACGGGCAATGGTTTTGCGCATCTGTGAAACCGGTACTTCATCAAAGCTTACTTCGCCAATTGGCCCGGCTGGCGCTTTTGCAGCAGCAGCAGGTGCAGCCTTTGCCTCTGTGGGCTTAGGTGCTTCTGCCTGTGAAGCGGTTGGTGGTTGTGGTGCTTGCTGAGCAGGTTGGTAAGCGTCTACATCTTGTTTCACGATCCTGCCATTATCACCGCTACCCTTTACATATTTCAGATCGATGCCTTTGTCTTCTGCTAACTTTTTAGCAAGTGGTGAGGCTATAATTCTTCCTTCGTTGACTACGGCTGGTGGTGCTTCGTTGTTAGCTACAGGATGAGACGCAGCTTGTTTTTCTGCAGGCGGTTGCTCGCTTGCCGGCTGTTCTGTATTGACTGCTACTTGTGGGGCAGTTGCGCCACCTTTTGCGGCCTCGATTATTGGGTTGATGTCCATTCCATCTTTACCAATAATGCAGAGCAGTTCGTTTACTGCTATCTTCTCTCCGTCTTTGGCTCCCTGGTACAATAACGTCCCATCTTTATAACTTTCCAAATCCATGGTAGCCTTGTCGGTTTCTATTTCTGCAAGCACTTCCCCTTTTTTTACCTGGTCGCCCACTTGTTTATGCCATGCGGCTATCACACCTTCCGTCATTGTATCGCTTAGGCGTGGCATCAATACCACTTCCTCCATTGTAGAGATATCCACCGAAGCCACCGTTGGCTTTTCAGCTGCTACCGGTGAAGGAGCCGTTGCTGGCTTCACTTCCTCTTTTGCTGCTTCCTGCATTTCTCCTTTTGGTGCTTCAGCTAGGGGTGCATCTGCCGCCGGTGCATTTGTACCACCGGTGTTTTGAGCTACCAATGCAGCCACATCTTCACCCTCTTTTCCTATAATGGCCAGTAAGTCATTCACCTGTAGTTTATCTCCATCAACTCCACCCCTATGTAGTAACACTCCTTGCTGGTAACTCTCGAGTTCCATTGTTGCTTTATCGGTTTCAATTTCTGCAAGAAGATCTCCCTTTTTAACCTGGTCTCCTACGTTTTTATGCCATGCAGCAATTACGCCTTCCGTCATGGTATCACTAAGCCTGGGCATTAATATCACTTCAGCCATACGTATGTTTTGTGCACAATAGCAGCCAATTAACTACAGATGTGCGTATGAATTTTAGGCGGTGAAATTACAGGAAAATGAGGTATGGGCAAGTTGAAAAGAAATATTTCAAATCGGTTGTTTTGCATTGGAGTGGCGCAATCGGGTGCGTACAATCAAAAAGTAAATGCCTGCCAAAATAAGGTAGGCCAAACCTAGGAAAACAAGGAAAAATTTGACACGTGCACTCATTGCCGTAGCAACCAAAATAGTCTCATATACTTTGCCGGAAAACGTTTGCAACATCAAACAATTTTCGATGGCATCGAGCAGTCCCGCCAACAACATTGCATAGGCAAGTGGCTTGCCAATAAAATGCAAAAAACCTTGGAGTTTGGAACCTAATAACCACACCCCCGCAAAGAGCGACAAAGCGTAAGAAAGTAAAAAACCGAAATCGATATAGGTGTTGATTATTGCATGGGGTACAATTGATTTCCATGCACTAAGTATTTCGTGCGCACGAGTTAGGGTGTCTGCTAATTCAGCATCAATTATTCCCCTTGGAGTGGTGGGTGTTCTGAGCCTTGCTCCATGCCAAAACATTACACCCATTAGTATCGGAGTAGTAACAAGGGTGGTTCGAAACAATAAACGAATGTTCTGCAGGCTTATCATTTTCAATTTCCATTAATCTCAAACAATACCTGTTAGTAGTCCAACTCCAGTTTCAATCTATCCCTTAGGTCTTTAATATTTGGGTATTGCTCAATGATGCGGTTGTATTTTTCTCTTGAATTCAGCGTCACTTCAGAAAACACTTTCTCTTGTACAACCTCATTCACTACGATGTTGTAGCCAATATTTTTATTGTTGAAAAACACTTTTAAATGTTCCAACAAATCCAGCTTTTCCTGCTCTATAAATTTTTGCTCTAGGGATGTGGAAACGTTGATGCTGAAATAGTTTTCATTGACACACTCCAGCCGGGCAATATTAAATACCGTAACCACTGAATGCTTTAGTTGCGTCTTCAATCGCTCAATGTAAATATTCCATGCCTCTTGCAATTTTTCCTCGCAAAGCGTAACAACTTCCTTTACTTCTTCAGCCGTTTTTGTAGTGAGGTGCTGATCTCGGATGCTTTGCAGCAGCGTTCTTTTAGGCCCAGCCGCCCTCTCAGGCTTTTCAGCAACACTAACTTGTGCAATACCCTCTGTTGAAACGTGGGCAATTTTCAACGGCACCCTTTCTGTCACAGAAGGCTCAGGCTTACGCACAGGTTGTGCTTCAGCTACAGTATTAGCCAGCACCGCAGGTTCTTGCGGTTGAATGTATAATTTATGCGTTTGAGCTGTTCCTGCGGATGGTTTAATTTGCAGCGATTTGATTGGTTCAAATTTCAATGCAATTGGACCATTGATGCGTTTCTTCTTTACAACTTTTCCTGTTTCATTATCGTAGGTAAGGCTGATGGCTTGCTGCAGGAAACTTAATTTTATCAAAGTCATTTCAACATGAAGCCGCTTGTTCCGACTCATTTTATAATTGATCTCTGCCTCATTCAAAATGTTCAATGCACCTACAAGGAAACCAGGTGAAACTCTTTTGGCCGTTTCTACATATTTCGATTCCATGCCTTCTACCACATCCAGCAGAGATGCTGCTTTCGGATTTTGCGACACCAAGATATTTCGTACGAATTCAGCATAACCATTCAGTACCAAATCGCCTTCAAATCCTTTCCGGTTTATTTCGTCGTACAGCAACATGGCGCCCGCCATGTCCTGGTCTAGCTGCGTTTCCAACAACCTGAAATAATAATCATGGTCGAGAATGTTGAGGTGCTCTAAGGTATTTTGATAGGTAACCACACCATTGGTGAAGCTTACAATCTTATCCAGGATACTCAGCGAATCCCGCAAACAGCCTTCGCTCTTTTGTGCAATCACCTGCAGGGCCGCTTTCTCCGCTTGTATCTCCTCCTTTCCAACAATTTCTTTTAAGTGATCAACCGTATCGTTGTTCGTAATTCGTTTGAAATCAAAAATCTGACATCTACTTAAAATGGTCGGAAGGATCTTGTGCTTTTCCGTCGTGGCTAAAATAAATATTGCATAAGAGGGTGGCTCTTCCAACGTTTTCAGAAATGCATTGAAGGCATTTGAGCTTAGCATATGTACCTCATCCACAATGTACACCTTGTACTTACCAGCCTGTGGTGCAAAGCGGACCTGCTCTACCAATGCGCGAATATCATCTACCGAATTATTGCTTGCTGCATCCAGTTCATGAATGTTTAGCGAAGCGCCATCATTAAAACTTTTACAACTGTTGCAAGTGTTGCATGCTTCACCATCGGCTTGCAGATTTTCGCAGTTTATGGTTTTAGCAAGAATACGGGCACACGTTGTTTTACCTACGCCACGCGGTCCGCAAAAAAGGAATGCATGCGCCAGCTGCTGGTTACGTATGGCATTTTTTAGAGTAGTGGTAATATGACTTTGACCAACAACTGTGTTGAAATTCTGAGGCCTGTATTTTCTTGCCGAAACAATAAACTTCTCCATGTATCACTCGCCTTTAAAAGATGGGCAGGGCTGCAAATTACCAAAGATTATGGTTGTTGAAAATCATGTTTTGCACAACTGAGTTGAACACTACACGACTACCTGATGTTAGCAAAATGCTCGGCTGTATTCAGGCATTTTGCACTCAAAATTGAAACCAAATGATAAAACCCATTTTACCGCTCCCTGACCTTGTACATTTGCCATCCACAAAAATGACCTATGACTAAAACACCATTTATTTTATTTCTCTTCTTACTCAACTGCGACTTGCAGGCACAGCCAGCGCGGCGTGCAGCAAATGACAATTGGAAGAACATCTATCGCGAAACAGCTGAAAAGCAATCCGACCTCGTTCACACAAAACTGGACGTAAAATTCGACTATACTAAAAAGCATCTGCTGGGCAAAGCATGGATAACACTCAAGCCACACTTCTATCCAACTGACAGTGTGAGGCTCGACGCAAAAGGAATGGATATAAAAAAAGTTAGCTTGGTAAAAGCTGCGAAGATGGTGGACGTTTCTTACAACTACACCAATGCAAAAAACCTGGTTGTTAAGCTGGACAGAACTTATAAAAACAACGAGTCCTATACTTTATACATTAGCTACACGGCCAAGCCCGATGACTTAAAAACAGGCGGTAGTGCAGCTATTACGAGCGATAAGGGTTTATATTTTATCAATCCAAGCGGAGCAGACACTTCTAAGCCAATTCAAATATGGACGCAGGGTGAAACAGAAGCCTCTTCAGTTTGGTTTCCTACCATTGACCGGCCCAATCAAAAAACCACGCAAGAAATCTCAATGACCGTTCCAGCGAAATACGTTACGCTCAGCAATGGTAAGATGGTGTCGCAAAAAAAGAACACCGATGGAACAAGGACGGACGTTTGGAAGATGGACTTGCCCCATTCACCTTACCTGTTTTTTATGGGTGTAGGTGATTTTGCGGTAGTAAAAGATAGCTACAAAGGCAAAGAAGTAAGTTATTATGTAGAGAAGAATTTCGAGAAAGTGGCGAGGAAAATATTTGGTAACACGCCGGAAATGATGAAGGTTTTTGCCGATAAACTTGGCGTAGAATATCCATGGGTAAAGTATGCACAAATGGTAGGCAGAGATTATGTAAGCGGTGCCATGGAAAATACCACGGCTACCTTATTGGGGGAAGTTACCCAACAGAATGCGAGGCAATTATTAGACAACAATACGGCTGAAGATGTGATCTCGCATGAACTTTTTCACCAGTGGTTTGGCGATTTGGTCACATCAGAAAACTGGAGTAACCTAACGGTAAACGAAAGCTTTGCTACCTATGGTGAAGTGATTTGGGTAGAACACAAATACGGCAAAGAAGCAGCACAGCACAAAGTATTTACGGATGCACAGATATACCTTGGAAGCAGAAGCGAAAGCAAACACCTGGTGAGGTTTTATTACGCCGACCGGGAAGACATGTTTGACAGGGTGAGCTACCAAAAGGGCGGAGTGATCCTGCATATGCTGCGCAATGTGGTGGATGATGATGCCTTTTACAAATCGTTGAACCTCTACCTTACCCAACACAGATTTAAAAATGCTGAAGCGCAAGACTTACGCCTTGCTTTTGAAGAAGTGACCGGAAAGGATCTAAACTGGTTTTTTAACCAATGGTACTATAGCACCGGGCATCCAAAGCTTGACATCACCTATAGTTACAACGAAGCTACAAAGATGGCAACGGTGATGGTAAAGCAAACGCCAGACACTAGTAAGCTTTTCCGTATGCCGGTTGCTATAGATGTCTACGAAGGTAATAAGGCAACCAGACACCAGGTATGGATCGGGAACCGGTTGGACTCCTTTTCTTTTCCGGTAAATGCAAAACCATCGTTTGTAAATTTTGATGCAGAAAAGATTTTGTTAGCAGAGAAAAAAGAAAATAAAATCCTGGCCGATTACAGTTTTCAATATGCGCATTCAAAAAACTATGTAGACAGACGAGAAGCTGTTGACTATGCAATCAGCAAAAAAGATCAACCCGCGGCGCGTAAAATAATACTAGATGCCCTGAAGGATCCGTACTATGAATTACGCGAAAGAGCTTTAAGAAATCTGGACAGTGCCGACTTGGATACCACATCTATTTCTACGATTGAAAAGATTGCGAAACAAGATGTAAAAAGAACAACACGTGCTGCTGCCATTAGTGTATTGAGCGAGTTTAAAAATGCAAACTATGCTAACCTGTTTTATGCAGGTGCTTCTGATTCGTCGTACTCTGTTGCAGGTGCATCGTTATATGCTTTGTCCGAAGTTGATCAGCAGAAAGCCATCTCTCTCCTTCCTACTTTGAAAAAAGATGCCAAAGGGATGCTGAGGCAAGCTGTAGAGCAGGTAGAAATATTGGCAAAAACGGATGCAGATTTCGCAGAAATGACCGAAAAGTTTGACAAGGCTCAAGGATTTGCAAAGTTTAACCAGTATGGGCTTTACGTTACTTATCTACGAAACGTAAACAACACAGAAAACTTCAAGCAGGGAATAGTTAAAGTAGTTGCATTTAGAAATGCAATGTCTGGCTTCAACCCAAGAGTAAAGCAAGCAATCAACGAGCAACTAACAAATTTGAAGGTCAAAAAACAAGCATTAAAAAATACCTCAAACGCATCTGAAATTGATACCCAGGTCAATTATATCAATGAGCAATTAAAATAAAAACTTCCATCCGAATCAAAAACGGGCTGTGCATGCAGCCCGTTTTTAGTTCAATATCTTTTCTAACCCTCAAGTCACTACTTCAATCGAATCGCAAACCGAAAAATAGTAAGTGACTGGAAATACAAATTCAACCTCAAACTTCAATCTCCAAACTCACACCTACCAACTTCCACCTGCTCCACCACCGCCAAAACTTCCTCCGCCAAATCCCCCGAAGCCACCACCGCCACTGGAGCCACCGCCGAATCCTCCTCCGCCGCCAAAGCCACCACCACCTCGGCCACCACCTAATAGTTGACCCAATAATACGCCTGTCGCAACATCTCCAAATCCACGGCGGCTCATCATGCCTCCGCCTCTGCCACCACCACCACGGCCGGCCAGCATTATAATGATGAAAATGAAAATAATAATTCCGATGATTGATCCGCCGCCGCCGCCTCCTTTGCTCTTCTTACGGTATCCAGCAGGCGCTTTATATTCACCCGCCGCCGCTTTCATAATCGCGGTCGTGCCAAGCTCCAAACCACGGTAATAATCATCCTGTCGGAAATTAGGTTTTATAACATCCTCAACTATTGACTTTGCCGTGATATCTGGTATGGCTCCTTCCAACCCATAACCCGGTGCAATAAATAATTTTCGGTCATTTTTGGCAACGAGCAATATGACGCCATTATTCGTTTTCTTATTTCCTACACCCCAATCACGTCCCAGCTTTGTTGCGTAATCCGATGCGCCATAATCGTTCAATGTAGGTACAATGACCACCACAATTTGGGTGCTCGTGCTATCATCATAGGCAACCAACTTCTGTTCCAGGGCTGCTTTCTGATCGGCTGTTAATGTATTCGTATAATCGTTTACCAATCTTGCAGGCGAAGGCTTGGCAGGAATCTCCTGACCAAAAATTACTGCTGTAATTGTAAGAAAGAATACCAGAAATAAAAGGATGCGCTTCATGCTAAAAATAGCATCCCGCTGCAAGAGCGGGATGCGTAAGATTAAGGTTAATGACCAAATATTATTTCATCGGGCAATTCATTTTTATCGCCTTTATCATCATAGGGAAATTGAGCGGTTAATGCTTCCCCAATATCTTTCACCACCGTACAAATTCCACCGGTATAATCGTCTTTTGTAAACGCGGCAACAATCTTTTTTACCTCGTCATTCCAATAGTCTCGTCCCAGGCGCTGGTAAATCCCTTCATCTGCAAACAGCGCCAACTGATGATCATCAAAAGCCATGTACAAAAGCACTGCGTTCCGATCAACGGTCTTCTCCATTTGCAGGTTGAAAAATATCTCGTGGGCACGATCCACCGGGTTTACATAAGTACACTTTCCTTCAATAAACACCCGCACTTCACCACTGGTATTCCTTTCTGCCTCACGAATGGCTTCCACCATCAGTGCCTGCTGCTCAGCAGTGAAAAACTGTCGCTTCTTACCAAAAGAAAATATACCCATGGCGCTACTTTAATTTAGTTAGAACTGAACGTTCGGTGCTTTCTCTGCGCCAGCATCTGCCGTAAATCCTACACGAGGTTTGAAGCCCATTACTCCCGCAAACAAGTTGGTAGGAAACTTACGCACCTGCGTATTGTACTTTTGAACGGCAGCATTGAAATCATTGCGCGCCACCTTAATCCTGTTTTCAGTTCCTTCCAGTTGCGCCTGCAATCCACGGAATGCATCGTTTGCACGTAAGTTGGGATACTGCTCGGATACCATGAGTAAACGTCCTAGCGCCTGCGACAGTTGCCCTTGAGACTGTTGGTATTTTTCAATATTCTCTGGTGTAAGATCATCGGGGTTTACACGCATTTGTGTAGCCGATGCTCTTGCTTCAATCACCTTAGTTAAAGTAGTTTGCTCAAAGTTTGCCTCACCTTTTACAGTATTAACCAGGTTAGGTATCAGGTCAGCACGACGTTGATAATCACTTTGCACGTTGTTCCATGCATTTTTTACTACTTCATCTTGTTGCACAAGGCCATTGTATTGCCCACAACCGCAACCACCTAAAATAAGAATGGCAGCAAGAATAACAATCAGTATTAAATTACTCGATTTCATGTTTTAATTTAATTTTTTCAAATGTACGGTTTTCTAAAATTCAGTTCTTTAATAGAAAAATTTGTACCAACCTTAAACATAACTATTAAGTATGCCATTAATGCTGAAGAAGGGTTATGAGCCTGTCATTCGTTGTAATGGCACCAGTCGTTGCGTCGCACTCTTGTACAGTATAACATGTAGCAGCAACTGAGCACCCTACCTTCACTCGTACAAAAAATCCGCTGACGAATCAGCGGATCAAAATAGCGTATGATTAGTTAAGACTTGATTGCCGCTATCCCCGGCAATTCCTTCCCTTCAAAATATTCAAGCATAGCTCCACCACCAGTACTTACATAGCTTACTTTATCTGCAAGACCAAATTGGTTGACAGCTGCTACACTATCGCCACCACCCACTAGCGAAAATGCACCACGAACCGTCGCTTCTACTACAAAGTCGGCAATGGCTTTGGTTCCGTTCTTAAACTTTTCCATTTCAAAAACACCCATGGGGCCATTCCATAAAATCGTTTTGCTTTCAAGTATCACCTGGCCAAAATCTTTGATGGCTTCTGCCCCAATGTCAAGGCCCATCCAGCCTTTCTCTATATTATCGTTGCTTAGTTCTTTTGTATTTGCGTTTGCATCAAACTTATCAGCCACTACACTATCCTTTGGTAAATGAAAGGATACGCCCTTGGCTTTTGCCTTTGCTAGCAACTCATTTGCCAAATCCAGTTTATCTTCTTCGCACAAGCTGCTGCCAATTTCTTTGCCCTGTGCTTTTAAGAATGTATAGGCCATGCCTCCACCAATAATGATGTGGTTAGCGCGCTCCAACAGGTTTTCAATGATGAGTATTTTATCACTCACCTTAGCGCCACCAAGTATTGCTGTAAAGGGCCGCTCACTTTTGTGCAACACTTTTTCGGCACTGTCTATTTCGCCTTCCATTACCAAACCAAAAAGCT
Source organism: Segetibacter sp. (assembly GCA_031425015.1). Classification (GTDB taxonomy): domain Bacteria; phylum Bacteroidota; class Bacteroidia; order Chitinophagales; family Chitinophagaceae; genus Segetibacter. The sequence continues at coordinate 206,092 of JANPIM010000042.1, read as the reverse complement.
TTTTATCACCCGGAAAGAATTTAGCAATCACCGCAGTAGATGCGTGTGCACGGTGCGCCGTTCCAAATGCATCGTTAACATACACATCACCCAGCTTGCTCAATTTTTCGGCAAAGGCTTCATCACCTTTTTCTTCCTCTTTATAAAAGCGCAGGTTTTCTAACAGCAACACTTCACCGGCTTGTAAGGATGAGGCTTTCTGTTGCGCTTCTTCTCCAATGCAATCGCTGGCAAAATCTACTTTTACGCCGCCTAATAATTCAGATAAGTGCTGCACTAAATGCTTTAACGAATACTTATCTGTGGGACCATCCTTCGGTCTGCCCAAGTGACTCATTAAAATGACGCTACCCCCATCTTTCAATATCTTTTGAATAGTGGGTATGGCTGCACGCATGCGGTTGTCGTCAGTAATATGAAACTGATCGTTTAGCGGCACATTGAAGTCTACTCTTATCAATGCCTTTTGGCCGGAGAAGTTGTGTGATTGGAAGTTGCTCATTTGAATTTGTTTTAAATGAAAAGCCGCAGTTGTTCAACTGCGGCCCTCACCAATATGAAATTTATGTAGCTGCTAAAAGTAATATAGTACAAGTGTGCGACGCAACGATGTACAATCCATATTCTTCTGCCGGGCCCATAAAAATTACTTTTTACTCTTCAGCTTGTTCATGTACTTAACGGTACGAACCAACTGGCTAACATAGCTCATTTCGTTATCGTACCAACTAACGGTTTTTACCATTTGTTGGTTACCGGTTCCAATCACTTTGGTTTGTGTAGAATCGAACAATGAACCGAATGTCATGCCGATGATGTCGGTACTTACAATCTCATCTTCGTTGTATCCAAAGCTTTCGTTAGCAGCAGCTTTCATGGCAGCGTTCACTTCTTCAATAGAAGTTTCTTTGGCTAAAATCACGTTTAACTCAGTTAGAGAACCTGTGATGGTTGGAACACGCTGAGCGCCTCCATCCAGTTTACCCTTTAGTGCTGGCAACACCAGGCCGATGGCCTTAGCTGCCCCTGTACTATTTGGAACAATGTTTTGAGCGGCTGCTCTTGCTCTGCGTAAATCGCCTTTTGGATGTGGTGCATCCAGTGTGTTTTGATCGTTGGTGTAAGCATGAATGGTCGTCATTAAACCATTTATGATACCGAATGAATCGTTTAACACCTGGGCCATTGGTGCAAGGCAGTTGGTAGTACATGATGCACAGCTGATGATTTCTTCGCTGCCGTCTAAAATGTCGTGGTTTACATTGAAAACAACAGTTTTCAAATCGCCGGTTGCCGGTGCAGAAATCACTACACTTTTAGCGCCGGCTTTTATGTGTGCCATTGCTTTGTCCTTGTCGGTAAAGAAACCAGTACTCTCGATAACTACATCCACCTGGTGATCGCCCCAAGGGATCTGGGCAGGATCTTTTTGAGCATATATTTTTACTTCTTCACCGTTTACTACGATCGAGTTCTCTGTGCTCTTTACTTCACCATCAAAACGCCCCTGGGCACTATCGTACTTAAGGAGGTGAGCAAGGACTGCCGGACTTGTTAAATCGTTGATCGCAACTACCTCAATACCTTCCATATTATAGATCTGGCGAAAGACCAGTCGACCAATTCTTCCGAAACCATTGATGGCAACTTTTGTACTCATACTGTATTTAAATTTATACTGTTATAAAACGTTGCGAAATTACATGTAAGGGCGCAAATGAACACAAAATTTTTGCCTTGTATATTCCCCTCGTGATGGCAATCCCAATTTTATTCAGCGAAAAAACAATGAGTTGGCTAACATCGTTTTAGATAAAAGAATACTGAAAGGGACAGGTAATGTTTGAATAACAACGTCGGTTAAAAAAGATGTTTGAAGCAAATGAAGATCGTTGCAAATTTTCGGAATTTTTTAAAAATACTTTTGGCTGTAAAGCGTTCACCTCCTATTTTTGCCACCCGTTAGAAATAATGGAGCGTTGGTCAAGGGGTTAAGACGCCTCCCTTTCACGGAGGAATCACGGGTTCGATTCCCGTACGCTCTACCAGCTAAAAAGCCTCAAACATTTGTTTGGGGCTTTTTTATTTTTAGTTCAGCCGCATTAGTGATGATCATGCAAATCTGCGGAACGCTTAGCTGGATAGCGTTGGAATTAATTGGGGTTGGTTTCCCTGTTGCCGCCATCTAACGCAATGGCAACTTTTAAAAACCCATTGTACAGTGAACGAAGTTCTTCCATATTGGTGATGGCGTCTTCAATGTCCAGCTTCAACTGAATGCCATCTTCATCGTCGGTATGTCCGCTTGTATGCAGGTTGAAATGCTGTAAGGATTGCCAGGGAGTGCGTAATCGCTCGTCGGCAAAAAATGATTTCACCTGCTGCTCATCATTTGTTTTTACCACTACTTTTTTATCGAACTCAGGATAACCAATTACTACATCCTGCATCCCAAAAAATTTACCCACTTCATCTAAAAAGGCCTCGTGGTGTAGCGCAAACTTGAACCCAGTAGCATAGCTGACTTTTGCTGCAAAATTGGTGAACGCATACCCACCTGCGAATCCACTTCCCGGATCCACGTCGATGGTGAGCACCGTGGTAATGCCCTCTTTCTTTAGGACAGCATTGTAGCTGAAATCGTTTGTAGCCAAATCGTCGGCTATCGACTTCCAAATGTTGTTGTCGTTGGCTCCATTTAATTCATGTATTGTTTCCATAAACAGATGTTTTAAGCTGTAGACAATTTATCACCTTCTATCCAATCGTACAAAACAATAAGAGTAGAAAGTGAAGGCAGCTACAGAATGCCGGGTGTATCAATGTTTGAATTTACTAATTCAATTCCACTCCCTCGTGCATCATTAAAATTTCAACCGTTTCTAATCCTTTTGGTTGTAACCGTGCGGCTCATTTGAATTAACGAATACTTACCATGCCTTAGGAAAACGTTTAATTGTAAGTAATTGCCAAGGAACCCATAAGCATTCTCGCAGCACTAAGAATAAGACAACCGCATATTTTGAGTGGGCGTTGTTTAAAAAAATAAAAGTGAAAAGCTTTGTTTTAATCACTCACCGCTGCCTCCTGACTACGCATTATTATAGCTGAAATTCAGCATTCATACCGGGCACTTCTACCCTCCAACCTTTGCGACTAAGCCTATTGGCAAAATCCAGTTGTACATCATATTCCCCATGTACTAAAAACAGCTTTTGTACACGTGTTTTATCCTGGCATTCGAGGAACATAATCAGGTCATCGTAATCACCATGCGCACTCATGCTACGCATCTGGCCAACCTCTGCGCGTACATTGTATTCCTCTCCATAAATATTCACGCGTTTTATTCCATTCATTAGCTTGCCGCCTAACGAAGAAGGTGTAGCGTAGCCGACCATTAAAATGGTATTTCTTTCATCGGAAATATTATTGCGAATGTGATGTTTCACTCTTCCTGCATCTGCCATGCCACTGGAGCTAATGATGACGCAAGGCTGCTCAGAAAAATTGATGGCCTTACTTTCATCAACCGATTTTACATACGTCAGGCCCTGGAAGCCGAATACATCCTTGTCGTGCCCCATTACCTCACGCAGCGTTTTATTAAAATTCTCCGGGTGACTTCTTACTACGTCAGTAGCCTCAAGACTCAGCGGGCTATCCACATAATACCTTACACGCGGAAGGCGCCCCTCATTTTCCAATTCATTTAATGCATGAAGTAATTCCTGCGTACGGCCTACACTAAAGGCGGGAATGATCAGTTTTCCCTTTTTATGGATACACGTTTTCTCAATCCAATCGTGCAAGACATCTTTGGTGCCATGCACATCATCATGCAGTTTATTACCGTAGGTGCTTTCGCAAATAATAAAATCTGCCTGCGGAAATACTTCTGGCGACCTTAGTATCGCATCGTTATACCGGCCAACGTCGCCACTAAAAGTTAGGGCGGCTATTTTGCCCTCTTCAGTAATTTTTAGACTCACCGCCGCGCTTCCGATAATGTGTCCCGCGTCGGTAAACATTACCTCAATGCCGCTGTGGATGGTGAACCACTCCTTATAATCCCTCACCTCAAAAAGCTTCATCGCCTGCTCCACATGTTGCAAATCGTACAAGGGTTCAAAGAGTGGCAGTCCCTTCTTCATCCGCTTTTTATTGATGTACTTTTTATCATCCCGCTGTATCATTGCGCTGTCTTCCAACAAAATAATTGCAAGATCGCGGGTAGCGGGTGTGCAAAAAATCGGGCCGTGAAAACCTTCCTTCACCAACTTTGGAATTAAGCCCGAGTGATCTATATGTGCATGTGATAAAACAAGGTAATCGACCTGCGATGCATCAAAACCGAACTGGCTGTTTAATACATCAGTTTGCTGACCAAGGCCTTGGAACAAACCGCAGTCGAGTAATATTTTAGTGCCACTATTGGTTTCAATTAAATGCTTTGACCCTGTAACAGTTTGTGCTGCGCCGTGAAAGGAGATTTTCATACTGATTGTATTAATTAAAATGATGCCTGCTATTTTTTGGTACCAGGCATTTGGTTTTTATGGCTTCATCGTTGCGTCGCATTTCATTCATCCGCAACTCAATGGTCAACTGTAGTCTTCGCTTTGGTCCTGCTGCCATACATATAAAAGTACAAGTGTGCGACGCAAGAAAAGACGCCATGGAAAACACCTGCCCGGCTCCAACAATTTCTACTTACTTTTTCTTGCTTTAAAACTCCATGTAAAAATAAAAGTAGCAACCACTTTACCGCTTTCATTTACACCGGTTGAGGTGCATGCATAACTCGTGCCTTTGCCTTCAGCTATTGCCTGATCGATCGCATGATTGATCGCCTCGCCATCGTTACAGGTAAATACAATGTTGCCGATCGCCTTCTTAAAAAACTCACCTTCTGTTTTTACAAGTAACATACTTACTGAAGGATTTCGATTATACAAATAACCCATTGCCAATATACCTGTACTTACCTCGCCGGCCATGGCCAAAACAGCAAAATACATAGAGCGAAAAGGGTTGGTATTAAACCACCGATACCTGACGCTGATGGATGCTGCGGAAGTATCCAATTGTGCAAGCTTTAGTCCGCAAAAAAAAGCCACCGGTAATTTGGTAGCCAGGAAAGTTTTGAACGCAAATTGATTTGCCAACTTCTGTTTAAACAGGTGAAAATTGTGTTGCAAGAGTAAAGCTTTCCACTAATCTACTGCTTCTGCTACAATTAGTGTGTTATTAACAAGGCACCTGTTGCAAAACTCACCTCCATTTAGTTAACTTCCTGAAGTAATTAAACTCTACCAATTCCATAACTGTATGCAACCCCATTCTCCAGTAAAGCAATTGATGTATTGCCTGATTGTACTGTCGCTCATGATGAGTAACTCAGGCTGTAGCAAGAAAAAAACGATCCTTAAAGTTGAACCCGCCTTCAGCAAGTATATTGAGGCGTATACTTCTGGTGTTATTTCTAAAAAGAATACATTCAGAATTCAGCTGGCATCCGAAGTATCCACCACACATGCACTTAACGAAACCATTAAAGAAACGTTGTTCGATTTCTCGCCTTCGGTAAAGGGCAAAGCGTACTGGACGGATGAACGCACCATTGAGTTTAAACCAGAAGAAGACCTTCAGCCCGATGAATTGTACACCGTAACATTTTACTTATCCAAAGTGCAGAAAGTACCGGATGAGTTTAAAACATTCCGCTTTAATGTACAGGTGCTGAAACCAGATTTTGTGGTAAACGATAATGGCCTGCAGGCGGTAAATGGCAGCAAGGATTTAATGCAATTAACAGGTTCAATTGTTACGGCTGATGTAGAGCAAAGCAAAGAGATTGCAAAGCTGCTTAAAGTATCGCAACAGGGCGCATCACCAACTATCAACTGGCAACACAATGAAAGCAACAAGACACACCAGTTCACCATCACCAATATAAAAAGAGGTTCGGCCGAATCATCGCTAAACTTACAATGGGACGGCGCTCCGCTGAACAATGCGCAAAAAGACAAGAAGGAAATACCCGTACCGGCTATTGGCGACTTCAAAGTATTGAACGTTCGCGCCGTGCAGGAAGCAGAACAATTTGTGCTGGTTCAGTTTAGCGATCCATTGGCTAATAACCAGGATCTGAAAGGATTGATAACAGTAAGTGAGCAGGAAGATGTGAGCTATAGCATTGCCGGCAGCGAAGTAAAAGTGTATGTGTCCAGTCAACCCGAGGGAAACTTTACGGTAAAGATTAACCCCGGAATTGTGAACCAATGGGGAAGCCGGTTAGATAAAAGTTTTACAGCAAATGTATTTTTTGAAAACAGGCTACCGTCCGTAAAAATTCATGGCCGCGGTACTATTTTACCCAACAGCGGTGGTAAACTGGTGCTTCCATTCGAAGCGGTAAATCTGAAAGCCATCGACGTCAGTATCATTAAAATTTATGAAAACAACGTTAGCCAGTTTCTACAGGCGAACGACTTAAACGGAGAGCAGGAAATTAGAAGGGTAAGTAAGCCATTGGTAACAGCAACCATTCGATTGGATGATGATCAATCGATCAACCTGCACAAGAAAAATAGATTTTCATTAGACATAGATAAATATATACGTACCGAACCTGGCGCCATCTATCGTGTACACATTGGCTTTAGGCCAGCGTATTCCTTATACACCTGCAATACTTCCGACAGTACCGAAAATGAAAGTGAAGATGAAAATTATAGTGAGTGGGAATATGAAGGAAACGAAAATGGAATGGATGATGATGACCAGTTTTGGAGCCGCTACGATACGTACTATCCATACGGTTACAATTGGGATCAGCGAAACAATCCTTGCAGTAAATCTTACTTTAATAAAGAGCGTTTTGCCAGCAGAAACATCATTGCCACTAACATTGGACTGACTTCAAAAAAAGGCAATAACAATACACTGTTGATTGCTGCCAATAATATTGTTTCTACCGAACCGATGGGTGGAATAGAAGTAGAGGTGCTGGATTACCAACGACAAATTATTGCCAAAGGAAAAACAGGCAACGATGGAATGGCAACAATAGAATTGAAGCAAAAACCTTTTCTGTTGGTTGCGAAGAAGGACGCAGAAAAAAGCTACTTAAAACTAGACGATGGCAGCAGTTTACCATTGAGCCGTTTTGAAGTAAGCGGTGCAGAGGTAAAAAATGGAATCAAGGGTTTCATTTTTGGCGAAAGAGGTGTTTGGCGGCCGGGCGACAGCCTTTACCTAAGCTGCATTATCGAAGACAAAGAAAACAAACTGCCCAAAGATCACCCTATTGAAATGGAGCTGTATGCACCCTCTGGTCAGTTGTATAAAAAAATGATTCAACTCAACCCGGCGGATGGTTTCAATGTTTTTAAAACTGCAACAGACGCTGGTGCACCCACCGGAAACTGGAACTGCAAAGTGAAAATTGGCGGCGCATTATTTGAGAAGAAATTAAAGATTGAAACAGTAATGCCCAACAGGCTGAAAATCGATTTAAACTTTGGGGCAGATCCGGAATTGGGTAAAGGCTCTACCACCAGCGGCACGCTGTCAGCAAAATGGCTGTTTGGCGCAACAGCAAAAAGTTTAAAAGCCATGGTAGACGTTTCGTTGTATAAAACAAAGACAACGTTTCCAAAATTTGAGGCATACACTTTTGACAATCCTACAGCAAATTTTGAGTCGCAATCCAAAACAATTTATGATGGAGTATTAAGTGAAACGGGCACGGCGAATGTCAGTCCAAATTTTCAGATCAACACCGATGCACCGGGTGTGCTCACCGCAAATTTGCTGGTGAAAGTATTTGAACCCGGAGGAAACTTCAGCATTGACAATGTCAGCTATCCTTACCACAATTTTAGTAGCTATGCAGGCATAAAAATCCCTGAAGGCATAAAGCCGTGGGGCTATTTGGAAGCTGGCAAAAGCCATGCACTCAACATAGTAAATGTGAACACCAAAGGCTTGCTGCTGGCAGGATCTGCAAGCGTGCAAGTAGAATTATACAAAGTGCAATGGCGCTGGTGGTGGGATAATACTGGCGATAACCTCAGCAACTTTTCTCAGAACGAATACAACAAGCTCATTAGTAAAGAAACCATCACATTAGCAAATGGCAGAGGTGGTTACCCCATTAAAATTGCATCAGAAAATTGGGGTCGATATCTTCTTCTTGTTCGCGATGTGGCGAGTGGACATGTAACCGGCCAAATTTTTTATGTAGACGATCCTTATTGGCAAAGGCGAGATAATAAAGATGATCCCACTGCCGCATCTATGCTTTCATTCACCAGTAATAAAACGAACTACGAAGTGGGCGAAGAAGTGAAGCTTAGCATCCCATCATCAAAAGGTGGAAGAGCTTTGATCAGCATTGAAAATGGCAGTAAGGTGATTAAAACATACTGGGCTGAAACGGCACAAGGGCAAACGACTTTCAGCTTTAAAGCAGAGAAGGAAATGGCGCCCAACGTATATGTAAACGTGAGTTTGCTGCAGCCACATGCTCAAACCATCAACGACCTACCTATAAGAATGTATGGTGTGATACCAGTGCTGGTAGAAGACAAAAACACCCGCATTCAACCAGTATTGAAAATACCTGATGCCATTCGACCAGAGCAAGCAACCTCGTTGACCGTAAGCGAAGCAAATGGCAAAGACATGACCTATGTAATAGCCATTGTAGATGAAGGCTTGCTAGACCTTACACGCTTTAAAACACCTGACCCCCACAAGGCATTTTACAGCAAAGAAGCATTGGGTGTAAAGAGTTGGGACCTGTATGATTTTGTGATTGGCGCATGGGGTGGCGGATTGGAAAGAATACTCACAATCGGCGGAGATAATGAAGGTGATTCTCCAGGAAAGAAAAAGGCCAATCGCTTTCGGCCTGTCGTAAAGTTCCTGGGTCCATTTCATACAAACGGAAGCAGCAAAACACACTCATTTACTTTGCCGGCTTACATGGGCAGTGTGCGTGCCATGGTGGTGGCTGCCAACGATGGAGCTTATGGTTTTGCAGAAAAAGCAGTAGCCGTTAAAAAGCCGTTGATGTTGCTCGGAACCATTCCACGTGTGTTGGGGCCAACGGAAACCATCAGGATTCCGGTTACCGTTTTTGCAACCGAGAACAACATCCGAAGTGTGAACTTGAGCTTACAGAATAATTCATTGATGGAAGCTGAAGGAAGCAATACACAAACCATCACCTTCAGTGGTGTTGGTGAGCAACAAGTCTATTTCAACGCAAGAGTAAAATCTGCAACTGGAATTGGCAAGATTAAATTGGTAGCTACCAGCGGCAAAGAGACAGCAGCATATGAAGTTGAACTGGATGTGCGCAATCCTAATCCACCCATCACCAGCATAACGGAAAAAACCTTGCAAGGTGGCCAGGGTTTCAACAGTATATTGTCGGCGATAGGTACAGGTGGAAGCAGTAAGGCAGTTGTAGAAATTTCTTCGATACCTGCCATCGATTTAGAGAAGCGGTTGCAGTACTTAATTCAATACCCGCATGGTTGTATTGAGCAGGTTACATCAGCTGTTTTTCCGCAACTGGTGTTAAACCAAATGATGGAGTTGAACAACCAGCAGAAACTGGAAGTTGATGTAAACATTCGCAAAGGCATTGAGCGAATCAAAAATTTTCAATCACGCGATGGTGGCTTTAGTTACTGGCCCGACAATAGTTCTGCCGATGAATGGGGCACCAACTATGCAGGGCATTTTTTATTGGAAGCAACTGATCGTGGTTACAACATTCCTTCGTCTCTTATTCAACAATGGAGAAGCTACCAAAAGAGCAAAGCAAATACGTGGAACGAAACGGCGCCTGTATATTATGGTGGCGATTTGGTGCAAGCTTATCGCTTGTATTTATTGGTTTTGGCAAAAGCTCCGGAGCTTGGTGCAATGAACCGATTGAAGGAATATAAATTCATCACGCCCGAAGCAAAATGGCGATTGGCTGCTGCGTATCACCTGGCAGGGCAAACACAAATTGCATTGCAATTGATCAGTGGTTTACCAACCAGTTTTTCGGAGCGGCCCAATGCAGGCATCACTTTCGGCAGCCAACTACGCGACCAGGCTATGGTGTTGGAAACGCTCACGCTTATGGGCCGCAGAGCAGAGGCGGAACGACTGGTGCGGGCAGTGGCGCAGCAACTATCGCAAGAACGCTGGTACAGTACGCAAACCACCGCTTATGCATTGGTAGCAATCGCTAAGTTCTGTGGACAAAACAGTGCAGGAAACAAAGTGTCCATCGCCGGCAATATTGCAGGGCAAAACATCAACATCAATAACAGCAGCCCAGTTACGCAGGTGCCTGTAACCTTCAAAAATGGTAAGGCCAACATAACGTTAAGCAACAAAGGAAGCAATGTTTTGTATGTACGAATCATCAACCAAGGGCAGCCGGTAACGGGTGATAGTACACGCATTGTAAGTCGACCCAATGTACTTGCAATGAACGTGTCATTCATCAGTAAAACCGGCGCAGCCGTCAATCCCGCATCACTCACACAAGGAACCGATTTCGTTGCAAAGGTGACGGTAAAAAACACCGGGCAACGTGGCACCTATACTCAAATGGCATTGTCGCAAATTTTTCCGAGTGGCTGGGAGATTTTGAATACGAGGTTGTACAATAACGAGGGCAGTTTTAAATCCTCTTCCGCCGAGTACATGGACATCCGCGACGATCGTGTGTACCATTATTTTGACATCCGACAGAATGAAACGCTTATCTACTATGTTCAACTCACTGCCGCTTACCCAGGCCGTTTCTATTGGCCGGGCACTTATTGCGAAGCCATGTATGACAATAGTATTAGCGGAGGAGTAAATGGAAAATGGGTGGAGGTGAAGTGAGGAAATATTAATGACTTATCACCGTGATCATGAAAATGATTAGTACTTGAACTTTTTAGGATGTTGGCGACCATCCAAAAATTGTATGAGTTCGACTCTTTTCAGGCGAGGCCTTATTCGATAGACTAGAATTGTTGTCTTTAAAATATTTGTGTAATGAATATTCGTACCTCTGGCTGATTGGCGATACATCTTAGGATTGGAGGCGATGAGTTCAATTTTCTTGTGCGTATGATCAATCAAATTGTTTTCTTCAACCAAAGTAAAGTGCTGCTTAAGATACTGAAGAATTGCACGGAAGTTTTGGATGGCCTCATCAGACCAAACTACAGTTTAGTTCATCTTCTTAGTTGCGTCATTACACCTTCATGGGAAGTAACCTTGCCTTTATCAGCATTTAACAGTCCACGCAGAAAGGACGCTTCTTGTTCTGCGGTCATATTTATAAGTGGATCATCTAAATCTTCCGAAGCCTCTAAAATTCTATGGACGATTTTTAATGTTTGCTCATCAGCCGATTCCAAATATTGTTTTACTTGCTTCTTTATAATAGACAGATCACTCATTATTTTCTTTTATTCAAATTTACATAACTTATTACCTGCTTGAAGAAAATCAGCCGTCATATTCTAAGTCAATTTTCTAAATACTCATTTAAGAAAAAGATTGCTTTAATAATGGGCTGCACCTTGCTGCTTGCTTTTTATTTTTCACTTCCCCGCCTGCTGTTCCCATCACCCACAAGTTTTGTAATAGAAGACGTAAATGGAAACCTCCTTTCAGCAAATATTGCATCCGATGGACAGTGGAGATTTCCTTACAATGAGCAGGTGCCCGATAAGTTCATCCAATGCATCACAACGTTTGAAGACAAAAGATTCTTCTATCATCCGGGTGTGGATCCGAACGCAATGGCCCGGGCTATCTACCAAAACCTTAATGGAAAAAAAGTAGTAAGTGGTGGAAGCACGTTGAGCATGCAAGTCATTAGAATGAGCCGAAGAAAGAAAAGGAATGTTTTTCAAAAACTTATCGAGTCAGTATTAGCCCTGCGCTTAGAGTGCCGCTATAGCAAGAACGAAATCATGGCATTGTACGCAGCCAACGCACCGTTTGGTAGTAATGTAGTAGGCTTAGACGCTGCCTCCTGGCGATACTACGGCCGAAGCGCAGACAAACTGAGTTGGGGCGAAATGGCAACCCTTGCGGTGCTTCCCAATACGCCTACACTCATTCACCCGGGCAGAAATCGTGAGGCTTTGCTTCGCAAAAGAAACGCACTACTCAGGCAACTGGTGGCCCGCAAAGTAATAGATGCCACAACAGGCCAGCTGGCCTTACTGGAGCCGCTACCCGGTGCTCCACTTGCATTGCCACAACTAGCACCTCACCTGCTGGATCGTTTCAAACGAGATTATGCGGCTGCGAAAAATGAGGATGAATTACCATCAACGAGAATGCGGTCAACCATTCAGTTGAATTTGCAACAACAAGTGGTTCAACTTGTAAACAGTCATCATCAAAGTTTACGCGGCAATGGCATTAATAATGCTGCTGCGCTTGTGATGGAAGTTGAAACGGGAAATGTTGTAGCCTACATGGGCAACGTATATAACCCTACAGATGCTGAACTGGAAAGCCATGTAGATGTATTGAACGCACCACGGAGCCCCGGCAGTACATTGAAACCTTTGCTGTTTGCCGCCGCACAAACCAGTGGACTGTTATTACCCACACAACTAATCGCCGATATACCCACGCAAATTGGAGGCTATACGCCGCAAAACTTCAACATGGAATATGATGGCGCTGTGCCTGCTAATCGTGCCATCAGCCGCAGCTTAAATATTCCTGCAGTAAAAATGCTACAGGAATACAAATACCAGCGTATGTACAACTTGCTACAGCAATGTGGCTTTACTACCATAAAAAAACCCGCAGATCATTATGGCCTCAGCTTAATACTGGGTGGGTGTGAAGTAACTCCATGGGAATTAGCAGGCGTTTACAGTAGCCTTGCAAGAAGCTATTTGCACCAGGAAAAAAACAAAGGAAAGATTGATAAAGAAGATTGGCACATGCCGGTATATAAAATGAAAAAATCAAAAATCAAAAATCAAAATAAAGAACCATTCAACACATCAACCACTCGAACACTCAACGGATCAACTACTCAACCTATCAACTCTTCAACCACTCAACCCATCAACCTTGACTTTACCGCAACCTGGCACACCTTTAATGCCATGCAGGAAGTAATGCGCCCGGGCGAAGAAGGAATTTGGAACGTCTTTAATTCTGCGCAGCGCATTGCATGGAAAACCGGAACGAGCTTTGGCTTTAGAGATGGCTGGGCCATTGGGCTTACACCTAAATACTGTGTGTTAGTTTGGGTGGGAAATACAGATGGAGAAGGACGGCCAGAGTTGACGGGCATCAATACGGCCGCGCCTATTCTTTTCAACCTCTTCCGCTTGCTGCCTACCAGTAAATGGTTTCAGCCACCAGCGTATGATTTCGCCTATTTACCGGTTTGTCATCAAAGCGGTTTTAGAGCAGGCAGCGACTGCAACAACGTTGATACTTTGATGGTGAGTAGAAATGGCATCAATGCTCCATTATGTCCTTACCACCGCAACATTCATTTAGATCCTACGGGTAATTTTCGCGTTTCAGAAAGTTGCGTCCAACCGTCTATGATGGTGCATAAGAGTTGGTTTGTACTGCCCCCGGCGATGGAATATTATTACAAATCAAAGCATGCCGATTATAAACCTTTGCCAGTATACATGGCAAATTGTAGCAGTGAAACAAACAAGACAATTGAGATCATCTATCCTGACCTGAATGCAAAAATTTATGTACCCAAAGAAGTAGCTGGCGAAAAAGGAAGGACGATTTTTACAGCCGCCCACCGCAACCCGGATGCTAAGCTTTTCTGGCATTTAGATGATCAATACTTTGGTACAACTAGCCGTTTCCACCAGGTGGCTTTTAATCCCGCCAAAGGCTGGCACACGCTAACGATTGTAGATGAAAATGGGGAAACGGTGAAAAGAAGATTTGAGATTTTGGAGAAAGACAATTAAGCACTACATACAACTTTGTTACATACACTTTTGTGGAATTGACGTCGGCCACTAAGTAGCAAAGGTAAAAAGACAGGCCAGGAAGTCGAAGCAATCAATCTCTCATCATCTGGAGACAAACAGGGGTCGGCACTTTAATTTCTTCACCTGTTTTGCGCAATCTTCCAGTATTCATATCCCGTTTAAAAATGACAATATTATTGGTGTTTTGATTGGCGACCAACAGGTAATTGCCGGTAGGATCAATCATGAAATTGCGCGGTGTTTTACCCAGGGTTGAATCGTAAGTCAGTGGAATAAGCGTACCCTCTTTATTTACTCTGAAAGATGCAATGTTGTTCGCATCTCCCCGATTGCTGGCGTACAAAAATTTTCCATCGGGCGAAAGATGTACATCTGCACTGCCAATATTTCCTTTAAAATTTTGGGGATGAGTGCTAACTCTTTCAATAAAATTCAATCCTCCTTTTTGATAGCCAAACACCGCTACCGTTCCGCTCATTTCTTCAATTAAATAAGCAAACTTTTTATTGGGATGAAATGCTAAATGCCTTGGACCATTTCCTGGGGTACTACCTACATAGGCAGAATCAGCTGTCGTTAGTGGTTTTACCGCTTTTGCATCAAAGGCATAGATCATCACTTTGTCTGTACCCAAATCGGGAGCAAGAAGGTATTTACCATCCGGCGAAAAAACGGTCGCATGCACATGCGGTTTATCCTGCCGTTGTTTGTTGATACTGCTGCCCGTATGCTGAAGGTTTTGTGCAAATGGCTGTAGGCTTCCATTGCCGTTTACAGGATAAACTGACAAGCTACCACCTGAATAATTACCTACCGCAATCCACTTGCTGCTTTTGTGTACCGCTACATAACATGGGTTATCGCCACCACTCGACTGCTTATTTAGAAAGGTGAGTTTACCCGTTGATCTATCAAATGAAAATGCGCTTACGCTTCCTGCATTTTCACGGGCTGTTTCGGTTACCGCATAAACATTTTTGCCAGTTGTAGAAAGGGCGAGATAAGAGGGATTCACCACACCTTCAGTATTACTTACCCACTCTGCTTTGCCGGTGGCAGCATTAAAGCGGTATACGTAAATACCTTTGCTACCACTGTTGGTGTAGGTGCCTACAAAAAGGTAAAAGGATTGGCTGTTTGCTACACTTCCGAACAATAAAATGAAGCATAATAGCAGTGCCCGCATAAATTAATTTTGACATAGAGGTTACAATACTTCAACCTGGTTACGCATCAAATCTTCAAACACGTCACGCGATCGAATGAGATGAGCCTTTCCTTCTTTCACCAATACTTCGGCCGGCTTTAACCGACTATTAAAGTTGCTCGACATTTCAAAACCATAAGCACCGGCATTGTAAAAAACAAGATAATCGCCTTCGCGTACTTCTGTCAACTTCCTATCCCACGCAAAGGTGTCCGTCTCACAAATATTTCCAACCACCGTGTAAATTCTTTCGGCCCGTTGCTTGTTACTGATGTTTTCAATGCGGTGGTAACTATCGTAAAACATTGGCCTGATCAGGTGATTAAAGCCGCTGTTTACCCCTACAAAAACGGTAGCGGTTGTTTGTTTAATCACGTTAGCCTTCACTACAAAATACCCCGACTCGCTTACCAAATATTTACCCGGTTCAAACCAAACCTGTAAATGCCGGCCAGTTTCTGTTTCGAAGTCAGCAAAGGCCTTTGTGAGTTTCGTACCAAGGGTATTCACGTCGGTTTCCTCTTCTTCAGCCTGGTATGGCACTTTAAATCCACTACCCAAATCAATAAATTCAAGCTGATCAAAATGGCGCGCCATTTCAAACATTACTTCAAGTCCTTGCAAGAAAACGTTCACGTCTTTTATCTCGCTGCCGGTATGCATGTGCAAACCATTTACATGAAGGTTAGTTGTCTTTACTACGCGTTCAATATGCCTTAGCTGATGGATGGAAATGCCGAATTTACTATCTACGTGGCCTGTAGAAATTTTATAATTGCCACCGGCCATGATGTGTGGGTTTAACCGGATACATACAGGATATGAATCTCCATAGCGGTTGCCAAATTGCTCAAGAATTGAAATGTTATCGATGTTGATGAGAACGCCCAGGTTTTTACCTTCTTCTATTTCCTCAAAGTCTACACAATTGGGTGTAAACAGAATTTGTTGAGGTTCAAAGCCAGCGCGCAGGCCAAGTTTTACTTCATTAATGCTTACGCAATCGAGTGATGCACCTAACTGCTTCATCAATTTAAGTATGTTGATGTTGGTAAGCGATTTACAGGCGTAGAAAAATTTTGCGTCGCTGCTTTTAAAAGCAGTAACTAATTTTTGATATTGTTCTACGATTTTCTCAGCGTGGTAAATGTAAACGGGCGTACCAAACTCATCCGCAATATCGATGAGTTGTTGGTTGGTTAAGTGTTGCGACATAAGTCCGCTAAATTAAGGGGTAAAAAAGATTTTGCATGGCCGACAATCATTTACAAAACCCTAATCTTCGTTTTACTTTTCATTCTCTTCTGTCGAAATCTGATCCTCGTCGGTGTCGGCTACATCTTCTTCATTTTTGCTATCAACTCCGCTGATTAGGGTATCATTGTCTTCTGCACTTATCTGGTTGCTTATTGAACCCGATGGTTTCATTCCATCAGATGCATGATCTGCTTCTTCTTCATCCTGCTCTTCTTCCTGAGCCGTCGCTTCGTCTTCTTCCGCATCGGAAAATGCAGCGAAGCCAGAACTGTTTGGGAGCGTAATCACTTCGTCATTCTCAGTTGTATTGTTGACTTCTTCTTCACTGTTGGTTGGCAAATCTTCATCTGAATTTGCACCGCTATGTTTAGCCATCAAAGCTTTCGCTTCTCCTTCCGCCTCACGGTTCAGCGTATATTCCATCAACTCTCCATTATCGGTTACCGTAAGGTTTGCAAGCGCCTCACGCTCAGTAGCGGTATCCCCTTCATTTTCCGCCACTTCACTTTTACGCATTCCCTCATTGATCAATGTGCCTTGAATAGATTGCTCTGCGAGTACCTCCTTAATCTTGGGTAAGTCATCTACCGAGTTTAAACCAAAGTAATCCATGAAGGTGCGGGAAGTTGTGTATACTAATGGCTTACCTGGCAGTTCTTCGCTTCGCCCCGCAATCACAATCAGTTCCTTCTCCAATAATTTTTGAACGCTGTAATCGCTATTAACGCCGCGAATGGCTTCGACTTCTCCTTTTGTAATCGGCTGTTTGTAAGCTATAATCGCCAATGTTTCAAGTGCAGCGTTGGATAGGCGCTTTAAAAACTTATCACCGTTCAGCTGACCAACCGTTTTATGAAATTCCTTCTTCGTAAGAAACTGCCAGCCGCCACCGCTTTCCCTAACTTCAAAAGGATAAAATTCGGCATTATATTTTTCACGAATTCCTTCCATTGCACTTTCAACCTGGTCGAGCGTAATGCGCTCTTCCATAAAGCCAAAGGCATTGTTGATAAGCTCGACCACATCAAGGCTTGTTAGTGGTTTATCGCTGGCAAATATTAAGGCTTCAATGTGCGGTATGATGGTAGAGAGTTCCATATTTCTAATTTGAAAATTTGAAAATTAGGCAATTTGAAAGAACAATTTGAAAATGAACGAATTTGAAAATGAACGAAGGATTCTTTGAGTTGGATGTAAGCCTTTTGCAGATTCACTGTTGAAAATGAAGCAAAAAAAATGTGCAGACGGCATTGTCGCTCATCTGCACATTTTCAAATTTTCAAATTCGCACATTATCAAATTGCTTACCCATTCAAAGCCGCAGCTCCACTTACAATCTCAGTTAGCTCCGTGGTGATGGCTGCCTGCCTTGCGCGGTTATAAGATATCTTCAACGTCTTCAACAATTCGTTCGCATTTTCACTGGCTTTATCCATCGCAGTCATTCGTGCACCATGCTCACTTGCGTGGGCATCTAACACTGCCTTAAACAATTGTGTGTTCAATATTTTAGGCATTAGTTCTGCTACCAATTCTTCTTTAGCAGGTTCAAAAATGAAGTCTGCCTTTTTCAATCCTTCTTTTCGTTCCACCTTAGGTATGGGCAGAAAACGCTCCACTACAAAACGCTGTGTGGCTGCATTTTTAAATTCGCTATACACCACTTCTACTATATCAAACTCTTTGTTTTTAAAGGCCTGTACCGCGGCCTGAGAAGCAGCCTGGACTGATTCAAAGTTGAGTTTCAGGAACAAATCTTTGAAATCTGCATTGGTTTTGAAATTGCTTTTGGTCATACTTTCAAACCCCTTCTTACCAATGTTCCAAATCGTAACATTGCCTTTGCTAAGCTGGTTAGCATAACGCGTATTGATTGTCTCCTTTGCAAGCTTTATGATGTTGGCATTATATCCTCCCGCCAATCCACGGTCGCTTGTTATTACAATTAAAAGTACCTTTTCGCTGCCGCGATCAGTGGCCAGGCTTCCACCCACTTCACCCTCGGTATTACTTACAATATTGCTAAGCATCTCCTGTAGCTTTTGCGCATACGGACGCATTTGAACAATTGCATCCTGTGCACGACGGAGTTTAGCAGCGCTCACCATTTTCATGGCTTTGGTAATCTGCTGCGTGCTTTGCACACTCTTAATCCGGTTTCGAACTTCCTTTAATTGGCCACTCATGTAAAATGATTGTAGTCTTTAATGTTGTAATCTTCAGAAGGTTTAGTAAAACCGGGGGCACTCTTAAGCTCCTGTTTCCACCCACCAACCGTAGAATCGGCTGCAAAGGTAAGGGTTGGAGGTTAAAATTGAAATTGAAAATGGCCCCTTCATTTGTAAAAGCTAGCGCGGTTCCGGGTTGTTGCCAGGTTAATATTCCATCGCATTTTGGGGTAATAGAACAATACTGTTTAACCTGGCAGACAACTACAAATGTATCGGTGGTTGCGTCGCACAGCGTGTGCAGCATAACCCTTTGCATCATTTGTTTCCCTTTTTATAAAGCCTTACAAAATGACGTAGAATGATGTGGCAGTGTGGTTTTGGGTGGAGAATGTGTGTTTGTTTGAAGCGTTTTGGGATATACTGGAAGGGCTTTTAAGCTGAATGAGCTTTATCATTTAGTATTTCAAAAAGAGAAAAAGGAGAAAATGAGATAAGAGAGGACATGCCTGCAGGTACTTAAGCTCAGCAGCAATATGCTTTGCGCCCCTAGATTTTTACTTTTGCGGTTTTGCGTGAAAACTACTGTGCGTATATACCCTCCTTTAACAAAGCTACATAGCGGCAATACTGATGAACGAAATGCGACGCAACAATGCTTCATCCAGATTACTGAACCATGTCTCCCAAAAAAACCAAACACAATGCTATCCGCGAAAGATGGGTAGACTGCAAGGTCTTTCAGTTGTAACATTACCAACACATGCATGACTGAAACACTGCCACCATAGCAGAAGGGGCTTTCTTTTTCCTACCTTTGGCGCCCTGTCAAATTGGCTAGCCGAGCAGATTAGCCTAAATTTTGACTACATCTATATCTTATTACAAAAAAATACTCAATAGCCAGAACATATGTTAGGTTTTATTTCGAAATTATTTGGTGGGAACAAGTCTGAAAAGGACGTGAAGGTGTTACTTCCCATTGTAGCAAAAGTCAATGAGTTTTATCAACAATACCAGTCGCTTAGCAATGATGAACTGCGCAATAAGACGGTAGAATTTCAAACACGCATTCATGCCCATCTTAATGGGATTGATACAGAGATTAGTGGATTGAAAGACGAAGCGGAAGCACTCTCTTCTGAAGATATTGGCGGTCGTGATGGCATTTACCAGCAGATTGACAAGCTGAAAAAGCAGCGCGATGAAAAAATAGAAGAGGCGCTTCGCGACATACAGGCCGAAGCATTTGCAGTAGTAAAAGAAACTGCTCGTCGCTTTACCCAAAATACGGCGCTGAAAAGTAAGGCCACCGACCTTGACCGTGAACTTGCCACCCGCAAATCACACATCACCATTGAAGGAGACCAATCCATTTACAGCAACACATGGCTTGCAGCAGGCATACCGGTCACCTGGAATATGATTCACTACGATGTTCAGTTGATTGGTGGATCGGTATTGCACCAGGGAAAAATTTCGGAGATGGCAACAGGTGAAGGTAAAACGTTGGTTTCGACGCTGCCTGCTTACCTGAATGCATTGGTGGGTGAAGGTGTACACATTGTAACCGTGAACGACTACCTGGCCAAACGTGACAGTGAGTGGAACGGACCCATCTTTGAATGGCTCGGCATTACCGTAGACTGTATTGACAAACATCAACCGAATACCCAGGAGCGCCGCAATGCTTACCTAGCCGGCATTACCTACGGAACAAACAATGAATTTGGTTTTGACTACCTACGTGATAACATGGTGCATACGCCGGATGAAATGGTGCAGCGCAAACACCACTTTGCTATGGTGGATGAAGTGGATAGCGTATTGATTGATGATGCGCGTACACCTTTAATAATAAGTGGACCGGTACCACGTGGCGATGAGCAGGAGTATCACTCACTAAAGCCTCGTGTATTGCAATTGGTTGAAGCACAAAAACGAGTAACCAACCAGTTTTTAAATGAAGCGAAAAAGAAATTTACTGAAGGCAACGATGATCCTAAAGATGGCGGGCTTGCACTGATGCGTGCCCAGCGTGGTCTACCAAAGAGCAGTGCCTTAATTAAATTCTTAAGTGAATCGGGCAACCGTAGTAAACTTCAAAAAATAGAAAACTATTACCTGGCAGATCAGCAAAGGGAGATGCCGAAAGTAGATGCTGAACTATTGTTTCACATTGATGAAAAAAATAACTCAGTAGACCTGACAGACAGCGGTATTCAAATGATTACCAAGTCGGGTGAAGATCCAAATTTCTTCATCCTTCCAGACATCAGTATTGAGTTGAATTCGATAGATACAAACAGCTCGCACACTGCTGAAGAAAAATTGCAAAAGAAAGAAGCGATACTCAATGACTATCGTTTGAAAGCAGATAGGATTCATACCGTGCAGCAATTGCTTAAAGCCTACACATTGTTTGAAAAAGATGTAGAGTATGTGGTAATGGATGGCGCGGTGAAAATAGTTGATGAGCAAACAGGTCGTATACTGGATGGCCGCCGTTACAGCGATGGCCTACACCAGGCTATTGAAGCAAAAGAAAGTGTAAAGATTGAAGCGGCTACTCAAACCTACGCTACGGTTACATTGCAGAACTACTTCCGTATGTATCACAAGCTGGCGGGTATGACTGGTACCGCAGAAACGGAAGCAGGCGAGTTTTGGGATATCTACAAATTAGACGTAGTAACTATTCCTACTAACCTACCGATTACGCGTAAGGATGAGCAGGATATGGTATTTAAAACCAAGCGTGAGAAATACGGAGCAGTAATAGATGAAATAGAAAAGAATAGAAATGCTGGTCGCCCATCGCTGGTGGGTACTACTAGTGTAGAGGTGAGTGAATTGCTAAGCAGGATGCTGAAGCAAAAACAAATTCCGCACAATGTATTGAACGCAAAACAACACCAGCGTGAAGCGCAGGTAGTAGCAGAAGCGGGCCTTACCGGTGCTGTAACGATTGCTACCAATATGGCTGGTCGTGGTACGGATATAAAGCTTGGGCCTGGTGTAAAAGAAGTAGGCGGTTTAGCCATTATTGGTACTGAGCGCCATGAAAGTCGCCGTGTAGACAGACAGCTGCGTGGTCGTGCCGGTCGCCAGGGAGATCCGGGATCTTCGTTATTCTTTGTATCGCTTGAAGATGATTTGATGCGCATGTTTGGTAGTGAGCGCATTGCTAAAGTGATGGACATGGCGGGCTACAAAGAAGGCGAAGTGATCCAGCATAGCATGATCACCAAGAGCATTGAAAGAGCACAACGCAAAGTGGAAGAAAACAACTTCGGCATTCGTAAGCGCCTATTGGAGTATGACGATGTGATGAACAAACAGCGTACAGTTATCTATACCAAACGTAACCACGCATTGTTTGGAGAACGGCTTGCCTTGGATATCGATAATGCATTTTACCTGGTAGCAGAAAGTATGATTTCTGGCTATCGCGGCACAACTGAGTTTGAAAGTTTCAGGATGGATGTGATCATGCACTTTGGTATCGACACTTCCATTACCGAAGAAGATTTAAACAAAGGAAACGAGCGTGAATTGATTGACCGTTTGTATGCGGAAGCCATCAAACATTACAACGAGAAAAAACATCACGTAGCTACCAACGCGCTGCCGGTGTTTAAAGACATACGGGGTCAGCAAGGTGGTCACATCGAAAATGTGGTGGTTCCCTTTACGGATGGGCGTCGTGCCATGCAAGTGTTGGCCAACCTTGATAAGACTTTACAAACAAATGGAGAGGAACTTAACCAGGCAGTAGAACGCAGTGTTGCACTCGGACTGATAGATGATTCGTGGAAAGAACATTTGCGTGCAATGGATGATCTGAAGCAGAGTGTGCAAACGGCATCGTACGAACAGAAAGATCCGTTGGTCATTTATAAAATGGAGGCATTCGGGTTGTTCAAAAAAATGGATGAGCAAGTGAATAAGGACATTGTATCCTTCCTGTCACATTGCGGAATACCTGTGGAGCAAGACCAGCCACAGCAGCGTGTACAACAAGCCCGTGCTCCTGAGCGCACAGACATGAGTAAGATGCGCGTAAATAAAGAAGAGATTGATGCCGCCGGCCAGGATTATGCAGCAAATGAAAACGATTATTTCGATCCTTCAACCGGCGTAAAGCAACTACCTGTTGTAGTAGGTCCAAAGATTGGACGAAATGATCCATGCCCTTGTGGTAGTGGCAAAAAATATAAACAGTGTCACGGACGAGATTTGTAAAATGACTGAAGCCTCCTGATAGGGGGCTTTTTTCATGGTGGCCATCTTATATTTGATGTTCACTCCTGTGTATGATTTTATTGTTGCTGTTAAGTCTCTTGTTGGTCTATAACTCCGTGGGTCTTGGGTACTTATTTCAAGCAATCATCGGTAAGTTTTACAACGTTACTATCCCAATGAATTTCCCGGGGTTGTTACTTGCAGGCCTTGTGGTTTCCGCAGTGTATTTCAACATGCTTTCCTTTATTCTGCCGGTTAATTTTTACACGCTTATTCCTATTTTTATTACGAGCAGTTGGATATATTTCCATGCTAATCGCTGGAGATTATTACTTATCAGCCTGAAAGAAAACTTACGCTTTTTCCTTCACAGAAAACAAATTGTGTGCACAATGGCCCTTGGGTTGGTACTGTATGTATACTGCCTGGTGCCGCCACTTAATACAGACAGTGCGGGGTATCATTATCTCTCCATTTTATGGTACGAAAAGTTTAAAGTAGTTCCGGGTTTGGCCAATGTGCATGGTCGCTATGCATTCAACCCAGTCTCGTTCATCATTAGCGCAGCGTATTCTTTTACCGATGTTTTTAAGCAGTCGATCTACCCGCTTAATGGCGTGTTAGGTTGCGTATTTCTTAGTTGGTTATTGAAGAAAGTAATGCTGTCAGGCTATCGTTTGTACACCCTTGTTTTGCTGGCGATGATGATTGTTTTTCAACGGCCATTGTTTGCCAATATGCCCTCACCCTCATCGGAGCCGTTGATGATCGTTTGCCTTGGTTATGCCCTGTTCAATCTTGTAAGCATTATGCATTCAAAGCAACTAACCGTTGCAAATGTGCTGTTACCAGTTCTTCTGATCATTTTTAGTATCACTGCCAAGCTTAGTGCTGTACCCGCCTTACTTTTCATACCGGCTGTCTATTTTCTCCTACCGGGTAAAGAACGGAGGTGGCGTATTATATTTATAACGGCTTTAATCACCTGCATTTTTTGGTTGCCATGGTTAGCAAGAAATGTAATATTAAGTGGCTACCCTTTGTATCCATTGCCCTACTTCAACATTTTTTCGCCCGACTGGAAAGCGCCGTTCGATGTACTGTTGCTGGATTACACTTACGTGAAATACTTCCCTAACTTTTTCCCGTACGAACTCCAAAAACTAAAAGCGCTCAGTTTTTTTCAATGGTTGTACATCTGGATTCCGGAACATTTTAACTACAATCGTCAGCTGGATTTGGGTATTTTATTTTCTGCGTTGCTTTCTCCGTTGTATTGGTTGTTGCCGAAGGACAACCCCTTTACAACAGCAAAAACACCCTTGTTTTGGATTTGGATAGTTGCCTACATTAATGTGTGGGTGTGG
This sequence comes from Segetibacter sp., assembly GCA_031425015.1. Lineage (GTDB taxonomy): Bacteria > Bacteroidota > Bacteroidia > Chitinophagales > Chitinophagaceae > Segetibacter. Next base: position 181,827 of record JANPIM010000042.1, on the reverse strand, counting down.
TTGGCAAATTCACCTGAGTACCGATTTGGTGTAGTCTATCATGCCTTTGCATTTGGATTGCCGTTACTTTCCTATTACTACCAAGGTCGCTCATTCAACATCGTTTCTTACGCCCTGCCGATATTGCTTTGTGGCACCGGCCTTTATTACACCCTACACATTCTGCGAAAAGAAACGACGTACAATTTTGCCCTCAAAGATTACTGGCTCTACCCGCTTAAAGACAAAAGATACCTGAAGCACAACGATACAACTACATTCACCTACACCATGCTCAACAACGACGTGAAGTTATATTATGAAGACTCGACACACGAGTGCATCAGCGCTCCCGGCCTGCCCTGTATGGCCTGGAAATATGGCAGCATTGAAATGCGTGGGTTGAAAATGGAAGAGGGCTTTCGCAATGTAAAGAATGAAGTAAGAAAGTATTATCCATTGCTAAACGATGGTTATACATTTGACATGCACCAGTAACCAATTATACTAATGCGCTGCTTATGCTATGGATGCTTTTTGGGGGAAGTACATTTCTTTTCATTGCGCTGACGTTAGGTTTCGCTCTGCACAAAAAAATGTACGCCGGCAATCAGATTTCTTTTCCGCTTTTCTCCATTTTACTTACGGGCACTGCAGCTATAACGGTTTACTGCAACGTGCTCTCATTCTTTGTCCCACTCAACTTCTGGGTACTCGTACCGTTACTTCTCCTAAGCCTTGCAATTGTATACACCCCTTCTTTTTATGCTGAAATTAAGAACAAGGTCGGTTCGATTAGCAGCTTACTTTTCACCGGAACTAACAAGTGGATTACGCTTGCAGGAACCATGGTAGTGGTATTGTTTGCACTGGTGCCACCTTACAATACCGACAGCTCAGGTTACCACATATTAGCCATATTATGGAACGAGTCATACAAGATAGTTCCAGGGCTTGCCAACTTGTTTCCCCAGTTTGGATTTAATTCCGCCTTTATGGTCCTGAGTGCGCCTTTTTCCTTTTCTGATCTTGCAGGTCAGGCTATCTATCCAATCAATCCTGTTCTTGTTCTTTCGTTCTTCTTATGGATGTTGCACAAAAGCTATCTGTACATGGATTATAGAAAGCCAATCATATGGTTGATGCTCTTTATTTTATTTCGCCAATTTCCCATCAACATTGCTTCGCCTTCGGCGGATGCACTTGCAAGTATGCTGGTTTTCTATTGCTTTTTCACCTTGCTGGAAACTCGGGAAAAATGGCTGCGCCATCAATGGATCCCGATGCTGGCACTTGCACTTTTTGCGGTGACTGTAAAGATCAGCACGATACCATTGTTGCTATTATTTATCATTCCATTCACCAGGTATAAAAACGAAAAGAAGAAGATCATCAATGCCTATCTAATGATGACTGCAATTGCCGTGATTATTTTTGTTCCGTGGCTGGTAAGAAATGTAATGCTATCCGGCTACCTGGTTTTTCCGGTACCCTTAACGGGGTTTCTAAATGTTGACTGGAAAGTGCCGGTGGACATTGCCCTGCAAGAAAAATTGCACGTATCTAATGCACCGCGGCTTGTATCAGATGATTGGGAATTTGTAAACAGTCTACCGTTTACACAATGGTTTCCGGTTTGGTTACAGGCGCTTTGGATCGATAATAAATTCAATGCGCTGCTTACCTACTTTACTTTTCTATCGCCGCTTTATGGGGTGTATATTTTAGCCAATAACAAATCATCAAAGCCATACGTAGCTGCCTATTTTATTGCAACTGCAGGCTTAATCTTCTGGCTGATTGGCTCACCAGATGTGCGCTTTGGCTACCACTATATGCTACCCATTCTATTTTTCCCTTTGCTTCTGGTTGCCTCTAAAAAGTCGCTTAATATTTCAGGAAGTTTATTGAAAGGTTTTACATTAGTTACCCTATTGATGTGCGGCTACTATGCTGTTATTGCGATAAAAATGCTCTCACCTTTTTCACCAAAACAATATGCCTTGCAGCCGCTAAGAAGTGCGGAATATTTAACGAACAATGAATTGTCATCCTTTAATTTTGTGATGCTGAACGACACTACCAAACTCTATTTCCACGATCGCAGCCATCATTCGCTCAATGCACCATTACCCAGCAGTGATAAGTTCCGAAAGGGAATTAGCATGAGGGGTGCTACATTGCAGGAAGGATTTCGCATCACCAACGATTCAATGCATGTAAGATGAAACTGAACAACTACATAGACCACACCATACTCAAACCCACCACAACTATTTCCGAAATTGAAAAGTTATGTGTAGAGGCAAAACAATATGGGTTCGCCGCGGTGTGTGTACCGCCACCATTCGTAAAGAAAGCAAAAAAAATTTTGTACGGAAGTACTGTTAAAGTAGCAACGGTAATTGGCTTCCCTTTCGGGTATTCGGCAGTGGAGGCAAAATTGGCAGAAATATTGCTTTCGATCGTGGACGGTGCTGATGAACTGGATGTAGTGATCAACTTTATGGCAATCAAGAACAATGACTGGACTTACGTTGCCAATGAAATCAATCACATTATGCCGATAGTAAAAGCAAAAGAAAAGGTGATTAAGATTATAATCGAAAGTGGTGTTTTAACTGATGATGAAATTGTAAAATGTTGTGAGTTGTATGGTGCAGCCGGCATAGATTATCTGAAAACATCGACTGGTTATGCAGAGAAAGGTGCAACCGTGGAAGCAGTGAAATTAATGAGAGCAAACCTGCCGGAAAACGTTCAAATAAAAGCCTCCGGCGGAATTCGTACGTTTGATTTTGCCACCGCATTGGTAGCTGCTGGGGCAACAAGATTAGGCTGTAGTGCTAGCGTAAACATTGTTACCAATCAGAAGGTTGATGAAGTGAATTATTAAAAAGAGAAAATGCGTCTATTTATACTTTTATTATTAGCTGTAGTTGCCAGTAATGTGATGGGGCAAGGCACATACAATTATACTGATACAGTAGGAACCGTTAAAGTGACCAAAGACTTTAGAATGGATGTACTCGCAACTAAACAAGGTGAAATTAACCGTCGTGCTGCCCGGCGCTCCAGTAGCGGTCAATACCGCGGATATCGTATACAAGTGTACAATGCGCAAAACCGGGATGAGGCCAACGCGGTGAAAGCAGAAGTACTTCGCCGCTTTCCTGATCAGAAAGCATACTTGCTGTACCAGGCACCAAATTTCCGGGTGAGACTTGGAAACTTTTTAACGCAAAAGGAAGCACTCGACCTCCGCAAAATGTTGTCTGCACTTTATCCAAATCGTGGCATTTATATAGTGCCTGACCTGATAGAATATACTCCACCGGAAGAGGAAGAGTTATAGGAAACACCGTGGTGTTTTTGGGTTTCAACTTATCTTCACTCCATGTTATCGTCGTCTATTAAATCGTTGGCAAAACAGTATCATGCTGAGTTTGTACAAGTGCGCCAACACCTGCACGCGCATCCCGAATTAAGCTATGTAGAGTTTGAAACCAGCAAGTATATTCAAAGCAAGCTGAAGGAATTCAACATTGCGTTTGAAGTAAAAGCAACAACAGGAATTGTTGCAACAATCAAAGGAAAAAATCCTGAAAGCAGAATTATAGCCCTCCGCGGAGATATGGACGCGCTGCCGATTACGGAAGAAAACAATGTTCCCTATAAATCTACCACTGCTGGTGTAATGCATGCCTGCGGCCACGACGTGCATACTACCTGCATTTTAGGCGCTGCTAAAATTCTACACCAGTTAAAAGATGAGTGGGAAGGAACGGTAAAACTCCTATTTCAACCGGGTGAAGAAAAAAATCCTGGTGGTGCAAGCCTGATGATAAAAGATGGTGCTCTTGAAAATCCCAGGCCACAAGGCATTTTCGGATTACATGTTCACCCCGGTTTAGCCCTAGGTAAACTAAGTTTTAGAAAGGGCCGGGTAATGGCGAGCGCCGATGAAATTTACATCACTATTAAAAGCACTGGAGGCCACGCTGCCGCACCTCACCTTACCGCAGATACCGTGTTGATCGCTTCGCATTTAATTGTTAGTCTGCAACAAATCATTAGTAGAAACAATAATCCAACATCTCCTTCTGTACTGTCTATTTGTAGCATACAGGGCGGCCACACAACCAATGTAATTCCAAGCGAAGTCAAGTTGATGGGCACGTTTAGAGCCATGGATGAAAACTGGCGTTACAAGGCACACGAGCTCATTTCAAAACAAACAACACAACTGGTAGAAGCAATGGGTGCTACCGCTGATGTATTAATAGATGTTGGCTACCCGTTCGTAGACAATGACCCCTCACTTACGCAAGCCGCTTGGCAACTTGCCGAAGATTTTGTAGGCAAAGAAAACGTGGAAGAAACTGAATTACGCATGGGTGCGGAAGATTTTGGTTACTACACGCACGTGGTTCCGGGTTGCTTTTTCCGCCTGGGCGTACGCAACGAAGCCAAAGGAATAGTGCACAATGTGCATACACCAAAGTTCAATGTGGACGAAGCTGCAATCGAAACAGGCATGGGTATTATGGCTTATTTAGGAGCTACAGCTACGGTTTAATTATCAGACTACTCCTACTCCTATCTGTAATGTGTTGTTCAACAAGGGCCATCTAACTCTCCAAAAATGGCGCAGCCTTTTACCTGATTGCTTTGCATTGTAATTACACAAAAAGTGTAATGCTACAGCCACAATTATTTAAGGTTAAAGCCTATCTTACTGCCTACCTTAACTTCCTACTAATGTCATCAAACGCTTTTACACCAACAGGTGCAGGTGAGAGAATACTATTGTTAGATAGCCTGCGCGGCATCGCAGTATTGGGAATTCTCTTCATGAATATCCCCGGCTTTTCTGGTCCTACAATAGCACACGATGATCCAACCCTGTCTGATTTTACTGGTGCTAATTATTATTTGTGGGTTTTTGACTCGTGGTTTTTTGAAGGAAGCCAGCGTGCATTGTTTTCTATGTTATTCGGTGCAGGAATACTGCTTTTTATCAGCAGGCTACAAAAGCGCGAAACGGGCATGATGCCGGCAGAGTACTTTTTTAAAAGGCAGCTTTGGCTACTGACATTCGGTTTATTCAATGCGTATATTTTGCTTTGGTTTTGGGATATATTATTCCACTATGCTGTCATCGGAATGATGCTTTTTGCATTTCGAAGATTGTCCCCCAAACATTTGTTGATCGCAGCGTTTGCCTGTGTATTACTACAACTCGGTCGGGAAAATGTAAACCTGTACCGAGATAAAGCCATCATTAACAAAGGAGAAGCCGTAGCAAGTCTGGATACCTCTGCAAACAAGCTAACGCCAATTCAGAAAGATGATTTGCAGGCAATGATTAGATTGAAAGAAGGTGATACCCGCGCCAGCAAGGAGAAGCGAATGGAATCATCCATACGTGCGGTTCAGACTTCTTACTTTACACTTTACAATGCGCATAGCGAAAGAAGTTTCAGAACTGAAACCGGAGGAATGTTTTACTTTCTCTTTTTTGACATACTCGTGTTTATGTTTGTTGGGATGGCATTTTTTAAGACCGGGATTATTACCGGCATGCATAAAACGAGTACCTATTGGTGGCTTTTTGTAATCGGGCTGGGACTTGGTTTACCAGTCTCCTATCTTCGGCTTCATCCTGACATGACAACGTATCAATTCAGCCATTACCTGCACACAAAAAATGCCATGGTCGATTTCTATACGCTATCGCGAACCTTACGTGCCTTAGGCATTTTCGGAGCAATAATGTTGATGTATAAATCAGGTTGGTTTAAATGGTTTTTTACCTTGATGCGGCCCGTTGGCCAGATGGCGTTTACTAACTACCTGATGCAGTCTTTCATGTGCGGCGTTATTTTCTATGGCGTTGGTTTTGGCTATTTCGGAAAGATGCAACGCTATGAAACTTACCTCGTGGTAGCAGCCATTTGGACAATAGAAATTATTTGGAGTCATATCTGGTTGAGGCAGTTTCGTTTTGGGCCCTTTGAATGGTTATGGCGATCACTGACCTACTGGAAAAAACAACCTTTTGTACTGAGTAGTGCTACGGAAAAGGTAGATTTTACGCAAGTAGATCCTGTTGATGCCCGAAAATAAATCGTTGAAAACCCTCGTTAAAAATTGAAAAAAGTAGTGCTTATTGATGGGGGAAATAGCGCTCGAAATTATCGACTAGCATTATTAGGTGAAGTGGTGAATTAGCACGGCGTTTGATCTACGCACTTATTTTTCTGTTCAATTAAGTGCAATACTTTTATGACAACAACTTCATCATGAAAAGAACCATCATTATCCTCGCCATCTGTATAATTATAACGACTTTTCAATTTTGTAGTGCTTCGCGGAAAGCAGCCAAAGAACCAGCCAAAGTAACTTACGTTGGTAATATGCAATCACTGGTGCAGACCAACTGTTCGCCTTGTCATTTTCCACCGAAAGGAAACAAAAAGCCGCTAGATAGTTATGCAGCCTTAAGCCAATCCATCAATGAGGTAATTGTACGCATCAATAAAAATCCTGGAGAAAAAGGTTTCATGCCCTTCAAGCATGCGAAGCTTTCTGACTCCACCATTAATGTCTTTGTTCTGTGGCAGAAGGATGGCTTATTAGAAAACTAAAATTTCCCGGGCATCAAGCAAAATCACTACAAACCTTTCTGGTGCACACTCTTTATTTTTTGTGGTGGCGGTTATAAAATTGCAGTCGTAGATAGTACCAGCCCGTTCACATTTTCTTTAAGCTGCTTCATTCTGTAAATGCGCTCTGCCTTATCATCCGCAATTTGATCCGGCGGATAATAAAAATTACCTTCAATTGCATCTATAGTTAATCCTAAACGCGCTGCGATATTAAAAGCAAAGGGCCTCCAACCCCAACCAATATCTGCAGGTAAACCTAACAAATGATCTACCAATTTTCTATTTAAAAAGAAAGGACCGTAAGTGTAATCGTGCGCTTTACCAATCAGTTCTGCACAGCAATCATTAATGGCTGTTTCAGACATTCGCTGAAACGCAGGAAAACTGTTGAAACTTGAAGCAGACCTGGAAAATAGTGATATCCCACTCTCAGGCGATAATGGAAGGGCGGAAATCAAACTGGGCAATTGCGTAAAGAATGCCAGTTTATCAGGTTCGGTGTACAAGATGAAATCAGCATCCGTTTTGGCTGCAGCAATCAAACTGCTTTTTACCTGTGCCCACAAGCCTTTGCCTGAAGTGACACAAATATTAAAATTAGCGAGGGTGCCTAAGTGCTCAATCAATCTAACATCGGAACCTCCGTCCGTAATGAACACAGGAATCGACACTTGCTGCAACACTGATGTTGATCGTTGCAATAATTGGAGTTCTTCTTCATCCCTTGCCCAGCTGATTGTAGCTACTACAATCTTGCTGGTTACTTTGGTTTGGATCAACTAATATTTATTTGAATGACTAATTCAAATTATTGTACCAATGTAATGGGAGTGTTCAAGCCAAAGACCTAAGTGAATAATACACGATACCGGTTCGGGTAAACGCTTAAAGTCTATACAGTTAGGTGAGACTTGGGGTCAATAAAATAGACGGACTATAAACCTCTTCTCGGCTTTGCGTAGCTGGTAGTGGTAAACCTGCTTTTTATTGCATCCACTAAAATTCCAAACCCAAAAACAAAAGAGAGTGCGGCAAATCCGTTAATAATCCAATCCTCTTTCATGTAAGAGCTAAAGGTTAAGTGCGCATGGTTTGAGGACATCTGAACACTCAAACACATACTTGCAATAAAAAGAAAGATAAATGATACAGCTAGTTTACTTGCCATGATAAATGTGGGGTTTCAGAAAAAAGTCAATGGAAAAACGCTGCTCTAAGTTATCATTATTCGAATGCCACGCGCATTAAAAACTGATAAAGATTAAATTAATGTTATTTAATTTGGGGCTGCCCGGTTAAAGTGTGCTCATTCTCAAGTGATATTATTCGCCAAGTCCAAAAAAAAGTCCCGCTTACGCGAGACAAAAAATCGGCAGACTAAACTGCGACTATTCAACCGCTGGAACTTCCAGCGAATTCTTTTTTAATTTCACGACCTCAATATTTTCTATCACCGGGTTTGGTGTAAGTATAAGCGAATTTCCATTTTCCTTCCACCAGGAACCTTGGTTCAGTGCTGCAATTGAGATGACGCCTATTAAATACTTGCGAGCTCCCTTGGCATGCCATTCTTCTATTACTTCAAATTTTTCGCGATGCACATGCTTCCAATCATCAAAGCTGAGGTAGACTTTTAAATAAACATCGTTGCTCAACTCGTTAGGCTGCTGGCGATATAATTTTTTATACTCATACCGATAGTTATAACGCAATGCGCTGATGTCACTTAGTACTGCAGAAGCAGTGGGAAAACTCCCGGCACCTTTTCCATAAAAGAATTGCTTGTCGGCAAAACCGCTCTCTATTTCCACACCATTGTATTCATTTCTTACAAATGCCAGATGATCATCTTGCTTTACAAATTGAGGCAAGACAAAGGTTGCCACTTTCCCATTCTTCAGCTTTTTTGCCTCGGCTACCAGCTTAATCTGGTACTGCTTTTCCTTCGCCAGCAATGCATCTGATAGTTGAATATGCTGAATGCCGCCAAACAAAATATTGGTTGGACTCTCCACAATACCATAGGCGTGATTTAACAGCAAGCACCACTTATTCACGGCATCATAACCCTCTACATCCAGCACCGGGTTGCTTTCGGCAAACCCTTTTTGCTGCGCCAGCGAAAGCGCATCATAAAAGTCAAGCTTGTCTTCAAACATTTTGGTTAAGATAAAATTCGTTGACCCATTTACGATTGCACGGATAGAGTGCAGCAAATCATTATCGTAATATTCTTCCAGGTTCCTGATTACCGGAATGCTTGCACAAGCAGCTGCCTCGTACAGGAAGGGTGTTTTATAATCGCGTTGTAGTTGAAGAATAGCTGGTAAATTTTCAGCCAGCATTTTTTTGCTTGCACTCACCACTGCTTTGCCATTTTTAACTGCAGTGCTAACAATCTCGAAAGCTGCTACTGAATCATCTATCACTTCTACAATCACGTTAATTTCTGTATCGTCCAGCAGGTCATTTTTATTGGTAGTAAATAAGTCTGCAGGTGCATGGCGTTGCTTCTTCGCATCTCTGATGCATACCTTTTTTATAGTGGCGTTTAGCGTTGGCGTTTGGTGAAGCACTTTATACAGGCCTTCTCCCACTACGCCAAAACCAAATAAGCCGATGACCAGTTGTTTATGATTATCCATGTTGCTTCAATTTTAAAAATTGTTCAGCGCTTGTTGATTGGCTGAATAAAAACGTTTCAATGTGTTGCGTGATTTTTTCAAACTCTAATAAAAACCCATCGTGTCCGTATGCTGAGTCTATGATGGCAAGATGTGCGCCTGCAATGTTTCGAGCTAAAAATTCCTGCTCAGCCACCGGGAATAATATGTCGGATGAAATACCTATGACTAACGTGTTTGCAGTAACCTTTTGTAAGGCCTCTTCCAAAGAATTGCGCTGCCTGCTTACATCATGTGCGTCCATTGCTTTACTGATGAAGTAGTAACTAAACGCATTGAATCTTTTTGCCAACTTTTCTCCCTGGTAACGTTGGTAAGTCTCCGGACGAAAAACCTGCTGATCTATTGATAGTGCTTTGGTATCTGACGTGGCTCCTTCCTGCGCCAATGCATAGGTGTGGTAATTGCGATAAGAAATCAATGCAAACGACCGCGCTAATTTCATCCCTTCTATACCGGCCTCTGCATGCTTTTCGCTCCAGGACGCATCACTTTCTATACACCATCTTTGCGATGCATTGAACGCCCTGCCCCATGCCGAATGGCGTGCATTGGTTGCAATGGGAATAATGTGTTCGAACAATGCTGGTTCTTCAATCGCCCATTCCAATAACTGTTGTCCACCCATTGATCCGCCTAAGCCAACAAAGATTTTTTCGATGCCCAAATTTGTCTTCAATAAAGCATAAGCACGAATCATATCACGTGTGGTAAACCAGGGGAATGCGTGAAAGTATGGCTCACCGATTTCATCGTTATCCATTGGAGAGATACTACCGTAGCAGCTGCCCGGCATATTTACGCAAATAATGAAGTACTGCTTTGGATCAAAAATCTTCTCTGCTCCTACCAAACCATACCACCATTCCTCAGGATCGCTGTTGGCGGTTAGTGCATGAAACACCCACACCACATTATCTTTTGCCGTGTTTAAAATTCCGTGTGTAGTATACGCCAAGTGAAAGCCGGAGAGTGTTCTCCCCGACTCTAATTGAAATGCTGCTTCGTATTTGAATGTTCTTGTTTCGGCCATATCGATTGTGCAATCACCTTTCTTTGAATTATTGAACGAGCATTTGTAGTTTATTCGACATCGTTGTGTCACTCACTTGTACAGTTGTACTTACTTCTACTTTGGGTCGCTACATCCAAATACTTCATTGTGAAGTTTAGTGATCTTAGTGCCTGCGTAGTTCTAAAAAGGATGATAGCGTTACTGCAGTACAAGTGTGCGACGCAACGGAAGTATCATTGAAATACTTCCGCTGGGTACACAAATAATCTACGCCGTTTCTTTAGCAAACACTTTTTCAAATGCTTGTTCTATGTCGGCTTTTATGTCTTCTATATGTTCTATACCAACGCTGATGCGCACCTGGTTTGGCGCCACACCTGCATTCAATTGTTCTGCTTCGTTTAGCTGTTCGTGCGTAGTAGACGCGGGATGAATAGCCAGCGTTTTTGCATCGCCCACATTAGCCAAATGACTAACCAACTTTAGGCTATCAATAAACTTACTTGCATTCTCCTTTCCACCTTTTACGCCAAAGTTTAGCACACCACCAAAGCCATTTGGCAAGTATTGCTTTGCAAGTGCGTTGTACGGACTGCTTGCCAAACCCGGGTATTGTACAAAGTCAACCAAAGGATGTTCCTCTAACCATGTAGCCAAGGTCAAAGCATTCTCAACGTGTCTTTGCACACGGAGCGAAAGTGTTTCCAAACCTTGTAACAACAAGAAAGAATTGAACGGGCTTTGGCTGGCACCAAAATCTCTCAAGCCCTCCACACGTGCACGAATTATGAAGGCAATGTTTGGAAGACCTAATGGATTTCCTTCACCAAATACATCCCAGAATTTCAGTCCATGATAACCTTCTGAAGGCTCAGTGAACTGTGGAAATTTACCATTGCCCCAATTGTAATTTCCGCCGTCTACTATTACTCCGCCGATAGATGTGCCATGGCCGCCAATCCATTTTGTTGCGCTTTCTACCACAATGTTTGCGCCCCACTCTAATGGGCGAAACAGGTAACCACCGGCGCCGAAAGTATTATCTACAATCAGTGGCAAGTCGTACTCTTTTGCAAGCTCTACGAACTTTTTAAAATCAGGAATATTCAAACGCGGATTCCCAATTGTTTCTATGTAAATCGCTTTGGTATTCTTATCAATTAGTGGGACAAATGTTTCTACATCGTCGCCGTTGGCAAAGCGAACATCAATTCCTAAACGCTTAAAAGCAACTTTGAATTGATTGTATGTTCCGCCATATAGAAAAGATGTACTGATGAAATTATCGCCTGCTTGTAAAATATTATTCAATGCAAGAAACTGTGCCGCTTGCCCGGATGCAGTAGCCAAGGCAGCTACACCGCCTTCCAATGCAGCAATGCGTTTTTCAAACACATCGGTAGTGGGATTCATGATGCGGGTGTAGATATTTCCAAACTCCTTTAGGCCAAACAAGTTTGCCGCATGTTCGGCATTCTTAAAACCATATGAAGTGGTTTGATACAGGGGTACCGCCCTTGAATTGGTTGTAGGATCGAGATCCTGTCCTGCGTGTAATTGCAGTGTTTCGAAGCGTTGTGTGCTCATGGTAATTGATTTTTTTGTGTAAAAAAATTAGTTTGAAACAAGAATGCCAGCCAAGCTTGTTCAAGATTAGAATCCAAATGGCAAGGAGATAGTTAGAGCGATTAAAAGCAACAACAACCAAAAAAAGTATTTGGTTTGCTATTGATAAAAGTAAGTTTAACGGATCTGAACATGTGCTTGCAATTTAAAAGTTCTAAAAATATAGATAGAGGTTTGCTCTGTTATAAAGTTGCCAAATGAGTGCTAGCTGGTACGGCTACGCTGTGTTGTACTGTGTTGAACGCTGTAGACAAATCAGCAATCAGGTCTTCCACTTCTTCTAGTCCAACTGATAAACGAATGAGGCTATCCGCAACACCGGCCGCTTTCCTTTTCTCTGCGGGGATTGATTTGTGCGTCATTGTAGCAGGATGACAAACCAAGCTTTTTACTCCACCTAAACTCTCCGCTAATTTAAAATATTGGGTTGAGGTTACAAACTGTTTTGCTGCTGCTTCGGTATTGATTTTTAAACTGAAGGAAACAATTCCGCCAAAACCTTTTGCCTGTTGCTTTGCAATAGCATAATTGTGGTGTGTAGGCAACCCGGGATAAAAAACTCTATCAACTGAAGGATGTTGTTGCAAGAATTCAGCAACTGCTTGCGCATTAATGCAGTGTTGCTTGATGCGTAGATTCAGCGTTTCAATTCCACGGATAACTAACCAGCTATCGAATGGTGCAAGTATGGCACCACTTGCGTTCTGTATAAATTTAATCTTCTCGCCAAGCTCTGCATTTATGGTAACTACCAGACCTGCTATCAGATCGCTATGTCCGCCCAGGTATTTGGTTGCGCTGTGCACTACAATATCAGCTCCCAGCGTAAGAGGTTGTTGTAAGGCGGGTGAAGCAAAAGTATTATCCACGCAAAGTAAACACCGATTGGCTTTGGCTACTTTAGCAATGGCGGCAATATCTGAAATCTTCAAAGTTGGATTGGTCGGTGTTTCAATCCAGATCAATTTTGTCTTTTCAGAAACTGCATTAAAAACATTCTCCACATCAGTAGTATCAACATACTTCACGGTAATTCCAAACTTCTCGTAGATGTGGGTGAAGAGACGAAATGCTCCGCCATAAATATCGTCTACGGCTACTATTTCATCACCGGCTTTTAAAAGCTTTAAAACTGCGTCAATTGCTGCCAGCCCACTACCGAATGCAATGCCGGTTGATCCCTTTTCAAGCTGTGCAATGATTGTTTCTAATACAGCTCTTGTTGGGTTATTGGACCGTGCATAGTCGTAGCCTTTGTTTACACCAGGAGCTTCCTGCACATAGGTGGATGTTTGGTAAATAGGTACTGAAATAGAACCTGTAAGTGGATCGACCGGGATGCTGTGGATGAGTTGTGTTGCGTTGCTCATTGTTGTTAAGTGTTGCCCCGTCCATGGTGGATGAGCGATGTTTAAAAATTTGTTTAGACATAGTTCGTAGCAGCACTTAGCAGAGAGAAGAGAGTCTTACCCGGTGATTTTAGATACGCCTTACCGATGTGGTAGGGACATAAAAAAAGCTCACCCGGTAAGTCAGGTGAGCTTGATATGTTGATGAACCGAAGTTCGTAAAATCAAACTGTCGCTGACTTATCTGTCCAGATTTTCTCTGGTTGGAATTGGCACCTTCTTACAACTGACACAGTCGTAAGGGTTGCCAAGGCTTCACAGGGCCATAACCCTCTGCCTTTCTTGATAAGTGTTGTTTAAAGAACTGTTGCAAATGTAATAGTGAAAAATTGACATCAGCAAAATATTTTTTTACTGCAGACTAGCTTTAGCTCACCAAACCCTTACGTGTAAAGCGTTTGCAACAGAAAAAAATTTTTAAAATCGCAGCATTCTTGTTTGTAAATGTGGATGTTTTTAACAGTACGAACAGGTTCCGACAGCTTCAACTGAACCAATTGGGGTTTCCTTTTGTCTACCTTTGAACACTTTTAAAATAGATAATGGCGAAGGAAAAAATAAAGGCTCCAAAGCAAGTAGAAATAGTAGCTGAGAACAATTTTGATGAAGCAATAGAAGTGTTTGGAGCACGGGTTCACAACCTGAAAAACATCGACATCAGCATTCCTAAAAATAAGTTGGTGGTTATTACAGGTGTTAGCGGAAGTGGTAAATCTTCTCTCGCATTCGATACCATTTATAACGAAGGGCAAAGGCGTTACATGGAAAGTTTTAGTGCCTACGCACGCCAGTTTATTGGCGATATGGAACGACCGGATGTAGACAAGATTACAGGGCTGAGTCCGGTGATTTCTATTGAACAAAAAACCACCAGTAAAAACCCACGATCTACCGTTGGCACCATAACCGAAGTGTACGATTTTTTACGATTGTTGTATGCGCGTGTAGGCGATGCCTATAGCTACAACACCGGTAAGAAAATGGTGAAGTGGAGTGAGGAAGAAATTGTGGAAAACATCTTTTCAAAATTCAGCAATAAAAAAGTTACGGTACTTGCACCGCTGATTCGTGGAAGAAAAGGACACTACCGGGAGTTGTTTGAAGATGTGAGAAAGAAGGGATATCTAAAAGTAAGAGTAGATGCAGAGATCATCGATCTGAAGGAAAGAATGCAGGTAGACCGGTATAAGATTCACGATATTGAACTGGTAGTAGACAGGCTGCAGGTAACTGACGAGATGAGGGTCCGACTGAGCCAGAGCGTTCAGAAATCGCTGCAATTGGGCAAAGATTTAATGTTCATTGTAGTGCACAATGATGCACCTGCAACCGAAAAGAAAAAAGATAAAAACTCCCCGGAACTAGTTGTTCAATACAGCAAGCAATTGATGTGTACTGAAACGGGCATTAGCTATGAAGAGCCATCCCCCAATGCTTTTTCTTTTAACTCGCCTTATGGGGCATGTCCTTCGTGTAAAGGTTTAGGAAGTGTTTACCAGGTAAGCATGGAAGCAGTCATTCCAGATTGGACAAAAAGCATTAAGCAAGGTGCGATCGCACCGCTGGGCGAAGAACGGGAAGCATACATCTATAAGCAGATTGTTCAGCTTAGTAAAAAGTATAAGTTTAGTGTAGATAAGCCGCTCAATGAGCTTTCTGAAAAAGCCATCAACATCATTTTATATGGGCGTGAAGAAGCCATAGAAAACGAAGAAGACACCTCAGAGTATGAAACCTTACCGGGTAATATGTATGCTACGGAATATGAAGGAATAGTAAACATGCTGAAGCGTTGGTTTTCTACAGGCAGCAGTGAATCATTGAGAGATTGGGTAGAGAAATTTATGTCTCTTAAAAGCTGCCCTTCCTGCAATGGTTCCAGGTTGAAAAAAGAAAGCCTTTGGTTTAAAGTAGATGAAAAGAATATTGCGGAACTAAGCGATTTCAACTTAGATAAACTACATGGTTGGTTCAATGCAGTAGAGGAAAGGTTGAGTAAAAAACAGAATGCCATTGCAAAAGATATTTTAAAAGAAATCAGGGAGCGGCTTCAGTTTTTGCTGGATGTAGGACTAACTTATCTAACCTTGAACCGGTCTTCTAAAAGCTTAAGTGGAGGCGAAAGCCAGCGCATAAGATTGGCCACACAAATTGGTTCACAACTGCAGGGCATCACTTATATTTTGGATGAGCCTAGTATTGGTTTGCATCAACGCGATAACCAACAATTGATTACTGCACTAAAAAATTTGCGGGATATTGGTAATAGTGTATTGGTAGTAGAACATGATAAGGACATCATGCTTGCATCTGATTATTTGATTGACATTGGCCCACGTGCCGGTAAGCATGGTGGCCAGGTAGTGGCGCAAGGCGATCCAAAATTTGTATTAGGAACTAACTCCGAAACATCGCAGTATTTACGCGGAGAAAAAGGAATAAAAATACCTGAAACGCGCAGAGATGGCAATGGTAAAAAGCTGGAGCTAAAAGGTGTAACAGGTAATAATCTGAAAAATGTTTCAGTGCATTTTCCTTTGGGCAAATTCATTTGCATTACCGGTGTAAGTGGCAGCGGCAAAAGCACGTTGATCACCGAAACACTCTACCCTATTTTAAACAAACACGCATACGATAGCAAGGCTACCCCGATGCCCTACAAAAGCATCAAAGGGTTAGAGTCGATTGATAAAGTAATTGAAATAGACCAGAGCCCAATTGGCAGAACGCCACGTAGTAATCCTGCTACGTACTGCGGGTTTTTTACAGAGATCAGAACTCTTTTTGCAGCTGTGCCCGAAGCGAAAATCAGGGGCTATGCAGCGGGCCGATTTTCATTTAACGTTAAAGGTGGACGATGTGAAGTGTGTGAAGGCGGTGGCATGCGTGTAATAGAAATGAATTTTTTACCCGACGTATATGTGCCGTGTGAAAAGTGCAATGGACGCCGCTACAATCGCGAAACTTTGGAAATTAGATACAAGGGGAAATCCATCAGCGACGTGTTGGATATGACCGTGGATGAAGGTGTTGATTTCTTCCAAAATATACATTGGCTGCACCGCAGAATAAAAGCCTTAAAAGATGTTGGGTTAGGCTATATCACTTTAGGACAGTCGTCGGTAACACTTAGCGGCGGTGAAGCTCAGCGTGTAAAATTGGCCACGGAGTTAGGTAAAAAAGATACCGGCAAAACCTTTTACATTTTTGATGAACCTACAACCGGTTTACACTTCCAGGATATACAACACCTGCTGGATGTGCTGAATAAATTAGTGGACCGTGGCAATACAGTACTGGTAATAGAACACAACCTGGATGTGATAAAAGTAGCCGATCATGTAATAGATCTTGGGCCTGAAGGTGGCGATGGAGGCGGTCAGATTTTATTTGAAGGAACCCCTGAAGAACTGGTGAAAATGAAAGGAAGCCACACGGGCAAGTACCTGGCGATGGAGATGAAGTAGCGAACGTGCTTTATGTTTGTTTTGGTTGGTTTTGCTGGTCAGATTCGCCATCTTGCTCTTTTACGCTTTTCCAAAACGCAAACAAAGCATCATTGTCAATCAGAAACTGCCTGAGCCGCTCCATGGGTGGTTTGGCAAGCCATATTTCAAGTTGAATTTTTTTGATATGGTCGGGTGTGTCGGTCATATTAAATCAATCCAAAGTATTTATCGTTGTACTGTTCACGGATTGGTGGCCTCTGAAAACGTCCGTTTCAATTAATCGTAAAAACAAAAGAGCAATTTATAGTTGAATGCCTAGCTACAATTTCATGAAAACACAGCTAGCTGCCGTTTAATTTCCAAAAGCCTTTAGAATTGTATCCCTCGTTTTGATTTCATTAATTAGGTACACGTTTCCAGGCTTGCAACCTTCATAAAAGTCAGCTGCATAGAACGTCTTTACTTCAATGCCTTTGTTGGTTATAAGATAGTAGGTATCAGAACCGCCATCGTCTATATCGCACCCAGTATTATTTTCATTTGTTTCCTTTATGTTCCAAATATGAAAGCTGTTAATGCGAGACCAGAACATATGTCTATCAACGAAATGAATATAAACTGGCAAAAAGTACCGGTTGGTGTCCGGAGTTGTTAACTTAAACTTAAGCTCCTCCTGGCTAAACTTTTTGTGCAAGTCTGCGGGGTAGTACAGACCCTTGAATTTTGAATATTGACTTTTATATGTAAAGTAGTACACAGAACTATCCTTTTTTGAAATTATATAATAATTTGGATAGGGAAACCATGAAGACCATCGATAATAAATAATAGTACTGTCAAAGTTGCTTTTAAAAAAGTCATGTAAGGGTGTAGGGTTTTTATAAATCTGTGCTTTTAAATTGCCAAAAGGAAACATCAACACGAGATTTAGGAGAATTGTCTTGATAAGCATGTGATTGATGCAGTAGAGTTTTGTTTCTGCTATGGCAGTTAAGCCTTTTGATTCAGGTTTCGATATACGAATTGTAAACATCATAAGATAGCATCACTCCCTCACCATATGAACGTGATCAATCCCATCTTCATCATACACCCCGCCTTCTTGTACAAAACCGAAGCTTTCATAAAATTTTTTCAGGTATAGCTGAGCCCCGATTTTTATTGACTGCTTCCCGAACAAACCAAATGAATGATTGATTGCTTCTTGCATCAACTCTTTGCCAATGCCCGACTTTCGGAACGCGGGTAAGGTAATAACTCTGCCAATAGATATTTGTGGGTAGGATACACCGGACGGTACTAATCGTGCATAAGCCGCCAACTTGTTGTCCTTGTATCCGGCAAGATGATAGCTTCTTTGATCTTTATCATCCGCATCCTGGAAAACACAATTCTGCTCCACCACAAACACTTCATTGCGCAGCTTAATGATACCATATAATTCGTGAGGAGTGAGGTCGTCAAAACGTTTGCAGTTCCAAATCACTTCACTCATCTACTTCACATTTGCTTTTACAAAGGCAATCGTTCTGGCGTAGGTATCAGTCATGTTGGCTCCAAACCATCCATGGCCTTCACCCACATAAGTGAACATATCTACCTTAACAGCAGCCGAAAGCAACACGATGCGCAACGTAGCCGATTGCGCAATTGGAACAATAGCATCTGCATCGCCATGTAAAATGAGTGTCGGCGGAGACTGGGCCGTAACATAATTAATCGGGCTTGCTTCAAAATACTTAGCTGCATTTGTAACTGGTGTAGCGCCCAAGAAATTTACAAGTACCGGTTGTGAAACTGCAGGGAAAGGATGGTTGTTGTACAACGTAGTAAGATTGGTAGGACCAAACAAATCCACTACAGCTTTTACACTTCTGTCCGGATCAAATTTATAAGCGTAGAGCAGTGCAAGGTGCGCTCCTGCGCTTGCCCCCACCAAAGCTATTTTTTTAGGGTTGATGTTGTACTCGCCTGCTTTGCTGTTGATAAAGTTGATGGCACTTTGAATGTCGGCCATTTGCACAGGGTACTGATTTTGGCCAGAACCCGCCAGGCGATAATTCATATTAAAAATAGCATAGTCGCTTAGGTCATTTTTAATGGCCGCAATGTTATCATCAAAGTCAGCTTTATCGCCGCCACTCCAACTTCCACCATGAATAAAAAGGATCACCTTGGTGTTGGCAGTTGTTCTACCCTTTGGCAGGTAAACATCTATCGACTGTGCAGCGTCTGTGCCGTATTTCAAATTTTTAGTCTCTAAAACTCCAAGGGCTGCATCCTCCGTTTTTTTACACGATGTAAGCACAGTGCTTGATAGCATTGCAAATGCAAATAAACCAACCAGGTATTTCTTCATAATAGAACAGTTAAGTTTCAAATTTAGCACCTACCTGCAGAACATCGTGCAGGGTGAAATGTATTGGATAATTATTAACGCGCAACAGAAGGAAGTTGAGGCAAACTCTCGTTTCCATCTGCAGACACAGATTGTACCGCAAAGAAGTAATTGTCTTTTGAGTAAGGCAGTTCCATTACGCTTGCCGTAGTAAATATTTTCTTCTGCCAGGTTGCACTGGTTGTTTCCCGCATCATTACATAATACCCCTTTACCCTGCCTACTTTGGGCGTTTGCCACGATAACAATGTTCTGTTTGATAGGCGTCTTACTTCTATTTTAACTGAGTCAGGCGCAGCAGGTGCTTTACTAAGGTTAGCCAGGTTAGCAAGGTTCATTGCAGCATTCTTACGTAGCAATTCAAAATCCATAAATTCTGGCAAGTCTCCATATTGTATTCCATTCTCAACCCGCACATTCTGGTGTTGGTGCTCGAAATTCTCGTTCATTTCGGAGAAGCGGACAGCTGCAAATCCTTTCTCCACAAAAGGCGTGTGATCTCCTCCGCGTAAAAAACGATCGTTTCGATAAATCATTACTACCTCGAGGTGGTCAACATATCGCTCACCAATTTCTTTCACGTATCGCGCCAGCTGTCTTGCCTTACCATCATTTTCTAATCCGAGTTGGCGAATGTTTAATGCACGCCTGCCTGTGTCAGCTATAGAAAACGCTTCGCTAAACACCCGCACTTTGGTGTTATCAATAATTCTTGTTTCGCTGCTGTTGTTGCTACCCATTATGTCGTTATTAAGTACTGCAACAATGTTCCAATTTTCTGCTTTGGCTTTGTTAGCCATGTAAGTTGCACCTAACAAACCTTGCTCCTCGCCACTGAACGCAACGAAAATAATGTTTGCAGGAAACGAACGCTTGCTCATAATGCGTGCACACTCCAACACAGCTGCTACTCCACTACCATCGTCATTGGCTCCAGGAGCGTCGCCGATACTATCAGTTGGTGAACTCCGCATATTATCCAAGTGACCACTAATGATGAAAATACGACTGTCACTTGGATCAGTTCCTTTTAGGGTTGCCACTACATTGCCAAGGTTTATAGAGCGGTCTACCCTACGCTTGTCTGCGTGGTAAGTGGTAGTATCCAGCAAAGTGCTCAACCTGCCGTTAGATTGTTTTGCAAATGAATTGAATTTTTGTATCACCCAATTTCTGGCCGCACCTATGCCCCGGTTTCTATCGGTTGTTGAACTTAAGGTATTGCGCGTGCCAAACCCTACCAAGGTAGCAATGTATGCCTTCATTGAGTCAGCAGATACCTCTTTTACCATGGTTTCAATAGTGGCATCGCGCTGTATGATATTTTGAGCAAAAGCCGTTTGCAAGGAAAGCAAACAGCAAATTAGCAGACATCTCTTCATTGTTTATTCTTTGTGAAGCGTAAAAAACTAAGCATTCAAACAAGAGTTGTTGCGAGGCGACCTGCAAAAACACCGTTCAAATGAGAAAGTAATCAGCGTTTACTCGTGTACCACAAGTATGGGCAAATCGCTGGAATAAGTAAGTGATTTAGTTCTGCTGCGCTTCAACAGTCGCTCCAAAAAAGAATGGTTTCGCTGGATGGCAATGATCAGGTCAATATTTCTTTCGGTCGCAAAAAGGTTTAGTGCTTCATCTACCTCGTACAACCGCATAA
Organism: Segetibacter sp.; assembly: GCA_031425015.1. Classification (GTDB taxonomy): domain Bacteria; phylum Bacteroidota; class Bacteroidia; order Chitinophagales; family Chitinophagaceae; genus Segetibacter. Next base: position 160,939 of record JANPIM010000042.1, on the reverse strand, counting down.
AATAAAATTCAGGGTTGTAGTCATTGAACATATTGTGGAGGTCAGACTTCTCTTTTTCATATGATTCGGTGATTGCCACGTAGTGCTCTGGATCAACATTTACGATATGCAAATTAGGCTTGACGAGGTCTAAAAATTGTTTAATAGGCACCGATGGCGTTGCATTCAATGTGTCTTTAAAATCACTCGAGAGCATTACATTCTTCACTTCTTTATACACCAGTCTTTCCGGGATGATTAAGACCGGGCAAGCTTTTGTTTCAGCCATTTTTAGTGTATTACTTCCAATAAACACCTGGGCCAAAGCACTGCGCCCTGTTATCCCCATCACCACAAGATCTGCGCGCCTATGACGGGCTGCACGTTCAAGTTCTGGAATAAAATCATCACCCTGGTGTACCAACGTTTCAATCTTTACTACATGCTCATCCATTAATTGAGCTTTTAGTTCTTCCAATTTGCTTTCGGCTTCGGCAAGCTCAGCCGGCTTTGAGTAACTGTGGTACAGTATAATGGTAACGCCATAGTGTCCTACAAATAGTTTTGCCGCATACTGCGCAGCATTCAAAGAAGTATCTGAAAAATCAACCGGAACGATCACAGTTTTCATAGCATTCATTTTATTTTGTCAATCAATTTAACGTGAAAATATTGAAAAGGTTGAGATGCCACTCTATTGATGCATTAACCGCGCCTTGCATCTTAATTTTTAAAAGATTAGCTTAACACTTCCAACCTGGTTAAGCACCGCCATTCCCTTCATCTTAAAAAACGAGAAAAATGAAAAAAATTCTTCTGGTGGTGCTTATGTCGCCTGCCCTTGCATTTGCCCAAAACAAAAACGTAATTAATGCCACACGTGTATTTCCTAAGGTGGATCATGCAGACGCGTTTGAAAAAGCGGTTGGTGCTCACGCACAAAAATACCATAAAGGCGATTGGAGCTGGCGTGTATTTGCAATAGAAACTGGTCCGGACGCCGGCGGTTATCACATTACTGAGGGGCCTTCCAGCTGGACAGGCTTTGACGGACGCGGTGACCTGGGTGCTGAGCATACTGCTGATTGGAATAAGAATATAGCAATGCACTTAACAGACCGCACTTCCAATTCCTATTCTATTTATCTTGATTCACTCAGTACCACTGCGCTTACCAAGTTCACAGATAAAATTATGATTACGCATGTATACCCCAAACTAGGATATGCTGCTGAGTACATCGAACATTTAAAAAAGAGTAAGAAAGCCTGGGAAGCTGGCAAACAAAGTGTAGCCATTTACCAGGCTGTTGCATCGGGACGCCCTGGGTACACCATAGTTTTTAGAATGGCAGATGGACTAAAAGAATTTGAGGATAATTATCGTAAATCTTTTAGAGAAAGATATATAGCAGCGAACGGAGCAGACTCATGGAGCTGGTATGTAAACAATCAAAGGACAATTATTAATGATGAATCGTGGAGCGAAATATTGACGCTTCAGCCAAAGATGAGTTCGCTTACCAAGTAGCTTCTAAAATGAAAGTAGAAGGAGCCGGCATGATTGTCCGGCTCTTTTTAGTATTTGTATTTTTCACCCCATTTGTCTTTCAAAAATTTCCGCAACTCGTTCTCCCGTGCGTTTGAACCAGGACTGTAGAATACCGTTCCCTTTATCTGTTCAGGCAAATATTCCTGCTCGGCAAAATTGCCCTCGAAAGCATGCGCGTACTTGTAATCCTTACCATAATCCATTTGCTTCATCAAACGAGTTGGCGCATTTCTTAAGTGGAGTGGCACGGGCAAGTCGCCCAACCTTGATACAACACTCTGCGCATTCCCGATGGCCTCGTAAGATGCATTGCTTTTAGCAGACGAGGCAAGATAAGTGGCACATTGCGACAAGATGATTCGGCTTTCAGGATAACCAATTTTACTTACGGCATCGAAGGTGGCGTTTGCAAGAAGCAGCGCATTGGGATTAGCATTGCCTACATCTTCGCTGGCAAAAATGAGCATTCGCCGTGCAATGAATTTTACGTCCTCACCACCTTCAATCATTCGAGCCAGCCAATATACTGCGCCATTGGGATCGCTGCCGCGCATGCTTTTTATAAAAGCGGAAATGATATCGTAGTGCTGCTCGCCTTGTTTATCGTACAGTGCTATGCGTTTCTGCGCTACGTTCATTACCAGTTCATCGGTAATAGCGATCGTTGCTTTAGTGGCGCTAGTACCGCTCCCCGCCTTAAACGATGTAATCACCAGTTCCAAAAGGTTCAGTAGCTTTCTTGCATCCCCTCCGGAAATATTGATCAATGCCTCTGTTTCCTTTAATACAATTTCATACTGCTGAAGTAACGCATCTTTCTCAATGGCATCTTGCAATAGCTGAATTAAATCTTTGTTGTCGAGTGATTTCAGTACATACACCTGGCACCTGCTTAGCAAGGCTGAGTTTACTTCGAAAGACGGGTTTTCGGTAGTTGCACCAATCAGTGTGATTGTTCCTTTTTCAACAGCGCCTAAGAGCGCATCCTGTTGGCCTTTATTAAATCGATGTATTTCATCAATAAATAAAATCGCTTTGTCCATTTGCTTCGCCTGTTCTATTACGTCCCGTACATCTTTTACCCCACTGCTTATGGCGCTCAACTGAAAAAAGGGAACTTTCAAAGTATGGGCAATAATATTGGCGATGGTTGTTTTGCCTACGCCGGGTGGTCCCCATAAAATCATAGAAGGTACTGTACCGTTCTCAATGGAAGTGCGCAGAATACTTGATTTGCCGGTAAGGTGTTGCTGACCGGCAAGATCATTCAATATAATGGGGCGCATGCGCTCAGCTAAAGGAGCATTAGTGTTCATATGGGCAAGTTAGAAAATCTTATGCCGATGGTGGTACGGCCCTGTAGAGTTGATTAGCACGCCCAAAGTTTTTTAACACAAGGAAGGGCGATACGAGAGGGGGTAATATGATATATAGCACACCAGTTGTTGGTATTGCTTTCTTATGATTTTTCTGCAGGGTTTTCAACAAAAAATTGCCTGTTTTTTTTCATGTAAAAAAAGGTAAATAGAATATGTACCAGAAGAAGTGATGCATATGCAAGCATGAATACAAAAAGCGTTTTAAAATCCCCTTCCTGAACAGCGAAATTCTCGGGAAGATTTTTCTGTAATTCAGCGGTTAGCTGCGGGTTAAAGAGCAGGAAAGTAACACACAGAATAACCAGCGAACTATAAACGATGGCCACAATACCATTCACCCTAATCCAATCGCGGAGGGTTTGGTTTACCTGCTTTTGCAATTGCAAAACGTTTCGGCTAAACTTACTACTGAACCAGGTGTATAATACGATACAAATGATCATGAACGCACTGAGCAAATTAAGGGGAGAAGTAAGCAGCATGGGCAAACTAAAAACCAATGAAATAGCCAGCATTAGACCAACTGCGTTGATGAAGATGCTTATGATACGGTAGAAGATTAACATGTAAAGATTTTGTTGAAACGAACCATTGTGACCCACGCAAATAAACGATGATAAGAACAGAACAAAAAACAAAATCATTTTGCTATTGAGTACCGCATAAAAAAGGAGACCGTCTTTCGACGGTCTCCGGGAACTTAATTTATGCGTAAACGCCTTATTGCTTAATCAACTTCTGAATAAAGCTTCCCTGATCGCCAATCACCTGCAATTGGTAGTTTCCTTTTGCCAAACCGTTGGCTAGTGTCACGCTACGGTTAGCAGAACCTCCCTGGTGCTGGAAAACTTCGCTGTAAATGCGCTGACCATTTGTGTTAGAAAGCACGATAGCATAGTTACCGCGTGGAAGACTGTTTAGCGACAAGTTAAAGGTTTCTCCCTTTACAGGATTTGGATAAACCGTAATACCTTCTGCGCCTTTGCCAATGGCTACTTTCACCACCGGTGTGTACTGGAAGCTACCATCAACGTTCATCACTTTGATGCGATAGTAATTATTGCCTTGTACGGGCGAAGCGTCGAACCAATTGTACGTGCTGGTATTTCTTGCAAACACACTACCGGCTGCAAAGAACAGGCGACCGTCCATAGAACGCTCTACTTCGTACTGGCGCACATTTACTTCTGTAGCGACTTTCCACTCCACTTGTACTCCACTGTTTTGTTGGAATGCTTTAATGGATGTTAGGGTGACAGGAAGAACTGCACCTGTTGAACCAATAGCAAAATCACCCAGTGAAAGCAAACCAGAACGTTTTGCTGTAGTATCGGCTGGGGCTGCAACATGCGTTCCATCTACGCCCCAAGGGTTAGGTGCGCTTGAGCGCTTCACAACACGCAAATCATTTACATTGGTTACACCAATCATTCCCGCAGCACTCAAATCAACATCAAATAAAGCGACAGATAGACCGTCTCCACTGGTTGCTGTCCAGAATCCTTCCGGACTTATGGATGTAATGGTATTACCTCCGTCAGAAATCGGCAGACCGTTTCCACCGGGCGACGTCGTGTTATAATTCACAGTTACCGACCCGGATGAAGCAGGAGCGGCAGTAAAGTTTATTCTTGCCGGACGCTTAAATGTTGTGCTTCCGATAGGGAAATAGCCACTTGTTCCTGTTGTCACAGAATTGGCGTAAAACCTTTTGACTGGTCCTACCACATAGTTACCCGTAGAATTAGGGAACGTTGCAGGCAAGTTTAGCGTAACTGCAGGCGTAGCTGCAGTACCCAGTGTAAGTAAATTGGTTGCTGAAGTAATCAACCTGCCTGCAGGTAAATTAAAGTTTGCAGTGCTCGTAACAGTGATAGGAGAATTCAGCGTAAGCATTCCTGCTCCCGTATTCCAAAAACTGAAACCTACCAAACATTCCGTGCACGTTGAAGCTACTGTTTGTTTGATTGTACCCAAATTGGTAATTGATGTTGGTGCTGTATTCGGAGTGGCAGATAGTGTGCCACCGTTATTTGCACCTTCCAGGGAGTACATTGCAAGGTTCAGTGCTGTTACAATTGCACCCGCTTCCACTACGAAGTTACCTTTAACCGCTACAGCAGCAGTACCAGGTGTAAAGCCGCTATTCGCTTTAATGGTCAGGTTGCCCGCATTGGCAAATTGGTAGGCTGATGCTACTGCGCGGCCAGTTAAGGCTGCACCGCCATTTACAATCACATTACCAAACTGTACAAACCCGGTGGCTACCCAATTGTTTACGTAAAAATTGTTTGAAGAAGAAGAGGTTCCCGGACCCGCATTTCCAAATTGAACCGTATTGCCAATCCAGTTTGCATCTGTGCCAACACCTGCCGTATTATTGTAATACAGTACAGCTGTCGTGCTACTTACCGGGTGAGGATCCACAAATGTGATGGTTCCCCCTGTAACTGTTGATGTGGCAATGCCTGAGCCTCCAAACATTAATGGATATTGAGAAGAGCTCAATTTAGTGACACCATCACCATCTATTTGCAGTTCGCCGGAAGACATGATGAAATTGCTTCCTCCATCATTATTTACATATCCCGCTACTTTTACCAATCCTCCGGTTATTTCGAGTACACCTTTATTCCAAAGAATTTTGTTTCCCCCTAACTCTGAAGCCCATGGTCCAACTTCCAGATCACCAGCACTAACGGTAAGTTTACCACCCGCTAATATGTTCACAGCCCTTGCCTTTAAACCGGCAGTGTTTGCTGTAACGGTTACACCACTTACAATAACAATACTGTCAGTAGCTGCAGGGGCTACACCACCACACCACACGGCGTTATTGTTCCAGTTACCGGTACTGATTGCCACTGCAACGCCCGTAACCTTCGTAATATTAGTAGTTGACATTGCGTCATTTGTAGTATTTCCATCGCCTGGTACAGTTGCAGTTGCATCAAAGGTATAAACGCCCGCAGCTGTCATATTCAGGGTGCCATTCAGCACGACATCGAGTGTTGCTCCGGGTGCAAGTGTACCCGTTGTAATAGTTCTATTTAGCGAAGCAACCACTGCACCGGTAATATTCGCCGTTACCGTTAGATTATTGGTTGCAAAGTTTAATGTACCTGTACCATTGTTACGAACACGGATGGTCACCGTCTCAGTGCCTGTGTAGCAACCCTGTATTGCTGTAGGAGTTACAAGCGCAGTTGCAGCAATGTCTGTTGCCGGAGCAGTAGTGGCCCAGGCAAAATATTCGCCGTTTGATGCCAGTGGACCAATCGGACCTGGTGCTGCTGATGCAGTTGTGCGGGTGGTAACAGTAGTGGTGGTTAAAGGACCTGTACCAGATGCATTTGATCTGGCCGTCCAGGTGCCTGTTACTGCAGGCGCCTGCGCTATTTGTAAGGTAGATAGGTCAACTGAAATATTATCGGAATTCACGCCGCCTCCGCCTGCCCAGTTCATTGCACCCAAGGTGAGTGTAGAAGTAGCCGGCAGATCAGGACCACCGTTTAAATTAAGCCGGTATGAATAGTTACCAACTGCAGCAGTTAAAGGTGCAGTAACCGCACCGCTTGGTGGCGCTTCAATAGTTGCAGTAATTGTTTGCCCTGCCCATGCAGATGTGTTTGCAAGCGATACCAATTTTAAAACATTAGCTGTAGGCGCAGGACCAGGAAACGCCGTTCCCCGACCTAGCGGAAAGTTGCGACTCAAGGTGCCCGCCACAGGGAAGTTAATTCGTAATGGCCCAGAAATGTAAGAACCGTGCGTGGACTGTGGGGTAGCTGAACTATTTTGACCTCCAGTGCTACCAGTCACCCCTTCACTAAGCGTTAGAAGGTTTGTGTTATCAGTAAGAATAATTCCCCGGCTCATTGCTAATGTTCCGGAGGTTGCTGTGCCCACAACAACAGGAGTAGTAAGTTGCAGATTGTTGTGCGTACTCATTGTAAGCGTTCCATTTACGTTTCTTACACCGCTAAGCAATGGCACTTCTTCACCTGACTGAAGTAGTACAGGTGTTAACGCTAGGTATGGGACTGCACTTGTCGTGCTGCTCATTATGTTGTAAATCAAACTAAATGTAACACCTGTGCCCCAAATTGCTGCACCTGACAAACTACCATATGTCCTTTGCACAGTTGTAGTTGTAGAAGCTGTTGAGTTACCAATGGTAAGATTTCCATTTGGGTTTACCGGCCCAAGGTTGAAACCTATAGTGGTAGTAGCTGTCATTGGGCTATTGTAAATAACCCCGGCAAAGTTAACGTGGTTGATATTTGGGATACGTCCATTAGATAATGTACCCGCGTTGGTGTACGACTGAGGAGCTCCCCCAACCCAGGTTAATGCACCTGTTGTGGAAGTGCCCGGCGTAAAGTTCAGCGTTCCAGAGGCTGCTACATTCACGTTTCCTCCAATTAGGAAAGGCCGACCTGCAGATGCAGTGCCCACAAGGAATGTACCTGTGGAGGATATATTTAAATTACCAAAAGCCTGCAGTAATACACTGGTGCTTGTGTATTGCAAAGTACCGTCTATGGTTAAGTTCTGACACCTTGCAGTGATATGATCAGATGTAACTGTATGTCCCGCTGCAATAACTACGTTGTTATCAGCATTTGGCACAACTCCACCAACCCAGGTAGCGGGAGCACTCCACAAACCAGTTGCAGCTGAAGTAATGGTAAGGGGAGAAAATTCTTCTACTGAAAAATTGTCAATCCACATATTGTTTGATGACCATGTATTGGTCATTTCAATACCAAACCTTGCCCCTGCAATCCTAAATGCTGCAGGCACCGGCACATTGATACTTTGCCATGGAGAACCTGTCGCAATCGATGTGGTAGAGGAAGCATTTGGTGAAATAAAACCGATGGGTCTCCACGTAACGCCGTTATCTAACGACGCCACTACCCTAAGATTTACGAGCGCATTACTGTTCGCGTTGAAATATTGAAACCTAACGAATGGTGAGGTAGAGGTTGCAAGGTTAACTGCAGGACCTTCTAAGCGACGGGAACCAAAAACAGTAGTTGTTGATCCATAATCGCGATCCTGAATAAACAAAACACCAGTGCCAGACACCGCAGCGTTTGGCACGGAACCAGGAGTTGACGGAGTAAGCGTCCATGCTGCTACACCCGTGTTTACATTCTGCTGCCAGTCTTTTTCTCCGCCAGTATTCGTTATAGGAGTTACATCACCAGTTCCAAGTATTACGGTTCTTGTCTGCGTCCAGCCGGCGGGAGCTGCAGGTGTGCCTGCAAAAGCGGCATCAAAGTTTTGCGTGAGATAAATTTGGGCGTTGGATATTAAACCCGAAAAGACGAAAAACATGGCAAGCAAGCCAGAGTAAATTTTTCTCATAAAGTAGTATTTGAAATACCAAGATAGTGTTAAGAAAACACTAATGAGCCAAACTCATGAAAAAAAAATTACATCCTAAGGTTCCAATTTCGAAACCAAAAATTACTTACACATTTATACGTCGAATTAAATTACATAAAGCGCCCTGTATAGCTATCTTTTACTTTGGAGAGGCCTGCTGGCACACCTGCATACACTAAACTTCCACCGCCATCTCCCGCTTCAGGTCCTAAGTCTATTACCCAATCCGCGGATTTAATCACATCCGTATTATGTTCGATTACTAAGATGGAGTGCCCCTGCTCTATCAAGGCATTGAAGGATGCGAGTAGTTTTTTTATGTCATGAAAGTGAAGGCCGGTGGTTGGCTCATCGAAGATGAAAAAGATTTTACCTGCACCTTTCCCTTTGCCGAGAAAGCTGGCAAGTTTTACCCGCTGTGCTTCGCCGCCACTGAGTGTGTCGCTGCTTTGTCCAAGTTTAATATAGCCCAGTCCCACATCCTGCAACGGCTGTATGGCTTTAGCTATGCCTGCGCCATCTTTTGAGCCTGCAAAAAATTCAATGGCTTCATCTACACTCATTTGCAAAACATCGTGGATGCTTTTGGTTTTATACGTCACCTCCAACACTTCGTCTTTAAAGCGCTTACCATTACACACATCGCATAGCAAATGAACATCTGCAAGGAATTGCATTTCTACTACTTGTTCACCTTCCCCCTTACAGGCATCGCATCTTCCCCCATCTACATTAAATGAAAAATGTTTTGCAGCAAAGCCACGCATTTTACTCAATGGTTGTTTAGCGTATAGATCTCTAATCTCATCGTACGCTTTTATGTAAGTAACCGGGTTGCTACGCGATGATTTGCCAATAGGGTTTTGATCAATCATCTCTATGTGATCAATGCTTTCGATATCGCCTGTTATGGTTTTATGAAAACCAACTTTGTCTGCAAACTCACCTTTTATTTTCTGCAAAGCAGGATAGAGTATTTGTTTTACCAAAGTAGTTTTGCCGCTTCCGCTTACACCACTTACCACACACAAAACATTCAGCGGAAACTGTACTGTTATGTCCTGCAAATTATTTTGACGCGCACCTCGAACCGTAATGCTGTTCATCCACTTTCTGGCACGTTTTGGCACTTCAATTTCCATCTCACCCTTTAGGTATTTACCCGTAAGGCTTTTCTGGTTTGCAATCAGCTGGTCGTAATTTCCTTCGGCTACTACTTCACCCCCAAGGTGACTTGCTAAAGGTCCCATGTCAATAATATGATCTGCCTGTCGCATCATCATTTCATCGTGTTCTACTACTACCACTGTATTTCCCAGGTCTCTCAATTCTTTCAGTACTGTAATCAGTCTTTCTGTATCGCGACTGTGCAATCCAATTGAGGGTTCATCTAAAATGTAAAGGGAGTTAGTAAGATTACTTCCCAAACTTCGGGTGAGTTGAATGCGTTGGCTTTCACCACCACTTAAGCTATTGGCAAGGCGGTTAAGGGTAAGGTAGCCCAGGCCCACATCCAACAAAGTTTTGAGACGATGATTGATTTCAATTAAAATTCTTTTGGCAACCTGTTTATCAAAATCACTTAGCTGTAATTGTTTCATCCAAACATCCAAATACTTTACGGGCATTTCGCACAACTCACCTATCTGTTTATCCCCAATTTTTACATACAGCGCCTCTTTACGTAGCCGATATCCTTCACATTCTGAGCATAAAGTGCGCCCTCTATAACGGCTTAACATCACCCTGTACTGCACTTTGTATAAGTTCTGTTCTACTTCTTTAAAAAAATCGTTGATGCCATTTGCATGTTGGTTTCCTTTCCATAATATTTCATATTCCTCTTTGGTAAGATCAGCAATAGGCTTGTGTACCGGGAAGCTGAACAGCTTGGCTACACGAATGAAATTCTCTTTCCATAAACCCATCTTTTCACCCTTCCATGGTGCTATTGCTCCTTCGTACAAGCTCAATCGCTTGTCAGGAATAACCAACTCCGGATCGATGCCCAAAACCTGCCCAAACCCTTCGCAGACAGGGCAGGCACCAAAGGGATTGTTGTAAGAAAATAAATTAGGCGCAGGCTCTTCAAACTGTATTCCATCCAACTCAAATTTATTGCTGAAGTGAAGCAGCTGATCTCCGTTCACTTCAAGATACATTTCACCTTCACCTTCATAAAAAGCAGTCGTCACACTATCGCCAATTCTATGAATATCATCCTCGTCAAATTCTTTTACAACAATTCGATCCACCAAAATGTACACATTCGAAAGCGTAGCATTGGTTTTGTCATTTGCTTTCGTGTGCTTGCTGGTAGAGGTCTTATCCAACTTCACCCTTGCATTCAACTCATATTCCTCCATCTCCAGCAGGTCTTCAATACGCACCGTTTCTCCTGAACCTTTCTTGGCGGATATATATATTCTGCTAAACCCTTTTTGCATCAGGATATTCAACTCTTCTTTTACATTGCGGTTAGCGTGCTGTTTAAAAACAGAAAGCATCATTACTTTGCTGCCCTCCTGTAATTCCTGGATAGCTTTCACCACATCTTGTACATCATCTTTTTTTACCTCTCTGCCACTTACGGGCGAAATGGTATGACCCACACGTGCAAACATCAGGCGCATGTAATCATATAATTCTGTCATACTTCCTACTGTGCTTCGCGGTGTACGCGTACTTACCTTTTGTTCAATAGCAATAGCGGGGCATAAGCCTTTTATATAATCTACGTCAGGTTTATTCATACGCGCCATAAACTGTCTTGCATACGCACTCAAGCTCTCAGCATAACGGCGTTGGCCTTCTGCAAACAATGTATCTATCGTTAGGGATGATTTGCCTGAGCCTGAAACCCCTGTAACTACGATGAACTTATTACGCGGAAATGAAACGGTAACATTCTTCAGGTTGTGCACACGTGCACCTTTCACCAATATGTCTTCATTGCGTGAGGGACGGCCTGTCTTTACCTCATCTGTTGTTGCTACAACGCCGTTCATTTTTTTAGCCATGCTGCAAAAGTATTAAGAATAAACCCGCTGGTAGGGATGGGTTATACTCAACATCGGTGTAGGGTAAATGTTGGAAGAATGAATTGAACAAATAAGGTGCTTATTGAGGATAATAACTATATCAGAAAATTGTTCCAGCAGGTGGAATTTAAACTTTAGTCGTTTTCAGTTTGGGACGTACCTCAAAAGAACAAGCGTAAAATGCTGACCATCAACTAAAAGAACATTAATATAGCAAAATAGACCACATGAGGAAAACGCAATAACAGATAAGTGTGTCTTTTACGAGCATAGCTTTAACCTTAACACTTATTTATCCTCGTTACTTCTTTCTTACTTCACATCATGTTATTCACAACGATCTAAAAAAGGGAAAAACCCAAGATTGTTCGGGTAACGTAGAAAAAAAATCAGGTATCACAATCCATAATCCTTCGACCAAAAACCAACAAATTATGAAAACACTGAACCAAGCATCCGACACCCAACTAGTACGTGCATTTCAAGATGGTAACAGCGCCGCTTTGGAAGTTATTGTAAGCCGTTACAAAGACAAGATTTTCTCATCGATTCTTTTCCTTGTAAAGGATAAGTTTTTGGCAGAAGATCTTTTCCAGGACGTTTTTATCAAAATCATTGACACCATCCGCAACAACCGCTACACCGAAGAAGGAAAATTTCTTCCATGGGCCATGCGTATTGCACACAACCTTTGTGTGGATCATTTTAGAAAAGTGAAGCGTACCCCCCCTATTAAAACCAGCGACGACCGTGACATTTTTGAACTGATCAACATTAGCGAAGATGGTGCAGAAAAGAAGATGATCCAGTCTCAAAGCCACGACCGTGTTCGCCGCTTACTCGACATGCTTCCTGAAGAGCAAAGAGAAGTAATCGTACTACGCCACTATGCAGATCTTAGTTTCAAAGAAATTTCTCAAATGACAAACTGCAGCATTAACACAGCCCTTGGCCGTATGCGCTATGGTTTAATCAACATGCGCAAAATTCTTACTGAAAAACAAATAGCATTATAAAAACTCTACTCACCGATAAGTTTGGAAAAGCATTAACCTAACCTGTTAAAAACGCCATCCCCCCCAAACCGGGCTAAACAAAAAACCTCCTTTAATCGGGAGGTTTTTTCATTGTGTTATGTCATCTTTTTTGAACCGGGCAGCAGTTCCGCTATTCAACTTTACTTGCGTCGCACTCTTGTACTATAGTAATCCTATTCAGTGCCGTGCAACTATTGTAACTGATTGCAACAGTATGCGCCCTGAATGTATGAATGGCACCATGAGAATTTCACCCTACTACTTCGAACGCTTTTCAAATTCAGCTTTTACACTTTGCAGATGATTCAAGAATTTATCCTTCGACACGTAACCAACCTGCTCGTTACTTAGCGGATTTTCATTATTATCTAAAAACATGTAAAGCGGTTGCGCATTGCCTCCAAATTTTCTTATCTCGTAGTCCAAATTTTTCGTCCCAACTGTTGTCACTTGCACGCCATCTTTATCTGTGTATTGTTCAGCCATCGGCAACTCAGTTGACTCATCAACATATAAGCTAATTATCACAAAATCCTGTTTCAGTATGCGCAGTACTTCAGGATCACTCCATACTTCTACTTCCATTTTACGACAATTGGCGCAGCTATGCCCTGTAAAATCCAGCATCACAGGCTTGTTCAAAATTTTTGCAGCAGCCAGTCCTTCCTCTAAATCAAAATAAGCAGTAAGGCCAAGAGGCATGTGCAGCTTTTCAGTAAGCTTTTTGGGGGGCACCGCTACAGGCGAATTACTATTGGATGTTCCTTGTGATCGGCTGTTTTTGATGTCGTCTAACTGGTACTTTAAATCCTGTAAGTTGAAATCCTGTGTGCCTGTATGTGGCAACCATCCACCAATACCTTTCAAAGGTGCCCCCCATAAACCCGGTATCATATACACTGCAAACACAAATGAAGCGATGGCAAAGAACAATCTAGGAACAGAGATATAGGGCAGATCACTATCGTGGCTAAACTTAAGCTTACCTAACAAGTAAAATCCAAGTAAAAGAAAAATTACAATCCATACAATTAAAAAGATATCCCGATCTAGTAAACGCCAGTGGTAAGCCAGGTCCACATTAGACAGGAACTTCATAGCAAGCGCCAGCTCTATAAAACCAAACGTAACCTTTACTGTATTCAACCAGCCTCCACTCTTTGGAAGCGACTTTAGCATAGAAGGGAAAAAGGCAAACAATGAAAAAGGTAAAGCCAGTCCTAAGCCAAACCCTAACATACCGAGTACAGGTGCAAGTCCTACACCTTCACTAGCAGTTTTACCCAACAACGAACCAACGATTGGACCGGTACAACTAAAGCTCACGATAACCAAAGTAAGCGCCATAAAAAAGATGCCTATTAGCCCACCCCTGCCAGCGTTTTCATCAGCCTTATTCGCCCAGCTATTCGGAAGCGTAAGCTCGAACGCACCAAAAAATGAGGTAGCAAAAATGATGAAAATTAAGAAAAACAAGAGGTTAGTGATTGGATGCGATGTAAGCGTGTATAAAATCTTGTCTCCAAATATGAGTGTAAGAATAAGTGTCGGAATAGTATAGATCAAAATGATTGACAGGGAGTACCAGACTGCATTTGTTAAACCTTCTGCGCGTGTTTTACTTTTCTTCAAAAAGAAGCTAACAGTAACAGGAACCAACGGAAATACGCACGGTGTAAATACAGCTAATAAACCTAAACCTAAGCATGTCCAAAATATTGTTGAAAGCGTTTTTGGTTTTTCGGCCTGATTAGCATCCACTATGGGTGCAGCTTTCACCTGTACAGCAAAGCTGGTTTCCTCACTTCTGAATTCTTCACCAACCAGCACCATCCAAATCACTGATCCTTTCACAACTACACTATCATTTACAGGTATCGTAAGTAGTTGTCTCCATTCTACGCTATCGGTAAAATATCTTACCACTACGCCACCAGTGGCATCGCTTGCTCCGGTCTGCAACTTGCCATTTTCTACCAGGCTGTCTTTTATAAAAGCTTGTGAAGCCGTGTCGAACTTTACCGTCGAAACAAAAATATCGTCCGGCGTTTTTTTGACAGCAGAATAGAGATTGCCTTGTAAAACTTTTGCCTTAATGATTACGACAGCTTTGTTACTGCTGTCGCGTATGGCATTAAAACTAAACTGCACAGGAGGTGAGTCCTGTGCAGTGCCGATAATCGATATAAAGAGTGTAGTGAATACGACAAATAACCGGGAAATTTTTCTCATTGTTTAAGCTGTAGTTAGTTACAAAGAAACATTGAATGTCTTCTTTGTTGGGGGTAGACACTGGCTTTCGTTGCAGGTCATGTATTCAATTGTTACGTTCACATTTGTCTTTACGTTTCCTTTTACTTTTACCGTTTGCACAAAGTCAACTTTGTCACCATAGTATTTAACCTTCGTATCAAAGTTGGTATCGAATTCTTCTTTCAGCTTACCTAACTCTTTTACATTTCCCTGGAATACAAGCAAAGGACTCTTGGTGAATTTGAGCGTGGTGGGTATTGGACCGCCGGCACCTGTATGTTGTGAGTAAATATGCCAGGGCTTTGGCAATGTAGCACTCAATACCACTTCGTAGGCATCGCCTTTCTTTTTACTGGATGCTGTCCACTTTACCGGATCTTTTATTTGGGCCATCGCACTAAAAGCTACCATCACTGCCACCAATGTAAATACAACTCTACGCATCGTTTTTAAATTTTAAGTTCAGACCGGTCATTCAACCAAAAGATGCCCCACGCTCTGTTAATTCAATCCCAACAATTCAAACACCTTTTTTCCGTCAATATTACCAAGCAAAGGGGAAACAGCACGTTCAGGGTGCGGCATCATTCCAAAAACATTTCCTTCTTTATTCCGGATGCCGGCAATGTTTCTGCAAGCTCCATTTGGATTGCAAAAATCATTGACCGTGCCTTCTTCATTGCAGTAATTAAAGATGATCTGGTCGGACGTTTCTAATTCATCCAACAACCTTTCATCTGCATAATATCTTCCCTCTCCATGGGCTATTGGAACTTTAAGCGCTTCACCCGAGGCACCCTTGATCATCACGTTGCTGCAAATGAATTGTTGATTCTTGTTCTGCAGCAGTACACCTGGTAACAAATGACTTTCGCAAAGGATCTGAAAACCGTTGCAAACGCCCAAAACCTTTCCACCCTTATTTGCAAATTCTATTACACTCTGCATCATTGGGCTAAAACGTGCAATGGCCCCGCAGCGCAGGTAATCACCATAAGAGAAACCACCCGGCAATACAATGCAGTCGCTGGTAGAAAACATGCTAACGTCTTTATCCTTGTGCCACAGCATAACCACTTCTTTATTCAAATGGTTCTGCAGGGCATCCTGCATGTCTCTGTCGCAATTAGAACCGGGAAATACAACGATACCAAATTTCATGAGGTGATATTAATTTTAAATACCTGCTTTCGGTGCGGGCCAAAGGTAAAATCTGAAAATTAAAAACTGTGGTAATTTTTAAGAAGCTGCCAAGTGTTCACAATCCCCAATGCAAACAAAATCCAAAACATTAGGGTGGGTAAAGGTCTTTTTTTAGCCAGCAGGAATCCCTTCGCTATAAAGGGACTCACCGGTATGATCCAAAGCAATAAACTATCTAATCCTGCATTTTTACTAATGAAAGGCAGCGGCAGCATTACAATCAACATTACCATGAGAACGTTCCAATTCTTTCTTACATGTATCAGCATTCGGCGGCTCACCGTTTGCCAGAAGAATATGCCAACAACTAACATAATAAGGATTATTGCAAGCGAGATAGTAAACATGACCCTGGAGTTTACATCCGGCAAATTGAGCTCCCAATCAGGAATATACCGCTGTAGTCTCTGCACTCTGTCCGTCAGGTAAAGGAACGTAAACAAAAAATAAAATGGCGCAACAACACCCATCAACAAAACCAGCCATTCCGTAAAACTAAAGGGCCGTACAATTAGCAGCGCAAACATGGCTACCAACACAAGCAATGTAGAGGGATGATAAAGAATAATGCAAAGGCCTATGATTAACCCAATGTTGAAAAGCAGTGTTTTAGGATTAGGCGTATTGTACATACGCGTTGTCATTGCAAACAACCAGATCACAAACAAGTTTATGACCAAGGCAGGTGTAATGTTAGTCCATTCCGAAAAAACCCCTGTAAGCAAAATGTACACCATTGCCGTCAGGTAATTTGATTTGCTGAACATGCGCTGATCATTGAAAAGAAAATTGAGCCGGATAGCTTGCCCCAATACCAGAAAATGGTACAAAAAAATGATCAGTGTAGGATGAAGGCCCGCAACTGAGCGACTGAGAAAAAGTGAAATGAGTCCATCTTCTTCAGTGGAATAAACGGTAGGAGGCACAACGAAGAAACGACTGTGTACGGCAACGCTTAACACAAACAGCCAGGCTATAACTACAGGAGATCTTTCTTTAAATGTAGCGAACACGTTTTTTGATTCTATCTATAAATCTAAACGTGCAAAACAAAGGTAATTCCGGTACAAACAGGGAAAAATAATTTGCCTGCTGCCCACCTGTTTTCCATAGCGCGGCATAAAGTCGTACCCTTTATCCAGGTTGCGCAAGGTTGGGCTTCTATTGATCTCCCCTGATGGTGAAATGCTTTGGCTCGACAGCAACTGCAAGCGCTTTTCCTGCTGATTAAAAAGGAAGTGGAGTTGATCGCCCGTGTTCACCATTTGGTACCCGATGAACGCATCTGTCTCATCATCGTACTGTGTTTTGTTCACTACGTTGGTCCAGGCATTTCTTGCAGAACTATCAAACGAAAAGACGGCTACGTTTTGCGCATAGTAACGTACCGATTGGTTTAAACCATTATTCCAACGCCACCATGGATAGCTAAAACTGTACGGGCTAAACATGTAATAATCGGAAGCACGCATAAATGGCGACCCGTACAGGTAGTCCATCCGGTTAAATGCGCCCGCCCGCCCGGTGGAGTAAAACGACTCAGACGTAATTAAAAAGCCGCCATCTTTTCTAACAATAATGTTATTGATGAAAAAATTATTGAAGGCCGTTCGCATACTATTTTCTCCTTTGGCGTCATTGCGAAGGCCATCATTAAAAGCCAACATGGCTACGGCTTTAAAATTGGATGCAGTAGCATCCCAGATAGCAGTGTAAATGCCATCGATATTCCCGCTACGTGTTTTTGTGTACAAAGAAGATAGCAGGTACTTCTTGTTGTAGTTGTCTACTTTCACTTTTATGTCATCCAGGAAAATGCCGTTAAGGTTCAGTTCATTTTCCACCAACTTATCAGCTCCACGCTTTTTTACCAGCAAGTATAATTTGTGTATGTTTTCGCTCTGAGGGCTGCGTATGGCTCGAGCAAATACTACATTGCCTTCGTTGTCTACTGCAAATTCAGTCAGGTAATCATTTCGATCCGGCATTGGTACACCAAGGGTTCTCTTTTCTTGCAGCTCCATATCCTTATTAAAAAGGGCCGTGGTCACTACGTGAACTTTTTCATTGCGGGTACTGATTTTAAATAGGACTATCTGCTGCTTATCCTCGCTAAAAACCACATTGTACATTTTATTACTGGCCCAAAAATTTACGGATGTTGTATCCATTACGATGGGTTCACCCATTATTTTACCGACAGCATTAATTTTTGCGGCCATGCTGTAAACAATATTTCGGCGCTGGTATTGGTAAAACATGTAGCTAAAACTGGGATAGGCTATAAAATCAGCATTAATTATCCGCTCGGGCAAAAAATTAAGCTTCACGCGCTCCTTCTCCTTCATCTCCATGTCGTACACACTGATGGCGTATTGCTCACGCAAACTTTTGTATATCAGGATGTTTCCATCAATCTTTCCTATGATTTCAAAATTTGTATTTCTTGCGTCGTTCTTATCGGGCTCAGAATAATATACCCTTTGAGCATTCGCTGGGGCGAAAAGGGAAAGCAGCAGCAAACAAATAAACCAATTTTTCATGTATAGAACAGTTATTAGTACTAGAAACAAATGTAAGTGTTGTGCTTTACCAAACAGCTCAACGAAATCATAACAGTTGATCCCTGAAGTTAATACCAAGACAATTTAATAGAGCGAATGTTTGCTCAGTTGAACAATCAAAAACATTTAAAAGCATAAGCTGCTTTTACCTCTACTTTTGCTGCAAATTCTAGTATTCCTCATGGGAAAAAATATGAACCGGGTTACTGGTGCCGGATTAATGATTGCACTGGGCATTATTTACGGAGATATTGGCACATCCCCGCTTTACGTATATAATGCCATTATAAGCGGTAGAACCATTACGGATGAATTAATTATCGGCTCCCTTTCCTGCATCATTTATACCCTCACTCTTCAAACCACCATAAAATACGTTATCCTTTTATTAAGAGCGGACAACAAGGGCGAAGGTGGAACTTTTGCGCTATATGCGCTGGTGCGGCGCCGAAAGAAGTGGCTGGTTATCCCTTCAATAATTGGTGGCGCAGCCCTGCTGGCAGATGGAATAATTACACCTCCAATCTCGATTACCTCTTCTATCGAAGGTCTTCGAAAACTTCCGTTTTTTCACGACATTACTACCTACACAATTGTTATCATTGTCATTTCCATTATCTGCCTATTTTTCTTAATGCAACAATTCGGAACAGCTTCTATTGGAAAAATGTTTGGGCCAATTATGCTGGTTTGGTTTAGTATGCTCGCAGTTTTAGGCGCTTTTCACATAGCCGACGATCTTTCTATTTTAAAAGCATTGAACCCTTTATATGCTTTTAATTTTCTTACAAGATATCCTGAAGGCTTCTGGCTACTGGGCGCTGTGTTTTTATGTACCACAGGCGGAGAAGCACTATATACCGACCTGGGACATTGTGGCAAAGCAAACATCAGGCGCTCATGGATTTTTGTAAAAAGCTGTTTGCTGCTCAATTACTTTGGGCAGGGCGCTAATCTATTGGCTACCCGCCGGGGCATTACCATGACCCCAGAAATAAAAGCGGCATTAAAC
Organism: Segetibacter sp.; assembly: GCA_031425015.1. Taxonomy (GTDB): domain Bacteria; phylum Bacteroidota; class Bacteroidia; order Chitinophagales; family Chitinophagaceae; genus Segetibacter. The sequence goes on along the minus strand of JANPIM010000042.1, from coordinate 141,523 downwards.
ATAAATGCCTTTTACGACCTTATGCCCGAATGGTTTGTGCTGATTGGCGTTATCATAGCTACCAGCGCCGCTATCATTGCAAGCCAGGCATTAATATCTGGTTCATTTACGCTCATTAGCGAGGCTATGCGGCTAAACCTCTGGCCAAAAATGAAAATCAAATATCCTTCAGAAGAGAAAGGACAACTGTTTATACCCGGCGTAAATGCATTGCTTTTTATAGGATGTGTAGGGGTGGTTATCTACTTTAAAGAATCAAGCAAAATGGAAGCGGCCTACGGTTTGGCTATCATTATTACCATGCTGGCTACAACGGTTTTGTATGCTAACTATCTTGTTTTGCACAGGGTAAGTTCGGCGCTCATTTATCTTTTCCTCGCGGTTTATGTTACTATAGAAATAGGATTCATGATTGCGCTTTTAGAAAAGTTTGCACATGGAGGTTATATCACTCTTATATTGGCATCCTGCATGTTTTTAGTGATGTATATGTGGTTTAGGGCAAGGAAGATTAAAAACCGCTACGTAGAGTTTGTTCGGCTAGAACATTACATTCCGCAAATACAGGAACTCAGCAACGATAAAACGGTTCCAAAACACGCCACGCACCTGGTGTACATGACCAGTGCAAACAACCCGAACGAGATTGAGCATAAGATTATCTATTCAATTTTAAATAAAAAGCCTAAACGTGCAGACATCTATTGGTTTGTTCACGTGGATGTATTGGATGACCCCTATACTTGTGAGTATACTGTAGATCATATTATTCCAAATGATATCATCCGTATTGAATTCAGGCTTGGTTTTAAGATGGAGCAACGCATCAACCTTATGTTCAGGCATGTAGTGGCCGACCTTGTTACCAATAAAGAAGTAAACATTACCAGCCGGTACGAAAGCCTTGAACGCAATAATGTAACGGGTGATTTCCAGTTTGTAGTGATGGAGAAATACCTGAGTCAGGACAATGAGCTTCCATTTATTGAGCGCGTCATCATGAAACTTTATTTCTGGTTGAAGGAGATTAGCCTCGGCGAAGAAAGAGGTTTTGGACTCGATCCAAGCAACGTAACCGTGGAAAAGTTTCCGTTGATTGTTGCGCCGGTTTCCAATTTAAAGTTGAAGCGGTTGTTCCCCGAGAATTATTACGACGAGACGCCATAATACAACACATTTCACCACAAGAATTAAAAGAAAAGCTCGCAGCCAACAGCGGGCTTTTTCTATTAGATGTAAGGGAGGATTGGGAACATTCTCAATTCAACATTTTAGGAATTTAAAATGCTCTGTCAGAAGTTTTACATGATGCAGGACAGCTTCCAAGGGACAGAACCTTTGTGGTGTACTGTAAAAAGGGTTTGAGCAGCCAGATCGCTATTCAACGCCTGGAACAAAAGCTTGGTTTTAGCAATCTCGTTAATTTGGATGGCTGTATGACGGCTTGGAAAAAGATGTTGCTGTGACTATTGATTGTATCTTTTGTAAGGGTAAGTTGCCTGGTAACAATTGCATCGTTAGCTGCCGTTCTTCCATTTGCCTTTTTAATCTCTTTGGGTGAAGGGTTAACGAATATTTCTGTGGGCCAGTTAAGATGCATTACATTAGTAACAACAACTGCAGGTTTTGAATTCGACCATCACCTATATTATTCTTGCCTACATAGCCATCCTCGTCATCATTTATCTAATACAGGACCGGTTGATCTTTAAACCGGAAAAGTTGTCGAAAGACTTCCAGTACAAATACGACATCCCTTTTAAAGAACTTTTTTTTGAAATTGAACCGGGTGTTCAAATTAATGGCCTTCACTTTTTTAGAGACAATGCTAAAGGGCTTATCCTGTACCTGCATGGCAATACACGTAGCATAAAAGGTTGGGCAAAGTATGCAAGAGATTTTTATCGGTATGGTTACGATGTGGTACTGGTTGACTATCGTGGCTTTGGTAAAAGCACCGGTAAAAGGGGAGAAAAGGATATGCTGAACGATATCCAATTTGTCTATCAGACTTTGCGAAAAGACTACACGGAAGATCACCTGATTGTTTACGGGCGCAGTATGGGCAGCGGCTTTGCTGCTAAAATTGCAAGTGATAACAACCCACGTTACCTTATCCTCGATTCGCCTTATTACAGCTTTCTAAAAGTTGTGGGCAGGTTTACTCCTTTTGTGCCAATGCGGTGGCTCCTTCGCTACCATTTACGTACGGATTTATGGATCAAGAAAGTGACTTGCCATACCTACATCATTCATGGCACTAAAGATTGGCTGATACCCATTCGCCATAGCGAAGCACTGCAACGGTTTAATCCAAATACAATCACCCTCATCAGAATTATGGGTGGTGGCCACAACAACCTGCCTTCGTACCCTGAGTACCACAATTTTATTAGGGATATTTTACAGGAATAAGATCGCTGCCGGGGTTTGTATGGTTTACTTTTGCGCAGCATGACACTGGAAAAAAATATCGCTTCAACTCGTAAAAGAAAATTCTTTCGCGGCGCAAAGATTGCGGTACTCCTCTATGCTGCTGTAGGCATTTCAGTTTTTTATTTACAGGATAGATTTTTTTTCCACCCGACATCGCTACCCCCCGAAGCATCTTTTACTTTTTCGCAGCCGCATAAAGAAGTAAATATTGCAGTAGACGCAAATACCAATTACAGCCTAGTCCAGTTTACCACTACAGAGGATAGTGCTAAAGGCGTTGTACTCTACTTTCATGGCAACACGGAAAACGTAAACCACTATGCAAACGTTACCAACTCATTTACCAAACAGGGATACGAAGTGTGGATGATTGACTATCCCGGCTTTGGCAAAAGCACAGGCGAGCTAACAGAGGCAGCCATGTACCAGCAAGGGCTTGAACTCTATAAAATGTCGCGGAGTAGATTTAGTCCCTCGCAAATCATTATATATGGCCGGTCGATGGGGAGTGGAGTAGCAGCCCAACTGGCGAGCATACGAGATTGTAAACGATTGATATTAGAAACCCCTTATTACAGCCTGCCTTCCGTAGCAGCACGCTATTTTTGGATGTATCCCGTGGATCAAATGATTAAATACAAATTACCAACCAACGAGTTTCTGGTAAACGTTACCGCACCGGTTACCATTTTCCATGGCACAGAGGATGAAGTAATACCCTACACCAATGCGAGCAAGTTGAAACAGGTGCTGAAAGCACAGGACGAGTTTATAACCATTGATGGTGGCAGTCATAACAACCTCAATTCCTATCCACAATTGCAAAGCCGCATTCAACGCATTTTAGATCCTGCCTTTACTTCGGCTACATCACTTTAAAGGCGGCAAAGTAGTAATTGTTGGCAGTGGCAATCAACTGCAAATTCAGGTAGTGCGATTCTACGAAATCAGTGAACGCTTTAAACTCATGCGTGGGCACTACAAATTCGTCAAAGAAAATTATGTCTCCACTTTTTAGGTAAGGCGCCATCGTGGCAAGGGTGTAAAGCGTAGCAGACCACAAATCAGCATCAAGCATGATTACATTCCGACGCGAATTATCGAATGACTTAAGAAACCCCGGCAGCGTTTGTTGAAACAAGCCCTGGAAAAATTTACCCCGGCTATCAATAATTTCAGGGAGAACATTGTTATTGGTAAATGCTCCTTTTTTAAAGGGTCCCCAATCTTCAGGAAGTCCATCGAATGTATCAAACCCATAGAACCGGCTACTTGCATCTGTATTCTTTTCCATAAACCAGCGAAACGACTCGCCACCCGCAACGCCAAATTCTAAATAGTTAATGGTGCCAGTCAACGCTTCATTAATAATCACCCACTGGTATAATGGATACCTCTTTTTATAATCCCACTTGCTTTTAAAATCGTTGTAGGCTATGTTTCTGTTGTCGTATGCCCATTTCGATAGTTTTGACAGGTAGGCAAGGTTCAATAAAAAACCGGTGAAGGGTAGAAATACCCGGTGCAATTGCAACTTGATGAACCACGATTTAGTGAAACGAATCAGGGATAGCTTCATGCCGCAAAGAAACGGGAAAAAATGCCACACGATAATGCGATTGTCAGTCGCTTAAAAAAGAAAAAAATGAAGTCGCCATCACTTGAACAAAGAAAAGGAACTGCTCTATTTTTTTGCTGCCGCTGCAAGAAATATTTCTAAAGCGGCTACCATACTCGGCGTTTGCGGACTGGGTGCTTTTATTTCAAGGCTTAGGCCTGCTTCTTCTACAGCTTTGGCAGTGTTACCACCAAAGGCGCCTATACTTGTGCCATTCTGCTTAAATGCCGGAAGATTATCAAATAAACTTCTAACGCCGCTTGGTGTAAAGAAACAAATCACATGGTAGTCGGATCCTTCCATCACATCGCTAATATCGTTGCTGATGGTGCGGTACATAAAGCCGAGCGCAAATTCACACTTGTTTATCTTAAGCCAGTTTACAATTTCATTGTCCTGCTGGTTCTCACTACATACATACAAGAACTTCTCGTTTTCTTTATGCTTATTTATCACATCAAACATGCTTTTGTTGGTACCATCAGCACCATAAAACACTTTGCGTTTGCGGTATAAAATAAATTTTTGAAGATAAAGTGCGACTGCTTCTGTAATGCAGAAGTACTTTGTTTCCTGGCTGATCGTAATCTTCATTTCGTCGCAAATACGAAAGAAATGATCGATGGCATTTCTGCTGGTAAAGATTACAGCGGAGTAATAAGCGATGTCAATTTTTTGCTTTCTAAAATCACGGGCCGGTATCCCTTCAAGTTTAATAAATGGATGGAAAACAAGGTCGAGGTTGTGTTTCCTGGCAAGCTCAAAATAGGGCGACCTGTCGTTTTCAGGTTTGGGTTGAGTGATCAGGATTTTTTTCATAGTCTTATCGGCTGAACGTCCTTTAGCCCCGTTTTTTACCATGCTGGGTCGTCTGTGTTTGCGGCAAAATTAAAGACTCTTGCCCAAATAAATTATGAACGTCTTGTAAATGAGCAAAAGGGGAGAAATCTCGAAGGCAAATACATACATTAAAAAGTGCAAAACGCTCACCTTCACTTCTCTACGCACTGGGGTAAACGCAGCTATAAACCTGTAAATAAACAGCACCGCAATCAATAGCATGGAAAGGGTTATGGCAATATCAATAATTCGCGGTTCTGAAAAAGCAATGATTAAAATAAACGGCACGAGCACTACACCAATTATTTTGTTGATCAGGTAAACCATAAATCCGTATGTATCGGCTGCTTGCTTTACATTAAAAACCCACCCGGCAAAGGTTAAAAACAAGAATTTACCAGCGTATAAGACTAACAACCCAAGGCTGCAATACAAAAACAACAACCAAAACGGTTCGGCTGAAAACTGGTAATAACTCACCACTAAAGCGACGAAAGCGCCGCCCGAAAAAATAAAGAAAAGATTCAGTAATAAAGAAGGAAGCGCACTTTGCAACAATTGTTCACGGGTTTGCTTTTGCCTGAATGAAGGTTGAAAAAACAGCCTGAAAACATTAGAAAAGTATTTAGGGAAAATCAGTTTTATAAAAGCGAGGTACAGCAGTAAACCTGCCAGTAAATAAAAAACTTCGTCCTTATCATTCTGTACTCTCTCTTTTATTACAAGGTACAATGGTGGCTCCGTCATCTGCAGGTACGGATTATTGATGAGCTTTAGATAGAAGCTATCCATTCCCTGGTAAACCATGACCTGTTTGGAAAGCACGCTGTCTGTTGCTGAACTTGCAATACTATCTGCTACATCCCTGGCAGTTGTATCGATGAGTGCTGTTGTAGTATCGTTTGCTGACACAGTAAGCCGTTGCGTATCTGCCGGAGGCGCCACCGGTTTTGGAACAAAAACACGTGGCCTGGGCTTACGCTCTACCGGTGCTGTTGGCGGCTGTTGCTGTACAGGACTATCCAACTGGGCGACAGTATGCAGCGTTGAAAAAGCAAACAATATAATCAGCAGGATGAATCTCAATCGAGGGTGTTATGGCGGCAAAAATATCAGAGACTAGCCACAGTGAAAAATAAATAAAGAGCCACTAAAAAATACTCACATAACCGAAGTGGATCTTGGATTGACGGATATCAAAGTTTAAATCGTTTCGTTTGCCGGCGGCGTAGCTCAGGTTGAAAATTCCACCCTTCGTTTCAAATGAAAGGCCGACCCCTGCACCAACATAAGTATTGTTCATAGTAGTGATGGTGTTGCTCGTAAAACCAACATCCGTAAAGGTGAAAAAATTAGAGTTCAACCCGAGTAGATAACGGTACTCCAATGTGCCTACGGCAAAGGCAGATGCAAAAACAGATTCTTCATCAAAGCCGCGGAGCATTCTATAACCGCCTACCTGGAAGAGCTCGTTTCTAAAAGCATTCGGGCTTTGGTACCAGCCGGCTTGTACCCCCGTTTTCAATGTGCCTTGTTTACCCAACGGAAAATACTGAGCGAAACGGCCACGCAATCTAACCTGGTAGGTTTGCAGTTGTAAGGTGTCGTACAAACGATTGAAGTTAAAATTGGGATCTTTCAATTGGCTGATGGTATTATTTCTTTTTATCGTTTTCTGCCCAAGGCTACCAAACACCGCATATTCTGAACCTTTACGCGGATTGAAACGATAGTTGGTAGCGTTCACCTCATAGTCGATCCCTACATTTACTGAACTGACATCTGCCACTGTTGGCAAGCGCCTGGTAAATTTTATTTGTAGCGTATCTACTTCCAGCACGCTGGTAGATTGTGTTTGAAAAACCAACTTCGCTGTTTTGTTTGCAGCAACCGTATACAGCAATCCCAACTGCCCGTTTAAATTCAAAAAGCTGGAATCCTTTTTAAAGAGCTCGAATAAAAAATCAACTCCAAACGGTGACTTGAAAATGTACGGTTGCATGTATTGCAGGTTTAGCCGCGGCGACTTAGGTTGAATCTGTTGCCAAATAATACCGATACGCTCTCCGCTTCCAAATGCATTTTGCAACTGCAGGTTGGCATCCACCGTAAGCAGCAACTTACCCCCCGTTTGTTGGTTTGACGGAAGAAACCCGGCAAGCACATTTACCTGGTTGCTGCGTTTTGGCTGCAGGTAAAGATTAACCAGGCTACCCGTGTTGAGCATGGTTAAATCCCATGGCTGTAGTTGCTGCAGGTAAGGCAGTTCGAGTAATCGTTGGTTGATCTTTGAAAGAACCTGTTTACGGTACAAACTCCCCTTAGGAAGGTCGAGATAGCGATGAATAAAGTTTTGTGAAATGCGTGCCGGGCCCATCAAACGTATGCTGTCCACCTTGTACAAAAAGCCTTTTTCAATCAACAAATTGGCGAATAGCTTTCTATTTTCTATGCGAATACTATCCAACCCAACCAGGGCAAAAGGGTAACCATTGTTTTCGAAATACTCAAGCAAAAGTGTCTGCATTTTCTTGAATTGGTTCATATCAATAAAACTGCTGGCAAAAGCTGCAGAAAGGTTTGCTGGTTGTATGATTGATCGTTGATGAGGGCTTACGGCAATCTTTGCCCACGTAAGCTTTTCTCCAAAATAAACATGAACAACCGTTTGGCTGTCAGTAGTAACAATGCTATCGAGCGAAGCGGCCATGTAGCCTTGCGATTGCAAAATAGAGGGAAGTTTTTCTAAATAGGCTTTGCTCTGTGTTATGTTGCCAAAGGTCTTCTCAAGTTTAATGGATGATAAAATTGTTGTGTCCTGATCAACCAAAATGTATTGGTGACGGTGCGAGGACTGAGCCTGTAAGCTCATGTTTTGCAAGAGCAAGATTAACATGCACACCCATCTTATCCCCCTGTATCTAATTACCTTTGGCATCTTTACAAAACAAGTTTACTAAAGTTTCTTGGGTTTACATGGCAGGCATTTACGTACACATACCATTTTGCAGAAAAGCTTGCCATTACTGCAATTTTCATTTCTCTACGTCAACTGGTCTTCAGCAAGCATTTGTTCATGCACTACTGAAAGAAATAGCACTACAAAAAAACTACCTGGAGGAGCCAGTAAACACTATCTACATTGGCGGAGGAACACCCTCTATTTTGTCGGCCGAAGAGATTGTTTTGATATTGAAAACAATTGAAAACAATTTTGCAATTGAGGCAAATTCAGAAGTAACGATTGAGACAAACCCCGATGACATTACCACTGAAAAATTGAAAGCCTGGAAGCAAGCCGGCATCAACCGGCTGAGCATCGGTATCCAGTCTTTTGCACAGCAAGATCTTGCATGGATGAACCGTGCACACAATGCAGGCCAGGCACATCAAAGTATTTTGCTGGCGCAGAAGGAAGGCTTTGATAATTTAACCGTAGACCTGATTTATGGAACGCCCTCACTTTCCGACGAACAATGGAAAGCGAATGTTCAGCTAGCGATAGACTTAAACATCCCACATCTATCTTGCTATGCGCTTACAGTAGAGCCAAAAACTGCATTGGAAAAATTGATCCAGGACAAAAAGCTACCACCCGTGGAAGTTGAAAAACAAGCCCATCATTTTGAATTATTGATGCAGTGGATAGCCAAGGCGGGATATGAACATTACGAAATATCCAATTTTGCCAAGCCCGGTTTTAGAAGCAAGCATAATAGCAATTATTGGCAGGGAGTTCATTACATGGGTCTCGGGCCTTCAGCGCATTCGTTTAACGGTGTAAGCAGGCAATGGAATGTAGCGAACAATGCGCTGTATATTCAAAGTATTGAAAAAGGAACCGTGCCATTTGAAATCGAACAATTAACCAAGTCTCAACAGGCAAACGAATACCTGATGACTGCACTTAGAACCATAGAAGGAGTTTCACTTGATAAGTTGACCAAAGATTTCGGCGAAGCGATCACGCTAAATGTTTTGGAGGAAGCAGCACCACATTTGCGCTCCGCTCATTTACTTGAAGACAAAGGTTTTCTAAAAACGACGACCCAGGGAAAATTACTGGTAGATGGAATAGCCGCAGACCTGTTTGTCGATTAGATTATTTTTTGTGGTGATCGGCAATCAGCCATTTGCATACGTTCACTACACCCACAATTAAAAGTAGCATTGCTGTACCGGAGCCAAATAGTGTAAATGAAAAAGGCATACCTAAATTTAATTGATTATTACTGAGAATTGATAAAAAAGTAAATTTGAAAAAAGAAGAAATATGGAAGAGATTATTTTTCTGGTAGAAGAAAGTCCTGAAGGCGGTTATATAGCCAAAGGCTTAGGCGTTTCTATCTATACTCAAGCAGATACGATAGATGCCTTAAAAAATGCCTTAATCGATTCAGTACATTGCCATTTTGATGATGAAAAAAGAAGAATCATCCGTCTGCATATAGTTAGAGAAGAAGTAATTGCCGCATGAAAATACCCAGAGACCTTAGCGGCGAAGACTTAAGCAAGCTTTTGAAACCTTTAGGCTACACTGTAACAAGACAAACAGGTAGCCATATGCGTTTGACAACTGAAATAAACGGACAGCATCATATTACAATTCCAAACCACGATCCCCTCAAAATTGGAACACTGTCTTCGATTATTGCCGACGTTTCCCAGCACTTCAACAAAACAAAAGAAGAAATACTCCGTAATTTTTTTGGCTAATCTAAATCTATTTTAAGCCGTTGCTCTTATCATATTGCCCCTGTTATCGCTATACCAATACGTTCTCGATCTCTTTAAAAGCTACACCCGGTTCAACTTGTTCCCACAAGATTCTGTAAATGCCTTCTGCTATAGGCATATGCGCCCCAACACCCTGGTTGATTTTAAAAATGCACTTGGCAGCATTGTAGCCTTCCGCTACCATATTCAATTCCAATTGGGCTGATTTCACTGAATACCCTTTACCCAACATATTACCGAAAGTACGGTTGCGGCTAAACAAACTGTAGCAGGTAACCAACAAATCACCGAGGTAAACGGAAGCGGCATAATTCACGGGTTCTATATTGTGCTCAGCAACTACCTTCTTTAAAAATGTCACCATTTCATCGGCGGCATTCGCTATGTAAACGCTTAGGAAATTATCTCCATACTCCAGCCCGTGCGCTATACCCGCACCCAATGCATAAATATTTTTAAGCACTGCGGCATACTGCGCGCCAAGTACATCGTGGTTTACCACCACATTTATATACTCCGTGTGAAAATGATCACCAATCTCGCGGGCATCGTCCTCGCTTGCACCGGAAAAAGTGAGATACGATAATTTTTCAGAAGCAACTTCTTCTGCATGACAAGGACCCAAAACGGTGAAGTAATCCTCCAACGGAAAATTGAAATTTTCAGCCAGGTAATCATTCAGCAATTGATTACAACCGGGTAAAATTCCTTTAATAGCAGACACAATTTTCTTACCGGTAAATATGTCGCGCTGCAAATGCTCCAGTGCACCTTCTACATAAGCTGACGGAATCGCAACTACAATTACATCAGCATTCGCAATTACATCTTCTATTTTATGATCGAGGTGGAGTAGCGCAGTATTAAAATAGGCAGCATGCAGGTAATGTGGATTGTGCCTGCGTTGTTTCAGTTGCTGGATCGTATTTTCATTACGCACCCACCAATGAATGGGATGATGACTGTCAGTAAGAATTTTGGCCAGCGCTGTTGCCCAACTCCCGCTTCCGATTATTCCAAATTGCATGTGCCAGTGGTATTGTGGCAACAAACATACTAATGCAATAGAAGGAAACAAAAAAGGAAGCAATTGCTTCCCTTCTTCTTATTTCTTTTTGGTTTCAAAGACTTTGTCTTTCGTGGTCACTTTCACCACATCGCCGGCTTTAAGTGTTTTGCTCACGACGCTGTAAGGTCCTGAAACCACTTCATCACCCACTTTTAAGCCTGATATTATTTTGATGTGGTTGATGTCTTGTATACCTGTGGTTACTTTCACTTTCTTCACTTTGCTATCGGGCTGCATTACAAAAACAACTTCTTCCATTTCTTCTTCACTGGACGAAGCAGGCTCAAAGCTCTTATCTTTTGAGTCCGCCTTCTCTTTATCCGATTTTTTACCTGTATCATTCTTGTCGCGGGTCGTAACGGCATTAATGGGAACAGCCAGTACGTTTGATTCCGTTTTTGTTTGTATGTCTGCACTCGCATTCATCCCAGGTCTGAAAGGAAATGTTCTTGGCTTGGTTGGATCAATTAAATCCTGGTAACTTTCTGGCAGGAGACGGATATGTACTTTATAGTTCGTAACATCTGCGCTGCTCGAAGCAGCATTAGCGGCAGTCGTATTGCTCGCGGCAATTTTGGTAACTAACCCCTTGAACTTTCTTTTGCTGTAAGCGTCCACTTCTACCACAGCGGTATCGCCAAAATGAACTTTGGGAATATCATTCTCGCCCACATCTACCCTTACTTCAAAAACACTCATGTCGGCAACCCGCATCATTTCGGTACCGGCCATTTGGGCGGTTCCAACCACACGTTCTCCTTTCTTTACATTAAGCAAGCTCACTATACCATCCATAGGCGCGGTAAGCGTAGTGCGGCTGATGTCTTTTGATGCCCGCTGCAATTGCGCCCTTGCACTTTGTACAGAAGCCTGGTTGCCACGAATAACCTGTTGCGCAGCATTATAATTTGCCTTTGCAGTTTTAAGCGATTGGTCAGCCTGTTCAAATTCTGCCCTTGAAATCACTTTATCATCCAGCAATTGCTTTTGTCTGTTGAAGGTTACTTCCGATTGATCTAACGAAGCTTTTAATGCTGCCAGTTGCGCCTGTGCATTGCCTACCTGTGCTTGTTGTGCAGTTACACCGGCAGCAGCCTGGTCGCGTTGTGTGCTGTAGATGTCAGCATAAATGCGGGCCAACACCTGTCCTCTCTTCACACTGTCCCCCTCCTGAACATTCAGTTCTACTATTTCGCCGCTGATGTCAGGGCTTACCTTCACTTCAACTTCAGGAAAAACTTTTCCGCTTGCAGTCACCGCTTCGGTTATTGTCCTGCTTACTACCTTTTCAGTTGTCACCTTTATTCCATCTTCCTTGCCGATTACACCTGTCTTCTTGAGTACGATTAATAAAATGACAATCAATACAAGACTACCTATTATCCAAAGTAACTTTCTATTCATACCGCAAATGTATTTTTTAAGTTAGGGTTGACGTACAATTATAATTTTAAGCCCTGGCCCTTGTAAAATTCAAGCACCTTCATTTTGAAAACATAGTCGTACCTGTTGCTGATCGATTCAATGCGGGCCCGAAATAAATTGCCTTGCGTGATGATGTAATCCAGCGTACCCAACAAGCCAATATCAAATCGCTTTTGAGAAATGTTGAACGCACGTTCTGAAGCATCTACACTTCGCAGCGACGCGTTGTATTGCTGCAATGAAGCGAAAGCTTGCTGATAGGCGTTGTAAATATTCGATTTCAAATTTACCTTCTCCTGCTCGTCTTGTAAGGTTGCCTGGGTTATGTTTACTTTAGCTCTCTCCCACTGTGTGCGGGTGTTGTACTGGTTAAAAATCGGGAAGTTGAGACTTACTCCCACCTGCTGTCCAAAGAAATTATTTAGCTGCCTGAAAACGTTCACGTTCCGTTCGCCAAAAACAGTACGGTTGGATAATACATTGGTCTTATTACCCGCTGCATCCAGTATAAATGCACCCGTAGGTTGATTGGGTAAAACATCAAGCAAATAAGGAAACTTTTGCCCGATAAATCTTGAATTCAACGCGCCAAAAGCTGACAGTGAAGGATACATAGCAGCCCTCGCAGCTTTTGCCTGGTAGGTTGCTCCTTCTATGCGTAAAGCCGTCGCCTTCTGGGCAGGCTGCTCCTTAACAGCTATGGCATAAACTGCCTCCGGCTGAAGCTCAGTGATGTTCTCAAGTGGTATATTCTCAATGGCTGGCGCATCAATTTCAAAAGGTGCTGCAAGGTCGAGGTTTAAAGTTGCCTTTAGCGAAATTAACGCCTGCTCTTCCAGTGCCTTTGCCTGTAACATTGCGGCGGTATCGCGGGCCATTTGTGCTTCAATTTGTATCGCATTCAGTTCTGGTTGAGAACCAGCATTTACCAGCTTACACACATTAGTAAGCTGCGCCCTTGACTGGTTTAGTTGAACTTCACTTAACCGCACCTGCTCGCGACGAAGCATCACCTGCAAAAATGAATTTGCAACTAGTAACCCTATGTCATTTCGTGCACGGTCAACACCTGCGCTATCGGCGTTTTTAAATAAATTATTTGCGTTGATTGAATTTTTTCGGGCGCCCCAATTGAAAATAGTGTACTGAACTTGTAACCCGATATTGCCGGCAACAAATGCGTTTGGATCTAAAGTACCCGTGGTAGGGTTTTCATTTAGACCGCGCTGGTAGCTGGTATTTAGGTTGCCATTCACCGTGGGCAAATGGGTCATTTTACTTTGGTTGAAGGTTAGCTCCGAAAGCTTAGACTGAACCTGTGCCTGTTTTACTGATATTCCATTCTGCTGTGCATGCGCCACACACCGCTGCAAAGTCCATTTATCCTGTGCGTTGGTAGAAAGCGTAACGGATAATAAAACGAAAAGTAAAATTCTTACCATCATACCGACAAAAATAGTTGAATTATGAAATGAATGCACCCTACCGGACATACACTCATTGTAGGCATACATATTTAGCCTTTTACCTTATGAAAGGCTTGTTGCAGATCGGAAATAATATATGCTGCATCCTCTAAGCCTACATACAAACGTAACATTCGCTCTTCCTTATTTTCAGCAGTAAAAGCTTCTGGTGGCAAACCTGCGCAGCGGGGAATAATAAGTGATTCGTAACCACCCCAACTTACGGCCATCAACACATGCTGAAGGCTGTTACAAAACATTTCAATCTCGCTAACTTTTTCTGTTCTCATCACAAACGTTAGCAAACCGCAAGCACCACTCATTTGCTTTTTTGCAAGGGCCAGCTGAACAAAATTTTCATCCAGCGGAAAAATCACCTCCTCAACCATTGGGTCCGTTTTTAGAAAGTGGATCACTTCCGTGGTTGTCCTGGTAATTCTTTCTAACCGCGCCGGTAACGTACGCAAACCACGCAGCAGCAACCATGCATTAAATGGCTGTATGCCACTGCCAATGTTCATGTATTCACTGTTGAAAATGCGCTCTATCATTTCTTTGCTTCCGGTTAATACACCGGCTACTGTATCACTATGCCCGCTAATGTATTTGGTTGCAGACTGCAGCACAAGGTCAATCCCAAACTTGATCGGTTTTTGATAGAGCGGCGTACAATAGCTGTTATCACAAATGGTGATAATGTGGTGTTGCTTTGCTAAAAAAGCAATGGCCTCAAGGTCTTGCAAGGCGAAGTCCCAACTGTTCGGACTCTCCAGGTAAATGAGTGTTGTTTCAGGTAAAATTGCATCTGCGAAATACTGCACATCTGTTCCATCTACGTAGGTGTGGTGTACATTAAATCGGGGAAGTATTACTTCAAACATACGCTGCGCCCAAGTGTACGGCTTACGCACCGATATGATGTGATCGCCACTTTTTACATTAGCCAACACCGCCGCAAAAATTGCCGCAGCACCGCTGTTGAAAACCACGCAATCTTCTGCTTCATCGAGCGCAGCTAGTTTTTTGCGCAGCATATCCACGGTAGGATTTAATCCGCGGCTATACAGGTAACCTGCGTATTCATCCTGAAAAGCCGAACGCAATGCATCCACCGTTTTAAAAGCAAAGTTGCTGGTCTGCATGATGGGCGGAGCTATAGCGTTAAAGTACAATTCTCGCTCCTCCGCATGTTCATTTAGTATATAAGAAATATCCATTGTTATTGATTGAGGTCTTTTGAAGATGGAGGTTCTATACCAATAGGTGCTCGCTTTGGGATGACGAAATAAATGATTATAAAAGCAACCATTACCACGACACCAGTAAGCGCTATATTGGGAGAAGTAAAAACAATACTACCGCATACAAATACATAAGCGGCAATAAACAGCAACGGCATGATGGGAAACAATTTCATCTTATAAATACCTGTTTTATCCAGGTGTTTGGTGCGCTTACGCAAAATGAAAATAGTTGCCGCCGAAGTCGCCATTCCAAACGAATCGAGAAAGATGCTGAAGCTAAGTATTCGATCAAAGGTTTCAGCAAAAAAGACCACCACCATCGCGATGGCGGCAAACGTTGTAAGTGCTACAATGTATACGTTTTTGCTTTCCCATTTGCGTTGGAACACGGCTGGTAAAACACCATCTTCACTCATAGCGAACATCACACGCGGATTGCTAAGTAAGGTAACATTCACATAAGCCAACACCGATAAAAAAAGCAGGGCGGAGAACGCATTTGCACCAGTTGTACCAAACATTTTACCTACAACTAATGAAGCAATTTCTTTGGAGTTTTTCAGGTCGGTAAAACCGATGATGTTGTAATACGCCACGTTCACCAGGAGATATAAAACAATGATGGCCGTTATGCCGATGAAGATTCCTTTAGGCATGGTACGTGAGGCATTTTTTATTTCGCTTCCAAAGTTGATGGTTTGCTGGTAGCCTCCATAGGTAAACGAAACAGCCACCAGGCATAGGCCAAAAGAGGTAAGCAATTGTTTGAAGGAAACATCGGAATCGATAGCAGCCGAAAGTGGAATATTATTGCCCGCATACGCTGGCGGATACAGTAAAGCAGCGATCAGCAATAACAGCATTGATATCTTGATGACCATCAAAATATTCTGCGTTTTGGAACTCATCTTTAGACCCATCACATTTACCCCATAAAATAAAAGAATGGCTGCAATGGCAATTGACATGTCAACAACCTGTGCCGCACCCGGAAGAAAAACACTGGTAATATATCCAGCACCAATTAAAGCCACACCTGCAATGGATGCTGCATTAGAGATGAGTATGCTACAGTTTAATGCAAAGGCGATTGAAGGATGATAGGCGTAAGAAAATATTTTATAGTAGCCTCCGGTTACGGGGTAACGTGATCCAATTTCTGCATAGGTTAACGCGCCACACAAAGCAACCAAACCACCCACCATCCAAGCCGCAAAATAAATGGATGGTGTGTAGGCTGCACGTGCTGCATCACTTGCTGTCCTAAATATTCCCATACCAATCACCAATCCAATTACAATCATAGTAAGTGAGAAGAGATCCAGCTTTTGCTTCTGTAACATGGTAATGCGAATTGGTGATAATTCTATCTGTAGATGAATAAAAGATAGCCGTATCGCTCATTCATCTTTCTACTTTTCCAAACTTATTCTTTTTCAAACTTGCGCTTGATGTACTGAACCAATGATGGATCTTCCATGTCTTCCATGTCGCTCAGTTCCAGCTCCAGCGCCTTTGTACTCAGCTGAATTTCTAACAACGATAAAACGAGTGAGGCAATAAAAAGAATCAGACTTACAGCAAAAAGGATGTGCGCCCATTGCATTGCTTCTACGTAGATACAATACATACAGAAAATGCAACCAAGGAAACTCATTACACCTAATGTCTGCATGTTTTTAATAAGTCGCAAACGATATTTAAGATTCTTTATCTGCCCATGAATGACGTCCTTTTTATCACCAGGTACATAATTGGCGTGCAGGCTACGAACCCTATTTGCCAATGCAAGAAACCGATTGGTGTATGCAAGCATAATCAGGCTGATTGCTGGAAAAAGTAGGGCGGGTGTATTGATGCTAATCTCCATCAGGGCAAATTACTAAAATAAAAAAGCCAGCACTTATTTTTTGAAGTGCTGGCGATTTATCGTTGGTCAGATGGCGGATTACATCAAGAATAATCACTCTTATTTAAAACCAACCATGTTGCTCGAAAGAAGACTGAACCCTTTAGAAGTCCCAAAACAACATCTCTGTTGGTTACCGTTGGTTTTCACCTTCGGCTATTAAAATGTAAGGCTAAGGGGCCAAGGCTGGGCTTTCATCTGAAAACGACTATTGCTTTGTAAACTCCAGCGGGAAGTTCACTTTAAAACTAAAATTCCGGCCCACGTTAAATACACCTTGCCTGCCGGTTACATTGTTTACATCCGTATACTTTAAACGGCTTAAATGATTTTGGTAAGCTTCATCTGTTACATTATTAGCGTTGATGTAAATGCTGCAGATTGTTTTTCCTTTTCTAATTACATCGCCTCCAGCTCCAATATTCAGCAAGCTGTACCCCGGCGTTTCAGTTTCCGTATCAAACCCGGTAAAAGGATGGTTTTGAATAAATGTATTGTCAAGTTCAGTTTTGAAATAAACATTCTTTAGCGTTTTTCCATTTTTCAGGAAGTCAACCTTTACTTCATTAATTAGTCGTGGCGCTGGTATCCATGGAAGGTTACTGCTGCCATCTTGTGCACGGCTGAGCTGGCCACGAACGTAAGAAAACGTATTGTTGAGGTGCAACCAATCTAACGGATGCGGGTGAATATCTACATTGAATTCGCCGCCATACAACGACGCATTCTGCTGATCAAAACGAAAGGCGAAAAAATCATCTGAACCATCCGTAATAATTGAATCGCCACCGCGAACTGCATTTAATTTTCTGTAGTAAATAAAATTATCGATGGAATTATAAAACACGTTTGCGTTTATGGAAACATGCTCGGAGGCGATCGCTATTCCAGCATCCAGT
Organism: Segetibacter sp.; assembly: GCA_031425015.1. GTDB lineage: Bacteria > Bacteroidota > Bacteroidia > Chitinophagales > Chitinophagaceae > Segetibacter. The sequence continues at coordinate 123,880 of JANPIM010000042.1, read as the reverse complement.
TGCAGACTTTGCTCAGATTTTAAATTCTGGGTTCCGTATTCATAACGATTGGTTCCTTCGTGCGCACCGTTGCTGGCAAGTTCGGGTATGCTGGGCGCACGAAAGCCACGGGCAGCATTCAACTTTAATGTTACCTGTTTGCTTGCTTCGTAACTAACCCCGACGCTACCTGATACATTTGAAAAGTTCTTTGAAAACGCGTTGAACTTTACACTACCACCGTCCTGGAATGCAAGAGAATTGATGTGCCGATTGTCGTAGCGAATACCGCCGCTAAATGTTGCCTTCTCGGTTGCTTTTTGCGTATATACAAAAACGCCTGCATCTAATAAGTTGTACGCCGGTATCAGCACTTCTTCACCCTTATTCCTGTTAGACTGCTGCATACCATTGACGCCGATGGAAGTTTTCCATCCATCTTTTGCGGCCAGATGATACTGTACATTATAGTTAATTGTATTCAAATCGAAATACAAACTCTTTTCCTCAGGATCCAAAATATTTCCAAATTCCTGCCGCTGGTTACGCTGGTAACCGATGGTAAAAGCAAGTCGATCACGCCCAACGTTCAAGGTATTTTCAGAAGCTACTTTAAGGTGATTGATCTGTTGCCTAGGCACCAAAGGATTAATGGATATGAAATCTTCTTTGGTTGCAAACACCTCAGACGGCTGGCCTGATAAAACAACTTCCTTTTTAAATCTACCCGTCGCACTATCCCTGGCACCTTCTACCAGGCCAACCCGTTGGTTAAAGTTGCTCACGTATAAATGACTGAATCCCCAATGCTTATTCAGGCCCACATAGCCACCAAAATTGCGTTCGTTAAACTTGGAATTAAGCACGTACCCATCATATTTATTCTGGTAGTCAGATGCTGCTTTGTACGACGCAGAACCACCCCAAATAAAACCGTCTTTGTTACCTCCAAGGTCAGCATGAAACCCACGCTGGCGAATGTTGGTTTGATAAGTAGAAAGTAAGTTTCCCTTAATGGTTCCTTGTGCTACAGGGTTGATAGAAATAATATTAATCACGCCAGCGAGTGCATCGCTTCCATACATCAGCGAAGCAGGTCCTTTCAGTACCTCGGCTTTGGTAACATTCAATTCATCTATTTCCAAACCGTGCTCATCGCCCCACTGCTGGCCCTCCTGGCGTATGCCGTCGTTAATTACTACCAGGCGGTTGTAGCCCAGTCCACGTATCGTAGGTTTTGAAATTGCCGGACCAGTTGAAATCTGCGACACGCCCGGCGTTCTCGACAATGCATCCACAAGGTTAGTGGAGGCACCCCGCATCAGGTCATCTCTTTTCACAATATCTACAGGCACCGGTGTTCGCTTTACCGAAGTGGCAGATGACACACCCGTTACTGTTACTCCCTCGTGTTCTAAAATCGCTTCAGCAAGAGCGAAGTCTTTATTTGTGTTTCCCGAAAGTGTAATGTTTTGTACAAAAGAACCGTAACCCAGGTGAGAGACTTCTATCAAAAAAGTTCCCGGGGCAATGTTGACTAAAGTGAACTTGCCGTCATTGTTAGCACTTGTACCGACACGCAAATCTGAAAAATAAATGGAGGCACCTGGTAAGGGGGCACCTGATTTTGCATCGGTAATTCGCCCGGAAAAACTGACACGTTCAGCACGGGGTGATGTGCTTGTACTTTTTTGCGCATTGGTACAAACCGATGATAGGAGTAACAGGAAAATAAATAAGTAGGTTAACACTGATTTCATGAAAAGTGGTTTTGATAAATTGAATGAATGATCAGTGGGCAAGGATGCTCCTGACGGAATAGAAAAATTAAACCTTCATGAAAGCTGGCGGGCCCCGAAGAGAAGTGCCAAAGTGTATAGGAGAAAAGAGTGAAAAAGCCGCAGGTATAAAGTGATGCAAAAAAGCGGTTTGCTTAAAAAGCGCTTCTTCACCATCATGAATGAATGGCGACTCTGCAACAAAGTTTTCTAACTGGCAATGGACAGTGGATGATTGAACACGACAAGAATGATCGGACTGATTGCGGGAAGCCGTGCCATCGGTGTGCGTAGCGATAGCATCATGCAAAAACTTTTTTGGCGTAATGCCCAGCATAAATACGCCAAAAAAGAATGCTGCTAAAAATCTTGATATGAAAACATTGCGACTCACTACCTCATTGTTGCTTTAACGGACGCAAATGTAGGTAGAAAAAATAAATTTCAACATTGTTGCAAAAATGAAATCGGCGAAAACTTATTCAGCTTTTAGCATTGCGCGTACTTGCTGTACCGATAAGTTTTGTAGCCTTGCATAGTATACGCCTGCTGGCAAACCCGCACTTTTGAAAACCACATTGTATGTACCCGCCTGGTAATCTCTGTCAACAAGATTTGCAATCACTCGTCCCATGGTGTCAATCACTTGCACCAGCGTATGACCGCCAGCAGTTGTAAAATTGATAGTAGTAGTTGCTGCAAATGGATTCGGGTAATTGGAAATGAGACTTAAGCCTGAGTTATTTGGACCTGTTACCCGACAGGCTGCAGTATTTACAATCGGCAGCGTTTGAAAGTTCTTCAACATGATTGTTTGCAAGTCTTCCTTTTTTACGCAAAGCCAGTTTTCCAACAGCGTGCCGTACACACTTCTAAAGTCGTACTGGAAGGGAATGTTATCATTTACGTTTACTGTGCTGGAAATGGTTGGCGTATTACCCACCACACCCGATTGCACATTCTTACCAAACAAAAATAACGGAGCTGCGGCACCGTGATCGGTTCCTACGCTACCATTGCTTTTTATCCTTCGACCAAATTCTGAAAACGTCATTCCAATCACACGGTCTTCCACTTTTAAATAGGCGAGATCATCCTGGAAGGCCTTGATGGCGTCACTCACTCTTTGTAGCAGGGTAGCATGGGTACCAATGGTTGGATCAATTGAATTTACTTGCGTGGCGTGCGTGTCGAAGCTGCCAAAGCTTACCATATACACACGGGTTTGTAAACCGCCTTTGATCAATCGCGCCACTATTTTTAATTGATCTGCCAATGAATTGCCAGTTGGATAAGTTACCTGTTGCGTTACACTTAGCGCTGCATTTTTAATCACATTGGCATACTGCTCCGTTTGCTTTGCCACCATCCGGATGTAAGTGAGTTCTTTACCCGCTGGAGTGTTGGGTGCCGGGTCCTGGTTGCCGGTTAAAAGACTATAGAAACTTGTTGGGTTTGTTATACTCATGCCCATGTTTACAGCAGGGCCCTGAAGGGTTAACGATGCAACGGATCCTATTTGAATAGCCAGCGGATCAGTCATGGTTGAATTGGGATATCCGTTGGGGAAATTTGGATACTCGTAGTTGAGGTAGCGTCCCATCCATCCACTGTTTACAACCTGGTTACTGTCCGATGCACTCATCCAAATATCTGTTGCCCTAAAGTGAGAAAAGTTAGGCGTTGGATATCCTACAGATTGTACGATTGCTGCTTTACCATCGTTGTACAAGGATTGCATACCCGTCATAGCCGGGTGAAGGCCAACCTTATTGTTGCCCGTGAGCCTTAACACCTTTGATTCAGGTATGGCGATGTTACTCCTAGCGTTTACATAATTGCTGTAAACTTCCAATGGTATTACGGTGTTCAATCCATCGTTTCCACCGGTAAGCTGTACCAGCACAAGCACGTGGTCGGTAACAGTGGTAGGCGACATTAATGCCTGTACCAATGGTGCATCTTCAGCAAATGCTTTTACTGAAAATGGATTTAATAAACCCGGCAGGGTAACGCTGGCAGGTACCGTTCTTTTTAAAAAGTCTCTACGCTTCATAATAAAGGTGTTAGATAAGTTGATACTCAGCCAGGTTCATAAAATATTTTAGCAGGTCGCGTAAGCGGTTTTTTACAATGGTCGTATTGCTCATGTCGGCCGGGTTAATCTGGTATTGAATCCAGGCATTCGTCCAATAACTATCATTGGTTTGCCCACCAAGCAAAATATCCGTTTTTAGTTGTGACTTGCGTGCTGCAGTAAGTGGCAACCTATAAAGCAGTTGAATAATTTCGTCTATAATCAGGTTTGGATTGCCCGGGTTTGACAATGTTTTAGCGAATTCCGCACCATCAATCATTATCTTTTTGCCGTTAACCGTATAACCATTCACCACCAAAAGATCTGTAAACTGGTTACGCTTCGGAAAGGTGTCGCTGTTAATCCATATTTGATAAAACTGCGGCGATTGGTAGTACGATTTCCATCCGCTTACATCAGGCGGATCGCCAATGTTTTGCTGCATATTGGCGGTTAAATTTACCAGTCCAGCCCACAGCCCGTAGTTACTTACATAGTCTGTAGCTACGGGGAAGGTCACTTTAAATTCCCTAAACATTCCAACTACCAGATCAATCGGGCTTTTAATAAAACACCCTTGATTGAGTACATCGAAAAAATGCTCGCTTTTCAGCAATGCGTTCAATACCGGCTTAATCTCGTAGTTATTGTTCCTGAAAATATTGGCAAGTGGGGTAATAATGTTTGCCTCCACATTCGCATCAATATCGTAGTAAACAAACCACCTGTAAATTTTTCTGCAAATGTGTTTTGCTACTTCCTGGGTAGCGAAGATCATATTTAGCAACGCATCCAATTCAAGGTCGCCGGCTGTTGCGCCAGTCCTGCCGGTGATAACGGTATTGTTATAAAAAGCTGAGAAGGTTTTGTTGGTGGTGTTGTGCCTGGTTGAATCGAAATAGGAAGTAATGGTGGTAGCATTGTTGCGCCATCCCGTTAAAACTTTAGCTACTTCCTTTACATCATTTTCAGTGTACTGCGATCCCGGACCTTTGCCGCAACAAAACAACTCTTGCAATTCTCTGCCATAGTTTTCATCTGGTGCTGCGGCTGTATTTACTTGACCATTGAGGTAGACCAGCATTGCCGGATCTACGGTAATTGCACGAACCAATGTTTTAAAATTACCAAGACTATTACTACGCAGCAACGCATGGTGCTTGTAAACGAATTGCGCATTTGAAACATCGGCTGATTCTGTACTGAAGTGATCGTGCCAGAACATCGACATTTTTTCACGTATGCTTCTGTCATGATTGATGAGCTGTCCCATCCACCACGACTTGAAAGATTGTCGCCTGCGTGCCTGAATCGTTCCGTCATTATTAGGGTCATTTACCCACGTTTGCCCAGCCATTATGGAAGTGTCTGGTTGAGTAAGTGCTCCGGTAGTATTGTATTCCTTCACGGGTGGGGCAGGTAGCGGTGCTGCAGGATTAATTAGTTCGTCGATGGCTTGCGTAACGGTGCGCGTAAGAAAATAATTTACGTCATCATTCTGTACACCAAATGTGGTTCTTTTCAACAAATGAATGACTTCATTGCTTGTCCATGGGCCGGTATAGGGCGCCAGCGTAGAGTTGGTACGTGCTACGTCAAAAGGTTCAAAATCAAGTAAGTCGATTGTGTTATCCTGCGGCTTTTTGTAAGCTGAAAGAAATTTCCTTCTATCCATGGCAGCTATTTTATTGAGGTACAATATGTAATGAAAGATAAGATACGATTTACAGGCGAATGCTGCCTCGTGCTATATTTAAGCTATTTCTAATACTATTTTTCCAAACTGGCTGGCCGACTCCATTTTGCGGATGGCCTGCTCTGCTTCATCCATTTGAAAAATGGCATCCACTGCTGGAATGATGCGGTGCTGGTGAAACAATGCCAGCATCGACTCAAACTCCTGGGGTGTGCCCATGGTGGTGCCCATAATGCCTAAGTGTTTCCAAAATATTTTCTGTGGATTGAGTGAACTGATGGGTCCTTGCGTGCCGCCATAAAAAATAATTCGTCCACCAGGCTTTGCCAGGTCAACAAAGTTTTTAAAGCCATCGCCTGCTGCGCTGTCTATGATGATGTCGAAACCTTCCACGGCGGACTGAAACAATTTGTGCCACCCGATCAACTGGTAGTTTACGCCCAACTTTGCGCCAAGGTGAATGGCTTTATCAATTTTTTCGTTGCTGCCTGAAGTGACATATACTTCGGCACCTACTGCCACTGCCATTTGTAAAATGATCAAAGCCACGCCGCCGCCAATTCCGGTAACCAATACTTTGTCGTCGGCTTTTACCTGCCCTCGTGTAAACAGCGCCCGGTAACCCGTAAGGCCGGCCAATGGGATAGCAGCCGCCTGAGCCCACGACAGATATTCGGGTTTGTGATACAGTGCGGTTGCCGGCACTTTTACAAACTCAGCAAAGGTGCCATTATCGGGCAGGCCCAGAATTTTAAAATCTCTTGCGTGAAAATTTGGGTCGCTACCCCAATTCATACCGGGGTTAATGATCACTTCCTTTCCTATCCACGAAGGGTCTACGCCTTCTGCCACTTCTTTTACAATTCCTGCTCCGTCGCTTCCTAAAATGATGGGATAGCGCAGGCCCGCATATTGCCCTTTTTGAATCCAGAGATCGCGGTGGTTGAATGCTGCGGCTTTTACCTGCACCAGCACTTCGCCTGCTACAGGCACAGGCATTTCTACTTGGTGTACAACCAATGGTTGTTCTTTATCGGTGAGTACGATTGCTTTCATGAAAAGTGCGCTTTTATACATTGAAACGGGTGTGGAAAAATGATATGCCGATGAAGGGTGCGACGCAACCAGAGATGACCAAAGGTAGACTGATGGTCACAAAAAAAGCGCTACACAATAGCAGCGCTTTCGTGATTACTCAGCTAACCCTTAATCTATATTTTCGATGATGCCTGCAATGCCTTGTCCGCCCCCTACGCATGCCGTTACCATTCCGTATTTCTTTTTCAGTCGCTTCATATCGTTAAGGATTTGCACGGTAAGCTTACTACCGGTACAACCCAGCGGATGTCCTAACGCAATAGCGCCCCCATTAATGTTGACGATGTCAGGGTTGAGTCCCAACTCGCGAATGACCGCTAATGATTGGGAGGCAAAGGCTTCATTCAGTTCCACCAAATCAATGTCACTTTGGTTCATATTGACCTGCTTCAGCACCTTAGGCACAGCGGCTACGGGGCCAATACCCATGATGCGGGGATGTACTCCTGCATTCAGACAACCTACCAATCTTCCGATAGGTTTCAGTCCCAGTTCATTGATCATTCTTTCACTCATTACCAGCACAAAACTTGCACCATCGCTGGTTTGAGAGGAGTTGCCGGCGGTAACTACGCCGCCTGCTGCAAATGCAGGTTTTAGTTTGGCCAACGCATCTAGATTAGTATCTGCACGTGGGCCTTCATCGGTATCTACTACGTAGGTTTTCTTCTGCTTTTTACCTGCTTCATCCAGGTATATCTGTTCTACAGTGATGGGTAAAATGCCATTTTTGAAATAGCCATTCTTTATGGCACTGATGGCTTTTTGATGTGAGTTGAAACTGAACGCATCCTGGTCTTCGCGGCTTACATTGTATTCTTTGGCAACCGCTTCGGCAGTAAGGCCCATGTTTAAATAATAGTCGGGTTCATCGCTGGCGATGGAGTAAGCGGGAACGGTTTTCCAACCGGCTGTGGGTACCATGCTCATGCTTTCGACACCGCCGGCAATAATGCACTCCGCCATTCCCATGCGAATTTTTGCGGTGGCAATCGAAATGGTTTCAAGGCCACTGGCACAATAGCGGTTTACCGTCATGCCGGGTACATCATAATCCAAAGCACGTGCGGCAATTATTCTTCCCACCTGCAAGCCCTGCTCTGCTTCCGGAACTGCATTTCCAACGATCACATCATCTACCCGCTTTGCATCCAGTTGCGGCACGCTGGCCATCAATCCGCGGATCACTTCTATGGCAAGGTCGTCGGGACGGGTAAAGCGAAACCCACCGCGTTTGCTCTTGGCTACTGCGGTTCTGTATCCTGCTACTATATATGCTTCCTGCATTGTAAAAGTTTTAATATTTCAAATATAAGAAATAAGGTTGCATAAACAACCAAGTTTGAGATTTTGGATTTTGGGATTGTTGATTTTGAGATTTTGAAGTGAGCTTGATCTATTTCATTTTGCATTTGCACTTGCATTTTTCACTTTTGATTTTTGACTTTTGAATTTGCCTTTACCTTCGCCCACCATGTACCAGTTGCTCCGTAATCTTCTTTTCAATTTTGATGCTGAACGTGTGCATCATTTCTCTATGAACCTGTTAAAAAGTGTTGGTGATATTGGGGTAGCACGAAAGCTACTGACACAAATTTTTAAGTACGAGCATCCATCACTCCACAGAGATGTATTTGGTTTGAATTTTAAGAACCCTGTGGGATTGGGTGCTGGTTTCGATAAAAATGCTTTGTACATCCGGGAACTGGAAATGTTGGGTTTTGGTTTTGTGGAAATTGGGACCGTGACGCCGCAACCCCAATCAGGCAATGATGCACCACGGGTCTTCAGGCTGCCGAAAGACAAAGCACTGATTAACCGGATGGGTTTTAATAACAATGGGGTGAAGGCTGTGGCAGCACGTTTACGGGTCACCGACCGCAACATTATTATTGGTGGGAATATCGGCAAGAACAAAGTGACGCCCAATGAAGATGCGTGGAAGGATTACGAACTATGTTTTAATGAGCTTTTTGACTGTGTAGATTACTTTGTGGTGAATGTAAGTTCGCCGAATACGCCGGGCTTGCGGGAGTTGCAGGAAAGAGCAGCGCTGGAAAAAATACTCGGGCATTTACAAACCATTAACCGGGCAAAGCGGAAACCAAAACCATTGTTGCTAAAAATTGCCCCAGATCTTACGATGGCACAACTGGATGAAATTATATCGCTTGCCACGGAAATAGAATTGGATGGACTGGTGGCCACGAATACCACAATTAGCCGGGAAGGTTTGCAAACAGATCAGCAACAGGTAAATGATATTGGTGCTGGTGGCCTGAGTGGTGCACCGCTTAAAAACCGTTCAACTCAAATGGTACAATACATTCACAACGTCACCAATGGAAGATTGCCCGTAATAGCCAGCGGGGGAATTTTTACCGGCGCAGATGCAAAACAAAAACTGGACGCGGGGGCTTCACTCGTGCAGGTGTGGACGGGGTTTGTATATGAAGGCCCGGGAATCGTGAAGGATATTTGTAAGACGCTAGTGAATTAAAAATTAAAAATTAAAAGGGCTCATCCACCACCTTCTAAGCATCTCGAAACAATAAACTTATATCTCGAAACTCCCCCATGCACATAAACGTTCGCCTTACAGAAGACATCATTAACCAATGCCTTGCCCTGCACTACCATGAACAGCCAACCGGAAAAAGGATGAAGCAACGATTGGTACTCATCCCGCTGATGCTTCTTGGTGTTTCTGGCTACATCGCCTATACTGAACTCCAGCAACCCAAAGTGGGTCAGAACTTTTATATGGCATTGCTCTATGCAAGCTTTGCATTTATCTATTACTTTTTTATGAAAAACAGGCTGCTTCGTGCAGGTGGAAAGCTGCTGAAAAACCTGGGCGAAAATGCGTCTTTCGAAATGGAGGTAAACGAAAGGGAACTGGTCACTACCACCAAGAACTCAACTTTCACCCAGGCATGGAATGAGTTTACCGGTGGATTGATTAGTAAGGATAATGTGTTGCTGTACCAGGCCAATAATTCATTCTCCATGTTTAACTACAGTTTCTTTGAAGCTGAAGATTTTGTTGCTTTTAAAGAATTGGTGAGGGACAATGTGCAGTCGGTAGTGGAGCCGATTGTGGCGTCCAACTAAAAAGACAAGTCCTGTTCAAAATGCTTCTTACAATTAAAAAGGTTTTAGGACTTTTTTGTTACTCATCAGGTGCACAAAAGTGTAGCTGCCACCACACCAGCCGTTTCTGCCCGCAACCGAGTTTCTCCAAGCGACACCGGTTTGTAGCCATTTGCCAACGCTGTTTGAATTTCATCCATTGTAAAATCACCTTCGGGACCAATTAAAACTTGAACTGACTGGGAGTAACCGAAGTCTCGTACGTGAAGTTTTTGCTCGTCTTCACAATGTGCAATTAAGCAGTCGGAGAATGGGCTTTCGACCAAAAGATCATGAAAGCTTTTTGGCTGTTGCAGATCGGGTAGCCAAACCTGCTGGCTCTGCATCATTGCTGCTATAAGGATCTGTTGCATTCTTTCAAATCGAAAATGTTGCTTTTCAGTCCGCTGGCAGATTAGCGGAATAATTTGTGTGGCGCCGATTTCTGTTGCCTTCTCCAGGAACCACTCGAAACGGCTGGCGTTTTTTAACAATGAAATGGCAATGGAAACCTGCTTTGCTTTTTGAGGGCGAGATTTTTTGTCGACGATCCTCACCGTGCACCTTTTTTTGTGCGGATCGGAAATTTCAGCGGTAAGTAAATTTCCTTTTCCATCTGATAATAGAAGTTGTTCTCCGGCATTCATGCGCAGCACCTGCACAATATGTTTGGACGTGTCTTCGCCAAGGGTTATAAAGTCAGCAGTTGGGGGTTGATCGTGAAAAAAGATAGGTAACGACATGAAGTCAAAAGTAAAAGGTAAAAAGGCAAAAAAGTTAGATGGTGTATAGAAGGTGCCGATTTACTGGTGCGGTACAAGGGTGCGACGCAAGGATGTAGAATAGAATTAGGATGCCGGGTACCACAAAAAAACCCTCCAATTGCTTGAAGGGTTCTATTATTGATGTTAGGCTAAAACCAATTTGAATTACACGCTTTTAGACCAATGACCACCGTTGTTAGAAAGGAGCTGCTTCATCAAAGCCTTCGTCGAATTCGCCCGTATTCATTTTACTTCCTTTTTGAATGAATAAACGGGCGTTGTTATCTACGCCACCGCCACCAGAAGGGCCGGAAGGAATAGGCTTCCAATTGCCACCGGCGGATGGTTGTCCGCCGCCACTATTGCCACCTCCATCATAATCATCTCCACCTTCTTCTTCCACAAATTTCTGTATGTGTAACAACGCACGCAGCTTTATGGTTTCAAGGCTACCATTACGGTGCTTGGCAATACGCACGTGTGTTTCGCCGCGATTGCTTTCGCCCATTTCGTTGGTATTGATCTCGTAGTATTCGGGACGATACAGGAACATTACCATGTCGGCATCTTGCTCAATCGCACCCGATTCCCGCAGGTCACTCAATTGCGGCATTTTACTTTCCTTGCGGCTTTCAACCGCACGGCTCAACTGGCTTAATGCAATAATGGGCACACCCAATTCCTTTGCAAGCCCTTTTAAATCTCGAGATATACGGCTGATCTCCTGTTCGCGATTGGTTTGTTTATCACTGCTTCCACTCATCAGCTGTAGGTAGTCAATAATGATCAATCCAACTTTGTGTTTGTTTACCAGTCGCCTTGCTTTTGCACGGAATTCAAAAATATTTAAACCGGCACTGTCGTCAATGTAAATGGGCGCATCGCTCAGCTTTGTAACACCCTTGGTGTACAGCTGTTGCATTTCATAATCTTCCAATTTACCACGGCTGATTTTCTCCAGCATGATGCCACTTTCGGCGCTAAGTATACGGGCAACCAATTGAGCAGAGCTCATCTCTAAACTGAAAAAAGCAACCGGCGTTGGTTTGGTGGGATGTAATGCAGCGCTACGTAACAGGTTTAATGCGAAAGCCGTTTTACCCACCGCAGGACGAGCCGCCAGAATGATTAAATCTGTTGGTTGCCAGCCGTAAGTTACTTTATCGAGAGAAGGAAAACCGGTGGGCACACCTGATATTTCATCTTGCTTATTCCGGAGGTCATCGATGCGCTGAATTGTTTTCACCAATACAGAACCTATGTCATCAAAATTTTTCTTCAGGTAGTTATTGGTGATGTTAAACATCTTGCTCTCGCTCTCATCCAGCAAGTCAAAAACATCGGTACTGTCTTCGTAGGCGTCGCCTATAATTTCGCCACTGATACGTATTAATTCTCTTTGGATAAACTTCTGAAGAATGATGCGCGCATGTGCTTCAATATTAGCGGTTGACACCACCATATTGGTAAGCTTGGTGATGGCATAAGGTCCGCCAACAATGTCTAGTTCTTCCTTCATTTTAAGCTCCTCCACCACGGTGAGGATATCAATTGGAAGACTTTTTTGCGCAAGCGTTTGAAAGCCTCTAAAAATGCGTTGATGAGCGTCTACGTAAAAACACTCAGGCTTTAGTATTTCTACCACTGTATCGAAAGCACTTTTCTCAAGCATGATCGCACCCAACACGGCCTCTTCTAATTCTTTGGCCTGTGGGGGCACCTTGCCATACACCATTGTGCTAAGGTCAAGTGACGGTTTTCTCCGGTTTTTCCTGTCTTTATTTAGGTTTGTAAGATCCATTTATGGTGGTACTATCGAGGTTATTTAAGCATTCCCAAAGCTGGCCCTTCTTCCATCCAAACATTACCAAATTGTTTCCACAATGTTTCCTGAATGTTAACAAAACCAGCGGGGGAGGGCGAATATAGACCACTATATTTTCAGGAAAAAAATTTTGCTCCTTCTATATTTATCCTTTATTTGTTAGTAGGGTTTTCCACCGATAATATGACTTTGTCCACCGCTTATTCTACCTTCTGCACAAATTTGAAAACTTTTCACCTCACCACGGTTCAGAATACACAATTGCTGTGTACAAAGATTTAAACCCAAATGGTTGTTTTGGTACAATTAATAATCTAACTCCTGCGGGGAAATTATTCCACAAATTTTAATTTTAATTAAACCGCGAAACTTGGCAAAAAGTTGTAACTAATCATACATAAAACCTTTACTTTTTTATCCCTCTGCCAACGAAATCAATTGCTGCGCTGCACCTGTTATATTTGCACTTCTTTTTTTAAAGCAGCATTTTCATGATTATTAGCTACAATTGGCTCAGCTCGTATTTACCCGTTTCGGTTGACCCCCAGAAATTGTCAAAAATCCTCACCTCCATTGGCCTGGAGGTTGAAAGCCTGGAACCATACGAAAGTATTAAGGGAGGTTTAAAAGGCGTGATTGTAGGAGAAGTTTTAACCTCCACGCAACATCCAAACGCCGACAAGCTAAAGGTGACTACAGTAAATGTTGGCAAGAACCAACCCTTGAAAATAGTATGCGGTGCAAATAATATTGCTGCCGGGCAAAAGGTTTTGGTAGCTACCGTTGGAAGTACAATTTATCCGTCAGTCGGCGAACCTATGACGATGAAAGCGGCTGTTATTCGCGGCGAGGAAAGCCAGGGAATGATATGTGCGGAAGATGAGATTGGTATTGGAACAGATCACGCCGGTATCATTGTGCTACCCGCAAGTATAAAAGCGGGAACGCCTGCGGCGGAATATTTATCAATTTACCAGGACTGGATTTATGAAATAGGCCTTACGCCAAACCGAATGGACGCCATGAGCCACCTGGGAGTAGCAAGAGACGTTTGCGCTTACCTAACGACGCACGAAAGGAATGACGTTAAACCAAAATCACCCTTTCAAAACAACTTTAAAGCCGATAGCAATTCTTTACCTATAAAGGTTTTGGTTGAAGACAAGGTAGCCTGCAGACGCTATTCTGGCGTTAGCATTAGTGGTGTTACAGTGGCAGAAAGTCCGAAGTGGCTTAAGGATTTGTTGGTGGCAATAGGTCAGCGTCCAATCAATAACATCGTAGATATCACCAACTACATATTGCATGAAACGGGGCAGCCATTGCATGCGTTTGATGCCACTGCAATTACAGGCGGGAAAATCCTCGTAAAAAAACTGTCAAAGGATAGTGTGTTTACCACATTGGACGAAAAAGAACGTAAGCTGAACGATGAAGATCTGATGATTTGCAATGCGGAAACACCTATGTGTATTGCAGGTGTTTTTGGCGGTTTAAAAAGTGGAGTCAGCGCTGCCACCACCGCCATTTTTCTGGAGAGTGCCTGGTTCGATCCGATTAGTATTAGGCGAACTTCTTTCAGGCACCAACTTCGTACGGAAGCAGCAGCACGATTCGAAAAAGGAGTAGATATTTCCAATACGGTAAATGTTTTAAAGCGTGCTGCTTTGCTGATTAAAGAAGTAGCGGGAGGTGAAATTTCATCTGATGTGGTGGATGTATATCCAGACCCTGAATCAAAGACTGAAGTAGCACTGAAATATCATTACCTTAAAAAATTAAGCGGGAAGAACTACCACCCCGTATCCGTCATTAAAATACTTACGAGCCTTGGCTTCGAGATTGTGAAAGAAGGAATGGATGAAATCAGGGTTGCAGTTCCGTTTAGCAAACCCGACATCTCACTGCCAGCTGATATTGTTGAGGAAATTCTTCGGATCGATGGGCTTGATAACATTGAGATAGCAAGCTCTATGCATTTTACGCCCGCAGTGGATGAACACAACATAAAGGAAGGATTGCGCGATAAGGTAGCTGCCTACCTGGCCGGCTTTGGCTGTAATGAAATCGTTACAAACTCTATCACCAATAGTCAGTATTACAACGAAGAACAACTTAGTTCTGCAGTAAAAATGATCAACAGTTTGAGTGCTGAACTAGACACAATGCGTGTATCAATGCTGGAGACCGGGTTGGAAGCAATTGCATACAATCTAAATCGTAAGAACAACCATTTAAAGTTCTTCGAGTTTGGGAAATCGTATATGACCAATAAGGTGGGTGAATACAAGGAAGAAGAGCACCTTGCTTTGTACTTAACCGGTAATAAAGTGCCGGATAGCTGGAACGGTAAAGCGCAACCAGTAGATTTTTATTTTGCCAAAGGCATTGCCACCGCCGTTTTGCAACTATGTGGTGTAAACATACCCACTTTTGTAGTGGCGCTGCATGCAAATTATAGTGTTTATTTAAAGGCACTGGTAAACGATAACCCTATCGTCGTGATAGGAGAAGTGGCACCGGGCAAATTGAAACAGTTTGATATAAAGCAGCCCGTCTATTTTGTAGAAGTCAATTGGCAAGAGGTAATAAACCTTGTCTCTAAGCTTACGATTACTTACCAGGAAGTTCCAAAATTCCCGTCAGTCGAACGTGACCTGGCTATTGTTGTAGATAAAGCTGTGCAGTTTGAATCTGTGAAAAATGCGGTTCAACAATTAAAAATTTCAAGGCTACAGCAGACTCAGCTATTCGATATTTTCCAAAGTGAAAAGCTGGGCGAGGGTAAGAAGTCTTTGGCGATTTCTTTCACTTTTTTAGACTCTGAAAAAACGATGACGGATAAAGACATTGAAGCTATGATGAACAAGATCATCGTTTGTTTTGAAAAAGAATTGTTGGCAGAGATAAGGAAATAATAGAAATTAGGTGAATGCAAACATCGGAGGAATATATTAAAAGAATTGAGGGCAAACTGCTACAACTGGTGAAGGAATTTCACCAGTCGCAGAAAGAAATCCAACGTTTGCAAAAGGAGAATATGACATTACATCAGCAACTGGCTACCAACACTAAACATTCGGATGACCTTGCGCAAACCATCGATGTTTTAAAAATTCACTCGCTTACTCAAAATGACTCGTCCAAAAAAGAACTGGAAAAAAGAATAAATACTTACCTCAAGGAAATTGACAAATGCCTTAACCTACTTCAATCTTAAAAGTTATGGCCGATACGCTGATTCCGGTAAATATTTTAATAGCTGACCGTAGCTACAGACTGAAGATTCAACCTGAAGACGAAGAGATGGTGCGGCGAACCATGAAAGTTATCAATGAAAAAATTGTAGAGTATAAAACCAGCTTTTCCGGCAAAGACATGCAGGACTATGTTTCAATGGTACTTCTTTGGTTTGCAACTGAGCAGCAGGCGCCCGCTCCTGAAGGCCAGGAAAATTCTGTAGTAATTGAAAAACTTGCTAAGCTTGAAAACCTGCTTGATAAAACTCTTGTCCAAAAATAAAGGCTCCTTTTAGGAGCCTTATAGGTAGGATACGGAATGAAAAATATTTGTAAAACGTCTATTGTTGGTTACTGCTTCGTTTTACTGCATCACCACTTTATAGATACCTGAACAATACCAGGCCCCCGTTACAGTTGTGTACTTAATCATGTAATGTGATACGGCACCTTTTGGCGCATCGTCTATGAAAGTGTAGGATTTCAATTGGGCAGAATTTGCATCGGTGTATTTAATGTCCACCCTGCAAAACAGTGTTTCATCAGCGCCATTTAGCAATTCTATACTCGCAATGTCTTTCTCGTACTCTGTAGAAAATTTAAAGGTTACTTGCTTCGCTCCCGTTTGCCGCGCGGACACATTTACAACTGAAATATTAGGATTCTTTAGAACAATCTGTTGACTAGGAGTAGTTGAAGTAACATCACTTTGTTTGGTACATCCGGTAATGAGCGCAGCAAAAAGCAATCCCGTTAAGAATTTTTTCATACAATAATTTTAAAAAGAAATAAATGCGGGTAACAGCTTAATGCGGCTATTCAGAAATATTGGAGGATACAGGTAAAGATGTTGAGACAACATTAAAAGCTGCATGGCGCACCCGCTAAAAACTAAAAAAAATGATGCCACTTGAACTTGAAACTGATCCGTTGTTTATTGCCAATAACTTAGATACTTCACATTTTTCTATTGTAAATTTTTCTACAACGATGAAATATAAATGTTCAACCAGCCCCCAAATTGAAGCCTCCCTTCAGCATCTGCATTTGTCATTGTAATACACCATAAAAATTCTCAACATATTCAAGACAAGGTTAGCTTTTCGGTTTTTCAAATGATTAATATAAGTAAGATTACAGCTATTATGGGTGGCCATTAGAGCGCCTTACTGCTACCATTTTTGTCACCTAATATAATTACCTTCGCCCCATACACCTCATTCATAAATATTTATCAACCGTATTTGTGATGAGAACTTATGAACCATATAAAAAAACATCAAGAGCATGGATCCGATAGTAATATCCATTATTGCAGCCGTGGTAGGAGTAATTGTAGGACTTATAATAGGAAAGACCGTTTTTGCAAAAGATACCCGTAAGCAAGTTGAAGAGGCAGAACAACAATCCCAAAAATTAATTGCTGAAGCACAATTACACGCAGAAACCTTAAAAAAGGAAAAACTACTTGAAGCAAAAGAGAAATTTGTTCAATTAAAAAGTGAGCACGACCGGGAAGTAATGGAACGCAACCGAAAGGTGGGTGACATTGAAAATCGATTGAAACAAAAAGAGGTTTCCATTACCCAGAAGGAAGCTGGCCTTGACAAGCAATTGAAAGAGAATGAAGCGATTAAGGAAAACCTAAATCGGCAAATTGAAGTAGTTAGCCAGAAGCGTACTGAGCTTGAAAAACACCAGGAAGAACACATTCGACGCTTGGAGAAAATAGCAGGTTTGACGGCTGATGAGGCGCGCAATCAATTGATTGAAAGCATGAAGAACGAAGCTCAAACAAGGGCTATCGGCATTCAGCAAGAAATAATTGATGATGCAAAACAAAAAGCAAACAAGGAAGCTCGCAAAATAATTATACAAACCATTCAACGCACGGCTGCAGAGCAAGCCATCGAAAATGCGATCACTGTTTTTAATCTTGAAACAGACGAAATCAAAGGCCAGATTATAGGTAGAGAGGGAAGAAATATACGTGCCATTGAAGCCGCCACGGGAGTAGATCTCATTGTGGATGATACACCTGAAGCGATCGTGCTTTCTTCCTTTGATCCACTTCGCCGCGAGATTGCACGTTTGTCGTTACAGCGCCTGATTTCTGACGGGCGAATACACCCTGCCAGGATTGAAGAAGTGGTGGAAAAAACGCGTAAGCAACTAGAAGAGCAGATTATGGAGATAGGCGAGCGCACCGTAATTGAACTTGGTATTCACGGCCTACACAAAGAGCTTGTTAGAATTGTAGGGAAAATGCGCTTCCGTTCATCTTATGGCCAAAACCTTTTGATGCATAGCCGCGAGACTGCTAACTTATGTGGGTTGATGGCCAGCGAATTAGGCATGAACCCTAAGCTCGCAAAACGTGCGGGATTGTTGCACGATATAGGTAAAGTACCGGACGAGGAAACCGAACTAAGCCACGCTCTTTTAGGAGCTAAACTTGCAGAGAAGTACGGTGAAAATCCAGCTGTTGTAAATGCTATTGGAGCCCACCACGATGAGATGGAAATGCAATATGTCATTTCACCGATCATACAGGCTTGTGATGCGATTAGTGGAGCGCGCCCTGGTGCACGTAGAGAAATAATGCAGCAATACCTGCAAAGAATAAAAGAACTGGAAAGCCTTGCCCTGGCCTACCAGGGTGTCGAAAAAGCTTACGCTATTCAGGCCGGCAGAGAACTGAGAGTTATAGTAGAAGCAGATAAAGTAACGGATATAGAAAGTGACAAGTTAAGTTTTGAGATTGCACAAAAAATCCAAACGGAAATGACCTATCCCGGCCAAATAAAAGTAACTGTCATCAGGGAAAAGAGAGCAGTGAACATAGCTAGATAACCGTCAAACCTAATTTAAATAAAGGCCACCTATCGTTAGGTGGCCTTTTTATTGTTACTCAACCATGCAACTGATAACAGGCACATACAGTCTAATCGGTTACGTGTTATCTGCTAAATAATACAACAACCCAATATCCGTCAAAAGACCTCCGATTTTTTAAGTTGAGCCAATTGTTCCAACCCATCAAACCCCCAATCCGGAAAACAATTGCGTATGAAGTCATTTGTTGCATTCCCTTCAGATTTAGATAAAGTAATCTTACCCCAGGTATCGCCTAGAAGTTCATCGGGTAAATTAATCGCGCATGTTGAGCTTTTTAAAAAAGTTCGTGCCTTAGAGGGCTCTATTGTGAAATGCGGCATTGCTGCAGAAGAAGGCTTTACCCGTTTCATTGCATTAAAAACGATGATCGGATCACATCATCACCAGGACATGGTTGCATTTGAAAAGTTCTCTCCAGATCAGCGTTTAACAAACTCACGACTCGATAACAAAATAAATTCCGCCGGTATTATCGTCGATGACTATCAACAATGCCTCATTCAAAAAGGTGAAAGAGAAAACATCACTTTTGTACCAGGGCATGTAGATGATTCCATCGCTGGTTTTCTTATTGAAAACCCAGAATTAAAAATTGCCTACCTAAACATAGACTTGAATGACTATGACATGACTACCACCTGTCTGTCATTTTTCTTCCCTAGAATAGTTCAGGGTGGAATACTGATAATAGATAACTATTTTAAGAAAGAAGATGATTACAATGCCGTGAAGGATTATTTCTGCGGACTTAGAATGTCAATTCACAGTTACAATGTGAATGTTGGACCTCACTACATCATTTGTTAACCCTGTCGTTTTAAGAAGACGGTGTGCACCAAAAAAGCTAGGGTTTCAAATAAACCCGAATCTTGATGAATTTAATGAAATTGTTTTTTGAAATTAAATGCTGCTCCCCTACCTTCGCCGTCCGAAAATTATTTAGATATGAACGCTGTAGCTTACGTGCATGAGCAGTTGACTGCTACCAAACAAGTGCCTAAATTCAAAGCTGGTGACAATGTTACCGTGAATTATAAGATTGTAGAAGGAACTAAGGAAAGGATCCAGTCTTTTAAAGGAGATGTGATTAAACGCCAGGGAGTGGGTGCTACTGCAACCTTCACTGTTCGCAAAATCTCCGACGGAGTGGGTGTTGAGCGTTTATTTCCTGTAAACTCTCCCAACATTGAATCGATACTACTGCATAAAGTAGGTAAAGTTCGTCGCGCCAAATTATTCTACCTGCGTGAAAGAAGCGGCAAGAGCGCAAGAATCAAAGAAAAAAGATATTAGTAGACCCTATAACTTACTGAAACGGAAGCCTAGGTTTCCGTTTTTTTATTTTGAACCGTTTGGCAGGTTTATTCGTACATTGATAGCATCAGCAGAATATACAATTTTATAAACCTATTTTTGCAATCTAAATCTCTTTATATGTTTACGAATATTTTTATAGGAATGCCAGGAGGAAGTGAGTGGATCCTGATCGTGTTAGCCGTACTAATTTTATTTGGCGGCAGAAAAATCCCTGAATTTATGCGTGGTATAGGAAAAGGCATTCGCGAATTTAATGATGCGAAAACTAATGTTAAAAGAGAAATTGAAGAAGGAATGAGCGAAAAAGAGGTAAAGGCTTCATCTACGACTACCCCTACTCAGCCATCTTAATAAATTGGCTGCTTTGTTTCCATTTAGTTCCATCACAGCCTATCAAAAAAAATTGAAGGACGGCAATACCACTTGTGTAAATGCCGTTCTTTTTTATTTAGATCAGATTGATTCCCAATCTAATCTGAACGCATGGCTGGAGGTATACGATACCGAAGCGATTGAAACCGCAAAACTATTAGATGAAAAGATGCTCTCGGGGAAACCGCTTGGTGCTTTGCACGGAGTAATTGTGGGTCTGAAAGATGTGATCTGCTACAAAGGTCACAAGGTATCCGCTGCTTCAAAAATCCTGAATAATTTCACTTCGGTTTATAATGCTACTGTAACCGAGCGCCTACTAGAGCAAGGCGCTATAATAATTGGCCGGCAAAATTGCGATGAATTTGCAATGGGGAGCACCGGCGAAAATTCTTCGTTCGGACCAGTGTTGAATGCAGCAGATAATACCAGAGTATCTGGTGGGTCTTCCGGGGGCTCGGCCGTAGCTGTGCAAGCTCACATGTGCATGGTAAGTCTTGGAAGCGACACGGGAGGTTCCGTACGTCAGCCAGCAGACTTCTGTGGCGTAATAGGTTTTAAACCTTCATACGGCACGATTTCCAGGTATGGCTTAATTGCTTACGCATCTTCGTTCGATCAAATTGGCATTTTTGCATTAAACCTGGAAGATGTAGCCTTAGTTCTTGCAGTAATCAGCGGAGCAGATGATAAAGACTGTACGATGAGCCAAAGGATGCCCATTGTTTGCAATTTTGCTGAAGCACCGAAAACAAAAAACAGGTATTGTTACTTTAAGAATGCACTAGACCATCCTGGTATTAATGGGCAAATTGCTGATCACTTTAAATCCTTAACAGAAACTTTAACAGCCGAGGGTCACACTGTGGAAGCTATTGACTTCGAGCTTCTTGAATACACCATTCCAACGTATTATGTACTGACCACAGCTGAGGCCAGTAGTAATCTGTCACGATATGATGGAGTACGCTTTGGATACAAAAGCACAAAGCAAATTAAAGACCTAAACGAGGCTTACAAGGCTGCGAGAAGTGAAGCTTTTGGAGCTGAAGTGCAGCGAAGAATTCTTCTTGGAACCTTTGTACTGAGTGCCGGGTATTATGAAGCCTATTTCACTAAAGCACAGCAGGTTAGAAGACTTCTCTTATTGAAAACAGAAGAGATTTTCAACCAATATGACGCTATTCTCTTGCCTACCGTTCCTTCCCCTGCTTTTAAATTAGGTGAGAAGAAGGATCCAATCGAAATGTTTTTGGCTGACATATTTACCGTTTATGCCAATTTAGTTGGCCTTCCAGCAATTTCTTTACCACTTTTCAAAACGACTGATGGGCTCCCCTTTGGCGTACAATTGATGACTTCTCGCCACAATGACGTACTTTTGCTGACCCTTTCAAACCAGCTAATGCAACCAGAAAGGGGTGTTTCCGGCTCTTTGTAGAGTATTTGTGATTTGAATCTCAGCGACCAACTAACCTTACTCCGATTTTGTTAACTAAACATTTGTAATGCTATCATGAAAAATGTGAAATTGCTCGTTAAGCTTCGTCGGCTTGTAAAATCATTGGCGGTTACTTTTATTATTCTTTGTGTAAGTATCATGGTTTCGGCTTTTAAAGCTGAGGCGGTAGAAAATGAAAACAAACCAGAAGCTAAAAAAGAGACAGACCCAACTAAGAATGGATTCAAGAGTCTCTTTTCTGCAAGCACCTTCGACCCAAGTAAACCTTACGTAACCCAACTGAACCCGAAAGCGGTTCCGTTTGTACAAGATTACATTCAGAAAAGAGGAAACGCACTGGAAAAAATGAAAGTGTGGGGGCGCCCGTATTTTGATATGTATGATGGAATCTTAGCACAGCATGGTCTTCCCAAAGAGTTGAAGTATTTATCGGTAATCGAATCCGAATTGATGCCTAACCTTGTTTCAATTGCGGGTGCAGTAGGTCCTTGGCAGATAATGGCTTCTGAAGCAAAAAGAATGGGATTGAAGGTAAATGGCAGCAGATCGGATGAAAGAACGAATTATATTAAGAGTACGCATGCCGCCTCTAAAATTTTGAAAGAATTATACGGTCAGTTCAATGATTGGATACTTGTGATTGCGGCTTATAATTGTGGATCTGGAAGAATGCGCCAGGCAATTAGAAAAAGCGGCAGCAGGAATTTTTGGGAATTGCAGGCCTATTTACCATTGGAGACCCGCAATCATGTAAAAAAGTTTATCGGCACCCACTACATATTTGAAGGAAGTGGTGGATTAACCACCATGACTGCCTCTGAAGTGCACGATTTTAATCAAAGATTGATTGCAAAGGTTGAGAGTGCAGACGATGGAAAAACTTCTATTATTGAAGTGAGCGGAAAGTACCAGGCGTTTGTAGTAGCGCGTCACCTTGGTTTAGACATTGCTGAATTCAATGCTTTGAACCCACAATTTGACAAACTATTATCAGCGGGTAATAAATACAATCTTCGCATTCCAAAAGATAAAATGGAGTTGTTTACCTCAAAGAAGAACAATATTTTAAACGAGTCAGTTCAGGCAATGATTGGAGGCCACAGCACATCAACGCCAGGGAAGTAAGGTGAAATAATTTGTAAGAAGAGGTTGCATAGGCGGCCTCTTTTTTTATGCCCCCCGGAGCACACCGGTAATCGCTTCCGCCTTCAGTAAACACTCTTCGTATTCCTTTTCGGCATCACTAAAGAAGGTGATCCCGCTTCCTACCTGGTACGACAGATATTTGTTTGCACTGTTGTACATAATACTTCTGATAACGACGTTGAAATCAAAATCTTTATTAGGTGCGATGTAGCCTACCGTACCAGAATAAATGCCCCGCTTACTTCCTTCGTACTGTTCAATCAGTTCCATCACTCTTTTCTTTGGCGCGCCGGTCATGCTGCCCATGGGGAAGGTCGCTTGTAAAACCTCGGCGATTCCGACGTTGTCCGCCAATCTTCCAGAGATGGTCGATATCATCTGGTGAACGTTAGGAAATGAATATACGCTCATCAGTTCATCAACCTGCACAGACCCTTCCTGGCAAATTTTGCCTAAATCGTTTCGTACCAGGTCTACTATCATTACGTTCTCGCTGCGCTCCTTCTCTGTTTCACTGAGCATTAGCTTATTTGCTTCATCTACCAAACTATTGAAATGATCCCGCGGAGCGGTGCCTTTTATTGGTTGCGAAATGATGTTGTTTCCCACCTTCTTTACATAACGCTCGGGGCTGGCGCAGGCAAGATATTTATCGTTTAACCGGTAATAGGCTGAAAATGGATTAGGTGAAACATCCCGCAGTGCTTTATACACCTGGACGAAATCAACCACTGCATGATCATTGTAAAATTCCTGGCAAAAATTTATCTCGTAACAATTCCCTCGTTGAATGTGTCTTTTTAGCTGGCCTATTCTATCCAGGTAAGTTTGCTTATCGATGCGTGGGGTAAGGTCAACTTTTGGAACTGGAGCATTTTGGGTTTCTTCGGTTATGATCTCTTTGAAGATGCTGCTCGCTTCTCCCTCAAAGATCCCTATAGTTAATGAATCATCCGTTAACTGAAGCACCACCTCGGGCACAAAAAGAAATGCATCCGGAAAGCCAATGCTATCAGGATGAGACGAGCCAAGTGTTTCAATATAATTTTTACAATCGTAGCTGAAATGACCAAATATCCAATCATTACAATTGGCATTAAAACGCTTGAGTGAATCAAAGAAATCAAGCCCGGGTTCAAACACATCTATCACCCCAACGCCCACCAAACATTCCATTGAATGATGTGGTAGGTCGTATTGATGATTATCCAGAAAACAACAAATGTTGAACCGGTTAGCCCAGCTCAACATTTGAAGCTTTGTTTCCTGCACATCATTTACAGGAAAAGAGAAAAATTGTCTATTCACATTATTAATCAAGATAACTAGTAATCGTCATCGGTGTTATCATTAAAACCGCCCGATGATCCACCGAACATATCTTTAAAGTCATCATCAACTTTAAAATCATCTTCGTCTTCATCTTTAGCCTTCTTTCCACCCACCGCTTTCTTGGTAGATTTTGGAATGTCAAATTCATCGAAGTCCGGATCCCAATCATCATCCTCTTCCGATTTCTCTAGCTCGTCTGATTCCTCCTCAATCTCTATCACCTCTTCTATTTCATCCTCGTCGTCTTCTCCTTTTGCTGCAGTAGTAGTCACCTTATTGAAAGCGACCGCAGTGTCTTGCATTTCTTCAAGTTCCATTTTCATTTTAGTTTTCGTGCTATAAAATTTCTATTACTTTTCTAATTGGCAAAAAATTATTTGGGCCAAATATTTTTAAATGGGTACGATCTGGTCGCGACCTGGGCCATTCGATACAAACTTTACCGGCGCACCCACAAACTCGTTAATAAACGCAATATAGGTCTGCATAGTATCTGGCAGTGCCTCGGGTGTTTTTATCGAAGTTGTATCCGTATGCCAACCCTCAAACTCCTGGTATAAAGGTTTGATTTTGGCTTTAGATATCTGGTAAGGAACCTCTTTAGTGGATACTCCATTTACTTCATACGATGTACACATACTCAACTTTTCAAAAGAGTCAAGCACATCGGCTTTCGTCATGATGATTTTGGTAACGCCATTGATCATACATGCATACTGAAGCGCAATCAAATCCATCCAACCACATCGACGGGGCCTACCGGTGGTGGCTCCAAATTCGCTTCCTATTCTACGCAACTCTTCGCCCTGTTCATCAAATAACTCAGTTGGAAAAGGACCACTACCCACACGGGTGCAGTAAGCTTTTGTAACGCCCATTACTTCCTTTATTTTTTGCGGAGCTATACCTAAACCTGTGCACACCCCAGCAGAAATTGTATTGGAAGAAGTGACATACGGAAACGTGCCAAAATCAATATCGAGCATGCTGCCTTGTGCACCTTCAGCCAATACCTTTTTGCCCTCCGCTATTTTATGGTTGATGAAATATTCTGCATTAACCACCTTAATGGTGCGCAAAAATTCAATAGCTTCAAAAAATTCATTTTCCCACTCAGAAATGTCTTCGTTAAAGTGGAAATTATCCAGCAAACGCTGGTGCTTGAGACGCAGTTTAATATAGTCAGTAATAAAACTCTTATCCAAAAGATCGCCCACTCTAAGCGCATTTCTACCCGTCTTATCCATATAAGCCGGTCCAATTCCCTTTAGGGTACTTCCAATCTTTTCGCTCCCCTTAGATGTCTCTGAGGCTTTGTCCAGCGCCCGATGCGTAGGAATAATAATGTTCGTTCTTTCAGAAATGTAGAGGTTCTTTTTTACGTCGATACCAAAGGAGGCTACTTTCTCACACTCTTTCCGCAATGTTACCGGGTCTAATACTACTCCGCCTCCAATAAGGTTAATGGTGTTTTGGTGAAAGATTCCCGATGGTATTTGGTGTAGCACTACTTTTTGATCTTCCACATACAAAGTATGCCCAGCATTCGGTCCACCCTGGAAGCGCGCTACAATGTCGTATCCCGGGGCAAAATAATCAACGATCTTTCCTTTCCCTTCGTCGCCCCATTGTAAACCTAGAATTACATCAACCATTGAGAGTCAATTTTTATGCGGCAAAAGTAGTGGAAAGAACAGGGGAAAGCCAAAAGTCAAAAGTCAAAAGTCAAAAAAAGAATAAGCAAAAAGTTTAAGTGAAGAAACACCTAGGTTTTGAATTTAGACTTTTGACTTCATCTTACTCTGTATCAAAACGATCGACCGAATGAATACCGTTTAACTGCTTCAGCCGGTCTACCAGTTCCTCTAGTTCTTCCTTATCGTGGACAAACACTTTTATAGTGCCTTCAAACAATCCTTCTCTCGACTCAATAGTCAAGGCAGAAATGTTGATTTTTAAGTCCCCAGATATAATCGTGGTAATCTTGTTGACGACTCCCACATCATCCATTCCAATAATCTTAAGACCGGTAAGAAAACTAATCTCTTTATTTTTTGCCCATTTTGTTTTAACCACACGATGGCCGTAGTTGGCCATTAGGCTAGTAGCATTGGGGCAATTGGTTCTATGTATGATCAATCCTTTTCCGGTGCTTACAAATCCAAACACATCATCTCCCGGAATCGGGTTGCAGCACTTGGCCAACGCGTACATGATTTTATCTGAGCTTTCGCCGAAAATGATCAGTTCCGACTCCTTTTTACTATAGTGAGGGGTAGTTTCAACTGGTATCTCATGGATAACTTTTGCTGGCTTTGGCGCTTCTAGTTTATCACCCAGAACATGGAACTCTTTTAGTTCTCTAAGATCATTTTTCTTTACAGCAATTTCATAGAAAAGATCAAGGTGAGAATGATACTTATAGTACAAAACAATTACATCAATGTTGTGCTGGTTATAGCCTGCACTAATTCCTTCCAGCTTTCTTTGTAAAATGTACTTTCCTTCTTCCGCAACCGCTCTGCGCTCTTCCTTTAGCGCATCTTTTATTTTGCTTTTGGCTTTGGCCGTTACTACAATGCCCAACCAATCTTCGTTTGGTTTTTGCTTGTTGCTGGTAATGATTTCCACCTGGTCGCCGCTGCGCAACTTGTGGCTAATCGGAACCAGTTTATGATTGATTTTAGCACCAATGCATTTACTACCTACCGCACTGTGAATACTGAAAGCAAAATCTAAAGCCGTGCTGCCAATGGGAAGCATTTTTACATCCCCTTTCGGCGTATACACATAAATTTCTTCGGCCAGAAAGCTCACCTTAAAATCCTGCAGAAAATCTACACTGTCAGTATCCTGGCTGGTGAGCACTTCGCGTATTTGAGAAAACCATTTATCAAAGCGGTCTTCGTCAGTACTGCCTTCTTTGTATTTGTAATGTGCGGCCAATCCCTTCTCCGCTATTTCATTCATCCGCTTGGTGCGTATCTGCACTTCTACCCATTTTCCCTGCGGGCCCATCACCGTGGTATGCAAGGCCTCGTAGCCATTGCTTTTGGGGTTGCTCAGCCAATCTCTCAAACGTTCTGGCGACGGAGTATATTCATCGGTAATAATGGAATAGACTTTCCAGCAATCTTCCTTTTCTTTTATGGGCGAAGAGTCGAGAATGATCCGAATGGCAAACAGGTCATATACTTCCTGGAAAGCAACGCCCTTTTTTTTCATTTTATTCCAAATAGAATGGATGCTTTTAGCGCGTCCATAAATTTCAAAATTGAAATCGCCGGATTGCAACTTGTCCTTTATTGGCCGGATAAATTCGTTAATGTAGCGCGTTCGTTCACGACGGGTTTCAGCTAGCTTCTGCGCAATATCCTTGTAGGTTTCTGGTTCCATGTATTTCATGGCCAGGTCCTCTAATTCCGTTTTGATATTGTACAAACCCATGCGATGCGCCAAAGGAGCGTACACCCATACGGTTTCACTCGAAATCTTTAACTGCTTCTCACGCTTCATGCTATCAAGCGTGCGCATGTTGTGCAGCCTGTCTGCCAGCTTAATTAAAATGACACGTGGATCGTCCGTGAGGGTCAGCAAAATCTTTTTAAAATTTTCCGCCTGCTGGCTCGTATTGGTATCTATTACATTTGAAATTTTGGTAAGCCCATCTACAATCCTGGAAATTTCGTGGCCAAATTCGCGTTCTACGTCTTCGAGTGTGAGGTCGGTATCTTCCACGGTATCGTGGAGCAAAGCGCAAATGGTACTACGCACACCAAGGCCAATTTCCTCTACGCAAATCATGGCCACGGCTATGGGATGTAGAATGTATGGTTCGCCACTTTTGCGCCGCATGGTTTTATGCGAATCCGCCGCCATTTCAAAAGCGTGGCGCACCATTTCCTTGTCACCTTTTTTAATTTTTGGACGAAGTCCGCGCAACAATGCCCTATAGTGTCTAAGTATCTCTTTTTTCTCCTGATCCTCTGTCAAATTATACTTGGCCACCACGGGTGTGGTGGAAAATGCTTGCTCTTCCATGGTAGCTACGAATTTACGCAAACGGGTGCAAAGGCAACGGCGTTGGGTGTTAATGATGGTTTTCGGTAGCTATTTCACTACGCGAAAAGGCTACTATTTGGTGAGCAGAACAATTCTAGTATCAAGCCCCGCAAAGAATGATACATATTTGCCGAATGAAAGGTAAATGGAACGCGATTGACTTTTTGAGAATGATCGGTATGGCTGAGGGTACATCTTTACTGCTGTTATTATTTGTGGCCATGCCACTCAAATACCTGTTGGGTAAACCTGAAATGGTAAAGCTTGTTGGATGGGCTCATGGTGTGTTTTTCATCAGTTTTATGATGGTGGTGGCATATGTGTTCTATACGCGAAAATGGAAGTTCACCAAAGTGCTCACAGCCTTCATCGCCGCTTTTCTCCCTTTCGGTACATTTTGGTTTGATAGAAAATTAAAAGTAGAAGCAGTAGCAGAACGCCGGATAATTTGAGGGATGCTTGCACTGGTTTGAACAAGAATAATTTTTTGAAAAAATCTGCTACGGTTTTTTCAATTCCCCTACTTTTGCTGCCCGCCGCGGATGTGGCGAAATTGGCAGACGCACCAGACTTAGGATCTGGCGCCGCGAGGCGTGTAGGTTCGACCCCTATCATCCGCACATTCACCCGATCTTTTTTTGATCGGGTTTTTTGTTTTAGGAGTTTTGGATCTGGCGCTCCCGCCACGGCGGGATGTATGGCGGACCCCTATCATCCGCACATTCACACCGATATTTTTCGATTTGGTTTTTTGTGCTCAAAAATCGGCACAACGTGAAAGGAATTTTTGATTAAACCAACAGAAGGTAATGGGTATATGGCGGAAATGCCGAACAAGGAAAATCTTGTACAAGGGGGCGACGCAACGGCCGATACATACATGTTCAAATGCCTGGCCCATAAAAAAAATTCCATAACAAAATGACATTATTAATACCACTCGGGTGGTATTCGCTGCATTTTTTATGTATTGAACGCTTACCTTCGCAGCCCGAAATTTTTCGGTCTACCGGTGTTGACCGGGCTAAAAAAATCATCAAAATTTAAGTAGTATGGCTACTATTTCGAGAGAAAACATAGGAGTGTTGAACGATAAGATTACCGTTACGCTTACCAAAGAAGATTACTTTCCTGCATTTGAGCAGTCGCTAAAAAAATATGCGAAGACGGCAAATATTCCTGGCTTTAGAAAAGGGATGGTTCCAACCGGAATGATCAGGAAGATGCATGGAAGCAGTGTGTTTACCGACGAAGTACTCCGCACTGTGGAAAAAGAACTGAACCAATACATGACGGAAGAGAAACTGGACATTTTTGCCCAGCCGCTTCCTTTGGACAATGATGCCCGCCAGATAGACATGAATAATCCAACGGACTACAGTTTCGGATTTGAGGTTGGATTAAAACCTGCAATCGATATAAACCCTGCTAACACCTCAGTGATACGCCACCGCGTGAACATAACCGATGAGATGATTAATGCAGAAGTTGAACGCCTGCAGACCCGCCATGGTAAAATGACTGAACCTGAAGCGGTAAACAGCGAAGACAATGTACTGAACGTAACCTTTGCGGAAACCGATGCAGATGGCAACGTGGTGGAAGGCGGAATAAACAAAGGCAATTCGCTTTTGGTGAAATACTTTACAGAAGCATACCGCAACCAATTAATGGGTAAGAAAAAGGATGAAGTGTTGGATGTGAAGCTGAACGAGGCCTTTGAAGAGAAGGAGAGAGAATGGATAATGAGCGACCTTGGATTGAAAGATGATGCCACTGCAAGTGATAAAGTGTTTTGGATGACGATTACAAAAGTTGGTCTGGTAGAAAAGCCAGAGATGAATGAAGAGTTTTTTCAATCGGCATTTCCCGGAAGCAATGCAATCAATGAAGATGATTTCCGCAATGTAGTTCGCGAGAATTTACAGGCACAATATGATGCCCAAAGCCGCAACCAATTACATGACCAGATCTATCATGATTTGCTGGATAATACGCCGCTTGAATTTCCTGAAGGTTTTCTGAAGCGTTGGATGGAAAAAGGTGGAGAAGAGCCTAAGACTGCCGAAGAGGCAGAAAAAGAATACCCTTCTTTTGTCAACTCACTTAAATGGTCGCTGATTACACAGCAGCTTACTGAGCAGCATAAGATTACTGTAGAGCCTGCTGAAATAAAAGATTTTGCGAAGCACCAAATCATGAGCTACATGGGCGTGCAAAGTTTAGATGATGCACCCTGGATGGACAGCTATGCTGAAAGTATGCTGAAGGATAAAAAGTTTATTGAGAACACTTATTACCAACTTCAAACCACCAAAATGTTTGATGTGTTGGAAGGTTTGGTAAATGTGCAGGAAGATAATGTAACAGCCGAGCAGTTGGCAGGTATGCAACACAATCACGCGCATTAGTGATTTGTGATCGGTTGGTTGGAGCTATTGTATTGAAAGACAACTAACAGTTTCACCAATCATTTCGAAAGTTGCTTATGAGGCCGGGCGAAAGTCTGGCCTCATTTTTTTACATTCAAGCATTAAAAGTTCAAAACAGGAAACAATTGCAACTCGCAATTACTGGTCATCAGTTACTAGTCACTGATCACATTTATGCTATTTTGGCGTGAAATGGTTTTTGCATGCTATTTGAACTACAGGCCTATTCGATTAAGCAACAACACTTATCTTCACTTTTATAAATTGTAATAAATGAATTTTGGAAAAGAGTTCGAGAAATACGCGGTAAAAGAGCATGGAATCAGCAGTGCAACAGTGCAGAATGTAACCCGGCACCAGGTTACTAACCTTACGCCATATATTATAGAAGAAAGGCCCATGAATGTAGCCAGTATGGATGTATTCAGCCGGTTGATGATGGACCGCATCATCTTTCTTGGAGAAGGGATCAACGACTATGTAGCAAACATTGTAACCGCACAGCTTCTCTTTTTAGAAAGTACTGATCGCGGAAGGGATATTCAGATGTACCTCAATAGCCCAGGGGGTAGCGTTTATGCCGGCTTGGGTATATACGACACCATGCAGTTTATCGGTCCTGACGTATCTACCATTTGTACCGGAATGGCAGCAAGCATGGGTGCGGTATTAATGTGCGCAGGGGTAAAAGGAAAACGCACCGCACTGAAGCACGCCCGGATAATGATGCACCAGCCCAGTGGTGGAATTGGTGGACAGGCAAGCGATATTCTGATTACTGTAAATGAAATTAAAAAGATAAAGCGTGAGCTGTATGAGATCATTGCTTTTCATTCTGGAAAAGATGCCGACGAGGTGGCAAAAGACAGCGATCGTGATTTTTGGATGAGCGCCGAAGAAGCCAAAGAATATGGTTTGGTAGATGAAGTGCTGTTGATTAACCCTCGTAAGATGAATAAAGACTAAAAGATAATTGCACCATCAAATAAAAACATAAGATGATTACTTCAAAATATATTACCAATCCATACAGAATGGATGACGAAGAAGAAAAGCCGAAAGAAGAAACTGCCAATTCCCCGGAATCTAAAATGCTAGCCAAGAAGCTGGAGAAACAATTTTTTGAAAAGCGTTCTATTTACTTGTGGGGCGTTGTGGATGACAAAAGTGCCCGCGACATTGTGACCAAATTGCTGTTGCTCGATTCCGATAAACCCGGCGAAGAAATCAAATTCTACATTAACAGCCCAGGTGGCGTAGTTACCAGCGGAATGGTGATTTACGACACGATGCGCATGATTAGTTCGCCAGTAAGCACTATTTGCATGGGCCTTGCTGCAAGCATGGGTTCCATTCTATTGAGTGCAGGGGTAAAAGGCAAACGTTCAATATTTCCGCACGGGGAAGTGATGATTCATCAACCAAGTTTGGGAGGATACTACCAGGGAACCAGTGCTGACCTGGAAATTCAGGCAGTACAAACCATAAAGACAAAAGAACTAGGCGCCAGGATACTTGCCGAGAATTGCGGTAAAACAATGGAACAGATCATGAAGGACTTTGATAGGGATTATTGGATGGATGCTAATGAAGCTGTGGCCTACGGAATTGCCGACTCGATATTAGAAAAGCTGTAGATATTAGTTAAAGAGACACTGCTGCGAAACCCCTAGATAATTTAAACAGGGTTATTCGCAGCGGTTTTTTTATTTTTGTAATCCTTTATTCTAAAATTCCTGAAAAACAAGGCAATGCTGGCTTCATGCAGCAATGCAATAGAAAATTAAAAAAATGGCCAAACAAAGTCACTTACACTGTTCGTTTTGCGGACGAAGCCGCGATGAGGTTAAGATCCTTATTGCCGGACAGGATGGACACATCTGCGAGAACTGTGTAGAGCACGCACAGGAAATTATTGCTCAGGAACTTCAATTGAAGACCGATTCTCAACCTTCTTCTTTCAAGTTAACCGTGCGTAAGCCTACGGAAATAAAGAAATTTTTGGATGAGTATATCATTGGGCAAGATGATGCGAAGAAGGTGTTGGCTGTGGCAGTGTACAATCATTATAAGAGATTGCAATACAAGCAGACTGATTCTGATATAGAGATTGAAAAGAGCAACATTGTAATGGTAGGTGAAACCGGAACCGGTAAAACGCTCCTTGCCAAAACGATCGCCCGCCTGTTAAACGTGCCGTTTGCTATAGTAGATGCGACCGTGTTTACTGAAGCCGGCTATGTGGGTGAAGACGTGGAAAGCATGCTTACCCGCCTTTTGCAAAACTGTAATTATGATGTAAATGCTGCGGAGAGAGGAATTGTTTACATTGATGAAATAGATAAAATTGCCCGTAAAGGAGACAATCCATCTATTACACGTGATGTGAGCGGAGAAGGTGTGCAGCAAGGTTTATTGAAAATGCTGGAAGGCACTGAAGTACTGGTACCACCCCAGGGCGGTCGCAAACATCCGGAGCAGAAAATGATAAAGGTGAATACGCAAAACATCCTCTTTATCTGCGGCGGAGCATTTGATGGCATCGATAAAGTAATTGCCCGCAGGGTAAATACCAATGCTATTGGCTTCAATGTAAACAAAGAAATGCAGGATTACCAGAGGAAGAACCTGTTGCAGTTCATTAATGCACAGGATTTGAAATCTTTTGGATTGATACCGGAATTGCTTGGACGTTTGCCGGTTGTTACCCACCTAAATCCATTAGATGTAGAAACCTTGAGAGCAATTCTCACAGAACCGAAAAACAGCATCATCAAGCAATACAATCGTTTGTTTGAAATTGAAGGCATTCACATAACCATCGACTCTGACGTGTACGATTTTATGGTAACGAAAGCAATGGAATACAAACTGGGGGCACGTGGTTTGAGAAGCATTTGTGAAAGCATTTTTACAGAGGCCATGTACGAACTTCCAACCTCAGGCGTAAAAACTTTGCATGTAACATTAGACTACGCAGAAAGACAATTCGGAAAGAGCCGCCTAAGCAAACTGAAAGTAGCTTAATAGCGTTTTTATATTTTGAAAGCGTCGGATAGGTTCCGGCGCTTTTTTTTGCCTTAGATTTTGAATTTAGGCTTGCTGTGTTTTGGTTGGTATTATTATTTTAATTTCAACCAAAAGAAAACACATGAACGAAATAGTAGAAAGGGTAGCTGCCCACGCCGGCATTTCAAATGAGCAGGCGCAAAAAGCGGTTGAAGCAATTGCAGGGTTTGTAAAAGAAAAGTTCCCGATGCTGGAGGGAGCGGTAAGTAATATGTTTGGCTCGGGAGGATCGGGAAGCGAGGGTGGCTCAGGACTGGGTAACCTTGGAGGATTTGGCGGTTTGGGAAAGTAATAGTTGTAATGAGTTGTTTGTTGTTTGTTGATAGTTATTACGTCAACCATAACTACAAAAAATGAATAAAGGGAAGCCGTTTAACTTCCCTTTATTCATTTATATGTTACCTATAAGCACAATTTCATTTCCTCTGAATTCCCATAATCCAAGCAATTAGAGTTCTGTTCTATGATTGTAGCACTTCCCGTGCGATCACCAGTTTCTGAACTTCACTAGTTCCTTCGCCTATAGTACACAGTTTGCTATCGCGGTAAAATTTTTCTACAGGAAAATCTTTTGTATAGCCATAGCCTCCAAAGATTTGAACCGCTTCTGTTGATGCCCGCACTGCTACTTCACTTGCGTAATATTTAGCCATAGCCGCCTGCCGTGTCATCTTCTCTCCTCTCATTTTCAGGTCGCATGCTTGCTGGGTTAGTAGTTCTGCAGCTTCAATCTCAGTAGCCATGTCTGCCAACTTAAAACTGATTGCCTGGAAATTAGAGATTGGCTGATCAAATTGATAACGTTCTTTCGAATACTGCAAAGCTGCTTCATATGCTCCACGTGCTATACCTATGCTAAGCGCTGCAATAGAAATTCTTCCGCCATCCAATACTTTCATTGCCTGCCTGAAACCATCGCCCACTTCTCCCAATCGCTGCGCATCACTGATGCGGCAGTTGTCAAAAATCATTTCGGCTGTTTCACTTGCGCGCATGCCTAGTTTATTTTCTTTCTTGCCACCGGCAAAACCTGGAGTCCCTCTTTCAACTATAAATGCAGTACTGTTACCGCTGGTACGCGGTTCGCCCGTTCTGCAAATCACTACGGCTACATCGCCTGTAATGCCGTGAGTTATCCAACTCTTCGTTCCGTTCAATATCCACTCATCCCCTTCTTTCACCGCGGTGGTTTTCATATTGCCTGCATCACTTCCGGTATTTGGTTCGGTAAGTCCCCAGGCACCAAGGAATTCTGCTGTTGCCAGTTTAGGTAGATATTTACGCTTTTGCACTTCAGTACCAAACAACATAATATGCCCTGTACATAAAGAATTATGAGCCGCTACACTGAGCCCTATAGATCCACAAACCTTCGAAATCTCCTGGATGACCGCGTTGTATTCGTAATAAGAAAGACCAGATCCGCCATATTCTTCAGGCACCAATACACCCATCAATCCCAGTTCACCGAGTTGTTTAAAAATGTGCAATGGAAATTCCTGGCTTTCATCCCAGGTCATCACATTTGGTTTGATATGTTGGAGGGCAAAGTCGCGGGCTGTTTGCGCCACCTGCTGCGTAAGTTCTGAAGCTTCAAAGTTCATTCTATGCAATCGTTATTGAGGCGCAAAAATAAAGGAAACAGCCTACGGAAGTGCAGTAATGCCTTTGGCACAGCCGTCAAAACACGATTAGTTTGTTATTAATCCGAAACGACTAGGTATGGTGCAATTTTATCGAAGAATTCGTCTGTAATAATCTCTATTTTCTTTAAATCACTAATGCTTTTATAGGGTCCATGCTGCTGCCGGTAAGCAATAATCGCATTTACCGTATTCCACTTTAAATACGGGTGGCCCTTAAGCAAGTTGGCATCAGCAGTATTGATATTGATTGTTCTCAATTTTGGTGTTTTGCAAACCAGTCTGTCTTTAATTTTTTGAAAAGTACTATCTGGCAATGCATAGGTTTCGGCAACCTGCAACACGGAACTATACCCACCCAACTTTTCCCTAAAGTTGATTATCCGCGCAGCCAGTTTGCTTCCAATTCCAGGCAGGGCAATTAAAGCACTTGTGTCTGCCTCATTTACATCAACCATGTTTATAGTACGCGGTACTACAGGGCGTGCAGTGTACATTTCGCCGGCAATCTTTGCTGCAAACACAGGTTGATTTTCACTTTGGGTGTCTTTTATTTGAACATATGGTACCAGTCGATCGGCCTCTTCCGGTCGCAACCCGTAAATTTTTTTGATGTCTTCCGGCTTGCGAAATTTAAATCCTTTGCCCACAAGTTTCAGAATGGTCTGAACTGTTCTTTCGCGAACGCCAAGTCGTTCCCAGCCTTCAGCATCCAAGGTATTTGGATCGAAAGGAAATAGTGTCCCGGTAATAGGATGATCTTTTTTATGGGTGGGAGTAGTTGTATACCCTTCGTCATCATCCTGTTCGAATCGTCTACTTTTATAAGCCCTCGAACTGTCCGTGTAAATCTTTAGGTCGCCGAGTTCTTGCTCTATGGCCAACTTGTCAATTGGCTTCACCTTTGGTTTAGGGAGAGGAATAAAAATAATCGCAAGGATGATTGCTAATATTGACAGCAACCCTATGCGCTCGTTTCGGGTATAGGTAAGATAATCTTTGACAAAATTTGCCCACTTACGTTTCATACGCAATTAGTTATGATAAAATAAAGTGGGGTTAAAAGCGAAAACTAAATGTATAGCTTCAGTCCGTCAAATGCAAGTGCGATGCCTTCAGGTAAGGAGGAATTAATTGGAACATGAAGCCCGAGATGATGACTGATATGCGTGAAGTAACCTTTTGGTATGCCTAATTCTTGCACCATGTCAACCGCTTCCTGTAGCGTGAAATGTGAGATGTGTGCTTCCTTTCTTAATGCATTCAGCACAATGATATCGCTGTTACGGATCTTGTCTTTTTCCGGCTCATCTATTCGGTTAGCATCGGTTATATAGGTAAACGAGCCAAACTTAAAACCATGCACGGGCATTTTGTAGTGCCAAACAAGAATAGGTTGTATCCAAATGTCACCAACTAAAAATGGCTGTTCATTTATTTCGTGCAAATTTATTTTAGGGATACCGGGGTATTGAATGTTTTGAAAAGCATAGGGAATTTCCTGTCGGATACCCTCCAACGATGAGGCGCTGCCATACACTTCGGTGGCTTTGTGATGCAGGAACTGAAAAGGTCGGGTATCATCAATGCCCGCAATATGATCTTTATGCGGATGAGTGATCAGCACGGCATCAATGTGCTTTACTTTTTCACGTAACATTTGGTAACGAAAATCCGGCGTGGTATCTACCACAATGGTGGTAGTTGCCGACTGAACAAGTATGCTGCTTCTTAAGCGGGTATCATTTTCATCTGCAGAGGTACACACAGCACAATCGCAGCCAACCATTGGTACGCCGCTGCTGGTACCTGTGCCAAGAAAAGTTATCGTTAAAGAAGGAGACGTCACTTATACAAACCTACAGGAAAAATAATAATGAGTAAGGAGGGTAAAACGATCGATCGCTATTCAGCGCTTTCAGAATTGATGTTTACCTTTTTCATCAATTCATCATACAGCTTCTGCGATTCGTGGGTGAGTTGATCGTAATTGATAACAAGCTGCGGCAATAATTCTATCAGAGTATTGATCCTTCCTTCTACAGGCAAAAACTTATTGAGCACGATAACTTTTTTCGCTTCCAAAATACAATAGCCGCTTTGAAACGTACCCCGCTCATAGCGGATTACATAGTCATTTTCATGAAGAATTTTCTCGATTTTGCTTTGTGTTCCCTGGTTGTATTTCATAATCCTTCACCCGCCGTGGCGGCTCATTTTCGTTTACACAAATGTACCGTACGCCTTTGCGGAACAATACACGTTTTATCCACAGCAAAAATAAAATGGGAAATAAGGCTTCGCGAAATTTGAAATATGAAATAGGGCGTGAAAAAAGGTTTTAGCAAAAGGAAAATGGGAAATGAGGGACTTCATCCCTCATGCCTCCTATCTCATATTTTATATTTCATACTTCCCATTTCATCTACACTTTGCTGGTTAATTTAATAATTGGAACAATCATCTCTTCCATACTTACGCCTCCATGCTGGAAGGTGTTTTTGTAATAGTTTACAAAATGATTGTAGTTATTTGGGTAACACAAAAACCCATCTTCCTTAGCAAAGATGTAAGATGAATTGACATTCGGTACGGGCAATCCTGCTTGCCTGGGATCTTTAAATGCAAGCACGTCCTTTGGTTCATAATTTAAATTACGACCATGCTTGTAGCGCAGGTTGGTGGTCGTTTGTTTGTCACCAATTACCTTATACGGTGTCTTCACTTTTACCGTACCATGATCCGTTGCTATAATCAGGTTTACCTTTTTATCAGAGATTTTTTTGAGTGCCTGGTTCAAAGGTGAATGTTCAAACCAGCTACGGGTGATGCTGCGGTAGCTTACCTCATCGCCAGCCAGTTCTTTCAACACCTCCATTTCTGTACGGGCGTGGCTCAGCATATCTACAAAGTTGTAGACGATGATGTTCAGATCGTTGCCCATCATGTTATGAATGTTATTGGCAAGATGTTGCGCATCATTGTTGTTCACCACCTTCGTATAACTGTACTTCATCTCTTTTCTAAGACGCTTCAGTAAACCTTTAAACAGTGTCTCTTCGTACAGATTCTTTCCGCCTTGCTCATCATCATTTTTCCACTCCTCGGGAAAGTTCTTTTCAATGTCGATTGGTAATAGCCCGGCGAAAATAGAATTACGACAGTACTGCGTAG
Source organism: Segetibacter sp. (assembly GCA_031425015.1). Taxonomy (GTDB): domain Bacteria; phylum Bacteroidota; class Bacteroidia; order Chitinophagales; family Chitinophagaceae; genus Segetibacter. The sequence goes on along the minus strand of JANPIM010000042.1, from coordinate 85,385 downwards.
CTGTGGGCAATATGCTATAAAAAGTCTCTTCTTCCAGCATCTTGAAGTTTTCCAGGAAAAATGGCTGAATAGCCTTCCACTGATCAAAACGAAGGTTATCTATCAAAAGAAAAAAAGTAGGTATCCCCTTCTCCACATGCGGCAGCACTTTAAACTGAAGCAGGTTGTGGCTCATTACCGGCGCTTCATTTTTGGGGTCTATCCACGATGCATAATTCCTGCTAATGAACTTGAAAAACTCGGTGTTCGCTTCCTGCTTTTGACTCTGTAAAATTTCAACCATTTCAGGGCTATCACTCTTCTCCATTTCCAGCTCCCAGTACACCAGCTTTTTATAAATGTCCATCCAATCATTATAGTTTGGATTGCTATTTAAGGCCATAAATAGTTGGCGAAATTGCTGCTGGTATGCAGTGGTTGTTTTCTCAGCAACCAGTCTGCGGTTATCTATTATCTTCTTCAGACTTAGCCAAACCTGGTTGGGGTTTACAGGCTTTATCAGGTAATCGCTTATTTCGTTCCCGATGGCTTCATCCATCAGGTTTTCCGTTTCATTTTTTGTAATCAAAACAATGGGGATGGCGCTATTCACTTCCTTTATTTGCGCCAGCGTTTCCAGGCCGGTCAGTCCGGGCATGCTTTCATCCATTAGCACTACGTCCACTTCATGCTCCTTCACATATTCTATCGCATCAAAACCGTTGGTCAACGTATGAACCTCGTAACCTTTGTTCTCTAAAAACATCTTCTGACTTTGTAGGCTTTCAATCTCATCGTCTACCCATAAAATTTTTGGTGCTGCCATAATTTTTTTGTTGTTTTTGTTACCGGCTATTTGTTCGCTTTTCTACATCCTTGTGTCACTCACTTGTACTACAAAACTTTATTCACCAATTAGGAGCTGAATACTAGTTTATATCATTTTATCCGGCCAAAGAGTGTAAAACTAAACGAGTACAAATAATATCATTTTTCAATTTTAGTGATCGCAGTAGGCTCAAAGTACATAAAGCAGTCTAACAGGCAAGGTGTTTAACAGTTCAGCAACAAGAAAACCTATGTGTCAATTACAATTGGTGTACATCAAAATTATACCCGCCCTGCTACCCACCTTACCTGTAGTTTTGCAATTCAAATTAGTACATGCCTATTCAAAAAAGGAAAATCATCAACGATCCCGTTCATGGGTTCATTACACTTAACCACCCTCTCATTCTTCAGATAGTTGCGCATCCCTATTATCAGCGTTTGCGCCGCATTTATCAAATGGCACTCGCCCATTTGGTGTACCCCGGCGCTGTACATACACGGCTGCATCATTCGCTTGGCGCTTATCACTTAATGGGCAGTGCACTCACCGAACTCTGTAGTAAGGGGGTAGACATTACCGACGAAGAACAGATAGCAGCAAAGGCCGCTATACTGCTACACGATATTGGCCACGGTCCATTTAGCCACGCATTAGAAAATGTGTTATTGCAGAATGTTCATCATGAAACCATGAGCCTGGAGCTAATGCACAAAATGAACGATGAATTGGGTGGCAGTTTGCAAATGGCCATCGATATATTTACCGATAAACATCCCAAGCGTTTTTTACACCAGCTCATCAGTGGACAGTTGGATGTGGACCGAATGGACTATCTGACCCGGGATAGTTTCTTTACCGGCGTAAGTGAAGGGGTAATTGGCTACGACCGAATTTTAAAGATGCTTGTTGTACACAACGGCGAGCTTATGGTAGAAGAAAAAGGGATCTACAGCGTGGAAAAATTTTTGGTAGCGCGGCGCCTGATGTATTGGCAAGTGTACCTGCATAAAACCGTATTGTCCGGCGAAAAAATGATGGTGAAGATTATAGAACGGGTTCGTTCTATCTACAGCAAAAATGACCAGCTGCTGTTTACCCAAACTCCAATAGATTACTTCTTAACACAGTTCGACGGCACCATGAATGATGAAGTGCTCAATAAGTTTTGTGACATGGATGACTATGATTTTATGCATGCCATGAAGGTGTGGAGTCATCACCCGGATGTAGTATTGCACACCCTTTGTCGAAATATTATCAATAGAAATCTATTGAAGATAAGATTGCAGGCAGAACCTGTTTCAGATGAAATGCTGCAACAAAAACTGGAAGATGCTTGTAAAAAACTTCGCCTTACTGAAGAAGAGGCTAGGTACCTTGTGTTTAAAGGAGAAACCATTAATACGATGTACACCATGCAGGATGAAAGGATCAACATTCTATTTAAAGATGACCAGGTAAAAGATATTTCGCAGGTAGACAACGCCCTCATACATAAAACAATGGCCTCGCCTGTGAAAAAATTTTACATTTGTTTTTATGAATAGTTTTGCACCTATTTGTACCGGGTTTAAAATAATGAATGAATTTTTGCCGGGAGCTCGTTGCCCTGGCTAAAAACACACAAATGACATTTACTGCAAATCAAATCGCTGTTTTAATACAAGGAAAAATTGAGGGCGATCCCAACGCCAGTGTTGACAGCTTTGGTAAAATTGAAGAAGCCAAACAAGGGCAACTAGCCTTTCTTGCCAACCCCAAGTACGAAGATTTTTTATATACAACTGCCGCTTCTATCATCATCGTTGGTGAGCAATTAGAGTTGAAGCAAGCTGTAAGCGGCACCTTAGTTCGCGTAGCGGATCCGTATACGGCTTTCGCAAGCCTTCTTCATCATTACCAACAATTAAAAACAAGTAAGCTACAGGGAATACAAGAACCAAGCTATATTTCGCCGTCTGCCACTAAAGGCGAGAACGTTTATATTGGTGCGTTCGCTTACGTTGGTGACCAAACATCTATCGGCAATAACGTAAAAATTTTTCCCGGTGTTTTTATAGGTAACAATGTAAAGATTGGAGACAATTGCATTTTTCATCCCGGTGTAAAAATTTATCATGACTGTGTTACCGGAAAAAATGTGGTTATCCATTCTGGTTCCGTGATTGGAGGTGATGGTTTTGGTTTTGCGCCACAGGCGGATGGCACCTTTAAAAAAGTACCCCAGATAGGCAATGTGGTAATTGAAGACAATGTAGAGATCGGTTCGAATGCTACTATTGACCGCGCAACTATTGGATCAACGATTATACGCTCTGGTGCTAAGCTAGACAACCTGATACAGATTGCCCACAATGTAGAGGTGGGTTACAATACGGTAATAGCAGCCCAGGCCGGCGTAAGCGGCAGTACTAAAATTGGCAACAATGTAATGATTGGTGGGCAAGCAGGAGTAGTTGGTCACATTCAAATAGCGGATGGCAGCCGGATTAATGCGCAAAGCGGTGTGAGTAAAACCATCAAGAAACCCAAGTCTTCTGTTACCGGTTCACCCGCCTTTGAATATGCAAGTGCATTGCGCAGCCAGGCTGTGACTCGAAATTTGCCAGAACTGGAAAAAAGGATCACTGAACTAGAAAACCTGGTTCGTCAATTAATGGAAGAGAAGGCACAATTTTAGTCGCCCAACCTATAGCTTTTAGGTACCCTGCCCTTGGTTTGGCGGGGTTTTTACTTTTTACTAAAAAGCAGAGTTTTCATACTTTCGCCACTTTTAAAGGGAGCTATGAATACGAACGAACAGCAATTTCAGCATACAGTAGCGGGGGAAATAAGGATTTCAGGTTCAGGTATTCATACCGGGCATGCCGTTAACATGGTAATTCGCCCGGCGGCTCCAAATACAGGTATTAACTTCCAGCGAATAGATGTAGCAGGGCGGCCAATCATTAAGGCCGATGTAGACAATGTGGTAACTACTAACCGCAGTACTACCATTGAAAGCAACGGAGCACGCATTCATACCATTGAACATTTAATGGCGTCTTTCGTAGGGATGGGGGTAGATAATGCCTTAGTGGAAATTGATGGAGATGAAGTACCTATCCTGGATGGTAGCGCGCAACCCTTTGTGGAAGCCATAGAAAAAGTAGGTGTTCAGCAACAAGCAGCAGCAAAAATCTATTACACGATTGCGCACAACATCACCTTCATCGACGAGGAGAAGCAGGTGGAGATGGTAGCAATGCCCTTTCACGAGTACCGTATAAATGCTTTGATCGACTTTAACAGCCCGGTACTGGGTACACAACACGCAAGTCTGAAAGACATCACCGACTTTAAAACAGAGATTGCGCCTTGCCGTACTTTCTGCTTTTTTCACGAATTAGAATGGCTATTGGATAACGACCTGATTAAAGGTGGCGACCGCAATAATGCAGTGGTGGTGGTAGACAAACCGGTTACAGAAAACCAGGTAAAAAAATTGCGCGGACACTTCCCTGATATTGAAATTCCGACAGGTCGAGGCTATCTCAACAATACAGAACTAAGGTTTGACAACGAACCAGCCCGTCATAAATTGCTGGATGTGATTGGAGACCTTGCTTTAGTTGGTTACCCGTTTAAAGCGCACATCATCGCTAATAAACCCGGGCATTCGTCAAACGTTTTATTTGCCAAGAAATTAAAGGAGCATATTAAAAAGGTGAAGCAAAAAGGCGAAGTACCCATCTACGATCCTGAAAAAGCACCTTTGTTTGATGTGCATGCGATAGAACAATTGCTACCACACCGCTACCCCTTTTTGTTGGTAGACAAAATAATTGAGTTGACGGATTCCAAGGTAGTTGGCATTAAGAATGTAACTTACAACGAACCTTTTTTCCAGGGACATTTTCCGGGGAACTGTGTAATGCCGGGCGTACTGCTGGCAGAAGCATTGGCCCAGTGTGGTGGAATTTTGGCCATTCCGAAAAATACTGAGGACAAGTACGACACATACTTCTTGAAAATTGACAATTGTAAATTCAAGCAGAAAGTGGTACCGGGCGATACCTTAATTCTGCACATGGAGTTGGTGAGCCCTATTAGAAGAGGATTAGTAGAAATGAAGGGAACGGTGTATGTGGGCAGTAAAATAGTGGCTGAAGCAATATTGGTGGCACAAATTGTAAAACGAGCAAAGCAAAATGATTAGTCCTTTAGCACAAATACATCCCGGAGCCCGCATAGGAGACAATGTAAGGATTGATGCATTTTCTGTGATTGATGACAACGTGGAGATTGGTGATGGAACGCATATAATGCCGAATGTTTCCATTTTTAGTGGTACTACCATTGGTCAACATTGCCTTGTCTTTCCGGGGGCAGTTTTAGGAGCAATACCACAAGACCTGAAATTCGTGGGAGAAGAAACGACTGTTCAAATCGGAGATCATACCACCATTCGTGAATGTGTAACCATAAACCGTGGCACCAAAGACCGCTGGACCACCAAGGTAGGTAGCCACTGCCTGCTGATGGCCTACGTGCATGTAGCGCACGATTGCCAGGTAGGTAATTATGTAATATTAGCCAATGCAGTACAGTTAGCCGGCCATGTTACCATTGAGGACCACGCCATCCTGGGTGGGCTATCCGGTGTTCAGCAATTTATTCATGTGGGTGCACATGCCTATGTGGCCGGGCAAATTTTAATCAGGAAGGATATTCCACCTTACGTAAAGGCTGCCCGTGATCCATTGTGCTTTGCCGGAATAAACAATGTTGGATTAACACGCCGTGGATTTGCAAAAGAAACCATCGACGAAATATCTGCGATCTACCATATTCTTTTTATACAAGGACATACCACCTCAAAAGCACTCGAGATTATTGGTGAAACAATAAAGGATAGTGACGTGAAAAAAAACATCGTTGAGTTTGTACAACATTCTAAAGCCGGCATCATCAAGCGCTCTGTAAAAAACGGGCTCGATGATTATTAAGCTGAGTGATGCAGGTAAACGCTTCAACCGCGATTGGATCTTTCACAATCTAAATTTCGAATTCTTCCCCGGCGAGTCTTACGCCATTACCGGCCCTAATGGCAGCGGCAAAAGCACGTTATTACAAGTACTGAGCGGCAGCATGGAAGTAAGCGAAGGCAAAACCCACTGGCTTCAAAACAGCAAATCAATAGACGATGAAAAAGTACACCAGTACATTTCTATCGTAGCGCCTTACCTGGAGGTGATTGAAGAATTGACCGCTGTTGAGTTTTTGCAGTTCCATCAAAAGTTTAAACCGTTTTTGGCTTCCATTTCAATCAAGGAAATTCTTTCCATTATTGGTTTGGAAAAAGCTGCCGACAAACAAATTCGCTACTACAGCAGTGGCATGAAGCAACGCATAAAATTGGCGCAGGCTTTCTTCTCTGATGTGCCTTTGTTATTGTTGGATGAGCCTTGTACCAACCTTGATGCAACCGGTATTGCATTGTACCAACAATTGGTGAAAACCTATGGTGCGGGTAAAACGATTGTAGTGAGTAGTAATGATGAGGTAGAATATTCGTTTTGTGGAAAGATAATTTCTATTATGGATTATAAGATTGCGGCAAATACGATTGCATATTGATGACTGCTTATTGACGTTGTTGATGGTCTGCGACCAACCAGGGAGCGACAACAAAAGCGGGCTCGTAAAAATGTTGAGGCAAATGAAGAATAATGAGCAATAGTACAAGAGTGCGACGCAACGATGATGAAGGGAAAGCTAAAGCCCGGCTCCAAATAATAAAACATATTGTTGAAACTGTTGGGTCAGCGACCGGCAGCAGCAGAGTAGTAATGATGAAGTGGAATACGATTGGTGCAATCACCAATTACCTATCATGGATTTTAAATAGGTCCACTTTACTATGAACTCTTTCAGTAAAAGTTTCATAGCTTTCTTCCATTCAAGGCAGCACTAATTTTTGTTTTTGAGTCTTGACACAGCAAACTAATTGTATGAAGTCTATTCTATTAATCGCTTTTACTTTTTTTATAATAACCGGATGCACCCCTGAAAACGAACCGCAACAAGGGAACGTGATGGGATATGTTCCTGTTTATGCGCAAACTACTTCCGTATTAAACCATAGAATACTGCCTCAAAGGGCAACCAGCAAAGCAGGTAAGATTTATGCTTTTGGCAATTTCCTTTTCCAAAATGATATTGGCACCGGCATTCACATCATTAACAACACCAACCGGACAAGCCCGCAAAAGGTGGGTTTTATAGAATTGCCGCTTAGTACCGAACTCGCAGTAAAAGGAAACTTTTTGTATTGTAACAATTACCGCGATATCGTAGTATTTAATATTACCAACCCCGCTACTCCGCAAATGGTTAAAAGAATGAGCAACGTTTTTCCGGCGCTTAACCAGCAATACCCGCCTTACAACAATTGCAGCTTTGAATGTGTAGACCCCAACAAAGGCGTGGTGATATATTGGGAAGAAAAACAAATTACTAACCCTAAATGCCGCAGGTAAAAGCTATTTATATGAAACGAATATACTGTTGTCTTTTTTTAACCATATTGCTGTTTACTCAATGCAGTAAAGATGCTTCTTCGCTTAATAACATGTCGGCTGTAACAACGGGTGCGGGTGGTTCGCTGGCACGTTTTGCAATTGCAGGTAATTATTTATATACGGTGGATGATCAAAATTTAACCACCTACGACATAACTAACCCTGAAAACCCAGTATTGAAAAGTACCCGCAATGTTGGGTTCGAAATTGAAACCATCTCGCCTTTTAAAGACAAACTATTTATAGGCTCTACTTCAGTCGTTTATATTTTTAGCCTGGCTGATCCTGCTAGTCCGCAACAGTTAGGAGTAGCCGTTTCGCCGCAGGTATTGCGCCGGTGCGATCCGGTGGTTGCAAAAGACACCGTAGCTTTTGCCACTTTACGCACCAATGGACCTTGTGGGGGCTTTCAAAGCATACTGGCTATTTACGATATTAAAGACATACAAAACCCCATACAGAAAGGCATGGTGGGTGTAGGTGAACCATACGGCCTTGGCTATTCCGGTGATGCATTATATGTATGCGATAAGCAGCGTGGTTTGATGGTATTTGATATCAACAATGCATACACTCCTCAAGTAGTAAGAACATTAAGAGATGGCACTTATATAGATGTAATTCCTTACCAGGATATGTTGATATGCTGGGTTTCCACAGGCATTATTGTATACGACATTAGTAACAATAAAAATCCTATAAGAATAGCTACCATAAACTAATGAAAAAATTACTGCTGCTAACCTTACTCCTGCTTCCAGCGCTTTGTAAAGCTCAAAAAGATGAATATTCTCCTTCTACATTTACCCGGTTTAATATAATGGGGTTGGCAGATGTGTTGGATCAAAACCTATCAGTCGGTATCGAACATAAATTTCGGCAGCAGTGGTCGGTAGGTACAGATGTTGCGTATATTTTTAATTCATTCTATTTTAATGAAGCTAAAGGTACCAATGGAATAATTGCACGGCCTTTTATTCGCTATTACTTTGTACCAAACAAACGACCCTTTATAGAAGCACAACTTCATTACAAGCTGGCTAATTATAAACTGGAAGACTGGGTTCCTCGCAACGTGGTAAATGGTGTACCGGCCTACGAAGAGTTCACCCGCTTTACTTATCGCAAGCAAGCAGCAGGTATACATTTTAACTTCGGAAGCAATGACCCTCTTACCCGCAATAAAAAGTTATGGATAGAATACTACGGCGGAGTGGGCTTTCGGTATAAATGGAACCAGGCTGTAGGTGAGGAATATGAAATGGCTGAAGGAATATTCGCCCGCCACCGTACAGACAAAACTTACACTGGGATAGCTTTGCCCATGGGTGTACGGTTGATGTTGAAATTATAGTTCAAGAGGTAGGAAAAAACCAGGCATTCAAACACTACCTCCTACTCGCAATCAATAAATTCAAATCAGTATACTTCAGATCAAAGCGTTGGCTGAGGTAAAAGTTGGTAAGATGACCTTTGTACATGTAAATGCCATTGCGCAGGTTGAAGTTGTGCCACACCATTTCTTCGAATCCACCTTCTTCACTTACACTTAACAATAGCGGCATCAATACATTGCTGATGGCCTGGCTGGCAGTGCGGGCAAAGCCGCTGGGTATGTTGGGAACGCAATAGTGAATAACGTCGTGGCGGGTAAATGTGGGGCGCTGGTGGCTGGTGATTTCGCTGGTTTCGAAGCAACCGCCGCGGTCGATGCTCACATCAATTATTACACTGCCGGGGCGCATGCGCGTTACCATTTCTTCGGTAACTACTATGGGTGTACGACCGAATTCGCTACTCATTGCGCCTACGGCAACTTCGCAACTTTTTAATTGCTTGGCGAGAATTTTAGGCTCGATCACACTCGTCCAAACACGTACGCCTAAATTATTTTGAAGTCGCTTTAAGCGGTAAACATTGTTGTCAAAAACTTTAACCGAGGCACCTAAAGCCAGTGCGGTCCGTGTAGCAAATTCGCCCACTACGCCAGCACCAATGATGATGACCTTAGTTGGCGGAATGCCGCTGATACCACCCAGCAAAACGCCTTTACCACTGTTTGCGCTGCCAAGGTATTGTCCGGCTATTAGCATTATTGCACCGCCGGCAATTTCACTCATACTTCGTACAATCGGGTATGTGCCACTGTCATCCTTTAGGTTTTCGAAACTGAGTGCAGTTATTCTTTTCTCCATCATGGCATGGAGATATTCGGTCTTCATTGCCGACAAATGAATGGGCGAAACAATGGTTTGCCCCATTTGCAACAACGGTAAATCTTCTGCTACTACCGGTGCGCTTTTTACAAGGATGGGCGCTTTAAAGACTTCCTGTTTTTCAAAAACAATCTTTGCGCCTGCTTCGCTGTATTCATTGTCTGTAAACTTGCTTCCGTCACCCGCCTTGCTTTCCATTACCACCTCGTGGCCGTTGCTTACGAGTACGCTTACACCTTCAGGGGTCAATGCTATCCGGTTTTCCTGGAAAGCAGTTTCTTTGGGAATGCCGATGTGCAAAGTGGCGCCTTTGGCTTTTACATCCAATGTTTCTTCCAGCGTTTCATAGGTGAACGAAGTACTAACCAACGGTTTCATTGACGACATGCAGCAGAATGTTTAGTGAATAAAGTTATGGGTAATAAACTAAAGTGTTGGGATGCCAAAGGCAACGAACCAGCACGCTCTACATAGGCATTACCAACTAATGGTACGGGTAGTTTCGTTGAGTAGCTGTAATTGGACATGCAGGCAATCATCAGGCAATAATCCCGCCGCTTTTTCGGGCCATTCTACCAGGCAAAGACTGCCGCTATAAAATGCATCTTCTACGCCGGCTTGCATGGCTTCTTCTTCATCGCGCAGCCGGTACAAATCCATGTGGTAAATGATTCCGGCACTAGTGCTTTCGTATTCATTTATGATAGAATAAGTGGGACTGCCGATAGCACCAGAGGCTCCCAGCACTTCGCATAGTACATGAATAAAAGTGGTTTTGCCTGCACCCATTTCTCCATGGAACGCCCAAACTTTTTTTTCTTTCTGGCTGTTCCACAATTGCTGTGCGGCGGCCTTTATGTGCTCTAAAGTAAAAGTGAGGTTCATGTGGTAACAGGTTGTGAAAGTTTGCCGCAACGGAATGAAATGCAACGGTGTAGTAAAGATAACAGGGGCGATAAAATGTAAGCCGTAACAGACGGTTTAATTTTGCATTAGAACAAAATGATCATGGAAAAGATTAACTGGAAAGTGGAAGGAATGACTTGCAGCAACTGCGCACTAAGTGTAAGCAAAGTGCTACAGAAACAAGGTATGCAGGAAGTGGCTGTAAACCCTATAAATGGAGAAGTAGCGTTTGAGGCTACAGCTGTGAAAGAAGATGTAGAGAAGGCGAAAAAGAATATTGAGCTATTGGGCTACACCGTAGTGGCAGAGGGCAGCCCCAATGAGGAACCTAAAAAGAAACATTTTCTGCATTCTACCAAACAGAAGTTTTTGTTCTGCCTACCCTTCACATTGGTACTGATGGCGGCACACGTTGGTATGCAATTCGGGCTTCATTTTTTGCATAATCTCTACATGCAGTTAGCATTTACGATCCCCGTATTTATTGTTGGTATGCGCTTTTTTGGCAAGAGTGCGATTAATAGTCTTCGCTCGGGCGTGCCCAATATGAATGTCCTGATTGCACTGGGCGCAGTGGCTGCATTTGTATACAGTACTATTGGACTGGTAACCGGTAATGAGTCCATGATCTTTTATGAAACGGCTGCTTCAATTATCACGATTGTGTTTTTTGGAAATTGGATGGAAGACCTTTCAATTGCCAAAACGCAGAAAACAATTAAGGAGCTAACGAAGGAGCAAAAGGTGATGGCCAATATGATTGCCTACGATGATCAGCATAATGAAAACATTTTCCCGGTTGAAAATACGGCATTGAAGGTGGGCGATTTGATCCTCATAAAATCGGGTGAGCAAGTGCCGATGGATTGTAAAATTTTAAGTGGCGATGCTGAAGTAAACGAAGCAATCATCAGCGGCGAGAGTTTACCTGTATTTAAAAAGCAAGGCGATATTATTATAGGTGGAAGTGTACTATCTGATGGTACCGTAAAATGCTACGTGACCGCAACCGGTAACGACACCGTAAGAAGCAGCATCGTACAAATGATGAAGCAGGCACAGGGTCACAAGCCACCGGTGCAAAAACTTGCAGACAGGATAAGTGCAGTGTTTGTTCCTGCTGTGGTTGCTATTTCACTGCTTACGCTTGCTATTAACTATTTTTTCGTAGGAGTAACTTTTGAACAAAGCCTGATGCGATCCATTGCGGTGTTGGTTATCTCGTGCCCTTGCGCAATGGGGTTGGCCACACCCGCTGCTATAGCCGTTGGACTTGGACGTGCCGCACGCCAGGGTATTTTATATACCGACAGCAAAAGCATGGAGCTGTTTAGGAACATTGAGCAAATAGTATTTGATAAAACAGGAACGCTTACCAACGGTAAGTTTATCGTTACGGGTTTTAAAAGCAGTTTACCCGAAGAAGAGTTTAAGTCAATCGTGTATTCACTGGAAAAATTCTCTAACCATCCCATTGCAAAAAGCATTGCAGAACATTGGAAAACGACCAACATTGTTAAGTGGAAAAAGATAGATGAAGTAAAAGGCACTGGCATGCAGGCTGAGGACAAACAAGGAAACATTTATTTAATCGGCTCTGCAAAAATTGATGAGGGTATCATCGACAAAAGCCACCATTTGTATGTAAAAAGAAATGATGAAATATTGGGTTGGATAGATATTGCCGATGAATTAAGGCCAGAAGCGAAGTCGGTAATTGAATATTGCCACAAACAAAATATAAAAACAATATTATTAAGTGGAGACAGCTTAGCAAAATGTAAAAATATTGCCGAAGTGTTAGGCCTAGACGAAGTGATTGCTGAGCAAACACCTCAGCAGAAACTAGAAAAAATAACCACGCTGGTGAGTGAAAAACCAACCATCATGGTGGGCGATGGAATTAATGATGCTCCAGCGCTTGCAAAAGCCACGATTAGTATTTCACTAAGCAAAGCTTCGCAATTAGCCATTCAGAGTGCCTCTGTTGTTTTGATGAATGATGGCCTGGTTAAACTGCCGTTGGCCATTCAATTAGGCAAGCATACGTATGGCACCATCAAGAGCAATTTGTTTTGGGCATTCATTTATAATATCGTGGCCATACCGGTAGCAGCGGCTGGTCTACTTACCCCTACTGCAGGCGCCTTAATCATGGGCTTAAGCGATGTAGTACTAGCCGCAAATTCTTTATGGTTGAACTATAAAAATGTAGACTAATAATTTATACGCCTAAAGTGAAGAGTACTATTCAAAGCAATGATCTCTTTATATAAACATCCAACGTTATTACATTTACTACGTGTCAACACCTCATCAAATTCTTCAACAATACTGGGGCTATGCTGAATTTCGCCCGTTACAAGAGGAGATTATCAATAATGTATTGAAAGGAAAAGATGCCTTAGCACTTCTGCCAACCGGTGGCGGTAAATCCATTTGCTTCCAGGTGCCTGCATTGGTAAAAGATGGAATTTGCCTGGTAATCAGTCCACTGATTGCATTAATGAAAGACCAGGTTGAAAACCTGAATAAAAGAAACATACCTGCGCTTTCTCTTTACAGCGGCATGAGCTATTTGGAAGTAAAAAATACTTTGCAAAATGCTTGCTTCGGTGAATTTAAATTCCTTTATGTATCACCTGAAAGACTAGAAACAGATTTATTTAAATTCTATTTAGCTGAATTAAAATTGAATTTAATTGCGGTGGATGAAGCCCATTGTATTTCGCAATGGGGTTATGATTTTCGCCCGCCGTATTTGCGCATCGCAGCCATCAAAGATCATTTTCCTAACGTGCCGGTACTAGCGCTTACCGCATCGGCTACCCCTATGGTGCAACAGGATATTTGTGCAAAACTGCTGTTTAAAGAACAACACATTTTCAGGCAATCGTTTGAAAGAAACAATTTGTCGATGAGCGTTTTCAAAGTGGACAGCAAAATAAATAAGCTGTTAGATATTTTACACAACGTACCCGGACCAGCCATAGTATACTGTCGCAATCGAAAGAAAACAAAAGAAATTGCGCACCTGCTTCAGCTCAATAAAGTGTCTGCAGATTATTACCATGCAGGCTTATTACAAGCAGACCGGAGCCAACGGCAGGAACAATGGATTAAAAATTCAACGCGGGTAATTGTTTGCACCAACGCTTTTGGAATGGGCATAGACAAACCCGATGTTCGCGTAGTGGTGCACATGGATATACCAGACAACCTTGAAAATTATTACCAGGAAGCAGGCAGAGCTGGCAGAGATGGCAATCGCTCTTTTGCCGTATTGCTATATGCTCAAATGGAGCTAGATGAATTAACTGAGTTACCTGAGAAAAAGTATCCACCTATAAAAGTCATCCGGGAAATTTACCAGGCCATTGCCAACTATTTACAAATACCGGTGGGCAGTGGCGAAGGCCAGTATTTTGATTTTAACCTGGGAGAATTTGTGCGCAATTTTAAGTTGGAAACAATTCCGGTTATGAATGCACTGAAAGCATTGGAGCAGGAAGGACATCTTACTTTTAACGAGCAGGTTTTTATCGCAAGTAAAGTAGGATTTGATTGTACGAAAGATGAATTGCATGCATTTGAAGCCGCACATCCCGCATACGACAACCTGATAAAATACTTGCTAAGAAGTTATGAAGGCGTGTTTGATAACATCGTTTCTGTAAATGAGAACTTATTAAGCAGGCTTACCAAATTCAGCACGGAGGAATTGCAGCAACAATTAAATGCGCTGCAGGCATTTGGAATAATCCATTACCATCCACAAAAAGAAACACCGCAGCTTTTTTTTCACGATAACAGGGCACCTGCTGAGTACCTGGTGTTTCAAGCTGAAGACTACCTGAAGCGTAAGCACCAATACCAGTTGCGCGTACAGACAATGCATCGCTATGTACAATTGCCTGATGAATGTCGCGGTAAATTCATCGGCAATTATTTTGGTGACGAGAAAATAAAACAATGCGGCTCATGCGATAATTGCCTGCAACGCAAAAGTTCACATTTAACCGATGAAGAGTTTGCAAACATTAGTAAGCGCATACTGCTGCATATTGACGAAGCAGAGGCGGATATTAAACTGTTATTGCTGCATTTAAAGGGATTGAAAAAAGAAAAAATATGGAAGGTGTTGGATTATTTGCAAGCAGAAGGCAAAGTGATAGTAAATGAAAAAGGCTCTATAAAAAGAGCCTGATCCTATTGGATATTGTTCGAGTAATTTTTCTATCTGCTATTAAAACCAGCTTTTACTTTTCCTGCTTCTTCCGCCTAAACCGAGGGCACCTAGTAAGCTACGGGTAATTAAAGTGGCTGCAGTTCTACCCGCACTCTTCACCATTGGACTATCAAAAAAGCTTTCCTCTTTTTTCTCTTTTGGTGCGGCCTTAGCGTACTCCTTTTCTTCTTTAGCGGCCTCAGTCTTTTCTGCCGCCTCTTCCAACTTAGCCGTCAATATTTCGTGAGCGCTCCGTGAGTCTACTTCTCTGTTATACTTTGGCGCCAACTTACTTTTTGAAACAATCGAGTCTATTTCAGTAGTCGTTAAAACATCCATTCTGCTCCTTGGCGGAGCTAGCATGACATGCGCCAGTGGTGTAGGAATTCCCTTTTCATTCAGCATCGTCACCAACGCTTCACCAATACCCATCTTTGTAATAATTTCATCTGTTTTATAGAATTCTGTTATCGGATAATTCTCCGCCGTTTGCTTAATCACTTTTCTATCAACGGCAGTAAATGCACGCAAGGCATGTTGCACTTTCATGCCCAGCTGACCGAGTACACTTGCAGGCACATCCATCGGGTTTTGGGTCACGAAGAAAACGCCTATCCCTTTAGATCGGATCAGCTTAATGACCGTTTCAATTTGCTGCAACAAAGCCTCGCTGGCTTCCTGGAAGATCAGGTGGGCCTCATCTATAAACAATACTAGTTTCGGCTTGTCAAGATCTCCTTCCTCCGGGCTTGACGCATATAGCTCGGCCAGCAACTGCAACATGAAAGTTGAGAACAGCTTTGGCCGATCCTGCAGATCAGTCACGCGAAGCACATTGATCATTCCCCGGCCATCCTCACTAATGCGCATCAGGTCTTCCACTTCAAAACTGGGTTCGCCGAAAAAGATGTCCGCACCTTGTTGTTGTAATTCAATCACCTTTCGCAGAATGGTACCGGCACTCGTAGTTGAAATCTTTCCGTAATCTTTCTCAATTTCAGCCTTGCCTTCGTTGCCAATGTATTGAAGTGTTTTAATAAAATCCTTCAGGTCGAGCAGTGCCATCTGCCGATCATCGCAGTATTTAAAAATCATTGCCACTAACCCACCTTGCGTATCATTCAATCCTAATATTTTCGAGAGTAACACCGGGCCAAATTCAGTAACGGTAGCACGCAGTCGTACGCCTTTTTCGCTACTTAATGTGAGCAACTCAACCGGGAACTGTGTAGGTAAAAAAGGCACGCCGATCTTCTGGGTTCTTTCCTGAATTTTATCGTTAATGGTGCCGGGCATTGCAATGCCACTCAGGTCGCCTTTTATATCCATTAGCAGTACAGGCACACTAGCCTCGCTCAATGCTTCGCTAATCATTTGAAGCGTCTTCGTTTTACCCGTACCCGTGGCACCGGCTATAAGGCCATGACGATTCATGGTGCGCAGCGGCAAAAAAACATCAGCACCACTCACTACTTCACCGTCGTGCATGGCTACGCCTATTTTTATCTTTTCTCCCTTAAATGTATAACCGGATTGTATCGCCTCAATGAATGCCTGCTGGTTGCTCATGAAAAGAAATTTGCTGAAAAGATACTACAACACATCCTACTGGTAAACAGAAAGTATACTTCCAATGATGCACGTACTGAGAGTTGATAAAAGAAATATTTTTATTGTTTATCAATAATTAATTGCCGAAAACTATATATTGCACCAAATTCAACCTATGTGGAAAGACAGGCTAAAATATTTAATGGGTGATAAGCAGGATTTGGATACGGTGAAAAGTGGAATTGGTGCCATGCTTATATTCGTTTCCTTATTGTTTTTTGGTTTCTTGCTATTTGCGGGGCTTATCCTAGTAGATGGTGATACTATTACCATCCCGGTACGCACCAATGCTTTCGCAAAAGAAAATCCTGAACCTGAAATAAGCACTCCATATGGAATGTATGAAACTTCGACAATAGGTGAGTTGCAGTTCAGTCCGAAAAACTTCTGGCAGGCGATTGTTTACCTCAATTTTGCCAGTGTTGACATATACGAATTAGCCTTCTTGTTTGTGATTACCTTATTGCTTTACCGGAATGTAAGAAAAATAAATGATGCTACTATTTTCTCCAGTCAATTGCGATGGGGGCTAAAATTAATCGGCATATTTTCTATTCTGTATGCCACTATGGGTTCCTCATTCATCAACCAACTTCAGAGAAGTAGCATTTCTGAGTGGACCAATGGCCAGTTCTCCTTTAATGGAAGTCAACATGAGTTTGCAATTATAGTTATGGGAATGTTTCTTGGCCTGGCTGCCTTCCTATCACAGAAAGGAGAAGAACTGCAACAAGACCAGGAACTGACGATTTAAAATACTTCGACAACAATCCGAACATAATCACTTTTAAACATCAATGAATATGAAATCAGTTAGCTCCTACTACTTCGTTTTCAAAATAATGAGTTGGGCAGGATTAATGGCCAGTGTTGCATCTATTGTGATCTCGCTGTTTTTTCAGCCCTCACTAGAGCTAACAGTAAAACCATCGTTTGCTGGTTCGTACTATAATGACACGCTGGTAGCATACAACGAAACCACAATTGGAGTAATGGGTGCCATGGAAATTAAGAACCCCACGATTGTCCAGCGGTTGTTTTATGCAAATGACTTTAGCGAGTTTGACTCATTAAGAAATACCTTTTGGATAGTGCTGTGTATAAGTATCATCAGGTTAATAAAAGACCTTGAACAAGGCACAACATTCTCCCATAGTTTTTCGCGCATTCTACGTTTTCTTGGGTGGACACTTATTATCTTTTACCTGGTAGAAATGTTGCAATCGGCCTGGATGGCACATGAAGTAAAAAAACTCACGGAAGGGCAATTTAGACGACACAAGACCTATCATGATTCTTTACTATTGGTAATAGGTGTATTGATGATTTGGTTTAGCCGAATGCACAAGTATGCCGTTAATTTAAAATCAGAACAAGACCTCACTATTTAAGCCATGCCCATAGTTGTAAACCTTGATGTAATGCTGGCGAAAAGGAAAATGAGCCTGACACAATTAAGTTTGCGGGTAGGTATTACTATTGCAAACCTTAGCATCCTAAAAAGTGGTAAGGCTAAAGCTATCCGTTTTTCTACACTGGAAGAAATTTGTGAAGTTCTCGATTGCCAGCCCGGTGATATACTGGAACACATGGATGATGCGGCGTATAGAAAGCTGTTTGGATAGCAGCGTGTATCTAGTTCGTTGTTGCCGTCGTTTGACGTCTGCAGTCCGTCGTCTTTATTGTATCTTGACCGCCTAAAATTGGTTCATGACCTGGTTCCTCTTCACACTAATTGTTGGCCTCGGACTTTACCGCCTGATCCTTTACTATCAAAAAATAAAAAAGTATTACAAGGTAAAAGGTACCATAGTTGGGCAGGATGTAAAACCCGTTGACGATGCATTGATGGGAAAGAAATATTACTATGCACCTATCGTAGCATTTACAGACAAGTATAACCGGCTACAAGAAATGGTTTGCGGAGAAGATAACCCAGACCGGCCATTGTATAAAGATGGTGCAAGCATTACCTTGCTTGTACACCCTGATGATAGCAGTCGCTTTTTAGTGTACGATTTTGTGAGCGGCATCCTAATCCCGATAATTTGGATATTGATTGGCATAGCTATTCCACTTATCCCAATCATGTATCCCGACGTGTTTAAGGAGTGATTATACCATATCAGCAATAAATTAACTTATGCATTACCCACGCCACATTAAACGATAACTTCATCCTCCCGTCTACATGGCATAATTTTTTCAGAAAATGAACTCGTAAAAGCCAGGGTAATTTTGGCTGAGACTACCACTAACGAAATAATTACCAGCAACTTGTAATGCTTAGATGGATAGTTTTTTATCTTTAAAAAATCAATAATCAAAAAAAACTGTAATCATGGACGGAAGAAAATACAAAATACTATTGTGCGAAGATGATACGAACCTTGGGATGGTACTTAAAAACTACCTGGAGCTTAATGATTATGATGTGATACTTGAAAGAGATGGAAGGTTAGGTCTTGCTGCATTTCAGCGCGAAAAATTTGATATATGCCTGCTGGATGTAATGATGCCGAACATGGACGGCTTTACACTTGCAGAAGAAATCAGGGACGTTGATCCGGATATTCCATTGTTCTTTTTAAGTGCGAAAACCATGAAAGAAGATATCATTTCTGGTTACAAACTTGGTGCAGATGATTACATTACCAAGCCATTCGACAGCGAAGTATTGCTGTTGAAAATAAAAGCCATTTTAAAACGCAACGAAGAAGAAAACCGCATCAGCGAAAACATCGAGTTTGATTTGGGTCGCTTCCATTTCAATCCTAAACTGCGCCAGTTAAGTCATGATGGCATTATGCAAACGCTTTCACCAAAAGAAAATGATTTGCTGAAAATGCTTGCAGAACATAAAAATGATTTGCTGGCACGGGAGCAAGCATTGAAAAGAATTTGGGGTAGCGATACTTACTTCAATGGTCGTAGCATGGATGTATACATTGCCAAACTACGTAAGTATTTAAAGGATGATACCGATATTGAAATTGTAAACATTCACGGCAACGGATTTAGGTTGGTTGCGCCTTAAGTTCCTTAAGTGGCAAAATAACAAAACAGCCCGTGCGGAAAGCACGGGCTGTTTTATTTAAGGTTGATAGGTTTTCTTTTTCCATGTAAAATTCGAAGCACGAAAATTCTATCGTCTTGTAGTTTATAAATAATCAAATGAGGAAACTGGCGCAATTGTATCCTCCGAAAACTACCGCTATAATAACTATAGCTCTTTGGTCTTAGTTCAAGTTTATGTATCGCCTCTTCAACCCGGCGGAGATATATTCGCCCTAATCCTTCAACCTGGGCCTCATACCATTCTACTGCTTCATCCAAGTCAATAATGACATCTGAGGAAATTTCGACTTTATAAGCCATACTTGTTAATGATGAATGATTTTGCTTCCTTCCATGAATGCAGAGACGCATCTCCTTTCTGAACTCGCTCCCATCTTATTTCAATCTCAGCTAGTTCTTCAGCAGATATCTGCATGTCACTATCACTGTCGTGTACTGCATCATACATCCGTTGAAGCAATTGTTCATCACCTTCCTCTACCATTTTCTTCAACTCTTTTTTTAGTGTCACCTTATCCATGGTTTCCGTTTTATAAAACAAATTACAAAAACTGTACTGCTTTAAAACAGCACTCCATCTCTACCCCTTCGCTTTCCCAAATGTTCATAGGCTTTTGCAGTTACTTCGCGGCCACGTGGCGTTCGCTGCATAAAACCTTCCTGTATCAGGAAAGGCTCATAAACTTCCTCCAAGGTTCCAGGCTCTTCGCCTACAGCAGTGGCAATCGTAGTTAATCCAACCGGCCCGCCTTTAAACTTTTCGATGATGGCCAGTAATATCCGGTTGTCCATTTCATCCAGTCCATGCTCATCTACATTCAATGCCTTTAGCGCATGCTGTGCAATGGAGAGTTCAATGTTACCATCACTTAAAACCTGTGCAAAGTCACGCACACGCCTCAATAAGCCATTCGCGATACGTGGAGTGCCGCGGCTGCGACGCGCAATTTCGAAGGCGGCTTCGCTGGTAATACTGGTATTTAAAATGGCTGAGCTTCGCTCTACTATTTTCTTCAGCACATCTGCATTGTAATATTCTAACCTCGACTTGATACCAAAACGAGATAGCAACGGCGCAGTTAATAAACCACTTCGCGTAGTGGCGCCAACCAATGTGAATGGATTGAGGGTAAGCTGAATGCTACGTGCATTCGGACCACTATCAATCATGATGTCGATCCTAAAATCTTCCATGGCTGCATACAGGTACTCCTCTACTACCGTGCTCAATCGGTGGATCTCATCAATAAACAATACGTCGTTTGCTTCCAGGTTGGTGAGTAAGCCAGCAAGATCTCCTGGTTTTTCTATCACCGGCCCCGATGTTTCCTTGATGTTTACCCCCAATTCGTTTGCTACAATTCTGCTTAGGGTTGTTTTACCTAAACCCGGTGGACCATGAAAAAGAATATGATCCAAAGCTTCGCCGCGGAGCTTTGCGGCCTTTATAAAAATGGATAAGTTTTCAATAAGTTGAGGCTGGCCGGCAAAATCATCTATCTCCCGCGGCCTGATATTATTCTCATATTCTACATCTGCCGGCGTTAAAGCCTGCTTTTCACTTTTAAGGTTATCATTAGCCATGACAGTAAAATTAGGCAAATGTCCTATTAAACAGACCCGGGCTAGCTGAAATAAAAAGTAGAGCTATGAAAATCAGAGTACAAAAAGTGAATGAAGATTTTAAGTGACAAGACTTGAAATCCCTCGATAGAAAACGGGGTTGATTGCTTGACTTGTCTTACACAAAAAGAGACGGAACATTATCCGCCTCTTTGAAATATTTAAAACCAGTGTTGAGATTACTTTTCAACTATAACTTGGGTGCCTACCCTAAATTCTCCTTGTCTCATCCGCAGATAATATTTGCCCGTTTTTACATCTGAAATGTTTAGCCTATAGCTTTTTTGACCATTCATCAAGGTCCATCTCTTTACTACCCTGCCAGTCATAAATTCAATTAGCTCCGATTGAAAAGGACCATTCTGTTGGGCCTTAACTTTTCCTTCCTGCGTTATCAACACACTAATTTCATCTTTGGCAGGATTAGGAAATGCTGCAAAAAAACTCTTACCCCAGCCGCCTCCACAAGCATTATTCACAGTAACAACCTTTACTGATTCCAAGAGTCCCGAACCGCATTCATTGTACGGTCTCACAAAAATTTCATATGTCCCAGCTTGCTCAGGTATAAAAACATAGTAGGAATTATTATAAGGATAGATTACCTGGCCGGGAGTACCTTGTAGTCTATAACCCCATTCATATCCATGTACAGCACCTTCTCCAGTAGATAATATTGCCCGCATTTCATAAATACCCCAAGGTTCATAACAAGATGGCTCTTCATTAGGATATGCTTCAATACTGTAACCGACATAGGGTGAACCTACATGCATTACAATTGACGCAGGGTTATTAGCATGGCAGTTTAAAGCAGAGACTGTAGCAGAAATGGTAACGTAACCATGTGCTCCGTTTATTGGAGTAATTGTAGCTTGAGTTCCAGTTCCTGAAACTGAAACATAGCCGCCGGCGGACCATTGAACTGCAGTTGAACTTGGTACCCCATTTAATGAGACTGATGTACTAGAACAAATTTCGGATACACCGCTAACAGATAAGTAATAGCTGCTAAGAGCGCTTACAGCCGTTGTGTTAGTTGTCAAAGCCCCTGTATTGCCGGGGTCAAGCCAGTTGCTCAGGCGGGTGGAATTTGTTCCTCCGCCGTCCCAAGAAAGATCGAACCGTCCATAGTTCGATCCGCCTGTTTGTGTATTACAGGGCGGATAGGTGGGCTGGGTATTAGAAAACATTTGTCCAATTACCCTTTTGTTTGTGTCGAAAAGAGGAGAGCCGGATGAGCCGCCCTCTACAATTCCTGCATCCCAAACTACTCTCCATGCAGTGTTCGTGAAGGCTTTGATGTTTCCAATGGATGCCGCCTTATTATCAAAAGATATCTTCATTTGATCGCCCTTGGGATGATGAATGCCAACTGATGAAGCAGGTATAGCTGTTGAGCGTGACCAACCAAGGTAAGTAATATCGGATGATTCCGGTGGTGTTTGATAAAGTTCCAAAAGCGAAACATCTGTAGGTTCATATGTGGCCTTTAAACTCGCTCCATTAAATAGCCATGCTTGCTGATTATAAGTGTTCGGAGTACATTGTGAACTCCACCAGCCAAAAATGTATGTCCAATTGTTTGGCTGCCTGCCATAGGTATTATGCCACGCAGTTAATATATATGGTTTGTTATTATAGCAAGTATTTGTAACTAAAGAGCCAGTTCCATATTCCGAATTGTTCGTTTCGATAAGGCATATTGCTTTCCGTTCGTTTGCCCATGCATTTCCTTGGCTACACAATACGTTTATGTTGCACGGACTTGAAAAATTGAAGTTTCCAAAAGCAATTGAGTCAAGAGAATTTGAAGTATGTTCCGATCGACCACTGACTGCTATTGAACTTATGTGTATGCTATTTTGGTTGTCCTCTTGTTTTGGAACTTTGAGTTCTAAGATTACAGACTCCCCAGGAAAGGTATTGGAACTCCACAATCGATCACCACTTATGTTTTCCTTACTTGAAATGGGACCCGTGATAACTGTTTTTACTGCATTATATATGTACAAAGATGAGTTCTTAGAAAGGTGCAACGTGTCAAAGGTGAGTTTCAAACTGCTGGCATTTTTAATGGTGATTTGAAATCTATAAAGAAAATAATTATCAATGATTTCTTTAGAGCTTCTCCGCGTTGGGTAAATATCTACTTTGGTTCCATATCCTATTTTGTACATGCCATCTCGAAACTGCGGTTTGTTATCCCTAGCTTCGATAGGAAGAATTGATTCTTTAATAAGTTCGCTTTTAGAGAATATGCCAGCTTTGCTAGAACTTGGTTCGGAATTAAACTTAATAATAACTTGTGAATTCGATTTGAAAAATAAAAAAAGACAAAATACGAGTACAATCTGCTTCATGATTTCGTTTTAGAGTTGAGATAATATGAGAATGAAATGCCAAGGGCTTCAAAAAAATCTTGCTTGCGTGATAGACTTTGTTCATACAAAATGGAGTTGTCTCGCCTGTATAGATTTGCAATCCGGATATAAGGAGAAATTTTTATTTTGGGAATTTTACTGGTCACTTTCAAAATGTTCAGGTAAACAAAAGTGCTATTCCCATAATATTTAAAACTATTAAGATTGCTTCTTGTTACCAGTGGTGGATTCACCTTATATGTCTCTCTGAAACGAAAGTTGATATGGTTTTCAACTCCGATGCCAATCGCTAAGTTATCTTTCTTTAAAAAATAATAGGTTACACCGACAGGCGCCCTCAGTATGTGATAAACATAATTCTTAGTAGCCACTCCGATGCTGGTACTATCCCGACCACTTTGAAGAATTTGGTAATCGAAAAACTTATTGAAGGCTATACTCTCATGCAAATAGCCAAGTCCGATGCTGAAAGTAAGGTCGTCTGTTATCTTCTTCTCAATCATCAAGTCAACACTGTAGCTAAAAGATCTGCTTTCATGTTCTTTAACCTCGTAGGGAAATCGGACTGTTTTGAAAATCTCCTTTTTCAAATCTAGCTGACCCGAAGCCCTGACATTAAACATCAGATTGTTGGTGAGATGTTGCTGGGCGTAATTCGCTTCAAATAATAAAGCGGCGAGGAAAATTAGCAATGATTGCTTCATGGTTAATTGATTTAAAATAGGCTAAAAAAATCCAACAAAATTCGTTTTCAAAATTGGTGGGGCTGCAGGTCTAAAACTAGTCGTTTAGAAGGGAAGTTTATTAGCATCCTTACGTAATCTTATTTCGCTTCTTACGCAATTTCTTACGTAATTCTACGCAATATTCTGCTGAATTTTCCTCCTTACCTTATTCTATTTAACAGATGTAAAGTTGTTGAAGTTGGAAGATATTTAAGCGATGGAAAATGAGCTAAATAAAACGAAAACAAAAAAATAATATTTGTATATACAACAATTTTGCTTTTACCTTTATGGTTCAAATGAAGACATCAGAAAGCAGGTATAGCAAGTGTTTATATTTTTCTGCCAATGCGCTGGCGCGGAAAGTAGAAAAGCTTGCCATTGAAAGTTGGAAAGCAGTTGAGCTTGCGCCCAGCCATGGATATATGCTGATGATGATTCTAAATGAACCTGGTGTACAACCCACTTCACTGGCCGAAGAATTACAGTTAACCCCTAGCACCATTAGCCGTTTACTTGAAAAGCTCGAACAAAAAAAACTAGTGGTAAGAACAACGGAAGGTAAGATCACCAATGTTTACCCTACACCCAAGGCAAAAGAAATGACGAACCTGTTGAAGCAATGCGTTCAGCAATTTAACCAAGCCTATTTAAACCTGATTACAAAAGAAGAAGGGAATAGTATGGTACAAAGCATGAACAAAATCTCAGACAGACTTTAATTTTTTTACTCAATACTTGTATATACAAACAACATGACGAAGAAGATCATTTTAATAACGGGGGCTAACAAAGGCATTGGCTTGCAGGCAGCACGGGCGCTCAGCGAGTTGGGACATACGCTCATCATCACTGCCAGAGACATTGAGAAAGGTAAAGCTGCGGTAGCGCTGTTGGCAGCTGAAGGATTAACTGTAAGATTTGAACAGTTGGACGTGACAAATGATGAGATGATCAAACATGTATCGAATAAAGTAACAAAAGACTTTGGCAGGTTGGATGTACTCATTAACAATGCTGGTATTTTGAACGACAAGACGAACACGCTTAACGTAACGAGAGCAACAGTAGAAGCGCACATGCAGACAAACTTTTATGGACCGTTATTGATTAGCCAGGCTTTTTACCCACTATTAGCCAACAGTGCTGAAGGAAGAATAATAAATGTTAGCAGCCAGATGGGAAGATTGAATGGTATGGGTGGCGGGTCAGCGGCGTATCGATTCAGCAAAACCGCATTGAATAGTCTAACAGCAGTAATGGCAGCTGACCTAGCCGGAACCCGGGTAAAAGTGAATTGTTTGCATCCGGGTTGGGTGCGCACAGATATGGGTGGAGCACAGGCGACACGCACCCTGGAAGAAGGCGCAGACACCATTGTTTGGCTCGCCACCGAACCCAACATTTCAACAGGCAAATTTTTTACCAACAGGCAAGAGATGCCTTGGTAAGACTATAACCATCACAATTAAAATCTAACAAAAATGAAGTACGTAATCACCGGCGGAGCCGGAAACATTTCGAAGCCATTAGTAGAAAAACTTTTGAGCCAGGGCCACCAGGTAACGGTTATTGGCAGAAGCGAAGCCAACCTACAACCATTGATTGAAAAAGGCGCAACTGCTGCCATCGGTTCGGTAGAAGACGTTGCTTTTCTCACTCAAACATTTGAAGGAGCTGATGCAGTGTACACCATGGTGCCACCTAAGATGGATGCACCGGATTGGGTAAGCTACATCGGTGACATCGGCCAAAACTATGCGGATGCCATCAAAGCCAGCAATGTAACATTTGTGGTAAACCTTAGCAGCGTTGGAGCGCACATGCCTACGGGGGCTGGACCTGTGTCTGGCTTGTACCGTGTAGAAGCAGCCCTGGATAAATTGGAAGGAGTAAACGTAAAACATTTACGCCCCGGCTACTTCTACAACAATTTATTTGGCATGAAAGACATGATTAAATACATGAACCTGATAGGAAGCAACTTTGGCGGAGATGGTGCAAAGTACCCGCTGGTTGCGCCTGCAGACATCGCCGAAGTAGCTGCTGAAGAGTTATCGCATTTAAATTTTACCGGCAAGACTATCCGCTATATCGCCAGCCAGGAAATAAGTACAGATGAGATTGCTTCTGCCCTGGGTAAAGCCATCAATAAGCCCGAACTAACCTGGACACCTTTCAGCGATGAACAAACGTTGCAAGGTTTGCAGCAGGCAGGTGTCCCACCGCAAGTTGCAGAGAAATATACGGAGATGGGCGCGGCCATGAAGTCGGGAGACTTTACAGAGGATTATTATAAAAATCGTCCAGCATCATTGGGGAAAACATCCCTTGAAACTTTTGCACAACAGTTTAGCCACTATTATGATTTATAGCTTGATAGTGGTTTTAGTATAATGATCTGTCAATGTCATTGTCTTACTTAGATTTCACGCAAAGAAAACGAAGAAGCAAAGACGCAAAGCTTACTGTTTCTCTCTGCGCTTTTGCATTGTATTGCTTAGCATCTTTCCGTGAAAAATTAAAACCACTTAAGTAAACGACATTGAATGGTTAGTGCAATAACACCGACATTTTTCTGGCAGATGGCCTTCATCATTTATTCAACCAAACTAAAAATACATGTACAATAAAAAACAAAAAGTTGGGATCATTGGATCTGGAATAGTTGGGCAGGTGTTGGCGAAAGCCTTTGCCAGCGAAGGCAACCCGGTAATGCTCGGAACCCGTAATGTTTCTAAAGCTGAAGTGGTAAAATTTCAGGAGGAAAATCTGGCGATTGACATTGGCTCATTCGAACAAACGGCAGCGTTCGGAGATATTCTTGTATTAGCAACGGGCGGCGCAGTAACAAAAGAAGCGGTTGATCTGGCTGGTAAACAGCACTTCACCGGCAAGCTGGTAATAGATGCTACCAATCCCATTGATAGCAGACCACCTGATAATGGCGTGCTGAAATATTTTACTTCTCTGGATGATTCGCTGATGGAGCAATTGCAACGCCATTTACCGGAAGCACACCTCGTAAAAGCGTTCAATTCAGTGGGCAACGCATTCTTTTATCAACCCAAATTTCCGGGCGGTAAACCCAGTATGTTTATTTGCGGCAATAATGAATCGGCAAAACAAACTACTGCCAGCATACTCGATGCGTTTGGCTGGGAAACGGAAGACATGGGTGCAGTGGAAGCAGCAAGAGCTATAGAACCACTGTGTATGTTATGGTGTATTCCAGGGTTTAAAAACAACCAGTGGACGCATGCTTTCAAATTATTGAAGCTGTAATTTTTTCGAAATTAAAAGGGTGCAATAACTCAACTGCACTCTTTTAATTTTCGACTCCATTGTTACACGGCATATTGCAACATTTGCAAAATAATATCCGGGTCAGGGCAATTGGCGAGGTAGGTTTCTCTCTCCGAATACTTGCATACGCCCGGGTAATCGCCTTTGCATTCACCGATGTTTTCTATTAGTTGAAAATGTAAATGCGGCGGCCAATGACCATTCTCTTCGGCTATTCCAAAGTGGGCGATGCACTCTCCGCGCTGCACAGGTTTTCCAATTTCGATTCCATCTAAATCACGTAAACCTAAGTGCCCGTATAACGAATAAAATTGTACGCCTTCCAGTAAATGCTGAAGAATAATGGTCGCACCATAATCTCCATATTGATTGTTGAACGCATAGCTATGAATCACCCCATCGAGTGGTGCATACACTTGCGTGCCGGCAGGTCCCCAAATATCAACGCCGAGGTGTAACCGGCGTGGTTCCCCTGCCCCATCAAAAACCTGGCTTCGTGCATACACAGTTCTATGCTCATCATACCCACCAATTCCATAAGTATAATCCTCCCCCAGTAAACGCTCTACATAGATGGAGAATGCATTTGTATCAGCCAGTATCTCGTGTGTTAATTCAGTATTCGTTTGCGTAAAGTTCAAATGTAGCAGCTTGTCTTTAGTTGAGTCAAAAGGCACTACTTTATTAAATAACGCCCTGTTTTGCTGCAAGACATCTATCAGTTTCTTTTCCATCAATCAATGTTAGCGAAATAAAGATTGTTCTCGTTATTGCTGGCTCTGAGGTTGATAAAAACCAAATACCCCATCGAAGGGACACTTATTCCGTTACAAATTTTCTACCTAAGCAACCCAGCTGGCATTGGCTTCTGCAATAAGTACTTATAAATAAACTCGTTCTTCAAATTGGTATAATGCGCACTCTTACCGGGCATATTCCCCCAGCCATGACGGCCGCCGGGGTACAACATAAATTCGAAATTCTTCTTTTTATCCTGCAAGGCACTGATGAGTTGCAGGCTGTTTTGAACGTGTACATTATCGTCGGATGTTCCGTGAACGATCTGCAGTATTCCTTTGTAATTATCGATGTAAGACAATACTGAACTCGTTTTATATCCTTTGGGATTTGTTTGCGGTGTGCCCATAAATCTTTCACCATAATGCGTGTCGTATAAACTCCAGTCTACCACAGAACCACCCGCCATGCCGTGGGTAAAAACATCTGCACCATAGGTAAGTCCGTAGGCAGCCATATATCCACCATAACTAAACCCACTTATACAAATACGTGACGCATCTGCCCCACCATTATTGATAAACCATTTGGCCATTGTTTTATAATCTTCCATTTCCCAATAGCCCAAGTTGTGATGCAGGTAATTGATTCCTTCTTTGCCGAAGTGACCACTGCCCCTGTGATCGAATGCCACTTGTATCAACCCTTCTTTAGCCATAAACTGTCGGTTGGCATTCCACGACCAGCTATCCCACACAGTGCCTGCATCCGGACCACCATATATGCTTATGAGCATTGGATATTTTTTGTTCTTATCCATATTGACAGGCCAGGTAACTACAACAGGTAATTCAAACAATCCATCTGCACTTTTTATGCGGATCAGTTCTGTTTTAGCCACATTGTAAGTATCAAATGCAGTACCCTTACTGTCTCCTAATTCACGTAAAATATTTCCTTTGTTATTGACCAAAGTCATCTTACGTGGCGTAGATACATTACTATAAGTGGTGATAAAATTTTTACCATTTGGAGATAGGCTAATCTGAGCGTGGTTGTATTCGCCGAAGGTTAGTCGCTTTAAATCTTTGCCGTTAAATTTGATGGTATACAGATCAGTACGGGCAGTGTTTTCGCGGCTACGCGCCGTAAAATAAATGAGCTCATTTTTTTGATCGATCAGCTTTACATCCAGTACGGTGAAGGCTCCGGTAGTAACCTGGTTCTTTAAACTTCCATCCATCGCATGCAGGTAAATATGGTTCCAACCTGACTTATCACTTTTTATTAGAAACCCTTTATTGTTATCTAAAAAAGTGACCCGCTCACCGGCGTTGTCTTCCAGTACGATCCATGCTTTTTGGGTTTCCTCGTACAATTGTTTTTTACTGCCGGCGGTGGTGTTGACTGCATATATTTTCAGATTGTTTTGTGCCCTGTTCATCCAGCTAATCCATAGCTCACTCGTTGTTGGGTTCCAGGTTGGCCAGCCAAAATACTGGTCGTCTTTTTCGTTGAAGTCTGCCCACACGGTATTGCCGCCGTCCGGGTTTACTACGCCGATTTTTACTTCCGGATTTTTATCGCCCGTTTTTGGGTAGCGAGTTTCCTCTATGTATCCATGCTGACCTTCGCTTACGTAAATCGGAAACATGGGCACCATGCTTTCGTCAAAACGCATATAGGCTAGTTTCTTACTATCAGGGCTCCACCAAAATGCGCGATACCTTGTTGGACGACCGAAGATCTCTTCCCAATATACCCAACTTGCATACCCATTCAATGTAGTAAAACTGCCATCGGTTGTTAGCTGATTTTCTTTGCCACTGGTGAGGTTGTAGGTAAACAAATTGTTGTTGCGGGTGTAGGCAATGTAATTACTGTCGGGAGAAAAAGTAGGGTTCTTCTCTTCATCCTTATCATTGGTCAATCGCTTTTCAATACCATTACTTCGATAGAACAAATCATTGGATTTATACACTACGCTCCTTCCTGCTCCTGTTGAAGCCTGCCTGCCAACACCACTTGGCGGTAAGGCGGCAGCCACTGTCTCTGTACCCTTTTTTACATTGAGCGTAACGGGCATTGCCAATGAATCCGGGTGTATTTTTTTGTATAAAATCACATTTTCATCGTCTACCCAGCGTACTACCGTGGGTAAAGTTTCGAAAAAATTTTCCGGTAGTTTATTCTTTAGCAGATCGTTGTCGCTAAACTCTTTTTTCTGTCCATTAGAAATGATGGCAACAAGAGAAAATACAATGGGCAATAACAAGCGCTTGCGTGGCATGGATGGCATTTTTTTTAAAGAGGTAATGGGAACAATATTCAATCAGAAAGTTTAGATCACAACATTGATCATCTTTCCTTTAACATAAATTATTTTCTTCGGCTGTTTTCCTTCCAGCCACTTTTGGACGATTTCATTTTGCAAAACAATGGCCTCCACGTCAGGTTGCGTGGCCTCCAGGGAAATGCTCACGTTGGTGCGCACTTTACCGTTTACACTGATTGGGTATTCTTTGCTGCTTTCAACAAGGTATTGTGATTCCAGTTTTGGAAAAGTAGCATCTAACACTGAGCCTTCCTGTACAACCTGGTTCCATAGTTCTTCTGCAATGTGTGGCGCATAAGGCGTAAGGATGATGAGCAATGGTTCGAGTACTGCACGTTTGTGGCACTTCAATTCGTTCAGCTCATTTACACATACCATAAAAGCACTGACCGCAGTGTTGAAACTAAACCGTTCCGTGTCTTCTTCGATCTTCTTGATTGTTTTATGCAACACCTTCAGTTCTGCGGATGTGGCCGGTTCATCTGTTACTATTACACCCTTTACTTCATCAATGTACAGGCGCCAGAATTTGCGTAAGAAACGATGGACACCTTCGATGCCTTTGGTATCCCACGGTTTGCTTTGTTCTACAGGTCCTAAAAACATTTCGTACATGCGGAAGGTGTCGGCGCCGTATCGCTCAACAATGTCGTCGGGGTTCACCACATTGTATTTTGACTTGGACATTTTTTCTATTTCTGCTCCGCAGATGTATTTGCCATCTTCCAAAATAAATTCAGTATCGGCATATTCTGGTTTAGAGGCTTTGAACTTTTCTATATCTAATTCAATGCCATCAACTAGCGCGACATCAACGTGTAAATCAGTGTGATCATATTGATGCTTCAATCCGGTAGATACAAATTTGTTTTCACCTTTAACTCTAAATACAAACCTCGATGCACCTTGTATCATCCCCTGGTTCAACAGCTTTTTAAATGGCTCTTCGTGGTTGATGTACCCAAGATCGTACAAGGCTTTCGTCCACATGCGGCTGTATAGCAAATGACCTACTGCATGCTCTGTTCCGCCAATGTATAAGTCTACCTGGCCCCAGTAATCTGCAATCTTTTTGTCGACAAAAGTTTCGTTGTTGTGCGGATCCATGTAGCGTAGGAAATACCATGAAGAGCCGGCGTAACCGGGCATGGTGTTGGTTTCCCTTTTGACCTCACCCCAACCCTCTCCAAGGGAGAGGGAGTCGCTCTTGATATTAACCCAATCTTGCAGGTTAGCAAGTGGGCCTTCGCCTTCCGGGCCGGGGCCATATTTTTCTACATACGGCAACTCTACTGGTAAATCATTTTCGGTGAGCGGTGTTGCTATGCCATCCTTATAAATAATCGGAAATGGTTCACCCCAATAGCGCTGGCGACTAAAGCCTGCATCGCGCATGCGATAGTTTACTTTGCGTTTGCCAATGCCCATAGCTTCTAACTTATCAATCACCACATCAATCGCATCACGCATCACCATTCCATTCAGGAAATCGCTGTTGGTGAGTGTTGCATCTTTGGTTGGGTTAGCTTCTTCACCATTGAATGCCTCGCCGATAATATTGGTGATGGGAATGTTGAAATGCTTCGCAAAAGCAAAGTCACGCTGATCGCCACTCGGTACAGCCATGATGGCGCCAGTACCATATCCTGCCAATACGTATTCGCTGATCCAAATGGGTATTTGCCGGCCATCGAATGGGTTGATGGCATAGGCACCGGTAAAAGCACCGGTGATTTGCTTTACCTCGGACATGCGCTCTCTTTCAGAGCGGGATTTTACGTAGGTGAGATAGGTTTCGATTTCAGCTCTTTGATAATTACTCGTTATTTTTTCGACAAGAGAATGTTCGGGGGCGACTACCATGAAGTCGACGCCGAAGATGGTGTCGGGTCGGGTGGTGTAGACCCTCACCCCCACCTCTCCCTGCAAGGGAGAGGAGCCTCCAGCATCGTCACTTTTTTTTTCAGGTGAACTCAGATCGGCCATATTATTTCCTTCGGCATATTGTGGCGTGGAGGCTGAAAGTGTAGTCTTTTTACCTTCAACATTTTGTTTTATTTCATCATTAGTGTCAATTATTTGTTTTACCACCGCTTCAAGATTATTCAGCACATCTTCGTTTGTGAAGCGAAGTGTTTTGAAACCTATCTTCTTTAATTCTGCATCACGCACATGATCTTTCTCCTTCTGATTTGGGTCGGTGTGGTAACCCCCATCGACTTCTATTATTACCCAAGTATCGAGACAAACAAAATCTGCGATATAGTTCTCTATGGGATGTTGACGGCGAAACTTATATCCTGTAGCATTTGCCCGTAGTGCATTCCAAAGCAGGGCTTCAGCTTCCGTCGGCTCCTTACGCATTTCTTTTGCATGCTCATAGTTCATGGCGTTGGAAACACTATACACCGGGTAACCTTTCCCCGGTTCATTGTCGCTCCTGCGCCGCTCAATAGTTTGATCTGTTGCCTGTAAATGCCCCTGACCTTGGAGACTCTCTAAATATTGTCCGCGTGTTTGCATGGGCTCCACTCCCCTGCGGGGAGAGGCGGGGGCGAGGGGGAAAATTATCTCAGCTCCCATACTCTTCCCTATCCAATTCCTTTGCATCTCTTTCATGCTCTCACTAAACTCAACTGTCTCGAGGCCTTGTAAAAGGCGATCGGCATATTCGGTGATACGCAGGTACCACTGCCGCATTTTCTTTTTTACAACCGGATGTCCGCCGCGTTCGCTTACGCCATTTACTACTTCATCGTTGGCCAGTACAGTGCCCAATGCTTCGCACCAGTTTACTTCGCCATAGGCGCTAAAAGCAAGGCGGTATTGCATCAGGATATCCTGCTGTTGTTTTTGGCTGTATTGCTTCCATTGTTCGGCGGTGAACTGGATGGCTTCGTCGCCGGGGCATTCGTGTGCAGTGTTGCCTTCTGTTTCAAAAATGGCAAGGAGGGATGGTATGCGATCAGCCTTTGCAGCCTTACGGTTGTACCAGCTATCGAACAATTGCAGAAAGATGTACTGCGTCCACTTGTAATAACCAGGATCACTGGTGCGCACTTCGCGGCTCCAGTCGTAGCAAAAACCGATGTTATCGAGTTGCTGGTGATAACGTTCTATGTTTTTATCAGTGGTAACTGATGGATGCTGACCGGTTTCAATGGCGTACTGTTCTGCAGGTAAACCAAAACTATCAAAGCCCATTGGATGCAACACATTGAAGCCTTTCAATCTTTTGTATCGGCTAAAAATATCGCTGGCAATGTAGCCCAACGGGTGACCCACATGCAAGCCAGCGCCACTCGGGTAGGGAAACATATCCAGCACATAGTACTTGGGCTTATCACTTTGATTGGAAACTTTATACGCACCGGTTTGCTTCCAATGCTCTTGCCATTTTTTTTCTAGCTGCCTGAAATTGTATTCCATGATCCTGTTGCCGATTTAAAACTACACGCTGTGGCCGGGGCTGAAACGTGAGCCAATGTTTATACTGAAATGTAAACGCAAAAATTAATTGGGTACCAAGCCGGGTAGTATGAATCCGCTTTCAAAAAAAGATCAACGATGATATGTGGTACAAGTGTGCGACGCAACAACAGACCAATAGAACTCAAAAAGCATGGCCCATAAACCTAACATATCTTTAACTCGATTGAACCTATTTTCGGGCAGCTTCACTAAGCAACCAACTAATTTAAGAGTGGTGCAAATGTAACGTTTTACACTACTTTTGCAACCTCTGTAAAACCATCTTTATACTATGGCTCAATTTGGAAAAGCATCAAGCAAACGCAGCAAACCGAGTTATGTATACAGCATAGTTGGCGTGGCACTGGTGTTACTCATCATGGGTATATTGGGTTGGATATTTTTAAACTTCAGCGCTGTTGGTAACACGTTTAAAGAAGATATCCGGATAAGTGCCTACCTGCGCACCAGCAAGAAAGACTCCATCACTCAATTGCAGCAATACATTGGCGCACAGCCTTACGCAAAAAATGTTCAGTACATCAATAAGGAGGAAGCCAAAAAAATTTGGAGCAAGGAAGGAAGCAGCGAGGATTGGGCAAAAATCCTGGACTATAATCCGCTACCGGAGAGCATTGACTTTTATGCAAAAAGCGCCTATGTAAATAGTGACAGCCTGAATAAAATAAAGGCCGATTTGATGGGCCGTTTCGGTGACCAGATTGATGAACTACAATACCCGCAAACGCTGGTAAACAACTTAAATGAACGTGCCTCTAAACTTGGACTGGTGTTTATGGTGGTAGCCATTATTCTTTGTGCAATTGTAATTGTGAGTATTGACAATACCATCAGGCTGGCCATGTTCAGCAATCGTTTTCTGATAAAAACCATGCAAATGGTGGGTGCCACTCGCGGCTTTATTGCGCGGCCTATGGACATTAGGGCAGTGGTGAATGGATTAATTAGTTCCGGCATTGCCATCGTGTTGCTGTTTGCTTTAATACAGTGGGCAGAAGGTCAGTTTCCGCAGCTTACTGCTATCCGCGACACGAAACTAACGTTGATATTATTTGGCGGGATGATACTCGTAGGCGTTGGCATCTCACTTTTCAGTACACACAGAAGTGTGATAAAGTACCTGAAGATGAGTTTAGATGATCTTTATTAGTTTGAGGTTCGAGTTTGAGGTTTGAGGTTCGAGGTTTGAGGTTACTGACAACTAACCACTCACTACTCACCACAAGCACTTTTTGACTTTTGCTTTTTGACTTTACTCTATATTGCACCTCTTAAAAATTTAAATAATGGCTGAAAAGAAAGTGGTTACTACATCTGCCAGTGCGGCGGCTGCAACAAGTGCATCGAAGAAAGCAACTGCAAGACCTATTGGATTACCCTTGTTTGAAAAGGACAATTATATGTGGATGGGCATTGGCGCAATCGTAATTGCACTCGGAATGATTTTGATGGCCGGCGGCAAAAGCAGCGATCCAAATACTTTTGATTACAAATCGGTGTACAGTACTACAAGAGTAACCATTGCACCTATCCTGGTTATTATAGGATTGTTGATTGAGATCTACGCCATCTTTAAGCGTCCAAAGCCACAACACTAAATACAACAACACCTGGTATACAGGCGATGAGCTTTCATCGCCTTTTTCATTACCATCAAGCAAAAGCTTATGAGTTATTTAGAGGCAATCATTATTGCCATTGTAGAAGGCATTACAGAGTTTCTCCCCATCTCTTCTACCGGTCACATGATCATTGTGGAGCGCATGCTTTCACTTCCTGCAGACGATGTTTTTTTAAAACTTTTTACTGTAGCCATCCAGCTGGGTGCCATCTTAAGCGTAGTGGTATTGTACTGGAAAAAGTTTGTAGACTTTACTAAGTGGGAGTTTTATTTAAAATTGATTGTGGCGGTTGTGCCTGCTTTAGGTATCGGCTTCCTGCTGAACGATACAATTGATGCTTTGCTGGAGAGCGCTACTACCGTAGCCATCTCGTTACTGGTTGGTGGTTTTGTGCTACTGTTTATTGATAAAGTATTCAAGAACCCAAACATTGAAGAAGAAAAGGACATTAGCTTTAAACGTGCATTCATTATTGGAGTTTGGCAGTGCGTAGCCATGATACCTGGCGTAAGCCGGAGCGCCGCATCCATCATTGGCGGAATGCAACAAAAGCTAACCCGTAAGCTGGCGGCTGAATTTTCTTTCTTTTTAGCAGTACCTACCATGGCGGCGGCCACCGGGTATAAGGTGCTAAAAACATGGAAAGAAAATCCGGAAGTACTTTCCGATCAACACAATTTGGTGTTGCTGGGCTTAGGAAACTTAGTGGCCTTCATCGTTGCCTTATTAGCTATCAAATTTTTCATCACCTTTTTGCAGAAGTATGGATTTAAATTGTTTGGCTGGTACCGTATCATTGTTGGCACAATTTTAATCGTGTTAATCCTAACCGGGCATTTGCAATAGTATGTGGTAAGTCGATATGGTTCAACCAGGAAACAACTAAGGGTAGCTTCTGCAAATATATATTGTCTAAATAGCGTTGAATGGGTCGTATCAATTCACCGTAAAATTTTGTTTTTATGAAAAAATGGATCCTCCCCGCGTTTACGCTAATGGCGGTCGCACTATTTGGCTGCAATGGTTATGGCAAAAAAGTTACCATCAACGATCACCTTGAGATTTATGTAAAAAACGATGCTACTGAAAAGGAAGGCCGAACATTGGGCGAATACATTGCCACGCTCGACTCCTCTAACGCCAATCAAAAGTCCATTCAGCTAAGTAAGGAATCGGATGTGTATACCATTCGGTTAGTAATACCCGAAGAGCATGTAAATAACGCAGGGCTTGAGCCGTCTTTCCAGGCGGTAAGAGACTTGGTTAGGCAGAATGTTTTTCCAGGTAAAAACGTAATCCTGATATTGACCGATTATAAGTTTAATGATAAGAAAACGGTGGCTGAAACGAGTGCTATTGAAAACGATTTGGAGGATGGAGGCGTAGCCGGACCGGTCGATTCCACCTTGCCTGCACAGTAGCAAATCAGGAAAGAAATATTGAATGCACCTTTCTTATGGAGGGTGCATCTTCTTTAAGTGCCTGCTGCTATCTTTAAGGAACCAAATTAAACAAATGCAAACTGCAAGTAATAGAGTGGTCAATGGATGGGCGATGTATGATTGGGCAAACAGCGTGTATAATTTAGTGATCACCACCACCTTCTTCCCTATTTATTTTCTAGGTATAACCAAAGCTGCCTACGGCGAAAATGGCGTTCCCCTGTTTGGCTTGACTTTCAAGAATTCAGCACTGTACGATTATACTTTGGCCACAGCCTACCTCGCTATTGCCTGCCTGCTTCCTATATTATCCTCCATTGCAGACAGCAGGGGAAACAAAAAAGCCTTCATGCAGTTCTTCTGTTATTTGGGTGGATTGGCCTGTATTGGATTGTACTTCTTCAAAGGACCGGAACCGGTGGTTGGGTTGGGCATTACACTGTTTGCGCTGGCTGCTATTGGTTATGTGGGAAGTCTTGTCTTTTACAATTCTTATCTACCTGAAATAGCTGCACCAGAGGATCGTGATCGCATTAGCGCTAAAGGTTTTTCGATGGGATATGTGGGCAGTGTCATTTTACAAATTATTGGCTTTGCCATGGTGCTGTATTTTTCCGGCAAGGGCGATGACACCAGCGGTCCCCGTTATACCTTTTTGCTTGTTGGCCTGTGGTGGATTGGTTTTGCACAAATCACTTTTGCACGCCTGCCCGCATCTATACCTGCGGTAAAAACCCACACCACTAATTTTCTTACCGAGGGATTCAAAGAGTTGAAAAAGGTAGCCAGCCATGTAGCTAAAATGCCTGTGCTAAAACGATACCTCTGGGCATTTTTCTTTTACAGTATGGGCGTTCAAACGGTAATGTTGGCGGCAACTGTTTTCGGAAAACAATTGCTAAACCTGGATGATACCAAGCTCATCATAACCATTGTAGTTATTCAAATAGTAGCGATTGCCGGTGCCTACCTGATGGCCAAACTATCTGCCAGGTATGGCAATTTTAAAGTGTTGATCTCTGTGGTGTTTATGTGGATACTCATTTGCATCAGTGCCTATTTGATAGCAGACGCCGCCGAAAATGGAACCAATGCGGAGATGGGATTTTATGGTCTTGCAGCTGCCGTTGGTTTGGTAATGGGGGGCATTCAATCGCTCAGTCGCTCCACTTATAGCAAACTAATGCCGGTAACCCGCGACACTGCTTCTTACTTCAGTTTTTATGATGTAACCGAAAAGGTAGCCATCGTAATTGGCTTATTTAGCTTTGGCTTTATTGATGAATTAGCCGGAATGAAAAACAGTGTGCTGGCGCTAATCGTATTTTTTGTACTTGGCATCATTATGCTGATTGCAGCCTTAAAAGCAGATGGCACTAAAAACAACGCTTTAACAAATGAAACTGTATTCAATTAACACAGGCTATTTTAAGCTGGATGGTGGTGCCATGTTTGGCGTAGTGCCCAAGAGCATTTGGAACAAACTCAACCCCGCAGATGAAAATAATATGTGCACATGGGCACTGCGCTGTTTGCTGATACAGGTAGAGGATAAACTAATACTGGTTGACAACGGTATGGGTGATAAACAAGATGCAAAATTCTTCAGCCACTACTATATGCATGGCGATGATACGCTTGATTCATCCTTAGCAAAACATGGCTTTACAAAAGATGATATTACCGATGTCATTCTTTCGCACCTGCATTTTGATCATTGTGGCGGTAGTATCATAAGGGAAGGCGATGCCTTAGTTCCTGCTTTTAAAAACGCAACCTTCTGGAGCAATGAGCGGCATTGGCAATGGGCAACAATTCCAAATGATAGAGAGAAGGCTTCATTTTTGAAAGAAAACATTTTACCCATACAGGAAAGTGGCAGGCTGAAATTTGCTGAAGTAAAAGATGGCACTTCCATCATTGATCCAGCCATTACATTACGCTATGCTTTTGGGCATACAGATGCCATGATGCTGCCGCAGATTCAATACAAGGGAAGAACCGTTATTTTCGTGGCAGACCTGCTCCCATCCACTGCGCATTTGCCCTTGCCGTATGTAATGGGGTACGATATGTTTCCGCTGACTACCTTAAATGAAAAGAAAGCTTTTTTAAATGAAGCATTGGAAAAAGAGTACATCCTGTTTTTTGAACACGATCCGAAGGTGGAATGTTGCACACTACTGATGACGGAGAAAGGGATTAGGGTGAAGGAGACGTTTCGGGTGGAGGAGGTGTAGTAATTTTTGTAGATGGCTCGAGACAAATTTTATTTGCTGCAAAGTTACCCTCTACCTCAAACTCACCAGCGAAGTCATGGGATATCGCAAATTCTGGTAGCCCATTAAATCTACTTTTACGGTTCCAATCACGATAGGACTTTCGATGCGCACCGGCACTTTGTTTTGATCGCGTGTAACCCACACCGTCATTTTTTCACCGCCCTCAAATATGGTTCCTTTTACCAGTAATGGTTTAAACTTATAGGTATTGAATTTACCGTAGCGTGTTTTAATGGTTTCGGTGCCAAGGTAACGGATGTACATATGAAAAACCTCGTTATCAATAAACATGTCAAACGGAATTTTATCACCATCCTTGTATTTCTCAAAGTCAATATTACGGGCGTAATAAATAGCACTTAATACATCCTGCACACAGCCCGGCACTTTAAACACTCCATCGTTTGTAATAGCCGTATTGGTATTCTGATTGAAGGTCACATTTTCATACTTCTTAAACCCGCCCTCTTCTATATTTCGAATGAATTTATAGGGCCGTAAAGTGCCCGTGTCTATAATACTCTCGTAACGGTCGCGCACTTTAAATATCCAGTCATATTTGCTGTTGGTTTTTCCGGTGCCCACCACCTGGTAAGCTGGCTTGTTATTTATCCGTGTAAGTGATGTAGTGAAATTAGCGTTGCCCGCGTTCACATAAATACCCAATGCGTTGTAGAATACGACATAGCTGATATTCTCATTGGTTGAAAAGCTCCTGTTGCGGATACCGCAAAAATCATCACCGGCTGTTAGGCGGATGGCAATTGCAGACAGTAAAAAGATAAAGAGTAGTTTTTTCACGCTATTTGTTCCTGAATAATTTAATACCTAAAATAAACAAACTCCCCGCCAAAGCCGGCACCACTAAGTTAATTAACCAAATAGTGGTGGCGGTAAACAGTATGCCCAAAGTATTGATGCTAAACAACCCGAAAATGTACATGCTTAGCTTTCCCCGTACACCTAACTCGGCCAATGCTATGGTTGGTACAATGGCTAACGCAAGAAACATAACGGTTATCAACCATACCGAAGTGGATGCTTCGATCTCTACTTTGAATAACTGTAACAATAATAGATATTGTACAACGAATATGGTGTACCGGCCCATGGATAATAACAATACTTTCAGTAATTCGGGCGGGCGAAACTCTTCCAGCTTCTGAATAAAAAACGCATACTTCTTTACAATCGGCACACGCTCCAGTAGTTGTATTAACCAGCTGATCTTAAAATAAATGGTGGTGAAAGCAATGGTACCTGCTAATGCGGCATACATTAAAACATCTAACCAAAACAAGGAGATCGGTAGCGTAATACGATCCGCATCTCTAAAATATTCATCCAATACATAGAGGCCGATAGTGCCCATGAACAGCGTAACGATTAACTGGCTAATGCTGCCAACAAATGTGATCGCCACCGCTCTTATCCTGTTTCCTTCTTCTATGTACAATACGCGACCAACATATTCACCTGTACCATTTGGCGTATTGAGTGCAAGTGAAACACTCAGTCCACTAAGGATCGCTTTAAAGGAAGTAAAGAAGGAAATGGGTTGTATGTGCCTGACAAGAACCTGCCATTTTTTTGCTTCTATCCCCCAATTGAAAAACATGAGCAAAATAACCACGAGTGGTTTCCATGCTTCGTTACCCGTAAATGAACGCTGAATATTGACCCACGACTCCTGCCATCCGGGCTGGTTCACTACGTTTCGGTAAATAGAAAAAGACAACCATATAAAGAGAATGGGTCCTAAGCAATAGTTGAAAAATATCTTGAAGCGCCGGGTCAGTGGTTTCAAATTTGGGCTCAAACGTAATCAATAATCTATAAAAAAGATGATAGGATTAGGAGGAGTGGTTCACTCTTTTAGAGTGAGCCACTCTATTAAGCCACCAACTATTCACACCTTCTGAACTCAACCGCGCACAACATTGCTCGCTGCATCCATATTAATCTGTCAACTCTATCCAAACCGGCGCATGATCGCTGGTTTTTTCCCAGCCTCGCACCTCGCGATCTACGGCAGCACTTTTCAATCGCGGCGCTAGTGTTGGACTAAGTAGAAAATGATCAATGCGTAAGCCGGCATTGCGCTCGTATGCATTTCTAAAATAATCGAAGAAGGTATAAATGGTTTCACCGGGATGGAGTTTGCGCAAGGCATCCGTCCAGCCCTGCGCTACCAGTTTTGCAAAGGCTTCCCGTACTTCTATTTTAAACAATGCATCATTTACCCATCGCTCTGGCTTGTACACATCCAATTCGGTAGGCATTACGTTGTAATCGCCGGCAAGCACTATTGGCAGTCCGGTTGTGATCAGCTCAGCTGCGTGTGCAGTTAGTCGTTCAAACCATTGCAACTTGTAGTCGTACTTTGGCCCCGGTGTAGGGTTGCCATTGGGCAGATACAAACACCCGACAATAATGCCATTGATTGTGGCTTCTATATATCGGCTATGCGCATCTTCTTCATCGCCGGGAAGCGTACGCCTTGTTTCTTTTATTTCTCCGCTTCGCGATAAAATGGCAACACCATTCCAGCTCTTCTGCCCGTGCCAAATGGCATGATAACCCGCATCAGCAATGGCCTGTTCCGGAAACTTTTCCTGCGGTGCTTTTAGCTCTTGCAAACACACTATATCCGGTGCAGACTCCTCCAGCCAGCGCAGCAGAACAGGCAATCGCCCGTTGATGCCATTTACATTATACGTTGCGATTTTCATGTAGTTAATATTATTGTTCATTACCCAGTAAAACGAATGTAAAACATAAATCAAAGTAGAAGCCTCACAAAAGACAAGGCGCACAAAAACTAGTTCTCCACTTCAACTTTCCACTTTTGCATTTTGACTTTTGATTTTTGATTTTTGCATTTCCCACATGCCAAATTCTTGCAAACATTTCCGGTTCATTTTTACACAACAAACAATAACGCTTACATTCATCCGTATTACCTGTAATCATGAACAAAGCCTACTTCATTTATTTTGTTGTGTTTGCATTTGTTGCCGGCACCATGACTGTGAATGCGCAACAGATCACGGGTGCGTGGAAGGGAAAAATAAACAATCAACGTGTAGAGCTAAAGATCATTCAGAAAGGCGACAGCTTAACGGGTACTTCCTATTACTCATCGCTTGCAGGTGGCGTAAAACGATTTACCATTAAAGGATACTTCGATCCATTGTACAACAGTGTAGTTTGGTGGGATGATGAACTAATTACAGCAAATGGTGCCGCTAATGAAGGCAATCGTTTCATGTCGGTGGCAGACTTTAATTGCCCGGGTGGCGGACGTATGTTCCTTGATGGAAAATCATCGCGGAAAGAAGCACCGGGTGACCAAACAGGGGAAGTAGGTTTGACGAAAATCTCCAATCCTGCTTACCGTGATGAGTGGGACTTTGTAATCGATAACTATTTAACGGGAGGCAACGACCCTTACCTCATCGACAGCATTGCACGCATTGCTACAGTGAAAAAAACGCCTACTCCAACACTCGCGAAAACGCAGCCTCCAACAATTCCAACAACCAAAGAAGCTGTGGTTGTACATGAGCGGCCTAAAACAAAAGAACCAGAGCGTGTTAAGCCACCAGTTGTCGTTGCCAAAACTCCTGCAACAAAGCCACCAGTGCAGGAAGCTATAACAGTGCAAAAAGAACCCGCCAAGCCACCCACCATTGAAGCATTGTTTATAGCGCGTAAAAGAGTAGTGGCAAAAGAAATAGCCATTGAAGGCGACTCAATTCAATTACACTTTTATGATAATGCTGAAGTAGATGGAGACTCAATAACACTCTATTTAAACAATAAGATACTCCTAACACATCTAAGGCTAACCGCCAGACCTCACCTTATTACAATCGCTTTGACCGATTTAGCAGACACCAACGAATTGGTGATGGTGGCAGAAAACATGGGATCCATTCCGCCGAATACTGCATTCATGATAGCCATGGTGGGC
The DNA here is from genome assembly GCA_031425015.1 of Segetibacter sp. Classification (GTDB taxonomy): domain Bacteria; phylum Bacteroidota; class Bacteroidia; order Chitinophagales; family Chitinophagaceae; genus Segetibacter. The sequence continues at coordinate 42,047 of JANPIM010000042.1, read as the reverse complement.
GGCAAACGCCACGAAGCATTTCTTGAAAGTACGGAGGGAAGTAGTAGCGTTATTCGATTTACAAAGTTGAAGTAGCTACAATTTTTTTGCTTGATCGATTGGCTATCATCTAGGGAAATACAAAACGCCGTCACTTTTTGCGACAGCGTTTTGTATTTGTGACCCTTAAATTAAAAATTGATCCGATTAATTTGCTGCTTCGGCACTCATCCTTTCTCTCATTGCCATTGCCTCTTCGTAGGTTGGGCCATACATACCGGGAACCTTATTGCCGGTTGACCGCAGGTACACAACCATCTCTCCACGGTGGTGATACAAATGGCTCATCAGGAAACCACGCACCACTTGTATCCGCGGCATCTCAGGAAATATAGATCTATCGCCCATCACCATTTTCCAATTTACCATCATGCTTTCATCTGTAGCTGTTTCTAAAGCGTGACGGGCCATTTTTACATTCTCCTCAAATTTTGCCACTATATTTTGCGCCTTGCTCACATCTCCTTTATCGTACTTGTACACCGCCATATCAAATACATCCTGGTGCAATGTGCTGCTGTACCAGTTGTAGATTTCAGCAATGTGCGACCCTAGCTGAGCGGTTGTCCACGAGATGGGCGACGGCTTAAAGGATAAAGCACTGTCAGGAATAGCGTGTAATAATTTGCGGGTGTTCTCAGCTTCATGCAGAAATTCACCCAGAAGCGATTGGACAAGCATAGTTGTAAGTTTTAGTTTAATTGAATGGTTTGAATTTACAATTTATCAAATCCATTTCATAGCACTTTTAAAAATTGAAAGGCAAAAGCCAACCCGTATATGCCGCTACCTTCCATCTTATTTACGTCAAAAAATGATAAATAAGTCCGGTAAAGGCTACCATGCACTGGGCAATTAAACGTGGGTGGTAATTGAAACAAAGTGACACTTCCACTTAATTTAAGAGATCTCCTACAGCGAAAGTTTTGATGGCGCTTTTGAGATTAATCGAAATGATTTTAAAGTAGGTGACCCCTGCGGAATGGTTGGTGAGGTGTTGATAGTGAATGTAGCGGCGCCAGTTTCCCGCTAAGATTTTTCCTAATCACTGGTTAGTCTTATTGATAGAATAAAACAACTTGCTCTGGATCAAGTCAGAAATTACATTAAACATGTTTAAACTTAACTAAGGTTTTTTTAAACGCCATGACTTTTGATGCCTTCGGAAAACTTTGCCGTTACAAAAAAGTACAAAATCTCCAGCGACGCATCTAATTCTTCGGCAAAAAAAGGTTGCTACGATCCCTTTTAAACTGTCTTCCATCAGTTTTTTATCTGGCCTTGCACCCTACATAGCCACACAATTATTTCATTTTTATTTTATTGCTTTCTATTATCGCCAAATTTTGACCAATATAACTAGCGGCTAAATTGTGCCTTCACCTCCCCTAAGTAATAAATTATTAACATTTTTTTAATAAGGTATTTATTACCAATATATTTACAGCATTCACCACTTAAATTTCCGCACATGAGAAAAACTATTCAGCCGGTTTTGCTACTGCTTTTAGTGCTATGCTTACCCTCACTAATGCACGCACAAACCGTTATTAATGGACGTGTAACAGAGTCCGTCAATAACAATCCGCTCGAAGGCGCAACCATTATGGTGCGCGGTACAACAAACAGCGCAATAACAGACCCGAGTGGAAAATTTTCCATCACGGTTCCTAACACTAACGCCAAACTGCAAGTCAGTTATGTTGGCTACATCACTCAAGTAATTGACGCTAAAAACAGTGCATCCATTTCGCTTACTGCAGACAACAGTAACCTTACTGAAGTGGTTGTAACGGGCTTGGCTACCTCTATCAAGAAGTCCAATGCCGCAAACTCCGTTGCCACCATTTCTGCAAAAGAACTTGCTGGCAATACCCGACCACAAACATTGGATGGTGCCATGCAAGGCAAAGTGCCAGGTGCACAAATAAGCGCCAACAGTGGCGCACCAGGTGGTGGTTTCTCTGTTCGCCTGCGTGGTATTTCGTCTATTAATTTAAGTTCTGAGCCACTGTACATCATTGATGGTGTATACGTCAACAACAATCAAAATGCTACAGGTGCTGGCACAGGCCCGTTTAGTGGGGCTACCGGTCAAACTGCCGGAACACAAGACCAGGCACCAAACAGATTGGCCGATATAAATCCTGCGGATATTGAAAACATCTCCATTTTAAAAGGACCAAGTGCTGCTGCCATTTATGGTACCAGGGCAAATGCCGGAGTTGTAATTATTACAACCAAGCGTGGCAAAGCGGGCAAGATCGCGATCAACGTAGGGCAGGATTTTGGAATTGTACGGGCCATCAACCTGATCGGTATGCACAAAACCATTTGGGACAAACAGTTTACTGTTGGTACTGATAAAGCTTCCGGTACGGATTACACCCAAGAAAAAGCACTAAAAAACCCCACCAGCCAAACATGGGATTACGAAGACATCATCTATGGCAATACAGGTTTTATTAGCAATACCCGTTTGACTTTATCTGGTGGATCAGACAAAGTGAAATACTATGCTGGAGTATCAAGGTGGGATGAAACAGGAATACAAAAAAGAACCGGGTACAAACGAAACAGTGCGCGATTGAATCTTGACTTTCAACCCAAAACATGGTGGGACTTTGGCATTGCAACCAATGTTGTAAATACAGTAAGCGACCGATCCTTTAGTGGTAACGATAACAATGGAGTTTCTTTAGGATATTCTATTGCTTACCTGCCCAACTGGTTGCCACAGTTGCCTGTTAATGGCGTTTATCCAAGTAATAAATACACCGGTCAAAACCCGTTAGAAATTGTAGACAAAGGAGTGAACAATGAAGAGGTGAACCGCTTTATTGTGTCATTCAACAATACCTTTCATCTGTTGAGACGTCCATCTCACTCACTGAAACTAACCATGCAAGGTGGTATAGATCAAGTATCTCAAGAGAATTTCGTTCATATGAGAGAAGAATTGCAATATCAGCAACAAAGACCAAACCCTGGCGCTGTACGCAACACTTACACCCGTGGTAGAAACATGAACTTCCAAACGTTTTTAGTAGACCAACTAAAACAAAAAGATTTCAACTTTACTACCTCACTAGGCGCAGTAAGATTGGAAACAGATAACAAGACAATCTGGTTCCAGGGTGAAGGTATTCCGAGGGGAACGACCAATACCAACAATGCATCAGTTCAACTTTCATTTTTAGATTTATCAGGTTGGCAAGATGTTGGTCTGGTTGCACAAGAAGAGATCAACTGGGGTGATAAGATTATCGCAACCGGTGGCGTTCGTTTCGACAAGACAAGTTTGAACGGAGATACTAAGAAGTATTATGCTTTTCCAAAGGCATCGCTGGCTGTAAACATTTCGCAATTCGATTTTTGGAAAGTGAATGCAGTTAACCTGTTGAAGGCACGCATCGCTTACGGCAAAACAGGAAACCCTGCATCATTTGGCTCTAAGTTTACCAACATTATTCCTTTTGCCATTGATGGATTTACAGGATCGTCTACCCCTGCTACTGTTGGTAACCCTGCTATTAAGCCTGAAACCAGCCAGGAGCTGGAATACGGATTGGACTTTGCCGCATTCAATAGCAGAGTGACCGGTGAAATCAGCTTTTACAAAAGAGACATCAAAGACTTCATAGATGTATTTAGTTTATCTCCTGGTACCGGAGTTACCTCGTACAAGGCATTTAATGTGGGCGATATAGAAAATAAGGGAATTGAAATTGGCCTCGGGGGTTCACCGGTTCAAAACAAGAATATTACCTGGAGAACCACTGTAAACTGGTGGCGCAATCGGAGTAAAATAACCCGTCTTCTTATTCCAGAAAAAGCAACGGCCGCTACAGGTTTTGGTGCATTTGGAACGCAAAGATTACGGGTGGGCAATTCTCCATCGCAATGGTATGGTACACCTAACGTAAACGGTTTACCAACAGCTTACGAAGATGCTCAACCCCTTTGGCAACTAAGCTGGAGCAACAGCGTTACCTTTTTGAAAAACTTCGAATTTTCTATGTTGATACATCGCAGTCATAAAAATTTCAACAGCTCACTCAACCAGGAAATTACCGATGAAGGTGGCGTGTCGCCAGACTGGAGTAACCTAAATGAAACAGGTGTGCCGGTAGGTTCTGCACGTATACTAGGCCAGCCGGGCATTACTACCCGCAACTTCATCCAGGATGCATCTTTTACCAAGTTAAGAGAGGCTTCCCTGTACTACACCTTACCCAAAGCTGTATATGGCAACATAGGATTTCTTAGAAATATTGACAACGCAAGAATTGGCGTATCAGGAACAAATCTTTTTGTTTGGACCAACTACTTTGGCTACGACCCAGAGGCAGCGAACTTTGGTAACCGTCCTACCCTGGCTACTGTTGATTTGTTAAGTTTTCCTTCAGCAAGGCGTTTGTATTTCCACTTAAACGTAAACTTCTAATTTTATTAATATGAAAAAATTATCGATCGTTTTTATAGCAGCATGCACCTGTTTTTGTGTAAGCAGCTGCACGAAGGGCGAGTATCTCAACGTGAGTGATTCGGTAGTAGATCCGAACTCAGTATCCGTTGATGTAGTATTGGCCAATCCATCAAAAACACAAATCATCCAGTTGTGCAAAGGTCTAGAAAGCGTGATGCGGAATGGCCACAACGACTTTTTAGCAAGTTCGGCAGCCGTAGGTAGAGAGACAATAAGTTCCCGATCTACTGACAACCGCTATTACACAGAACTATTGGGAACTAACGTAGCGCAATATGGTGGTGTAACTGCCGGAGCGAATGATCCCGCAGGTATTTTCAACGCATACTATACGGCGTTTTCCTCTACCCGCCGCAGAGCAGAACAGTTGGTACTTACAGCCAATAACGCAACATCCATCACCGCAGGAGAGAAAAAGGCGGTGGAAGGTTTTGCCCGGACCATCCAGGCTTATGTAACATTGAATTTGCTGAATATGCAAGGGAAAAATGGCATTCGCGAAACGTTCAGCGATTTAAATTCTCCTGGTGACTTATTGAAGCCGGGCAAATTTGGAACGTACGCTTCGGGGTTGGTACTGGTCAAAAAATATGCAGATGATGGTTTGGCAGCCTTAGCAGCGGGGACCAATTTCCCTTTCACGTTCGGATCCGGGTTCACAGGATTTAATACCATCGCAACTTTTTCCCAGTTTAACAGGGCAGTTGCAGCACGCGTTGCAATGTACCAGAACGACTGGGCTGGAGTGCTTACAACCCTGAACGGAAGTTTTATGAATTTGACCGGAAGTTTATCAGCAGGACCAAAATTTGTTTGGTCAACCGCCGCCAATGATTTTACAAACACGTTGTTTGTAACACCGAATAACAACGGTCAGCCTTACGTATTATTTAATGAAATGGTTGCCGCTTTTGAAGCAAACGACACTCGCTTTACAGGTACGACTGCAAAAGCCCAGGCAAGAACAAGCGCACGTTCCAGCGGGCCTTTTACATCTACCCACGAAGTAAGGATGTTTACCAGCAACACCTCTAATAGCACCATGATAAAAAATGAGGAGCTGATATTGATGTATGCTGAAGCAAAGGTGGAACAAAACACCCCTGCGACTTTATTGGAGGCAGTAACTGCCATCAACTACATTCGTACATCTTACGGATTGATTGTTTATGCTGGAGCAGTAACCAGAGCCGCTTTAATAGATGAAGTTTTAAAGCAACGTCGCTTCTCGTTATTTTTTGAAGGACATAGATGGTTTGATATGCGCCGCAGAAATATGCTGGCTCAAATACAGCCGCAAGGAGCAATCGGCAGCCAGACTTTCGTAGTCTTCGAAAATATGTCACGCCCCGATGCAGAGGTTCAGTGGGATAGACAAAATCCATAGAGTGATCTAATTAATATGAGAAAGCCACCTGTAAAAACGGTGGCTTTCTCTTTTCCCTAAGCTCTGAATAACCCAGGATTTTTGAATACTTCGTTCGTGTATCACTCCTTTTCTAAGCAACATGAATCTTGGCAATAAAGCAAAAGCTTACTGACTTTTTGTGTAAGGCTTTCGCTGGGATTGATGGCTAGTATCTCTATTTCCCCCGTTAACCCTTTAAAATAAATGAATTATGCAGAGGCATGATAATTGCCTTCGTGTATTGCACTAAGCTTACAAGCTTACCACATTCCTACAATTATTTTTTTAGCATGGCGGTAATGTTGGTTTCGAAATGTCTTAACAGGCTTGTGTAAAATAATATGGTTAAATCAGTACCCTCATCCTGGACGAAACAGTTGATAGCTGCCGGAGATCAGGTCGGTTTTATGACAGGTTTCTTTCGCAATTCCTTCCGCACCGGATTTGAGTGGAATGAGTTTTTGCGCCAGAGCTACATTATTGGCTTCAAGTCTTTCTCGCTTGTTGGTATTACGGGCTTTGTTTTAGGATTTGTTCTCACGCTACAGTCTGAGCCTACCATGAAGGCGTTTGGTGCGGGCAGCTTCGTTCCTAGTATGGTGGCCATCTCTGTTATAAGAGAAGTTGGCCCTGTGATTATAGCCTTGATTTGTGCCGGTAAAATTTCAAGCAGCATTGGTGCAGAGCTAGGCAGTATGAAAGTGAGCGAACAGATAGATGCCATGGAAGTTTCTGGTACAAATCCCATTCAATACTTAGTAGTCACCAGGATTCTTGCATGCATCATTATGATACCATTGCTAACACTCATGGCTGATGCTTTGGCTTTAGTTGGTGGTTTCGCTGCGTCCAATATCAACAACAAAATGAGTGCAACACTCTATTTCAGTAAAGCTTTTTCGGCACTCACCTTTGCTGATTTAATTCCCGCTTTTATCAAAACTATTTTCTTCGGTTTTGCCGTAGGTTTTGTTGGTTGCTATAAAGGGTACAATTCTGACCGTGGAACTGAAAGTGTGGGAGTTGCCGCCAACTCTGCTGTTGTTTCTGCTTCGCTTTGGATTATTGTACTCGATGCAATTATGGTTCAACTAACTTCTGTATTCGCCTATAATTAAAACATGTTAGACACCTCTACACAACATATAAAACCACCGTCGAACAGCAAGCCAGCTGCCGTAGTAACTATCCGCCACCTTAAAAAGGCGTTTGGCAGCAAAGAAGTTCTATCCGATATCAACATGGATTTGTACAAGGGAGAAAACCTGGTGGTGTTGGGAAAATCGGGGCAGGGAAAATCTGTAACCATTAAGTGTATTGTAGGATTATTATCGCACGATAGTGGAACGCTGGAGGTGTTTGATAAAGATGTAAAAGGACTGAGTGAAGATGAATGGAAGGCACTAAGAATTAAAGTTGGATTTCTTTTTCAAAGTGGAGCCTTATATGATTCCATGACAGTAGAACAAAACCTTTCTTTTCCACTAACCAGGGCGCTAAAGCTAAAGGACAAAAACGATATACGGGCTCGTGTAGAAGAGGTATTGGAAGGCGTTGGACTGCTGGATGCCATTGATAAGATGCCGTCTGATCTTTCTGGTGGTATGCGCAAACGAATTGGACTTGCACGAACGCTGATATTGAAGCCAGAGATCATGTTGTATGATGAACCCACAACCGGTCTAGATCCCATTACTTCGAGAGAGATTAGTGAACTGATATTAGAGATGCAGAAGAAGTACCAAACCTCTTCTGTAATTATTACCCATGATATGGCCTGCGCTAAAATAACGGCAGATAGAATAATGGTAATGAATGATGGTTCATTTGTAGCGGAAGGAAATTATGATGAATTAGAAAACGGAACAGATGAACTGGTACGTTCATTCTTTAAATAAGTATGTATGCAAACGACGACAAGTCAGAAAGTTAAAATAGGAGTGTTTACTGTAGTAGGTATCCTGCTATTCGTAATCGGAATTTTCTTAATTGGAAGTAAGAAAAACATGTTTACCAGCACCTTCATGATCTATGGAACATTTAGCAATGTCGGTGGATTGAACGTGGGCAATAACATTCGTTTTGCCGGTATCAATGTAGGAACCGTAGAGGCTATCAGTATTGTCTCAGACACAATGATACGCGTTGATATGCGTATGCAGGAACAGGTAAGACCGTTTTTAAAAGCAGATGCCATGGCCAGTATAGGTTCAGATGGATTGATGGGTGACAAACTCATTACCATTAAACCTGGTTCTGCATCGCAGATACAATTGCTAAATAATGGTTCCCGCATTTTAACCGCAAACCCGGTTGACTTTGATAAGATCATCAACACCTTTACACAGGTGGCCGATAATGCCAACGTGATAACAGGTCAACTGGCCAAAATGGCCACACAGATCCAGCAGGGCGATGGTTCAATCAATAAATTGTTGTATTCCGATGACCTGGCAGTTAGCTTGCAAGGTTCAGCAACGAATGCTGAAAGATTAACCGGCTCACTGGCTAACATAACCGCACAGGTAAAATCGGGCAAAGGCTCCATTGGTAGCTTGTTGTACACCGAGGATTTGTCGAATAAACTAGAGAATACAGCCAGCTCTGCTGACAAAGCATTAGCCACCATTAACGATGCAGCCTACGGTTTTAGCGAAAACATGAAAGCACTACAGGGCAACTTCTTTCTTCGTGGATATTTTAAACGCAAAGAACGCGAGAAACAAAAAAATGCAACCAGCGACAGTACCAAATTAGCAGCACAGCCGGTAGATGGCCTGGATCAGGATTTGGAGGAAGACGAATTGAAAGAAATAATTGCCGAAGCGCAAAAGGCGCTGGATGCTAAGAAGAAGAAACAGCAATAATGGCTTTTGTTTCGTGATAGAAAATTGCCAAGATCTGGATAAGTGTCAGCGATGAGAAAACACTTATCCAGATTTTTTTTACAGCCCATATTCTCAACATAATCTTCAGCACAATTAGAGTTGGTTTTGGTGGAAGAATTATTTTCACCGCGTAATGAACAACAAGTCCAGCATTATTCTAGGCATCGATCCCGGAACCCTCTTTATGGGTTACGCACTGATGCGTGTAAATGGCGCAATCCCTTCTTTATTACACATGGATGTATTGAAACTTTCCTCTAAAACAGATGCGTATGAAAGACTGGAGAAAATACATGCTACGGTAACCGGACTCATTACTACCTACAAACCAACTTGCTTCGCCATTGAAGCACCTTTCTTTGGTAAAAATGTACAAAGTATGCTGAAGCTAGGCAGGGCGCAGGGCGTAGCCATTGCGGCAGCAATGAATGCCGGGCTAAAGGTTACAGAGTATTCTCCTAAAAAAGTAAAACAGTCGATCACCGGAAATGGCAATGCAGATAAAGAGCAGGTTTGGAAGATGCTGCAGCGAATACTAACGCTGGAAGACAAACCGGATTCGTGGGATGCTACCGATGCCCTTGCCGTAGCACTGTGTCACCATTACCAATCTACTTCAATTTTAAACAGTGTTGGCAAAGGGCTGAAAGGCTGGGGAGATTTTATAGCCAAGAACCCGGGGAGATTGAAGGTGAAATAATGATTGGATTATTGCTGATGTCTGATGTGGTGATTTTGGCATGTAACTGTGGCCCAGATCAAACGAATTTCCAAAAATCTTATTCAAGAAAAAGAACGACCGGGAGCAGTGTTATTTCTTCCCGGCCGCTGTAGTGTTTAGGCTATAGAAAACAATCGTCCGGCAATCTCTTCCTCTATCCTACTCGGCACGTCGGCTGCACCGTCATCAATTGCTATATACTTACTGACTGAGGAGTCAAATGCAAATACAAATTCTTCACTGCCGTTATAGCTTACGGTAAATCTCTTCTCCCCGTTAAATGTGAAGGGAGCAGCTTTCACTACGTATGGAACACCATCGACCACCAGTTCAAAGTTTTGTGCATTCATGTGTAGAATTTAGAAATTAAACAAATGTGATGTTACCATTTTCTAGCAATATTTATGCCTTCGGACGTTGATTTTGTCTGTTGCAAAAGCTTACAACGCGGCGATGATCTGCTGCTGAATAGCGGTAAATTCTTCTGGTGAAAACTTCTTTTTCGAGTGCTGCAGGTTTACATCTCCCGACGTGTTGGTAGGCATCAAGTGAATATGTGCGTGGGGCACTTCCAGTCCAACGGTAATGATGTTTACACGATCGCAATCCATGGTTTTTTCAATTGCTTTTGCAATGGGCTTGGCAAACAGTAATATCTCAGACAGGTATTCATCCGGCACATCAAATATCTTGTCCACTTCTATTTTAGGAATTACCAGTGTGTGACCTTTGCGCACCGGGTAAATATCAAGGAATGCGAAAAACTTTTCGTTTTCTGCTATTTTATACGATGGGATTTCGCCGGCTATAATTTTTGAAAAGATGGTCATGCTATCATTTTTACGTGAAGGTCCTTGTACAAAAATAAACTTCTCGTGAAAACGGCTATGCTATTTGATGATGGAAAAGAGTGTTGCAGATCTAGTGGTGAATATTAAAGCGTTGTAGTTTTTTATTGCATGAACGCATAGAACATTTCACGCAAAGTCGCTAAGAAAATACACGCAAAGTGAGCTTATCAATACTATTTTAATTCAACGAACCATTCTAAACCAAGACTAACTTAACCTAATGATCTACCGGCTGCAAAGACAAAAAAGAATATTTACAGCAATAAAAAAGGCCACCCTAAGGCAGCCTTTCCTATTTTATGTATTCCGTCTAAATCGTAATATTCTCCACTCTAAACTTCATCAAACCATTGGGCGCCTGCACTTCTGCAACTTCGCCTACCTGCTTGCCGATAAGGCCTTTACCAATGGGTGAGGATGCAGATATTTTTCCTGCTTTCAGGTCTGCTTCTTTCTCTCCGACCAGTTGATAGGTTACGGTTTTTTTAGTACCCAAATTGGTAATGGTTACTTTGGTAAGCACGGCTACTTTACTCGTATCAATGGTAGAAGGATCTACTATTTTGGCTGTAGCTAAAACACCATCCAGCTGGTTTATTTTAGCCTCCAGCATTCCTTGTGCCTCTTTGGCTGCATCGTATTCGGCGTTCTCTTTCAAGTCTCCCTTCTCTCTGGCTTCGGCTATGGCCCTACTCGCCGCAGGTCGTTCTATTGCTTTTAAATGATGGAGTTCTTCCTTCATGTGCTCATAAGTCTCCTGCGTCATATAGTTTGTATCACTCATGCTGATGTCTTTTGTTTAGAGATAAAAAAAATACAACGCCACAATAATCGCAGCGTTGCATTGGGGCAAAATTAATAATAATGTAAGACGAAACAAGTTTTACTACACGAGAAACCTTTATGCATAGGTTTAAGCAACTGAAACAATCAGATCGCACGCCCCATCATCTGACCTTTAACTATTTACAGCTGTACTTCACCATTTTTAACAGAGCCTCCACACCAACTGGCGCATAAGTTGAAGTTCCAGAGTAAATCAAGTCGTATGCAGACAATCCCCCTTCATTCAAACGGTAACCCAAGTACCATTTCCTTTGGCGCAACTAATATTGGACCTTACTATTGGGTTGGACATTGCAAGAATGGTATTGAGTATTTTGCCGGACAAACTTTTATTGCCCCAGCCGACGGATACCTGTCCCGCATTAAGATTTTCCCATCTATTGTATTTGGCAGTAGCAATGCTACCTTATCCGTTTACGGGTTCAACCCGCAAACGCATTCGTGGGCCGGCAAGTGTGCGGAAGCAACACAACACGTAATCAAAGCAATGGAAGGCAATTGGATCAGTTTTGACCTGCAAGGTTTGTTGGTGAATAAAAGCAGAAGCTATGGCTTCAAACTTTCGTGCAATAGTGGTGGGATGCTGGCCATTGCTGAGTGCCCCTGGAATATTTTAAATCCTTACCCCGACGGCGAAGAATGGATTGGTTCTTCTCAGCACATGGAAGGTAATTTTCACAAAGATTTTGACCTTGCTTTTGAATGCCAGATAGAACCTTAATGAATCTGCAGGATGGCATGCAACAACCTTTACAATCCTAGTTTCTTCAACAGGATCTCAGGCATTTTTATGAACGCTTCATGCGAGTAGCCAGCAATGTGTGGTGTAACAATAACGTTGGGGCGTGACAACAAATCATTCAATTGATTTTGCTCGGCAGCGGAATAACTTGCCAGGTTTTCATTTTCTAATACATCGAGGGCAGCGCCTTTTATTTTACCATCATTCAATGCTTGGATGAGTGCAGTGGTATCTGTAACTTTTCCTCTGCAGGTAGTAATAAAAAAAGGCTGATTAGCGAGCTTACTAAAAAATGCTCCATCAGCAAAGTGGTGGGTTTCTTCATTAAGCGGAAGGTGCAGGCTGACCACATCCGAGTAAGCGCATACCTGATCCAGGTTAGCCTCCTTCACATGGTTTTTAGCAAAGTCAAATTTGTATGTATCGTACGCCAGCACGGTTACATTAAACGGCTGAAGCAATTGTGCAAAGGTGCTCCCCGTATTTCCGTAACCGATAATACCTACCGTTTTACCTGCCAGTTCAAAACCTTTGTTTTCATTGCGCAGGTATTGTCCGTTTTGTATTTGCTGATGCGACCGGTTGATGTTATTCATCACACCCAACAACATACCCAACGCATGTTCAGCAACAGCATTACGGTTGCCCTCTGGACTGCTTACGCACTGAATAGTTTTAGACCTTGCATATTCTACATCGATCTTTTCCATACCGCTACCGAGCCTTCCTATCCATTTGAGTTTAGGCGCAGCATCAATGAGTGCTTTGTCTACTTTTATTCTTGTGGTAACCACCAGTCCTGTAGCATCCCCAACAAGGTTCAGTATTTCATCGTACGTAACCGCTGGAACATATAGCACTTCAAATCCCTTACGTACCAATTCTTCCTGTAGAAATGGGTGCGTTGGGGCAGTAATAATAACAATCGATTTCACTTGTATTCTTTTATTGCATTCTAAACGTCAATGCTGCAAATTGCGCTACCGAAATTGCTTCGGCTCTTTTATTAAACAACTCGTCTTTTAATTCATCAGCCGTAAACAAACCCTTCACTGCATTGCGCAATGTTTTTCGACGTTGATTAAAAGCAGTCTTTACCAAATTAAAAAAATGTCGTTCACTTTTCATCTCCGGCACATCGGTTCGCATGGTTAGCCGGATAACCCCGCTAACAACTTTAGGCGGCGGGGTAAAAGCCTCCGGGTCTACATCAAACAAATATTCAACATTATAAAAAGCTTGCACTAAAACACTCAACACGCCATACACCTTGCTGCCTTCTTTTGAAGCGGCACGTTCTGCTACTTCTTTTTGAAACATTCCTACCATCACCGGCACCATCCCTTTCCATTCAATCATTTTAAATAGAATTTGGGTTGAAATGTTGTAAGGGAAATTACCAACTACCGTAAACGTCTCGTCAAAAGGAGGCTTCACCTGTAAAAAATCTTCTTCTATAATTTTGCCCTCGATCGATGGATAGGTGTGGTGCAAATACTCCACTTTTTCTGCATCCAACTCAACCGCTTTAAAATTAATGCCGGGTATTTGCAGCAAGTACTTGGTTAAAGCCCCACCACCGGGACCTACTTCTACCAGGTTGATAAATGGATGCTGCTGCAGCGCCGCCACAATCCTGGTACTCACTGATTCATCTCTCAAAAAGTGTTGACCCAACGATTTCTTTAACCGGTAATCCATAATCATTATTTCGCGTGCAATGTAGCAATTGTACAACGGCTTCGCCCTATCAAAAGTTGCATTGCAGCACTGCAGGAAATTCTTTTACAATGAAGTATTGAAAGCGGTACCAACCAGCTGGTAGCAAGCCAACATGTTTCAATCGTAGTTACGTTGCAAACCGGCTTTTGGTTTAACCAAAAACCCGCGCAACAATTTATCAATCCGCAAATCAGCAATGAACTAATTTTGGCCCTCAACTATATTTATGAGCAACGACCTACCAACACCAATTATAGGATTCTCCTGCGGCGACCTGAATGGCATTGGCTTAGAACTCATCATCAAAACTTTATCGGATGCACGCATCCTCGATCATTGCACCCCGGTAGTTTTTGCGGGCAATAAAAGCGTAAACTATTATCGTAAACTGTTAACCGATTACAATTTTCAGTTTTCAGTTATCAAAGAAATTACGCGCATCAATCCAAAGCAGGTGAACGTGCTAAACCTTTGGGAAGAGGAAGTTGCCATTACGCCCGGCCAGTTGAACGAAGTTGGCGGAACGTATGCGTACAAATCGTTGGAAGCAGCAGTGAGTGCGTTGGAACAAAACCACATTCATGGCCTTGTAACGGCGCCCATCCATAAAAAGAATATTCAGTCAGAAGCATTCAACTTTAGCGGGCATACGCCGTACCTGAAACATGTATTTAAAGCTACCGATGTGCTGATGCTGCTGGTATCTTCCAACCTGCGTGTTGGCCTTGTAACTGAGCACGTACCGGTTACCGAGCTTGGAAGTCACATTACCTCTGAGGCCATCAAAAGCAAGCTGCAGATTATGCACAATAGCCTGATACGTGACTTTGGAATCAGCAAACCAAAGATTGCCGTACTTGCCGTGAACCCTCACGCCGGCGACGATGGACTGATTGGTAAGGAAGAAGCAGAAGTTATACTTCCTGTAATTAAAGATGCGCAGAGCCATAAAGTGTTAGCATTCGGACCCTATAGTGCAGATGCTTTTTTTGCCCGCAGCCAGTACAACCAATTCGATGCAGTGCTCGCCATGTACCACGACCAGGGACTAATTCCTTTTAAGTCGCTCAGCATAGGTGAAGGTGTGAATTTTACAGCCGGCTTACCCGTTGTGCGTACCAGCCCCGACCACGGAACTGCGTTTGATATTGCAGGTAAAGGCATTGCAGATGAATCCTCATTTCGCGAAGCGTTATTTGAATGTATTGACATCATCAACCGCCGGCAAGAGCATACAGAAAACCACAAAAATCCATTACGCCGTATCAGTGCCAGGGTGTTTGCCAATGCAGTTGATGAAAGAATTGAAGAATAGTGTGAACCAACATTGGTAAGGTATTCAGCTTTGGTTGTGTCACTCACTTGTACTTGGGTGCTTACTGCATCAGCAGCTTCCATTTTATAAAGTGTCATTTTTTGGAAAGCCTATCGGCCCCATGTTTCTTCGTTGAATCTTTTAATCAGATAATTTGATGCACACACTTACGAACGACTTGCTAACTATCCAGGTTGCTACCAAAGGAGCTGAACTGCAAAGCATTTTTCATCAACAGCATAAGCTGGAATACATGTGGTCGGCCGGCGAGGCCTGGCCGAAGAAAAGTCCTGTTTTATTTCCGATAGTGGGCGGGTTGAAGAATACAGTGTACGAGTACCACGGAAAACAATACTCTCTGCCGCGTCATGGTTTTGCACGCGACCACAACTTTGTATTGGAAGCACAAACGGATACTCAACTAATTTTTAGTTTATCATCTACCGATGAAACAAAATCAGTCTACCCTTTCGACTTTACTTTCAAAATAATTTATACGTTAGAGAATGCTACACTCAATATAGCTTACACGGTTGAAAACAGTGGAACAGATGAACTGTACTTTTCGGTTGGTGCCCACCCCGCTTTTGCAGTACCGTTAGAGAAACATCTTTTGTATGAAGATTATTACCTGCAATTCGATGAGGAAGAAACGACTCCGCGTTGGCCACTTACTAAGGAAGGGCTGATCCAAAATGCGCCCATTCCATTCCTGGAAAAAAATAAACGGCTGCCGCTTAGAAAAAGCTTGTTCGAGAAAGATGCAATTGTTTTTAAAGACTTGAAATCAACTTCTATGAACCTGCTGTCTGATAAGTCGCCGCATGGCTTAACGGTTGCGTATGATGGCTTTCCTTACATGGGTTTGTGGGCAGCTAACGGCGCCGACTTTGTTTGCATCGAGCCATGGTGTGGCATCGCCGATACTGAAAATGCAAGTGGAAATTTGGCGGAGAAAGAAGGCATCATCAAATTAGCAACCGAAGAGAGCTGGAGCAAAAGCTATAGCATCAAAGTATTTTAGTATTGATACTCTTTGGGTTCTTTCAAGATTGTCCAGACACTATCTGGATTTTTCTAATCACTGCGCATTTTAGTTTGACATCATTCAAAGACGACGGTTACTTAAATTCACTATCACTCACACCCTTGTTAATTGTATAGTTGGTATAAGTTATTTCTACTCTACCCTTCTTACCTTTTAGTTTATCTTCTTTTGTTGTTTCCCCTGATTCAAAATCAAGCGTTAGTCCTTTTGGAATTTTATAGTCTTTAGTATTGAAAGCAAACACCACTTTATCAGGCAGGCCATACGCTGCAAATTTTCCGTAGGTCATCTCCATCTCATACGTGCCATTATCACGTGTCGTCGTGTTCGTTTTTCTTATCAAAGCATTGGCTTCATCTACGTATAAAGTGGTTAATACAATATCACCCGATTCATTGCGGGGCAGCAGTTTCAAAATTTTCACCTTCGTTCCACTGAGTACCATTTCTCCCGCAGGAATAACATCAAATGCATCACCCGTTAAAACAGAATTCATATTGATGGACACGCCACCTTTTGGAAGAATAGAAATGCCGCCATCACGCTTTACTTTAAACTTATTTGGCTTCTTATAAAACACCTTTACTTTACCTGCCGGTGCTTTAATAAATGTGACATCGGTTTTCATCCTGCCTTCCGCCACATAGTCGTTTACCTTGTCCAGTTTTGCTTTCACCACCTTTACAAGCTGGTTGGCGTCCTGGGCAAATGCCCCGACACTGATCGTGAAAGAAAGTAGTAATATGCTGAGTGTTTTCATGTGTGTAATTGAAGCGTGCAAGCTACTGTAGAACAGTTGCCTGCCGTGATAAGGAATGTGTAAAGTTGTTGTTCAACAAGATTAAAAAGTAGATTCTATATCAAATGAGTTGATGAATGCACGATTAGCTCAACACATCCTTTTTATTAAATACAACTATGGAAGCAACCAGCAATCCAACCACGTGCAATGCCAGTATGCCCGCAGCCTGCAACACCTTACCAAGGTTCTGCACAGAGCCAACAATTGCTTCGTTGTCCTCGGTTAGCTGCACATCAAAAAAGCCTTTCCACCCAATCATATGCGTGGTAAAAAGGAAGGGTTTCATTGCATTAAAAATTGGAATGTCGAGTGTAGTAAGAATGGTAAATACTATAATGACACTCATAGTAGCTACAATCGGCCCAATACTATTTTCAGCAAACATGCTGAAGAAAAAACCGAGTGCCGCCACCGTTAGCATGGCCACAGCGGCAAAGCCGAAAGCGCACACATACCGCCACATGATATCCCCACTTTTTAGCTGTACGATGTAACCACTCTTTAAGTTTAGCATATCATCCGGACCAAATAGTAGCATAGAAACACCGAGGCCCAGTATGGCCATCCACACCAATAGAATCATAGTGTAAATGGAGGCCGCACCAAATTTTGCAAGCGCTACTTCTGTCCGGCTAATAGGCTTTGTTAGTAATAAACGAAGCGTACCCATATTAGCTTCGCCGGAAACTAAATCACCCGCAATTAATGAGATGAGCAAGGGCACATGAACCAGCAACAATTGCAAAATGATGAAGCAAACGAGGTAACCATTTAAGATGTTTCCCTGTATGTCGAATGAGACGGAGAGGTCGCGCAACATGAAACCTATGTATGCATCTCCATCTACATACAACCCCATTTGTATTACACCAACCAAAGCAGTGATCGCTAAAAAGCTGATGTAGGTTCGTGGTCGCTTAAATATCTTAAAGAGCTCAATTTGTAAAAGCTTCCACATGTTGATTGCCTGTTGTTACTTGTAAAAAATAATCTTCTAAAGAATGCCTTGGCTGAATGGATAACACCGGCACATTCATTTGTACCAGCCATTGGTTGAGTACCGGCACTTGCTGCTTATCCATTTTTAAAACGATAAACTGGTTGCGTGTTGGCTGTACCATTGTCTTCCACTCACTTTGCTTCAAAATATCTAAGGCCATTACATTATCCACGGTCTCCACTTCCACAATGGTTTGCGATGCATCGAACAATTCACTCGCATTTCCTTCTACCATCTTTCTTCCTTTGTCAATAATCAACAGCCTGTTTGCAATCAATTGAATTTCACTCAGCAAATGACTTGAAACAATAACCGTCTTCCTGGTCTCTTTACTTAGCCGGAGAATGAGGTTTCGAATATCTGCGATACCCTGCGGGTCTAGTCCATTCGTAGGCTCATCCAAAATAATGAGGCGCGGATTGTGAATTAGAGCAATGGCAATTCCGAGCCTCTGCTTCATTCCCTGGCTAAAAGTTTTTACTTTACTATGTGCCCTGTCCTGCAAGCCAACCACTTCTAATTGCTCCAGCAATTGCACTTTGTTCTTTTGTTCGCCGCCACTTATTTTACTAAAAAGCTGCAGGTTTTCGTACGCTGTTAAATACTTATATACATCTGGCTTTTCAATTACAGCCCCTACTTGTTTTAGTATTTCCTTGCGATGAGAGTGAAGTGGCATCCCAAACATTTCGATTGTACCATGTGTAGGTGCAATCAATGTAAGCAGCATGCGAATGGTAGTAGATTTGCCAGCACCGTTCTGACCAAGAAAACCATACACATCTCCCTCATTTACAGTAAATGAAAGTTGATCGACGGCGGTGAGTTGGTTAAATTTTTTTGATAATTCTTTTACCTGGACAATAGGCTGCATGGCTTAACAACAATTGCGGTAAAGGTATGTTCAAATAAAGTTGAAAAAGAGTGGTGAGTGGTTCACTCTCTTGGAGTGAGCCACTATAGAAGTGGTTAGCGAGTGGTTCACTCTCCTGGAGTGAGCCACTCTAGCACGCTGGCTGCTTGCAAATTTAGATTGCGGGTATTACCTTAATGTATGCCGATACCTGCAAAACTCTTAGCATGTCTTCACGAGGAAAAATACTACCACATCACCTGCAAAAGTCTTTTGTTTTTCAATTGAATTAGAAATAGTCTCCTTTTTATTCGCTCTTGACAACAGTTATTGCAGAAGGACATCAGCCGGTTCGGTATCGAGCGTAGCGAAGACATTTAAAAACATGCGCAGCTGTTTTTAAAAGAAGCGGGTGGAGTCCTGGCGCAATAACGAAGCCAAGCGGCTTGAGCTAAAAACGTTTCCGGATAAGACGAGTTTAGATTCAGTCAATAGGACAAAACGTAAAGTGCTTTGCACATAGAGGCATGTTATGTAGCTTGAAGGTAATTTGCACCTTTAATTTTAATCAGCTTCGTTAAATCAGACCTGTTGTTTGTCACTTTTTTGCTTGCCCAAAAAAGTAACCAAAAAAGGGCAGCCGGGAATGAAAACAACCCATTCCCGGCGGGGTTTTTCAATTAGGCTTCAGTATTACTGTGGTGAAAGACATTTGAACTCTGATGACTTGATTGTCCGGTGGTCTTCTTTCAAGTAAAACATTATTCTTTAAGGTTCGGATGGCATTACTTTACGTCTTTGCAAATTAGAAACAGAGCAACCAGCGATGGAGCCTAACATTAGTACCCCAATGTGGGCCAAAAAAATTTTAATATTAAAAGTTGCTCACTCCAAGAGAGTGAACCACTCTACTTACCCATATTCAAATAACTCTGCAGTGCCTTCACATATGCTTCAAAAGCGCTTACCCCCTTGGGTGTAATCTTACAGGTAGTTAACGGATAGTTGTCTTTGAATTGTTTGGTTACATCAATATAACCGGCGTCTTTTAGTTTTTGCACTTGTACACTCAGGTTACCCGCAGTTGAGTTGGTTTTCTCTTTTAAAAAAGTAAACTCAGCCTCTTTTACACTAATGACCAAACTCATTACTGCAAGGCGAAGTTGAGAATGCAATATGGGATCTAACTCATTAAACACGGGTGCGCTCATTTACCAATCTGCCTGTTGAAGATTTTCTAAACTCATTATTGGCCAAATGCCCTGGTATCAAATAACAACAGATCACCCCCAGGGCATGTAGCACCATCACCCATGTAAATAAGTAGCTCTGGTCATTTACCGGAGCTTCAATAATGCGTGGAATGAATAAAGCAACAAACGCAAGCACCCACATAATATATGCACCAATGATGGATGGTTTAAAGTTGAGTAATGCACCATGGATAAGGCTCCAAAAACCATATAAGCTCATCATTAACGGAAAGCCACGCAGTGGGCTGACCCCAACATTTGTTGCAACAATGATAAATAAGAGGCTAATGAAAAAGCCAACATTCAACTTTTTAAAAATCTCGGATGTGTAGGTTTTCACCCCATCCGTTTTCTTAAAGAAGATCACCTTTCCTGCTGCAAATATGCCAAGGAAAACAGCGGCTAGCCCAAAAGCATTCCAGAAGAAGAAGGTAGACAGCCATTGATACTGCAGATTGAGAATGGTACCGATTGATGCAGCAAGCAACAACCATCCCCATAGTATCCAGCCCATGCCATCACCCTTTTGTTCCTGCTTGGCTGTATCAATCATTTGCTGAATGATTAAAAGACTATCGTGGCCGCTTAGTGGCTTTTCCTCTCGTAGCATTATTGTTGCTTTTTAAATTTTGATTGTAATGCATACCCGGGAATGATCCACGCTGCCACCATCGCTGCTGCCAACAATAACAGTTGGTAATCGTATGGAATAAAGCAGGCAAGTACAGCCAATAACCAACACGAAATACCACCAATCTTCAAAGGCGTCAAGCGAAGCACTATACCTGATAAAAAAGTTGGTATGCCATACAACGTAAGAAAAAGTGGATTTAAAAAAAGTGTGAAATAACTAACCCCTGCTCTGGCTATAATAAATGCTACCAATACCATCGAAACAATGAAAGTGAGCCAGATAAACCCAACGATATCATCGGTATAGGTTTTTATAGCTTCTTTCTTTTTCTTACGGATCGAATAAACAATTTGATAAATCGCGGTAACCCAGGTGAGCATCCATATTTGAGATGCTGTTTGCATGTTGTACAACTGAAGCAAAATGAAATGGCCAAGGCTGCAGATGAGCACAGTCCAGCCCCAGATCAGGTATATATGACCATTCTCTGTAAATTTATTCTTGGCCTGGTTGATCATGCTCTCAATCAACTGAAGGTTGCCTGCAGGTGTCATGGAAGAATCATTGTATTGCATAAAGCAGTTTTGGTAGTAAAGATGCAGCGGCTTGCAAACCGCTGCAAGTATTGGTTGACGATCAGCTGCACTGAACTAATAACTTTTCAGCCACCGTTTTACCCCAATTTGGATGCAGTTCAGAAGTTGGTTTAAATGTTTCAAACAACTTTACAGACTTCTCAAACAAAGGTTTCGCTTTGTCTTTTCCACCACCAAACTGCGGAGGTGTACCCATCAACGATTGTCCTTCTAAATAATAAATGCGTGGATTGTTTGGATCCATCTGTCTTGCCATACCCAATGCTTTGTTTGCTTCCATGCCGTACGACATAAACCGCGCCTGTGGATCCACCAACATTTGCAACGTTGCGATCATGTTTTTTACAATGGCCAGTTCTGCATTTTTGTCCAATGCTTCCGCCTTTGCCAACAATGTATTTGCTTGTGTGGCTACTGCATCTTTATCAGCCTTAGCATCGTTAAAGCCTCTCCAAACATGCGCCAGTGAAGCATAATAATACGGTAGCCATTGATTTTTTTCAGCATCGCCGATGCGCTCAAAGGATGCTGCTACATTATTGTAATCTTCAGAAGATTGCGCACTATAAAGCAAATCAATATTTGCTTTCATACGCTGAACATACTTTTCATTTTGCGCGAAAATGCCTAATGATAACAGGAGTAATAAAGTGGTTAAAAGAATGTGTTTCATGTTTGTGAATGTTGAGTTGTGAATGTTGAGTTGTGAGTTGTGAGTTGTGAATTTCAAGCTTTTAGTTGCTGGTTGTCAATTCCTAAATAACGTTGACCCTTTTGCATTTTGACTTTTGACTTTTGCTTTTTGCTTTTTGATTTTTGATTTACAGGTTTCCATTAATCGCGTCATTCGTTCTATCTACACCCCAGCTTAAAAATGCGCCGATAAAAAAGAATTGTTTTGCGGGTGGCGTAATAGCTTCTTTACGCATGCCATTGTACGAGTAGTTGTAACCAAACACCTGGTTTTGATTAAGCAGGTTGGTAACACTTGCCACGAGCACGATAAAAGTTTTTGCATCCTTCTTACCAAGATTAGGCAGGTAGTTTACACTAAAGCCCATATTGTGGTAATCAATTGTTTTGCCCTCGTCTGCTATCCTATATTTGCCTTCCGCATTGTTGTATTGAAAATTGTAGTAAGGCCTGCCGGTTGCATAAGTGTAGGTAAAATTGAACCCTGTTTTCCACTCTGTAATAAATCGCTTTGTGACAAGGTTTGCTGTATGCGGCGTAGCGAACGTAGGTTGCAATTGCGTTGGATAATTCAGGAAATCTCGCTTGGTATCCAGGTAAGAATAGCTGATCCAGTAATCAAAGTTTTTGATCGTCTTTTTATCTCTCCAAAACACTTCTATTCCTTTGGCAAAACCATTTCCATTGTTGCTATACGTTGGTGCTGTTTTTACTAAGTCTTGATATTGTTTATAAAAAGCCTCTACTCTAAAGGTGCGATCTTTCGTTGTTTTTATATAATTGACCAGGTAATGCACCGCTTTTGTATAGCCGAGGTTTGTGGTGGCAAGCAGCTGCATATTCTCCGGTTTTTGATAGAACGTTCCAAAGGCAAAACTCATTTGGGCATCTTTACCGGATTTGTAGGCCAGTGAAAGGCGGGGCGCAATATTAGCTTTGTTGATGATCGAAGAATGTTCGAAACGAGCACCCACTTTTGCGGCCAATGCATTTGAAATGTAAATGTCGGACTCGGCAAAAACAGATTTGAAATGATCTTTTAAAACAACAGGAAAAGTATTGAAATTGGATTTTTGATAACCATACCAATACTCCCCGCCAAAGCGAATAGTACTGATACCCATCAATCTTTTTTCCAGTACGGCACGCACCTGGCTCAAATCATTTTGGCTCGCTAAGTCAAAGGTTTTATTGTCAATAAATTGAACACCCGTAGTAACCGGTACATTTTGTTGATTTTGTATCTGTTGGTTGATACGGTCTTTGTTGGTGCTATAACTCATCCCTACATCCAGCTTCCACCCATTGCCTAGTCTCTCTTTCCAACTCAGGTTATTGTACCAGTTGTCATTTGTTAAACCAAAGGCATTCTTTAGTGAAAGGCTATCAATATCTGGGCGGCGAAGTCCCAGCCTGCTGGTGGCAAACGTGGTGTAGTATTTTATGATCCCATTTTTAGTTTTAATTCTGAAGTTGGCATCGCCGCTGTGAAACTCTGGTACATTAAAATAATCAGGCTTCTGCTTTACAATTTCAAAATATGGCTGAAGATTGGTGTAACCATAATTGACACCCCATGATGATTTTTTGTCTTTTGCCAATTGCTGAAAACCGGCGCCTAAAAACACCGTTGATAATGATGCGCTGGCTTGCGACTGCTCCGGCATATCAATGCTTTCCAAAATAACTACCGATGACAATGCCTGTCCGTACAAAGCGGAGTAACCACCGGTGCTAAATACATTCCCTTTAAAAAGAAAAGGTGAAAAACGGCCGCGTGTGGCAATGTCTGGTACACTGCTAAAGAATGGGTTGTTTACTACGGTTCCATCAATGATTTGCTTTGTTTCGTAACCTGCGCCACCGCGTACAAACAAACCTTCCTGCTCACCTACCTGCTGTGCACCGGGTAAAGTTTTTAAAGCGGCAGTGATGTCTGCATTGGCACCGCCTACCGTAGCTACATCTATTGAGTTTAAAACTGTAGCTGCTCGCTTACGATCTCCGGCTTCAAAACTTCCTGCAGTTACCATCACCGCTTTCAGTTCATCCAGTTTTTCTTTTAGGGTGATGTTGAGCGTGATAGCTGTTGCTTCTATTGTAATCAACTGTTCTACTTCTTTATAACCAATGCTACTAATGGTGAATGTCTGTGCGCCTTTCTCCGTTGTTTTGAAACTGAACTTTCCTGAAGAGTCCGACGTGGCGCCGTCGTAACTGTCCTTTACCGTTACGCTTGCGCCGGCAATTGAGTTGCCTTTCGCATCCTTCACCATTCCTGATATTTTTACCTGTGCCTGTACTAACGGGCTTACGGACAGGAAAACAATTACAAACAATACTGATTTCATAAACCTTGGTTTGAAAAACAAACATAAACTGGTTTATTTTATAAACCAAATTATTTTCCAGATTATTTTTACAGTTTCTTTTCATACAGTACAACAAATTGATAGAGTTCTATACAATAACTAGGAAGACGCGGCCATCTGCTTTCGCTTAAAAATTCAATTTATTACAGGCATAAAACAAAAGCGGACCCTTTTCGGGATCCGCTTTTATTGTAGGTAATAACATGTGGCACTACTGCATAATCTGCATCAACTCAGACATATTTGCCGCCACCGCATTCTGGCCCATTTGGCTTCCTTTCATGGACAGTGCATTCTGTTTGGTTGCCAGCTTCTTTCCTAAATCGGTTCTGTAAAAAGCGGCCAGTTCCTTTAAATCTGTCTCCGTAAATTCTTCCATATAAATTTTAATGTACTCTTTACCCAGCGCATTCCAGCTGGAGTGCTTCATCATAAAGGCTGTAAGTGCCTCCTGCTTTCCAGCTAGCATTGGATTGCTTTGTGCCTGCATTTCTACCATCTTAGGTATGGATGCATCAAGGTTCTGTGGCATGTTCATAGCCAGCATCAGGTCTTCAGCAGCCTTGTAATGAGGTGTTTTTTCAGGTTGCTCCTGTGCATATGAAATTGAGACTGTAAGGCCGAACACAAACAGGAAGACAAATTTTTTCATGGTGTTTTTTATTGGTTGAAATTATTACTAATCCTCAGTATGAAAATTAATTTCTTGTTGTATTGGTTATTTAAAAATTAAGCTGGTAAATCTTGAAGGCGACTCTGGAGCAATATGTTTCAACCTAAGGGGAATTTGGGGACTTTAAAGCGTTTTGAACCACAAAGACACTAAGTTCACAAACGATCACAAAGTTTTTTTGTGTGGCTTTACACCCTTCGAGCCCTGGTGGTTCAAAAAAGGTTGAAGAAAATTATACTGCTCCAGTGTGCGACGCAAGAATGTACCATAGAATTCCTTTTGTTGATCACCAAAAAATAAAACCCACAAAAAAAGCGGCTCCGATTGCTCGAAGCCGCTCTGTATTTTCAACCGATCACTCATCAACTGATCACTGATCAACGCTATTTATAACTTCCCATCAATCCTTTCGCCATTTCAGTCATCTTGTTCAGGCTTTCTTCCGCCAGGTTTCCTTTCTTAAATTCAGCCAAAATCTCTGGGTGCCTGTTCTCCATTTCAGTTAAGAAATGCTCTTCAAACTCCTTTACTCTTTTTACCGGCACTTCGCGAAGCAGACCTTGTGTTCCCAGGTAAATAATCGCTACTTGCTTTTCTACACTCATTGGTGAGTATTGCAATTGCTTTAATATTTCCACGTTACGGGCACCTTTGTCTAGTACTGATTTTGTAGCAGCATCAAGGTCACCACCAAACTTAGAGAACGCTTCCAACTCACGGTATAATGCCTGGTCCAACTTCAATGTACCAGATACCTTCTTCATGGATTTGATCTGTGCATTACCACCCACACGGCTAACGGAGATACCTACGTTAATCGCCGGGCGAATACCTGCATTGAACAAGTTACCTTCCAGGAAGATCTGTCCATCGGTAATGGAAATTACGTTGGTAGGAATATAAGCAGATACGTCACCAGCTTGTGTTTCGATAATGGGTAGAGCAGTTAAGCTACCCCCACCTTTTACCAGGTGACGGATGCTCTCTGGCAAATCGTTCATCTTGGCAGCAATCTCATCTTTAGCAATCACCTTAGCGGCGCGCTCCAGCAAACGACTGTGCAGATAGAATACATCTCCCGGGTAAGCCTCGCGACCTGGCGGACGACGCAACAACAAAGACACCTCACGATAAGCTACCGCTTGCTTAGATAGATCATCATAAATGATCAATGCCGGGCGACCTGTATCTCGGAAAAACTCACCAATAGCCGCACCCGCAAACGGAGCGTAGAACTGCTGAGGAGCCGGATCGCTTGCAGAAGCTGCGACAATGGTAGTGTATGCCATTGCACCATGCTCTTCCAAAGTCTTCATTACTTGCGCAATGGTAGAAGCTTTCTGACCAATGGCAACATATATACAATACACAGGAACTCCTGCATCGTAAAACTCTTTTTGATTGATGATGGTATCAATACAAATGGCTGACTTACCCGTTTGGCGGTCACCAATCACCAACTCACGTTGTCCACGTCCAATCGGTATCATCGCGTCAATCGCTTTAATACCCGTTTGCAATGGCTCTTTAACCGGCTCTCTAAAAATTACACCGGGTGCTTTACGCTCCAAAGGCATTTCGTACAGTTCGCCTTTAATAGGGCCTTTGCCATCAATGGGTTCACCCAACATATTAATCACACGGCCACTCAAGCCATCACCCACTTTTATAGAGGCGATTTTGCCGGTACGGCGAACGGTGGCACCTTCTTTTACATTACCCTGGTCACCCATCAATACCACACCCACGTTATCTTCTTCCAGGTTTAAAGCAATTGCTTTTACGCCGCTTTCAAACTCTACGAGCTCACCACTTCTCACATTATTCAATCCATATATGCGGGCAATACCATCACCCACCTGCAATACGGTACCAACCTCTTCAAGGTCAGCCGAGGCATTAAAATTACTCAGCTGTTGCCTTAGTATCGCTGATATTTCATCTGGCTTAATGTCAACCATGACTGTATGTTTTTAAAATTTGACAATTCGACAATTTGCCAATGTGGCAATGAAGAACTGTAGTAATTATTTCTATTTTGATGTAGCCAGCATTTGTTCTACTATGCTACATCCTTGCGTCGCACACTTGTACTGTTATTCGAAAATCATCGACCCAACCAATCACCCATTACCAATCACTTATCTCACTCCTCCCCATCAACCCTTTAACCTATCTGACTAACGTATCGCCTTTACATAAACATTCTCAGCAAACTGCTTCTTCACGTCACGCAGATCCCTGAGCACACTTGCATCTACAAGGTTATTGTTAAACTCCAACACAAAACCACCAATCAATTCTTCTTTTACCTGTGTATCCAGCAAAATATTTTCAATACTCGTATCTCTCTTTATCTTATTAATAATTGCTGTCTTCACATCATCTGACACAGGCACTGCTGTGGTCAGCTTCACCTTATGAATGCCCTTAATAGTATTGTATTGATCAATCGCAGCCTCTACAATATCTACCAGGTAATATTCTCTATTCTTAGTAACCAACAAGTTGATGAAAGCAGCGCTTAGCTCAGATAAGTTTCCTTTAGTTACCGCGGTAATCGCACGGGCTTTTGTATCATTCGGAACCACAGGACTTCTCAGCAATGACGCAAACTCACGGCTAGCCTTTATAAGGGCATGCATGTATTGCATATCCTCATGTACTTGTTCCAGCTGATTTCTTTCAACCGCCAGGTCAATCAAACTTTTTGCATACCTGCCGGCTAAACGTGGGTTAAGCATTCTATTAATTTATCAATTCGACAATTTGGAAATTCGACAATTGAGATGCGACACCTGCTTTACATTGCCACATTTACTAATTGCCGAATTGGCTAATTTAGTTTTACTGTTTCCGCCAATCCTTTAATATAGTTTTCCTGCTCGGCCCTGTTCGAAAGTTCGCGGCGGATCACTTTCTCACTTACTTCAATTACCAATCTTCCTACCTGGTTTTTCACATCTATCAAGGCAGCATTCTTCTGCTGTAAAATAGCTACCTGCGCATCGGCAACAATACGATCGTATTCAAGCCTTGCTCTTTCTTTTGCTTCTGAAAGCATCTTGTCCGTAGCTTCTTTTGCATCTTTCACCATGCGGCTTCTTTCTTCGCGAGCCTGCGCCATCATTGCCTCACTCTCATTCTTCATGTGCGCCATTTCAGCCTTAACTCTTTCAGCCGTAGCCAAAGAGTTAGCAATACCGGTTTCTCTTTCTTTGAGAGAAGCAAGGATTGGCTTCCATGCAAATTTTTTCAGGATAACGAACACGATTACGAACGCAATCAGTGTCCAGAATATTAAACCTAACCCAGGTAATAAAAGTTCCATATTAATTCAAAATTTAAAATTCAAAAGTCAAAACAATAGCTGTGCTTTTTGACTTTTTACTTTTGACTTTTTACTTAAAAATTACTGCATCCTCCGCCCTTTGCTTTGGATGCAGTAATAATGTTTGTGCTAATGCTGAACAAGCCTCCTTCCTCCTCACCCCTGCGGGGAGAGGCCGGGAGAGGGGCTATTTAAGAACAGCTAGGATACCTGCGATTACTGCGAAAAGGGCAACACCCTCTACGAACGCAGCAGTCAGGATCATGTTAGCACGGATGTCGTTGGCAGCTTCTGGCTGACGAGCGATACTTTCAACAGCACCACGTCCAATCTGGCCGATACCGATACCAGCTCCGATAGCAGCTAAACCTGCTCCAATTGCACCACCTAAGTGAGACATTGAAAAGTTAGCAGCTTCGTTTCCAGCTTGCAACAAAATGGTCATTAATGACATGCTTGTTTGTTTTTGTAATGAATAAAAAATTTATAAAGCGAACTCTTTTTCCTTGTGATCGTGCGTTGGGTGCGGATCGTGTGCAGCATCTCCATGATCTGAATGCCCCGTTTCAAATGCTTGCCCGATAAATACCGCTGTGAGGTTCGTAAAAATGAAAGCCTGTATAAACGCAACTAGTATTTCAATAAAGTAAATGAACACTGTGAACGCAAGCGATACCGGTGAAAAACCAATACCTGCCACTGTATTCATCGCGCCAAAAATAAAAATCAACGAAATGAAACAAATGATTACAATGTGGCCCGCAACCATGTTGGCAAACAACCTTATCATCAATGCAATTGGCTTGATGAATACACCGGCAAACTCCACCGGGATTAAAATCAACTTAACTAAAAAAGGTACTCCCGGAGGCCAGAAAATGTGACCCCAGAAATGACCGTTGGTGCTGAATAAGATTACCAACATCGATATAAAGGCCAAAACCAAAGTAAATGCGATGTTGCCCGTTACGTTCGCCGCACCGGGTATCAAACCAAATATGTTATTGATTAAAATAAAGAAGAAAATCGTGAGTAAATACGGCATGTACTTTTCGTACTTGCGACCAAGGTTCGGCTTACCAACCTCGTCTCTTACAAAAGTAATCACTGGCTCAACTGCATTTTGAAACCCTGACGGTGCAACGTTTGCACCATTACGTGCATACTTCTTTGCAACATTCAGCATCAGTATTACCAGGATAATCAACGCCAAAAACATTTGCACAACATTCCGCGTAAGCGAGATATCAAATACCTGTACATTCGGATCAACTACACCACTTTCATTTACCTGGTAAATATGATTGTGCTCAAGTTTGTAGCCATTGTAGTTTTTATGCCCGTGCTCAAATTTTGAGGACATGAAAGAGGTAAACCCACGCTGTGGAGAGTATAAAAGAATCGGCAAAGGAATTGAAACTGCATGACCTTGAACATCCGCAAAATGATACTCATGGTTGTCCATGATGTGCTCCATGATCACCTCGGCAGCGTCAATCTTTTTTGGGCCTGCGGCATGCTTTTCACTATCCTTATTACCCATTTCAGCCTTCATTTCTTCTGGCTGATGTTGATCGTGCTGGGCAAATGACGGAGCGGCAAACAACAGCATAAACAAGCTGAAAACCGCTACCAATGAAGATTTTATTCTCGATTCTGACATACCTGCCTTTGAATTTTGCGCGAAGATACGGGGTGAAACGATAAAATTTAAAATGAAAAGAGAAAATGGAGGGAGATTTTGGGATGTTCGATTTGGTGATCTCTGATTTGGGCCGTCGGATTTGTTTAGGTTTGATTTTTTGAAGTAGGATTTTGCAACTATTGACTTTGGTGCAGGAAGTAATATGCATCCAGAAACTTTATTCGATGGGCTCGCTACTTTCTCAACCTACCACAACAATCATACATTATCTAACCTGACATCTCGAGATAACTATACCACTACCCCCTTCAGCTTTTCAAATTGCATTTCTACCAATCGGCTGTAGAAACCTCCTCGGTTCATTAATTCATCATGGCTGCCTATTTCTTTGATCTCACCTTTATCCAACACAATAATTTTGTTAGCTTTTCGGATGGTGGACAGTCTATGGGCAATCACTATCGAGGTACGGCCAGAAATCAATTTATCAATTGCATGTTGTATCAATAGTTCACTTTCGGTATCGATGGAGGACGTTGCCTCATCTAAAATGAGAATACCCGGATTGTACAACAGCGCACGTATGAAGCTGAGCAATTGACGCTGTCCAAGACTGAGCGTATTGCCACGCTCCATTACATTATAATCATAACCGCCGGGCAGGCTTAGTATAAAATCGTGTACGCCAATCATCTTGGCGGCTTGTTCTACCTGCTCCTTTTTGATGGCAGGATTGCGCAGCGTAATATTATCTAACACACTGCCGGAGAAAAGAAAAACATCCTGCAGCACCACACCAATATTTCCGCGAAGCGCATCTAAGGTGTACCGATCAATATTAATGTCATCCACCAGGATGGCACCTTTTTGCACCTGGTACAGCCTGTTTAATAAACTAATGATGGATGTTTTTCCACTACCGGTGTGCCCAACAAGTGCGACCGTTTCGCCAGGTTCTACGGTAAACGAAATATCGCGCAGTACATACTCTTCTTCCAAATATGCGAACGATACGTGATCGAAGGTAACTTTGCCTTTGATGCTTGTCGGCGCCACGGTTCCATCGTTCGGCATCACATCCTGGTTATCCAATACTTTAAATACCCGCTCACTCGAAATCATACCCATCTGTATCACATTAAACTTATCGGCAATTACCCGCAGTGGTCTGAATATTTGGTTGAGATAAAGGATAAAAGCAACCAACAAGCCTGCATCTAATTGGCGCCCGGCGACCCACCAAACCAGCAAGCCCATGCTGACTGCCAACACAACCTCCACCACAGGAAAGAAAATAGAGTAAGCAAAAATTGCGTGAATGTTGGCGTTGCGATGATCCTTGTTGATGCGGTTAAACTTTTTATACTCACGCTCCTCTGCTGCAAATGCCTGCACAATGTGCATTCCCGTAATGTGCTCCTGTACAAAAGCATTGAGCGCCGAAACGGCATTGCGCACACGGTTAAAAGATTTGTTGACACTGTTTTTGAAATAGTACGTAGCAATAATAAGAATGGGAAAAGGAATAAGACTGATGAGCGTAAGTTGCCAGTCCATGTAAAACATAACTAACAGGGTGAAAATGATGGAAAGCAAATCTGCGATGATGGGGATCAAACCATCAGCAAAAATGTCGTTGATGCTTTCGATATCGTTGATGGTTCGGGTGGTTAGCGTTCCAATCGGGGTTTTATCAAACTGCGAAAGGTTCAGGTTCATTACTTTGTTATAAACCGTAACGCGCAAGTCTTTTACTACACTTTGGCCGAGCCATGCGGTTATAAAAGAGAATATAAAACGAAGGATGATCTCAAACAAAATGAATACCACCTGGAAAATGGTTACAGAAATAATGAAACGATAAGCATCAGAAATATTTTCGTTGCTGATGAATACACGAAGCCATGCAGGCGCATGAATTGCCTTGCCGGTAGCTGCATCTACTGTAAGATTAATCAGGTAAGGACGAACAGGAGCAAACAATGCCAACACAATAGAGAGCAGGATACTCAGGTAAAAAAAATGGCCGTATGGCTTTACAAACTGGAATACCCGCCTGAACAATGAATAATCAAATCCTTTCTTTACTACACTTTCAGCCATGGCTGCAAAAATATTGTTATTAGATTTATCCAGCCAAAACAAGCGTCGCCCAATGTTACGTTTTAGTTTACGTGGTCGTTCAAATCAAAAAAAACAGCAGCCTGTAGAGCTACCGTGGCTTAATCAGAAGTGACCGGGGAGATTTATTTTGTCTATTTAGAAGCGAGATCATCCCTTTCGTCCATGAGTTTATTATAAGTCATAATAAAGAGCGCACCCAGGTTTTTATGAGGCGGTACATAATCATCAAACAAAGAATTCTTAATGAACCGCTTTTCAAAGCTACGCCACATGATTGGCCAGTTTAGATCCTTTCCGTTGCGCAACTGCTCTGTTATTTCAATAATCATGGGTTGATTTACAGTACCACTTCCTACTTGTTTGCTGGCAATGATGTGTGCATACGGGCATGTTTCAAGCACGGCGTGCAGGTTATGATATCCACCACAACTACCTAACAAAATTACTTTTGCCGAAGGCGCTAATTGAGCAATGGTTGAGTTTACATAATAACTATGGCCACGGTGAATAACCATGGTAGGATCCAGGTTGGAACTTGCTAAATAGTTGCCTAAGGCTTCCTGTGCTTTTGCATCCAAATCCTTCGTTTCATCCAAAGCCTTGTTGGCGAAAATCGTTACCGGCGTTCCTTTGGATGAACTTACTTCTATCCATTCTGGTTTGTCTACTACCTTCCAGCCTAAGCCACGGTAGGCGTTACGAAAATTATTAAACACGCCCATTCCATCTTTATCGCCATAAAAAAATTGCTGAATGATTATTCTGCCTTCAGGGTTTT
The DNA here is from genome assembly GCA_031425015.1 of Segetibacter sp. Classification (GTDB taxonomy): domain Bacteria; phylum Bacteroidota; class Bacteroidia; order Chitinophagales; family Chitinophagaceae; genus Segetibacter. The sequence continues at coordinate 9,224 of JANPIM010000042.1, read as the reverse complement.
TAAGGCTTGCATTGCTTACACTATAAATAGGTGGAATACCAAACCTCGCAGAGAGATCAACGGTGCTTCCAGAATCCATGCTAACAAAGATGCTGTTCATTAAATCGTAAATGGTATAGCCCCTTTTATCGTTTGCCTTTAAGCGCTGCATGCTGGCTTGTACCTCTTCCTGGATCAGTTTACGCAGTGGTTCGTCCGAAATGCTGGCATAGCTGTCAGCAACGTCTACAGCATCTTCCAAACTTCCTGTTTTCTCTAATCCGCTTACGAATGAACGCATCAATATTTCAGCATTTGGTTTAGACATTCTTTTGAGGAAATCATCGAGTGTATTATACCCTGCGGCCATCTTTATAAACTTTTTAAAATGGTCGAAATTTACACTGACCAGTAAGCTATCACTTGCCGGATTTTTAAGGCGCTGCCAAATGCGATCGTACGTTTTTAAATAACTGCTCGTGTAAATTTCGGTCTCGCCCATCACACATAAAAAGTAGAGTTCCTGCGCATTTAGTGGCTCCACTTTTTTCATTCTTATTTGGTCAGGAGAATTATGTAACCCATTAATCACGTTGATGAAATTCTCCACGGCCTTTTTCTTTAGCATGCTAGTAACTGCTTCCATTGCCATGGGCGTATCTCGCTGGCGAATACGTTGTGCATAATCTATTTGAGTATTCACCAACAGACGATAATACTTATACTCATCGTCGAGGTTCCTTTTGATGTCCTCAATGGTTGTTTTGCCTTTGTACAAATTATCAAGGAAAGGAAAATACAGCCGGCCGGTATTCATCCCCGCAAGGCTACTAATGGTTTTAACTAAGGGATCTTGTATGCGCTGAATGCGACGGCCTAAACTTGTGTTTGTCGACTGCGCATAATTATAAATATCCTCTGCTTGTGTACGGGCAACTATAATGATCAAGCTATCGGCGAAAGCCACCTCAGGATTGGCACGGAGCAGCGGTAATATCTTATTAGGATTGATACGACACTCTTTTAGCACCAGCAACTCTTTGCTAGCTGCCAACCCGGAATTTTTTTGAAAGGGATATGTTTTTACCAGTATCTGGCCTACTTCCAAATCATTTTCTTCAACAACGGGAAGAATGGATTGACCTTGCTTCTCAAGATTCATTGCTTCAGAATATGCATCAATAACTGCAGCTAATTGTATTTGCTTTACCTGCCGCACACGGTACCCGTTTTCAAAAGAAGATAGCACCTCGTTAATACCGCGCAGGTATTTAATTTTTTGATTCGCATCCAATGATGCTTCACTTTCTATCCTGTCTTGAAGGTTATCTACTTTGTTATATAGCGCATACGATACTTGCAGATTCACTTCCTCATTGTTGCCAATGTTAAATGCCTTGTCCTCTTTTCTATCAAGCTTATCTATTGATTTTTGTGCCTTATCAATGTTCTCATGAAACATTTTCCTCATCAGCGGTATCTCAGGTTTAGGCTGGCTCCATGCAATTGAAGCGAAACCAATTGTGAAAGCAGCACTCAGTAAGGTTTTAAACATAGCCATCATAAGAGCAAAAATACTACCAATCGCTGTCCAACAAGGTTCAGCTGAATGTTTTAGCTATTTATTTGAATGCACGTAAAAGCGTGAGTTAACAATTTTATAATGCAGTTTTGCCAGCAGCGGTAAGCGCTAAAATTACATTTGTGTAAATAAATTGTTAACCGGATGAAAGGAAAGCGCGTGTTGATTGCAGATGACGAACCGGATATACTGGAGATAATTGGGTACAATCTATCCAAAGAAGGTTATGAGATTCAGACTGCGTCAAACGGAAAAGAGGCCATTGAAAAAGCAGCATCCTTTAATCCTCACCTTGTTATACTTGACATAATGATGCCCGGTATGAATGGAGTAGAAGTTTGCCGCCTGCTCCGCACAATGCCGCAGTACAATGACACACTCATCATCTTCCTCACTGCTTTAAGCGATGAGCCCTCGCAAATAAAAGGTTTAGAAACCGGTGCCGACGACTACATTAGTAAACCACTTAGCCCAAGAGTTTTAACCAGCCGCGTAAACGCCATACTCCGCAGAGCCAATAAAGAAGATGATACATGCATCCGCCTTGGCGAAATGGAAATTGACCCTGTAAAGTTTATGGTGACACTTAAGGGAAAAGAAATTAGCCTGGCTAAAAAGGAATTTGAGCTTTTACACCTGCTTGCTTCCCGACCCGGTAAAGTGTTTCTCAGGAATGAAATATTGAACAAGGTTTGGGGTACCGAAGTAATTGTGGGCGATAGAACCATTGATGTGCACATTAGAAAAATAAGACAGAAGCTGGGGATTGATTGTGTAACCACCGTAAAGGGTGTGGGTTACAAATTCGAGATCAACGAGTAACGCTTCTTTTGCCCCAACTTTACTGCTCTTTCTTACTGTAGATTTACCACACATGTTCAGTACAAAAAACTTATCGCCACAACAGCTTTCGCTGTATACTGCGTTCATACTATCCATCCCCATCGGCATCGGCTTTCTGTTGGTAAGCGCCAAATGGTGGTTTGCACTCATTGCATTCATCATCATTTTTGGAGGCAGCTACCTGCTGATTCAATTTACACTGGAGCGATTTATTTATCGCAAAATAAAACTCATTTACAAATTCATTTATCAAACAAAAGCATCCAAGCGCGAAGAGACTTATTACAAGTACATTCTACCACAAAAAAGCATAGATGAAGTACGGGATGACGTAGAAAAATGGGCAGAGCAAAAGAGTGAAGAAATAGAATTATTGAAGAGTAATGAAGCCTATAGAAAAGAGTTTTTACAGAATCTTGCACACGAATTTAAAACACCCATATTCGCTATACAAGGATACGTGGACACCTTACTGGAAGGAGCACTTGACAACCCCGCAGTAAACAAAAGGTTTTTGGAAAATGCAGCTAAGAATGTAGACCGGATGGTAACACTTGTAAGTGACCTCGATGAGATTTCGAAACTTGAGAGTGGCGAACAACCCTTACAAAAAAAGGCGTTTGTAATACAGGACATCATTAAAGAAGTGTATGAAAGTCTGTCCATAAAAACCGGGAAGAAAAACATAAAGTGCAGCATTAAAAAAGGTTGTGAAACGCCGGTAGTTGTGTATGCCGATAAAGAAAAAATCAGGCAGGTAATTATAAACCTGGTAAGCAATTCTATTAAGTATGGCAACATTGACGGAAATATTGTGGCCAGCATTTATAAAACCGATAGTGCCCATGTGCTGGTGGAAATAAGTGATGATGGCATTGGCATTGCTGAAGAACATCTACCCCGAATATTCGAGCGGTTTTATAGAACGGACCGCGGCCGCAGCCGCGATGTGGGCGGATCTGGAATTGGATTGGCCATAGCCAAACATATTATAGAAGCCCACGGAGAAACCATACATGTAAGAAGCAAGCTTGATGTAGGTACTACCGTAGGCTTTACCGTAGAACGTAAATAGCGTAGCTCAACCAACTAGTATTGTATTGGAACATTCGCATCCAACCCTCCACCGTATTTAGCGCTGAATTCCGCCACGCGGTCTTCAAAATAAGGAGACTGACTGCCACCACCACTGTCGGCTGCAGCGCTACCTGCACCATCCATACCATCGAGTAAAGAGTCAGCCGCAACACCCACTATTGCAGCCCCAATTACCAGGGCGGCTACCTTACCCCAATTAATTTCATTCTTTTTCAAACCAATCAACTCACGTATTTCGAGTAGAATTTTTTCCAGCGTTGCTTTGGTATCTGCCTGCAATAAAAAGCCAACATACTTGTCAATCAAATTGCTGGCTATAAAGTCTAATGAAAACCGTTCTTTATTTACCAGCTTAGCTTCAATTAATAACTTGATGGTGTTGGTGATGAGGTAGGCGTCATCAAAATAGCCTTCCATTTTCGGGCGCTGCAACTCTTTATCATGATCCTGGTTTTCAAGGTACTGTAACAGTTTGTCGGTTGATTCTTTCACCGCAATATATTCTGACAGAGAAGCTTCGTTGACCAGCTCCTGCAATAACACCGGACAATTAGAAACATATTTTATGTAACTAGAAACAATAGAGTCGATTGTTTTATCGCCTATTAAAAAGCCTGTGTATTTTTTGATACTTGCAAACGTTTCTTTGTATGCACCATCTTTTTTAGCCGCGATTGCATTGGACAATCGCTGCATTATCACCTGTGCATTTCCATGTTTTACGATCGTGACCTCCTTACCACTTTCTGACAGACGGCTAATATCTTTTTCGATAAAACCCTTGAATTGCTTTACGACTGCGGGTTGAAAGTCTTCATTGTCAATGCACCATTGCCGCCAGGTTTTTAAATCGTTTAAAGAGGCATCTCCTTTTTCCAAAAGGTTCATAATATTTTGAAGCTGCTGCAATTTATCCTGCGCCTGCGGCATGATGTGGTTTCGGATGTATTCGTTTTGCTTTTGCAAATCTTCCAAGCGTTTTGCCCAAACCTCCTTCTGTCCATCGTCATTTTTATTTTGTGCAAGACGGTAAGTATTAGCATAATTCAGGTACCCACCAAGATCCACCACATTTCCGAATGCCTCTTTAAACCATTGCGCTTCTTTATAATGATCGGAAGCCATCAACATTAATAAACCCCGCTGAAGTAGCAGCATGCCGGTTGCTTTATCCTCGAATGGAATACCCAAAATTCCTTTTAGCTCCCGCAGGTAGTCAAGGCTAAAATCATCCGCCTGCAACGGGATGATTCTTTTACTCATCCTTAATGCCGTTTGTATTTCTTCGCCTACACCGGTTGAAGTAAAAGCATACTTACTCCAAACCAACACAACTACATCGCAGTGTTGAATGTATCCATCAATCACCTGCTGAATATTGTCGCCGGGAATAAGTTGATGCACATCATACCATACCTGGTGACCATCTTTTATCAAGGTTTCATTTATATCCGTAGCCAGGGATTTATCATTCCAGGAGTGGCTAATAAAAACTTTCATCTGTTTGATTTAAGAAGATGAGGAATGTAATGAATGTCGTCTTGAAGGGTTAGTGTTGCAGTAAATCAAATGCTTAAAAACAAGATAGAAATTTTTTCAAACGAAAAGAAGACATTTCTGCAATGATGAAATTGATCAAAATTCTTACTGTTTTGCAAGTGGCTGATAATGATAGACTACCTCGTATGGTTGATTACGAAGCGCCGGCGATAACTTGCCAATTTTTACTTCTTTCTTTTGAGGTGTTGGCTCACAAACCCAATATGGCTGTCCTTTGTAAAGGATAGGATTTCGAATGGGCTTATCAAATCCTACGGCAATGGTTATGTGCTCCGGAAAAGAAAGGGCAATCATTGGCAGGTTATAAATTTCTTTTACCAGGTAAAAAAATAAGGCTGCTCTGTCCTCGCAATCGCTGGATTGAAACAGGAGGGTTTGTTCTGGAGACAATCTTTTTTCGCTTCCAAAGTTTTTGGAGTCTTCTGCAAAGGAGAAAGCATACCTGGTAAAACGCATCAGGTAATCCACGCCATCCTGTTGGCTTTTGTGCTTAATATTTTGTTTTAACAATGGAATGAGTGAGGCATAAGTAACATTGCTCATCGGTATATTAAAAAAGCTTTCATAATCCACCACCGGGTAGTTGCTAAATATTTTATTTACCTGGCTGTTCAATTTTATTTTGAATTGATAGGCTGTCTGGTAGAAATTAAACTGCAGTTCCTTCTCTTCATATTTGTCTTTCTGAAAATCGGGAAGGCTTGTTATTTTGTAAGAAAATGACTTTGAATCTGCAGGCAATTGAACCCGCAATTTTTTGAATTGCTCCTTACCAAAATCAATGTTGCTGCCATAGTCGTGGTAGTTGAGGCAAACATATTGTTTGCCATCCAGCAGGTGGCAGGGCATGTTATAAACCGCTTCGTCGCTTTGAACATAGAGCAGTAGTTTATCTTCTTTTAAACTAAGGGTAGATGCATAGCCAGACTTCAACAACAAAAACCATTTGTATAAAGTGTAGCGGTAAAAGTTTTCGGCTTTGGGACTAATTCGTTCCGCAGTTGCACGGATAAGTTGGTAGTAAAGCCAATCATCTAATTGTTGTTCTTTTTTTACCAGCAATAAGTCATCTACTAAAGGCTGGTAAGCTGAACTGTTTAGTGTGGTATAAAATTGCTGAACGGCTTCGTCGGAAACAATGGCTGAGAATGGAGATTGGAATGTGGAAGAGACCTGTAATCGTACAGTGGCTCCATAAAAATCGAACTGTAGGTTTTTATTGAAAGGCTGGGCGGTTGCAATATTTCCAATCGCCAACAGGATGAAACTTAATATCAGCATGCTCTTTTTCACCGATACAAGTTAGCCAAAAGAATTAATGATTTGGTAACATTGGATTATTGTATTTGATGATTGTTCTCACCCTGACGGTCGAAGAAAAGTTACATACAAATGGAAATTATAGAGAAGTTGTCACGCGAAGACGCAAAGGAATAAACGCGAAGACGCAAAGTAGAACAACGAATTTTTACCCTATCTCTAAAGGAAATGCATAGAGATAAATTGTAAATATTTTATAGTGTTTAATCTGCGGTAATAGCTTTGGGAGCTACTGCGTTCTTTCTTAAATCTGTAAGAATTACCTGAAATGCATCATCCAATTTAAAATAAATGAATGCGCCATCTTTTATAAAATATAGATAGTAACATTTGCTGTTAGTGGTGTTGAAATAAATTGTTTTTACAACTTCATCTTTCTTATACGCATAAATTTTTCCGTCGGATCTGCAATCTCTTTTACCTGGCAAGGTTTCGAAAGGCTGCTGCAAGTTTTTTATCAATTGATTGATAGCTGTACTATCGGATAAAGAAGTAAAGCGATAGAACCTTGAATAGCGAAGCGAATCCCCATTTGGATCATCATAATATAGAACCTGGAGACTGTCTATTTTATTTATTTGCCAATCCAAAGAATTAAGATTATCAACGTTATTATCTGTTGAGTTTTTGCAACTAAAGAAAAATATTATAATGCTTAAAAATTTTATTGCAGAATTAAAATCTTGTTTACTGCAAAGGAAAAGCCGCCCCTTCATGGCGGCTTTTGTAAAACAGAATATAAATTGAAATCTTTTTAGCATTCTATATCATCAATAGTTATAATTATTGTAGAACAAAAGCCATTGAGATGTGAAAAATAGTAAGGTTGAGCATCACTATTCCAACTATAGGCATCTTGGCAAAAAGAAGTACTTCCACTTTCATAGCTAATTAATCCTTGAGAATCTGTATAAACCGTAATATCATATTGGCCTATAGGAGGGTTAGAAGGACTCCATGAACCGCCTAAACCACTTGTAGTATAAGTTATCCCGGTGTTTCTGTTTCTGAAAATAACTGTACTAATATCTGAAGAGTTATTGTCATTATTCACAAAAAATATCAAAAGGCCGCATTTATTAGAAGCACTTTCCTTATTGGATGAAAAACTAGAGAAAAGAATTAAAACAGAAATAGTTATAAATAATTTCATAAAAAAATTTTGAATGTTGTTAGTATAAAATCGTTTATAAAGATTTAGTATGCATTGGTTTGCGGAGTGTAACTTACCCAACTAGTAGTCCAATTGGTAGTACCTAAAGCACCACGGAAAGTAACCGGTGTAAAGAACGCATCTAAACCTGTAAAGCTTGCTCCGGTTAATGCAGGTGATCCAGCCTTCGGCATAAAATTAGGAGTGTCCCAATTAAAAGGAGCTTCTAACATAATTAAGCTGGGATCGGTATAAGTAATACATCCATTTGCTTCTGCCTTTGCACGAACCTGTGCAGCCGTCAAAACAGTTTCAGCACCTAATGCAGTATTGTAAGGATTAACTAGAGCATGCACCAAGTTGTTTCTAAATACAGATGTATCCGTATTGTAAGCATTTGCTGTCGCAGCACTTTCCATAACAAAACCACCTTTAGGCCATCCCATCATGATAGAATTCTGCACTGAAAATCTTACTGACCTTCTCCAACGGTTACCAAAATTTAAAAAGGCTTGCGTATTTGCATCACCGTTTGGACCAACCCAGGTAATGTTACTTAAAACAGGACGGGTGTAAGGCAATGCATTAGTACCTGATCCATCATTATCAGCTTCTACTCCATTACCTGCATCAGTATCTCCTATTTCAGGACGACGCTGTACAATGGCGTATTGAATTTTACCTGTATAACCGAAATCGAAATCAAGATCATCGTCTGATGCAGCATAAGAAACCAGGTATTTTGCATTCACTGTTCCACCAAAAAATTCATAAGCATCATCGTTACCGTATGAGACCTGGATGTATTCCAAAGTAGTACCTGCACCAACGCCACCCATAGTCAATCCGTTAATTTCGCTTCCTGGCTCGGCAGCTATTCCTGCCCACTCTATACGCACATAACGCATAGTACCACTGTTATCGTTTACCACAGTACCACCATAACGTCGATCTACTCCACCTTCTACTAAAGGAGCAGGAGAAAGCGGACGATTGGTAGGCGCATTACCCAATAAAATAATTCCACCCCAGTCACCACGGATACGTTGTCCTGCTGGTTTTCCGCTGGTAAAAACAATAGGCTGCGCTGCAGTACCCAACGCTTCTATGCGTGCACCACGCTCAATAATTATTGCACCTTTTTGAGAAACATCACTCTTTAAAATAGTGCCCGCAGGAATAGATAATGTAGTACCTGCTGTAAAATAAACATAACCCCTGATGGTGTACGTGCCCCCGGTAAGTGTAATGTTTCGCTCGTAAGAACCTTGCAATACACGAGAGGTATTTGGGTCTTCGTTGTTGGTAGCACCTGGCGTAGTTCCAAGGTTATCATTGAAGCTAACCTTCACGCAAGACGAAAGTGCAACAGCGATAAAAGCTGTAAATAGAAGTTGTTTAAACTTGTTCATGGTTTTGTTTATTAAAAAAAATCTTGATAAAAATTATTTGCGCGTTAAACGTTCGATATCGTAGCTAAATCCAACAGTAACAGTAGTACCAGCCCGGTAAGCGTAATTGATCCTGTCGCCCTGGTCAAAATTGTAACCTGCCTTTACTGAAGGGTTGTCGTAGAAGGCAAAACGATTGTTTAATAAATCAGAAATGGTCAGGCGTAATTCACCTTTTTCTTTCAGTATTTTTTTAGAAATCAATAGGTCAACAACATTTCTTGGCTTCTCATAAATG
>JANPIM010000041.1:0-230476 GCA_031425015.1 Segetibacter sp. | reverse complement strand
AGCAGTAGGCCATTGGTTCGAATCCAATCCGGACCACTCAAGCGAAGTCAATGGCTTCGCTTTTTTTATGTGATAAAGGGTAGGAAAAATAGCCGCTTGCTTCATATAATAATGCTCCTTTACACTCCTAAAGAATTCGCTGCATATTAAAAGTTGCTATTGTACTAAGCTTTCACCAGCCCAACTTCCGATCCCTATCTTTGGCGAAATTCACCTGGATAAATGAAAAGAATATTATTTATAGACCGTGATGGAACATTGATCAATGAAGCTCCTCCAACGTACCAGCTCGATGATTTTAGTAAGCTGGAGTTCTACCCACATATGTTTACTTACATGAGCCGGATCGCTAAAGAATTGGATTATGAATTGATTATGATTACAAACCAGGATGGCCTGGGTACTTCAAGCTTTCCAATCGAGACATTTGAACCGGTACACAACTTTGTAATGAAGAGCCTGGAAAATGAGGACATACAATTTTCGAAAGTTTTGATTGATCGCTCTTTCCCACATGAGGGTTTAGATACGCGTAAGCCGGGGACGGGTATGGTAAAATCGTACTTGGAAAATGAGACCTATGACATTGCGAATTCGTACGTAATTGGAGACAGAATAACGGATGTGCAGTTGGCAAAGAATATGGGTTGTAAAGCCATTTGGTTGAACAATGATCCAAATCTTGGAGGCGCTGAACTTAACGATGCTGCAGAAGCTTTAAAGCCTGTAGTGGTGCTTGAAACAAAAGATTGGAAAGACATTTATGAGTTCCTGAAACTTGGCCTGAGAACGGTACATCACGAACGAAACACGAATGAAACGCAAATAGCCATTGATCTGAATATTGATGGAACAGGAAAAGCAAATATCAATACAGGTGTGGGTTTCTTTGATCACATGCTCGACCAGATTGCACGCCATGGAAAAATGGATTTGAGCATAGTGGCAAAAGGAGATTTGCATATTGATGAACATCATACCATTGAAGACACTGGCATTGCCTTAGGGGAGGCATTTTCAAAAGCATTGGCGGACAAACGAGGCATGGAACGATATGGATTTGCCCTGCCGATGGATGAAGCAGAAGCCAAAGTGCTCATTGATTTTGGCGGACGCAATTGGTTGGTGTGGGAAGCAAATTTTAAAAGAGAAAAGATTGGGGAGATGCCTACCGAGATGTTTTTTCACTTCTTCAAATCATTTAGTGATGGAGCTAAATGTAATTTGAATATTGAGTGCAAAGGCGACAACGAGCACCACAAAATCGAAGCAATTTTCAAGGCGTTTGCTAAAGCAATCAGGATGGCTGTCAAGCGGGATCCATTGAGTAATTATTTACCATCTACAAAAGGGGTGATTTAGTAACGCGTTGGAAGAGAGCAGGAATAACAAAAGAAGGAAATCGAATCACCAGTCCTTTTATTTACTATTTGTTGGTTTGATTCCGCCAAGAATGTAGTCCGCTATTTCTTTAATCTCATTTTTTGTCAGCACTTTTTCAGAGCCAGGCATGCTTCCATCAGGGTAACCTTTAGTGATTGTTTTGATGAGGTATGGCTTGCTGTTCCCGTTTTTCCATTTCCGATTTACAAAGCCTTCCAGGTTGATGCCGTGGCAACCTACACAATAGGTGTTGTAATTCTTTTTAGCATTACTGTTACCCTCTGCACAGGCTGTTAAAAAATTTGCTTTAGAACGGTAAGAAAGCAGAGTGGTCGTAACAAACATGCCTATGATAAGAAACATCAGCGAAGAAAGCTTCGACATAAATTGGAATTTAAGAGATGCATGTTAAGGTACTCGACATGAAAATGAGCAGTGCAAATATCCTGCTAAAAATCGGTTGCCTTAAAAGCATAAAAAATCCCTCCAAATATTTGAAGGGATTTTTTACAATCAATGTTATTAGTTCAGACCTGTCTTATTCCAGGTTCTTTCCCTTCTAAAATTATTGATATTGTTATTATTATTCGGTCTGCGTTGCTGTGGAGCAATTTTAATTGCAGGCCTCGGCTCGTTAAAACCGGTTGTTCTTATGTTCATGTGGTAAGGGTGATCTTCAACTACTGGTATCGTTTTCGTTATCAGTTTGTTGATGTCTTTCAGGTAAGCTCTTTCTTCATGGTCGCAAAAGGAAAGCGCTATACCACTTGCACCCGCACGGCCCGTTCTGCCTATACGGTGTACATACGTTTCAGGTATATTCGGCATTTCGTAATTAATCACGTGCGACAGGTCATCTACATCAATACCGCGTGCAGCAATATCCGTTGCAACCAACACACGCAATTCGCCATTTTTAAACATCGTTAAAGCACGCTGTCTTGCATTCTGGCTTTTGTTTCCATGAATAGCCTGGGCTTCGATGTCTGCACGATTCAAGTCTTTTACTACTTTATCCGCACCATGTTTCGTACGGGTAAATACCAGTACCGATTTTATGTTTTGATCTTTTAAGATATGCAACAGCAAAGAACGTTTGTCGCCTTTGTCTACATAGTACAAAGCCTGTTCAATCTTTTCTGCAGTAGAAGAAACCGGGGTAACCTCCACGCGAACAGGATTGTTCAAAATGGTGTTTGCCAGGCTTGAAATTTCGGGCGGCATGGTAGCGGAGAAAAACAGTGTTTGGCGCTTAGCCGGAATTTTGGTGATGACTTTTTTCACATCATGAATGAAACCCATATCCAACATTCTATCTGCTTCATCCAGTACAAAAATGTTTAGCTGCGATAAGTTGATGTATTTCTGATCAATCAAATCGAGTAGGCGACCAGGCGTAGCAATCAAAATATCTACTCCGTGACGCAATGCATTCACCTGTGGCACTTGCGATACGCCGCCAAATACTACCAGGTGACTTAGGCCAACATGCTTACCGTATGATGCAAAGCTTTCATCGATTTGAATAGCGAGTTCGCGGGTAGGTGTAAGAATCAAAGCTTTGATTGGCCTTGGTCCTCTAATTGTTGATTTTTCCTCGTTCAATATTTGTAAGATGGGAATCGCAAATGCAGCAGTTTTGCCGGTACCTGTTTGCGCGCAACCCAACAAGTCTTGCCTGTTTAATACAATCGGAATGGCTTGCTGCTGAATGGGAGTAGGATTAGTGTAGCCTTCGGTTTTGAGCGCCTTTAATATGGGCTCAATCAAGTTTAAATTTTCGAATAACAATTGAAAAAGTTTTTATCTAAAAAAATTACAACCAGCCAAATTTTTGGAAGGCAGATTTATATACTGGTCAAATGTGTTGACCAAATGAAACTTTAAAGGAGAAGGAAGTTTATCGGGTCTGCTAAGAGAGCGTATATTGAATGCGGCGAAGATATAGTAAATACTACTTAAGACTTTGATAAATAGTGGCAACGATTTTTGCCGCTAAATATTATGCGTCACGCAATTGCTTTAAATCACCTGGTTTAATTGCTAACAATAACGGGTTATTTTTTCTTGAAGTCACCGCGCTTCCACGACTTAATAAATTCATTCCACGCAAATGGATTAAGAATGTTCATTGGAGGAGTTTGACCTGCGTAGTAGGTTTTGTTGGCTTGCTGACGTAATGAATAGTTCGTTGCCTCACGTCCATCAGACGGCAGGCCGCTCATGAGTATGCGACGCTTTGCTTCCTCTGTATTTTGCCGGGCAATCTCGTATTTATCATCGGGGAAACGACTGTTCACAAAATCTCTTTCGAACTGGGGGCGCGTAGGCCGTGGCTTTATAATTGTGGCCGGAAGATATGCAGTATCTGTAACGAGTAATTGGATAACACTATACTGGTTGCTCTCTAGTCTATTAGGTATTTGAACAAGCTGTGGCTTGAAACCAACACTTGTAAATTCTATCTGGTCGCCTTTTAACACTACGATGGAGAATACACCCTGGTCATTCGTCATGGTACCGCGATGTGTACCCCTAACCACCACACTTACTGCCGGTAGTGCCCTGAGACTATCGGCCGTCATTACTACACCATACAACTGAACGACGCTATCCTGCACTGCTTCGAATTGAGCGAGTAATTTGATGGGAGCAAAAAAGGCCAGTATGATGATGTATCGTAAAAATCTCTGCATGAATTTTATGGGCGGTTACTTGTTTTCAGATCGTTTGTATTTACACCTCTCGTTTGTTATTTCTCTAATTGTTCTACTGCCTGGTAAGCTTGCATTTTCAAGCTTTTGGTTAAAACTTATGATGAAAAAGTTTTAACCAAAAGCGTGCGACGCAACGGCTGTTCAATCAAAGTTACCAATGCGTGGTACATAAAAATTTACGGCATAGCATCTTAACAATTAGCGTAACCACTGAAACAAAGTAAGGTACTCAATGGTTAACTTCGCGGCGATAAATCTCTTTTAACAAAAACTTTTGTGATGACGAATGAAGATATTTTGAAGGCTTTGAGTAACGTGCAGGAACCGGATCTTGGAAAGGACCTTGTGACTTTGAACATGGTGAAAGATATAGTGATTGAAGGCAACTATGTTTCGTTTACAGTAGTGCTTACTACGCCTGCTTGTCCGCTGAAGGATATGATTAAGAATGCCTGCATCAATGCAGTAAAAATATTGGTAAATAAAGACGCAACCGTACAGGTAAACTTTACCAGCAATACTACAACGAAGCGAAAAGAAGGTGACGCAATATTGCCCCAGGTGCGAAACATTATTGCTGTTGTAAGTGGAAAAGGTGGTGTGGGAAAAAGTACAGTGGCAGCTAACCTGGCATTGGCACTTAGCCAGGGTGGAGCTAAAGTTGGCTTGATGGATGCTGACATTTATGGACCCAGTGTGCCCATTATGTTTGGTGTGCGTGGTGAGCGGCCCATGATGCAGGAAGTAAATGGCAAAGGCATGATTGTGCCACTGGAGCGCTATGGTATTAAGCTGCTGAGCATAGGATTGTTGGTAGATGAAAAGAATGCAGTGGTGTGGCGCGGACCAATGGCGAGCAGTGCAATAAGGCAGTTTGTAACAGATGTATTGTGGGGTGAATTAGACTACCTCGTAATTGATATGCCACCGGGCACTGGCGATATTCATTTAACATTGGTGCAAACGGTTCCGGTAACGGGCGTGGTGGTAGTAACCACTCCGCAGGATGTAGCGCTTGCAGATGCTAAGAAAGGAATTGCTATGTTTGGCCAGGCACAGTTAAAGGTGCCCATCATTGGCATTATTGAAAACATGAGTTATTTCACGCCGGCTGAATTACCGGATAGCCGCTATTATATTTTTGGAAAGGAAGGAGGGAAGCGATTGGCGGAGGAATATGACATTCCGTTTCTTGGCCAAATACCTATTGTACAAAGCATACGCGAAGGCGGCGACCAGGGAGTACCGGTGATGATGGGAGATGATGCAATAACCAAAAAAGCATTTGAAGAATTTGCTGCATCGGCTGCACGCAGCATCAGTATGCGGAATGCAAATATGAGTGCAACTGAGATAGCAGAAGTGGTGGAAGAAGTAGCCATCGCAAGCCACATGGGCGAATAGTTAGGCCTGGTTATTTGTGGGTTTCTCAGTTTATAATGATCTCTTTAAAACCCGCAGCATACAGGAATTGACGCAACATTTCTTTTGCCTTTTTATCTGCGGTAGAAAGAATATTATGTTGTAAAGCACGGCTGACCATTTTCAGCCGTGCTTGTTTTTTTACCTCAATAATTTCTGCGGATGACCAGTTGCCCCGCTCCTCAAAAGTTTCAAAATCCGACGGATTTAAAATGGCATCGAGTACCACTGCTTTTGGTATGTTGATGCGGATGGTATCGCCTGATACACTTACATCGTCCTCTTTCAATTGCTTTAAGTCTGTGCCCGCCACCACTTTTCCTCTTCCTATTAGTACAATGCGCTTGTCGGCAGAAGGAAGTACTTTAATGATTTTGTTGAAAGAATTTACGAAGCCAGATCCCCGTGTTGGCAGTGTAGATTCTACCACTACTTCATCGCTTGAAACAGCTGTAATGAGCTGGCCGATTTCCCTGATCTCTTTAATAATGATTGGCGTTTCATCGATTACCTCTGGCCTGGATGAGAAGATATTTTGTAATGAAGGCATTGCTCGGCACGTTCTGAACACGAGGAACGCGGCAAGAGCAATCAGCACAAACATAATTATATTGGAAAGTCGCATGCGCCTCATTGCAGCAGTGGTTTTGTTGCGTTATCCATATGTCTAATCGTGACTTTTTCGTACCCTAGCTGATGAAGCAAATTACTAAGCAGTGTAGCCGTATTGGCTTTGGCTTGCAGCAGTATGCCAAGCGAATCAATACTGTTTCGAATTTGTTTTTCCGCCTGCACCGCAAGTGCATCTCTTTCGGCACTGGTAAATGGCTCACGAAAAGCACTGATAGATTCGTATTCAATAATAATTTTTTCCGGGGGCAGGCTAAGGCTGATGATTTTTGGCGGCGGCAATGTCAGCGTTACATTCTTACCATCGATCACAAAATTTTGTTCAGTGATCTTACTGAAATCGACCCCAGCTTTTACAACGGCTTCGCAGGTCATCAGTATTTTTCGGTCACCTATTTTAAACCATGTTTTATCGTCGGATGCTTTGATGATTTTTGTAACGGTATACTCCACGGTAGCCAGTTCCCCCATCTGCTGAATGGAAAGCACTGCATTCTTTTGCTGCGCAGATTCTTTCTTCGAGCACCCAAAAGCAAGCAGCAATAAAATGAAAAAGCCGTAACGCATGTTTGGTGAAGTAAAGAAATTGTGCCGACTAGTGTTCTATAAAAATAACGGCATCATTCTAAATCAATTGTTTTTAACAGCATCTTTGTGCGCATGAAAAAGTATGCGGTCATAGTAGCAGGCGGCTCAGGTGTAAGGATGAGAACTGGCGTACCTAAGCAGTTTCTATTGTTGCAAAACAGAACCGTGGTGGCGCATACCATCGAGGCATTTTTACAAGTGTACGAAGACCTGCAAATAATACTTGTGCTGCCGCAAGCGCATATCGAAAAAGGTAAAGAAATAATAGCAGGCATGAACCAGCATGACCGGGTAACCATTGCTGAAGGGGGCGACTCACGTTTTCAATCGGTAAAAAATGGGTTGGCATTTGTTACCGATCCATCGGTTGTTTTTGTACATGATGGGGTGCGTTGTTTGGTGAGTGCTTCGCTGATTGAAAGATGCTATGAACAAGCTGTAGAAAAGGGCAGTGCCATTCCTGCCGTGGCAGCAACGGATAGTATCCGTTTAGAAGAAGGGAGTGCTCATCATGTAATTGACCGCGATAAAGTAAAAATTATCCAAACACCTCAGACGTTTCTCTCCAGCATCATTTTGCCTGCATTTCAGCAACCATTCGACCAGGCATTTACCGATGAAGCTACCGTGGTAGAAGCATCAGGGCAACCGGTTTTTTTGATAGAAGGAGAGCACCGCAACATAAAGATTACGCGACCTATCGATTTGTGCATTGCTGAAAAATTATTAGAAAACGGATCATTGCTTCAGCCATCTTAATGGCCGCGGAAGTGCATTATACCGCAGGCTATAGTACGGTTGGTTGACTTGAGAAAATTGCTCGTAAAATCGTTTTACGCCGGGTAAGTCTGAACCCTCAAAGTCAAACAGCATATTTCGCCCACTAAATTCTCGGATGATAGACTCTAATAAAAAATGATTGGCCTCCGTTTTTCTTCCCAACTCCGTTGTTGTATTCATCATGTTGTATAAACGTTTCCCATCAAACAATAAAAGCGCAATGGCCAGCACATCACCTTGCTCGTTAATAGCCTGCCTGCAGTACAACATTCCGTTTTGGGCAGCATGGGTACAAACGCGGTGAAATGCCTTATAATCTTTTTCAATTACATGAGGAATTCTGCTTCCATAGTGCAGGTGGTACAATTTAATACAGGTGGCATAATCACTGGTAGGTTCGTACGCAAAACCAAATCGTGTTGCACGTTTCACATTGCGCTGCAGATCTTTTGAAAACCCACTTGCGATCACATCGAAACTGGCGGAGAGATCTACAATCAAGTTTGTAGCGGTGGAAGTAATTACTTCTTTCAATGCTTCAGCAGGTGTTGTAAAGTTCCAGTTCACTTCGCAAAAACTGTACTGTTGCTGCATACATACAAGGATATCTGTCCATGGAACCAATACACCCGGTTTGGCAAAAACGCCCAGCTGCTGTGTAAAGGCAGGTTGGTATAAATAGGTGAAGCCAAGCTTTCGCCTATGCGTAAGCGGAAGCACCCAAGAGTAATCATTGGCAATGATGGCGTTCCAACCCGGTGCTATATTATCGAGGTAAAAGGAATGTGCGTAGATGAGTGAAGCGTTGGATTGCTGTATGCATTCATCCCAGCGCTGCTTGTTGATTTGGGGGTGAGACAGGTGCAATATAGTAGCGGTACGCTCCATCTGCTACAGCGGAATTCCTTTCAGTAGTTTTCTTACCTGCAGTTGCTGAAGATCGATTTGGAAGGAGATGGTGCGCAGAAATTTTTTCTCCACGACAATGCTTTTGATGTAATCACTGTAAACACGGCTGTACAGAATAGGTATATAAACGTTCACCAGTGAACCAAGCAGGGGCAATTGAATACCCGCATCATAAATGAACCTTCCTGTCGAAGTCTCTTCATTCCATGTATCTGCGTACGTTCCTATGTCTACAAATATTTTGAAAGGAATTTTAATGGGAAGCACACTGAATGGATTGTACTTAGCGGGAACATCCGTTACTAAATTCAGCGCCATTAACCAGTCGTCGGTGTTGCCAATTTCACGGGCTTCCGTTCTTATTTTAAAAAATCCATCACGCTCCATGATCTGCTGGCTCATCCAGCCTTCGAATTTATTTCTACCTATAAAGTAATCGCTATAAGTATAATCTTCTCTGCCAACAGGACCAGTAAGGTTTAAAAAGTAGCGTTCGTTTTGAAAGCTGGTGAGGAAGGTTTTAGGTGTTGTATAAAAAAACTTTCCTGCAAATAATCGGGCCGACATACCGCTCTTTCCATCTTTATAATTGAAGAAATATTTGCCGGTAAAACCTGCACGAATAAATCCATCGCCCTGGTCTGCCATGAGGTTTACCTGGTAAGGATACAGTACACGGGTATCTGCCAGCGTAAGCGAAAGCCTGTTGACATAACGGTTACCTGACTGCTTTCCCACTACATCTATAGGGCCAGCGGGTGTTTGTTGTTGAGTAAACGTAAGCTTATCTTCAGTAATTAGAAATGACTTTGCCTGTGCTGTTAATTGCCGGGTAGAAGTAGCATCCTTATCATATACTGTGTAGGTTACTGATGGTACTATTCTCGTCATTCCAAGTCTAACCTCTGGGTTTTCTTGTGGGAACTGATTCTGCGTGTAGTTGATATAGCTGATAGCACCTTCCAATTTATTTGTTCGGGCGTATTTGGTGTAACCAATCCTGGCAAACCCATTCAGTTTAGAGGAGCCGGTGCCATATAGAATTCCTCCGACAAATTTAAATGCCGTAGGAGGCAAACTGTAGTTGTGTACCAATGCGCCAATCATCAATTTGTCGTAGGCATTGTACCCAAACGCTGGCGCTATGCTGAGGTAATTGTACTTGTCATTGTCTTTCAAGGAAAAAGCAAAAGCCGTTTTTAAGGGCTTTCTTTCTATTGATGAAATTGCACCGCTGTTGTACAACTCAATAAATAGGTGATCCAGGTTTTTACCACTGGCGTTTTCTATACTTCGTTTAAAATCTTCGGGGTAAGGATGCTTGTGCTGCCACTCGCGGTAGTACTGCCGCATGCTACTATCAAATAGTGGAGTGCCCAATTCGTCTTCCAACTTTTTCAGCCATCTGCTTGCTTTAAAGTAAGAGATCAGCCCATAATTAAGAGCAGTAAATTCAGTGGAGGGTGTTTCTATCGGCTGGTCTTTATAGATGCGCGCCATTACTGAGAGCAACCATTTTTCCTCATCATCAGGTAGCCGTTTACGAATAGATTTCGGTACAGATTTCAGGTAGCCGTAAGTGCCGTACTTGTTCAGTTCATACCGTTTTTGGTAAAATGTATTCATCCCTTCATCCATCCAGGGGTGTTGCCGTTCATTGCTTGCCAAAGCACCGTAAAACCAATTGTGCCCAACCTCATGTACAATTGTTCCATCAAGGTCCTGGCCAGTATCTGTAGTAGTTATTAAAGTAATGGTTGGATACTCCATACCTCCGCTCGAAATGTTTTTATGACCTTCGACCAAACTTGCTGTTGAATACGGATACTCACCAATCCATTGGCTATAATTCCGAAGTCCTTCTTTAGCGAACTGCGTAGCCTTTTTCCAATCTGCTACTTTGTTTTTATGATAAGCAAATACGTCAATCACCTTCCCTGAAGTCAACACGGCAGTATCATATTCCACTACAAAATCTTTGCTTGCAAACCAGGCAAAATCATGCACATTATCTTGTTTGTAATGCCACGTTTTCTTTGTCCCCTCTATGGTTTGTTTTTTATTTCGCTTTAGTTGTTGCAGTGTTTCTGCATCCTGCAAGACCCCGGTTGCGCCTACAACATAGGCTGACGGTACGGTTATCTCCACATCGTAATTTCCAAATTCACTGTAAAATTCTCCCTGGTCTAGATAAGGAATGGGATGCCACCCTTTGCGATCGTACACTGCCGGTTTTGGGAACCATTGCGTAACCTGGTAATCATTTTCAACATGGCCGCCCCGCGAAAAGTTATATGGAAGTTTTACATGGAATGGAGTGGTGATGATTGTCTTTTTTCCCGGGGCAAGTGGTTTAGGCAACCATAGCTTTACAATATCAATATTGATCGTGTCATTCTCTGTTTGAACGGCAATGTTATCTGCTTTGAAGTCAAGTTTATTGATGTAACCAAGCTGTTCCGGCTTGGCAAAGTAAAAATCCGTTCTGCCATTTTTCAATAGCTGTTCACTAAATGCAGTGCGATCATTTTTATAGGCATTAGGCCAAAGATGAAACCAGATAAATCGTAAGGTGTCGGGAGATTGGTTAATGTATTCTATAGTCTCAAATCCGTCGAGTGAATGATCTGCATCATTGAGCGAAACAGTCATCGTGACATTTACTTGTTGCTGCCAGTAGCTTTTTTGTGCATGGGTGATTGCCGCAGTAAACACCACAATTAGTAGAAGCAATAATTTTTTCAACATCATTATCATTTAGGAACATTGTCTAAACAGGTACAAGTATTCTAACCGTTTATTGCGAAATCCTTCTGTCATCATTTTCCTTTTCCGGTAAAGATGATACGCAATGTATGAATCATTATTTTGAAGTCGAGCAATAGCGAAATATTTTCAATGTACACAAGGTCGTATTGCATGCGTTCAATCATTTCATCTACTGTAGAGGCATATCCAAATTGAACCATTCCCCAGGAGGTTAGTCCTGGCTTCACTTTCAGTAAATATTTGTAGTATGGGTTCACCTGCATGATCTGGTCAATGTAAAACCTGCGTTCTGGGCGAGGACCGACAAGGCTCATTTGGCCAAGCAGAATATTATACAGCTGCGGTAGTTCATCGAGGCGCCACTTGCGTAAAATTTTACCCCAGCTGGTTATTCGTGGATCGTTATCCGATGATAAGGCAGGGCCATCTTTCTCCGCATTTTCATGCATGCTGCGGAATTTAAAGATGGTAAAAGGGCGGCCTTTGTAGCCAATTCTTTCTTGCCTGTAAATGATGGAGCCTTTGGTAGAGAGTGCCGTGCGTAAGATGATAAAGAGAATTAACGGGCTGAGAATGATAGCGGCAGACAGTGCCACAATTACATCTATCAGGCGCTTTATGTTTTGCTGCCAAACAGGGATGAGGCCGGTATAAATATCAATCAACAAAGCGCCCATTACGTTGGTTGCCTTTACCGAACCGGCAAGTATATCTAATGTGTTAGGGTATAGTTTAATGTCAACGTCCAGCTCACTTAATCGGCTTACCAATGATTCTGTGATAGCTGATTCACTTGCATCCAGGCATATAATGGTCAATTGAATATTATGTGTTTTGACTACGGACTCCAATTCATTCAATGTACCGAGTTTCTTGATCCATTTGCTCAACCCGTTCTTAGTGATTGTCTCGGTAGTTAAAAAACCCGCAACGGCATATCCCAGTCCGGCAAAGTTTTTTTCCACCTCGCAGTATACTTTCACCGCATTTTTATTGTTGCCTATAATCAGCGTGTTGATTTTAAACTTACCACTGATCAGGTGAGCTTTCACCGGCATTAATACCAAGGCGCGTGCCGCAAAGGTTACGACAAACTGTAACGACAGGAATACGAAGAACGAGCGATAGAAATAGAGATAGTTTTCCGTTTTGTCATTTAAGATCAAAAGAAAAAACAGGATGATACATCCAACAAGTGATACGACAAACGTAGTAGTAAATTCGTTCAGCCTCGATTTTTGATAAAGAGACTGACGGTAAGAACCGGTAAGTAAAAACAAGGACACCCAAAAGAAAGGCACAAGAAAGATAGATACCTGGAAAGCCGGATCGTGGCTTAGTGAAAAAAGATCAGCAGGGTATTCGTTGAGCATAAGTCTGCGAACTACCGCAAAGAGCCACCATGCCAATGCGGCTGCAATAGCATCGCTCAATACATACCAATTTATGTGTAGTGGTTTGTAGGCTTTCATGCAAAGCAACGGTTAACCTTTGAGCCGGTTACTATTTATCTTTTCCAAAATCTGGTGAGCTACTTCCATGGCCAGGAAACCATCAATTTCACTCACTACGGTTGGTTTATTGTTACGGATGGAATCCACGAATGCTTCCAACTCAAGCTTGATTGCATTCTGCTGTCCGATGACAGGGTTCATCACTGTAATCGTTTTCTTTCCTGCATTTGTTTCTATATCGAACGAAAAGTTTTTGCCATCAGCAGGAGTGCCAAGTTTAATTACTTCAGCCTTTCGATCAAGAAAGTCAATACTGATGTAACTATCTTTTTGAAACATGCGGAGCTTACGCATTTTCTTCATGCTAATTCTGCTGCTGGTGAGATTGGCCACGCACCCATTGTTGAACTCCATGCGCACGTTTGCAATGTCTGGTGTATCGGTCATTACAGCCACACCACTGGCAGATATATTCTTTACATCGCTGTTTACCAGGCTAAGGATGATGTCGATATCATGGATCATTAAATCCAGGATGACACTTACTTCAGTGCCGCGTGGATTAAACTGGGCCAGGCGATGTACTTCAATAAACATCGGGTTCAGGTCCATATCTTTTATGGCCAGGTATGCGGGATTGAAGCGTTCTACATGACCTACCTGCATTTTAATGTTGGCTTCCTTGGCAATGTTTACCAGCAAACGACCTTCTTCAATGGTGTTGGCCAAAGGCTTCTCTACAAATACATGTTTGCCTTTCCGAATAGCTTTTTCACAGAGCGCAAAATGGTGATCGGTGGGCGCAACAATATCTACCGCCTCGCAGGCATCCAACAGTTTTTCTATGTCCGTATAGCGTTTCAATCCATAGGTTTCAGCCACCTCTTTTGCGGTTGCGTCGGAGGGATCATAAAATCCAACCAGTTTCACGCCTTCAATTTCTTTCCAGTTATTCAGATGAAATTTTCCTAAGTGGCCTACGCCAAACAAACCTATTTTAAGCATGGATGTATTTATTGCAATTGGCGGTAAAGATAGGCTGTTAATGATGTTGCCTGAAGATTGTTGCCCGTAGTAAAGAGATTGTTTTTTGCTTGTTTCCGCGTAGCGGGGAAATAATGTGGACCGAATAGAAAAGGGAAAGTATTCTTAATAAGAAACGTTTATTATAGGCTTCAGTCTGTACGAAAAAACCCTGCAGCGACGCAGGGTTTTCCAGTTTCATTTAAGTGATTGACTGACGACTTGTGCCATTTACATTTTCTTCATCAGGTCGTTAGCCATGCGCACATAATCATCGTTCTTAGCATCTGTAGCTAGAGTAACTACTTGCTGAGCCGTTGCTTTGGCACCGGCTTTATCGCCCATGTCTTTTTGAATGCGTGCTTTTAGCATATACATCCAGTAAGCTTTCTGATTTGTTTCGATTGCTTTATTTACATTCTCCAAAGCTTTCGTATAATCCTTATCGTAATCGTAGTAGAAGCTAGCTGCATTAAAGAAAGGTTTTTTGTCTGAATTTAAACCTGCTTCCACTTGTTTGCGAATGCGATCTTTAATGTTGGTCGTAATGGGCAACCGTACCATTGTTTTACCCCAGCTCAAATCAAGGTCAATTGTTTCGCTGGTAATGTTGTTGAATTGCATGGTAAAGTTCTCCACCTTATCAGATGATTTTGAGGGGCTTACTTTTACCCTTACCACGTCCTGGTCCTGTTTGTATTCGTTGGTGGTGGCTGTACTATTTTTGTTAATGATTACTTCCCACTGATCTTTTTGAGGTATCGTAAATATGGAATAAGAACCGGTGTCAAGCATCGTTCCACCAATCATTACTTTATCTGTAAAACGAATTTTTGTTGCTGCGTTTGCACCCGTGCGCCATAGTTGGCCAACCGGGGCCAGGTCAGTCTTCTCACCAAACATAGACCGGCCTTTTACCGCAGGGCGACTATACGTAAGTTCTATACGACCCATACCAAAATCCTGGCGGATGAATTGGGTTGGACTTGGAGCAGGCATCACTATTTGGGCATTCACTGCTGAACTAAAAGTGAGGGCTGAAACAGCTGCAAAGAGAATTTTTTTCATATGAAGATTATTTTCTGCAAACCTAAGGCAACCGAAACGAAGGTCAAAAGGAATTTAAAAGGCAGGTGTTTACTTCAGGGAAATGCTCACTTTCATTTTCTCCTTCGTGCCGTTCTGGCGCCAGCGCGGACCATTTTGTAATAGTTCGGTTGCTTTTTTGCCTATTAATTTATCAGCATTGTTGGTAATGGTCACATCAATTGGTTTTCCTTTCCGATCAATATCAAACTCTAAAGAAATGTTTACATCACTAATGTAGTGATTGGCTGTTTTAAAGCTGTCCAGCCGTTTGTTCATATACTCATTAAAATTATTCCACCCACCGATCGGTTCAGCTGTTGTTATGGAGGCCGCAGAAGCATTGCGCTTGGCGGATGTCATTGTGGTAACCACTACATCTGCAAGATCTCCCTGCTCTTCCTGCAACGTAATGGTGCCGGCTGTCTCAAGACTTTTCAATCGTGCTTTTGCTTTAGCAAACCCTAGCGATTGCACGCTTACTGAAACAATAGAGTCAGGCGATTTGAATTTAAAATTTCCCTTTGCATCTGTGATGGCGCCAATGCTCGTGCCCTCCGACTTTATGGTTGCAAATGAAACCGGCTCACCTGTGGGATCAACCACTTTACCAATAAATTCATACGCAGGAATAGCTGGTGCAGCCGCCATTGTCCGTGATGCACTTTCTTTAGCAACGGCGTTTGCTTTGGTTGCTTGTTCTTCAGCTAATAGTGCTGTTACCATTGACTTGTCTTCCATTACGATCACAGCAGTATCCTTGCTGCCAACTGATTGTAACTGCCGACCGATGGATTTATTTGGGTAAATAATGGGAGAAGAATTTTTATTACTTGCGATGAAGGCGTCTCTTTTCTCAGCGTTAATCGTTTGCGGATTCACCTCTGCCGGGCCAATCGTATCCGCCTTAATTTTTGTTGAGGACTTAGCGACGGCTTCTACCTCAGCCTGAGCCAGGCTGGTGTTTGTGGGGTTAGTAATACGATACGTAATGATGCCCGCAGAAATTAATACCAGGACAATAGCCGCTACCTGCCACCATGAAGTTTTCCGTTGGGCAAATGAAACAACTTTTGCTTTTTCATGTTGACCCAAAATTTCATGCTCAACCTGGTTCAAGTGTTTTTGGGTAATAGCTGCGTTAGCTGCCGCAAAGCCTTCCATTGCATCCGCGAGAAATGGATCTTCCAGCATTGTTTTTTCAAACGTATGCATTTCTGCAGGCGTCATCTGTTGCTGCAGGTAGCGCTCAATATCCAGGTGGTTGTATGATGAATTGCTAAGCATTCTCGTCCATGCAAATTTTTAAATTTCGTCTGCCGTTTTGAATCAGGCTGCGCACTTTATTCCAATCGAAACCAGTGGCAATGCATATCTCGTTATAACATTTATTCTCCATGTAAAACAAGTGTACCGTTTGTCGTTGCTCTTCGTTTAATTGTTTCATGCAAAATTCCAGTTGCTGAAACTGGCGTTCCTTTTCAAATACACTTTCCAGATGCGAAAAAGCCTCCGATTGCACATGCTCAGCCTGGAATTCTACAACGGTCATTTTTTTCTGCTGGCGCAGAAGCATTAAGCAATAGTTTTTTGAAACGACATACAGCCAGCTTTTGAAGTTTTCGATCGAATGATTTTTTACTTTTTCAACCAGCTCGTGGTAGATGTTCATTGTGGCGTCTTTGGCAGCGTCCTGGCTGCTTAAGTATTTTATGCAGGTGCCATAAACCAAATCGGAATAGCGTAGAAACAACTGGGCAAGAAGGTCCTGCTGATGCGAAGACTGGTACATTGTTACCAGTTCTGCATCCGAAAGTTGCGAAGTTTGTATACTCTTGAGGATTCCCATGTGCCGTGGCAATTTACATGTTTTTAGCTTTCCAATTATCTATGTTTGATGGGCTTGATGCCGGTATCTTTTCTAACTAAATTCAACAACCTGTTCATCAAATTATCTTTACTTTGATAGTAAGATTCCAGCCATCACATTTTCCTTCCTGCTAAAAACATTGCGATGCCCCGCTTCCTCTTGTTCTTCTTACTATCCGTTTCTTGGGGTAGTCTCTTTGCACAGACCTCCACCATTTATTTTGAGTTTGATAAAAGTATTTTAACCGAAGAAGCCCGGACAATGCTGGATAAACTTCCTATTGCAACCATTGATTCAGTTTCCATTATGGGGCATTGCGATCAGCTGGGATCTGATGTTTACAACAATTTGTTGTCAGAAAAAAGGGCCGAAGCAGTAAGACGCTATTTGGTAAATAGGGGATTGGCCGAGGACAGAATTGTATTGGTGAAAGGGTACGGAAAATCGCAGCCTATTGTCAACCAGTTAGATGTATTCTCACGTAAACTCAACAGGCGCGTAATCATCAACATCATTCCATTAGTTGTTGCTGAGCCAGCCAAGCCGGCCGACACCATTGTAAATACACCTGTTTCAGCACCATCGATTGAGCCGGTAAAGCCAAAGCCAACGGTGAAATTAATTGACGAAGTAAGAGATAGCAGCAAACGGGCTGGCGACAACATTGTACTGCGAAACATTAATTTTTTTGGTGGAAGACATGTATTCCTACCGCAGTCATATCCCACTTTAAATGAACTGGTAGAAACCATGAAGGCGCTTCCAACTTTAGTAATAGAGATCCAAGGGCATATCTGTTGCCTACCCGGCCCGGAGGATGGGATGGATAATGATACAGGTCAACCTTTTCTGTCCTACAACAGGGCAAGGGCTGTGTACGAATTTTTGCTGCGCAATGGTATTGAGAAGAAGCGCATGAGCTATAAAGGATTCGGTCATAGATTTCCCATAATAGAAATTGAGCGAAATGAAGAAGAGCGTACGACTAACAGGCGGGTTGAGATAAAGATTATTAAGAAATAGTGGTTTTTCAATTTCCTTTATCAGATCTCCATTTGTACAATTTGAACTATCACATCCCGGCGAACAAATGGTGAAAAGCGTTGTTCAATAGCATCGTTAAGCGTTTACATTTTGGCCAAATAAGCCGTGTGAAACTCAAATTTTAAAACACATTGCTTCACCTATTTTTGCAGCAAATTAAAAATTGATATTATGTACCAGGGACTTTTACATCTACATAACATTGGCAGATGGCTGGTGATTATTCTTCTATTAATTGCTATTGTAAATGCTTTTGCCGGCATGCGGCGAAATGAGCCATTTTCTCGTGGCGATAAAAAAATTGGTTTGTTTTTGATGATCATTGCACACACTATGTTGCTGGTGGGTATTTACCAGTGGGTAGTGGGTCCATGGGGATTAAAGCAGTTTCAACAATTGGGCATGGGCGGCGTAATGAAAAACAGCATCGCCCGGTTTTGGGCAGTAGAGCATATGCTGGGCATGTTGATCGCCATTGTGTTGATTACAATTGGCAGAAGTGTTTCCAAAAAGCCCATTGCAGATCGCCTGAAACACAAAAAAATGTTTTGGATGTTTTTTGGAGCATTTATTTTGGTGATGGCTTCGGTGCCATGGCCGGGTAGAAAGGTAAGCAGGCCACTGTTTCCCGGTGCGGAAAGAACAGCAGAAATGTACAATCAGCCGGTTAACTAACCGGCTTTTTTTCTGCTTGTTTTGAAGGATCAAACCCGATAGTTAGTATAAGCAATTTTCAAATTAGAAATTGTTGCTGCCGTTGGTACATTTATCTCTCCCACTTCTGCCTTGTGTTCAGTTTCAAAAGCCGTACGAACGAACAAACACTTAACAGTGGCAAGATTATTTTATTATCCCATGTATTATTAAACTATAAACATTTAACCATGGGAAATCTATTGTACATCATCGCAGTAATTCTTGTAATTGCATGGCTGTTAGGTTACTTCGCATTTGGAGTAAGCAGCGGCTTAATTCATATTTTGATTGTTGCGGCTGTTATCATATTCTTATTGAAGTTGATCGGCGGGAATAGGTCGATTTAATTCTTACAGCAGTTTTGCCATTCATAGTGGCAAAGTGGTTTTTAAAACGCAACTTTTGCCAGCAGGCATTCCAATACAGTTTTATGTACTGGAATGCCTGCTGGCTTTTATGTAAACTAGTTCGCTTTAAGCCGATACTTCTTATTGACTTTCGGGCTATTGAAATATTTATTCAGTTCTTCTTCTGTAAAATCGTTTGTCAGTTCAACCGGTACATCGATCAGTTGTACCTGCACCTGTTTCATTTCGTCTTTTAGCTTGTTCGTTTTACGGGCTATGTCTGTGTCTTTGTTACCTAACAGCATATTATCAGCAACTACATATTCAAGTCGCTTAATAGATGACCTTATAGAAGATGCTTGGTTTTGGTCAATCGATTTGTTTGGTACCGATGCTTCTTTTATAGGCACCATTGCTAAACCTACGCTGGGTAAAATTTTTCCGGTGCGCTGTGCTTCCTGGCTGCTCGAAGTGCCCAATATAGTACCCGTGAGGGAAGTAGTGGCGGCAGTAAGATCAAACGTAGTTCTTGTATTCTTGGTTCTTTTCAATTTTTTGTCCAGCTGCAGAAAAGTAAATTTCAACTGCAGAATATATCGCTGGATGTTTTTCACTACCTGGTTGTACTCCTGTGTTGCTAATGGATAGTTTAAGGCATCCCTCACAATTATTCTCACCGTGGCTGTATCTCTAACCTGGAACTTTGTTGATCCTACAAAAAACAGGGTCATGATTTTTACTTTACCAGAATCTGTTTCCTTCACAAAATCGTACGGTGGCATCCATTTAAACTCTTGTCCGCAACGTTGCACATC
The DNA here is from genome assembly GCA_031425015.1 of Segetibacter sp. Classification (GTDB taxonomy): domain Bacteria; phylum Bacteroidota; class Bacteroidia; order Chitinophagales; family Chitinophagaceae; genus Segetibacter. The sequence goes on along the minus strand of JANPIM010000041.1, from coordinate 210,943 downwards.
ACCATAATCGCGGATAGCCATGTTAGAAAAAGTAAGGATGTTTTCTATGGGGAAACTACCGGTCTCGCACAATACTTTGAAGGCAACATTCTCTCCCTCTTCAGTCCAGATAGTACTGCTGACCGCTGGCTTTACCCGCGACGGAATGATCTCCAGATTATAGAACACTATTGTGAAAGTTGTATCAACTATTTCCTCTGGGTTATGAATATTTTGTACGCCAACCTGCACCTTGTAGTTCACATCATATTTTAGTTTTCCCGATAGGAAATAAGATTTCTGCGCATTGAATGAGAGCAGACCGTTGTCCTTATTGATGCGTAATCCAACGGGCGAATTTTTCAGGAACCAAAAATAGTTCGTCGGGTTTTTATTGATCTGCAACTGGTAGTTTAAAGACGAGTCAACCTGAAGCGTGAAATACGGATTTAAGTTTACAATTCTTAGCGGCGAATCGATATAGGCATGTGGTATAGCTTTCTTTTCTTCTGTTTGCAAAGTGTCTTGCCCTGCTACCAGCTTACTGCCGTTTATCAGCAGCAATACAAAAAATAGTTTTGATAAAAGTTTTTTGCACATACTTCCGCAATATTAAACATTAGCAAAATCATATCCTCAAAGCGGTACTACTGTTTAACAACTGTTAAAGGGCACGATACTTTTCCACCCATTTTATTGAGGTATGAGTATCATTCTAAATGCGATCATTGCTTTCGCAGTTGCCCCATTTATCTATTACCAAGCATGTACTTTCCGGATAAAATAATATCCTGATTAGGTTTTGTGAGAACGAATTTTTCCACTTGGGCATCATTCCCAGTATCCGCTGTAATGCAGCACTAGCAAGGCTCTTAACATTTTCATTGTTCTTTTAGCGGCAAAGAATCAAGGTCAACTTAATCAGAATAGATGATTTCACCGGGCTACTTTTACATCATCAAATAAATACGCCGTTTCTTAGTACAAGAAAATACAAAGGCGTCTATCACTTGCTCCATCTGAAAGTTTCACGGTTGCCTGACATCAACGATTTGCTACCATCAACAAAAATTTGGTAACAAGCATTGATCATTTTAAACATTCATTTTATGAAAAAGACAATTAGTAATTTCCGTTTCGCTGCTATCGCATTAGTGTTCTTTTTTACTACTGGCGTAGCAAACGCAGCAAGTGGTAATCCAAAGTCGACAGAGCCTGTAAGCATTCAATATGTAGGTTTGTGGCAAAGCTATCCAGTGTTCCAATTGGAGCTCAACAGTACAGACAGCGAAGAGTTGTTTGTAGTGGTTAAAGACAGGGACAATAATGTTCTTCACTCCGAAACACTCACGGGCAAAAACATCAACAGGAAGTATGCACTGGAAGTTGAAAGACAAGACCTGCAAAGGATCCAGATTTCTGTGTCCAGTAAGAACAACAATACAACACAGGTTTACCAGTTGTCCAACTCAACTTCTGTCGTGGAACAATTTCGCGTAGCGAAGATGTAACGCAAAACTTGCGTTGTAAGTCAATTTTGCTTGCTGGTCATTTTGATCAGCAAGCATTTTTGTTTAGGATAGTTTGATTGAACCCATTTTTACCAGGTAACATAGGTGCTGCGATTACCTTTTGGTTAATTCAGTATCAATAGAGCGAAGCACCCGGTTTTGAATGATAATTTGCCGTCGGGAGTGCAGCATGCTTGCCGCATTTTTTGATTAAATAAAAGTTATGGGTTACCGTTCTTCAGACACCTTATTCCAATTAATTCAAACGCTTGAAAAGGCAGAGAAGCGACATTTTAAATTATACATCAAGCGCAGCTCTGCAAACGCAGACCTTAAAATTATCCGCCTCTTTGATGCGATTGATAAAATGGCCGACTACGATGAAAAGCTGTTGATGAAAAAGATACCGTGCGAGACACGTTCTCAATTGGCTAACTTAAAAACACATCTCTACAAGGAATTGATGGCAAGTCTTCGCTTGTTAAAAACCACTGATAATACTGACTTGCAACTGAGTGAACTGTTGGACAACGCACGTATACTTTACAATAAAGGATTAAAGCACCAAAGCTTACACCTGCTCGAAAAAGCCAAAGAACTGGCAAAAGCCAATCAAAAATTTAATGCCCTTGTTCAGGTTGTTTCGCTTGAAAAAAAAATAGAGACGCTACACATCACCCGTAGTTCTATTGAAAGAACCAAAAATTTGACAGATGAAGCATCGGATGTTAGTAGCCACATAGACCGGGTGACACGCTTGTCAAATCTTGCGCTTTTACTGTATCGATGGTATGTTGAAAACGGCCATTCGCGTAATGAAGAAGATGAGAAAAGATTAAAGGATTACTTCAATGAAAGCTTCCCCCGCGATGCAAGTTTAATCAACGGCTTTTACGAAAAACTGTATTTATGCCAGAGCTATTGTTGGTATGCATTTATTCGGCAGGACTTTCTAATGTATTACCGCTACAGTCAAAAGTGGATTGATTTATTTAGTGAACACCCCACCATGATTGGCGTTGAAACAGGTCACTACATTAAAGGCATGCACAACCTGCTGAATGCACATTTTGATTTGCGTAACTACAAGCAATTCTCCATTGCACTTAGTCTTTTTGAATCGTTTGCACAAACGCCAGCATCGCTTATTCATGATAATTTTCGCATCCATACTTCTATCTACATCAATAGTGCAAAACTGAATCAGCATCTCATGCAGGGCTCGTTTAAAGAAGGACTGGCGCTAGTGCCTAACGTAGTAGAAAAGCTGGAAGAATACATGTTGTTGGTGGACAGCCACCGCATTCTCGTGTTCAATTATAAAATTGCTTCCTTGTATTTTGGTGCTGGCGATTACTCCACAGCCATCGACTATTTGCAAAAGATAATCAACGATAACCAGCCCGGTTTGCGCAACGATTTGCAGTGTTACACGCGCATGATGCACCTGCTTTGTCACTATGAGCTAGGCAATGAAGACATCATAGAGTCGCTGATAAAATCATTGTATCGATTTATGAGTAAGATGAAAACGCTTACCGCTGTAGAGGCTGAAATCTTTCATTTTCTTCGGTATTCCTGCAAGGTGTCGGCCAGACATTTACAACCTGCATTGGAAACTTTCCTACAAAAAGTTAAGCTGCTTGAAAACAAGCGTTTTGAGAGCAGAACATTTGCCTATCTCGATATTATTTCGTGGGTTGAAAGCAAAGTGTACAAAAAAACGATTAGCGAAATCATTCGTGAAAAGTATATGGCAAGCCGTAGGAGGTAAGCAATATTGCTGATCCTTTTATTTGGTGACGTGGTCAAAAAGAACAGCCGTAGTTTTTAAGCTACGGCTGTGTTCAAGCGGGTATTTTGCGTGGTTATCCTCTTAGTTTAAAGTCGAAAAGAATGGTGCCGGTTTGATCATCTTCTGACCCGGCGTTCAATTTCAACTGGCGTGCTTTGCGCGTGGCAATCGCACGAATGTTTGCATTGGTCGTGGTGGTTCCTCTTGGGTTTACTATAGCTGATGTCACATTGCCTTCTTTGTCAACAATAATGTCAACAGCAACTATTGCTTTCTCGTTAAACTCATCTTCAAACGAAGGCAATCTCGTGAAACGCCTGCCTCCAAGTCCACTTCTTATTCTCACTCCACTATTTCCGCTTGGAGCATTTCCCTTGTAACTATCACTTGCAGGGTTACCATTGGGTTTGCCCTGGTCGCCCTTGCCACCAGCAATTCCCTGGTTGTTTACTCCATTGTATGTATCTGCATTGTTACCACCCGGGCCTTTGTTGCTTCCCCCTTTGTAAACTGCTTTAGGAGATGGAGGAGCAGGAGTAGGATTAGTAACGGGAGTAGCGGCTGGTTTAGGCTTGGTAACTACAGGATTGTTAACCGGAACAGGCTTGCTTTTTACAGCAGGCTTAGGATTATTATTCACCGCAGGTACATCTTCTGTTTCGTTCTCGTCACCTTGTATATTTTCTTCTTGCGGTGTTGTTGCTGCAGTGGGTGGAGGCGTAAAGTTGTTTTCAGTTTCGGTAGATTGTTCGCCGGGAATCATTGGGGCAACATCTCCCAAACCTTCATCGCTGTTACCTAGGTTTACTTCTATTCCTTCTTCAAAGTCGGGCTTAGGTATTACCGGTAGTTGCCACTGAGCAAAAAAGAAAACAATAAATAGCAGGATGCACACAGCTCCGGTGTACGTTAATGCCTTTATATTTTTTTCGCGTTCAAACGCAGCGGTCATAGTTAAGTAGTTCGACATACCAAATGTAATTAAGTAAAACGCCTGTAAAATGAATGTTGAAAATTACACTTACTGTAGTGCATCAATGCACATGCATCGCTAAAGTATGGTTAAGAAAAAAGGAAAACAGAACGTATGTAATTACAAGATGCAGAATGAATGTGAAGTAAAAAACGTTTTTATGTACCCGGCATTAGTACTACTATGAAACTTTTCTTGCGTCGCACTCTTGTACAGTTGAATGTTAGATCAGCAATGAGGAAAACAGAACGCAGATTTTTATGATGGTTAGGATTGGGTAAAGTGATTTGCAATCAAACCCCATATCAAATCTGCGGATAACTTAAAAATCATAAAAATCTGCGTTCCCCCGCACTACTTAAAAAACACATCGTATGCAAAGCGCAGTATCGTTCCCGAAACAATGATCAGAAAGAAGACACGTATAAATTTGTTTCCTTTTACAATGGCAAGCCTGGCACCCAGTGTAGCACCAACCGCATTGCTAATCGCCATTGGAATAGCAATCGCAAAAATTATTTTACCGCTGGCCAAAAAGAAAATAATGGAACCAAGGTTAGTAGAAAGGTTTACCAGCTTTGCATGAGCCGAAGCCTTTAAGAAATCGAAACCCATCAAAGAAATAAATGCCAATACCAAAAAGCTGCCGGCACCCGGCCCAATAAAGCCATCATAAAATCCTATCACTACAGCGATGAGTGCTGAAATCCAATATTGTTCTTTTAGCGAATGATCTTTTTCTGCGTGTGTACCAAAGTTCTTTTTGGTATAGGTGTACAACGCGACAAATACTAAAATCACCAGCAGTAATGGCTTCATAAAGTTGTTATCCACTTTGCTCATTAATGTAGACCCGGCATATGCAGCGCAAAAAGCAATCACTGCCATCAGGCTCATAATGCCCCACTTAATTTTTACTTTCTGCATGTACTGCAACGATGCCAAAGCGGTACCGCTAAACGCTGGAATCTTTAAACTGCCTATCACAGTTGCTACGGGTAAATGTGGTAATAAGACCAAGCCTGCGGGAGTTTGTATCAATCCGCCGCCACCCACAATGGCATCTATAAAACCTGCCGCGAATGCAGCAATGCACAGCAATATAATTACCTCAGTTGTCATGCGTTTGCTGTAGCGGCTGCTGGTTGATTAGCCTTTTTTGAGTTAGCCATTATCAGCCCGATAAGTACCAATGATCCACTTACCAGGTGCACATAGGTTAGGGATTCTCCCAGCAACCAAATGGCTTCAATGCTGGCAAAAATTGGTATAAGGTTTCCAAATAATGAAGTGCGAACTGCACCAATCTTTTGTATAGCTGCGTTCCAAAGTAAGAATGATATAACTGAGGCGCCCAGTCCAAGGTATAAAACCACTGCTATAAGATTGCCGTCCCATTTTACCGCTGTGCTTACACTTTTTTCAATTAAAAAAAATGGAAGCAACATGAGCGTGCCAAAGCAGAACAGCACATTTAAGAAGTTAACAGGTGACATTTCTTTCGGCTTCCTCCTCACCATAATATTATACAGCGCAAAAGCAAACGCACCTAGCAAGACCCAAAGGTCTCCTGTTCCAAACCTAAATGTCAGCAAGGTGCCCCAGCTTCCTTTTGAAAGCAGGACAATAATGCCGGCAATGCAAAAAATAAGACCAGCTATTCTTATAAGGTGAATTTTCTCTTGAAAAAAAAGTGCTGCTATGATGATGACAAAAACCGGTGATGAAGTTGTTCCAATCAAAGCCATATTGATGGCTGAAGTAGAGTGACCGGCGATGTACACAAACGTGTTGAACAGCGCCACACCCATTGCCGCAGTAAACAAAAAATAGCTTAAGTGTTTTTTAACCAGGTACCACTCCGTCTTCATTTTTTTGTAAGCGATTGGAAGAATAAGTATGCTGGCCGTTGCCCACCTGTAAAACGCCAGACTAATCGGGGGAATTTTATTGGCAACACCACGGGCGACAATAAAATTTCCTGCCCAGATAATGGTGGCCAGCACTGCGAAAGATGCACCAACGTAAATTTCCTTTTTTGAATGATGAGACATAGTTTGGGGCTGCTGAACAAAGCAAATGTTTGGGCTTTATGAACGCTTAATGATGTGCGAAGTCCAAAGCAAAATTGCCTTTAATTCTTTCCATTGGTGGATTGAAGTAGCCAAATTTCAGGTCGGGAAATTCTTCCTGGATCAGTTCAAGTAATTGCTTTACCCCAAGACATTCACCGGTATCTGCCACATTAATTTTACCCAAATACCAGTCGGGATCAATATTGAAATTGCGCCATTGAATCATTTTTAGCCCTGTGCTTCTAATTACTTCGCGCAGTGCTTCATATTCTTCTACGCTATCCGTCATGCCGGGAAAAACAAAGTAGTTGATGCTGGTCCAGCCACCGTAACTATTTACAACGCGAAGGCTTTCGATAATGTCATCAAATTCGTAATTGTTAGGATTATAGTACGGATCGTAAATCTTTTTTCGAACACTATTTAGGCTCACCCGTATGCTATCGAGCCCAACATCGCACAATGCTTTTACCGCGTCCGGCTTTGAGCCATTGGTGTTGATGTTGATGCTTCCTTTGGAAGTATGCTTCCTGATCTCAATAATTGATTCGCGAATGGTTTGCCACATCAACAAAGGCTCACCTTCGCATCCTTGCCCAAAGCTTACAATAGGGTAGGGTGCAGCTTCTAAATGTGGTACCGTATACTCTACTATTTCTTCAGCAGTAGGCTTAAAGGTTAAGCGGTCTTGTGTGCTGATGATGGTTTCTTCTTCTGGCTGAAATGAAATGCACCCAATGCAGTTGGCATTGCAGGCGGGTGACGTAGGAATCGGGCATTCCCATCTACCTAAAAAATAATTACGTGCAGCGGGGCAATGGTAAGTGAGTGCACAATTGTTGGCGATGTGCTGCACCAAACGGTTATGCGGAAAGTGCTGCAAAATATCTTTTACACCAAACGCTACTTTTTGCTCATCATAACCCGTGCAATCTTGCCGAATGTCCTTTTCAATTCGGGTTGCAGGCACGTACGTTTTTTCATTTAACCAACCTGCAGCGGTGTAGCAAAACAGCGGCAGAGTCGGAGCATCGGGAGCGGTTTCGTATGCAGCTAAATAAAACCCAGTATGCGCCGGTGGAATGAATGCTGCCACCGCCCAACCTTTTTCGCATAAACGCATTTCGCCCGTCTTTACATCAATACCAATACCTCGCCTGCCCGGCAGTTCATATAATTGTCCACCATCAGGTAGTTCTATCCATTCATCTTCGGGAATGGGTAGTGCATCCCAACCACTGCGGCCAGTCACAAACAGCGTAGTGTCTTCAAATATATTTCCCTCGCCGTCGGAGTATAAAATGTAGGGTGATTGTGTAAGCATTTCTTTTCTTTTTGGGAAGGCAGATTATTCATTTTTTTGAAGGCAGATTATTATGATTTTGATGATCTACGCTGATTTATAAAAAACATAAAAACATAATAATCATAAAAAGCAGCGTTCCCTCTCTTCACTCAATCGCGTTTTACAAAAATCATTAAACTCTATTTCTATACCCAGCGAAACGGGTTCATCTATTTCTTTTTGTACTAGTTTGTTGTCTTTGTAATCAATGGTAATCAAACCGTCTTTTATCACTACGTTATTCAACTCACTCCAGTCTACTTTCTTTTTAGGAAATGAATTGAAGGCGATCTCTTCTTTGGTAAAGCCAATCTCCTGCGGAAACTTTACCTGCTTTTCCAGCAATGCTGCAATGGCGTATAACAATGCCATCCAAACATTTTGCTCCGGTCCAATCACCCAACCAATCGCACCAAAGAGTAAGCCTAGACGAAAGAACGCATTGTCATTATTACGCTTCTGCTTCATTTTTATCAGCCAAACAATTAATATAGCAGCCATTACTACTATGTAAGCAATACCCTTTGATTGATACACGTAGAAAAAATAGCCGAAAGCAACTACCGCGAAAACATATAACAGCTGGCTTACCTGGTCCACAAAACGGTAGTCCGGCTTCTTCAGCGTTATCACATAGTCATAAACCATGGCTATTGATTACTCTTTATCATCAGGTTGCAAAGCTTAAACAGCATGCGTGCACCAACATTGGCGTCCATTGTATTTTCACCCACACCAACTTCTACCAGGTCGAAGCCAATTAACTTTCTACCGCTTTCAATTACTTTTTTAAATAAGTAGTTTATTTGTTCTGCCTCAAACCCACCAGCTACCGGTGTTCCGGTGTTTGGGCAAAGTTTCGGATCAAGTCCATCTATATCAAAACTGATGTACACTTTTTCGGGAAGGTGAGCAATGATTTCTTCAACCAATACTTTCCAGGTAGCACCTTCATATTGGCGCTCCTTTATGTCCTGGTCAAAATAGGTGATTACCCGCTGATCGCTGTTTTCAATATAGTCAAACTCCTCGCTGCAATAATCGCGTATACCTACTTGCACCAGGCGCTTTAATTCCGGAATTTCTGCCAGTGCATTGTACATGATGGACGCATGGCTATACAAAAAATCTTCGTATCCTTTTCGCAGATCGTTGTGGGCGTCTATCTGCAAAATGCCGAAATCGCCGTGCTTTTCTGCAATGGCTTTCATAAAGCCTAAGGGTGTGCTATGGTCACCGCCGATTAAGCCTACCAATTTGCCTTTTGCCAACAGTTCCTTTGTTTGCTCGAATACCCAGTTGTTTAAAAACTTGCTGCCTTCATTAATTTCTTTAAGGCTTTTGCACATGAATTTATTCTGCTGCACATCGTCACCCTTAGAAATATAGTCTATGTATAACTCAGCTTCTTTGCGCAGGTAGTCACTTTTCAGCAATATCTTTTTATCTACCGGCCGCATGAAAAAGCCTTGCTTCCAACCGTCTTTTAAATCGGGATCGTATAAATCAACCTGGAGACTGGCTTTAAAAATATGATCTGCTGATCGGCTGGTACCGGCACCGGAGCTCACCGTTACTTCCCATGGAACGGGTAAAAGAACCAGTTTTGCTTCTTCTTCCGTAAAAGGCAATCCGAAAATATTATTGTTGGGGTTCCCCGCCAGGTTGGGGTCGAAGTTGGTTAGATCTGCCATTGCTATTTTTTAAACGCGGTGCAAGGTAGGCGATTTACAGGTTGTGGCAGATTGAGGCTAAAGATTTAAGTCCACTTTAAACTCTCTGCCCATTTCTCCTATTTAATGGGTTAGTAGGTTCCTTTTTAAACTAAAGAGAAGCGGCAAATGTTGTTTTCTGGTAATCGATCATTTAACAAATGCCGCTGACATTACTCACTTTCTTCCATACCTTTTTGATTTACATTTGCTGCCGAAATAGAACACGATGAAAAAGACCCACATAATCCTCCTTGTTTTCATTGCAATATCCATAGCCGTCCTCATTAGCTTTATGGGTGATGTAACCACTTACGATACGGTTACATCGGCGAAGGAGAAGCCCGGAAAGTTTGTGCACCTGATTGCCAAAATGGAGAAGAACTCTATGGATTATGACCCGATAAAGAACCCAAACCTTTTAACTTTTACTGCGGTTGATTCGTTAGGTAATAGTATTCACGTAGTGTACAATAATACAAAGCCCACAGACATAGAGAAAAGCGAAAGGCTGGTACTGAAAGGTAAAGTGCAGGGCGATCATTTTGAATGCCAGAGCATTTTGTTGAAATGCCCGAGCAAGTACAAGGATGATATGAATGCTGCCAGCAAACAATTGGGCACCGCTGCTACGCAACCAAAGGAGAACTAATCTAAATACGAACAATGGAATTTGTTGGAGAACATTTATTACCGGGGCAGCTCGGGCACTTTTTTGCAATACTTAGTCTGGTGGCATCTTTGGTGGCCACCGTTGCTTTTTTTAAGGCGACCAATCGGATCGATACTCCGGAGAAAAGAAGCTGGTTGCGACTAGCCCGCATTGCTTTTTTGCTGGAAACCATCTCAGTCTTGGCCTTGTTTACTGTTCTCTATTACATCATATCTACCCATCTTTTTGAATACAAATATGCGTGGCAACATAGTAGCCGTGCTTTGCAGGTGGAGTATTTATTGAGCTGTTTCTGGGAAGGCCAGGAAGGAAGTTTTATGCTGTGGAGTTTTTGGCATTGTGTGCTTGGCTGGATCATTATCTGGCGCACCGGCAAATGGGAAGCACCTGTGATGACTGTGGTAAGCTTCATGCAATTTGCGTTGGCTACTATGCTGATCGGTATATATTTCTTCGGTTTCAAGGTTGGAAGTAGCCCATTCGTTTTGCTGCGCAATGAAATGCAGGATGCGCCAATATTTAGTCAACCTAACTACCTGGAATTTGTAAAAGATGGCAATGGATTAAATGCTTTGCTGCAGAATTACTGGATGGTCATTCATCCGCCGGTTTTGTTTTTAGGATTTGCTTCCACCATTGTTCCGTTTGCATTTGCTATGGCTGGTTTGTGGTTAAAGGATCACAATGGCTGGACTAAGCCCGCCATTCCTTGGGCTGCTTTTTCTGCTGCAATTTTAGGCGTGGGTATTATGATGGGTGCTGCATGGGCATACGAAAGTTTGACCTTCGGTGGATATTGGGCATGGGATCCGGTTGAGAATGCATCGCTTGTTCCGTGGCTTATCCTGATTGCTGGATTTCACACTAATCTTATTTACCGCAGTACGGGGTACTCATTGAAAAGTACCTACATTTTCTATATTCTTTCGTTCTTCTTTGTACTGTATTCTACTTTTTTAACGCGCAGTGGAGTACTGGGCGATACGTCCGTACACGCCTTTACTGATTTGGGGATGAATTTGCAGTTGATACTGTTTATGCTAGTGTTTTTAATTCCTGCATTTGTATTGTACTTCATCCGCAGTAAGCAAATACCTACCATTGCAAGGGAAGAGAGTTCTTATAGTCGTGAGTTTTGGATGTTTATTGGAGCATTGGTTTTGTTTCTATCCTCCATAGTGATCATCGTTACCACATCACTCCCGGTAATCAATAAAATAATTGGTACTAAATGGGCGATGGGCGAAGATCCTGAAGCGTTTCACAACCAGGTACAGGTGTTCGTTGCGCTCATTATTGGAACGTTGACTGCCTTTACCCAATACCTGAAATACAAGGACACCCCAAAGCCAGTTTTTTTTAAGAAGATGATGGTTCCTACCCTGGTTGCCCTGGTCCTTAGTCTTTGCATCAGTATTTGGGGTGGAATTTCTTTTGACAAACTAGGCGCAGGTTTCCTGTTTGCCATTCACCTTGCGGTGTTTGCCGCTGTATATGCTGTAACGGCTAATTCAGTTTATATATGGTCAGGATTGAAAGGAAGGTTGAAAGTGGCTGGGGGTTCAGTAGCGCATATTGGGTTTGGGCTCATTTTGCTTGGGATATTAATTTCCTCCGCCAATAAAACGGTACTGAGTTACAATACCACCGGAATGTCGCCACTAAAAATTGGAGACAAAGAGAGCCCGTTGGAAAACATTACGCTGGTGAAAGGGGTTAAGACGGACATGGGCAAGTACATGGTTACTTATGTAGGCGATAGCCTGAACAACAGGGACCGTAAACGTTATTACAGAATTGACTTTGCTAAGAAGAATGATAAAGAGACTTTTAGTTTATATCCTGATATTATAGAAAACAACAAGGGGCAAGAAGGTGTAACACCTAACCCTGATGCAAAACACTATTGGCATAAAGACATTTTTGCTTACCTCACGTTCCTGGGGGATCCAACCAAAATAAAAGCGAAGGATACCAGTACTTTCAAAAACAGCAACGTGAAATTGGGCGACACTTTGTTTTATTCCAAGGGGTTGATCATTGTTGACAAAGTGGTGGTAAACCCCGCCAATAGCAAATACGCTTTCACGTCTACAGATACTGCGTTGGCGCTTAACCTTACAATCATTTCGAAAGAAGGAAACCGGTATACGGCGCAGCCCCTGCTGCATGTTCAAAATGGCGGCGTGGAAATGATACCAGATACGGTAATGGCTCAAAGTCTTGTACTACAGTTTTCTCAAGTGAAAGATCAGGAAAAAGGTGTGCTTGAATTGGGCGTACGGGAAACTTCTGGTGTATTGGATTTTGTAACCTTGAAAGCCTACGAATTCCCTTTTATAAACGTGCTTTGGCTGGGTATCGTCATTATGGTTGTTGGCCTGGTGATGAGCATTGTTCAACGGAATAGGAAAACGAAGCTTGCGAGAGTGACAGTAGCTACTAAGCGTGAAGAGGTCGTCAATTAAAGTATTTGAATAAAAGATAAAGGTTGAGGAGAGAAGGTAAGCCGGTATTGGTTTAACTTTCTCTCTTTTTCTATTTCCCACCCTTCTTGAAATGTTTTTAATAGGAGATAAAGGAGTGAAAGAGAAAAAGAGGTTATCGATTGTTGGCGCAGAAGATCATATTAACTCCAAAGCAACAAAAGCTGCAACGGCAACAGATCCTTATCAAATTATCCTATGAGTGTCTGCTGAATAAAGAGAATGCCGTACAAGGGAGTGACACAACGATGCTGAAAATTGGTGCCATAGCTGGCTACCAAAATTTCCTATTTTTTCTTTTTCAATTTTTTACGGGCAGCTATAGTTGAGTCTGCCTGTGCCCGTGCCATTTGGTAAATGCTGCTATCGCAGTCATCGCGAAGTTGCGTAATGATGGACTGTACTTTTCTATCTTTCTCCTGCTGTGCTTCCAGCTTTTTGGCATCGGGTGCCGTAGAATGGCATGAAAGCAGTAGAAGCAGGATTATCCCTGCCATTTTTTCACTCTTTATTTCGTTGGCATAATGATTGACTTCCTTGGTAAACACAACGTAAAACTAAAAGAATAAACAATGGGAAAGATTATAGGAATTGACCTTGGTACCACCAACAGTTGCGTAGCCGTAATGGAAGGTAATGAACCAGTAGTAATAGCAAATGATGAAGGCAGGAGAACAACACCTAGTATTGTTGCTTTCATAAAAGACGGGGAGCGTAAAGTGGGTGACCCTGCTAAGCGCCAGGCTATTACTAACCCAACTAAAACCATCATGAGCGTAAAGCGTTTTATGGGGCATAAGTTTGACGAAGTGACAAATGAGGCGGGACACTGGAGCTACAAAGTGGTGAAGGGTGACAATAATACCGTTCGTATTGATATTGACGATCGTCATTATACCCCACAAGAAATTAGTGCAATGACCCTTCAGAAAATGAAGAAAACTGCCGAAGATTATCTTGGACATGAAGTAACAGAAGCAGTTATTACTGTGCCTGCCTACTTTAACGATGCTCAGCGCCAGGCTACTAAAGAAGCCGGTGAAATTGCGGGTTTAAATGTGCGCAGAATTATAAACGAGCCTACTGCTGCGGCTTTGGCTTATGGCTTAGATAAAAAACATGCTGACCAAAAAATCGCTGTATTTGACCTTGGTGGGGGAACATTTGATATTTCAATCCTTGAATTAGGTGAAGGAGTATTTGAAGTGAAATCTACCAACGGAGATACACACCTTGGTGGTGATGACTTTGATAAGGTAATAATGGATTGGTTAGCGGAAGAGTTTAAGAAGGACGAAAACATGGATCTGCGTAAAGATCCAATGAGCTGGCAGCGTTTGAAAGAGGCGGCAGAGAAAGCTAAAGTTGAATTGAGTTCATCCTCTGAAACAGAAATCAACCTTCCTTACATTACCGCTGTGGATGGAGTTCCTAAGCACTTGGTAAAGAAATTGAGCCGTGCTAAATTTGAGCAACTGAGCGACGATTTGTTTGCACGTTGCTTAAAGCCATGTGAGCAGGCATTGAAAGATGCTGGTTACAATACGTCACAGATTGACGAAGTCATTTTAGTGGGAGGTAGTACCCGTATTCCTAAAGTACAGGAGATTGTAGAAAAGTTCTTTGGCAAGAAGCCGAACAAAGGTGTAAACCCGGATGAAGTGGTTGCCATTGGTGCAGCTATCCAGGGTGGTGTATTGACTGGTGAAGTAAAGGATGTGTTGTTGTTAGATGTAACGCCACTAAGCCTTGGTATAGAAACAATGGGTGGGGTAATGACACGCTTGATTGAAAGCAACACAACCATTCCTACTAAAAAGACAGAAGTGTTTTCTACCGCTAGTGATAATCAGCCGGGTGTACAAATTCATATTCTCCAGGGTGAGCGTCCAATGTCTAGTCAGAATAAGAGCTTAGGCATGTTTAATCTGGATGGAATTCCACCAGCTCCACGCGGTGTACCACAAATCGAAGTTATTTTCGACATTGACGCCAATGGTATATTGCATGTAACCGCAAAAGATAAGGGGACCGGTAAGTCGCATAATATTCGCATAGAAGCAGGAAGTGGATTGAGCAAGGAAGAAATTGAACAGATGAAGAATGAAGCGAAGGCTAACGAGGCATCTGATAAAGAAGCACGTGAAAGAGTTGAAAAAATCAACCAGGCTGATAGCTTAATTTTTCAAACCGATAAGCAATTAAGCGAGTACGGTGATAAAATTCCTGCTGATAAGAAAGGTGTTATTGAAGCTGCATTAAGCAAGTTAAAGGACGCCCATAAAACACAAGACATTGCGCAAATTGATGCAGCAATGACTGAGTTGAATACTGCATGGACCGCTGCAAGTGAAGACATGTACAAAGCTACCCAGGATGGTGCAGGCCAGCCAGGTGGTAACGGACAAGGGCCACAGGGTAATGCAGATGCAGGAAATGCAGAAACCGTAACCGATGCAGAATTTGAAGAAGTGAAGTAAGTTGATAAGGTAAGATAAAAGGTAAGCCCATCTCTTAGTTGAGGTGGGTTTTTTTATGTAATGGGCATTGGTTATTATCTCAACATTCTTGTGTCACTCCCTTGTACTTTGGTGCTTTATTCACCTTGTAAAAGTTTTGTTCCTTCATAGATTTCCTTCAATTCAATTGACAATTGAAGAAATGGAAAAGAAAGCTGTTCGTCAATACTTTTATATTCCTGTAATTGCCAAAAACCACTGGCGTTAATTCTAAAGGCTTCGATGCTGATGCTTTCGGAATCGATCAGGATGTATTCTTTCAAAGATGTGATGTCTCTGTATAATTTAAATTTATCACCACGGTCGTAGTTCTTAGTGGAAGGAGAAAGAATTTCAATAATCACCGAAGGGTTAAGTGCATTGTAATCATCATCATTTAGCGTTTCTACTTTACCACAAATGATTGCAATATCAGGGTAAGTGAAAAGAGTGTTTCTCGATATATGAATACGTAGATCATTGCCATAAGGTTGACAAGACTTTCCCTTCAGACTAATCCACAGTCCACCAAAAACATTTTTGTTGATAATTATATGCGGCAGTTTTGCCCCCGACATCGCAAATATTTCTCCCTCATAATATTCACTTTTTTCCACAGCGGCATTCTCCATTTCGAGATATTCTTCAATGGTAAATTTTTGTTTGCCGTAGGCTACCGTTGGTTCTCTTAGTTCCATACACACAAATTACAAAAAGCAGTTGGTGCACAGGCACAAACAAATCACGCAAAACAATAGCAAGTGTATTTATATTTGCCCCAATAAAACCTTAATCATGGATATAGATAGCTTCAAAAAGCTGACACACGATGAAAAACTTGAAAGGATCCGGTACGACGGTGAAATGTTAGGACCCTACGAAAGATATGTGGCAGATGGTGTTCCTAAGGTTCCAGGAGATATTTATGCCCTCTTCGACTTTTGGGTTTACCTGAGCGAAGACGAAAAAACCGTTATTCCTTCCAGACGAAATCCCATAGAAGTAGAGTAAAATTTAATTAAAATGATCCCAACGCTGGGGTCATTTTAGTTTTCAGCCTTTTGCATGCTGACTTAGGCGCCCTATTTTTTCTCTTTCATTTTTTCCCATTTTTTACAAAGGTCAGCAACTAGCTTTAGTTGATTCCATTGACCTTTCCGTAAAATTTATCTCACGGCTTCGTTTCACAATCTACCTTTTTCACACCAGTCATCAAGTAATAATACCGTTGGTGCCAAAACCATGTACTATGCTACACATAGTAGTTAGCTTTGAAATGTAATAAACATTCTAAAGTATTATTAAAATTGTCTTAACATGAGAAAGCTATCTGTATTATTTTTTGTCTGCGCACTGGTGATTACTTCAGTAAACGCACAAAGCCTCGCCAAAGTGGAAGGAAAAATAACCGCCTCCACAAAACGCATTCATGCTGCCACTGTAAAGGTTCTCCGGCAATCAGATAGTGCTCTTGTGAAAATGACTGTTTCTACCAATACCGGTACTTTTTCTGTCTCTAACCTACAAGAAGGTGATTATTTGCTGAATGTTACGGCAATAGGTTACCAGCAACACTTCACAAAGCTGAAGATCCAAAGGCAGCAATCAGTTGTGAGCCTTCCGGCAATTGAATTGGTTAGCGATCCTAAATTTTTGAAGGAGGTTATCGTAACGGGTAAGAAGAGCTTGATCGAACAGAAACCAGGTAAAACGATTGTGAATGTGGATGCATCACCTTCAAACGCCGGCATCAGTGCTTTGGACCTTTTGGAAAAATCGCCCGGGGTCTCTATAGATAAAGACGGAAACGTAAACCTTAGAGGCAAGCAAGGCGTAATGATCTTGATAGATGGGAAGCCAAGCTACCTAAGCGGAGCCGACCTGGTGAACTTGCTGAAAAACATGCAAAGCAGCAACCTTGAGCAAATTGAAATAATGACCAATCCGCCGGCTAAGTATGATGCTGCCGGCAATGCAGGTATTATTAACCTGAAAACAAAGAAAAGCAATGTGAAAGGTACCAATGGAAATGCATCTGTAACTTACTCCCAGGGTATTTATGCCCGAATGGGTAGTAATGTTTCCCTCAATCATCGTAACAATAAATTGAATGTGTTTGGAACCTATGGCGTTAATCGTTACGAAGGTTTTAATAATCTTGAACTATTAAGAAAGTTCTACAAGGCAGATAAAGTGACCCTGGCAGGCTCTTCAGACCAGGTTTCGGTGCCACATTTTTATGGGTATAATCAGTTTGTAAAAGCTGGCGCAGATTATTATCTCAGTAAAAAAGATGTGGTAGGATTCGTTGTAAATGGGAATTTTAATAGGGGCGCCGAAGATCCGAAAAGTGAGTCTAACGTGCGTGGTGCAGATGCGAATATCCTCTACTCTTTAAAATCGCGAAACGAAAACACAACAAAGTTTGCGAGTATAACTACAAACGTAAACTACAAACGTACTATCGATTCTACAGGCAAGGAACTCAGTACCGATATAGACTATGCTTCTTACTTTAAAAACAGCAATACATTACTACATACAGAAAGCTTTGACGCATTGGGAAACAATAATGCATCGCCTGTTTCACTTAAAGGGGTGATGCCGTCCAGGATTCGCATTTACAGTGCAAAAGTCGATTATGTACATCCGTTTTCTAAAAGTATAAAGTTGGAGGCAGGTGCCAAATCGAGCATGGTAAGTACAGACAATAAAGTGGATTATACCCGCTCAAGTGGTACGCAGTGGATAAATGATAGCCGGAGTAATCATTTCATCTACGATGAAAACATAAACGCAGCTTATGCAACAATTAGCACCAACATTAAAAAATGGAACCTGGTAGCGGGTCTAAGGGTAGAAAATACAAATGCCAAAGGTCACCAGTTAACGAACGATTCTTCATTTAAACGCAATTACACGAACCTGTTTCCTAACGTAGGTATTGGCTTCGATGCAAGCAAACAACACCAGTTTAATGTAAGCTATAGCCGTAGAATTAACCGACCTGATTATGATGATTTAAATCCATTCACCTTCTTTCTTGACTCACTTACTTATGGCCAGGGAAATCCGTACCTGCAGCCGCAATTTTCTCACATCATCGAAGCGAGCCACACCCTCAATCGTTCATTGACCACGACCATCAATTTCAACCAAACGGAAAATGTAATCACTCAATTGTTAAAGCAGGATTCCGAAAAGAAAATCACCTATCAAACAAGAGAGAATGTGAGCAGAATGCAGCAGATAGGTATAGCATTATCGTACAATAAGGCGCTGACAAAGTGGTGGAGTGTGAATGCATTTGCAAACGTGTTCAATAACCATTACACTGGCTTTTACCAGGCTGATCCAATAGACATTCAGTTTACAACAGTAGCGGGTAACCTGTCAAATACATTCACCTTTAAAAACGGTTGGGGTGCTGAGGTAAGTGGCTTTTACAGGGGAAAAGGCGCTGATGGGCTATTGGTTGCACGTAAAATGTATGCAATGAATGCAGGCATGACGAAGCAGGTATTAAAAAACAAAGGCACTCTGCGGATTGGTTTGAGAGATGTTTTTTTAACGCAAATATTTTCTGGATATGCCAAATATAGTGACGTAGATGTTGACCTTACAAGTCGCAGGGATACAAGGCAGTTTACCTTGAGCTTTTCGTATCGTTTTGGTAAGAGCAACTTTACTCCTGCCCGTAAAAGAACTGGCGGTGCCAGCGATGAACAGAACCGTGTGAAGGGGGGAGGTAACGGGTAATACTCCTCAACGTGATGTCCTCTAAATACAGATCCTACAAATAAAGTTCTTGAGAAATTCTCCGGTTTTCTTTTCCAATTAAATGGAAAAAGTACCCGCTTATCCGAATTAATACTTTTTACAAATCGTAGTTAATCATCTTAGCATATCGATTAAATGCAGTCAAATTAAACTGAAATGAAACATATCATTCTTGTACTAATAGTCTTAGTGATTTGCACAATGCTCCCTTCTTTTGTATTTGCACAAATCAAAAATGGTAAGGTGAGTGGGAAAATAGTAAATACAAGTGAACAGCCATTGCAAGGTGCAACGATTGCCATAATAAAAGCTAAAGACAGCGCTTTGGTAAAAGCCGCAGTCAGTGGCGCTACTGGCGAATTTGAACTAGAAAAATTACCTGTAGGTAAATTTAGAATTAAAGCAACAGCGGTTAATCATCTAACTACTTTCACTGATGTATTTGATATAACTGAAGCGCTAAATGTAATTGCATTGCCAACCCTTAAATTGCAAATAGCAGAGAAGAATTTAGGAAACGTTTCGGTGACCGCAACGCGGCCATTAATTGAAAACAGAATCGATAAAACAATTGTAAATGTTGAAGCGGCGGTAACCAATGTTGGAAGCACAGCATTGGAAGTGTTGGAGAAATCTCCCGGTGTAACGGTGGATAGAGATGGTAACATCAGTCTGAAAGGTAAGCAGGGTGTAATTATTCTTATGGATGGTAAACCGACTTATCTAAGTGCAGGCGACCTTGCCAATTTACTGCGCAATACACCAGCAGGTCAGTTAGATCAAATTGAAATTATGTCTCAGCCTTCTGCTAAGTTTGACGCTTCAGGTAATTCAGGTGTAATTAATATTAAAACAAAGCGGACACAGGCAAAAGGATTTAATGGAAGCGTATCTGCCACCTACACGCAAGGGGTATATCCAAAAGCAAATACAAGCTTTGCGATTAATTCGAGAAAAGGGAAGTTAAATTTATTTGCCAATTACAGTTATTCTTATTTTAGAGGTTTCAATGAAATCTCAATTGTAAGAAATTTTAGAGACATCAATACAAAAGAGATAAAATTAATAATGGACCAGACTTCTTTTATGAAGTTTGAAGGACAGCCGCATAATTTAAAGTTAGGTGCAGATTTGTTTGCCACTGAAAAAACCACCTTCGGTGTGGTACTAAATGGTTTCTATAATGAGCGAACAGGAAGCGGAAGCAGCCTCGCTGCACTCCAGGACAGAACTGGAAGCATCATTTCTTACAACCAGGCGCTTTCAGGTAATGTAGACCCATGGAAAAACTATAGTGTTAATCTAAATTTCAGACACGCATTTAATAAGAAAGGCAAGGAGATTACCGCCGATGTTGATCATGTTTATTATCATACACGTAGCCAGCAATATTCTGATAATGATTCTCTAAACCGCTTCGGCAACAGCTCTGACAATCGCTTTATTTTAAATGGAAACTTGCCCTCTGAAATTAGAATTTATACCGGAAAAGTTGATTATGCAATGCCGTTGAAAGGTGATGCAAAATTTGAAGCTGGCGTAAAAGTAAGCTTGGTTAAAACAGATAATGATGCGCAGTTTACACATTATGATAAAGGCACGTCTAGCTGGGTAAAAGACAACAGGAGCAATCATTTTCTGTATGATGAAAACATTAATGCAGCCTATGTTAACTTTAATAAGCAGATTAAGAAATTCGGTGTTCAACTTGGATTACGGTTGGAAAATACAATTGCAAAAGGAGAGCAACTAACCAATTCGAAGAACTTTAATCGGAATTATACGCAATTGTTTCCCACCAGTTATTTCAGCTATAAGTTGAACGACAAAAACAATCTGGGTTTAAGTTACGGCCGCAGAATTGAGCGTCCAAACTACCAGGATATGAACCCGTTTCAATATTTGTTAGACCGATATACTTATCGCGAAGGGAACCCGAACTTGACACCGCAGTTTAGTCATAACATCGAGTTGAGCCATAACTACAAAGGACAACTGAAC
Organism: Segetibacter sp.; assembly: GCA_031425015.1. Taxonomy (GTDB): domain Bacteria; phylum Bacteroidota; class Bacteroidia; order Chitinophagales; family Chitinophagaceae; genus Segetibacter. The sequence continues at coordinate 190,115 of JANPIM010000041.1, read as the reverse complement.
ACTTCACTAAATTATACCGATACAAAGGATATCATAAACGATATCCTAAAGCAGGATGACGCCACCCAGACGACTTTCCAAACTAAGGAGAACATTGCTAAAAGAAGGAACATTGGTTTATCCATCAGCTACAATAAACCTGTAACCAAATATTGGACAGTGAGCCTCTTTACGAATGCATTCAACAACAGATTCGAAGGCATGGTAAATAACAAGTATTTACAAGCCGAGCTCTCTACCGTAATGCTCAATATGAGTAACCAGTTTAAATTTAAGAAAGGTTGGAGTGCTGAGATCAGTGGTTGGTTTCGCACTCAGTCACTTGAATCAGGTTTGATTTTGGCCGAGCCAATGGGCATGTTCTCGTTGGGAGGATCTAAGCAAGTACTTAAAAATAAAGGAACCATACGCCTGAATATTCGTGATCCATTTTGGCTACAAAAGTTTAGGGGTAAAACACAGTTTGACAACATAGACGTTCGCATACAGAGTAAATGGGACAACAGGCAGGTATCATTAGGATTTACTTACCGTTTTGGTAAGAACCAAAACAATGTGCCGCAATCACGCCGCAAGACTAGCGGCTCACAGGAAGAGCAGAATAGGGTAGGAGCCAATAGTCAATAACATCGTGTTTTTCTCATGTGCATTATAAGGGAATCGGCCCTGGTTTCTACCGGGGCCTCTTTATGTTGGTACGCGTACACCTCATGTGAGCAGTCTAGTCTTTAGGTATTATCAGATTTTGGTGCCATAGCCGATTTAATGTGGATTGATACGGACCAAACCTCATCAAACTCAAGTCTTAAAGCTAGCAGTCACCACTTATCTTTGCGGCTAAAACTAACAGATATGCCATCTTTTGATATTACCAGTAAAGTTGACCTTCAAACACTGGACAATGCCATCAATACGGTGAAGAAGGAGTTGCAAAATCGTTTTGATTTTAAGAATAGCCCGGTAGAAATTGACCTGAATAAAAAGGACTATAAAATTAGCATTGAAGTAGAGAGCGATATGAAAATGGACCAGGTAACGGATGTAATTATCAGCCGCAGTATGAAGCAAGGTATTGCCGCAGAGGCTTTTGATTTTACTAAAGAAGCCTTCCAGAGTGGTAAGGTGGTGAAGAAGGATGTGACAGTTAACAACGGTATTAAGCAGGATGACGCAAAAAAAATAGTGAAGGCAATAAAAGATAGTGGCCTGAAGGTGCAGGTACAGATTATGGACGACCTGGTGCGGGTGACGGCTAAAAAGATCGATGATTTGCAGGATGTGATTGCGTTATGTAAGTCTTCCAACTTTGGAGTAGCGCTCCAGTATGTTAATATGAAGTCTTAAAAAAAGCTTAGACGAACAATTACTTTTAATTTCTTTTGGCTGCAATTTTACAATCTGCTACTTTTGCCCGTCGAAAATAAAAAACAGCATGGCAACATCCATGCTACTTATAAATAAACTTATTATGAAACAAGGTCTCCATCCCGAAAATTATCGTTTAGTAGTTTTTAAAGATATGAGTAATGGTCACAGCTTTTTAAGCCGTTCTACAGCCAACTCTAGAGAAACTGTACAGTGGGAAGATGGTAAAGAGTACCCGGTAATTAAGCTGGAGATTTCTAACACTTCGCACCCGTTTTACACTGGTAAGAATATGTTGGTAGATACTGCTGGTCGTATTGATAAGTTTAAGAAGCGTTACGAGAAGAAGAAGTAGTTTGAAAGTTGTAAATAATTTTTTTTTGAACCCACTGTTTTTAGTGGGTTTTTTGTTGCCGGGAATTTTTGCGTGGTGCACGGTGAAGTACTTACCTAACAAAGGAACACATGATTTGCCGGGATGGCGATTACCCAAACAACAGGCTACCTGGCCAAACACAGGAAAAGATCAACATTGATATAAAAGTTGAAGAGTGCGACGCAACGATGTAACAATAAAGTTGGAAGGGCCGGCACCGAAAATTTACCGCAGTAACGTGATGCTGCCCGTAAACTTTTCATCCTTTCTTAAATTTTCGTTGAAGAACGTAAGGATGTAATAGTAGGTTCCGACTGCAAGGTCTTTGCCGCTCATCTTACCATTCCACTGGGTTTTGAAGTCACGGGTGTCAAACACCTGCTGTCCGTACCGGTTAAAAATCAGCAACTGGAAACGGCTTGGAAAGCACTCTATTTTTGGAACGAGGTAATCATTGATGCCATCACCATTGGGTGAAAATGCATTGGGAATCTTCACATCGCAGCTACAGTTGCGGTATTGAAGTTCCATTGAATCGCGATAGGTACAACCGGCCAAAGTGGTCTGCGCCCAATAGGTTCCTTTTCTGCTAATCGCGATGGTGCTGTCAGTACTGCCTGAGCTCCACAAATAGCTGGCACCGGGATGAGCCACACGCAGTGGTACCGTAAAACCTTCGCAAATGCTGGTGTCGGCCAATGGAGTAAAGCGAGGTAGCGGTTTGATCCGCACGTTGATTTGGCTGGTGCGCAAGCAACCAATATTATTTGCTATTAAACTGTGTGTGCCTCCACCCAGCGTGTTGGTATTTCCGGTTGTGCCATTACTCCAGGTAAGGGTGGTGGCAGTTGGCGGATTAACTGTTAGCCTCAATGTTGTCAGTTCACAAATGGCTGTATCTGGAGGAAGGCTGAAGGTATTTACCGGATTATTGGACACCACAATGGTATCTCTTACTTTACAACCTGCCTGGTTGGTTGCTTCCACCCAATATAACCCGGGTGATGTGATGGGCAGCAAGTTGGCTGAGGTGCCGTTATTCCAGAGAAGACTGCTGACCGCTATAGAGGCAGCAGGTGTGAGTACATTAGGATTTGACAAACAAAAACTCGTATCATTTCCAAGGGAGATGGTGTACGGAGTGGATGGATTTACGATAACGGTATCGGTGTTGGTGCAGCCGGGTAAGTTGGTTGTTACCACAGTGTAGGTCCCGGGTTGAAGAACATTAATGTTTGTTACGCCGGAATTTCCAGTGTTCCAAACGTAGGTTTGGCCGGTTTGTACGTTGCCTACCTGCAGGGTCACCGATTGTCCATTACATACTGCCGTGTCTCTGCCAAGGTTTGGTTTAGCAGGTTTTTGCAGCACTACCAAGTTGAATGTGGTATCGTGTCGACACCCAAATGCGTCAGTAACCGTGTAAGTAAATGGAAATGTTCCCGGTGCATTTAAAACGATGGTTGCAGCACTGTCGGTGCCGGAAACAATATTGAGGGCGGGTGACCATGCGCCGGTATTGAAAGTGGTGCTGTAGATTTCAGAGTTAGGGTAAAGCAGGGGATTGAACTGTATCGTCCAATAAAACATGAAGCCATTATCCACTGCAAATTTATCAACCACAGTGATGGTCCATTGGCCATTCAAAGGTGTACCTAACAGCTGCGACAAACTCTCCTCTGATGCATAGCTGCCGGCTGGTAGATAAGTGTGATTGTTCACCACCTGGCCGGCATTGTCCACGTAACTGTATCGGTATTTTCCTTTCTCCGCTGCCATGGTGCCAAAAGTTGGGTTAGGACTGAACACGTAGCTATAACCTTTTCCGGCCACCTGGGAAAACGGGTGTGTGGCAGATGGTTCATCTACTGGTTCTCCAAGGAAACTTTCCCATCCGGTGCCTACGCCTGTTGAGTATTTCAGCCTTGCCGTTGCGCCATTGGGAGCCTTTATTGAAATCTCGATGTCTCCCAACCATGAATGTTCCATGTTCACCAGAATTCCTCGCAGATCATTTATGTTATTGAGCGTTTGTCCCGGCGAAAATTGGTTGATGTTCAGCGTGGTTTGATAGGCAACATTGGTTCCATCGGGCAGAAAAATTGAATCTGCAATGATGGGTGGATTAGAGAAACTTCCCACCACCATTTGCGGCCGCGATGAGACCCGGATGGTATCTGTACTACAGTTGCGGATCGGTGTACTAATATTGAATTGGGGGCGAATGCCTGTCCTCACTTTTACAGAAGCCATTTCGTTATTGATGCAACCAGCCGTATCGGTAATTTTCAGTTCAACAAGAAAACCGCCTTCTCTTGAAAAACGATGCCGGAAACTATCGAGAAAGATCCCGGAAGTATCGCGATTATCGGTAACCCGCCAGCTAAAGCGCGAAAGTGTATCTGACTGGTGGTACACTACATCATTTTCGATATAGTTACCCTTTCCTTTGAATAAAATGGACTGACCCGTGCAAATACTGATAAAGCCTTGAGCATCTACCTGCGGACTTGTAGCGAAAACCGATGCTACGATTTTTTGACAGGGTGGCTTACATCTGATCGAAGCACTCCAACCATTGAGGGTTGTTGTATTGTCGGATTTGAACCTGATCGTTAATGCACCCGATGTATTTGCTGCCGAGCCGCGAACACTGGTTGGCCCGCTGGTTGCAATAAATATTGCAACCGAAGATGCTAACACGTTTATACCATCATAAATGAAAAGTGTGTCGCCCAAACCAAGAGCCAATGTATCAAACCGAAGTTCGATTGCACTTGCCGGTGTGCCGGGTGCGATAGTAACCGAGTAACTTTCGTTGTTTGAATAGCTGCCGCCCGGGTTGCTGTCCTTGAAAAGTCCGGCGCAAGTATTTATTTGCCCGCCGTTGGTAAAACCATTGTTCAGTGAATAAACCTGGCCATAACCATTGTTGTAAGAAATAAGAAAAGTAGTCAGTATTAAAGCGAGATATTTATTCATTCTGGCAGTTTGCGAACGCCTGCTAAAAGTAAAGAATTAAATGGTGCGGCCCACTACATAACGCCTCCACTTGTCAATTACTTGTGTCATATCCTCCGGAAGATCCAATTCAAAGAAAACGTCTTCATTTGTTTCTGGGTGTTTGAAGCCAAGCGTTTTAGCATGTAAAGCCTGCCGCGGACAAATAGAAAAACAGTTATCGACAAATTGTTTATACTTGGTAAAAATGGTTCCTTTTAAAATTCTGTCGCCACCGTAAGTGGTATCGCCAAACAGCGTATGCCCAATGTGTTTCATGTGTACACGGATTTGATGGGTACGGCCTGTCTCCAACGTGCATTTCACCAGTGTTACATAATTCATCCGCTCTAAAACTTTGTAATGGGTAATTGCTTCTTTACCGTGTTCGCCATCGGGGTAGGCGTCAAACATTTTTCGAAATCGTTGATTGCGTCCCACGTGTGCTACAATGGTTCCTTCATCCTGCTCTACATCGCCCCAAACTAATGCGATGTACGTTCGTTTGATATCATGATTAAAAAATTGTTTTGCCAATACACTTGCTGCTTTCGTTGTTTTAGCCAACACCAATAAACCGCTGGTGAACTTATCAATGCGATGAACAAGACCATAGCGCGGTAAAGCACTTTCATCCAGCGTTGGATTTTGTTGCTTGAGGTAATAGGCTACGCCATTAAGCAACGTACCATTTGGATTGCCACTTCCCGGGTGTACAACGAGTCCCGGATTTTTATTAATAATGAAAATGGATTCATCTTCATACACGATGTTGAGCGGAATATTTTCGGGAACAATGTCACTGTCTTCAGGTGCATTGGTGGTAAAGATTACGATCTCCATATTACCCTTCACTTTGAAGTTTGGCTTCACGTTTTTGCCATCCACCGTTACCATTCCAGCCTCAATTCCCTGCTGAATTTTATTACGCGTAGCGCCTTCCACCCGGCCCATCAAAAATTTATCGATGCGTAAAGGTTCCTGGCCTTTGTCAGTTTTTATTACTTGTCTTTCATAAAGCGATTCGCCTTCATCCGGAAGCAAATCTGTATCTTCTGCCATCATGCGGCAAAAGTAGTGTTTCCACGGTGGAGATTGAGGGCTGTAGTGGGTATTGAATACTGGAAAAGTCTGGTTACAGTGTGTGTATTCCATTTGTAGTAAAGAGCATTAGGTTTTTCATTGCAACGCAGGAGCCATTTAAATGCAGCGTATAGGAGGCGCCTACGGAGCCACGAAAATCAAACCAGCGCCATTTTTCTATAAACAGGGTGCTCCTAACGGAGCAGGATGTCGAACCAGTTTCTTTCAAGATTTAATGTTGACAGAGTTATGTGATGGTTTTTAAATTAAGAAATTGAAGTTTAAAAGAATAAGGTGATTCATTAGTTTTATAAGAGCCTTCCTGCTGAAAAAGAAGAATTAAATGAATTGAATACGGTGATGCAGGTGCATCCTGAGACTTGGCCGAACAATGCGGGCTTAAAATACCAAAAGCGAGTCAGCTCCATAGGAGCTTCCTGTTTATAGAAAAATTGAATTTGTTTTTTATTGGCTCCGTAGGTGCCTCCTAAAAAATGTTTTAAATGCCAAACACCTATTCTCAAATTTATTTGCAATTTATTTTTGCGGTCCAACATTGGCAATCCCTTATTGCAAAAGAACACAAAGAAGAACTACACAAATATTTTACCGCCCTTGTACAAAACCGCAGGGCAAAGATGCTGGCAGTTCATTCAATGCCGGATCATACGCATTTATTTGTTGGCTGTAAACCTGTGGCGTTCATTCCAGATTTTGTAAAAGAGATCAAGGTTGAAGCGACAGCATTTATAAATAGTAAACATTGGTGTAGCGGAAAATTTAACTGGCAAGAAGGATATGGTGTTTTTTCCTACTCGCATTCGCACATCGATAAGGTTTGTAAATATGTTTTAAACCAGGAAATACATCACAAGAAGAAAACCTTTCGCGAAGAATACCTTGATTTTCTTCAGAAATATGAAGTGCAATTTGAAGACAAATACTTGTTTGAGTTTTTTTGATTGAAAAGGCACCTACGGAGCATCGAATAACATGTAACAATGATTTCTATAAACAGGGGTACTGATTGACCAAAAACATTGGAATAGTTTTCGCACCTGGCTTTTGCTGACATGCATGGTACGAAATCGTATAGATTATTGATTGAAATAACCGGACTCCGTAGGTGCCTCCTTCAACTTATAGCTTCTTGACTTCTCTTCTTTAAAACACGAAAGCCACCCGTTACGATGGCTTTCTGATTTAAACATTTTACACCCTTATTTCCTCTCCGGCATCAATACCAGCTTCGCCAAATTGTTAGTATTAAAGTATTTGTTGGCCAATTCTTTGGTGCGTTCTACAGTCAACATTTTTACCATCTCTGAATCTTTGAGTAGCTCTGCCGGGTTTTCTTTATGATAATACTTTTGTTCCAGGTTGTATAACCAGTAACCATTTTCCTTCACCTGTAATTGCATGGAGCGGGTATCTTCGGCAATTACCTTTTCTACATTTACCTGTGGAGCACCATTTGTTTTCAGGTTATCAATCTCCTTCATTACAATAGCGGATAGCTTCTCTACATTTTCCGGCGCTGCACTAAACGAAATGGTCATGCTATAGCTGGCGGTGGGAATTCGACCCAGTGAGCCACTCACGTTTACACCATACACACCTCCCTGCTCCTCACGCAATTCTTCTCTTAACCGAATGGCTAACACTTTCGCTAGCTGGTCAACTTGCGTTGCTTCCAAATCGCTGTATTGAGAGATGCCGGTAAAAGAAATGCGAACGTTGGCCTTGCTTTCCTGGCCCTTTCGAATAACTCGGTTGATGACACCCTGCGGAGCGCGAATACCTACATCTTTCCATTGTTCGTTGCGATTAGATGAAGGGAGGCCTGCAATGTATTTCTCAATTAAAGGGCTAATGCTGTCAACCGAAAAATTACCCACAAAAGTGAAGATGAAATCGCTTGCATCTGCAAAGCGGTCCTCGTATACATGGTATGCTTTGTCCAGGTTGATTTCTTTAATGCGGTCCACGGTAAGCGGCTTGCGACGGAAATGATAATTGCCTAAAATGTAGTTAACAGAATCTCCGAAAACGGAGCCCGGATCTTTGTCTTTATTGGCAAGCGATGAATTGAGATTTTGCAACATTACTTGGAACATCACACTATCTTTTCTCGGCTCGGTAAAGTAACCGTTAATGAGCATCATGGCCGTTTCCAGATCTTTTGGAATGGCACTGCCGCTCAGGCCTTCACTATATTGGCCAATAGACGGGCCAACAAAGGCTTGCTTGCCGGTCAACTCTTTTTGCAGGCTCGTCATATCGTAATTTCCCACGCCACTCATTTGAGCAATACTACTCGCATTAGCCGCAGATAAATATTCCTGGTCGCTATACAACGACGTGCCTCCCGGACTGATGGCGGAAATTAAAATTTCATTGTTCTTTAAAGTAGTTGGCTTAAGAATTACCCGTGCTCCATTACTCAGCTTCAATTCAGTAACGCCGAGTTCAGGCATTTGTTTTCGCTCTACTATTTTTCCGGGCACCGGTTGTTTGGCTAGTATTGAACCTGTAACCGTCACGTCTTTGTAAGGCTGCAATTTTCCTATTGGCTTATTGAGCAACGCCACCAGCTGATCTTTATTCAACAGGTTTTTTTGTTCTGCCTCAGGTGCCATCACCACTATAGCGCGATCATCCGGTTTCATCCATTGGGTTATCAAATTATTTACTTCCTGCAGGGTAATACCGGGCACATATTTTTGGTACAACTGCCATTCAATCTCAAGGCCGGGTATGGTTTCGTTCTTCAGGAAATTGCGGATGAGTTCGCCTACAAAGTCAGATGATTTCTGTTTGCTACGTTCGTTGTAGGTGTTTTCCATTCCGCTGATCAAACCTGTTTTTGCTCGCGCCAATTCAGTTTCAGTAAAACCATGTTGTCGTACGCGTTCATTTTCCTGCATCACTGCTTTTGTTGCCAGTCCAATGCTTTTTGCATCCTTGGCTACGGTAAATAATGTGAGTGCATCTCTATCGCCAATAAAATTTGCATAGCTACTATTACCAAACAAGAAAGGTGCACTTGGTTTTTGTGCGAGTTCCTGCAAGCGGTTACTCATCATTTGATTGAACATGCCACGCACCAACATAGCACGATATCCAAGTTCAGTTTGAGGCTCAGGTATGGCCGGCTGCTTATAGAAAACCTGCACCATATTGTAGGGTTGTTCCGGATCAGTAAGAATAGAAACAGCGGTGCCTTTTTGCGCCGGTACATTATACTTCACTCTCGGCCGGGCATTCATTCTTTTTGGAATGTTGGCAAAATGCGCGATGATCATTTTTTCCGTTTCCGCAACATCAATATCACCCACTATGATTACGGCTTGCAAATCTGGACGATACCAATCGCGGTAAAATTGTTTCAGCGTCTCGTACTTGAATGTTTCAAGATTTTGCCTGGTGCCAATGGGCATGCGCGTAGCATACCTTGAGTTTTTTAAAATTACCGGGAAGTATTTAGAACGCATTCTTTCTTCAGCACCCAAACCAAGTCGCCATTCTTCTATTACAACACCGCGTTCTTTGTCAATTTCCTTATTGTCGAACGAAACGTTATGCGCCCAATCTTCTAAAATTTGCATGGCTTTTTTAAATACCATGGGGCTATCGGTAGGCACCTGCAACTCATAAACGGTTTCATCAAAAGAAGTGTAAGCATTTAGATCTGCTCCAAAGTTGACCCCACTTTTTTCAAGGAAGTCAATCAACTCTTGTTTCTGAAAATTCTTAGTGCCATTGAAGGCCATGTGCTCGGTAAAATGCGCTAACCCTAGTTGGTTATCATTTTCCAAAATAGAGCCTGCTTTCACCACCAGCCTTAACTCAGCGCGGTTCTCAGGCTCTGCATTTTTTCTGATGTAATAGGTTAGCCCATTTGCCAGTTTGCCAATCTTTACATCCGGCGAAACAGGTAATACTTTATCGGACATTTTTTGGGCTTGCACCAGATGACTGCCTGCGAGGAGGGAGACGAATAAAACGATCAGTGAGATTCTTTTCATATAAAAAGTAAATGTAGGAGGGCAATATAATGAATGGTACCATAAGAATATGTTGAAATGGGCAGAAGGCGCGTAGTTAAAAGAGTATTGTGATTCACTTATAGTTCAAGGATACAGGCGTTATTAGGATTTCTCTTGGGATGCCACTACCTCTTCGGAAGTTGTAGCTAAAAAGCTATCCGTCTTTTTTCCCTGTGATAGCCATGTAACCAGGAATGAACATGAACGAAGATTTTTTGGTGAAAGTCAGTCCTGCATCTTTCATCCAACTTTTTATTTGTGGCAAACTCCATGTGCCTGATGTACTGCTGAGGGAAAAGAAGATGTCGCCGAGCGTTCCGAGCATGTCTGCATCTTTTTTAATTTTTTTTGGCGATAATACTTCCATGATGGTGTATAGTCCGCCTGGCTTTAATGCTGCATAAACTTTCTGTGCAACCATTCTGTTTTCCGCATCCGTAAAGTGGTGGGCCACACTGGCCAGAAGTATAAAATCATATGTGCCAACACCTATTTCATCGGTTAAAATATTTCCGACTATGTACTCCAATTGATTGGCATTGGAAAGTGTATGTTCCATTTGCTGCACCTGTGCAATGGCTTCAGGTAAATCGAGTACCGTTGCCTTTAGCGACGGATGCATTTTGCAAAATGCATTCGCATACAAGCCATGCGAACCGCCAATATCCAGCATACTGGTGGGGTTATCCATAACAGGAACCTTGCGCACAATTTCTCTTGCTGCATTCTGAGCAATGGCATGCATGGCTTTCTGGTAATAAAACCATTGCTCCTCTGTAAACGTTGAATGGTACTGCAATCCTTTGCCCGTCTCTAAAAATTCACCCACATAATCCATCCAGTTAAAACAAACTTTCTGATCAAACATTAGCAACCAGTACATAGATGAAGGGCTATCCTTCAGCAGCCATTGCTTCGCTTTTTTTGTAAGTAAAAACAAGTTGTTTTTGTAATCAACAAGGCCCATGGAAGCAAGAAGCCCAAGCAGTTTTTGCAGTGCGGTTTCGTTTAGTTTACAGGCCGAAGCAATGGATTGTAACGAACAACTTTCATGTCCAATATTCTCAAATACATTCTTATGTATGGCTTCCAACAAAAACTTGCTGACGAGGTAACCAAAATGACCCACTGCTACCGGCTCAGGCGCTAAGCCTGACTTGAGCGCCAGCCATTCTAACGGATTTTGTGCAGTGGCATTGAGCTTCATGAATTTTCTTGATCTGGTAGTAAAATGATCCTTACGCAAGCAACAACTTTACCAGTGATAAATAACCTTTAATTAGCTAATGCGAAACTCAGCTTTTGTATCAATTCGTTCGGTAGGGTAGGAAGGTTTCTTCGCTCGATAAGGAAAGTAGATAAGGCGGCAAGATCCTTAAAAACATAGTGTTTATTCATTGCTCCTTCAAGGTAGCCAGAGCCCGATGTATTGCCGGTGCCGCTGCGCATTCCAATCATTCTTCTAACCATTATAAAATGCTTATGGCGCCAGTTGCTCATGGTATGGTCAATCTCTACCAGGGAGTCTAATATCTGATAAGACGTTTGGAAAACGGGGAAATCCCTGTACAGCATTATGAATAGGGCAGCCCTCATTGCCTTTGCAGAAAGATCGGTTTGTAGAATTTGAAGTTTCTCTGGTGTGTAGCCCTCGAGTGGTTGTTCGAAGAAAACATAATCAAACTCCGGCAACTTGCTTTTTTCTCTTTCGGTCAAACCTTCTGCGTAAATTTTTTTATACCTGTTCCAGAAAGGATGATCGTTGCTTTCTCCTTCATTGCTTTCAAATGATTGCCAAAAATTCAAATCAAAAAACGGCATTCTTTCCAGCCAACTATTTACCAGTTGTAAAAGTGTTTGTTGGTTTTCTACATTGTTGATGGAAGTATAATCATCAGGATTGAAGCCACCTTCGTTGGTGCGTTTGTAATAATCAAACTCGTGGCGCTTTTGTAATTGCAAACCAAGCCGTGCTTCTATCAACCTGAATTGTACACTTTGAAAACCGGAAGACGGAGCCAGCAAATTTCTAAACTCGAGGAAGTCCAGTGGAGTCATGGTATCCAGTATAGTGACCTGTTGGTTCAGTAGTTCGTTTACCTTAATGATTCGATGTAAGCGATGGCGAACAAGGTTTAAATCCTCCGAGTTATCGTTGATTCTTTCTTTTTTGAAAACGTCCATGATAAAATCAAGCTCGAATAATATTTGTTTAAACCACAACTCAGATGCCTGGTGAATGATGATGAACAACATTTCATCGTGCGCCGGTGTGTGCGGGGCTTCAAAACTAACAGGGTGTTGGCTATCAAGTATTTTTCCCAGTTCCAGGTAGTCGCGGTAGTACATTACTTTTTCACTCATGCAGCAAGCTTTTGTTATTCGTTAAAGGGCGAATGTACAGTTAGGCTTTCAATATTTTAGTGACTTTAGGGTATTCGTGATTTTGTATTTAGTTTAGCCGCCTAAAATGCTTTCCATGAAAAGACTAATGCTGAATTGCCTGTTGCTCTCCGCAATGGTTTCCATTTTTTCCTGCAAGAATTCTAGTTCGGAACAATCTATAAATGACTCTGCTACTACCGCTACCAGTGCGCCCGAATGGATACAACAGGGTAATATTTATGAAGTAAACATTCGCCAATATACTCCTGAAGGAACTTTTAAAGCATTTGAAGCACACCTGGACAGATTGAAAGATATGGGTGTGCAAACGCTATGGTTTATGCCCATTCAGCCTATCAGCAAAAAAGATAGGAAGGGAACACTTGGAAGCTATTATGCAATTGCTGATTACACTGCCACCAATCCTGAGTTTGGTACGCTGGAAGACTGGAAGCACCTTGTAAATACAGCGCATACTAAAGGGTTCAAAGTAATTATTGACTGGGTAGCAAATCATACAGGTGGTGATCACCGGTGGCTTCAGCAAAAACCCGGATTTTTTACAAAAGACAGTGCGGGCAATTTTGTTTCGCCTTTTGATTGGACCGATGTAAGAGATTTGAATTATGACAATAAAGAGTTGCGCGATAGCATGACTGCAAGTATGAGTTATTGGATTACCCAGTCCGATGTTGATGGATTTAGATGCGATATGGCACATCTGGTTCCTGATGATTTTTGGAAAGACTGTATAGCCGACTTACAAAAGAAAAAGCATGTTTTAATGTTAGCAGAAACCGAAAAAGCTTCATTGTATGCGGCAGGCTTTCATGCTACGTATGCATGGCCCATGTTTCACAAAATGGTAGATGTAGCAGCGGGCAAGCGCCCAGCTTTTGCGCTTGATAGTGTTTACAGCTTTTTAGATACCGCTTTTCCTGCAAGTGCGATGTACATGTACTTCACAAGCAATCATGATGAAAATAGCTGGAACAAAGCTGACTATGGAACGATGCCAGGTAAAGTGCATGAACCCTTTGCGGTGTTTACGCAAACCGCTAAAGGATCAGTGCCGCTTATTTACAGCGGACAAGAAGAACCGGTGCTGCGCACCATTCAATTTTTTGAAAAGGATGTCATGAATTTTAGCAAGTATCAGCGAGCACCATTTTACAAAAAATTATTATCGCTGCGCAACAGCAATGCAGCATTGGCAACCGATGCAAGTTTTAAAAAGATTAATGCCGGAGACTCAACTGCCGTGTATGCGTTTGTACGAGAAAAGGCAGGTAAAAAAGTTTTGGTGATTTTAAACTTGTCGCCGAAGGAACAAACGATTGTTTTAGACGATACATCGTTACATGGTAAACCTTATAACCTGTTCATGAGCACCAGCGAGGCAGTAAGCAATAAACCGTGGAATATTGAACCATGGGGCTATGTAGTGTATGATTACAGATAATCACCTTACCATATACTGCCGGGCTATGAACGCTGAATACTTTTTTTTACATCGAATAAAGTGTTCAGCTTATGGTGAAATTAATTTGCGCCCACCTGTTCAATTGTTTCAAATTCGCTTTTCAATTCTACTTTGGCTGGTAACGAAACTGTAAACATTGATCCTTGATCTACTTCACTTTCTGCAGTAATAAAGCCATTGTGCTTTTCTACAATTTTTTTACAAATTGATAAACCAATACCTGTTCCTTCAAACTCATGGTAGCTATGTAGCCGCTTGAATACAACAAAAATATCGTCGGCGAACTTGCGGTCAAAGCCTATTCCATTATCCCTAACGGAAATATTATAATACAAAGCGTTGGAATGTTTTTTATCGACACCGGTAATGCTTGCGCCATTTACCAGCTCACTATTAATGTTAATTACGGGCGAAACATTTGGCTTGGCAAACTTTATTGAATTACTGATTAGGTTTTGAAACAATTGCCTGATTTGGCTCGGAATAGCAAAGAGGGTGGGAAGCTTGTCAAAAGTAATGTTTGCATTTTTTCGTTGTATATCCGTTTCCATATCACTCAACACTTCAGTGAGCAGCGTATTTAGATCTATTTTTTCTAAGTCTAAAATGTCGTGTGTATGGCGTGAGAATTTCAATAAATCATTTACCAATTGCTGCATTCTTTGAGTTGCAGTCGTAATTTTTTTTAAATATAGTTGGAGTGAAGGATCCGTGTAATTTTCCATATTTGTCATAATCCTGTCGCTGAACAAGAGAATTTTACGCAAAGGCTCCTGCAGATCATGCGATGCCACGTAAGCAAACCGATCAAGATCTTGATTAATCGTTTTTAGGAGCGAGTTGTTCTCCACCAGCTGCAGGTTAAGCAACTTTATTTTTTGTTCATTTATTTTTCTTTCTCCAATTTCTATTTCTAATTTTTTATTGGAGGAAAGCAATTTTTTTTCCTGCATTACCAGTTCATGATTTTTCCTGTACAGCTCGACAAACACGCCCACTTTCACCCGTAGCAATTCAGGATTTATGGGTTTGTATATGTAGTCTACTCCACCCATTTCGTATCCCTGGAAAATGAATTCTTCCTCATAATTATGCGCGGTAATAAAAATAATAGGAATATGCTTTAGCTTTTCTCTTTCAGAAATTAGTGTTGCTGTTTCAATACCATTCATGCCCGGCATTTGCACGTCCATTAAGATTAAAGTAAAATCATGCTGTGTCAGTAAAATTTTTAATGCAGCCCGACCCGAATTAGCTTTTACTAGTGTATAATCGTCTTTTTCCAAAATAGTTTCGATAGAGAAGAGGTTATCTTCTCTATCGTCAACTACCAAAATTTTAATATTAGGTTTTTCAATCTGATCTTCCATAATCATTTATTTATACATCCATACCCTCATTAGGGATAATAATTGATCAATTTTTACTGGCTTTGTAATGTAATCTGAAGCACCAGCATCGATACATTTTTCGCGGTCGCCTTTCATTGCTTTCGCTGTAACTGCAATAATCGGCAGATGAGCATTTTTATGTTCGCGTCGTATTTTTTGGGTGGTTTCATAACCATCCATTTCCGGCATCATAATATCCATGAGTACAAAATCTATGTTGCTGTTCTCGCCCAAAATCTTAATGGCTTCCTGGCCACTTTCTGCTGTAATTGTGATCAGGTTATAACGCTCAAAAGCCGTTGTTAGTGCAAACAGGTTTCTAACATCATCATCCACTACCAACACAGTTTTTTCTGAAAGCACATCTTCTCTCGTGCGCAGGTTATTGATGATTTTCTGCTTTTCTGGTAATAACTCACGTTGGTCGATGTGCAAATGCAATACGGTTTCTTCCAGAAGCCGTTCAAGAGAATTTATTTCTTTCAGCAAAATGCGGTTGGCATATTGCTTTAATTGTGTTTTTTCTTTTATATTAAAGTCTTTAGCGGAATAAATAATAACCGGCGTTACCTGCAGTTTTTTAATGGTATTTATTTCAGTTACGAATTCCATTCCCGGAATATCCGGCAGCATGTAATCAACAATGATACAGTCATATTGCTGTTTGCGAATCAATTCTAATCCCGATTTACCACTAGTCGCTATTTCAATATCTATGAGGTCGCCATTTTCTAAGATCTTGGCTATTTGAGACGAATCCAATTCATTATCCTCAATAATCAACACCTTCTTTTGCTTTCTTTCATTAAACGAAACAATATCATCGAACAATACTTTCAACGCCTCATTTTTAAGTGGCTTCAGGTGAAAAGTTCGTGCGCCACGTTGCATAGAAAGCAGCCTGTTTTCCTCTCCTGAGATAAGATGTACCGGTATGTGCCTGAAGTTTGCATCATTTTTAAATAGGTCCAGAATTTTCCAGCCGCTTGCATCCGGCAATTTTACATCGAGCGTAATGGCAATCGGTTTAAATTTATTGGTTAAATCAAACACGTCGCCAAAGCCTTTTGCAACCACTACTTTTAGGCTCATCTCATGCCCCTTTTCGATCATAATTTTTGCAAAGCGGTTGTCATCTTCTACCACCAACAAGACCTTTTCATATGGAATGATATTGTTTCTGTCGTCGCCGGTTTCATTGATGATTTCATTGAAAAGGTGCATGTCCTTTACTTCTGATTTGGCGGGTGCCAGGTTTTGCAAAGACTGAGAATCATGCACTGCAACCAATTTTGTAAAGTTGTCTTTTGTCTCCGTTTTTAGTAGTGTAGGATTGTACTCTAAGGGCAAGTACAGTGTAAATTTACTTCCCGTTCCCGGTTGGCTTTCAAGTTCTATGTTTCCACCCAGCAAGTCAGCAAGACCACGGCTAATGGAAAGTCCTAAACCAGTGCCACCATATTTACGACTGGTTGATCCCTCCGCCTGTTGGAAGGCTTCAAAAATGATGTTTTGTTTGTCTTTTGAAATACCAATACCGGTGTCCCTGATTTCAAATGCCACCACTTTGTTTGCCCTGTCAAGGCTGGGATAACCTTGCTTCCAGTTGTTTTCTGCCTGGTAAATGCGCAATCGTACTTCTCCTTTCTCCGTAAACTTAAAGGCGTTTGACAATAGATTTTTGAGGATCTGGTTCAAACGCTGAATGTCGGTCTCCAAAGTATTTGGAAGCTGCTCATCGATTTCAATACTAAAGCGAAGGTTTTTACTTTCAGAAATATGTTTGAAGGTTGTTTCTACAAACGCAGTGATTTCATGGAAACGTACGTTTATGAAGTCTGTAGAAATGTATCCAGATTCAATTTTTGACAAATCGAGAATGTCATTAATCAACTGTATTAAGTCATCGCCACAGCTGTGAATTGTTTTGGCATAGCGAACCTGTTTTTCGGTTAGGTTGCCTTCCTGGTTTTCAAATAGTTGCTGTGCAAGAATTAAGAGCGAGTTCAACGGTGTACGCAACTCGTGCGACATGTTCGCCAGGAATTCTGATTTGTATTTAGATGTAAGCTGCAATTGTTCTGCTTTTTCCTCCAGGGATTTTCTTGCATCTTCCACCTCTTTGTTCTTGGCTTCTACTTCTTCTTTTTGCTTAACTAAAAGGTGAGCTTTATCTTGCAACTCTTCGTTCGTTCTTCTTAACTCATCTGCCAGTGAGGTTGATTGTTCAAGCAAATCTTCCGTTCTTGAGTTCGCTTCAATCGTGTTTAGTACGATACCAATACTTTCTGTTAACTGGCTTAAGAAGTCAAGGTGGGTTTCGCTGAAGGGATCAAACGACGCCAGCTCAATGACCGCTTTGATTTGCGATTCAAACAATACAGGAAGTACAATCAGGTTGAGGGGAGAAGCTTCGCCCAAGCCGGATTTGATTTTAGTATAGTTTCTTGGAACATTGGTCAATAGGATCCTTTCTTTTGTGATGGCAACCTGGCCTACCAGCCCTTCTCCTAACGCGAATTCCTTTTTGGCGATTACCTCGCTACCGAAGGCGTATGCGGCAAATAATTTCAGTCGCTCATTCTGCATGTTTTCATCCTGCTCTAATATATAGAACATACCCTTTTGCGCATTTACCACTTGCGCTAGTTCTGATAGAATCCTACGCGTAACAGTATTCAAATCTTTCTGGCCTTGCAGCATTTGCGTAAACTTGGCAAGGTTAGATTTCAACCAGTCCTGCTCCTGGTTTCTGAGCGTTGTCTGCTTTAGGTTAGCAATCATTTGGTTGATGGTATCCTTCAATTCTTCCACCTCACCTTTGGCATCCACCCTAATCATTTGGGTAAGATCTCCTTTGGTTACCGCACTTGCCACTTCTGAAATCGCACGAACCTGTGTGGTTAAGTTTTCAGCCAGCTGGTTCACGTTCTCGGTTAGGTTTTTCCAAATACCAGAAGCGCCAGGTACCGATGCCTGTCCACCCAATCTTCCTTCCACACCTACCTCACGTGCTACGGTGGTCACCTGGTCAGCAAATACCGCCAGTGTATCAATCATTTCATTAATTGTTTCAGTTAATTGCGCCACCTCACCACGAGAAACGATCGAGAGTTTTTGTTTTAGATTACCGGTTGCCACGGCTGTTACCACCTTGGCAATTCCACGCACCTGGTTGGTTAAGTTAGATGCCATCATGTTTACAGAGTCCGTCAAATCTTTCCATGTTCCAGCCACACCTTGCACCTCGGCTTGTCCACCAAGTTTACCTTCTGTTCCCACCTCACGGGCAACCCTCGTTACCTCGTAAGCGAATGAGTTCAACTGGTCCACCATGGTATTGATGGTATTCTTCAAATCGAAGATTTCACCCTTTACATCAATTGTTACTTTTTTAGAAAGGTCACCCGATGCCACGGCCTTTGTTACCTCGGCAATGTTACGCACCTGGCTGGTTAAGTTACCCGTCATCTGGTTTACTGAGTCCGTCAAGTCTTTCCATGTTCCCGCAACACCCGGTACAAACGCTTGTCCACCCAGTTTACCTTCACTACCTACCTCACGGGCCACCCTCGTTACTTCCGATGCAAACGCACGAAGCTGATCCACCATCGTGTTCAGTGTTTCTTTCAACTGAAGAATCTCTCCACGAACATCCACCGTGATTTTTCTACTCATGTCACCGTTCGCAACCGCAATTGCCACGTCCGCGATATTACGCACTTGTGCCGTAAGGTTACCTGCCATTTGGTTTACGGAGTCGGTTAAATCCTTCCATGTACCACCCACACCCGGCACGTTTGCCTGTCCGCCAAGCTTACCTTCTGTACCCACCTCGCGGGCTACCCTCGTTACCTCTGAAGCGAAGGAGCGAAGCTGTTCCACCATTGTGTTGATGGTATTTTTTAATTCGAGAATTTCGCCTTTTACGTCCACCTCAATTTTACGGCTCAAGTCACCATTAGCCACGGCGGTCGTTACGTCTGCAATGTTTCGCACCTGGGCAGTAAGGTTACCTGCCATTTTATTTACTGAGTCGGTCAAATCTTTCCAAAGTCCTTCCACTCCCGGTACATCTGCCTGTCCACCCAATCTACCTTCAGAACCCACCTCACGTGCTACCCGGAATACCTCTGAACCGAATGAATTCAACTGATCCACCATCGTGTTGATGGTATTTTTTAATTCAAGAATTTCTCCTTTTACGTCCACCGTAATCTTGCGGCTTAGGTCACCTTTGGCTACCGCCGTAGTCACGTCTGCAATATTTCTTACCTGGGCAGTAAGGTTACTACCCATTTGGTTTACTGACTCAGTCAAGTCTTTCCATGTACCACCTACACCATGCACCTTAGCCTGTCCACCCAATTTTCCTTCGGTACCTACTTCCAACGCTACACGGGTCACCTCACTAGCGAACGAGTTGAGCTGATCCACCATCGTGTTAATGGTTTTTTTCAACTCTAATATTTCGCCTTGTACATCCACTGTAATCTTTTTCGATAAGTCACCGTTTGCAACCGCTGTTGTAACCTCCGCGATGTTTCGCACCTGTGCCGTTAAGTTCGAACCCATTTGGTTTACAGAGTCGGTCAAATCTTTCCATGTACCACCCACACCTTGTACTTTGGCTTGTCCGCCTAATTTACCTTCAGTACCTACTTCTAGCGCCACACGGGTAACTTCGGAAGCAAATGAGTTTAGCTGGTCCACCATCAGGTTGATTACATCCTTAATCTGGAGAATCTCTCCCTTTACATCCACCGTGATTTTTTGGGTTAAGTCTCCATTCGCAATTGCCGTTGCCACCTTCGATACGTCGCGAAGCTGAACGGTCAGGTTACCTGCCAACTGGTTTACGTTATCGGTCAAATCCTTCCAAACACCACCCACACCTTTTACGGTAGCTTGTCCACCCAGTTTACCTTCAGAACCTACCTCCCGGGCCACCCTTGTTACCTCTGCGGAGAACGAGTTTAACTGGTCCACCATCGTATTAATCGTATTCTTCAGCTCAAGGATTTCTCCTTTCACATCCACCGTAATTTTTCTGCTTAAATCACCCCGTGCCACAGCAGTTGTCACCTCCGCAATGTTTCGCACCTGGCCGGTAAGGTTGCTCGCCATTTGGTTCACCGAGTCAGTCAAATCCTTCCACGTACCGGCAACGCCTTTCACTGTTGCCTGTCCACCCAACTTTCCTTCAGTACCTACCTCACGTGCAACCCTCGTTACCTCACTCGAAAAGGAGTTCAGCTGATCCACCATCGTATTAATGGTGTTCTTCAACTCTAATATTTCACCTTGTACGTCAACTGTAATTTTCTTTGATAAGTCTCCTTTCGCCACTGCCGTGGTTACCTCGGCAATACCTCTAACCTGTGCGGTCAGGTTTCCAGCCATTTGGTTTACTGAGTCTGTAAGATCCTTCCAAACACCCGCCACACCTTTCACTTTCGCCTGTCCACCCAATTTGCCTTCCGAACCTACTTCACGCGCCACACGGGTTACCTCCATCGAAAACAGGTTCAACTGTTTTACCATGTCGTTTACCTCTCGGGCAATACGGGCAAATTCACCCTGCAACACGTGATCACCAATCTGAAGCGGCATTTCCTGGCTCAGATTTCCTTTCGCCACTGAACCAATTACGTGTGCAATTTCCACCGTGGGATGAACCAGGTCGGAGATCAGTCCATTGATGGATTCGACGCCGGTATTCCATGCGCCTTGGGCATACGGAAGTTCCACCCGGTGGGTCAGTTTACCTTGTTTACCAATGGTGTTTCCAGCCCTGGTAAGCTCCTGCATCATTTTCTCATTCAGGTAAATGATGTCGTTGAGGGTATCGCAAATTTTGCCATCAACACCAATTAGATCGATGGGCATGCGCACGCTAAAGTTTCCATTCTTCACTTCCGAGAGTACGCGCAGTAACTCTCTTCCGTCCAGCGCATGCCCATGGTTATTTGCTGTAGCTCCATTTAAGTCAACTTTAGAACTTTTAGAAGGTGCTTTCTTTTTTAATGGTTCAGAAAGTAGAACTTCTGAGTCATTTAAAACATTCGACAGAGGTGTTTTAACTATGCCGGGAGCATTTGTTTTCTTACTACTCATGTAGAGGATAATTATGGAATCAAACCTACATAAATCTAGTCTTACCTTAAAAAAAATTAAGGTAACTTTTTTTTATTCAGCTTTTTTTAAAGTTGTTATATACGTGCGAAAGCGGTACGAAGAATACTTATTTTGAATGTAATGAATGTTCAGGGGATTTTTCACTCTTAATAAACAGCCTGGAGTGTAAGCCAAGCCCGTTCCAAAGTGGTTAGACTAAAATTTGTATCAAAAAAATAAGACAGCACCTGTACTTCTGTTGATTGGTTAGCCGTAGGAACGGAACTGGAATTTACTTTACCTAATAATGAGAAAGAGAGATTTGAAAATTTTTTTGAGGTGCTGTGGTTAGCGGAAGATTTAGTAGAATGAAAGAAAATGTGTCAAAAGATCATTCAGGTGAATTCTAATCAAAAGGAAAGGGTCGCCGCTACTTTACTTTTCCTTTTATCTCATTCAACTTCATTAATGCCTCTACCGGCGTAAGGCGGTTAATGTCAATCTCATCGAGCATTTGCCTGATTTCATCAAAGGTTTGGCTGTGGGCGTCAAAAATGCTCAACTGAACTTTGGGGGCTGTAAGTTTTTTTACATTGTCACCAATGCTATCATCTACATGCTTTGTTTCCAGTTGCTGCAATATTTCATTGGCTCGGTCTATTAGCTTTGGGGGCATTCCGGCCATTCGGGCTACATGTATACCAAAGCTGTGGGTACTTCCCCCCGGCGCAAGCTTTCTTAAAAAGATGATCTTATTTCCAACTTCTTTATTGGTAACATGGTAATTTTTAACCCTCGGTAATTTGTTTTCTAATTCATTCAGCTCGTGGTAATGCGTAGCAAACAAGGTTTTGGGTGCATGGGGTGAGGCATGTAAATATTCAACAATGCTCCAGGCGATGCTGATGCCATCGTACGTACTGGTACCGCGGCCAATTTCATCTAATAAAATAAGACTACGCGGCGTCAGGTTATTGATGATGCTGGCCGTTTCATTCATCTCTACCATGAAGGTGCTTTCGCCGCCACTTAAATTATCGCTGGCACCTACACGGGTAAATATCTTATCTGTTATAGGTATGGTAGCAGCACTTGCCGGAACAAAGCTGCCCATGTGTGCCATTAATGTAATGAGTGCGGTTTGCCGGAGGATGGCGCTCTTACCACTCATATTTGGCCCGGTAAGAATGATTACCTGTTGTGTAGAAGGATCCAGGAAAATATCGTTGGCAACATACGATTCACCCGCAGGCAAATTTCTTTCGATCACCGGGTGACGGCTATCTTTCAGGTCAAACTCCTGCCCGGTGTGAAGGGTAGGTTTTTTGTAGTTGAACTGCAGCGCATTGTTTGCAAAACAGGACAGGCAATCCAACACGCCTAATACACTTCCGTTCACCTGCATTGGAGCGATGTAGTCTTGGAGTTCGAGTAGCAGCTTATCAAAGAGTTCCTGTTCAATGGCCAGGATTTTATCTTCCGCACCCACAATTTTCTCCTCATAACTTTTCAGTTCGGGCGTAATGTAGCGCTCTGCGTGGGCCAGTGTTTGCTTGCGCATCCAGCTTTCGGGTACTTTACTTTTATGCAGGTTGGTTACTTCCAGGTAATAGCCAAATACATTATTGAAACCCACCTTCAGCGAAGAGATGCCGGTCGCTTCACTCTCTTTTTGTTGCAATTGCACCAGGTATTCCTTGCCGGTGCTGGCAATTGTTCGGAGTTCGTCTAATTCTGCATGCACGCCTTCTTTTATCACTTGGCCTTTCGCCACCTGAACCGGGGGATTTTCTACAATTTCTTTTAAAATCTTATCAAGAATGTAATGGCAGGGGTTGAGTGCTTCGGCCAATCTTTTCAAATAGTCGTTGGGCGCTTGGATGCATTCTGTTCTAATGGCTTCCACCTGCTGAAGCCCCCTTGCTATCTGCAGTACTTCCCGCGGGTTAATTTTCTTTAGGGGAATTTTACTCACCAGCCTTTCGATATCGCCCGCCTGTTTGATGTGCTGCGTAATCTTGTTCCGTAGTTCTACATCCTTTATCAGGAACTCGACTAAATCCAGCCGTTCATTAATTTTTCCTATATCCTTCAGGGGAAGTACGATCCATCTTTTCAACAATCGCGCACCCATAGCACTTGACGTATTATCCAGCACCCGCAGGAGTGTCTGCCCGTCTTCAACCCCGCTACCCAGCAATTCCAGGTTGCGAATGGTAAAACGATCCATCCACAAATAATCATCTTTTTCCAACCGCTGAATGGAAGTGATGTGCTGAAGATTGGGATGCTCGGTGTCTTTTAGGTAATGAAATATAGCCCCGGCGGCTATTATAGATGTTGGCATATGCTCAATGCCAAAACCTTTTAATGAGTGGGTTTGAAAATGCTTCAGCAAATTTTCGGTTGCATAGGCCGTATCAAAAACCCAGCTATCTAACGTGTAGGTGTAAAATTTACTGCCAAAATTCTCTTTAAACTGTTTCTGAAAGTTTCGTTGAAAAATAATCTCCGCAGGTTTTAATGTCTGTAGCAGCTTGTCGATGTATTCAATGTTTCCTTCACTGGCAAACATTTCTCCGGTTGAAATATCGAGGAAGGCAATTCCGTTTTTATCGTCGGCAAAATGAAGTGCTGCCAGGAAATTATTGCTGTTGTGCTCCAACATTTTATCGTTCGTGGCTACACCGGGCGTAACCAATTCAGTGACCCCACGTTTTACAATTCCTTTGGCAAGTTTAGGATCTTCAAGTTGGTCGCAAATCGCCACGCGATAACCCCCCTTTACCAGCTTATGCAAATAGGTATCCAGCGCATGGTGCGGAAAGCCAGCCAGTTCGCTACTGAAAGCTGCGCCATTGTTGCGTTTGGTTAGGGTGATGCCGAGTATTTGGCTGGTAATAATGGCATCTTCTCCAAAGGTTTCATAAAAGTCTCCCACACGAAACAGCAAAATGGCATCAGGATATTTTTGTTTAATTGCTTTGTGCTGGGTCATCAGCGGAGTCTCAGCAGTGCTTTTAGCCATGCCGCAAAAGTAACATTTTACAGGTAAGGCAAAACTGCCGTTAGCAGGAGCCTGTTGCGCATAACAAACTTCCAATTTGCCGATTTATATAGCAGCTCCAATTGGCGTATTGTTGAACGATAGAGTGCGCAGCTCCGCTATCTGGGAACAAAGTGGGAGGACACACACGAACATTTTTTTATTGTGGCCATTTTGCCTCCTGCATTTAAATGTCTCTTTCGGGCCTGTTTTGGGCCTTCATAAATACAGCGCAGAAATGCTTTGTCGTTTATTGCATATCAACCCTTGTTTGTACATGACACAGAAAATTTTCGATACCGTTATATTCCTTGAGCCGTTCATTCTGCCACTGATTGGAATTGTAGTGCTGGTGAAAATTTTGTTGTTCCTGCTTTTTAAAAACAAAGAACTGAAGTGGTCAAATATCTTGTATTACGAAAACAGTCAAATTGTAAACAGCCAGTCTTTAAAAAAGGTGACCGTGAAAATTATCCAGAACTGCCTTTCTTTTTACCTGCTGTTTTTGGTAAGTGTCGACATTATTTTGAACGCATTTGCTAAAGTAACATCGTCTTTATTGGTCAGTAATTAATTACCGCGCCTCAACCGGTGCATTAAACTAATCTATATGAAACCTGTTTACACCTTGCTTCGGAACAACCAAACTCTGGGTCCATTTTCATTGAAGGACTTAGCGGCCATTCATCTTTCGAAAAACGATTTAGTATGGGTTGAAGGCGAAAGTAAGCAATGGAATGCCGCAATGGAGTTTCCAGAAATTAATTCTAAAATATTTGGTTTTAAGGAAGGTAGAGCTAATGCCGACTTATTAAAAGCTGGTTCAACTGGCCAACCTGAAGTAGAACTTGTCTTAAAATATAGCCGGCCGTTAGAGGATTTGAAAGCCGATTACATGGCATGGGTTTCCAGCAACCGGGTGAATTCTGTAAAGCGACCCGCTTACAATTTCCGAACAGTCCCATTCCTTTTTATCATAATGGTCATTCTTTCAATGCTGTTGTTTAAAGCCAACGATCAGCCAGCAAATGATCTTGTGCAGACCTCATCAGAAATAAGTCATCCTTACGCTGGAGACATTAGCGCTCTTAAATAGTGGGTGAAATTTTTCAGTCGCCTGCTTATTCTTCTATCGTCCCAAGCAAGATTTTTACCCCCGCTGGCGACAATATTTCCAAGTCATCAATGGTAGCCTGACCTTCAGGCGACCCCATCGTTTCAATCATTTGAGCCTCGGAGGAAAAATAGAGTTCCGCCATTCGGTGGAATTCCGGTGCATCGCCAAGTGGCGTTGGAACAAATCGGGTGAGTTCAATTTTACTGACGCCCGGCATATTTTGCGCCAGTGGCAGATGATGCTCGGAATAGTACTTTTCGAAAATGTCTACCTCTTTGGGATGATGATAGAGCACCGTTATTTTATGTATGGTTGTCATCTAAATACTTTTTAGGATTAATGAATTATTTCCTCAGTGAATGTAGCAAGTGTAATGAATAAATAACAAAAGGCCCCAACATGGAGCCTTTTGTTATTTATTCAATCCGTATTTAGGGACGAACTGAAGTTGCAGGTTTCTGCATTTCCTTTCTTGGTAATTTTTGATCGCGCTGTGTAGCATGGTAGATAATGGAAGCCATCATAACCGCTGATTGCTTCAAATCTTCTTCCACCAGGTGATCGTACGAGTCCATATTTGTGTGGTGGGTACGGGTGAAATACTCAATATCGTCCTGAATAAACTGAAATCCGGGTAAGCCCACAGCATCAAAAGCCACGTGGTCCGTTGAACCGGTATTATCAATGGTGACTGTTTTTGCACCCATTTCATAAAAAGGTTCAAACCATTTACTAAACAGCGGCCGGGCTGCTTCGTTCCCTTGCAAATAGATTCCGCGGATTTTGCCTGTTCCATTATCGAGGTTGAAATAAGCAGAAAGGTTTTCATGCGCCGGCTTCACTTCCATGGTGGCAGGATCGGCAAAATTGTTTTTTACATAATTGCGCGAGCCATGTAGTCCTTGTTCTTCGCCACCCCACAGAGCAATGCGTATGGTACGGCGAGGCTTAACCCCGGTTTCCTGCAAAATGCGGACAGCCTCCATCATAATTGCACAGCCCGCAGCATTATCTGTTGCTCCGGTCGATCCGTGCCAGCTATCAAGATGGCCACCAAGCATTACTACCTCGTCTCTCAGTGATTTATCCGTGCCTTTAATTTCTGCAATTACATTATAACCTTTCAGATCGGCTGTTAAAAACTTCGATTTCACTTCCACTTCCATTTTTACAGGAATACCTGCTTTCAACATTCTCACCATCGGCATGTATTCTTCCAGGGCGAGCATAATGTCCAGCATGTTCTCAGGGTCTGTTCCTTTATATCCACCGCCACCTTGTACAAACAAGGTTCCGTCGTGGCCACGAGGGCTCATACTTAAAAAACCCAAAGCATTTTCCCTTGCAGCCATTGCCTTTAACTGATTGGTCAAAGCAGCGTTTACTCTAAATGCAGCCATTTGTTCGCGCCGACGCGAAGCGTTCGCAGTGTCACGCCCTGATGATCTTTCCTGCGGTTTCGCATCAGCAAGCTTCTGCAGTTGCTCTTCGGTATTACGGGTTGCATCTGGTTTAAAGCTCTGTTTGTACACCTCATTTCTATCCATTAAGATAATCTTACCCGCCAGCTTTCCACGGTACTTTTCCATTTCCATACTGTCCTTTGCCGATATCAAAATCACCTCTGCCTGCTTCAATCCGCCCGTGCCCGAGGTCCATGCTTTTGGAATGGCAATAAATGGCTTGTAGTAAGGCGCCGTCATAGCCGCGTACGACTTTTCCAACTCCCAGCCTTTGCCAAATTCACCAAAAGGTTCTATCGAGGCATTGTTCAGTTTCCAGTCAGACAATTGCTTTTTGGCGTAATTGGCGGCGCGGTTAAATCCAGTTGAATTCATGAGGCGCGGCCCACTTACATCTGTCAACTGAAAGGCAATCTCCATCACCTTTGAATTTTGTAACCCTTCTTTCTTAAATTTTTCGATCATTGGAAGATCCAGCTTTTCTTCCTGGGCATGTACAAACAGGGGAGCGGCAAATGCAATCAGCATGGCCCGCAGCAGGTTTTTTCTCATTGGTGTTTTTGTGATGTGTGTAAAAGGTTTTGAAGATACGTTGATGAACCTGATTAGCACCAGACTGCTACCTTTGCGGCCGATGCGAAAATTAAGTATGGATGAACTGGGCCGTAAATCGGTGAGCGAGTTCAAGCAAGCCCGAAAGAACCCGCTGATTGTAGTGCTCGACAATATTCGCAGCATGCACAATGTGGGCAGTGTATTCCGCACCGCTGATTCTTTTTTGGTGGAAGCAATTTGCCTGTGTGGATATACACCGCAACCGCCACACCGCGATATACAAAAGACGGCACTAGGCGCAACAGAAAGTGTGGATTGGTTGCATTACCCAACTACACTCGAAGCCATCCATGCGTTAAAAAGTAAGGGTTACACCATCTATGCAATTGAGCAGACACAGGGGAGTATCTCACTTGCAAATTTTAGTAGCCAGCCGGATGAAAAGCTGGCGATCGTATTTGGCAACGAGGTGGAGGGAGTAGACAACGACGTTTTACAAAGCTGCGATGGCAGTATCGAAATTCCGCAGCTCGGCATGAAGCATTCTTTGAACATTTCTGTTGCGGCTGGAATAGTCATTTGGAAACTGGTGGAGCAAACGTTGAAACTGGAAAAAAATATCCAATAGAATTAAAATCAATAGAGGGCAATCAGCGAGAGGGTTTTTGGGCCCGTCAATAGATTCACGGTTAAACATTGTTGCGTCGCACACTTGTACGGTAGTACACATAGCAGCGGCCCGGCAGAAACAATAAGCATGAGCACTGTAAAGAATTATTTATCCTTAGTAAAATTTAGCCATACCATTTTTGCGATGCCGTTTGCATTGATTGGTTTTTTTCTTGGCGTCCAGCTTTTTCAAGATTTGACCGGCTTCTTCTCACCGCTCAGCAATGTTATCAATACTGCTGAAGTTATTGGGCAGTTTTCATTTCCTGCCTCTATGCAGGAAATCATCATCCGTTTTGTATTGGTCATCCTTTGCATGGTGACGGCGCGTAGTGCAGCCATGGCATTCAATCGTTACCTCGATAAAAATTTTGATGCAAGAAACCCACGCACCGCCATCCGCGAAATTCCGGCGGGCATCATTTCATCCAGCAGTGCATTGCGGTTCGTCATTTTAAACTGCCTACTATTTATTGCCTGCACCTATTTCATCAATCGCATTTGCTTCCTACTTAGTCCAATTGCTCTTTTTGTCATTTTGTTTTATAGCTATACAAAACGCTTCACAGCCCTTTGCCATTTAGTACTCGGGCTGGGTTTATCTCTTGCGCCCATCGGCGCCTACCTGGCCGTTACCGGCCACTTTGCAATATTGCCACTACTATTTTCTTTGACCGTGTTGTTTTGGGTAAGTGGCTTCGACATCATTTACGCCTTACAAGACATTGACTTCGACCGCCAGCATCATCTGCATTCCATACCAGCACGTCTAGGCAAGAAAAATGCATTGCATGTTTCAGCATTATTACACCTGTTCAGCGCAATATTGGTTATTGCAGCAGGTTTCCTCGCTTCGTTTGGCTGGCTGTATTGGGTCGGGGTAATCGTATTCTGCGGTATGTTAATCTACCAGCACTCTATAGTAAAACCAAATGATTTGCGACGGGTAAATCTTGCTTTCATGACGGCGAACGGAATTGCCAGTGTAGTTTTTGCCATCTTTGTAATTGCAGATATTTTCGTTCGATAAAGGTCGCGAATATTTACAGATCCACTTTTATACGCCTAAGTGAATTATTTTATAAACGTGAACCATGATCAACTGACCATGGTTCAAGCTCATACTTAAAGCATCTTTTCCAATTCACTTTTCAGGTTCGATAAGTAATCCTTCAACATCTTTATGTCGGGCTTGTTTACCAGCGACAAGGCATCCAGTAATAATTCAAGCTGTTCAATTTCCGCAATCTTTTTTCCCCTTGTTCCAGCCTTTACCCAAATGCTTCGGAACGAATCGAGCACTTCATCCCACAGGAGCTGGTTGGCATTACCTGTTTGCAAAATAAGCAGCGCCAGTTGCAGATTGGCAATAGAAACAATCTCCCAGTAATCTGATTGGTTCACTTGCTTCTTCTTTACATCCAGCAACTCTTGCAGTCGTTGCCGTGCATGCTCCTTTGTTGGCAACTTTATTCCTGCTTCTTTTATTTCCTGCCCCCACTTGTGGTGTTGCGTTAGCACAAGTATATTTTCCAAGGCATACCAATTTGTAATGGCATAGGCATCGTTTGTCTGTGTGCCTTTTTGATGCGCCATCATATAATTATACGCAGCCTTTTCGTACGCCTTTAGTTTTTCTGTTTCCGTATTAGCCACAAATGCTTTTCGCTTATAAGTACTACCCAATAAGTTGTAACGCTCTGCAGTTGCGCTAAAGGATAACATGGCTTCCAGTTCACTGATTACATTGTCCATCAACTTTACATAAGTGTTGTTTTTCTTTTCCAGCAACTTGCAATCAGCCACATATTTTTTTGCGCGCAGGTTGCAGAACTTCTCTATCGTTGAGAGTGTAAACGAGGCATTCTCTGATTTGCGTAGCAACTCGAATTTTTCCAATGCAATATCGAAAGCATAGAGATCAGCATAGCACAGCGCCTCCAGTTCTGTAATCTTCACATTGCGAATATTCCTTTCTTCTACTGCGGCAGAAATCGCTTCCAAATCATGCAGGTATTCAGCTTCATTATTCTTCCCCATTTCCATTTTGTTGCGCAGATTGTTCAATTCAATTTCTGCCTGTTCAGAAATGACAAACGAATATTTGTATTTACCCGTCGTAGTGGTGATTGGTTTAAACTTATAAAAAGGATCGCCGTAACATTGGTAAGCGCCCCATGTATTATTTAGCGTGTGATATTTTTCATAGATCACTTTCCTGCCCTGCTGAATGGCCTCGCCAAAACTGCTGCCCTGGAACATGCACTGGTAAAACTGCCTGGTAAAATCCAATGCCGCCGCATCATCTACCGCCCAACCAGCCACTACAACAGCTTTTACGCCGTTCTCAATCAGTTGTGTACCGATGTTCGCCGCCAGCCGATACCGGTTTTTAAAATAGTTTTCGGCTACGCCGCTTGTTTTGCCGAGGTAGCAACAATTCACAAATACCAATTCTGGAACAGTACTCATTTGTACAATTTCCCTGGTTGATAAAAACAGGTTATTACCGATTGCCATGCCCGAACTTTCTGGTGACTTCTCATTAAATAAACCATGACCAGCTAAGTGAATGATCTTGTAATCCCTAGAAAAAAGTGCTTCAACTATTTGCGGAGCCGATCCATGATTCACGTGGAAAGTGCTGTACCCTTCGTTTTGCAGTAAGCTATTAACCAGCAATCCTTCTTCGCGTGCACCGGGCAATTGATTAATGAAACCTTGCAGGTCCGGGTCTGATACAACCAAAACATTGTTTACTGTGACTGAGTTTATTTTTAGCCGGTAATCCTGTGTACTTAGTTGCCGTATCATTCCACCATTTACACATAGGGGTCTTGCATTATCCACGGTGTCCTGCAGTAATTCCCAGGGATATTCTGCGGACGATTTATCGAGTATCCAATTGATGTTGCCTTGCTTTTTCAGTTGCTCCTTAAAGTCGTTTGGCACCAGCAATTCAAAAATGGTTTTTGCCAGCGAGGGTGTCCAATGATTGTTTGCGGAAATGTCCTCCAGCATATTTTGTATCAACAAGGTGCTGCTAAACAGTTCTCTTTGCTCTTCCCGGGCACCTCCGGTGGATGCTGAAAATTGCAAACACCTGATTGCCGTTTGTTCTGTTCCTTTATTCACTTCCTGAACAGAGATTCGTTTCCACCAGCCTGCTGAAGTTTCAGCAGCAATTCGTTTTCTTCTACCAAAAATTCGCTTAATGCCTTTCGGCTCCAGGGCAATGGTGAGCGATGAGTCAACTTCCTGTTCTATTTTGTTGAGGGAGTAAAAACAAGTGAGCGCCGTGTCTTCGTACAATTCAATAAACTCTAACTCCTCAATGGTTACGGCGTCGCCTTTCAGTTGGCTCACCTTTGTGTTTGCCTGTATTACGCCTTGTAAAATTGCCCGGATAGAAGCATCGACGGTTAATCCACCGTAGCCGCATCCAATCGTCAAAGAGGTTAGGCCCCTGGTTCCTTTTGCTTTGGTGCCAATGCCTTGCACTGTTGCGTTTTGATCTAATGAAAGCAGGTATTTGCTAACCCCCTGCTCTACTGAATAACTCAATTGAAAAGCGGTAAGCTCGCCAAAATTGCCAAGTCCCACGATTACAGCACCCGGGAACCCGGAGGTTTTTGAGAAGAATACTTCGCTCGTGCCTATTTCTCCCGGGTAGATTCCGAAGCGATGATGATCACTCAAGGCATCGTTTAAACTTTTGTCAATCTGCCGTTCAGCATACAAAATTCCATCGCGATTGAAGTGGCCGGCCAAAACGGGGTATGAGGCATATTGCAGATCACCATTGCTGACAGATACCTGCAAAGGCAACTCTTGCTTGGTTACTTGCGGCGCTTCTTTCAGGCCTAAAATTGAGTTTACTACTCCTTCTTCTGTCAAATCAAAATCTTCGGTCACCGGACTTCTAAAAACCTTTTCTGTTGATCGAACCGATGGGCGTTTCCTACTAAGTAGGTTTGTTTTTCCATTCACAAGTATATCTGCAATACCATTAAATATATTGGGTGAATTTGCCAATGAACCATGCGTTACATCCACATAGTAAACGCTGTCATTCTCAATCATCTTTTTAGGGATACCAGTATCCCATGGTACGCTTTGGTCGCCTTCGCCGGTGCTTAAAAAAATCAGCTCTTTACCACTATTCGTTTCTTCTATTTTATAGCCGCAGGGTGTAGCCTTATCCTTACCAGCTATGTAAATAACATTGGTGTAGTCGATGGTTTCAACGTTGGAAATAATCTTGTCTCTATAGCGTTTGAACTCCTGCAATTTCTGTGGGGAAGGAACTGGCCAGTCTCCAATGGTTTGCTTCATGGTATTCCAGGTAGCAGCATTGGCAAAGTCGTTGTTGGCATCTACTGAAAGAGGCAGCAGGCTGAGCAAGCCAGACATTTGACTAAACATTTGCACCAGCTGTTTTTTTGTATGCACAATGTCCACCTTGCTGAGCTTATTGATGATTTCATCCATACCAAATAACACGGCGGGAATTCTAAACGAGCCACCTAAAGGCGCACCCAGGAAAACCAATTTAAAATCTGTAGATCCATTCAATTGATTCCATGTGTCAGGATGTTTCAGTATAAAGTCGCGTACCAACACGCCACCCATTGAGTGCGCCACAATCTTCACCGGTTGTTTGTAAGCTAGTAGTTCTTTTATCTTGGTGTTGAAAAGAGAAGCGGATTCTTCCAGCTGTAAACGCCAGTCGAAAGGGTAGGTGACCACATCGTATTTGTTGGATAAGAACTGAACCAGTTTGGCGTAGGATGTACGGACAATTGAAGGCGCTACCACGCCAGTTGTTGCTTCCAACTTTCTCAGTCCACCTGTAATCATGCTCAGGTAATTAATCCATGTGGACTTCTCATTTACCACCAAATTAGACCCCATGATGCCCGGTAATAAAACAAGGATGGGCTTGCTGCCGGTAATAGCTGACGTAAAAATTCCACCGCCGTCCAGTCCAAGGGCTGCATTACGGTCGCCGCGAACTCCACCGCGGCTAAGCCGGCCAAAGCCTTGAACCGGTACTTCGTCTGTAGATTTTAGCGCCGAAAGAATTGCATCTGTTGTCAGCTTGTTTTTGAAGTAATGAAAATGGTCAACATCTGACCCGCTGTCAAAAAAGTATTGAGCTGGTACGCGTCGATGGCTGCCTTCGTACATCGATGCGGTATTTACTACCAGGTCATTATCCTGCAAATAAAATATTTTGCTGGCGATGATTACTAAGGCCTTCAGGTTCAGTTTTACTTTACAATTACCAGAGATAATCAACAACTGGCTGTCGAGTTGCACCTGGCTGAGTGGGCGGTTCAACACTTTAATAAAATCAGATTGCGGGTTCATCGCTTCCAGCCCAGGAAGAATGTTCTTGTCGTTTTTACAATCTACTACAGCTGCTATCAGGTTTTTAAAACCCATGTAGATGGGTGATGCTGCTACACCGGTACCATAGCCTACCAGGTTCATCAGCATGTTGAGGCAATTGTCCAAACGCTTTGACGCAAGTATGGTACCACTTGCAGGGCAGGCAACTCTTACAAACTTTTCAATGATAATTTTTTTATTTAACAGCTGTTGGCCGATTGCCTCAATTTCGCCCAAGTCAGATCTGGAATACGTTTCCTCCAATTTAACAAGCGCAGCTTTTTTAGCGGTGCTTTTGTCTGCAGCGGCATCGGTCTCTTCAGGCTGATCTTCACTCTCCACTTGCTTCAGGTAATTTATTTCGTCCGTGTCAAAACCTCGGTTTGTTTCATCGCTGGTAGCAAAACGACAAAGTACTTCACCTACCAGGCCACCACGCGAATGGCTCACTAAATGCAACGAAATATTCTTTGGCAATTGCTTTATCAATTGCATCACGTTGTACAGTGGACTCTCAGACAATGTTTCATGTTGAAAAGCCAGCACCCTTCCGGCATATTGCTGGTGCATAAAATTCCAAAGCTCTGATCCCATCAACTCGCCAAAGGAACCTTTGGTAGATGAACCGGTTCCGTGAAGGAACAGTAGGTGAGGAAGGTTGGTATTTTCCGGAGTAAACGGAAGAAAATTGAAGTCTTTGTCGAGGCGATAAATACCATTGAGATTTTCAAGTTGCTTTTTCTCTAATTGCTTGGCAAGAACGCGAACGTTTGCAGTCACCGCTTTTTTGGTGAATACATTAATGAGCTTCATCGCAATCTTGTTCACGATACCTCTTTCGGTAGTTGAATCCTCAATTAAATCTGGCATGATAAATCCACCATCTGCGGAGCGTGTGCTTGCAGCTGATGCCTCCGGAAAAACTTCGTGTAAAGAGTCGGGACTGCTGAACCAGGTGGTTCCATCCTCGAAAACCATTTCCAGCATATCATTTTTATCCAACTCAATTGGTATCACTTCGGATGCTCCCCTTGTTCCGCTTTGACCAATCATAAAGGAGCGCTTTAGCTGCACATGCTCTTCTGCTGACGATGTTTCAAGCAAGGTTGGAATTTCATTACCGCGAATGATGAGTTTATTGATGGCCATACTAAAAGGTTAATTAGTTAGTGGTGTAAATTGTTGAAGGGGATGTAAAAGGTAGAAGGGCTGCTGGTAGAAAATTTTCTTGATAGTCATTGGTCTTTCTGGTTGGATGAAGTGGCTAGTGGTGGATCATCTTTACAATACATTTCTAAAAGTGGAAAACTTACAGCACAATGTCAAGATATTACATATATTTTTTTGGCAATGTGCTAGTTGAAGTTTTTTACTTTGACGCTTGTGCTTTTCAATATTTTTGAAATCTTAAATATCCATAGTTGCAGTACACCTTTTAAAGCCCCACCTATTGCCAAGAGTATTATCGATTGATTATGGTTCAAAACGAACCGGCATTGCAGTCACTGATCCATTGCAGATTATCGCTACCGGCCTTGCCGGAATTCATACCAAGGACTTGGAAAATTTTCTGAAAGAATACATTGCTAAGGAAGACGTGGAGCGGGTTATCATTGGCCACCCCACTAACTGGGACGATTCCGACACACACGCTACCCCCTTGGTACAGGCTTTCATCAATCGATTTGTAAAGGTTTTTCCAAACATTCCCATCGAAAAAGTGGATGAACGTTATACCTCAAAGATGGCCGTTCAAAGCATGGTAGAAAGCGGGATGAAGAAGAAGAAGCGACAAGACAAAAAGATGGTTGATGAAATTGCGGCTACCATCATGCTGCAAGAGTATTTACAAAGGCAATAACATCTATTTGGCTATTTTTGCCGCTTTCATTTTTACAACAGAGCAAGACGAAAGAACTCAAGCATTATGATACTCCCCATTGTTGCATACGGTGCACCCATTTTACGACAGGTTGCTAAAGATATTACACCAGATTACCCGCTATTGCCAAAGCTGATTGATGATATGTGGGAAACCATGTATGGTAGTAATGGTGTGGGTTTAGCGGCGCCTCAGATCAACAAAGCAATACGTTTGTTTGTGATTGACAGCGCTCAAATTTTTGCCAACCAGGACGAAGAAGACAAAGGTCTTTATGCGGATGAGCCTGGCGTAAAACGTGTTTTCATTAATGCACACATTCAACAATTAGATGGTGACGAGTGGGCTTATAATGAGGGATGTCTAAGCATCCCCAAAATTCGTGAAGATGTAAATCGTCCGGAAGAAGTGACGCTTGAATATCTTGACGAAAACTTTGAACCGCACACTGAAACATTTGTCGGTTTAACTGCGCGTATCATTCAGCATGAATACGATCACATAGAAGGGAAGTTGTTTATTGATTACCTGAAACCATTGCGCCGCAGAATGCTGCAAGGCAAACTGAATGACATTAGCAAAGGAAAGATTAGAATGGACTATAAGATGATGTATGCTAAATAATGATGCGGATAACCATTTTTTTAATAGCCTTATTTGTTTCTTTTGCAGCCTACTGTCAAGACACCGCTGTGGTATACAAAAACCAGACTTTTACACTTACTGATGTAGTCATTCGTAACAACTTCGATTACCCTGCCTTCATTGACTATGTAAAAAAGGACACCACCTTTTATAAAGCATTTAAGAACCTGCGTGTACTAAGTTTTTCATCTTATAACGATATTGTTTTAAAAGATAAGAAGGGTGGAACGAAAGCATCGCTCCAAAGTACCACCAGGCAAACTTTTGCAAACGGGTGCCGAACAATGGAAGTGAAGGAGGAGAAAACGACTGGTGATTTTTACGACAAGAATGGCAATTATAATTATACAACTGCCGAGATGTATGCTGGTTTGTTTTTTACCAAAGGAAAGCGCTGTGGCGAAACGAACATTGTGAAGGGTACATCGTTTTCTGTAAAAGGCAAAAGCGGAATGGAGAAACACAAAGAGCAATTGAAGCAATTATTTTTCAATCCGGGCAACCGTATTCCAGGTCTGCCATTCATTGCCAACAAGGTGGCCATTTTTGATGAAGTTGTGGCGAAGCTTTATGACTTTAAAATTGATCGGCAAGATTACATGGGCTACCCATGCTATGTTTTTGAAGTAAAGCCAAAGAAGGATTTGTCTTCTTTTCAGCGTAGCGATATAGTGATTGACGAAATGACCACATGGTTCAATGCAAAGACGCTGGAAATTATTGGCAGAAATTATAGCCTGAGTTACAAAACAGGCGTATACGATTTTGATGTGGATATGGAAGTTCAACTTGAGAAAGTAGGAGCGTTGCTGGTACCTAAAGTACTTCGCTATCGCGGTAACTGGGACGTAATGTTCAAGCAGCGTGAGATCACTAATTTTACTGCAACGCTATTTGACTTTAAACGATAGTTTTTCACTAACGAGAACAGCGGGCTTCATTCCCAACATTCTATTACCTTCTCACTTTCTCAGTTTTTTATAAGCATTGATCAGTCCATTGGTAGAACTGTCGTGAGATGAAACCGAATTGTTGCTTTCCAGTTCTGGAAGAATTTTGTTGGCTAATTGCTTTCCGAGTTCAACTCCCCATTGATCGAAACTAAAGATGTTCCAAATAACTCCCTGCACAAAAATCTTATGTTCGTACATCGCAATTAAGCTACCGAGGGATCGGGGTGTAATTTTATTCAATAAAAAAGAATTGGTGGGTTTATTGCCTTTAAAAACTTTGAACTTAACTAGCTTCTTAATTTC
Source organism: Segetibacter sp. (assembly GCA_031425015.1). Taxonomy (GTDB): domain Bacteria; phylum Bacteroidota; class Bacteroidia; order Chitinophagales; family Chitinophagaceae; genus Segetibacter. The sequence goes on along the minus strand of JANPIM010000041.1, from coordinate 152,839 downwards.
TTCTTTAGATTTTCCGGCTGAAGCAAGTTCCTGTTTTACTTCATCCTCCGTTTTGCCATTCATCAGCGCCTCCGTTTGTGCAAAAAAGTTGCTGAGTAATTTGATGTGATGGTCACCAATCGGGTTGTGGCTATTGGCTGGCGCAATAAAATCGCACGGTACTAACAAGGTTCCCTGGTGAATCAATTGGTAAAATGCATGCTGACCATTTGTACCGGGCTCACCCCAAATAACTGGTCCGGTTGAATAGCTTACTTCGTAGCCGTTGCGATCGACTGATTTGCCATTGCTCTCCATATTTCCCTGTTGGAAATACGCGGCAAATCGGTGCATGTACTGGTCGTAGGGTAAAATGGCTTCGCTTTGTGCGCCAAAAAAACTGGTGTACCAAATGCCAATCAAACCCATGATCACCGCTATGTTTCCAGCAAACTTTTCTGTTCTGAAATGTTCGTCTACTTCATAAGCGCCAGTCAAAAGTTCTTCAAAATGATCATACCCAATCGTTAAGGCAATGGACAAGCCGATCGCACTCCACAAAGAATATCTTCCACCCACCCAGTCCCAAAATCGAAACATGTTTTGCGGATCGATACCAAACTTCGTCACTTCCTTTTCATTGGTGCTGAGTGCTACAAAATGTTTGGCAATGTGTGCTTCATCTCCCGCAGTTTGCAGAAACCAGTTCCGCGCAGTGTGTGCATTAGTCATGGTTTCCTGCGTGGTAAAGGTTTTTGAAGCAACCAGAAAAAGTGTTTCGTCTGGCACAACTTTCTTAAGCGTTTCAGCTATATGCGTGCCATCTACATTGCTCACAAAAAAGGCTTTGATTCCTTCCTTCGCGTAGGGCTTTAGCGCTTCGGTTATCATTACAGGTCCAAGGTCGCTGCCGCCAATACCAATATTTACAATGTATTTTATCTTCTTACCCGTGTATCCCGTAAAGTCCCCTGCGTGAACTTTGTTGCAGAAGTCTTTCATCTGTCTGCGCACCTTTATTATTTCAGGCATTACGTCCTCGTCCTCCACCAACATTGGCCGATTACCCATGTTTCGCAAAGCCACATGCAGCACAGCCCTATCTTCCGTTTCATTAATCTTTTCGCCATTAAACATGGAAGCTATGGCAGACTTCAACTGGCATTCATCCGCCAATTGAAAGAGTAGCTGCATTGTTTTATTATTCAAAATATTCTTAGAGTAATCGAAAAGAATATCGTTGAATTGAAGCGAGAACTTTTTGTATCGCTCAGGGTCGGCTGAAAATAATTTCCGCAAATGGGTGCGCTGCATTTCTTCGTCGTAATGACGTTTCAGTAGTAGCCACGCCTGCGTATTCGAAGGATTAACTTTTGGAAGCATTCAAATAAATTAATTGTTGGTTGATAATTACAGCTGCTGGAGAATTTCTATCGTTTTATCTACCATTGCCTTTGTGATATCCAGGTGTAAAACCATTCGCACCTGTGTTTTAGAAATCGCTATTGATTTTATGCCATACTCATTCATCAATAAGTCCACCAAGCCTTGTGGGGTAAATCTTCCCTGCACCTCAAAAATTAGAATGTTGGTTTCAACCGGACTGATCTTACCAACAAAGTCTTTTTTTGCCAAGGCTTCAGAAAGCATCCTTGCATGTTGATGATCGTCTGCAAGTCGCGCAACATGATTTTCCAATGCGTAAATTCCTGCAGCTGCCAGGTATCCAGCCTGTCGCATTCCTCCACCCATTACTTTGCGAACTCTACGTGCCTTTCTAATAAAATCTTTATTGCCCAATAAAACACTGCCCACAGGCGTGCCCAGACCTTTGCTAAGGCAAATGGATATGCTGTTGAAAACCCTGCCATATGCTTTGGGATCTTCGTTCTTAGCTACCAGCGCATTAAACAGTCTTGCCCCATCCAGGTGAAGTGCTAATTTGTTTTCATTGCAAATTGCTCTTACGGCTTCCAATTCTTTAAACGCATAGCAGCTTCCGCCACCTCGATTTGCTGTATTCTCCAGGCTTACTAAAGAGGAATGCGGTTTATGAATATCATCGGGGTTAATTGCATTTAGCACTTGCTCTGCAGTAATTCGACCGTTATCTCCCTGTATAGGACGAACGGAGGCTGATGAATTGAAAGCGATGCCGCCACCTTCGTAAATGTAAACGTGTGAAAGTGCATCACAAATCACCTCGTCACCAGGTTGTGTATGGCATTTAATGGCAATTTGATTGGTCATAGTACCACTGGGGCAAAACAGACCTGCTTCCATGCCAAACATATCGGCAGACAAACCTTCCAATTTATTTATGGTTGGATCTTCCATAAAAACGTCATCTCCAACTTCTGCCTTAAACATTGCTTCCAGCATTTCAGGAGTTGGCTTTGTAAATGTGTCTGATCTGTAATCAATCATAGGGGTGCGAAATTAATGTCAATCACCTTTCAATATTCACAGAGGTACGCTTTTTGAATATAAATTCCTTACTACTAACAAACAACCGGTCCATTTTCGTTAGCCATTAAATTCCCAAATCAAATCAATTTTCAGATGAAAAAAACACATGGATTTATAGAGGATTTCATTTATATCGAAGAACGAAAGGGGGCGTATACTACATTTCTTCCTCTTAAAGGGTTAATTTATATACAAATGCACCACGTTTTTCCACAATGATTGGCAAAAACCAATGTTGCAACTTACCTTCGCAGGCGTTTATATTTAGACATTAGCATTTTTGTTGCAACTACTACAAAACAATGATTGTCTAACAAGGGTTTATCATATCAAATACATCATTTAAATTATGAGGCAGCTTAAAATTGCCACACAGATTACGAACCGTGATTCGCAGGCTGTAGAAAAGTACCTTCAGGAAATCTCTAAGATTCCCATGATCACTCCCGAAGAGGAGACGATCCTTGCCCAGAAAATAAAAATGGGCGATCAGAGAGCACTGGAAAGACTTACTACTGCCAACCTCCGTTTCGTAGTTTCTGTAGCCAAACAGTATCAACACCAGGGTCTTTCATTGAGTGATTTGATCAACGAGGGAAATCTCGGTCTGATTAAAGCTGCTCAGCGTTTCGATGAAACGAAGGGCTTTAAGTTTATATCATACGCAGTTTGGTGGATTCGTCAGTCTATATTGCAGGCTTTGGCTGAGCAAGGTAGATTGGTACGTCTTCCACAAAATAAGATCGGAACTTACAACAAGGCCAATAAAGCCTACATGGCCTTTGAACAGGAACACGAGAGAGAACCAAGTACAGAAGAATTGGCTGAAATTCTTGAAATGAGTGAGACTGAGATCAATAACATTTTCCAAAGTAACACTCGTCACACATCATTAGATGCCCCGGTTCATGAAGCGGAAGATGTGGCAATGGGGGATTTGCTGGAAGGTGGTGACGATACGGACGACGACGTGATGAAGGATAGTTTGAGAGAAGAAATTCGTCGGGTTTTAAAGTCGCTTTCTCCGCGTGAAGCCGAAATAGTAAATGCCTATTTTGGCCTTGATGGCGAGAATGGTGTTACAATCGAGCAGATCGGTCAAAAATATGATCTAACAAAAGAGCGTATTCGCCAGATAAAAGAGAGAGCAATCAAGCGCTTACAAAAGGCGCGTTACAGCAATGCACTGAAAGCATATCTCGGATAGTTACCCCAACAAACTATTTAAAGAAACACCCTTCCATTTCGGAGGGGCGTTTCTTTTTTACCAACTTTTTCCTTTATTGTCCCGACTTTCCGCCGTCACCGTACCTGATTAACTCCATAAGTTGATCAAGTTTTGGCTCGAGAATAATTTCTGTTCTCCTGTTTTTTGCCCGGCCTTGCGCGGTAATATTGGTATCGATGGGGTCGTACTTGCTTCGACCACTTGCTGTAACGCGTACTGGATCTACTTTATAGGAGTCTGTTAGTATGCGGACAATGGCGTTTGCACGTGCCGTGCTTAAATCCCAATTGTCGGTAAATTTTCCTTTCATCGGGACTGAATCAGTGTGTCCTTCAATTAGTACATTGATTTCTGAATTCGAATTAAGTACGCCCGCTAGAGTTCCCAATGCCTGCCGGCCTTTAGGATTAACGACAGCACTGCCAGACGGGAATAGTAAATTTTCTTGTAGGCTTACATACACTTTGCCGTTTTTAGTGGATACGGTTAGTTCCTCCGTATTGAAATTTACTAACGCGTCGCTTACTTTCTTTCTAAGTTCTTGCGTGGCTTTTTTCTGTTGGTCGATCAACTGTTGCAGATACTCTAGTCTTTTTTGTTGGTCAGCAATTTGGCTGGCACTCAAGTTTAAGCGTGTGCTTGCATCTTGCAGTCTGCTCGATGCTTCCTGCCGCGTTGAACTTAGTTGACCCTGCAGGCTGGTACGAGCTGTTTCAAGGTCACGAATGTTTTGCTCCATCCGCGAAATGCTTTGTTCCATCGTGGAAATTCGGGTTGCCATCCGGGAACTGTCGGATTGGAGTCGCGAAATGTTGGTTTCAGCATTTACCAGGTAGCGTTTAGCTACGCAGGAGTTAAGGCTTAGCATTGCCCATAAAGCAAACAATGGCAATAGAAAAATTTTGTTCTTCATGATTAAGTTTTAAGTGGCTGTTAAAATTCCATGCCATGAATGGTTTAAAAGCCTTGTACAGCAACCATTTGCATGGTTGAATGTTGTCCATTATTGTTGTAGGGCATCACTTAAATTTGCAGCATGAAAAATGTATTTGGCTTGTTGATATTGATGGTAGTATTGGTTTCGTGCGAGAAGGTTATCACTATTGAGCCTCAGATCAGGGAGCCACTATTGGTAGTTGATGGCGCCATTGAAGACGGTCAGCCACCGCTGATTTTGTTAAGTAGGTCCATTAATTATTTTAGCAACGTGTCGGCTGAAATTGTTGCTTCATCCCTTGTACGCAACGCACGAATTACATTAAATGATGGCACCCGAACGGTTACTTTACTGGAATATTCAATTCCGCTTACACCTTCTTTCACCTACACGTATTATAGTACAGACACTACCATTGCAGCAAATAGAATGGTGGGTGAGCGGTTAAAAACGTACACGCTACAAATTACCACCGAAGGACAAAGTTTCTCTGCAGCCACAAGTATCCCGAATTTGAGCAAGACAATTGATAGTTTATGGTGGGAGCCATCGCGTGCAAGAGAAGATACCATGCGCGCAATCCTGCTGGCAAAAATTACTGACCCGCCTGGTTTTGGAAACTATATTCGATATTTTACCAAAGTAAATCGTGAACTCTACAAGGCTGGTGAGAACTCCGTTTATGATGACCAATTGATTGATGGATCTGTTTATACGGTCCCGGTAGAACAGGGGAAAGACCGGAATAGCGCTGAGGATTATAAGTCATCATTTAAGCGGGGTGATACAGTCACAGTTAAGTTTGCCAACATTGATAAAAGGAGCTTCGATTTCTGGAGAACACTGGAGTATGGATACCAAAGTGTTGGAAATCCTTTTGCCAGCCCTACCAGGGTTCTAGGCAATGTGAGCAATAACGCCTTGGGTGCTTTTTCTGGCTGTGCTGTTCAGTACAAAACTTTTATCATCCCTAAATAAGTTTCTATAGAGAAGGAAGATGCGAGGTGCAAGTTGGGCCTAGAGCTCTTCTTAAGTACCATTAACCTTTCCTGTCGTTAATATTCATAATGTAACCTGAAGTAACTTTGCAACTTTTATTAAGGAACGCTACAAAACAATCAACTCGAACGAATGGAAAATAATACAGAACATGTTCATTGCTTAATTATAGGATCAGGACCTGCAGGTTATACCGCGGCTATCTATGCTGCACGTGCTAATTTGAAGCCCGTGTTGTACCAGGGCATTCAACCCGGCGGACAACTTACCATCACTACAGAAGTGGAAAATTATCCCGGATACGCCGATGGGGTGCAAGGTCCTGAAATGATGATTCATTTTGAAAAGCAGGCGGCCCGTATGGGTGCAGACATTCGCTACGGAATGGCCTCCAAAGTAGATTTTATGGAGCCGCCGTACAAAGTTTGGATTGATGAAGAAAAATTAATTACAGCCGACACCGTAATTGTAAGCACCGGTGCCTCCGCCAAGTGGCTTGGGCTTGAAAGCGAGCAAAGACTAAACGGATACGGTGTAAGTGCATGTGCTGTTTGTGATGGGTTTTTCTTTAAGGGAAAAGAAGTAGCCATCGTTGGGGCTGGTGATACTGCTGCGGAAGAAGCGCTTTATCTATCTAAGCTATGCACCAAAGTGCATATGCTCATTCGCCGCGACCAGATGCGTGCATCTAAGGTGATGCAGGATCGTGTATTGAAAACAGAAAATATCGAGGTGCATTGGAATACCTCAACCCAGGAGATTTTAGGTGAGAAAAAGGTTGAGGCAGTACGAGTGTTAAATCACGAAACAAATGTTTCAACCGACATTCCCGTTAGTGCGTTTTTCGTTGCGATCGGGCACAAACCCAACAGTGATATTTTCAAAGGTTGGTTGGAAATGGATGATGCCGGGTATCTTTTAACCGTTCCGGGAACTTCTAAAACCAATGTTGAAGGGGTATTTGCCTCTGGCGACGTACAGGATAAAATTTACCGCCAGGCTGTAACCGCTGCAGGTAGTGGTTGTATGGCGGCGTTGGATGCGGAACGTTATTTATCAATGAAAGGCTTATAATCGATTTTGTATTTAAAAAAACAGGCTGCTCTACAATGAGCAGCCTACGTGTTTTTGATAGAATAGTTGAACCAATTTCTGGATCAATGGATGAAACAGGATGCAGATGGTTAACAAGTTTCTTGCCAATTCGGATCAAAATTTCTTTGATCTTATACTTACTTTTTTGAAAACAAAATGTGAGGCAAAGCATTGGTTGATTTACACGATGTTATGCAAAACCAAATGATTGACATCTACCTAAAAGATTTGAAATTTACCTGCGCGCATGGTGTGTACAAGGAGGAGGCTCTTACGCGTGGTCTTTTTATAGTGAACCTTGCCGTTACCTACGAACCAAACACAGTGCCGGTAAAACAGATCGCTGAAACCATTGATTATACCAGCTTATATGCATTGGTGAAGAAAAGAATGCAGACCCAAACGCCCTTGCTGGAAACGCTTGTAACTGAAATTGCGCTGGAGATTTTACAGAAGTTTGAGCTCGTTCAAAAGGTTAACATTACCATAGATAAAATGAACGCACCAATAGAGAACTTTGAGGGTATAGTTGGCGTAGGTTACACTATTAAAAGGAATGAAGTATGAAGTACATCGTGGCAGCATTGCTCTCTTTAGCAGTTACATCTTTATTTAGCCAGGACGTAAAAGTGTTGTTGAAAGAAGCAGAAAATCTGGAGTATAATTTAAAAGACAATGCGGCACTAGATAAGTACAAACAATTACTTGCCGCAGATCCACAAAATTTGACAGCCCTTATACATGTAGCTGAATTGAGCTGCGGCATCGGTGGTCGCGAGGCTGATAAGAAGAGAAAGAAAGCGCTGTTTGAAGAAGCAAAAGTTTACGCCGACAAGGCGCTGGCGGTTAATGGTAAAAGTGCGGAGTCAAACTATGTTCGCGCAGTTGTGGCCGGTAAGCTTACTGAGACTGAAACGGATAATAAGAAAGTGGTGGGCTACGTAAAAGAGATTAAAGACTATGCGGACAGAGCCCTTGCCATCAACCCGGAACATGCACGTGCTACGTATGTATTAGGTAAATGGCATTTGGAAATGGTAAACTTATCGTGGGCTAAAAAAGCTGCGGTAAAAGTTTTTTTTGGGGGGTTGCCTGATGCTACCATAGAAAACGCGATTAAGTACATGGAGCGCAGCCGTTCGTTGGATAAGTACTTTGTTTTGAATCACCTTGAATTGGCTAAAGCATATAAGTACGATAATAAACCCGCGAAAGCTATAGAAATATTGAACCTTTTGGCTAAGCTGCCAAACCGAACTTCCGATGACGCTGCCCTTAAACAGGAAGGCAAAAAAATGCTGCAGGAAATTCAATAGCAGGCAGTCTTTAGATCGAGGCAGTTCATTCATTAAGCATCATAAACCTCTGCTTCAACTGCGGCGGTTTTTTTATATCATTGCACTGCAATAAAAGTAGCCGATGCCTGTTAAGCAGTTTTATCTCAATGCCAAGAATTTCGACGCAAGCAACCAATCGGCCAATTCATTGGTGTTGGAACTTGGCAAACATCACCTTGCCTGCCTGGTTAAAAACAAAGCAAAAAATTCGATTGATGCCATAGAGGTATTTACTTTTATACCGGAGGAGTCCGATGATATACGCGCAGTTTGGAATACGCTAAAAGGCGAATCGTCTATCCTGAACAATACCTACCAGTCGACTACTTTATATGTCAACAACGACCTTTCGGTGTTGGTGCCATCTTACAAATTCACCAAAGAAATTTCGGATGATTATTTACAAGTTGTATTTGGAGAAAGTACCGGGTTTATAAATCATTTCGAAGCGATTAAGGTTGACCCGGTAATTATGAATGTATTCCGCGTGCCCTCAAACTGGCTGAATGATTTGCATCAAATCGTTCAACTTGATAGCATCAAGCATACCTACTCCTCTTTAATAGATCATGCAACTAAAGAAGACAACGGTACAGAAAATCTCTTTGTGCAGTTTTATCATCAGCATCTTATTGTATGTGCCGTCAACCATTCGCAACTAATACTGGTTCAGAGTTTCAACTATACCAACCATGACGATGTGGTGTACTACCTGCTTAATTTGTCTAACCAGCTTAATTATTCCGCTCAACTTACCGTGCACATTTCAGGGTTAATCGATCTTCAATCCACCATGTATACTGAGCTGAAAAAATATTTCGAAAATGTTGTGTCAGGAACATCGAACACATTAGTAATTGAAGGAGATGAGCAGTCGTTTCCGCAACATTATTTCACTCCATTCAGCAAGCTTGTATCATGAGAATTATATCCGGAGAATTTGGTGGCCGCAGAATCAATCCGCCACCCAATATGCCGCATACCCGGCCTACAACGGATATAGCTAAAGAAGGTCTGTTCAACATATTGCAAAACAGGATGGAATTTGTAGGGATAAAAACATTGGATCTTTTTGGTGGCACAGGAAGTATCAGTTATGAAGTGGCCTCAAGAGGTGCAGCTAATATTACCATTGTAGAAAAAGATGCCGCCATGCATGCTTTTATAAAGAAGACAATGGAGATGCTGAAAGTAGCCAACACGAAAATTTTGCGCCTGGATGTTTTCACTTTTCTCAATACTTGTGCAGAACAATTCGATTTCATTTTTGCCGGACCGCCGTATGCGCTCGGCTCCATCGATGAGATTCCGAAAATAATTGTTGCGCGTAAGCTAATAGCGCCGGGTGGCTTTTTTGTGTTAGAACATACACCCCGCAACACCTACGAAAAAACTGAAGGCTTCAGTTTTGTACGCAACTATGGTACTACACTATTTTCGTTTTTTGAGGGTAATACTGCACATGTGAGTAGTGAGTATTGATACGGGTACCGAATGATATGATTGTTGGAGGAAGAAGACCTACAGAAAGAATATGTAATGACAAAAAAGGAACTTAGAAATATTTACAAGAACAAACGTTTGTCACTCTCGGTTGCCGACAAACTTAAACTGGATGATCTATTGCTCATTCAATTGCAGCGACTTGCTTTTGGTGACGATGTGAAAATATTTATGAGCTATTGGCCGCTTGAAAACCAGGCGGAACCTAATACGCACCTGTACACCTACTACCTGAAGAGCCACTTGCCCGAAGTGCGTGTAGCTTACCCCGTTATTAATAGTACGACTGCAGAAATGAAAGCAATCCTTGTACATGAGGAAACGGACTTTGTAGAAAACACTTATGGCATTGCTGAGCCAGAAGATGGTGAAGAGATTACACCAGCTGCTATCGATTTAGTACTGGTGCCTTTGTTGGCCTTCGATGAAAATGGATTTCGTGTTGGCTACGGCAAAGGATACTATGATCGCTTTTTGAAAAGCTGCCGTACAGATGTAATTACTGTAGGCTTTTCTTACTTTGAAGCAATTGATAAAATAGAAGACAGGGATCAATATGATGTACCTTTAAACTTTTGTATTACGCCGCATCAATTGTATGAATTTTAATTTTTACCTGGTCAAGTCTTTTCGAATTCTCCTCTTTCCTTTTTCTCTTTTATACGGTGCAATCGTCATTCTTCGCAATTTTTTGTTTGATAAAAATATTTTCACCAGCACGCCATTTAATCTGCCAATTATTAGTGTCGGAAATTTATCGGTTGGGGGAACAGGCAAATCACCAATGGTTGAGTATTTATTACGGTTGCTGCAACATGATTACCCGATTGCGACTTTAAGCCGCGGCTACAAACGGAAAACAAAAGGCTATGTGCTGGCACATGCCAGTACTACCGCGCTTGAAATTGGTGATGAACCCATGCAGTTTCATGCTAAATTCCCGAATGTAGCAGTTGCAGTGGGAGAGGAGAGAATAGCAGCCATACCGCAATTGCTGCATGATACTCCAGGAACACAGGTAATCATTCTAGATGATGCGTTTCAACACCGGGCTATTCAACCCGGGCTAAACATTTTACTAACCGAATACAATAATCTTTTTACCCGTGACTTCTTTCTGCCAACGGGCGATCTCAGGGACCAACGTTCATCGTACAAAAGGGCACAGGTAATTGTGGTTACTAAATGCCCGGCTGAGTTGAGCGAGACAGAGCGTAGGTCACTGTTAAAAGAAATCAACCCGCTTTCACATCAAAAGGTTTTCTTTACCGCCATCGAATACGGAATTCCCTACCACATTATAACCAGGGAGCCCAGGGTGATAAATGCAAACGATGAGATATTGTTGGTGTGCGGTATTGCCAATCCCCGGCCATTAAAACAATACCTGCTTCAGCACGCAAAAACTTATGACGAACAGATGTATGGCGATCACCACATTTTTTCTATAGATGACTTGCAGGAGATTGAGAAAAAGTTTCAACCGTTGCAAGGCGATAAGTTAATGATCACCACTGAAAAGGATGCAATGCGCCTGGTAAAATTCAGGAACGAACTACTTGATATGCCGATGTTTGTACTACCTGTTCAACATCACTTCCTGTTTGGTGAAGGCACACGTTTTGATGAAGTAGTTCATACCTTCATCAAAGGTTTTTATGAGAACAAAAAATAAATATGAGTAAGAAACAAAAATCATCCCGCGGAAAGAAAAGCGGATCAGAGCAATATAAAGGAGTACTGGAGATAACACGCAGTGGCATTGGGTATGTAGTAGTAAAAGAAGATGAAGGGGACATTTTGGTCAGACCAAACGATTTCAACTCTGCACTCAATGGAGATACTGTAAGAGTGATGATTACCCGCGAAAATTCAAATAACGGCCGCAAGGAAGGTAAGATTACCGAAGTAGTGACGCGCAAACAGAGCGACTTTATTGGTCATTTGCAGATGAGTACATCCTTTGCATTCTTCATTCCGGATACAGATAAACCGATGCCGGATTTTTATATTCCTCTTGACAAGGTGAACGGGGCGGTAAACAAGGATCGTGTATTGGCGCGTATTACCAAGTGGGATAGCGGCAATAAAAAGCCCGAAGGAGAGATCATCCAGGTGCTGCGTGCTGAGCACGAAAGTGATATTGCCATGAAGGAAATATTACTCGAGAACGGCTTTCCACTCAGCTTTGAAGATGATGTGATGGAAGAAGCAGCCCGCTTGCCAGATGTCATAAGCGCTTCAGAAATTAAGAAGCGGAGAGACATGCGTGAAGACATCACTTTTACCATTGACCCCGTAGATGCCCGTGATTTTGACGATGCCATTTCCATCAAAAAAATAAAAGGACATACGTATGAGATTGGTGTGCACATTGCCGATGTAAGCCACTACGTAACACCGGGTTCATTGTTGGATGACGAGGCGTATAGCCGTGCTACCTCAGTGTATTTACCTGACAGGGTTAATCCTATGTTGCCTGAAAGAATTTCCAATGAATTATGTTCGCTACGCCCCAACGAAGACAAGCTTACGTTTTCAGCGGTGTTTCACATTAATACCAATAGTGGCGAAATAAAAAAGCACTGGATTGGAAGAACCGTCATACACAGCAATCATCGGTTTAGTTATGAAGATGTGCAGGTAATTATAGAATCTAAAAAAGGTCAGTATTCCGACGAGATATTATTGCTGAATACACTGGCGCAGCACTACCGGGCCGAGCGTTTTAAAAAAGGTGCCATTAATTTTTCATCTACTGAAGTTCGATTCCGCTTAGATGAAAACGGAAAGCCTTTGGGTATTGTAGTAAAGGAAAGTAAAGAAGCACATCAACTGATTGAAGAGTTCATGTTGCTCGCCAATCGTACGGTTGCAGAATACGTTTCTAACGTCAAAATAAATAAGAAAGAAGTTCCCTTTGCTTATCGCATACACGATGTACCTGATGAAGCGAAATTGACTCCTTTCATGGCTTTTGCCGCTAAATACGGGCATAAGTTTGATACATCTTCTCCTGAAAAAATCGCTTCAAGCTTCAACCAGATGCTGGAAGATGTAAAGGGCAAACCTGAGCAGCACGTTTTGGAACAACTCGGCATTAGAACAATGGCTAAGGCAGTTTATTCAGCCGAAAACATTGGTCACTATGGATTGTCGTTTGAGTTTTACTGCCACTTCACTTCTCCCATACGTCGCTACCCCGATGTAATGGTGCACCGCGTATTAGAATCTTGCCTTGACGGACAGCCGGTATTCGACAAAAAAATGGAAGAGAAATGTAAACATTGCAGTGTAAAGGAACGTAGCGCAATGGACAGTGAGCGAGCAGGCAATAAATACAAGCAGGTAGAATTTTTGAAAGAACACATTGGCGAAACATTCATGGGCGTGGTAAGTGGTGTAGCCGCTTTCGGTTTTTGGGTAGAAACGGTTGAGCATAAATGCGAGGGACTTATCCCTATTACCAGCCTTTCTGATTACGATGATTTTAGATTGTTAGAAGGAGATTATAGCCTGGTAGGCAGGCGCAGTGGACGTAAGTTTAGAATAGGGGATAAGGTTTTTATTAAAGTTGTTTCCGCAAATCTTGCCAAGCGACAGCTGGATTTTGAATGGGTAATTAAGCCTGAAACAGAAGAGGAGCAAACCGCCAAAGAAGCAGCGACTGTTGTGCTGGTGAAAGCTTCAAAAAAAGAAAAGGGTAAAGGCAAAGGCAAGGACAAAGAAAAAAAGAAAAAGAAAAATCATCACTCGTCGTCTGAATAATTTTCAGACCCACACCAGCTGTGTAATCAATAAAAATTTTGTGAATGGAATGGCTCGCGGGACTTATTACCCTGATACTATTGGAAATAGTATTGGGTTTAGATAATGTGATATTTATCTCAATTGTTGCAAACAGGTTGCCTGCTAACAAGCAAAAAAAGGCAAGGCGTCTGGGTTTAATACTTGCAATGTTTATGCGTTTGATTTTGCTGGGATTGATCTCACTAATACTGAAACTTGAGGGGAATCTTTTCTCCGTTTTCGGTAATGGGATATCCGGAAAAGATCTGATCTTAATCTTGGGCGGCCTGTTCCTGATCTATAAAAGCTCCACAGAGATTCACCATAAAATGGAAGGCGAAGACGGCGATACTTCCAGGAATATAAAGGTGGTAACGTTTAAGGGTGTAATCATCCAGATACTGTTACTGGATATCGTTTTTTCAATTGATTCTATTGTTACCGCTGTTGGGATGGTAGAGGAATTGTGGGTAATGTATGTAGCGGTAGTAGTGTCTGTGGGCATCATGCTTTTTGCAGCAGAACCCATCAGCAAGTTTGTAAACAAGCATCCAACGTTTAAAATGCTGGCATTGAGCTTTCTGCTCCTGATCGGTTTCTCATTAATAGCAGAGGGACTCGCATTTCACATTCCAAAGGGATATATCTACTTCTCCATGGCATTTTCGCTATTGGTCAATTTCTTCCAAATGAAAATTCATAACCCGCCGGAGCCGGTTAAAACCCACGAGCATTATTTACCTGACGATGTAAAACTATAGGTACAACGGACTTTTGGGTGGCGCTTTCGGACAAACTTTTTTGCGCGCAAAACAATCTTTAGTGCTAGATTGACGTTCTTTTCTATGAGGAGCATTATTGTTCCCCGAAACCCTGTCCGTAACCTTATGTACCACTTTAGAAAGAAAACCCTTTTAGGGGGCATCAAGTCATTGCATAAAATGGTTTTTACCATTGCCCTGGCGTCGCTACTTTTATCGTGTACCTCTTCGCAAAAGCTTCGGTACTTCAATAACCTGAGCGACTCACAACTCGTCAGACTTCCCGACCTTAAGCGGCCCGAGCCCGTAATAATGTCCGACGACATTATGGAAATAAAAATTACCGGTGCCAACGAAGTGACGGTGGCTACCATCAATAGTCATGCGGTTACAACTGGTGGCGGCTCTGCCAATAACTATCTCGTGGATATAAATGGTATGATAGAATTTCCACTCGTTGGCAAAGTGAAGGCAGCTGGTTTAACGCGAGATGAATTGAAGAATAAGTTGGTTGAAATTGTAGCAAAATATTTAAAGGATCCGCTGGTAAGTGTACGCTTTACCAACTTTCGGTTTACGGTTTTAGGCGAAGTGAATTCACCCGGAACGTTTGTCATCACCAACGAAAAGGTAACGATTTTAGAAGGTCTTGGACTGGCCCGCGATATGACCCAGTATGCACGACGGACAAACGTGCGTGTGATCCGCGATAGCAGTGGAAGCCGGCACATTGGCATCATCAACTTTAATGATAAAAGCATTTTCACTTCCCCCTATTATTACCTGCAGCGAAACGACGTTGTTTACATAGAACCAGAAACCAACAAAGGACAAATTGAACAGGCCACGAGAGTAGGGTCTATTGTGGCCACTGTAGTGAGCATAATAGCCGTTAGTTTAACAATTTTCAGATAAGTTTGCTACTACAAATCCGATTATGATTTTAATCCAAATTAAATGAGTTACCCTGTACAGGCTACAGAAAATGAATATGCGATTCCGACCGCCAACCAGTTTGACGTAAAGAAGTTCGTTTATAAGATTCTGGCTTTGCTACCATGGTTTATTTTAAGCCTTGTTATTTCAATCATTATTGCACGGGTTTATTTGCGCTACACGCGCCCTGTTTACAAAATTTCTGCTTTTCTCTTAATTAAAAGCCAGGATGAAGGGGGCAATTCAGAGTACAAAACTCTTAAAGAAATGGGTTTGGTAATGGGCAACAAAGATGTTCAAAACGAGATGAACATCATTAAGTCGTTTTCATTAATGAACCGCGTAGTTGATTCATTACATCTCAACATTAATTTATACCAGGAAGGAAGAATAACTGCAGCGCCCATGTTTGGTGAGCAGTCGCCCATTAGTTTCGAAATATTGGAAGAAACGAAGAAGTCGAAACCAATGCAGCTGAAAATTATATTAGCCGATAAATCTTTTTCTATAGCAGGAAATGGCCCAACCGAACGCCACGCATATGGTGCGCCATTCGATACTGACTTTGGAAAATTAATCATCTACCGAAATTATAACGTCAAGGCAGATCCCAAAGGCTATACATTATCCTACATGGATAGGACCAGTGTGGCGAAGATGTTTAAAGGAACGCTCGACGTAAGGCCTACACACGATCAGAGTGGTATCATAGAAATATCTATGCTGGATGAACTACCAGATCGCGCAGTGGCCATTGTAAATAAGTTGATGAATGTGTATGACATTGCCGGGTTAGATGACAAGAACATTGCCGGCCGGCGTACCATTAAATTTTTAAACGAAAGAATCGACTCGGTAAGAATTGAATTGAACGAAGTTGAGATCGCGGAGCAACGTTATAAATCATCCAACAGGATCAGCAATGTTACCGGTGATGCAAACATGTTTCTTTCCCAGGCTATGGCGGTCGACAATCAAAAGTCGGAGCAATACACCCAGATAAAAGTGCTGGAGACTTTAGAGCAATACATGAGATCAGAAAAAGGCACGAACGAATTAATTCCGTCTGGTCTCGGCATCACAGAAGCTTCTTTAATGTCTCTGATATCAGCGCACAACCAAATGGTGTTAGACAAACAACGGGCTGCAATAAAAAGTACCGAGGATGATCCGATGATGCAGAATCTTACGGTACAATTGGCGGACATCAGGGCGAACATTTTGCGCAACATTGGAGTGCTAAAGAGTGGATACAATACCACCCTGACGCAAATGACCAATAACTACGGCACCATCGAAGGAAAGATTGCCGGCCTGCCCATTAAAGAAAGAGAGTTGATCAATATCAAACGACAAATCAATCTGAAAGAAAATTTATACAATTACCTATTGCAAAAAAGAGAAGAGACCGAACTTTCCCTTGCATCCAATATCAATAACACGCGCATTATTGATAGTGCCTACAACACTGGCCCAATAAAACCAATTGCTTCAAACATACAGTTGCTGGCCATTTTAATTGGCCTTGCTATTCCTACAATCGTGATTGTGTTGCGCGACTTTTTTAATACCAAAATCAACGATAGAAAAGAAATAGAAGAAGGCACTACGCTTCCTATTCTTGGTGAACTTTCGTACGAAAAAAATAAGACAGGTATTGTAATCGATAGCAAAAGTAGAAGCCCAATCTCTGAGCAGTTCAGGTTGATAAGAACCAACATTCAATACATGGGTGCTGACCGGCCGGTACAAACCATACTGGTGTCGTCATTTATGAGTGGTGAAGGAAAGAGCTTTGTATCGCTTAACCTTGCCAGCAGTATGGCCATTACGGGCGCCAAAACAGTGATACTAGAATTTGATTTGCGCAAGCCAAAGCTGAGTAAATATTTAAACGTGCCGGGCGAGTTCGGACTTTCTAATTATATTATCAAAGACATACCGGTAGAGAATTTGATTCAGAGGGTACCCAACAACGACAACATTTTTGTGATTAGTTCAGGGCCTATACCGCCAAATCCTGCTGAGCTTTTACTGAGTGAAAAGACCAGCAAATTATTTGAATACCTCCGTGCAAACTTTGACAACATCATCATTGATACGGCTCCTGTTGGCCTGGTAACCGATGCGTTGCTTTTAGAAAAATATGCGGATATGACTATGTTCATTATCCGGCATAAGTACTCGAACAAACTGGTCGTTCCTTACGTAGAAAAATTGAACCGCGATAAGAAATTCAAAAGCTTATCCTTGATCGTGAACGGCATTAAAGACGACTCGTCGGTAGGCTTTGGTTATGGCTACGGTTATGGTTATGGCTACGGCTACGGTTACGGGTATTATGTACAGGAAAAGAAAAAAGGTTTTCTTGGGAACCTGAAAGAAAATTTTAGTAGGAAGCATTAGCCAACTGCATCAATGTAATAGTCCTTCCATCGCAATGCATGGGAGTGAGGTGGCGAAGCTGTATAAAATAAACAACAATGGAAGAGGGAATAAAAGACGAAAAGAAATGGTATGCACTCTATACGAAGCCACGCTGGGAAAAGAAGATAAATACTTCGCTTGAGCGCAAAGGAATAGAAGTATGGTGCCCGTTGCAAAAAATTCAAAAGCAATGGAGCGACCGGAAAAAGATTGTAGAAGAGCCGCTGTTCAAATCTTACATTTTCGTACGCATTCTTGACACCGAAAAGACTTCTGTATTAATGACGGACGGCATTCTCAATTTTGTGTATTACGTAGGAAAGCCTGCGGTAATTAGGAATGAAGAGGTAGAGCTTATTAAAAAATACTTGTCCGAAAAGGAAGCAAGCGTATCCATTCAATCGCTTGGATCGCTTGATGAAAATACCCGGATAAGAGTGAACCACGGAGTATTTATGGACACCACCGGTACCGTAGTAAAAGGCGGCAAGAAGAAAGTATATGTGAAGCTGGAGAGCCTTGACCAGGTGATGGTAGTCGAGTTCCCCGTGGACTACTTAACGCCCTTGTTCTAAAGAATTAAACCCTAACCTTTCCTTTGAAAATCCTTTTGATTGGCCTTGGCTCAATAGGGCAGCGGCATTTGCGTAACCTGTTGACATTGGATTACAACGATGTTAGCGTCGTCAAACGTTCAGGCATTTTGCCGGGCGAATTTTCCTTTCTTCCCTGCTATCCCTCTGTGCAGGACGCGTTGGCACTTCACCAGTTTGATGCCGCAATTATTTGCACGCCAACAGCAGTGCATCTCCAATCTGTTTTTCCTCTCTTACACGCACACGTTCCCAACATTTATGTAGAAAAGCCGGTAAGTCATACGCTTAACCAATTGGATGAGCTGGTAGAACTTGCCCATACATTTGGTAGCCGGATTGTTGTTGGATACGATCTACACTTCGATCCGGGTATGCAGAAAATGAAGGAATTATTGGCGCAAAATGCCATCGGCAAAATTGTTTCAGTGAATGCACAAGTTGGTCAATATCTCCCTGATTGGCGACCTACACAAGATTACAGGGAAGGCATTAGCGCAAAGAAAGAAACGGGTGGCGGTGTAATGCTAGATCTGATTCATGAGTTTGATTATTTATACTGGTTAATTGGTCCGGCAGAAAGTCTCTGCTGCCAATACAGTAACAGTGGCGCACTCGATATAGAAACTGAAGATGTTTGTGAGGTATTGATAAGGTTTAGAAATAGTGTTATTGGCACCATTCATCTTGACTACCTGCAGCAAAAGTTAATTAGGAACTGCATGATTACCGGCCAGCAGGGAACCGTGTTTTGGGATCTTTCCACGAGCCAGGTAAGGTGGATTAACAGCGAAAAAGAAGAACAGGTTTTTGAATACAAACACTTCGAACGCAACGATCGTTTTGTAGAAACGATGCGTGTTTTTTTAAGCGGTGACCAGGATGACAGACATACTTCATTAGAAGCAGGAATAGAGAGTTTGCGTTGGGTAATGGCAGCTAAGTTTTCAGCCGATCACCACACATTTGTTAACCCACACAACTTTCACCCGCAACAATTGGTATCATGATTTTAGCAACCATTTGTTGCCGCGGCGGTTCCAAAGGTGTGCCCGGTAAGAACATCAAACTATTACCGGTAAAGCCATTAATTGCCTTCACCATCGAAGCTGCAAAAAAGAGTATACACATCAACGATCTTATCATTTCTACAGACAGTATTGAAATTGCAAATGTGGCCAAAGCACACGGTGCAGCAGTGCCTTTTATGCGGCCAGCTGAGTTGGCAACCGATACCGCTTCTAAGTGGCCGGTATTTATTCACGCAGTGGAAACATACGAAAAGCTTACGGGAAAAACGGTGACCTACCTCGTTGACCTGGATGTGACCGTTCCTTTAAAAACTGCCGAAGATATAGACGGTGCAATTGAATTAGCCCTTTCAGATTCCCATGCTGATGTAGTAATTACCGGTTACGAACCCGAGCGTAATCCATATTTTAATATGATGGAAATTGGGCCTGACGGCTACGCCGAAATGGTAAAGAAAAGTGCAACCCCTATAGTTAGAAGACAAGATGCACCAGCTGTTTATAGTCTTTCACCCGCCGCATACGTTATTAAAAAAGAAGCATTGTACGCTTACGAACACTGGAGCAAAGCCCGGTGTAAAATTTATCCGATACCAAGGGAAAGAGCCATAGACATTGACACAGGTCTCGACTTTAAAATGGTTGAATTCCTAATGCAAAATCAATGATCGTTGTAAAGTTGATGCAAGGATTGGGCAACCAAATGTTTCAATATGCTGCGGCAAAATCATTGTCGTTGAAACTTAACCAGCCACTTAAAATCAACATCGATAATTATTCTTCCGCCTCGATACGCCAGTATGAATTGGGAAAATATTTTGGTATTCAAACGCCGGTAATAACCCGGCAAGAAATGCAACAGTTCAATTTATCGCACCCGGTGCGACGTGTATGGAACAAGCTGACAAAAGATAAAATTCGTGGTTTGCCTTATGAAGAAAGTACAATGGTACAAACAGCCTATCAATTTGCCTACTTATTCAGGGCGCCTCACAAACAAAAGGTATTTGAAGAAAGAAGTTTTCATTTTGACGAGCGATTTTTTCATGCAAAGCCTCCTGTTTTTTTAAAAGGCTATTGGATGAGCTATAAATACTTCGAACAGCATCGTGCAGCAATCATGGCCGATTTTGTTGTGCGGAAAGAATTGGTTTCAGCAGTTAAGTCTATTGCTGATGAAATAAGTGCTAACAATAGTGTTGCACTGCACATTCGCTGCGGCGATAAATTACAGCCTCAATATACCCAACTGCTTGGTACACCTTCACCCGAATATTATGCAGCTGGCATAAACTATATCAGCTCGCAAACGAACCAGCCTTTGAAGCTGTATGCCTTTACAGATGATGTTACAGTCGCCAAACAATATTTGCCTGCAGGTTACGACGTAACGTGGGTGAGCAATACAACATCAACAGCGGTGGAAGATTTCTACCTGATGAGTAAATGCAAACACCTTGTGATGAGCAACAGCACCTTTAGCTGGTGGGCAGGATACCAAAATACGAATAACGAAAAGATCATCATCATACCAAAACAATGGTATGCAAACAAAAAATACTACGCAAAAGATCTGTATTATCCAGGCTGGGTAAAACTGTGATTGACCAAATATTTGTAGACTGATTCATGGAGAATTTATTTGACGTAACAGGGAAAGTAGCTATTATAACCGGCGGTGCAGGTCTGCTTGCATCGGAGCATGCGATTGCTTTGCACAACTACGGGGCAAAAATTGTATTGGCCGATTTTAATGAAGCCAGGTGTAAAGAGGTTGCTGAGGTACTTCATCAACAAGGAACAAAAGTTACCACCAAGTATTGCGATGTAACTAAAAAGGAAAGCTGGGAAAAACTCCTGGTTGAAGTGATTGCTGAATTTGGAACAGTAGATATTCTCATCAACAATGCAGGGTTTACCAACCAGAGTAAGTCGGCAAACTTTGATGCTTCATTTGAAAACTTTCCATTGGAAGATTGGAACGCCATCATGAATGTAAACCTTACCGGTTCGTTTCTCGGTTGCCAGGTGGTTGGCAAACACATGCTTGAAAACGGAAAAGGTTCCATCATAAATATAGCTTCACTGTATGGAGTGGTAAGTCCACATCATCGCATTTATCCCGGCACGGGGATATCGCAACCGGTTGCTTACAGTGTAAGTAAACATGGAGTAGTAGCGCTAACTAAGTACCTCGCTACTCTTTGGGCTGATAAAGGTGTAAGAGTAAACGCTTTAACGCCCGGCGGCGTTTTCAATGACCATAATGGTTTGTTTTTGGAAAGGTTTGAACAGCTAAACCCTATTGGAAGAATGTGTGACAAAAAGGAATTGCATGGCGCAGTCATCTACCTGGCGAGCGATGCAAGCAGTCATGTAGTGGGCCATAACTTAATTGTTGACGGGGGCTGGACCGCCTGGTAACAAGTAATTAGCAGATGTCTCTATCAACCCTCATCTTAAAAAAAGTTTTGTTTTCGCATACAGCGAAAAAATATTTGCGTACACAGGGATTACGTATCCAGCAATACCCAAACGGAGAACATCTAAAAATTGCCTCCTTATTACAGCGAAATAAAATAGACCTTGTTCTAGACGTTGGCGCAAATGAAGGTCAGTACGCAGGTTACCTGCGCTCCATTGGTTATGCAGGAAAGATTGTGTCGTTCGAACCACTGCAGGACGCCTTCACCATTTTACAACAAAAAGCGAATAATGTTCCAGGTTGGACTTGCTATCAACTTGCGCTCGGCAATACGCCAGGCGAGTCATTGATCAATGTATCGGCCAATTCACAAAGTAGTTCTATACTCAATATGAATGCGGCGCATCTTGATGCTGCACCCGATGCAGGTTATAGCCATCAACAAGCAATAAAAATTGAAACGTTGGATATCATCTTTCAAACTATTGTTGGCGAGAGTAAAAACATTTTATTGAAGTTGGATGTGCAAGGCTATGAAAAGTTTGTATTAGCCGGTGCAGTTGAATCCCTGAAGAAAATAAAAGGGATACAACTGGAGATGTCGTTTCACCAATTGTATGATGGCGAGATGTTATACCAGGAAATGATGGAACTCATGGAGAAGAATGACTTCACGCTGTGTGCATTGAAGAATGGTTTTCATGATGTAGCCTCCGGTAGGTTGCTACAGGCAGATGGCTTCTTCTTCAAATTATAGCCATATATAATTTCGTTGCAGGTTACACGTTTATTGTATTAAATGAAAAATATTTCAAAACCCTTTTTGGAAATTGCCGGTAGAAAAATCGGCTACCATTACCAGCCCTTAGTAATTGCGGAGATCGGCATTAATCACGAGGGTTCGTTGGCAACCGCAAAGCAAATGGTAGATGCGGCAAGGTCTGCCGGTGTGGAAATGATCAAGCATCAAACGCACATAGTAGAGGATGAAATGTGCAGTGCTGCAAAGAATACCATTCCCGGTAATGCGGATGTAAGCATTTATGAAATCATGCGTCGCTGCTCGTTGGGCGAAGCCGATGAACTAGAGCTGAAGAAGTATGTTGAATCACTCGGAATGATTTTCATTAGTACACCCTTTAGCCGCGCAGCAGCCGATCGTTTGCAAGGCTGGAACGTACCTGCTTTTAAAATTGGTTCCGGCGAGTGCAACAATTACCCGCTCATCGAGCACATTGCCCGCTTTGGAAAGCCCGTTATTGTGGGCACCGGTATGAACACCATAGCGAGCATACAAAAGGCAGTCACTATACTAGAGAACCACAACGTTCCCTATG
The DNA here is from genome assembly GCA_031425015.1 of Segetibacter sp. Classification (GTDB taxonomy): domain Bacteria; phylum Bacteroidota; class Bacteroidia; order Chitinophagales; family Chitinophagaceae; genus Segetibacter. The sequence continues at coordinate 129,993 of JANPIM010000041.1, read as the reverse complement.
CTTTAATGCACACCACCAATTTATATCCTACGCCAAACAACCTTGTGCGTTTGGGTGCTATGGTAGAGATGCAGGAAGCATTTCCAAGAGCGGTTGTTGGCCTTAGCGACCATACACTCACCAACCATGCGTGCTTTGGGGCTGTTGCATTAGGTGCGTCTATTTTAGAAAGACATTTTACTGATAGAAAAGACAGGCCGGGGCCAGATATTGTTTGTTCTATGGATTCTATTGATTGCAAGGATTTAATTGAGGGAACCCAAATATTGGCCGTTCAGCGCGGCGGCAGAAAAGGTCCGGCGTTAGAAGAGCAGGTTACCATTGATTTTGCTTTCGCAACCGTTTGTTCTATTAAACCGATTTTGAAAGGTGAACTATTAACAAACGAAAATATTTGGGTGAAACGCCCGGGCAAAGGCGGAATTCTTGCAGAAGAATTCAATGCCTTGATTGGTAGAGAAGTAACCCGCGATATAGCCGTTGATGTTCAAGTTACATGGGACGACATCCGCAACTAAGAGTAGCCAATTGAAAAAAAAGATTGTTTTTTTGACAGGTACCCGCGCTGATTTTGGCAAGCTAAAATCACTTATTAGTATCCTCTTGAGCAAGACCAATTTCGAGGTTCACATTTTTGCTACCGGAATGCACCTTGATGAGCAATACGGCTTTACCGTTCGTGAAATTGAAAAATGTGGCTTTCCAAATATTTACCAATATGTCAATCACGATAGGGGCGCTTCAATGGACTTAAGACTTTCAAAAACTATTGAGGGATTTGGTAACTATGTTCGAGCCCTAAAGCCTGAACTCGTGGTTGTGCATGGTGATAGAATAGAAGCACTTGCAGGTTCTACCGTTGGTGCATTAAATAATATTTTAGTTGCGCATATTGAAGGCGGCGAAGTTTCAGGCACAGTAGATGAGTTAATCCGCCATGCAGTTTCTAAACTCAGCCACCTTCATTTTGTTGCCAACGCAGAAGCAAGGAACAGGTTGGTTCAGATGGGTGAACGTGAACAAAATATTTACATCATTGGCTCCCCCGATATGGATGTTATGCTCAGTAACAAGTTGCCTGATTTTTCCGAAGTGGTAGCATCTTATGAACTGCCTTTCAACACCTATAGCATTTCTATGTTTCACCCGGTGACCACCGAAGTTGACAACATGAAAAAACATGCGGAACAATATTTTGATGCTTTGGTAGAAAGTGGTTTAAATTATGTCGTCATATACCCAAACAATGACCAGGGTTCTGATTTTATATTCGATCAAATGGAGCAACTCCGTTGCAACAGGAAGTTCAGGTTATATCCTTCAGTTCGGTTCGAGGCTTTCCTGGTTATGATGAAACATGCGCAGTTTATAGTGGGAAACTCCAGTGCCGGTATACGCGAAATGCCTTTGTATGGAATACCAACTATTAATGTTGGAACAAGGCAGAATGGCCGTACCAAAAATGAGCAAATCATTCAAACTTCTTACGCTAAGGAATCTATTTTGAAAGGCATTCAAGACGCCTTGATAAAACACGTGAAACCAAGTGCCTTGTTTGGAACGGGAACAAGCAATAAGTTGTTTTTACAAACCCTTCAATCTGCGGAATTCTGGCACACTGAAAAGCAAAAACTTTTTGCAGATTATTCTCCTGTGACTGCACATGCATAAAGCTTTACCAATTGGAATGTTAGCGACAGAACAGAAGGAACAGAAAGCCTCCACGCAACAAACGTGGACGGAAGTAATTGCACCCCAGGGAAATTTGTTCGATTTAAAATTAAGAGAAGTATGGCGATACAAAGACCTGCTGATTTTATTTGTAAAGAGAGATTTTAAAGCACAATACAAGCAGACAATCTTTGGCCCGCTCTGGCATGTGATACAACCCATTTTCACTACCCTTATCTTCTTTATTCTTTTTAAAAGCCTGGCGAAAATTCCGACAGACGGTCTTCCACCGATTCTTTTTTACATGAGTAGCCTAACCATTTGGAACTACTTCGCCGCATGCTTTACCAGTACCAGTAACACGTTTGTAGCCAATGCCGGCATCTTTGGAAAAGTATACTTTCCAAGGCTTGTGTTGCCGCTTTCAATCGTATTGTCCAACATGGTCAAGTTTTGCATTCAGCTCGGACTATTAACAGCCTTCATAGCAGGTTATTCAATCTTTTCAGATTACCAGTTTACTCCCGGTATCAATTTATTGCTTATTCCTTTTATTGCTTTTATGATGGGGATACTTGGGTTAGGGTTAGGGATAATCATCTCCTCGCTTACTACTAAGTATCGCGATCTTTCTGTGCTTATACAATTTGGTATTCAGCTCTTGATGTACATCACACCGGTTGCCTATCCGCTGTCGTTTGTCATGCAATCCCGTTTTAAAGGATTGATGTTATTCAACCCACTGTCATCCATGGTTGAAGGATTTCGGTATGCGGTATTTGGATCGGGTATGCTAAGTACTTCACTTATCATCTATAGCATTATATTTTCTGTAGTGGCATTATTCATTGGCATCATCACTTTTAATAAAGTGGAGCGTTCTTTTATGGACACCGTGTAAGCATGATTGCAATTAGCGTAGCAGACATTTCAAAACAGTACAGGCTAGGCCAGGTGGGCAGAAAAACCTTATCGCACGATCTTAATCGTTGGTGGTACAAGGCGCGTGGCAAACAGGATCCATATTTGAAAATTGGACAGGAGAATGACAGAACGCAGAGGGGAACAAGTGAATACGTTTGGTCGCTGCGCGATGTTTCTTTTGATGTGCAGCAAGGTGAGGTACTGGGAATTATTGGACGCAACGGTGCGGGTAAAAGCACCTTGCTAAAAATTCTTTCTAAGGTAACGGCGCCCACTTCAGGACACGTAAAACTAAATGGCAGAACGGCCTCGCTGCTGGAGGTGGGTACCGGTTTTCACCCTGAGCTTACAGGTCGTGACAATATATTTTTGAATGGCGCCATCTTAGGAATGACGCGGAATGAGATCAGCAGCAAGTTTGATGAGATTGTAGATTTTGCAGGTGTTGAACGCTACATCGACACACCTGTGAAACGCTACAGCAGCGGCATGTATGTAAGACTTGCCTTTGCAGTGGCTGCACACCTGGAGCCTGACATCTTAATAGTGGACGAAGTGTTAGCCGTGGGCGATGCTGAGTTTCAAAAAAAGTGTATTGGCAAGATGAAAGATGTGAGTGCAAATGAGGGGCGTACCATTCTTTTTGTTAGTCACGATATGGCTGCCATTAGTACGCTTACAGATCGGGCAATCTGTTTGCGCAATGGAGCTGTCATCGCCGAAGGCGAAACAAAAAACGTAGTGCGCCAGTATTTAGAAATTGCAAAAGCAGAGTCGGGTAGTTATGTAAACAATGAAATAGCAGACAAGCCTGTTGTTACCCATGTTCAGCTATTTACTTCAGAAGTAGAAGGCACTCACAAGCATGGCGAACCATTGCAGATAGAAGTAGAGGTACATATGCCCAACGTTTCCAACAGCATGAGTCTTTCCGTTCAAATATGCAATGAACGTGAAGCCCCTATTGTATATACGTATGTGTTTGATGCAGAAAACCCTGTCCTGCGTAAACAGGGATTGAACCGTGTACGTTGCATCATTCCAAACTGCAGGTTGTACCAGGGTACATATTTCCTGCGGGTACACCTGGCTGAAAGTAAAGGACGAACACACTTCGAAACCATTGATAAGATTTGCAAATTCGATGTGCAGATGTTGGATAAAACCATTGAATGGGGTTGGCAAAATGATGTGTGCGCTTACACGGAAGATTTTACCTGGGAAACCATCCAATGACTTCAAGAGCACTAAACGTTAACAGGATTGCGGAGGTTTCTAATGATTTGGATAATCCGGAATTTCTAGTCTATCACTTTTATCAGTCAGACCTGGCAGCATGCATCAATCAATACGCAACAGGCAACCTGCTGGATATTGGTTGTGGCAACAAGCCCTATGCAAACCTTATTTTACCCAAGGTGAAAGCTTACAAGGGCTGCGACATTGTTCAGTCTAGCAGCAACTGTGTTGATCTAATTTGTGAAGCCACCAATATTCCGTTACCAAACCAGTCATTCGATACAATTTTTTCTACCCAAACTATTGAGCACGTTGAGGATCACCAGCAACTGGTAAATGAAGCCTATCGTTTATTGAAGCAGGATGGTTACTTCATTTTATCGGGCCCAATGTATTGGCCACTTCACGAAGAGCCTTATGATTTTTTTCGGTTTACTAAACATGGCTTTGCTTATATACTGAAGAAAGCTGGCTTCGAAGTGATTGAAATAAAATCGAATGGGGGCAAATGGGCATTGTGCGGACAAGTGATCCTGCAAACCATTTTTCCCGAGATCACTAGAAGCAAAAGACTAAAGTGGAAAGTAATGCGCATCCTTTTTAAAGCAGTGGGTGGTGTGCGTGGAATAAACAAGTTCTTTCTGAAAATGGATGAAGGAGCAAAGAATGAATCAAGCACGTTGAATTATGTAGTGGTTGCCCGGAAAACCAGTGAAGCAAAATAATGGACACGACCGACAAATACCTGCATACTGAAACGGTTCATAATCTCACCTCACCTAATATCATTGTGCCATTTCTCAATAAGCTATTGACGCCAACTAGTGTGGTGGATGTGGGATGTGGAACGGGTACATTTCTGAAAGCTTTTCAAATCAATCATGTAAACGATCTATTGGGCATTGATGGCCCATGGGTGAAACGCCATCAGCTTCATATTGATTCTGATTTATTTATAGAAGCAGACCTTGAGAAGCCTTTTGGAATTGACAGGCAGTTTGATGTAGTGCTTTGCTTGGAAGTGGTAGAGCACTTGAGCCCAGCAGCTGTAGATACAATCATTCAATCGCTTGTGTCTCTTGGAAAGAAGATTGTATTCTCTGCTGCAGTGCCTTTCCAGGGTGGACAAAATCACATCAATGAACAAACAATTGATTACTGGCAGGAAAAATTTTCCGCCCATGGTTATCATTTCTACGATGTGTTTAGAAAAGCTTTCTGGAACAATGCGGAAGTTGATTGGTGGTACAAACAAAATATGTTTTTAGTGGCTCATGAGTCAGTTATGTTTACACCTGAAATTGCCCAGGCGAAAGCTTGTGGCCCGATCGATATTTATATTCACCCTGATTTATTAAAGCAGCATGTAAAACAGAAACATCGCGCCATAGAAAAATGGCAGCGGCAAAAGCTTGCGCTAAAAAGCTTTGCCGCCGGACATGAATCGCTGCCCTTGTATGGTGCAATGCTGGGACGAAAAATCAAGAACTTACTCTTTAATAAATCGGGGAAGGATTAACGCATGGATATTTCCATAGTCATACCATGCTACAACCAGGGTCAATACCTGCAGGAGACTTTGGATAGCATAGCGGGCGTTACAACCAGCTATTCTATAGAAGTCATCGTCGTAAACGATGGTTCAACTGATGAAGTTTCTATTCAGAAAATGATAGAACTTGAAGCAGCGGGCTATACCATCATTCATCAACCAAACCAGGGGTTAGCAGCCGCACGTAACAATGGCATTGTTGCTTCAACCGGCAAGTATATCCTTCCTTTAGATTCCGATAATAAACTGCACACAAATGCGCTAACCAAAGCTATTTCGCTGTTAGAACAGGGGTACGACATTGTGTATGGCAACAAACAATATTTTGGCCAGGGAGAGAAATTGATTCGTGTTGGACACTTCAATTGGGATCGATTGCTGCGGGGAAATTACATAGATGCCTGCGCGGTGTATAAAAGGTCGGTGTGGGAAAACGTAAATGGGTATGATGGTAATATGCCTGCCATGGGAAACGAAGATTGGGCTTTCTGGATAAGTGCAAAACTTGCTGGTGCACAATTTTTCTACATGGATGAAGTGTGTTTTTATTACCGCATCACTGAGCAATCTATGCGGTTAAACACCACCAATCCAGCATTCGAACTCAATAAGCAATACCTAATTAAAAAGCATGCTGACTACTTCTATACCTTTTACGAATCGAATTACCGGAAGCTTAATTATTTAAAGAACCACCGCATTAAAGCAGCGGTTAATTTGTTGTTAGGCAGATTAGGCGTTTGATATGAAGACCTCAGTTGCACTTTGTACTTACAATGGCGAGTTGTTTCTTTCGGAACAGCTTCAAAGTATTTTGGAGCAAAGTATAGCAGTCGACGAGATCATTATTTGTGACGACGGTTCTACTGACAACACCATTTCCATTATTGATTCTTTTATCAACCAGGGTGCACTTATCCAGCTTTTTAAAAACCCAATGAACCTGGGTGGCAAAAAAAACTTTGAACAGGCTGTTTCTAATTGTACAGGTGATGTGATATTTCTATCGGACCAGGATGATATTTGGATGCCGAATAAAGTAGAAAGAACGGTAGAAACTTTTAAGTCTAATGCCGATGTACAAGGTTTATTTCACGACGCGCTTTTGATGGCAACGTCTGAAGTAGCTGCGGAAAAAACCTTATGGCAAGCATTAAATTTTTCAGGTACTGAAGGTTTCAAAAATGTAAACTGTCTTTTTAAAGCGCAATTGTTCTATCGAAATTTTGTTACTGGTGCCTGCCTTTCTTTTCGTAAAGAAGCCCTCGACGCGATACTGCCTTTTCAATTACTCGGAAGTATGTGGCACGATGAATGGATTGCTTTGAAACTTTCCAGTCTAAACCAACTGGGTTGCATAGGCGATACATTGGTACACTACCGCAACCATGCAGGGCAACAAACAAAGCTTCCCGCTGAAGTGTTGAACCGCGATTTAGATGCAGTATACAAAGCGATTTACAAAGGTGATTACGATGCTTTTCCACTGTACACTTACATTCACTTTCATCGTAGAATACTGTTTGCCAAAGTGGTGCAACAAGCCATTGATATAGACCAAAAGCTTGCGAATGAAATGCAGTCGATCAAGCGAAATGCATTGCGTCAATATTTTTCTCAATTCACGTTCTTTACCCGGAAAATTGAGTTGGTCAAATGGATAGTGAAGGGAAAAGAGGACATCACCTTTAAAGATCTTGTAACATTATAAATGCTGCCCCTTGTAACCATATTGGCGGTTTCGTACAATCAAAAACGGTTTGTAATTGATGCGCTGAACAGTGTTAAGGCACAGACGTATCCAAACATTCAGCTAATTATTTCTGATGATGGTTCTACCGATGGAACAAAGCGCTTGATAAAGGATTGGATAGCTAGTGAGTATCCTTCCGCTATGTTCTTAGATCATGTTGTAAACCAGGGGTTGACTAAAAACCTGAATTCAGCCCGCCAGTTTGTAAAAGGAAAGTATTACCAGTTCTTGGGTTGCGAAGACATCATGCTTCCATCTAAAATAGCGATGCAGGTTGCCTTGCTTGAACAAAAGCCTGAAGTTGACATTGTTTATTCGGATATGCATCGCATGCGCGAAGACGGCAGTATTGAATCAACGACACATTTTCAAAGGAATGAATACAATGTTCCGCGCAGCGGATTGTTATATGAAGATTTGATAAATGGATGCTTTATTTCAACCCCAACAGCACTCATGCGTACACACGTGGTAGAGGCATTGAATGGCTACAACGAAAATCTAACCATAGATGATTTTGACTTTTGGATCAGGGCATCGCGCCAGTTTAATTTTTTCTTTCATGAAGAGGTTACGATGAATTACCGCATCATGAATGATTCGCTTAGTAACAAAGACGGCGTTCATCGTTATAAAAATCGCTTTCTTGTTTACTATTTTAATTACGACAGGCGCTTACAATACAAAGAAGTTTTCGATGAACGTCTTGACTTTAGTTTAAAAAATTTGCTGTACAACCAATACAAAGGCACTGCTTTGTATTCTGCAAAAGCCTTCTTTAAAAGCTGGCGTTTTTCGTTTGCCCTAATATTTTTTAAGTCACTTCCATTGCTCATCAAACGATAGTTTATTAGCCACGTAATGCCTAAGCGAGTATTGATACCAATTGTCGGGCAAGGATCTATCACGCATGTAATCCGCACAGGGATGCTTCAGCAATTGGCCAAGTCAATTACACCTGTTGTTGCCCTGCTTTGGAATGAAAAAGAATTGGTAGATGAACTTACCGAACTTGGTTTTGAAGTTCATTTATTTCCCCCTTTTAAATTGAGTGCTCGATATTCATCGCACCGTAACAAGATTAATCTCTGGTATAAAAAATTTAGGATTAAAACACCAAGTTTTAAAATACAGGAAAGCTACCTGGCAAGCAACAATGCAAATGCCAAGCGAAAGCTCGTTAGAACATTGCGCACCTTTTATTACGAGGCAAGGTTTGCAGTTCAGCCAACTTATGCTAACAAATTAATAGGGCAGGAGGAAACACTGGTTCAAACTGAGCCAGCTTTTAGATCGTTTTCAGAATGGCTTGGTACGCTTAACGTTGATGGTTTGTTTTCAGTCACTCCATTTCTGGGTGAGGTAGACCTGGTAGCGCGTATTTTACAACAACAACATAAACCTGTCATTGCTTCCATTCATTCGTTTGACAATGTTACGAAGCGTGGCTGGCAATCGGTTGTAAGCGACCATTACATTGTATGGAATAAATACAATAAGGAAGAACTCGAGCGAATACATCCCTCTATTACAAACAAGAACCGAATTACAATAGCAGGTGCGCCACAATTTGATTTTCATTTCAACAAAGATTTTATTTGGAGCGGCAATGAATGGCGAACTAGGTTGAATATTCCTGCAGGTAAAAAAGTAATTCTTTATGCTGGAGGCCCGGTAGCCTTATTGCCAGATGAGCCTCAATATTTACTTGCTCTCAAGCAGGCATACGATCAAAAAATATTGCCTGCAGATTCTGTTGTGTTGTTTCGTTGCCATCCACTCGATCGTGTAGAGCGATGGAAGGAATATGTTGGTGAGTCAGAAAACATCATCTATGACTCGGCTCCAAATGGAAAAGAGAGGCTTGATTACGTGAACGTACATAATGATGACATTCGGAAGTTGGTATCCACACTAAAGCACTGTAGCGTACACGTCAATGTAGTGTCTACAATGGCGGTTGATGGCAGCGTGTTCAATAAGCCACAGATAGGGCCATATTATGATGAAGTGAATGCAGGCAACGAAAGCTTGTTTAGAAAAATGTATCAGCAGGAACATTATATACCAATTCTAAAAAGTGGTGTACTCAACCTGGCGCATACTAAAAAGCATTTCATTGAGCTGGTAAACAATTGCCTGCAACGCCCCGATGACTACAACACTAATTGCAGCAAATGTGTAGCAGAAATTATTACATACGCCGACGGTCAATCAGCCAACAGGGCAGTAAATGCAATTGAAAATTTTTTTACTGCATGAACATCCTTCACGTCACGCAAAACTATTCTCCTTCAGCCGGTGGCCCGCAGTATACCATGAAGCATTTATCTGAAAAGCTGGTTGATTACTATAGCGACAAGGTAGAAGTTTGTACTACTGATTCTTTGTATAATCCAGAATCGGATCTATATGAAAAAGTAACTCCTGACAATGAAATAATGAATGGTGTACTGATCAGAAGGCTTCCTTTCAATCGGTGGCATTATCCCTTAATCCGGTATAGTGGTAAAGTGGTTGGAAAAGTTTTCAATGCGCCACTTCCAAACGCAATCACTAAACTGAGATGGGCTTTAGACAGTCCCGCCATAAATAAAGCGATGAGGGATTCCGCAGCGGATGTGGTGATGGCGACCACCATCAACTACGACTTTTGCACGTATCCTTTATGGCGCAATAAGACAAAAAATCCTAAGCCTTTTGTATTGTATGGGGCACTTCATTTGCACAAACCACTTGCATATAATCATCTTGCTTTGGTGAAGGCAAGGGCATGCGATTGCTACATTGCGAATACTGATTTCGAAAAACAAACGCTGTTGAACAATGGAGTGGTGGCAGAAAAGATTACAACGATTGGAACGGGCATCTCGCTAGAGGATTATGAGTGTAATGAAAATAATATCGCACAGTTTAGACTTGCACAGGGAATAGAAAAAGATGATTGCGTACTTGGTTTTGTGGGAAGATTGGTAAAGGGAAAAGGAGTTGCCATCCTTCTCGACGCCATCCGGAGAATGCAGGCAGCTCATCCAAACCTCAAGCTATTATTAGCTGGTGGTACTACTGACTTTGTACCGATCATTGAAAAGGCGATTAGCGAAGAAAAACTTCCAATCATTCTCATCAAAGATTTTGCTGATGAAGCAAAACCATTAATCTTCAACTCGATTGATGTGTTTGTGCTCCCTTCGCAGAGTGAGTCTTTTGGTGTTGTTTTTTTAGAAGCATGGGCTTGTCGCAAACCAGTAATCGGCACAAGAATGGGTGCAACAGAATCGCTCCTGGATCATGGCATAGATAGCCTGCTATTCAAGGGTAATGATGTGGATGATCTTTGCGAACAACTGGAAGTACTTATCGGCGACAAACCATTACGGAATATGATGGGAGAGAAGGGGTATCAAAAAGTATTAGCAAAATTTACCTGGCCAACGATTGTGGCTGCCTATCGAAATGCGTATTTGTTAGGCATCGAAAACTTTCAACGTGCTAAAATGGATAAGCTTTCGGTTGCTTCATGAAGATCATACATGTCACCCATTGTTATCATCCATCTAAGGGGGGAGTTCAATGGTTTTTCAAGAATGTATCTGAGCGATTGGTGAAAGATTATGGAGATGAAGTGACCGTTGTAACAACTAATTCAATGTGGGGTCCCGAGCGGTTGAAGTTTGAAAAAATTAGACCCGCATCCGAAGAGATTAACGGCGTGAAAGTGCTTCGGTTCGCTTACATACGTTGGCATATTAAGCCGTTGCGTATGTTCATTAAAGCAATGCACAAGCTATCTATAAAAGTTCCCGAATCATTGGTTGCGAAACTATATGGGCCACTGTCGGCTGGCATGAAGCAATTCCTGATGCAAACAGATGCAGATGCAATTTGTGCATCGTCCTCCAACTATTATTACATGCAACTCCCCGTTTGGAAGGCATGTAATTTTTTCTACTTCGGAAGTATTCACTTGAATGATCATCAAAAGCAACCGGTCTTGACAGCCGTTCAAAAGAAAAGTATAAAAGCCTCAAAATTGTACATCGCCAATACCATTTTTGAGAAACAACAACTAGTAGAAGCAGGCATACAGGCGTCTAAGATCAATGTGATTGGTGTAGGCGTAGACGAGCAATCTTTCAATGTGGATCCGGATAAGTTACAAGTTTATCGGAAAGGCTTACTTGCTGACAGCGACTCAATAGTGGTAGGATACGTAGGAAGAATTGAAGCAACTAAGAGCGTGAAAATTTTGCTAGATGCTTTTATAAAATTGAGTGCCCGTCAACCAAAACTTGTATTACTAATTGCAGGGTCAGGTGGTGATTACGCAAACGAACTTAAAGCATACGCCGGTCAGTTGCCAGCTTCACTCAATAAGAGGATCATCTGGAAACTTGATTTTGAGTTACACGAGAAGCCATACATCTTTCACGCGCTGGATATGCTGGTATTACCCAGCACTAATGAGTCTTTCGGAATTGTTTTTCTTGAAGCATGGGTTTGTAAAAAGCCCGTAATTGGTGCAAACATCGGCGCTGTACGCAGTGTAATTTCTAACGAGGAGGATGGACTTCTGATGAACGTGAATGATATTGAAAGCCTCTGTGATAAAATTGAAATACTCAGTAACAATGCTACACTCCGGCAGCAGATGGGTTTAAAGGGACATCAAAAAGTTTTGGAAAACTATACCTGGGACATCATTACTGCAAAGCTTCGCCAATGTTACATGGTGAATATGGAGAATAATCATGTAAATGGAATGATGAATTAATGTTTCGAGAAGAATCAGTTTGGATTAAGCATGCGTTGGAGCAATTGAAGCTATCACCCGTAGGTAAAGAAGTAGCCAATATCGGTTCTTCTACAGATCATTTTCGCAGAGTTGTTCAGCCGCACATTCATCATAATATCATTGACACGCTACACATGAATGGCTGGAAGGTTTGTAATGTTGACCTAAAAATGGAGGCAGGTGTTGACCTCGTTGCCGATGTTACCAAACTGGATTTTGCCGCACCGTTTATGAATCGTTTTAACTTAACCATTTGTACCAACTTGCTCGAACACGTGCAAGACATCAACCTTGTTGTAAAAAATCTTATTGCTATTACGCAGAACGGCGGCCATATATTAATTACTGTTCCCTACAAGTACAAAATTCATTTGGATCCCATCGATAATGGCTTACGACCAACACCGAAGGAGATATTGAAACTCTTTGGCGCAGCAGCGGAGCGTGTTCTGGTTTCTAAAATCATTTCAATTACCGATAAACAATACTACCGCATCAAGCCTTCTCATTTTCCATTGTGGGGTTATCGCGAACGTTTGGCGTACTACTTAGGTAAACGTCACAAAACATCCGGCATCTTGTTTTCAATTAAAAAAGATAAGCGCTAATGTGCGGCATTGTAGGCGTGTATAATTACAAAGCCAATGCAGATGACCAGCTTCCGTTTATAGAATGGGCGCAACAAACCATGCGTCATCGTGGACCAGATAGCAAGGGTATTTGGAACAGTGAAAATTATATTGCCGGCTTTGTTCGCTTAGCCATCCGCGATCTTTCCGAAAATGGAAAGCAGCCGATGGTTTCCGCATGTGGTAATTATGTCCTGTCATTCAACGGGGAGATTTACAATGCTGATATGTTTCAACCGCGTTTACGCCAGGCGGGTTTTTCTTTTCGTTCTAACACCGATACTGAAGTGCTTTTATATGGCATTTCTCATTGGGGAATTGAATATGTGCTGCAGCAGTACGATGGCATCTTTGCATTTACCTTTTACAATAAGCTCACCAATAAACTTTTGCTTGCCCGCGACCGAACAGGAACAAAGCCATTGTATGTGGGTCATAGTGATAAAGGCATTGTCTATAGCTCGCAGTACGATCACATCATGAACCATCCCTACATACGCCATCATGGTTTAAATACGGGAGCAATCGGCAGCTACCTACAACTTGGTTATGTGCCGGAGAATAGCGGTGCCGTGCAAAACACGTTCATGATTCCACACGGTTATTACCTGGAGGTTGCTGCTGGGAAATTTTCAAAACACCAGTACTTTGATTACCCGGCGAACACAACGGCAGAAAGCAACGATACATTAGAGCACGTCCTGGAAACAAGTATCAAGCAACAGCTGGTGAGTGATGTACCGGTTGGTACGTTTATGTCGGGCGGGGTAGATAGCCCGCTCGTTTCTCATTACGCAAACAAGCATACCCGCCTGCATTCTTTTACACTGGGCGTAACAGATGAAGCGATGGACGAGTCGAAAGCAGCGGCTGAATACGCTACTTTGTTTGGAACAAATCATTCCACCTTAATGATTAATGAGAGAGATATGTTATCGACGATAGATGACAACACTGCCGCCTACACCGAACCCTTTGCTGATTACTCATCCATTCCAACATTACTGCTTTCCAAGTTTGCCAGGAGTAAAGTAACAGTAGCCCTGAGTGGCGATGGGGGAGATGAATTGTTTTGGGGTTATCCTCGCAACGCCCGAATGCTGAAAGAAGGAATGATGTTTCGAAAAAGCAAAATAGAGCGTGTAATTGCATTTGGAGCAGAGAAGTTTGCCGGTGGCAAACGAACTATCAGAAGAAGGCATTTACAGGTAAAAGATTTTCCTGCATATTACTACAGATCGTTGTATGTAACAGGAGCAGAACAATGGTTGCCATCTGGTTTTGCTAATCCTATTGAAACTGCATATTTCTATAAACGTATACATCAAAATAATAGCGGACAACTTTTGAGTGAGCAACAGATGATGAATGTGCTTCGAAAGATGGAGATGGATATTCACTTGCAACGCATACTGCTAAAGGTTGATCGGGCAAGTATGTTCCATTCACTAGAGGTGCGGGTACCATTGTTATCAAACCAAATGTTAGCATACAGCACAACACAGCACTATACGGAATGCATACAAAATGGAATCGGCAAAATCAATCTGAAAAATTTACTGGCAAGCCATAGTAACGAACAATTGGTGTTTCAACCCAAAAAAGGATTTACTATTCCGATTGGCAATTGGTTAAGGAATGAATTGAAAGTAGATGTACAAGACAAGTTGTTAAACATGCCCGCAGAACTTTCTACCCTATTCAAGAAGCAGGCACTTGAAGCATTGTTGAAAGAACACAATGAGAAAAAGAATGATTTGGGTTGGCTGATTTGGTCGCTGTACGCCTTGGTAAATTGGCATGCTGCTCACCGCAATAAATACAAGGCTTAAGTGAAAATTGGAATTATAGTCGACAAATTTCCATCGGTGAGTGAAACATTTATTCTGAACAAAGTAGAAGGACTCTGCAGGCGAGGTCATGCAGTTACCGTGTTCAGGAATAGTCGACACAATGATTTGAAGTTGCAGCAAGAATTGTTGTCTGCAGACTTGCCAAACCTTACTTTGGTAGATATGATATTGCCGGAGAATTTTCTACAGGCAACCAGGCAATTGTTATTACATCCTTCAGTGGCAGTTTCTGCGATGAGATCACCGGCTTATTCTATTCAGAAGAAAATTTTATCAGCCATCAGGGATAAGTATTTTGCCGCGCATGATTGCGACATTTTCCATTTTGAATTTTCAGGTTTAGCTACGCATTACTTACCACTCTTTAAGAATTTGAAAGGAAAAATAGTGGTGAGTTGCAGGGGCAGTGCGGAAAAGGTAAAGGCAATTACGCAAGCTGGAAGAAAAGAAGAGTTGCAGCAACTATTCGCGAAGGTGGATGGCATTCATTGTGTATCGCAGGATATGAGCGAAACGATACAAGCCTACGGCGCGCCAGTGAAAAAAATATTTGTAAACAGGCCAGCAATCATCAGTTCTTTTTTTAAGAACAGAGAGCCGCAAGTTCAGGAGAAATTGATCCGCATTCTTTCAATTGGAAGAATGACTTTTCAAAAAGGCTATTTGTTAGGGATGATTGCCTTTAAAAAAGCAGTTGAGCAAAACGCACATCTTCATTGGACGATTGCCGGGGACGGGCCAATGATGGAAGAACTGAAATTTTATGTGCACGATCTTCAACTTACCGAAAAGGTTACACTGGTTGGTTCAGTTACAAAGCCCACTGTGTTCAAGTTGCTTCAACAATCTGACATTTTCTTTTTACCCAGCGTGTACGAAGGCATTGCAAACGTAGTTTTGGAAGCTATGGCCATGCAGTTATCGGTGGTATCTTCCGACTGCAGCGGCATGAAGGAGGTGATAACCCACAACGTTGATGGCATGCTTGCATCCAACTACAATATTGATGAAATGGCGATGCATCTACTTGACCTTGCCGCTAATTCAGCCAAGAGAAAATCAATCGGCTTTGCCGCAAGGGAAAGAATAGAAAATGCGTTTGATCTCCAACGACAATTGGATGTTTTTGAATATCAATATCAACAATTGTTAAGCCCAACCACTGCATGAGGATATTGCTTGTTTACGATCAATTGAATACGGGCGGAACTGAAAAGCTGTTTGTGATGATGGCGAACTTGTTGCATCATCGAGGGCACCATGTAAAAGTCATCATTCTAAAACATCCTGCAGCATTAGACTTTGACCTGGCAACTGAAATTCCCATTGTCTATTTAAAGCGCGACTTTAAATTTTCGCCATTTAAGATGCGCAAGTTTGCAACAGAATGCAAAAGTGCCGACATTATTCATCTTCACTCATACTATAACTGGCGTTACTTCTACTTGAGTTCTGTTTTTTTTAGGATGGGGAAAGGCCGGATGGTTTTACACGAACACTCTGATTTGAGAAACCTGAAGGCCATTGACAAGTTTGTATTGCGCGATATTGATGCATTTATTGCTGTGCATCCATTGCAGGAATACAAAGCGCATGAAGCAGGCATCGCACTTAACAAAATACATTTCCTGCCAAACATTGTCCAATCTAAAGTGAGGTTTGAATGGACAAAAACAAAGAAGAACAGAATTATAATGGTCGGGAATATTCGTCGCGAAAAATATTACCAGCTTGCATTTGACATCTTGAAAAAGTTACCTGCTGTAATTCAGTTGGATATTTACGGAACTATTAATGATGCTGAATACCACAAAGAGTTGTTGGAATTACTTGTGCAGAGCCGATTGTTGCATCGGGTGAATTTTATAACAGGAGAAACAAACGTCGCCAGCCAGTTTCACAACTACGACCTTGCGCTTCATACAGCCAACAACGAAACCGGGCCACTTGTTGTGCTCGAATATTTAGGAGCCGGATTGCCTTTTCTTATTTCATCTGCTGGTCAGTCACCCGCGCTAATTTCACGCCACAATCCGCAATTGGTTATCAGTTCGTACAATACAGATGTTTGGGCAAAGGCAGTAGGCAAGTTTTACGAAATGGATGAGCTCGCCGCTGCCGAGTTACAGTCGCAAATGGCAGCTACTGCCAGGAAGTTGCTGAATGTAGACAGTTACTATACATCATTGCTGAAGATTTATAAAGAGACACAACTTGCCTAACACGTTTGCTTTTTCATTTATTAGATACACGCAGCCGGCGTGGCAGTTTAATGTTTATAGTAACTCGGCAAAAAGCATTGCTACCGCCTATTATCACCCGGTATATCAACCTGCCAAAAGCGACCAGGTTCAGGAAGACAGAGGCTATGAAACAAATACTGCACGATGGGCAGATGTAGGATATCGCAATTGGCAAGGTGGTTTTTTAGCCACGTGCGATAAAGAAAACAGGGATAAGATAATGCGGCTTCCTGCTCCATCTATCAACGATGAGTACCGGTTTGTTGCAAAATACTGGGGTATGTTTTTTTCAACGTATGCGCTCATCTGCCGATTAGGTGCATTGCATAATCCCCTGCGGGAAATCAATGCTTTTGCAAGATCATTACGCGTTAAAAAAGTAAATGCCTTTCAAAAACTGGCGAAGCATTCAGATGAACTTGACACCTTTAGTTCGCAGTTGATTGCTGAACAACCGCTGGTTTCAGTCATTATTCCAACACTCAATCGGTATCAATATTTAAAGGATGCATTGCACGATCTTGAGCGCCAGACCTACAACAACTTTGAGGTAATCATCATCGATCAAAGTGAGCATTTTGACGCTGACTTTTATCATCAATTCAATGTAAGATTGAATGTGCACCAGCAAGCTGAAAAGTTATTGTGGACCGCAAGGAATAAAGCAATTGAATTATCAGAAGCAGAATTTTTATTGTTTTACGACGATGATTCACGGGTGGAGCCAGACTGGATAGAACAGCACATGAAGTCGTTAGATTTCTTTGGTGCAGCTATTTCTGCTGGTGTTTCATTGGCTACCACGGGTGGAAAAATTTCTGAAGGGTACAAGTATTTTAAGTGGGCAGATCAGTTTGATAGTGGAAATGCTTTAGTGAGGAGAAGTGTCTTCGAGCAAATTGGTTTGTTCGATGTACAATACAATAAAATGCGCCAGGGCGATGGAGAGTTTGGTTACCGTGCCTTTCAAAAGGGCATCATGTCCATTAGTAATCCATTGGCACACCGCATTCATTTAAAAGTTGCTGATGGTGGTTTGCGTGAGGTAGGGTCATGGGATGGTTTCAGGCAGAAGAAATGGTTTCAGCCAAAGCCTGTACCGAGTGTTGTGTTTCAATATAAAAAATATTTGCCTGCTGAGTTAAGCAGGTTTGCCGTTTTAATTGGGCTACTACTTTCTAATGTTCATCTGAAATATAAGCGCAACAAATACATGCTCGGGTTGAGTACAATTTTATTCCTGGTAAAAAGTCCTTTGTTGTACCTGCAGTATGCGAAGTCGAAAAAGATCGCGCAGCAAATGTTGAAAGGAGATAATGGAATTCATGAGCTGAAGCAGAGGGTTACCGCATGAGGTTAGGCATTGTGACAGACTGCACCCATTACCATACATCATCCGGGACAATTGCTACTGAAAACCATATTTTGTTGCGACAGTTTCAGCAGTTAGCCACTCACTTTGATCAAACAATTATTGTGTGCCCTTTTGGAGAAATGAAGGCAACAACCGTCACCAGCAGTTATACAAATACAACCATCCAGTTTAAAAGGCTTCCATTGGTGGGTGGAAACAAATTGGCAGATAAGCTTACACTGCTGGCTACGATTCCAAAATGGTTAAAAGCATTCAAACATTTACATGCAAATACGGATGTGGTGTATCAACGCTTTCCGAATAATTTGAACATTCCTGGCTTTATTTATTTCTGGTTGCTACGTAAAAAAGTATTTGCCACTTATACCGGAACATGGAAAGCTTATCGCGGAGAGCCCATTAGTTTTCGTTTACAACGTTGGATTTTACAGCGTGCTTTTCGCGGACCCGTTTGGGTGTACGATAATGAACCTCAAGTAAAGTCAACCATCAAAATTGGCTTCAGTCCATCTTACAGCCAGGCAGAATGGCAAGAGGAAGAAGTGCAAGTGCAGCAGCGAATTAATAAGATTGAAACCACGGGAATGCCTGTTTTCCGGTTTATAACCGTAGGTACTCTAATTAACTATAAAAACCAGTTGGCTATTCTGGTGGCATGTAAGCAGCTCAAGCAATCCCATTTTCCATTTATATTAACCATTGTTGGCGACGGCCCGATGAAGCGAGAGATAGAAACATACATTACGGCTAACAACTTATGGCCGGAGATTACGATGGTGGGAAAGAAAGATCATGTTGCGCTGCGTGACTTGTATCGCAACCACGATTTTATTGTGCAGGCACCATTAAAAGAAGGCTTCGGCAAAGTGCCCATAGAAGGATGTTTTCATGGTTTGATCCCTATCATCAATAATATTAGCATGGCAGCTTCGATAACTTCAAATGGAGCACATGGGTTCTTGTTTGACGCCTGCAAATCAAATGATTTGGTAAACACATTATCGGCATTGCCTTCAAAGATCGAACAATTACCCACCATGATTTACAAAGGTAGAGCTTATGCTAAAGGCCACACATTGGAAGCTTGGGCTTCAGACTATTACAATACCGTAAGCAGCTTTTATAGTGATCAAGCTTAGAATATTTCAACATAAAGGCTACCTGCCACATTTTATAATTGCCTTCATAATCGGATTGTTGGCAGGCTACAAGACCATTCCGGCAAACATAGTTGGGTATGGCTATATTTTCGTTTTAGCATTCGCCTTATTACGCTGCTTCCAGGGTAATGTGGGTGGTTTCTTTAGCATCATCCCTTACGCTATTTTCAGCGAGATATTTATGCGCGCCTTTGTACGGTGGATCCCTTATCTCACTTTGCAGTATACCTTGATAGCTTGCTTTTTAATTCTGATTGTGCGCACAGCAAGAAGGGAAAGCCATTGGAAAGGCTACATGCTCCTCGTACTTTTCACGCTGTTCGAAGTGGCCAATAATGTGATGCCTTACCGACCAGATGTAAGTCGCGCAATCATCACCAACAGCTTTGCACTTTTACTGCCGGTAGTCTGGGGTTCCTTTTACGTTTTAACTCCACAGATCATCAACCGATTTATGAACAATGTGCGGATTGCCTGCATCTTCCTGGTAGGAATTGTTTTCGTAGCACATCTTTCCGGTAGCATTGATTATGGTGCTTATTCAAATTCAGATGCCAGTAATGGACTTGCACCGGTGCAGTTGAGTGGGTACATTGGCGTAGCCTGTGTCTTCTTCTTTTTTTCCATCATGAATGCAGAACTGGCCGCGCATCGAATACTGAACATTTTCATGCTCGCCTTTTGTGCTTCGGCAATGGTGCTCACCTTTTCAAGAGGTGGGTTGTACTTTTTAGGCGCTATCGTTATGCTGTATTTTTATTACAACCGCGGCAGGGCAAAGAACTACATCTTGTTCATCCTGTTGGTTCCTGTGGTACTCGTTGCATACACCTTTGTCGTCTCGCAAACACAGGGTAAAATAGTAGAGCGATATCAGCAGGAAGGATCAAGTAACAGGGATGTTTTAATAGAGATCGGTTTCAAAATATTTCAGAAAAATCCATTTATTGGTGTAGGCACCGGCAACTACAATACGGTGATTGTAAAAGAAGAATTGTTCTTTGTAGAATCAGGCGCACATAATGAGTTTGTGCGCGCAGCGGCAGAGCACGGCATTATTGGAGTGCTGCTCTATTGGGGATTTTTTATCAGCTTGTTTTTAGTCATTAGCCGACGATCAGACCCGCAAAAGCAATACGCTATGTACTTCCTTACTTTGCTTTGCCTCATTATTATACACAACGGTTTAAAAATATCCATCCAGCCTTTTTTGTTGATGCTAGCAGTTGCTACGCCATCCTACATTAACAATCATTACAAGCATGCACGTTATCCATCGTACCGAAGTAGGATCACTGCCTGATATAGCTGCTTGCCATTTATCTTGCTTTCAAGATAGCTTGGCTACCAAACTCGGCAAGCGTTACGTTGCCAAATCGCTCGAGTGGTTTTTAGTCTGCAACAATCGTTTCTTATTTCACATAGAAGTGGATAACAGAATTGCAGGTTATTGCGGCGGCTTTGTTCCGCAAAAGCACGGCGATGGCAGTAGCAGTGGAATGTTGCAACACGCTTTTACTGAAGCAATCAAAGCAATCATTTTTAAGCCATTGCTGCTGTGGCATAGAGAAGTGAAACCACAGTATTCTTTTCTTTGGCGAAACATCAAGAGAAAGCTAACTGGCAAACTCTATCCTGCACCAGTGACCGGCGAAGTCAAACCTTTTAAGCCATTTGCAGGGTTGGTTGTCATCGCGGTTCACCCGGATTATCGAGGTTCTGGTGTTGCGCAGTTCTTGCTACAGGAATTTGAAAAACAAGCATTAGCGCATCATCAGAATGAATTGGTGTTAACCGTGAAAAAACAAAATGCGCGTGCCATTAAAGCGTATCAGAATTTTGGTTGGCACATAGCAGAATCGCAAAACGAAAATTTAACCATTAGAAAAACATTGCGGGCAGAGTCCGTACAAAGCACTTAAGTGGTGCTCATTGTTTTACATCTCTCTGAATTAAATCCAGTAACTCCCTAATAAATGAATCAGTTGAATTTTGCAATTGTGGGCTGTGGTCGCATAGCTCAGCGGCATGCCGAGCATATTGCCAACAATGGAAAGCTGGTTGCGGTTTGTGACATCATTCCAGGTAAAGCATCCGCACTCGCCGAAGCCTTTGGAGCAAAATTTTATCACAGCATAGAGGAGATGCTGCAACGGGAAAAGGGCATTGACGTGGTGGCAATCTGCTCGCCAAACGGATTGCACGCACAGCATTCAATCCTAAGTTTAAGGGCCGGTTGTCATGTCTTATGCGAGAAGCCGATGGCTATTACGGCTCATGACTGTGGCGAAATGATTAAAGAAGCCGAGCAGGCCAACCGCAGGCTTTTCGCCATCAAACAAAACAGGTTTAATCCGCCGGTGGTTGCAGTAAAATCTGCGATCGATCAAGGTATTCTTGGTAAAATATTCAGCATTCAGCTTAGCTGCTTTTGGAATCGCAATGCTGATTATTATGAAGATTCGTGGAAAGGAACCCGTAAACTGGATGGGGGCACATTATTCACGCAGTTCAGTCATTTTATCGACCTGCTTTACTGGATGATTGGCGATGTGAAAAATGCCACTGGTGTAATGTCCAACTTTGCCCACAAAGGCACTATAGAATTTGAGGACACTGGTGTGATTGCACTGGAATTTTATAGTGGTGCAATTGGAACGATCAATTACACGGTGAATAGTTACAGCAAGAATATGGAGGGATCGCTCACTATTTTTGCTGAAAATGGCACCGTTAAAATTGGCGGTCAGTACCTAAATGAACTAGAGTACCAGAACATCAAAGATTTTGAAATCACCGACCTACCCGTTGGGAATACGGCCAACAACTATGGCACTTATGTGGGTTCCATGAGCAATCACGATAAGATTTACGCCAATGTGGTGGATGTGCTTACTAAAGGTGGATCGATCTCTACCAATTCGTTTGAAGGGTTAAAAACAGTTGAGATAATTGAAAAAATATACAAGTCATGCAGACAAATATGAACGCACCTGTAAAACACATTTCGTTGCAGGTAAGTATACGCGATGTGGAGTTTGGAGAGAATGTGACCGTGATTGAACCGGTGAATATTTATGGTTGTAAAATAGGAAGCAAAACATTCATCGGGCCTTTCGTTGAAATACAAAAAGATGTTGAGATTGGCTCTTTTTGCAAAGTTCAAAGCCACACGTTTATTTGCGAGCTGGTTACCATTGGCGACCATTGTTTTATTGGACATGGAGTTATGTTTATCAATGATGTTTTTTCAACCGGCGGTCCTGCGCAAGGCAACAAAGAGTTATGGAAAAAGACTACGATCGGCAACCATGTTTCCATTGGAAGCAACGCATCGGTATTGCCTGTTTCTATATGTGATAATGTAGTGATTGGTGCAGGGTCAGTCGTTACAAAAAACATTACTAAACCCGGAGTTTACGCCGGAAATCCTGCGAGGTATTTGCGAGCCATTGAAAACAAATAGCCATTCGTTACCCAATGATTTCTTGCAATTGAGCAAGCATTTTTATTAGATGGCATTACGCATTTTCATACCTGACTTTACTGAGCAATTTGATAAACCCTACACGAATCCATTGTTTTATCCATTTTTGCGAAAGGATAAAACACGGCAGGAATTACGAATGCTTTACGGTGAATGGATTGAAGAAATTGAAATAGTTGAAAGCTTGGGTAGCTGCGATATTGTGGTCATGCTATACGAGGTTGGCTATTACTACAAGCGCAAGAAAGTTGGATTATTGAAAGACTTAAACAGGCAGTTTGCGGCGGCAAACAAATTGACCATTTGCTGGACAAAAGGCGATGAAGGTATTACGCCACATTTGCAACATTTTCATTTATTTAGAACGGGCGGGTATCGTTCAAAAAATAAAGGAAATCAATTTGTAGCCCCTGTTTTTATAGATGACCCGTTACTAAAATATTTGAACAATGATCTTCAGCTTTTTCGACAGAAAACGGCAAAGCCAATTGTAGGATTTTGCGGGCAGGGGGTTGCTGGTATGGGCAAGCTAACAATAGATGTAGCAAGAGGCGTTAAGACCCGATTGTTGAAAAGCATTCATCAACACTACCTGGACCTCGAAGTAATTGGAAGCAGTACTTACCGCCGTGCTAAAATCTTAGATGAACTTCAGCGTTCTTCATTGATTGATACCAACTTTATTCGTCACGCAAAGTACCGTGGAGGCGTAGATGGTAATGAAAATAAAGAAGAGAGTAGTAAAGCGTTCTTTAAAAATATGGTTCAGTCGCAATACATCGTTTGTTACCGCGGGGCGGGAAATTTTTCCGTTCGTTTGTATGAAACATTGGCTTGTGGCAGAATTCCTATTATCATCGAGTCCGACAACAATCTTCCTTTTGAAGATGAAATAGACTGGACAATATTTCCAGTAATCAAACAAAAGGAGTGGAGGTCAACCCCTGCTATTGTAAGCAACTTCCATGATGGGCTTACAGATCAATCATTTTTTGAACTTCAATGCAGAGCTAGAAAAATTTATGAAGCGTACATAAGTTACAAAGGCTTTATGACCCATTGGGTAAAACGGTATAAACAACCGTATTCCACTTCACAGAAATACGTTTCTGCAAACACCTCGCATTGAAAGTAGCAGAGAAGATTTACAATGGTAGTCCTGTCATTATTCAAAATCTGTTGATCTCTGCATTTGGTTATTACTGGAATAAAAAGCGTTTTGGTGGCATTTTTCAACAAGAATACGGGGCTGCAAAAGACAGGGAGAATTTTACGGCTGATCAATGGTACAATCACCAGGCAGCACAATTGAGAATGATATTATTGCATGCTTACAACACCGTTCCTTATTACAAAAATTCGTTTTCGAATGCTGGCTTCAATGCTGCCGCTTTAGCTCGTATTTCACCGGGGGATCTTCACCGGTTGCCCTTTCTTTCTAAAGATGATCTGCGAAAGTTTGGCACCTCAACATTGCTGTCAACTGCGCCTGAAAAGAGTGGATACTTTTTGGCATCCAGTGGTAGTACTGGCACACCCGTTCAAATTTTGTATTCGCCTGCCATGCACCAGCGATGGTTTGCCATCTATGAATCGCGTATTCGCAATTGGGCAGGTGTCAGCAGTTTTACACCACGCGGTATGATTGGTGGTCGCCGTATTCTTGCAAGCGCTTCCAATACGCCTCCTTTCTACCGATACAATTATTTTGAAAAGCAAGTGTACTTTTCTGCCTATCATATTAACCCCGCTAATGCATCCAATTATTTGGCAGGGATCCGTAAGCATGGTGTCGAGTATATGACTGGTTACGCCATGAGTAACTTTTTTCTTGCGCGTTTTTTTAAGGAACAACAACTCGATGTACCGCAGCTAACTTCTGTCATTACTTCGAGCGAAAAGCTTACGCAGGAAATGCGACAGACGTTTACAGATGTTTACCATTGTAAAACATTTGATAGTTGGGGTAGTGTAGAAGCCTGTGGTATTATCAGCGAGTGCGAACAAGGCAATTTGCATGTTAGTCCCGACTCAGCTATCATAGAAATTTTAGACGAGAACATGCATCCGGTTGCAGACGGTGAAGCGGGTGATGTATACTGTACGGGTTTATTGAATGTTGATCAGCCATTGATTCGCTACAAGATTGGCGATCGCATGATTTCGAAAAAAGAAGACTGTGCCTGTGGCAGGAAAATGCCCATGATAAAAGAAATTGTTGGTAGGACGGAAGATGTTGTGATTGGAAAAGATGGCAGGGAGATGGTTCGTTTTCATAGTGTGTTTTATGGGATTGAGCGCATTAAAATGGCGCAGGTCATCCAGGAAAATTTGCAGCATATTCATATAAAGGTGGTGGCCGATACACACCTTGACAACAGTGAACAACTACTTATCAAAAATAGAATACAAAGCCAGTTAGGCTCAATGGACATTACCATTGAAGAGACCCCATTCATTCCTTTGACGGATAATGGAAAGTTTCAAGCAGTCATTTCAAAAGTGAAACGGCAGCAGATAATTGCCTAGAAATTTGTGAAGCCCACCATCCTCTACATCGATAACTTTTTAGGCAGGCACGGGCAAACGCCTACAATGGGCATGAGCCTCGTGCAACTATTTACAATGGAGGGATTTAAGGTAAAAAGCGTCAGTGCCCAACGAAATAAGCTACTTAGGTTGGCTGACATGATATTGGCAATTATCAAAAACAGGAAGAACTCGGTTGTGTTATTAGCTACCTACAGCACCACCGCATTTTATTTTTCGTGGGGTTGTTCAATGGTTTGTCGCTTGCTGAAAGTACCTTACATTCCCTGCTTACATGGTGGCAACCTGCCAGAAAGAATGCTGAGATCTCCCAAAAAATGTGGCCAGTTGTTTGGTCATAGTTTTGCCAACGTAGCGGTGTCCGGGTACCTGGCTGAGCAACTTAAAAAATATGGTTGGAAGCACGAGGAGATCCCCAATTTCATCGACATTCGAAACTATCCTTTTGTACCGCGAACCAAAGCTTCGCCACGTTTGCTTTGGGTAAGGTCCTTTCACCAAATATATAATCCGCACCTGGCAGTACGCATACTTCACCTTCTCATCAGCCAGTTTCCATCTGCTATGCTTACAATGGTTGGTCCTGATAAAGACGGCAGTATGATCACCTGTAAACAATTGGCCAGCGAGTTACAAATTGCTGACAGGATTCAATTTACCGGACTGTTGTCAACAGAGGAGTGGGTAGATCTTTCTGCGAAGCATGATATATTTCTCAACACTACTACAGTAGATAATCTGCCACTCAGCGTAATTGAGGCAATGGCCCTCGGGATGATTGTAATCAGCACCAATGTTGGAGGATTGCCATTTCTGCTAAAGCAAAATGTTGATGGTATATTGCTTCCAAAAAACGATACGGTAAGTTTTGTTTCAGCCATTCGGCAAGTAGTTGACAACTCCTCGCTTGCTGCATCCTTAAGTGCGAATGCGCGTAACAGCGCAACCGCATTTGATTACTCAAACATAATAACCAAGTGGAGCAATTTACTAAACAGTGTTCCCGTTCAATAACAACTTGACTACTTCACCACAACAGATTACCGGCTCGCCAAGGCCCAAAGTAGCAAACATGTCTACGGATTTACTCATCAGTGCAATCTGCCCGGTGTATAATGAAAGCAGTCACATCAATAGCCTTCTGAACTTTTTTTTGCAGGCACTTCCCGTGCAAAAAGAATTGATTGTAATAGATGGAAACAGCACCGATGACACGTGTGAAATTGTTCGCAAATTCCAGGTTGATCATCCTCAGTTACACATACAACTGCTGCACAACCCGGATACATTTGTTCCCTTTGCATTGAATAAAGCCATTACGGCAGCCAAAGGAAATATACTGGTCAGGTTAGATGCCCACACGGATTACTCGCCTGATTATTTCCAACAAATTTTACAAACATTTGAAATAAGCGGCGCAGACATTGTTGGAGGACCCATGCGCATTGCTGAAGGAAACAGCGTTCAGAATGCTATTGGTTATGTTACGTCCACCACATTTGGCGTGGGCAATAGCTCTTTTCATTTTGAAGCGTTTGAAGGATTTACTGAAACCGTTTACCTTGGTGCATGGCGCAGGGAAATATTCGAGAAAACCGGACTTTTCGATACCGCTTTCAAACGCAACCAGGATGATGAATTTCATTACCGGGCAAAGAGCTTAGGCTTCAGAGTGTACCAGCATCCTTCAATCAAATTATTCTATCACCCGCGCAAAACGCTATCGCTGCTGTTCTCACAGTATTATCAATACGGCTTGTACAAGCCGCTGGTGTTAAAGAAAATTCGCTCGGCTATCAACTTGCGCCATATTATTCCATCAGTTTTTGTTCTCTATGTATTGATGCTTCCGTTGTTGGTTGGTCTGGGTATGCTGTTGGCACTTTTGCCGCTGGCGTTATACATTATTACTGCACTGTTTTTTGCCATCACCAGCGGCAGGCGTTTGGCTGAACTAGGCCTTATTCCATTGGTATACTTCGTAATCCATTTAGCCTATGGATCAGGTTTTATTTCAGGCTTGCTGAAAAATCCAGCTTCAACCAATACGTCCACCTCAAAGAAATTGATTTACCGATAAATGAAAATTCCCTTTTCTCCGCCGTTTATAAATGATGATGTAAAGCAAGAAGTAATGTCTGCCCTGGACAGTGGTTGGATTACCACCGGGCCCAAAGTAAAAGCATTAGAAGAGGCGACGGCAAGGTATGCGGGTGTTGAGCACGTTCTGTGTGTGAACTCTGCCACCTCAGCAATAATGCTCGTGTTGCATTGGTTAGGTATAGGTCGTGGAGACGAAGTCATCATTCCGGCTTATACCTATTGCGCTACCGCACTTGCAGTAATGCACATTGGCGCTACGCCGGTAATGGTAGATGTAAAAGATGATTTCAATATCGATCCGGACGCCGTGAAGAAAGCCATTACTGAAAAAACGAAGGCAATCATTCCTGTTGACTTTGCAGGTTGGCCATGCGATTATGATAATTTGTACGAGATTGTAAACGATGTTAACACCAGGCAGAAGTTTGTTGCTAAAGATGTACAACAAGCGCAGTTAAAAAGAATAGCCATCGTTTCTGATGCTGCACATTCTTTTGGTGCAGTGTATAAAAACAGGAAGGCAGGTTCACTTGCCGATATCACTATCTTCTCTTTTCATGCGGTAAAAAATATAACCACTGCAGAAGGTGGGGCTATCTGCATTACGATGCCTCCACCTTTTGATAATGCAAACATTTATACAACCCTTCGCTTATGGAGTTTGAATGGACAAACTAAAGACGCGTTTACAAAAAGCCAGGCCGGTGGTTGGCGTTACGATGTTGTTTATCCTGGTTTTAAAATGAATATGCCCGATGTGTGCGCTGCAATAGGTCTTGCTCAAATGCGTGCCTATGACGCTCAACTTTTAAGCGAACGAGAACGTGTGTTCAACTACTACTCAACTGGATTTGCTGCGCACCAGTGGGCGTTACTGCCACCCTATACTTTGGCGGGTAATCAGTCTAGCTTTCATATTTACCCCTTGCGTATAAATGGTATTTCAGAAGAACAAAGAGATGAAATCATCGAGCGCATTGCAGCACAGGGCGTGTCTGTAAATGTTCATTTTATACCACTGCCGATGCTTACGGTTTTCAAAGACCTCGGTTATCAAATGCAGGATTATCCCATCACTTACCAAAATTACTCCACCGAAATATCCCTTCCTATCTACCCGCAACTAAACAACAAAATGTGTGCGTACATCGTTTCAACAGTTGTGGATGCCGTGATTGAAATAACCCGTTCATGAAAACAATAAGAATATTGGATTGCACGTTTTCCCTTGTGGGATTATGCCTGCTCTTTCCATTATTTACATTGATAGCTATTGCAATTAAGCTAGGCTCAAAAGGACCGGTGTTTTTTAAGCAGAGTAGGATTGGGAAGAATGAAGTGCCTTTTTACCTGTGGAAGTTCCGGACCATGGTTGTAAACGCTGACAGTGGCGGTTTGCTTACAATAGGAGGTAGAGATAAACGGGTAACACGGGTTGGTTACTACCTGAGAAGATTTAAACTGGACGAATTGCCACAGTTATGGAATGTATTGAAAGGCGAGATGAGTATAGTAGGTCCGAGGCCTGAGGTAAAAAAATACGTTGATTTATATACACCCGAACAGAAAAAGGTGTTATCAATAAGGCCGGGCATTACAGACATTGCTTCGATAACGTACCGAAACGAGAATAGTTTACTGTCTGAAGCAACTGATCCTGAACAACATTACGTCAACGTTATATTACCTGGTAAATTAAGGTTGAATGAAATATATATCCGTGATCAAAGCGTGAAGCAGTATTTGAACATTATTTCACGAACTTTGGTTACTTCGATTTTGGCTGATAATGAGCGCCGATGAGCTTAATAGTTGTTTAGCGTCTTATTGTTTAGCTGGAATAAACCCTTTAAATGAACCCACATCAGCTTACCTATTGTTTGAGTTTTACCCTTGTGCACTCTTACAAGCCTATGCGTGGACGAATAACCTACAGCAGTATCTGTAATAAATCACCACACGCATGAAAAACCTACGGAAATTTCTCCTGCGCAATAGGATTGCACCTAAGTGGTTAATCTTTCTTTTAGATCTTTCGATCTGTTGCGTTGCTATTATCTACGCCAATTACCTCCGTCTCAATTTCGATTTCTCTGTCATACATTTTATAGATATTGCTGATGATCTGGTGGCAACTGTTATCATCAATTCATCCTTATTTTACATTTTCAGAACCTATCATGGTATCATCAGGCTGTCTGGCTTCCAGGAAGCCTTTCGCAGCATCTCGGCAGTTTTTTATTCTTTCTTCCTGATGCTGGTGATTAATGTGCTACTTGGATTATTTCATGTCCCGCCCTTTATACCAACTTCGGTATTATTCATTTACTTTTTCATTTCCTCGTTTTCTGTTTTTGGTTACCGGCTTTTGGTCAAGCACCTGTATCGGCTAAGTGTAAATCACGACGATCATTTGCACGTTGTGATTTATGGAGCAGAGTTAAATGGCTCTGTGTTGAAAAAAACAATCGAACAAACCTCTAATCACCGAATTAAGATTGTAGCCTTCATTGATGATGACGAGCACTTGATGGGTAAAACCATTGATAACGTCAAGATCTATTCCCTTCACCAGGTAAAGGATGTGATTAAATCGCTGAACATAAAAATGTTGTTTTTTGCGCGGCAGGATTTTGAGTTGAGTAAGAAAAACCTGGTGGTGGATTACTGCCTGGAGCACAATATCCGTGTAATGAATATTCCTCCGATGCGTGATTGGATACAGGGACATTTGAATATCAGCCAGCTGCAGGAAGTAAAGATTGACGAATTATTGGGTCGTAAGCAGATCAATCTCGACAATGATCACGTGCTTAATCTATTGCGTGACAAGCGTGTGCTTATTACGGGTGCAGCGGGTTCAATCGGTAGTGAAATAGCGAGGCAAGTGGCGGCTATTCATCCCCACTCACTCATCATTTGCGATCAAACAGAAACGGGATTATACGAGCTGGAGTACGAACTGCAAAAAAGATATAACCTTGGCAATACACTTAAAGTTTACCTGGGCGATATAAAAGATGAGCATGCCATGAACAATATGTTCCGGCAGTTTTTACCACAAATAGTGTTTCATGCTGCTGCTTACAAGCATGTGCCTATGATGGAAAGCCATCCTTCAGAAGCCATCCGTAACAATGTACTAGGCACCAAAATACTCGCTGACTTATCTGAACTTTTTGGAGTGGAACGTTTTCTTTTTGTGTCTACGGATAAGGCAATCAACCCAACAAATGTGATGGGTGCATCCAAACGCATTGGTGAAATCTATTGCCAGTCTTTACAATCGCGTAAATCAGTACCCTCAAACGATGCAGGGATCATTCAATTGAAGCCAAGGGCCGTAAAGACAAAATTCATAACAACCCGTTTTGGAAATGTGCTTGGTTCGAACGGCTCGGTCATTCCAAGGTTCCAGGAACAGATTTCGAAAGGCGGACCGGTGACGGTTACACATCCTCAAATTATCCGTTATTTCATGACCATCCCGGAAGCTTGTTCTTTAGTGTTGGAAGCAGGAATGATGGGCAATGGTGGAGAGGTCTTTTTGTTTGACATGGGCGAACCAGTAAAGATTTTGGATCTTGCCCGAAAAATGATCAAGCTCGCAGGGCTTACACCCGGGAAGGATATCGAGATAAAGTTTACTGGTCTCAGGCCTGGAGAAAAGTTGTACGAAGAACTGCTGAACAAAGAAGAAGAAGTTATTCCTACACACAATCATCGCATTTTAATTGCACGTGTTATAGAGTATGATTTCGATACCGTTTCGAAAAGTATTGAGCGGGTGATTGACGTAGCCAGGGATAATAGAAACGAGGATGTAGTACAACAAATGAAATTGATTGTTCCGGAATTTATTAGTAACAATCCTATGTATGAAGGAGTGGAGGAAGAAATGCTCATCACGACCTTTACTTCTCACGGATAGTTTTAACTTGCACAGCTGAAGGTTTTAAATAATGTTTGATTTCTTTTTTAAATCGGGAAAAGTACAGCCCGATTTGTCTTTTCTACAAGTGGATATGCATTCGCACCTGTTACCGGGTTTGGATGATGGACTTAAAGAGTTGGACAAAAGTGTCGCGTTTGTGAAAGACTTGTACCAACTGGGCTATAGCAAACTTATTTGCACACCACACATACTATCTGATCTTTACCCAAATACCAGGCAGACCATTGTACCAAAGCTGAACCAATTGCGCCAGGCATTGTCAAAGGCTAAGGTTCCTGTAAGAATAGAGGCAGCAGCAGAGTATATGATGGATCATGATTTTACTGAACTGCTTGAAAGATCAACCAAAGATGACCTGCTTACAATCAATGATCAGTACATTTTAATCGAGATGTCTTATCTCGCACCTTCGCCAAATTTTGAACAAACAATTTTCGATTTGCGCATGAAAGGACTCGAACCTATACTTGCTCACCCAGAGCGGTACAGTTATTATCATAAGTCTTTTGATCAATACGAACGCTTCAAAGATTTGGGTTGTAAACTCCAGGTAAATCTGTTGTCCTTGTCGGGTGGCTACGGCCCGCAGGTAAAAAAAACGGCGGAAAAATTATTTAAAAGTCAGCTGGTAGATTTTTTAGGAACCGACATGCACCATGACATGCACCTGAAAATGCTGAAGGATCTGGCTACCCGTAAAAGCTTCTACGATCTTGTTGCCGATGCAGAGCTATTAAATAAGCGACTGCTCTAACATCTCCTCCACGCTTTCTCCACTTCCCCCTTCTAGAATTTTTTTCTTTACAGGCCGCACTAAGTACTTGTGCGATATCTACTTACCGTCTTTGTTTTCATGAATTCCGTTCGGGATAGAAGGATTTTGAAACATTGCGCGTCTAACAAAAAAATAACTGTATGCAACCAGCCAAATCTTATCCTGTTTCCTTTTTGCTCACTGTTTCTTTTCTGCTGTTGCTTGTTACTTCTTGTAAAAAGAAAGATGATACCACTGTGGCAGCTTCACTTTCCGCTTACCTAAATTTACCAGAGGTTCCCTTTAATTATGCCAATCAAACGTTGCCCGCACACCTGCGTACTCTTCCGCCTAATATTGATAATACCCCAGCCACCAACATTGTAACCGATTGGGGCGCTACGCTCGGTCGCGTGCTTTTTTATGATAAAAGCATGTCGATAAACAATACAGTTTCCTGCGCCTCGTGCCATAGTCAGCAATCTGGATTTTCGGATCCGCTGGTATTTAGCAAAGGATTTAATAATGGGCTCACCACCAGGAATTCAATGTCGCTGGTTAATGCAAAATTTTACCCAAGAGGTAGATTTTTTTGGGACGAGCGTGCAGCTACTTTAGAAATTCAAACACTAGAGCCCATTCAGCACCCAGTAGAAATGGGCATGAACCTGGATACAATGGTAAGACGTCTGCAGGCAAAACCTTTTTATCCCATCCTTTTTAATAATGCATTCGGAAGTGCTGAAATAAATTCTGGCCGGGTGGCCAGGTCGCTGTCACAATTTATTCGGAGCATTGTTAGTTACCAATCTAAATACGATGTAGGCCGTAGCACTACACCGGCAAATGTTCCCCCGGGTAATGTTGACTTCGCCAATTTTACTGCGCAGGAAAATAGGGGTAAAGCCGTTTTCTTTGGCCCTGTGGGTGGTTGCGCACCCTGTCATGGTTCCGAAACATTTACCGCTGCAGCGCCAAAAAATAATGGGCTTGACCTGGTATATGTAGATCGTGGACTTGGCGGAGTAAACAATGTTATCAACCAGGATGGCTTGTTCAAGGTGCCTTCTCTAAAGGATATTGAGAAGAGTGCACCTTTCATGCATGATGGAAGATTTGCAACGCTAGAACAGGTAGTGGAGCATTATAGTTCAGGTGTAAAGGCGCATGTAAATCTTTCTCCGGAATTACGAAACCCTACTACCGGAACACCACGCAATGGTAATTTTAGCGTTCAGGATAAAGCGGCGTTAGTTGCGTTTCTAAAAACGCTAACCGACACACCCTTGGCTACCGACGAAAAGTTTACCAACCCTTTCAGGTAAAACAAATTTTTAAATTGACTTGAAAACCCTGCACTGCCAGGGTTTTTTTATGGAATAGCATTAGCATAAAACCGCTTTTTTGTGTTGAGGTATTTATCCCGGATAATAGCACTCATTGGCTTTTTATGCACCTTACTTTCCACCCATGATATCACATCGAGATACGCAAATGCTCGGGTCTCATGCCTGCTTTTTTCAAACTGCTTGATGGCACCGAGAAACATTTCTAATTGCGGCTGTAATTTGTGTCGAGGCACATGAAATGATTTTCGGAGAAACTTGAATATCTCTTCTTCTACTACTGTAAGGTTGTCGAGCTTCGCCATAAAACGATAGACTGATTTGATCAGGTGTTCTATTATTTCGAAGTTGCCCATTTCGTAATGTGCCAGTAAATGCAGGAGGCGCGCATAACATTGCAGGTCCGTCCTTAAATCAACCTGGTCGTTGATTATTTTTTGAAGGCGATCGATGGAAGCGCTGTACTCTTCGTTGCCAAAATAAAGGCTCGCAATTTTGTAATTGAAAACAAGGATACGGTGGCGGTCGAGATACAGGTTGTACGATTCCAGTTTCGCTTCAATTTCAGGTACCAGGGCAAGGCCTTCTTTAAAAGTTCCCAACATAAAATGCTGGTTAATCTTTGCGCTATAGATGTATACAAATGTTTGAATACGCGCATTATCATTTTGCATAGCCACATCCGTATTTGCGAATGCTTGAAACTGCTTTAGTGTAATCTCGAAAAGCTGGTAGTTTCTAAGATCGAAATGGGCGTTCAGTAAGTTGTGCATTCCCTTTATGTAATGGCCCGGCTCCATTTCAATCATGTGTTTTTCTTCGCTAAATAAGCTTACCCATTTTTGGGTGTACCGATAATACATCAGAAAATCCTGGCGTATAAAAGCATACCAACAAAAGCATTGGTACAAGTACAATCGTTCGTAAAACCCCTCATGTGTATGGGCTTTCTCTGGTAGATTGTTTTTAAAGAAAGATATTACGCCTGCTTCTTCCTTTTCGTTTCGGGCATGACCATTTTTAATATACCAGCTATACAATTGTAGCGCAAGGTTCGAGAGCTTGGCAATCATTACTCTTCTTTCATGCACCTCATTGGCTTGCGTGGTCAATACTTCAGCCCGATCCTGCATACTCCGCGTTATGTGCAAAGTCTCTATCTTTTTTTCGAGCGATATGGCCTGTATAAGGTAGCTATCCTGGTGATAGTGAAAAGCCATTTCTTTGGTTTTATCCAAAATCTTAAGGCTTTGAAGATATAGTCCTTTATTGTACAGAATCCTTGAATAATCCAATTGTTCGTTTAGCTGGAGCTCCACGTTCTCAGAACTTTTTAGTAGACGTAAGCTGGCAAGGAGTTGTTTGTAAAGATGTGCCTTGGTATTAGAAAGTTGTTGCTTTTTTATGACGGGCACCCTTTTAAGAAGTACACCTTCATCATACTCCTGCATTTTATCCAGCGCATCAAACAGATGAATGATTTTCAAATCTTCATTTGATGAACTACGCTTGATGTATAATTTAAAGTGCCGCTTCTCAGATTTTTCAAGTGAGCGAATGAGCTGGTATAAAGTATCCGTCGAGCGGTTGGGCATCGTTATTTTAGTTAGAAGTCAAACGCAATTAACTAAGGTTGCAATGTCACAGGTCGCATGTTCAATGATGTATGGCTAAATACTGATTTGAAAGTTGCCTGTGCTATGCGGCGCAAAAGTAAAAGCTGAAAGCGAGTTAAAAAAATTGCCACCACCCAAACATATGATTATGGTAGGAAGGATTAAACTATGCTCTTTAAACCAGTAAATGCAAGAGTTGTTGAAAGATAGCTGGCGATATTTCCTGGAGCTTACATCAATGGGTTTACTTTGCAATCCGTTCTAAAAATTCTATCTATGAATACTAAAATAATTGAAAGGGATTGCCCAAGGTGCGAGGCAATTTTAGTGGTAAATGAAAAAGAAGAATGTATTGAGTGTCCTAAGTGTGGATACATTGACTGCGGTGACGACTGGGACGAAGCAATGCATTAAAATGAAAAAGCCACCTTGATGGGTGGCTTCTTCCTAAAAAAACTTTTAAGCTATTAACTTTCCTCGGTTACTTTTTTGGCTGGAGTTTTTCCTGCAGTGGAGGTAAGCTTTGTAAACTCTGCGCCACTGTAAATGCGCAAAAGGTTATTATCCTGTTTTTTAGTCCATTGCTCTACGTTGGCTTCAGGAACGATACGCCATAAATTCTTTACACTGAGATCGTGAAAATCAGCAAGTTTCACAATAACACCTTTCATCACATTTCTCCGCTTAAATTCTATTTTAATCACGGAGTTTGGTTTTTCCTTATCAAGGAAAGAATGAATTGCTTCAGGAGTCATATTTTAATTTTTTAGTAGACAGGTCATTAGTAAAAACAAAGTAACCTATCGATTGTGGCTAAGATAGGGGTGTTTAAGTAAAACCGACACTATTAATTTTTGCCATCACTGTAAAACAGCGTTTTTAACAAATTGTTGGTGCCATAGTTAGCTTCAAATTTTTGCGCCAGAATAAATGCAATCATGTAGTTGTTACACCCCACCCACTCGCACATTGCTCAAACAGAATGGTAATTTCGGGTAGGACTATTTACTTGCCAATGACCGCTGACTGCTAAAAGATTTGTTCATTCTGGATTGAGTTACCAGGTTAAGTGGCCGTTCCCTGGTGAAAAACTTGTAGGCCCACATAATAGTGAAGCTTGGTATGAAATCAGTAAATGGTAGAATTTCTTCAATAAAGTTTAAAGTGCCACCCATGGCGCCTTTCCATCCACCAAAGGTTTTATAAAAAATTAATGCAGAGATAGGTGCCCAAATGATATCACCAAACTCACCCAAAAAAGGAAGGGCAAACGTGGCGTATCCAATCAGGTCCATTAAAATGCAAAATGGCAGAGAAGGTTGTGTGTTTTTCATGGAAACGTTTTTATGAAAATAAAGTAGATCGGTAAAACTCCAAGTTAAAAACAAAGCTGGTAGAGGCTTTGAGGATAGACTGCAGTAAGTAAATGCTAATCTTCTGGTTTATAATCAAAAACAACTACCGCATTCTTTTGCTCGGTTGACGTAATAAAAAGCTCATGTCTTTTGCTGCCGGCCGTTACCACCATTAGAGCTGTGTTTGGAGGAATAGATCCGAGGTTCTCTGCCACCAATACAAATTCGTGATGCGGATCATCCTCGTTAAGTTGTATGGTGAAGCTAATAGGCTTATGTGCTAAAATTTTCCGGTTAACAATCATTTCGTTGTTATGAAAAACGCTGATCATGTCTCCGTCAATCTCTCCATTATCGTACAAGTCTATTTTTATTTCGCGAGCCGATGTGGTGATGGTTTGAACCACATCGTTGCTGCGCTTTTTAAGAATTTCAGGCTTTGCTGTAATCTTTCTGTCTGGTGGCGCCACCTTTACTATTTCCTCTTTTTTAGGCACCGGCGGAGCTACGGGCAGGTCTAATTTTTTTTCGCTTACCTCAGGGGCTTTACGCACCAGGTTTTCTTCAGCGCCTGGTTTTACCCCTTTTGGTTTAATCACTTCTTTTTGCGCAGACTTTGCAACAGGCGCTTTATTTGCTTTGTTGGCCAGGCTATTTTTCTTATCCTGCTTTACAAGGAAATCTTCTTTATAAAAATCGCTTTCAGTGGCTTTTTCCAGGTAGACTTTTCCACTTCCGCAATCAGAGCCATCTTTTAAATTTCTGCTGGTATAGGTTCCTGAGAGGGTTTGAAGCGAGCCCATCTTGTCGTATTCAAGATAACAGGTCATCAGGCACGGCTGGCTTTGATCGCCAATTTTTACGTCAACTAATTTTGTCTCGTTGAAAACAATGTTGTTTGTCTTTTTTGTATAAATGCCTTTCATTTCTGCCTTGCCATAAAACACGGTTGTTTTGTAGGAATAGGTGACACCATTAAGCGCGTTATTCGAAAGCTGCTCTAATTGGATTTCAAACCGGTAGCGGTCTTCAAAATATCCAAAACTTTTTTGAACGAAGTAGCCTTTCCAAATACCGGTTATATTTTGAGCTCCGGCGCTTGCACTTAGAATAAATAGAAGAAAAACTAGGGTAACGGTCGACTTCATGCAACAAATGTAAACTTGAAAAAGCAAGTCGCTTCTAAAGAAGCGTTAAAGGTTGTCTAACTCAGAAGTGATTGAATCAGCAACGGTAGTCAATTGACCACCGTTGATAATTCTTAGGCTCCTTTTAGTTTTTTAACTTCTTCCGTAAACTTTGGAATAACGTCGAAGATATCCCCGACAATTCCATAGTCCGCAGCTTTAAAGAAGGGCGCTTCAGGATCTTTATTGATGACTACAATTACCTTACTTCTATTGACACCTGCCAGGTGCTGAATAGCTCCGCTAATTCCTATAGCGATATATAGATTTGGTGCAATGGCAACGCCGGTCTGACCAACGTGCTCGTGGTGTGGACGCCAGTCGCTATCTGCCACCGGGCGACTACAGGCAGTAGCTGCGTTTAGTGCTTTTGCCAGGTCTTCTAAAATTCCCCAGTTTTCCGGTCCTTTTAAACCGCGGCCACCACTCACCACGCGGGTAGCTTCAGTCAAAGGAATTTCTCCAACAACTTTATCGGTCGCAGTCACCTTAATTTTTGGTGCGTCTACGTTTATGTTCAAAGGGCTAACTTCTGCTACACCATCGCCCGTGGCGATTTTGTAAGCATTCATATTTAGAGCTATGATCTTGATGTCGGTAGTGACAGCAACATTGGCAAATGCCTTTCCGCTGAAAGCAACTTTACGCACAACGAAACCATTGCTAGTGTCGGGTAGGGCGATGGCTGCCGAAACCAAACCTGCTTTCAATCGAACAGACAGGCGTGGGCCTACAGCCCTTCCGGTGTTATTTTGCGAGAAAATCACGACTGTTGCGCCGGTTGATTGAACAGCCTCAGCAATCACTTTTGCATACAACTGTGCATCAACATTATTTAATGTCTCATTGGCTATATGATGCACTTTAGTAACGCCGTACTTTCCTAAAGAAGCAAGGTCTTCAGTAAGGGTACCAAGCACAATTGCTTCCGCTGTGGTGCCTAATTGCTCTGCTACTTTTGCACCATAAGAAAGGGCTTCAAGCGCTGTCTTTTTAAAATGTCCATCTGCCTGGTCGGCTAATATGAGTACTGACATAATTTGTTTTATTTGCTACTGACCAACTACCGAAACGAGGCTGAAGGCCAGGTGAGTAAAGAACTAATGTACAAGTGAGTGACACAACGATGTTGAAAAATGATCAACTGCTGGCGACCAAATCCTCATTTATCAGATCACTTTCGCTTCTTCATGAAGCAATCTTACCAATTCTGCTACGTTATCGGGGCTCACCAGTTTTACTCCCGCTTTCGCAGGGGGAAGCTCAAAACTGCTGATGCTGGTTAAAGTTTCCGTAGCAACCGGCTCCACCACTTTAAGCGGTTTGGTGCGTGCCGCCATAATGCCGCGCATGTTTGGTATACGTGCTTCGGCCATTCCTTTTGCGCAGCTTACTACTACCGGCAGCGACACTTCATTTACTTCTTCGCCACCTTCAATCTCGCGACTAATGGTTGCAGTGGTACCTGCCACTTCAAATTTGGTAGCGATAGAAATAAAGGGCAGGTCCAGCAT
Source organism: Segetibacter sp. (assembly GCA_031425015.1). Lineage (GTDB taxonomy): Bacteria > Bacteroidota > Bacteroidia > Chitinophagales > Chitinophagaceae > Segetibacter. The sequence continues at coordinate 90,932 of JANPIM010000041.1, read as the reverse complement.
TTCGGCCACCATTCCACCAATAGCAGAGTTGTTATAGTCAATGGTTTCTTTGCCTGTAAAAATTAAATCGTAACCACCGCTTTTTGCTACTTCAGCAATTTGGCTAGCTACGTAATAACTATCCGAAAGTTCCGTGGCATTTACGCGGATGGCTTCGTCTCCGCCAAGCGCCAATGCCTTGCGAATAATAGGCTCAGCATCTGCACCGCCAACGGTAATGAGGTGTATAATGGTCGAAGGATCTTTCTCCTTTAACTCGATGGCACGAACCAAAGCGTACCATTCGTCGAATGGATTGATGATCCACTGAACACCATTGTCTTCAAATTGGGTGTTGCCATTTTTGAAAGCTATTTTTGCCGTGGTGTCCGGTGTTTTGCTGATACAAACTAAAATTTTCATGCAAACACTTTTAGGTAAATGATAAAGTTGCTTATGCAACTAAAATTGTTGCACAAATATAGTTGTCCTTTTTTCCGATCATCTTTTTTGTTGAAATTATTTTATGGATAGAATTGAGAAACTAACAGAATATTTACAAGCCTCGCCAACAGATTCATTTTTGCAACATGCGCTTGCGCTGGAATATATAAAAGTGGGGGATGACGCCAGGGCACGCACCTTGTTTGAAACGATTTTGGAACGTGAACCGGGCTATGTAGGATCTTATTATCACCTGGCTAAATTACTGGAGCGCACTGGTGAGACCGACTTGGCTATCAGTTGGTACGAAAAGGGGATGGCTACTGCTAAAGCTGCAAGCGATCAACACAGTTATAATGAATTACAAATGGCGCACGAAGATTTGGTGTATTGATACTTGCCCAATGAAGCGCTTATAATTCCCTACAGGCTGTTCAACAATCGCAGCGATTGCTCTTTGTCTTTGTGCAGCTGCGTTGTCAGTTGTTCCAGGCTTTCATATTTTACTTCTGACCTTAAAAAATATTTGACATACACCCGCACATGACGGTCGTAAATATCTTTTTCAAAGTTGAAAATATTCACTTCTATTACCTGCATGGTTCCGCCAATGGTGGGACGAATTCCGATACTCATCATACCCTGTAAAATATCGTCAGAGCCTTCAACTTTTGCTTCAACGGCGTAGATGCCTTTTGCCGGTAATAATTTTTCTTCCTCTTGGGGCTGAAGGTTGGCAGTGGGGTAGCCCAATGTTCTTCCTAGTTTATTCCCATGGATAACCTTCCCTTCAAAAAAGAAATTATAGCCAAGATATTTATTTGCTGTTTCAATATCGCAGGCCGCAATAGCAGCACGAATTCGGGTGCTGCTTACAGTAACGTCATTCAGCACATGCTCCGGTATTTCTTTTAGCTGAAACCCGTATTTAACAGCTAGCTCTTCTAATAGGTGATAATCGCCGGTGCGGCCGTTGCCAAACTTATGATCGTACCCGATAATGATGGTGTGGGGATGAAAAGTATCTACCAAGAAATTTTTGACGTAGTCTTCTGCGGTTTGGTTAGCAAACGCTTCATCAAAGGGAACCACTACTACGTGATGAATACCCCTCAAATGCAATAGCTCTATTTTCTCTTCCAGTGTATTGAGCAGCTTTACTTGCTTGCTGCCACCTGCAACAATTTTGCGCGGATGTGGGTGGAAAGTGATAATGACCGTTTCACCGCCGATGGCAGCAGCTTCCTGTAGCAATTGCTGAATAATCTGCTGGTGACCGGTGTGAACGCCATCGAAAGTGCCGATGGTTATTACTGCATTGGTGAACTTGGGTAGCCTGGATAGATCGCGGTGTACATGAACCATAATAGAGCGGCAAAACTATGGATTTTACTTTTGGAATATTAGATTGCACAATGCCTTTTGATTACCACAATACTTCTACGCATGCAAACGGACACCAATAGCATTCCGTTTATATTTGCGGCATAATCTACCGTCACGAAACTGTAATCACCACATTATGTCATTGTATTCTCAACGTGGAGTATCTGCGCAAAAGGAAGAAGTTCATGCAGCAACAAAGCACCTTGACCAGGGATTGTATCCCCATGCTTTCTGCAAAATTTATGCAGACACGCTGGGTGGAGATGCGGATTGGGTAAACATTATGCATGCAGATGGCGCCGGCACTAAAAGCATTCTAGCGTATTTGTATTGGAAAGAAACGGGTGACCTGAGTGTGTGGAAAGGGATAGCGCAGGATGCTGTGGTAATGAACCTTGACGATTTGTTGTGTGTGGGCGTTTACGATAATTTTCTTTTCTCCTCTACCATCGATCGAAATAAGAAACACATACCGGGCGAGGTGCTCGAAACCATTATCAATGGAACGCAGGAGATTTTTGATTGGCTAAAACAGTTTGGTATCAACATTCATTTTCTTGGCGGTGAAACAGCCGATGTTGGAGATGTGGTTAGAACCATTGCGGTAAACGGAACACTTGCAGCACGAGCTGAAAAGAATCGGCTGGTAACCAATGATAAGATTCAGGCAGGTGATGTTATTGTTGGGCTTGCCAGTGATGGAAAGTGTAATTACGAAACAGAATACAACAGCGGTATTGGTAGCAATGGATTAACCAGTGCACGGCACGATGTATTGGGTAAATATTACGCGGAAAATTTCCCGAATACCTATGAGCCTACCCTTAATGAAGCAGTGGTGTATATTGGTAAACATCGGATGACGGATGCAATTGATGTGAATGGAACAACTACTGATGTAGGTAAGCTTATTCTGAGCCCAACCCGTACGTATGCCCCGGTGGTAAAGGGTATACTCGAGCATCATTTTGAAAACGTGCATGGCCTGATCCATTGTAGTGGTGGTGGGCAAACCAAGTGCATGAAATATTTGCCCGGACCGATGAAGGTGATTAAAGACAATTTGTTTACACCGCCAGTCATTTTCGATTTAATCAAGGATGCTTCAAAATCTGATGATCGCGAAATGTACCAGGTATTCAACATGGGCCATCGACTAGAAATTTTTACAACCGTAGATGCTGTTGATGACATAATTAATATTGCCAGATCGTTTGGAGTTGAAGCCAAAATTGTTGGAAGAGTAGAGCATTCATCAACCAAAGAACTTGTACTGCAAGGCAATTTTGGGGAGCTTATATTTTAACAATTCAGGAACGATCATCGCAAGGATATTTTCGATAACTATTTTGAAAGCAATATTTTTGCCCACACTTAAACTATAGCAATGGCTGAATCAATTTGCTCGTTAACAAACGCTAATATATACCAGGGCAGTAACCTTGTGCTTGAGAATGTAAACATTAATGTGAATAGGGGAGAGTTTGTATACCTGGTAGGTAAAACCGGAACAGGCAAAAGCAGTTTACTCAAAACACTGTATGGAGATCTTACCCTGCGGGAAGGAGAAGGTATTGTATCTGTTTACAACCTTAAGGAAATGGACTGGAAGAAAGTTCCATTTTTGCGTAGATCATTGGGTGTGGTGTTCCAGGATTTTCAATTGCTAACGGATAGAAACGTTTACGACAACCTTAAGTTTGTTCTAAAAGCGACCGGCTGGAAAGATGAGAAATTGATGGAGGAGAAAATAAATGATGTTTTAGACAAGGTAGGTTTGAAAAGTAAAGGGTTTAAAATGCCTTTCGAAATGAGTGGTGGAGAGCAACAAAGAGTGGACATAGCCCGGGCATTATTAAACTCACCAAAATTAATTTTAGCCGATGAACCAACCGGTAATTTGGATCCAGAGACGAGCGATGAAATCATGCAGCTTTTGTTCCAGATTGCCCGCGATTATAATACTGCAGTAATCATGGCTACACACGATTATATCGTTATTAACCGCTATCCTGCACGTATGTTAAAAACCGAACGTGGACATGTGTACGATAGCGCGACTGTTGCAGCAACCTAGATCAACTCCAGGAAAAACATACATAAAGCAAAGCAGGCTGTCTTTTTAGATAGCCTGCTTTGTTTTTAAAAATATGTAGCGGAAACTTAACTGGTTAGAAATCGTGCGGCAACGTCTTCCATATTTTTAGCAGGTTCAAAGAACTTTCCTATTTTTTCAATCACTTGCTCCACCATTGCATCCGGACAACTTGCCCCACTGGTAATCAGAATTTTTACAGGCACTTTTTCAGGTAAATAATCAACGCTATGTAGCTCTTGCCTGGTGTGGAAGTTGTAGTGTAAAATTTCTTTTGAAGAGAATATTTTGTCAGGACTACTGATATAAAACGTGGGTAATTTTTCTTCGCACAATTCTACCAGGTGACTGGTATTGCTGCTGTTGTATCCACCGATTACAATCGCAAGATCTGCCTCAGTTTCCAGCAGACCGTACACAGCGCTTTGATTGTCGTTGGTGGCATAGCACAACGTGTCTCGTGTATCTGCAAAGCGTTCGCCGATGGTCTGCTCAGTCAATCGAAATTTATCGATTACTACCTGTTTCAGGAAATCGCTGATGGCTTGCGTATCGCTGGCTAGCATGGTGGTTTGATTGATCACACCGATCCGCTGTAAGTCTTTCTCAACACTAAACCCTTCTGAGAAGCGACCCCTGAATTCTACATAGAAATCAGCTTCGGGTTTTTCTCCCGTTATGTATTTTGCTAATGCAATTGCTTCGGCCATATCATTTACAACTACTGTCGGGGTATTGGCAGCACTATGGCTAAAAGTCGCTCTTGTTTCTTCATGCGATGGTTTACCATGTACCACAATGCTATAACCATGCTTTGCAATCTGTTCTCCACGGTTCCAAACCTTTTCTACAAATGGGCAGGTAGTATTGTATTTCTCGGTTGTTATGCCAATGGCATTTAGTTCAGCTTCAATTGCCAGCGTTGTTCCAAAGGCCGGAATCAACACTACATCTTCGCTGGTAAGTTCATCAAACGAAATGATCTGGTTGCCTTTTGTGTCTTGTAAAAACCGAACGCCTCGTGCCAGCAGATCGGTATTTACCTGCGGGTTATGAATCATTTCGCTCAAGAGAAAAATTCTTTTCCCGGGGTTTTCGTCAATGGTTCTAAAAGCAATTTCAATCGCATTTTCCACACCATAGCAAAAACCAAAGTGACGCGCTAAAAAAAACTGAACAGAACCAAAATCCAACACAGTAGGAGTAAAGTCCTTCTTTAATTTATCAGCCTGTTTGCGGCTATTTTTTATCGCACTTATTAAATTACTCCGGTATATTCCCGGTACATTAAACTGCTTCATAAACTACATAAAAGTGTGGCGAAGATACTAACACGGACAAGATTAGATTTGTTAAGCCAACACTTCATCTTAATATTGAGCTTGCTTTATTCATCCTCTTAGTGAGAGGGTTCTGCAGTAATATTCTAAACTTGCCATTGAAGCTCATCGAAAAATAATCTTATGACGAAAAGGAAATTTTCTACGATTGATTGGGCGCTCAATGCGAACATTTACGAAGTAAACATTCGGCAATACACACCTGAGGGAACGTTGCAGGCATTTGGAAGCCATTTACCGCGTCTGCATGAAATGGGGGTAGAAATACTCTGGTTTATGCCGCTTACTCCAATAAGCGAGGAAAAGCGCCAGGGTACGTTGGGAAGCTATTATGCATGCAGCGATTACAGGGCTATTGATCCAGCTTATGGCACCGCGGAGGATTTTAAAACTTTGGTTGCCGAAGCACATTACCTGGGTATGAAGGTGCTTGTTGACTTTGTTGCAAACCACACGGGATGCGACCATGTTTGGACGAAAGACCATCCTGAATTTTTCAAAAAAAATGATGCTGGTGAATTTTATGATAGTCATGGTTGGGTAGATGTTATTGACCTGGATTATGACAACCTTGAGTTGAGGAAGATGATGATCAAAGTCCTAAAGCACTGGGTAAATGTTTTTGACGTAGATGGTTTTCGGTGCGATATGGCACATTTGGTACCGTTGGATTTTTGGGTAGAAGCACGGGTGGAACTAGAGAAGCAAAAGCATTTGTTTTGGCTAGCAGAAACAGAACAACCGCTTTACCATAAAGTATTTGACGCCACCTATACATGGAAGTTTTTACACCTGATGGAAGATGTGTGGAAGGGCAATCGGCCGGCAATAGATGTTCTTACGACACTGGAAGAATACGCTAACAGCTTTCCTGCAGACGCGTTGCGCTTGTTCTTTGTCACCAATCATGATGAAAACTCGCACAGCGGAAGTGAGTACGAACGATTGGGCCACGCCGTAAGGGCTTTTGCCATTCTATGCGCCACAGCTCCTAACAGTATTCCCTTGCTTTACAGCGGCCAGGAAATTCCCAATAAAAAGAAACTGTTGTTTTTTGAGAAAGATGCGATTGACTGGAGTGGACAGTGCTTACTGCAGGATTTTTATCAGTCTTTAGTTATGCTGCGCAGAAGAAATCCTGCACTGGAGGCTATTGGTAGCCAAATGGAAGTGATTGGTACGAGTGATGCTGACGAACATATTATTGCTTATAAACGTAGCAACGGTGAGCATAGCGTTCTGGTTATGCTCAACCTTTCAGGAAGATCAATGCTGAAATTTACTTTAATAGGAAAAAGTGTCAGTGGCAAATACAGAAGCATTTGGTCTGGGCTGGAGATAGAAATGGAAGACCATACCTCATTCGAGTTACAGGCGTGGGATTTCCTGGTGTATGAAAAAGTTTAGAACTTGTCCGATGTTTATAAAAGTAACAAAGGACCCGTTTTTGTGGGTCCTTTGTCTTGATATATATATTTTGCCTTTACTCGGTGAGGTTAAGTTGATAACCATAGGTAGATTCATACCCGGGATATACACCTTCTAACTTTACTGTAGAGCCTTTAAACTTTTCTAATACGCTTTGCAAATCCTCGACCGTCTTTACAACCACTCCATTCACACTGGTAATTGCGTAACCTTCTTGTATTTTAGTACGGCTCAATAAGCCCCCATCTTTTATTTTCTTGATGACTACACCACCAGGTAAATCGTAGGCCGCCGCCGTTTTCTTATCTAAAGCTTCAAGATCAGCACCTAACCTGTCAACCATTGATTCTGTTTTAACCAGGTCCGTATTTCCAGCTTTGTTTTTCAATAACAGATTAGATGTAGTTTCCTTCCCGTTGCGTAGGTAAGTAAGTGTGATCTTGTCACCTGGCTTAAAGCGGGTTACCTGCTCTACCATTTCAGGTCCGGTTGTTACTCTAACCCCGTTCACTTTGGTTACAAAGTCGCCAATTTTAATTCCAGCCGAAGCAGCAGATCCACCAGCAGGAACCTCGGTAACTAATACACCTTCATCATCTGCTATACTATACTTTTTCTTCTGATCTTCTGACAAAGACTCAGTGCTGTACATTATTCCGAGGTAAGCTCTTTGCACCGTTCCGAATTTTACTAAGTCATTCACTATTTTTTTAACGATGTTTACCGGTATTGCATAGCTATAGCCTGCATAGCTCCCGGTAGGTGAAGCAATAGCTGAGTTAATACCAATTAATTGCCCATCTGTATTGATTAGTGCTCCACCACTATTTCCCGGGTTAACTGCCGCATCCGTTTGTAAAAAGCTCTCTACGGGGCTATTGCTTTGCCTGCTATTAATACCTATAGATCTTGATTTTGCACTAATTATTCCCGCCGTTACCGTCACATCCAGCGTTAGTGGATACCCCACAGCAAGTACCCATTGTCCAAGTTTTACTTCGTCGCTATTTCCGTATACCAGGTAAGGAAGGCTTTTGCTGTCAACCTTTAAAACCGCGATGTCGCTACTTGGATCGGCTCCAACTAAAGTTGCTTTGTACGATCGTTTGTTGCTCAGGGTTATATTAATCTCATCTGCACCATCTATTACGTGATTGTTTGTAACAATGTAACCATCTTCACTCACCACAACTCCACTACCGCTTGCACGTTGTTCAGGTATAACCCTAGATTGTGGCCCGTTAAAAAATTCATCTAACCTATCGTCGCCAAAAAGATCAGCAAAGGGGTTGCGTCCTCGTGGGATGTTGTTGGTTACCTGCTTTGCCTTTGTTTTGGTTTTTATGTGAACAACGGCTGGTGTTGCAGCGACTGATGCCGCAGTAAAATCTACTGCACCTGGTACTTTGTTGTTGTCATAAAATCCTGCATAATTGACAGGTAGCTTGCTGTTTTCCTGTATGCCGGCTACATTAGCACCTATCCATCTGTTGTAGCCCCACAAGCTGAGCAATGCTGTGGTAGCACTGATTAAAACAATTAAGAAAATTTGTCTGAGTTTCATCATGTCTCCTTTTTATTCAAGTTAGTCAAATTATATGCCTGTTGTCCTGTAAGAGAAAGCAAAGTAATTATTCGTTTAATGATGTGATTTTCATTGGTTCCATTTAACAAAAAATTACACGAAGTGCCTCGTAGTTGTTTTGCCTTCATTGTGAAAAAAACGGTACACCTTTAAGTAATTAATGTCGCTTTCCCAGCAGCCTTTCAATTAGTCAACACAATTACGTCGCTAAGCAATCACCCCATATTTTAATTCAACTGTAGTAAAAATTTCATGGTGTCTTTACCGTCAGCGTACTCTTTTAACGATGGCCGCTGTGCTTTTCCAAAAGGAACAGCTTCACTGCTTACAATACACTGCACCTGCTCATTTTGTTTCAAATACTCAATCATTTCGCTTTTATGAATGAAATATTCAAAGTTCACCTGGCTGACCGCAGTAAATAGGGACGGTGCCTCGTGCAATAGAATGGTGCCATTGGTCATATAGAACTTTCGTCCCATCATTAGTAAGGCTAATTGGTAATCGTAGTTGTGTTTGTATTTATGAAAGTCTGCATAATACTCGTACTTGTTAAGGGCTTGTAATAAGGGTTCAAAATTGTACCCGTGTGGTACGTAAAGCTTGGTTACATTTCTGCAGCCCAATCCAAAATAAACCTGTATATCATTAGAAAGTAAACTTAGTTGGTCACTCGTTTCCGTTCCGTCTAAGACTGCTACACTAGTGCGGTTGCGCCTTATGATGTTTGGGTACTTTTCAAAATAGTAATCGAAGTAACGCCCTGTATTATTGCTGCCGGTAGCAATGTAGGCATCACACCCTTTCAGCATGTCAGCGAAAGAAATGTAGTCTTGAACGGTAACCTCCCATTCGTACAACTTTTTAACAAGGTGCCTGATCAGCACATCATCTTTTGCCGAAAGTTTGACAACCTGGTAATGGCCGGTAATGAAAATGCATAGCATATCATGAAAGCCAACCATTGGAATGTTCCCGGCCATTACGAGCCCGACGGTCTGTGGGTTTGCGTTTTCTTTAGGCACTTTGTATTCATCCGTCCAGGCATCCAGTTTTTTAGACGATAAAAATTCTAATGCAATGTTAACGGACGCAGTATCAATGAATTCTGGAATAAACCATGGGTTAGCTCTCGTAGCCTGTTCTTTCGCGACTTGCCATTCCGGGCTATTATTTTCTATATATTTACCCAGGGCTTGCAGCAGTTCAATTCGTTGTTGTAAAGTCATTATCCAAGCCTTATTTTTGCCAAAAGTACATTGAATAACAAGATATAAACCCAAACACTATGGCTATTAAGATTACAGAAGAATGTATCAATTGTGGAGCTTGTGAACCTGAATGTCCCAACAATGCTATTTATGAAGGCGGTGTAGAATGGGCGATGAGTGATGGTACGGCTGTGAAGGGCACGTACACACTTTTAGATGGAGTAGAAGTGGATGCCGACCAAAGAATGGCACCCGTTGCTGTTGATGTTTACTATATCACACCTAATAAATGTACTGAATGCCAGGGCTTTCACGAAGAGCCACAATGCGCTGCAGTTTGCCCGGTTGATTGCTGTGTACCTGATGAGATGTACCAGGAGACAGTAGAAGAACTCATGACAAAGAAGGAAAAAATGCACTTATAAAAATTTCATTTATCAATGTGCAAAAACTCTCTCCCGATTGCTTGCATGTAGGATTGGTATTCTGTAGTTTTCGTAATATTTCAAAATACTTGTTGCTTTCAGCAACACTTTTACAAGCGGGTGATATTTCCCGTGAAAAGGGTGAAGGCCATTTCCTTCGCCCTTATTTTTTGCTACAGTAACGCTCCTATTAGGAAATTATAGTGGGGAAATTTCAAGTCGATTCGCATTTGCCAATAAGTAATTACCATTTGCACGCAGGTCTAAAACAGGATGCGTGGGGTATTCAATCATTCTCCTAATACACTAATATTTTTTTACCTTTCTTTGCCAACGCAAATAAAAAGCATGAACAAAAAGACGATTGCCTTTGTGACCGGCGGCTATAGTGGCGAAGCGGAGATCAGCTACAAAAGTGCCATCACTATTGAAAATAATTTAGACACCGAAAAGTACAGTGTATATAAAATAGATATTCATCCTACAGGATGGTGGTATACAAATAATGAAGACAAGATAGCGATCAATAAAAATGATTTTTCACTTCAGCTTCCCGGAAAGAAAATAACATTTGATGCCGTGTTGATTGGTATTCACGGTACACCCGGCGAAGATGGAAAATTGCAAGGTTATTTCGATTTACTCAACATTCCTTACACAAGCTGTAATGCTGCTACTTCTGCACTTACTTTCAATAAAAGATACACAGTAGCTGTCGCCGCCTTTGGTGGAATTCCCGTTGCAAAAAGCATTCACTTGTTTGCTCATTCACCGGTATCATCTTCGTCCATTCTCGAAAAACTTACATTGCCTGTTTTTGTAAAGCCGAACAACGGAGGTAGCAGCATTGGTATGAGCAAAGTGACGCATGCTGCTGATATTGATGGAGCATTAGCAAAGGCCTTTAAAGAAGACAACCAGGTGTTGGTGGAAGAATTTATTAAAGGAAGAGAATTCACTATTGGTGTTTTTAAAAAGGATGGCAAGATTATTCCGTTGCCAATAACCGAAGTAATTAGTAAGAAGGATTTCTTTGATTATGAAGCAAAATATTCGGCAGGAATGAGTGAAGAGATTACCCCGGCACAAGTGGATGCTGCTGTTGCCGGCCTAATAGCGGAAACTGCAAAGAAAGTTTATGAACTACTGGATTGCCGCGGGATTGTTAGGATTGATTTTATTTATGATGCTTCGAAAGGTGAGCCTTATATGCTGGAGGTAAATACGGTTCCGGGACAAAGTGCCGCGAGCATTGTTCCGCAGCAGGTAAAAGCGATGGGGTGGAATTTGAAAGACTTCTACTCATCATTGATTGATGAATGCTTTAATTATTAACCTATTTTCATCTTAAGAAAAACAACAACGTGTTTAAATTTCTGACACATAAACCTCTCTGGGTAAATATTCTAACTGTACTCATACTTTCCGCCTTAATTATTCTCTTATTCTTCGGATCGTTAGATTATTTAACCAAGCACGATAAATATGCAAAGGTGCCTTCTGTAGCAGGTAAAAACGTGGATGCAGCAAGAAAAATATTAGAGGAACATGGTTTCGAAGTAGAAATCCAGGATAGTATTTATGTTGATACTATTCCCAAATTAGCGGTCATCAAGCAAAGCCCTGAAGGCGAAGCTGTAGTAAAAGTGAACCGAACAATTTATCTGACAATAAACCGGGCTCAACCACCTTTGGTTGAGATGCCAAACCTTGTAGGGTTCTCTATTCGCAATGCAGAAATGTACCTCGAAAATTTGGGACTACATTTAGGTGACACAACCTTTAGGCCAGACATTGCTAAGAATGCAGTACTAGAGCAATTGTACAATGGTCAGGCAATTGCTGCCGGAACTAAGTTGTACATGGGCAGTGCGATCAGTTTTGTTTTGGGGGATGGTTTAGGCAATACGGAACTAAGTGTTCCCGATCTAATCAATAAAAGATATAGTGAAGCACGTTCTATTTTACGCAGTATGAATGTTGGCTTTACACCAGTAATTGATTTGGATGTAACTGACACAGCTAACGCATTTATTTACCGCCAAAATCCAGAACAATTTACAGAGGCCGTGCCTGGTGAAAAACAGTTTAATAGAATAAAGCCGGGTCAAAATATTGACCTTTGGTTGGGCACCCGTCCGGTTGTGAAAGACAGCACTAAAGTGGAACAAATTCCAACACCTTAAACCCTTCAGCAAATGAATCATATTTCAGTAGAACAACTAAAAGCACGTATTGATGCAGGCGAAAAGATAAACCTGTTAGATGTGCGCGAAGATGCAGAGCATGCAGACTTCAACATTGGTGGCACACACTTTAGATTACGCCGTATCCAGGACATGGCAATAGAAGACATTGAAGACTTGAAAGAAGAAGAAGTAATCTGTTATTGCCGCAGTGGTCAGCGCAGCCAGATGGCCTGCTTAATGTTGGAACATATGGGTTTTAAAAACACCGTAAATGTTACGGGTGGCGTAATTGATTGGGTGGAAAAATTTGGCAAATAGTAGCGCTTAAAATACAAATTGGCCGGTAGTTACCGGCCACTTTTATGTCTATGGGTTAGGTTAAAATTTAAGGTTTAGTCCCACCATATAATTAATGCCCGCCATTGGAAAGTAGAAGTTCTCAGTGCTTAAAGTACCACCTGCCTTGTAACTAAACGTGTATCCATTTGCTTCATACTTGTTATCCAGCACATTGTTTACCATCGCAATAATTTGCAGGTTCGAGATAAGTTTGCTTTTTATGGTATAGCTCAAACGAACATCCTGCACAAAATATGGATTCAAGCTGCGGCTTTCCTGCTCAGTATTGTCTAAATATTGACGCGAAACGTATTTGCTCAACAAAGAGATCTCTGCATTTTTTACGGGTAGTATGTTTATTGTACTCCCGGCAACAACCGCAGGCGAAAAGCTGATGTCCGTGTTTTTGTAACTGATCTTTTCCTGGCTGCCACTGTCATAATTGTCAATGTAGGTTTCGGAAGACGCAATTTTATTTCTACTCAGTGCCATGTTTGCTGCCGCATTTATCCATTTAGAAAATTGAACCGATCCCTGCAGTTCAATCCCTGCCCGGTAACTCTTTGGGATATTTACCCTTGTATAGGCGCCAACATCATTTACCTGTCCGTTCAGGACCAATTGATTTTTGTAATACATGAAGTACGCGGTAGCAGACCACTTGTAAAAGTTTTTTCGTTGCTCCAAGCCCAGTTCAAAATCGTGCAAGGTTTCATGCATCGGCTGACGTGCTATGCCAGCTTCAAAATCTTCCCTGTTCGGCTCTTTGTTGCCTAGTGCATAGCTAAAGTATGCTTGCCACCCATTGTAGGCGTAGGATACCCCGGCTTTTGGATTGAAAAAATTGAATTTTCTATCCACAGCTACTCCCGGATTATTCCTGAAGCCATTGGCAGTGTAGTTCGCATGACGATATTGAACGTCGCCAAAAACCTCCCAGCGTTTGGATAGTGTACGCTGCCATTTCGCGTAAAGATTCGCATCCTTTTTTACTCCATCATTATCATAAAACCGGTGGTCTTTTGGAATGCTTATTTCCGCCCAAATTACCTGTCCATAATGTTTGCCTTTATATCCATTCCAACCGCCCCCGATCGTGATATTATCTGCTCCTGATTTATAGTTCAAGGATGCAATTTGACCATAGAAAACATTGTCCAGCCATAGCTGCCGCACCAGGTCAGTTCTGGTAAGCGTTGTTCCGTTTACCACTGGGTTGGGTAAAACGTAACTGCTGAATTTTGCCTTGCTTTTATACTGCTCGTAGAAACCTTTTCCTTCTACAATAAATAGGGCAGTATTAAAGGTGAGGTCATTTGTAAATGCATGATTAAAGAAAAGCTGGTAATGGTCCTGCTTGTAGTTGTCGGTTTCATTACTGTAGGGTGTTCCTGGCTTCTCTGTTCCTGCCGAATTGAATGTTCTATTTGTTTTAAGTAACGGTTCCGGCACACCGTACCATGCCTGGTAGGTTTGTTCATCACCCGAAAAAATATTAAGGCGAACTGAAGACTTTTCGTTTACATATCCTCCAGATAGAAAGTATGATTTCAGCTTTGATGAAGCTCTGTCTATGAAGCCTTCACTACTGATTTGGCTCAGCCGTGCATCCACCGTAAAATGTTTGTTGATTAAACCACTTCCAACTTTTACCGTATGCTTTCTCGTATTGAAAGAACCAAAACTATTGTTGAATTCGCCGTAGGCTGTTGGGTTGAATTCATTTGTACTCACGTTTACCGTAGCACCAAATGCACCGGCGCCATTGCTACTCGTGCCAACGCCGCGTTGTATTTGTATAGATGAAACGGATGAAGCAAAATCAGGTAAGTTTACAAGGAACACGCCCTGGCTTTCCGGATCATTGTAAGGAATTCCGTTAATGGTCATATTGATCCTTGTTGCATCACTTCCGCGAATGCGCATGCCAGTGTAACCAACCCCGTTGCCTGCATCCGAATTGACAATTATGCCTGGTGTTTGATTAAGCAGGAACGGGAGATCATACCCCAAATTATTTTTTGCCAATTCCTCTTTTGAAATATTTGTCTTTGTAAAAGGCGCACGTTCAGAGGCTCGAATGGAGGTAATTTCAACAGGAGCAAGAAAGTAAGCACTTCTGTTCATGTCTATAGTAACCGACTTCTCCTGACTGTTTACTACTACCGGAAATGATTTCGTTTCCATGCTCACATGTTCCACAACTAAAGTGAACGAGCCTTTCTTTGTAAAAAAAGTAAAATTTCCATCACTTGAACTTATGGTGCCAACCCCAGGCATTTCTACAATCGATATAGTAGCGCCCGACAATGGTAGTTGATTGGCAGTTATCTTACCACGAATGGTGCTTTGAGCTGACAAAGAAAGAAAAGAATAAAAGATGCTTACGGTAATCCAAAATGGTTTCATGTTCAGTTAATAATAATTGAAAAAATACTGAACTGGAAATAGCAGGAGAGAGAGGAATAGATGGTCTACCTTCCCTTCGCAGGCATTATCCTGATCAGGTTTTACGGGTATAATCTCAGCCACTGTTTTACCAGCAGCACCCCGGGATTCTTTCGCAAATTTATGGTGTAAATATTTGATTAGACTGTAACTTTTTTTGAAACCTGCCGTTCAACAATAAAAGAATATCGATGAAGCACGTTTTATGTTGGGTGTTGATTATTGGTTTGATGACTACGGCGAAGGCTCAAAATGTAATTTATGACGAGCACGTAGAAGCACGGCAGGTTGCAAAATTCACGGGCATTGAAGTCTCGGGCACTATATCACTGTATCTAACTCAAGGAACTGAAACTGGTTTGGCAATCAGCGCCGGCGATGAGAAATATAATAGTAAAATTAAAACTGAAGTGATAAACGGTGTGCTGAAAATCTCGGTAGAGGGAGGCATGTGGAACACCTTTAGTCTTGCAAATAAAAAATTAAAAGCCTATGTATCGGTGGCTGACATTAACCGTTTAGAAATCTCGGGGGCTTCTTTTGCTACAATCAATGGTGTACTAAAAGCAGGGAATTTACAAGTTAGTCTTTCTGGCGCAAGCGAAGTAAAGGGCAATTTGCAGGTGGATAAACTTCATATAGAAATCACCGGGGCTTCTGTTGCTCGTTTGGCCGGTTCCGTGAATGAAGTGTTGTTGGAGGCCAGCGGTGCTTGCAAATTTTTAGCCTATGATCTGGCCGCGCGGAAGCTAAAAGTAAGTGCATCCGGAGCCTCGCAGGCAAGGGTCACTGTTACTGATGAATTAATTGCCGACGCGTCAGGAGGTTCTACCGTTTACTATAAAGGCGAAGCTTCTACCAGCAGAGTGAACGCTAGCGGTGGGGCGACAATAAGGAAAAGATCGGGAGAAAATGACTAGCCAAAGAAATGTTCTTACGCTTTGTACTTTTTAAAAATAGACTCCGCGACGAGGATAAATTTTCTATTTTATTATACAAATCAATTTTAATAAAACGGAAATAAAACGCGACCTTCGCAATTCACCAACAATTTTGGAGAGTTATGGCTAAATCGCAGGAGACGTTTGCAAAAAAAGAAAAACAAAAAAAGAAATTAAAACAGCGCCAGGAGAAAGAGGAGAAGATGGAAGAGCGTAAAGCATCTGCCAAGAAGGGAAAGAGCCTGGAAGATATGATGGCGTATATTGATGAGAATGGAAATATTTCATCAACCCCACCTGATCCTAAAAAGAAGCGTGTGTACAATGCTGAGGATATGCAAATTGCGATACCACAGCAAGTTGCCGGAGAAGAGGGAGACAGTATTCGCCAAGGTGTAATAACATTCTTTAATGATGCAAAAGGATTCGGATTTATTCAAGATCTTCAAACTCAGGAACGTGTCTTCGTTCATATTAACAATTTGACAGGTCCGATAAAGGAGAAGGATAAAGTTTCGTACGAAGTTGAGATGGGACCCAAAGGCCCTTCAGCTGTAAACGTGAAAAAAGAAGGATAATTTTACTATCAATAACTTTCAAAGTTGCTTTATAAAAAATGCAGGTTCATTTGAGCCTGCATTTTGAATTTATATACCAGGCCTTTATACCAGTCCACTTCTTTTTTTGATATTATCCATCATCCTTTTGTAATCAGCCTCCGTTGGTTTATGCAAATCATCCAGTTTGGATTGATGATGAGCTTCCCAAACTGCTACATCCCGCTCCGTTTCGGGAAGTCGGAAATTTAGTTTACATAGTTCTACAATCCGGCTTGTTGAAACTACTAGTACTTGTGCATCGGCTAATACCCGCTGGCGAACATGTCCACAAATATCAAAATGAGGATGGAAATTTTTACCTGAATAGTGTAGCCAATCCCAGTTTAAATTCATTTTCAACGCATAAGCATGAAGTTCTTCCAGGCTATCAGCTATTAAATGCGCACCATCCGTATACAACATGTAAGTGGAGTTTAAAACCTAATCACAATAATTCTGCCATTCGGATAGATTAAAGGCAAAGCATATGCTGAAGCTAAGTTTGGCGTACCGCTAGAAAGCAAGGATTTGGACTTATTTTGCACCATTTTTCCACCGATTTCTTTCCACTGTCCACACCGTTTGCACAATGTCTTCCCACCATTCGTAAGCATGGGGGTTATTCGTATGTTCGCAGTTCCCTAAAACTGTAGAATAGTGAGATTAAAGAGTTTAGAGATCAAAGGATTTAAAAGTTTTGCCGACAAAACCGTCGTGAATTTTGATGAAGGAATTACCGGCATCATTGGGCCAAACGGTTGCGGTAAAAGTAATATTATTGATAGCATTCGCTGGGTAATTGGCGAGCAAAAAATAAGTGCCCTTCGCAGCGAAAATCTGGATGCGTTGGTTTTCAACGGTTCGCGTACCCGCAGCGCAAGTGGTTTGGCAGAAGTGAGTTTGACTTTTGAAAATACCAAGAACCTGTTGCCAACTGAGTTTAGCACCGTTACGGTTACCCGCAAGTTTTATAAAAATGGTGAAAGTGAATATCGCCTAAACGATGTGAGCTGCCGGATGAAAGACATTCATAACCTGTTTATGGATACCGGAATTAGCACGGACAGTTATGCCATCATCGAATTAGGAATGGTGGACGACATCATCCGCGACAAAGAAAACAGCCGTCGCCGCATGTTGGAGCAAGCTGCGGGCATTACCATTTACAAAACAAGAAAGAAAGAAGCCAAAGCAAAACTGGACGCCACCGAAGGCGATTTGAATAGGATTGAAGATCTATTGTTCGAGATTAACAACCAGTTGAAAACGTTAGAAAACCAGGCTAAAAAGGCAGAGAAATATTACGAGATCAAGAAGGATTATAAAGAAGTTTCTATTGAATTGGCCAAGGCTTCGCTGGAAGGATTTAATGATACTTACCGCGAACTAAATGAGCAAAGTGAAACCGAGACAGATAAGAAAATTCAACTTGAAGCAGAGATTGCAACCCAAGACGCTGCGATAGAACAAGAGAAAGTTGGATTTGTAGAAAAGGAAAGAGCGTTGCAGGCAATGCAGCATGAGTTCAATGATTTGGTTCAGAAACTTCGTACGCAGGAAAATGAGAAAAATCTTGCTTCGCAAAAGCTGACTTATCTAAAAGAAAAGGAAACGAGCATCAAAGATTTCCTGCAAAAAGCCGAAGGCCAGTTGCAGGGCATTGATGAATCTATAGAGTTCACTTCTTTACAATTAACCGAAGAAGAAGGCAAGCTGAGCAACCTGCAAACACAATTGGACACAGCCAAAATGGATGTAGAGACCAAGCGCCAGGTGTTCGATGAAAAGCGTAGCACCATTGACCAGCTTCGGAGGCAATACCAGGAGATTCAGCGCAAGCAATTTGATGCAGAGAAGAAAGTAGCGGTGGCGGATTCTTCTATTCAGAATTTACAAAGAGCCCTAACCCAATTGCAGGATGAGCGCCAACAGCGTGAATTGCAACTAAAACAATTGGAAGAACAGCGGATAGAACGAGCGCAGGAACTGGAAGATAAAAGGGTAGACCTTCGCCAGTTGCAGGAGCAACATGAGGCTACCAAACAACAAATATTAGCAACGCAGCAAGCACTTGAAGGCCTAAGAAATACCTTAGCTGAAGAGAACCGTAAACTGGATAGTAAACGCAACGAACATGCCCTGCTAAAAAGTTTGATCGACAGCATGGAAGGTTATCCTGAGAGCATCAAATTTCTGCACAACAACAAGAATTGGAACCATACTGCACCCATTCTTTCTGATATCATTTATGTAAAAGAAGAATTTCGCGCAGCGGTAGAAAATGTGTTGGAACCGTACCTAAACTATTACGTTGTAAACGATTTGCAGGAAGGTTTGGTCGCCATCAATTTACTGGAAGGCAACAAGAAAGGCAAGGCCAATTTCTTTATGCTGGATAGCGTAAATAATTTTAAAAAGAAAGAAGAACATCAACCCGGCAACACCATTCCTGCAATGGATGTAATTGAGGTGGATGAGAAATATCGCAAGCTGGCTGAGTACTTATTAAGCAATGTTTTTATTGCTGAAGATGAATCGGCTTTGCAAGATTCAGATGGCGCAATCGTATTGGAAAAACATGGCAAATTTGTAAAAGGAAAATATAGCCTGAGCGGTGGTAGTGTAGGTTTATTTGAAGGAAAGAAAATTGGCCGTGCGAAAAATTTAGAAAAGTTATACGAGCAAATTGTTGCACAGGAAACGGTTGTAAATGTTTTAAAAGCAGAGATACAAGGAAAGCACAACGAAGTAATTGGCTACAGCGAACAGTTGAAAGAAAATGCAATCAAGCAAACGCAAAACGAGATCAACGAATTGACTAACCAGGTGTTTGCATTGCAGAATAAGATAGAAAACCTTGCGGCCTTGCAAGCCGCAAGTCTAAAGCGTTTAGAAGATCATGAAAACAATTTGGCAAACAACCAGGACGCCATTGCCGACGTTCGTGAAGACTTAATCGGGCTGAATGAATCGCTTCAAACTTCTGCACAAGAAGTAAAGAACCAGGAACAGGATTACTCCGCTGCAGAACAGGATTACCAGGAAGTAAATAAGTTGTTCAACGAAAGCAATCTGCAACTTACCCGTCAACAAAGCAAGATCTCTGCATTGAAAACTGAGTTGCAGTTTAAACGCAACCAGTTGAACGATTTGACCCAGCAGATTGAAAGCAATAAAGTTCAGTTTACGCAGGCATCAGAAAACATTGTGGAGAATGAAGCCATCCTAAAAGACAGCGAAGCATTCCTCATCAACCTGATGCGGATGAAGGAAGAAGAAGAGAAAAAATTGAATGCTGCAGACCAGGCATATTACAATATTCGCAACATTCTTACTGAAAAAGAAAGTGAGTTAAGAATGAAAAGTAAGAGCAAAGAAATGATCGATCATTTGCTCACCGAAATAAAGGATAAACTGAATGAACTAAAGCTGCAGTTAGCCGGTATGAAAGAAAGGCTGAGCGTAGAATTCAGAATAAACCTGGATGAAATAATTGACCAGCCACGTGCTACAGAAACGCCTGTTGAAGAATTGCAAGCTGCATCTGACCGCATGAAAAAGCGGTTAGAAAATATGGGTGAAGTAAACCCTACAGCCATTGAAGCGTACACCGAAATGAAGAAGCGCTACGACTTCATCGTAGAGCAGAAAAATGATTTGGTGAACGCGAAAGAGAGCCTGCTGCAAACCATTCAGGAGGTAGAAACTACAGCCAACCAGAAGTTTTTAGATACTTTCAACGCAGTACGTGAAAACTTCCAAAAAGTGTTCAGAGCGTTGTTTACCGAAGAAGATTTTGGTGATCTTATATTAGAAAACCCGGATAACCTTGCTGAAACAGGAATTGATATTATCGCTAAGCCTAAGGGTAAAAAGCCCAGCAGCATTGGCCAGTTAAGCGGGGGCGAGAAGACATTAACCGCAACGGCATTGTTGTTTGCTATCTATCTCATAAAGCCGGCTCCGTTTTGTATTTTGGATGAAGTAGATGCACCATTGGATGATGCCAACGTGGGTAAGTTCACCAAAATGATCCAGCAGTTCAGCGAAAATAGCCAGTTCATTATTGTGACACATAACAAGCAAACGATGAGCGCCGTAGATGTAATTTACGGAGTTACTATGCAGGAGCCAGGAGTAAGTAAACTTGTGCCGGTAGACTTTAGGCAATTGGCCTCTAATTAAGAATCCTGCTTTACAGTCGGCTACAATGAGTTAAAATGGAGAATGGTTCACCGCCACTTCTCCATTTTGTTTTACATCTGATTGAAGCGATTTTAGTAAGTTGGCTTACTGCTTTTGAAGGCGCCTGCCAATTGAATGGGCAACTCAGCCGCACCAATCCTTCTAGATTGGTACGGAATTGATGGGTGAGATTCAAAACAAACTAAATTCAGTTATCATTTTTACGTTATTTATTTTTCTCCATTCGTCAAATAATCATTTACGCCATATATTGTTGGCGTAAATAATATTATTGCACTTACTCTCGCCAAATGATCCCTTTATTTATATTTGAGCTTTCTAACCTTCTACCCTTACAATGCAGTTAACCAAGAGAAATATTGTGCTTTACGCAGATGATGATTCCGATGATTTAGAACTCGTGTCGGAAGCATTTTCAAAATATAGATCCTTCGTGGAATTGGTTACGGTTACAGATGGCTTGCAAGCTTTAGAATATTTGAAAAACATCAACGCAGATGACCGAAATCCATGTTTAATTATTCTTGATATTAACATGCCCCGGCTTAATGGGCGGGAAACACTAACTCAAATTCGAAAAATCGACAGGTTTCATAACATTCCAGCTATTTTATTTTCTACATCTTCACAACCATTTGACAAACAGTTTGCCATTTCGCATAACGCAGGATTTATTACTAAGCCTCTTGATTACAAGCAAATGGACATAATAGCGGAGCAATTTATAGATCATTGCGAAGCAAATGTGATAAGCCAGATTCGGAACCTGGTTTAGGCTATCAACCTAATTCCAGTTTTTACATTGTAGCGGTTGGTGAGCGATTTTATTTTATTCGTCAAGACATTTTTCTCATACTATAAACCAACCTAACATGCCAGACTTACCCTTCGGCCTCATCATCGCAGTCTTGTTTTCAATTTATTTGTTGGGAAGCGCCATTCGAATTTTGAATGAGTATGAACGAGGTGTAGTATTCAGGCTTGGCCGCATGGTTGGCGTACGTGGCCCGGGATTAATACTCCTTATTCCAATTATAGAAAAAATGGTGAAAGTGAGTTTGCGAACGGTCGTGATGGATGTGCCACCGCAAGATGTTATCACAGCAGACAACGTTTCCATTAAAGTAAATGCAGTTATTTATTTCAGGGTTTTGCAGCCAGAAAAAGCAATTGTAGAAGTGGAAAATTTCTTGATGGCTACCTCGCAAATTTCTCAGACAACGTTACGAAGTGTGCTAGGGCAATCTGAACTGGACGATCTTTTGTCGCAACGCGAAATAATAAACCATCGCTTGCAGGAAATCATTGACTCGCAAACTGAGCCGTGGGGCGTAAAGGTGAGCAATGTGGAAGTGAAGCAAATTGATCTGCCGCAAGAAATGCAGCGTGCGATGGCCCGCCAGGCTGAAGCTGAACGTGAAAGAAGAAGTAAAGTAATAGCGGCCGAGGGCGAATTTCAGGCATCTCAGCGTTTATCAGATGCCGCCAAGGTTTTGTCGGAGCAGCCTAGCGCACTCACCCTGCGTTACCTCCAAACCTTACGGGAAATAGCGGTAGAAAACAATTCAACTACCATCTTCCCTGTACCGATTGATTTACTCACTCCATTTCTTAACCAGGGAATCAAAAAAGAGATGAAGATTGTTGAATAGCATTTCTTTTCAAGATGATTACAAATGGCTGGTGTGAAAACACTGGCCATTGTTATTTTGGAGCAGACTGCCTGCGATATCGGCTCTGTTTTGATATGCAAAAGCGGATTGATCTTGCGTCAAACATTCAACCAATCAACTTACTGGCAATTACCTCATTGTCCCTATTTGTTCTTTGCTTTACTTTGCCGCAAATTATAGCCATATGAATTTTCAACTTAGCGAAGAACACCTGATGATACAGAAAGCTGCCAGGGACTTTGCTCAAAACGAGTGTCTTCCGGGTGTGATAGAGCGGGATGAGCACCAAAAATTTCCACGTGAACAAATAATGAAACTGGCAGAGCTTGGTTTTATGGGAATGATGGTTGACCCCAAATATGGTGGAAGTGGAATGGACACAGTGAGCTATGTTTTGGCTATGGAAGAAATTAGCAAGATTGATGCGAGTGTGAGTGTGTGTATGAGTGTAAACAATAGCCTTGTTTGTTGGGGACTGGAAGCATTCGGAAGTGAAGATCAAAAGCAACAATACCTGACACCTTTGGCGCAGGGAATTAAGGATGGGGAGTTGTACATCGGTGCTTTTCTTTTAAGTGAGCCGGAAGCGGGAAGTGATGCAACATCGCAACGTACTACTGGTGAGGACATGGGCGACCATTACTTAATTAATGGAACAAAAAACTGGATCACCAATGGTTCTTCGGCGTCCGTTTACCTGGTAATGGCACAAACAGATGTTGCCAAGGGAAGCAAGGGCATCAATGCATTTATTGTTGAAAAAAATACACCGGGCGTAACCGTATCAGCTAAAGAAAATAAGTTAGGAATACGTGGTAGCGACACACACTCTATCATGTTTACCGACGTGAAGGTTCCCAAAGAAAATAGAATTGGTGAAGATGGTTTTGGTTTTAAGTTCGCAATGAAGACATTAGCAGGTGGTCGCATTGGTATTGCTTCACAAGCCTTAGGTATAGCCAGCGGTGCATTCGAATTATCAGTCAAATATTCAAAGGAGAGAAAAGCATTTGGGAAGGAAATTATGCACCACCAGGCAATTCAGTTTAAGCTTGCAGACATGGCCACTAAGGTAGAAGCCGCACGTTTGCTTTGCCTGAAAGCAGCCTGGGAAAAGGATCAGGGCATTGACTATACACTCAGCTCATCAATGGCAAAAGTATTTAGCAGCGAAGCAGCCATGTGGAGCGCAGTGGAAGCAGTGCAAGTGCACGGGGGCTATGGTTTTGTAAAAGAATACCACGTCGAAAGATTAATGCGCGACGCAAAAATCACCCAGATATACGAGGGTACCAGCGAAGTACAACGTATTGTAATTGGAAGGACAATATTAAAATAAATTACTTGCTTTAAAAGGCTCTTTAAGCGTGTGCTTAAGGAGCTTTTGTATTTAAACTTCTGTAGTATTCTTTTGATTGAAATCATTAGGCGTGTAGATAGAAAGTTTAAAACTTGGTTAAGGGTCAGTTATTATCAACCTCGTTTTAAAACTGCTGCAATACACCCTCTTCAATAAACATCTGTGGCTTTTCATTTTGGCTAAATACATTTGCAATCCATTCCACTACCATGCCCATCATCGAAGCGAAATACCAGGAAATTACCCAGGAACTTGCTGATAAAGCCAAACTAATTGCGGTAAGTAAAGTGCAGTCAGTGATAGATATTAAAAAGCTTTACGACCTTGGCCAACGTGATTTTGGCGAGAACTACGTACAGGAATTGGTAGAGAAATACGAAGCACTCCCGAAGGATATAAGGTGGCATTTTATCGGGCACCTGCAATCCAATAAAGTAAAATACATTGCTCCGTTCGTTCACTTGGTACACGGTGTTGACAGCCTGAAGTTGTTGGTAGAAATAAACAAGCAAGCAAGTAAAGCGGGGCGTATCATTTCTGTCTTGCTGCAAATACACATCGCGCAGGAAGAGACGAAATTTGGTATGAACGAAGATGAAGTAGAGTCGGTAGTGCATGACGTAACGGCCGATGAAAGTCTTCGCAACATTAAAATAGAAGGCATGATGGGTATGGCAAGCTTCAGCGATGATGAAGAAAAGGTTAGGAAGGAAATGCGCTACTTGAAATTGTTATACAATACTTATAGCAAGGTAGTTGCTCCGGGTTTTACTTTTTCCATTTTGTCGATGGGCATGAGCGGCGATTATAAAATGGCTATTGAAGAAGGTAGCAATATGGTGCGTATTGGCAGTTTGCTTTTTGGCGCACGCCGTTAGTTATTTATTTTCGTGGGGACCTCATATATTCAACCCCTTCGGGGTTGTAAAATCTGTTGGTCCATTCCCCGGTTTTTAACCGGGGCTATACAAATTGAAGCCCTTCGGGCTTTTAAATGCTTTCAAATTTGTACCACATTTTTTATTGTATTGAAGATATTGTGAGCTTAGCCTGAAAGGCTAACATTTTCATTGCCGTAGGTGTAACCTACGGTCGTATAAAATGTGACCAAATTTCGGAACCCTGAAGGGGTTCAATTATGCCACACACTAGATTATCTTATGGAAATTCAACCCTGTCGGGCCTGCCTTAGTTTAGGTGCAGTAATAATTGTTGCACTCAGTAAATACTACCAATCTAATTTGTTCCCAGCCAAATTCATTCACGCTTGCATGCAACGACAACTAGCTAAAAAATAAACAGTTTTATAAAATAGATTTTAGAAAGTTAACGCAAGCTGCAGGCGGTTACCTTTGCCAAAATTTCGCTTGTTTGAAACATCTTAAAGCCGTCAATAAATATTTCTGGAAGTACAGGTTCCGTTTCATTATCGGGATGTTTTTCGTTGTTGCTTCCAATTACTTTGCTGTTTTGGCTCCGCAGGTTACCGGGTATGTAATCAACCTGGTGCAACAGCGTTTGCCAAATGCAAAACCGGCAGTAGTGCGCGAAAGGCATGATGCGCTTGTTCAATATTTCATTGATGTGCTCGAGCCTATGAAAGGTGATTTCTACAAGCTGATTGCAATTTGTAGCATAACCATTCTATTACTTGCAATAATCAGGGGCGTGTTTATGTTTTTTATGCGGCAAACCATCATCGTAATGAGCCGGCATATTGAGTACGATCAGAAGAATGAAGTTTACCGCCACTACCAGGAATTAGATACCAACTTCTTTAAAACGCACAGTACCGGCGACATGATGAATCGCATTACAGAAGATGTAAGCCGCGTCAGGATGTTTACTGGTCCAGCCATTATGTACCTCATTAATTTGATTGCGCTAATTGCATTCAGCGTAGTCAACATGGTTCGCAAGGATCCAATGTTAACCTTGTATGTGCTCGCTCCGCTGCCCGTGCTTGCTTTTACCATCTACTTTGTAAATACATTAATTCATAAACGCAGCGAAAAAATTCAAGGTCTTTTATCGGACCTTACGACCAATGCCCAGGAAAGCTATTCAGGTATTCGGGTGATAAAATCGTTTGTGCAGGAAAAGGCTATGCTTGGGTTCTTTAATAGAAATAGCGAAGAGTATAAAACCAATGCAATTGGGTTGGCCAAAATAGAAGCCATCTATTTTCCAAGCATGGCGTTGATGATCGGGTTGAGTACGTTGATTACTATCCTGATTGGCGGTATACAGGCGCTGAATAATCCAATGAAGGTGGGTGTCATTGTAGAGTTTGTTATTTATATCAACATGCTCACTTTTCCGGTCAGCTCTATTGGGTGGGTGGCCAGTATGATACAACGTGCTTCTGCTTCGCAAAAAAGAATTAATGAGTTTTTGCAAACGGAGCCGAACATTAAGAGCAAGGCTACAGCTATGGAAGAACCAATACAAGGAAATATCCTTTTTGACAACGTTACGTTTACCTATCCGCATACGGGTATTACTGCGCTAACAAATTTCAACCTTGATGTACAGGCTGGTAACAAAGTATTGATCCTCGGAAGAACGGGAAGTGGTAAATCTACAATTGCTCAACTTCTGTTGCGCTTTTATGAGCCAACCACCGGCCGTATCTCGTTGGACGGAAAATCACTCGATCAATTTCCATTACAATATTTGCGTGACCAGGTAAGCTATGTGCCGCAGGATGTGTTTCTATTTAGTGATACCATACACGAAAACATCAGCTTTGGATTGCAAGAAACTGCAAACACAGAGTCTGTAAAAGCAGCAGCACAAAACGCAAGTATTTTAAAAGAGATAGACTTGTTTGCCAAAAAGTTTGATACAATGGTAGGGGAGCGTGGGGTAACACTTAGCGGCGGACAAAAACAACGTATATCCATCGCCAGGGCGCTGATTAAAAAGCCCTCGCTGGTTGTTTTTGATGATTGCCTAAGCGCAGTTGATACGGCAACGGAAAATAATATCCTGAATAATCTAAGCACTATTTTAAAGGATAAAACGGCTTTGATTATTACCCATCGCATCTTCAGGCAAATTGCATTTGATAAGATTATTGTGTTAGAAGACGGGTTCATTTCCGAAGAAGGAACCCATGAGGAATTACTGGATAAGAAAGGCTATTATGCTGACCTGTACAGTATGCAGGCAAGGCAACATGCAAATGATTAACGATTGATTGTAACCCAGCTGAATTTGGAAAAGCTGCCATGAAAAGAGGTAGTACAAGGGAGTGACACACCAAAAGATTCACATCGCTACTATGCCTGGACAACCCACATTTTTTCCGGTTAATTTCCTTCATAATAATTTAATTAGCAGGGCCATTTTAAATTTCGGCAATTCAAAATGAATTCTATATTTGTGTCTCATTGCCTTTATAGAAACCTTAACAAAAACTAACCACTGTGGCGTACGACAACAACGAACAAAAGATTGAAAGTGTTTACAGCAAACGAATTAGGGCTGGAAAAAGAAGGACCTACTTTTTCGATGTAAGAGCTACCCGCAGCAACGATTATTTTCTTACGATTACGGAAAGCCGGAAGCGCTTCAACGATAATGGTTACGACAGGCATAAGATTTTTTTATACAAAGAGGATTTCAACAAGTTTATAAAAGCATTGGGCGAGGCAGTTGATTATGTAAAGACAGACCTGATGCCGGATTTTGATTTCGACGCATTCAACCATGACAACTATGATGAGAATGGTCAGCCTTACAATGAGAATGGCCATACCTACCAGCACCATGGCAATGGTCAAGAGCAAATTATGGCAGATGTAACTACCTCCGAAGATTCTATGACCACAGACGTTATTGAGGAGCGTATACCTGAAGTAGTTGCTGAAGCTCCTGCTGCAGAAACCGTAAACCTAAGCAGTGAAGAGGTTGACAAATGGTAAAGCTTGAAAACGATTGATAGTAAAGCCACAACAGAAGTTGTGGTTTTTTTATGCCTGATACTTTGATAACAAATCGATTTTTGGCTAGCCTTTTTTTGGCTCATGTCTTTTTTTAAAAGGGCTTTACCGAACTGCCATGAGTGGAAGGAATACACTGTTTCAACCTTTGTTTTTATTGTTCATTTTGCTGTAGTCTTTCGTTATTAATGCGCTACTTTTTGGATTATCATTGTCATATCAGCTTAATGAATTATTTTGACGAAACGCCATTGAATAATACTTGACCGGAAAGAAAGCCGTTAAAACAATTACCATAAAACCATCATCTCAACATGCCCATTCGTAAACTGCTTGTCGCCAATCGTGGAGAGATTGCCATTCGCGTACTTCGGGCAGCTGCAGAGCTGCTCATTAAAACCGTTGCGATTTATACCTATGAGGATCGTTACTCCCTGCACCGTTACAAGGCTGATGAATCGTACCAGGTGGGCCGTAACGATGATCCGCTGAAACCTTACCTGGACATTGAAGAAATCATTCGTGTGGCGAAGCGCCAGCATGTAGATGCCATTCACCCAGGTTACGGTTTTTTAAGTGAGAACCCACAGTTTGCCCGGCGGTGTAAAGAAGAAGGAATCATCTTTGTTGGACCAACGGCTGAAGTGATGGATCAGTTAGGGGATAAGTTAGCCGCTAAAAAAGTAGCAAAGCTGGCAGCTGTTCCCATTATTCGCGACACCGAGGTAGATGCTACCAACTTTGAAGGTGCAAAGGCCGCCGTGGAAGATATAGGTTACCCCGTAATTGTAAAAGCGGTAGCAGGCGGTGGCGGCAGGGGAATGCGCATCGTGCGTACAGCAGAAGACCTGGTAAAAAACCTGACGGAAGCTGGAAATGAAGCAAAGGTGGCCTTTGGCAATGCAACTGTTTTCCTGGAGAAATTTATAGAAGAGCCCAAGCATATTGAGGTGCAGATAATGGGTGATAATTATGGCAATCTTGTTCACTTGTTTGAAAGAGATTGCTCGGTGCAGAGGCGTTTTCAAAAGGTGGTGGAAATGGCCCCTGCCACCTCGCTGAAAGATGTTACCAAGCAAAAACTGTATGATTATGCCATCCGCATTTGTAAGCAGGTAAATTATAATAACGTAGGTACAGTTGAGTTTTTAGTGGACAGGCAGGAGAATATTTTCTTTATTGAAGTGAACCCACGTATACAGGTAGAGCATACCGTTACGGAGGAGATTACAGGGATTGACATTGTGAAGAATCAACTGCTGATTGCCCAGGGGTTTAAACTGACCGATCCTGAAATCAACATTCAATCGCAGGCGCAAGTTGCCTATTCAGGCGTCGCCATTCAATGCCGCGTAACTACTGAAGATCCGTCGAACGGATTTAAGCCCGACTACGGAACATTGATTGCTTACCGCAATGCCGGTGGTCCCGGTATTAGGTTAGATGAGGGCAGTTCATACCCCGGCGTAAACATTTCCCCCTTCTTCGATTCTTTATTGGTAAAAATTACAGCGTCTGGAAGAAACCTTAATGAGAGTTGTGAGCGGCTTGTTCGTACGCTTCGTGAGTTTAGGATCCGTGGTGTAAGCACCAATATTTTATTCCTGGAAAACGTATTGCAAAACGAGGTGTTTCAAAGTGGCTCGGCAACCGTAGGTTTTATTGATTCTAACCCGCAATTGTTCGATTTAGCTGAACGACAGGATAGGGGAACAAAGGCATTGAAATATATAGCCGAAGTAATTGTAAACGGAAATCCCGATGTAAACAAGGTAAATGAGCAGGCCGTTTTTCGAACACCTGTTATTCCTGAAATTGATAGATCTCCGAGCACGTTTTTGGGCAGCAAGCAAAAGCTAAACGAGTGGGGGCGAGAAAAATTTGTGCAATGGCTAAAGGATGAAAAAGCTATTCAATACACCGATACTACGTTTAGAGATGCACACCAATCGTTGCTGGCAACCCGTGTGCGTACCATAGATATGTTGAAGGTGGCTGAGGCAGTTTCAAAAAATCACCCTGAATTATTTTCGCTTGAAATGTGGGGTGGCGCAACCTTCGATGTGGCATTGCGCTTTCTGCATGAAGATCCTTGGGAGCGCTTACGCCTGTTGAGAAAAAGTATTCCGAACATCTTGTTTCAAATGCTGATCCGCGGATCGAACGCTGTGGGGTATACGGCTTATCCAGATAACCTGGTTGAAACTTTTATAGAGAAGTCGTGGCAGGAAGGCATTGACGTCTTCCGCATATTCGATTCACTCAATTGGTTGGAGGGAATGAAGGTGAGCATTAACGCCGTGAAGGAAAGAACCGGCGGACTGGCTGAAGCATGCATTTGCTACACCGGTGATTTCCTGGATAATTCGCGCAATCAAAAGTTCAATCTTCAATATTACCTTGACCTTGCCCGACAACTGGAAGATGCTGGCAGTCATATTTTGGGTATAAAAGATATGGCCGGATTGCTGAAGCCAATGCAGGCAAAAATTTTGGTTGAAGAATTGAAGAAGGTGATTGATATACCAATTCATCTACACACGCACGATACATCTTCTATTCAACCCGCCACTTACTTAAAAGCAATTGAGGCGGGGGTAGATGTGGTGGATGTGGCACTGGCTTCCATGTCGGGATTAACTTCTCAGCCAAACTTTAATTCGATTGTTGCCATGATGCAGGGGCACGAACGTGAGCAATGTATCAACCTTGAAAAACTGAACGTACTATCTAACTATTGGGAAGATGTACGTGAAATATATTATCCCTTTGAATCGGAATTGAAAGCTGGAACAGCTGAAGTTTTCGATCACGAAATTCCGGGCGGACAGTACAGTAATTTGAGGCCACAGGCGAGAAGTCTTGGGCTGGAAAGTAAGTTTGAGTTGGTAAAGGAAAATTATACCGTTGTCAATAGAATGTTTGGTGATATCGTGAAGGTTACACCTTCATCGAAAGTGGTTGGCGACATGGCGCTGTTTATGACGGCGAACGGGTATACCGAAGCCGATGTGTATGAAAAAGGAGACAGCATGTCGTTCCCTGATTCTGTGATTGGTTTATTCAGGGGCGACCTCGGCCAAACCGTTGGGGGCTTTCCCGAGAAGCTATCGAACATCATTTTAAAAAATGAAAAGCCTTATAGCGACAGGCCGAATGCGCATTTAAAACCTATTGACTTTGGTGCTGCTTTTGAAAAGTTTAAAGAACAATTTGGTACGCAATATTCATTTCTGGACATGCTGTCTTACCTGTTCTATCCAAAAGTTTTTAAAGAGTACCACGAGCATCGACAACAGTTTGGCGACCTGCGGTATGTGCCAACCGAAGTATTCTTTTTCGGATTGAAGCCCAATGAAGAAACATTGATTGAACTGGCACCGGGTAAAAGTATTTTGATCCGCATGATGTACATGAGTGAAACGGATGAAGATGGCATCAAGCATGTCTTCTTTAAATTGAACGGACAAACACGTTCAATTGATGTAAAGGATAACAAGTTCACCGTTACCAAAAGAGTGAATAAAAAAGTGAGTTCCGACAAAGAAATCGGTGCACCGTTGCAAGGTCGTTTGTCTACCATCCTGGTAAAAGCAGGAGACAGCATCGATAAGAATACGGCACTGTTCACCATCGAAGCCATGAAGATGGAATCAACCATTGTGGCGTCAAAACCAGGAAAAGTAAAATCAATTTTACTGACCGAAGGAGTATTGGTAGCGCAGGATGATGTGGTGGTAGAGCTGGAATAATCCGTTCTGTCAGTGCGTATCCCTTTCTATTGAGCTTGATGCTTTTCTTCGCTGCTAAACGGCTATGGCGTTCCCGCTATTTCATTTGCCGACGATAGCGATGGAAAGCTCGTGTAGTATGTTGTGGTAACATCGAACGATGTGCCCGATTCATTCCCAATTATCTATTCTTACGATTTGATAAATCCAAAGCGTTGTAGGCGCCTGGGCGTCCATCGGTCACGACCGGGCCGGATGGTATGCCGCGTTTAATCTTCCCTGCGTTTTCTCCCGGCGAAGCCTGATATAAAAAGTTTAGATCACTGCTTTCGGTCAAATTGATTTTTCAAAACAGAGAGGTTAAGTTGCTGCAGTGATTGTTGTCTTCGCTAAACCTTCTGTCAGTCGTTATTGTTTGGAAATTGGCAAAGCAGAATCCTTGCAAGCCATTAATTTTGTGCCTCATAAAAAAACGCAGGAGCGTGTAGCTGAACTATGAAATTATTTCCTGAATCGGCGGCAGTACAGTTGGAGTTTGATAAAGTGAAGGATCTTTTGGTGAACCATTGCAAAAGTGAATATGGTAAACAAAAAGCTGCTACGCTGCGCATTCATACGCGTAAAGATTTTATTGACAGGGAACTGAACCAATCGCATGAGTATAAACTAATAGCTGGCAGTGGCCAGCATTTCCCGAGTGATTACGTGCTCAATATTCAAAAAGACATCAAGCTGTTATCTATTCCCGGGGCAGTGTTGGCTGGTGATCAATTCATGATGCTCCGCAAATTGGTACTCAGCATTCAATCTATTTTTCGTTGGTTCGATAATGAACGACGAGTTGCATACCCTGCCCTCTCAGCAGTAATTCAAGACACTTATTACGAGAAAAATATTATAGAGTGGATTGACAAAGTGTTGGATGAAAACGGAACGGTGAAGGACAATGCTAGCGAGGATCTGCAGAAGATCAGGATGAATTTGTACCGCAAACGCAATGAGCTAAGGAAGGTTTTTGATAAGGTAGTTGCCCGGCTGGCAAAGCAAGGATATACCGCAGACATCGATGAAAGCTTTAGCAACGGGCGAAGGGTGGTAGCTGTTGCAGCTGAACACAAACGTCAGGTAAAGGGAATTTTACATGGGGAAAGCGATACGCGCAGAACAGCTTTCATTGAACCGGAGGAAACAACAGAACTGAACAATGATATCTATAGCCTGGAGAATGAAGAAAGGAAAGAAGTGATCCGCATTTTACGGAAACTTACCGCCGACCTTTCTGTGTATGCCGACCTGCTGCGCAACTATTACATCGTAGTAGGTGAATACGATTTCATTCGCGGCAAGGCGCTGCTCGCCTTGGATATGAATGCATCGTTGCCCATGATAGTGGACAAGGCACACATTGAATTGGTGAATGCCTACCATCCTCTGTTGTTTTTGTACAACAAGGCTTCCGGAAAGCAAACCATTCCCGTAAGCATTACGCTAAACGATAAGCAGCGTATTCTTGTAATCAGCGGACCAAATGCCGGCGGCAAAACCGTGACATTAAAAACCCTAGGCCTCTTACAGATCATGATGCAAAGCGGACTGTTGGTGCCGGTTAGCGGCGTTTCGCAGATGGGTATTTTTAAGCAACTGATGATTCATATTGGAGACACGCAGAGCCTTGAGTTTGAGCTGAGTACCTACAGTAGTCATCTAAAAAACATGCGCCACTTTATGGAAGTGGCCAGTGGTAAAACACTTTTTTTTATAGACGAGCTGGGCAGTGGTAGCGATCCAAACCTTGGAGGTGCCTTTGCGGAAGTCATCATGGAAGAACTGGCGCACAAGCATTCTTTCGGCATTGTAACTACGCACTATCTCAATCTAAAAGTGATGGCTAATAAAGTGCCGGGTATCATAAACGGCGCTATGGCATTCGACGAGGTAAACCTGTTGCCATTGTATAAGTTGATCATTGGTAAACCCGGAAGCTCCTACACCTTTTCGATTGCGGAGCGCATCGGATTACCAAAACACTTAATCAATAAAGCGCGAAGCCTGGTGGATGAGGAACATTTTACGCTCGACAAACTATTGAATAGAACCGAGCAGGATTTGCGCCAGGTAGAGCAAAAGGAAAAAGAATTACAGAAACTTTTGAAGGAGAATGAAAAGCTTAAGAAAGAAATGACTCTAGTAATCGACAAAGAGCGTCATCGCCAGCAAGTTGAACTACTGCGAGAGCAAAATAGGGTTACCGAGGAAAAACTTGCCGGCTTAAAAGATATTGAACGAAAGATAAAACAAATCGTAATTGATTGGCGTAAAGCTGAAGACAAGACTGATTCGATGAAGCAAATGCACAATATATTGTTCAACAAGAAGGAGCATGTTGTGGTAAACAAGCTGGCCAAAAAGGTAGATGGGAAATACAAGGAAATAAACACAGACATTGTAGTGGGCGCCAGGGTAAAGCTCAAGAAAAATTACCAGGTGGGGCTTGTGAAAGAAATAAGAGGCAAGCGGGCAGTGGTGCAAGTGGGGTTACTCCCAATGAGTGTTGAACTGGCAGACTTGGTGGTGGTAGAAGAAAAACCGGAGGCTTAAGTATGCAAAAGTGAACACAGATTATAATTCAATTAAATAAATTTAAATTTTGTTCGTTATAGTTAAAAGGAATACCAACAAGTATATCTTGCTTTCTTGATGCAACCAGAACCCACAACAATTGACACTAAAAATGAACCCTACGCCACTGCGGGTGGGCGTTCCTTGCAGCTAAAAGATGCCTGCATGCTGGTGGGTCTGGATAAAAAAATCATTGAGGTAAACTCAGGCTATCACCAGTTTCACACCTTGTATAATGCACACCTGCCGCACCCTGGGCAAGTCATTACAGAATCCACATTTAAAAATTTTCCAGCAGAGTTTTCCAGCAAGTTATCCTCCGTACTTTCGGGAGAAGCAGAAAGCACTATCTTACAAATTCAAGACACCAAACAACCCTTAAACCTTTACCAGGTTCGCATTTTGCCGTTGGCGGCTGATGAGAATAACACCCGGTGCGTTGGCGTCTTTATATTTGAAATGGAAAAATCAACACTAACCTCTTTTCAGCATTCCTCGCCGGAGATATTTAGAGTTCTGCTACAAAACTCAACCGACGTATACCAGCTTGCTGATGCCGGTTTAATCATACATTTTACCAGTGCGGCTGTAGAAAATATGCTCGGGTTCCCCACACATCACTACCTCGGTAAAACTTTGCTTGAAGGAATTCATCCTGACGACCGGGATAAGGTAAAGGATTGGTTAATCAGCATCAGGAGTGTGCAGGAAAAATTAGTAACACTTGAGTATCGTGTAAAAAACAAAGATGATAAATGGGTTTGGATAGAGAATAATGGCCGCAACATGCTACACCATCCTGAGGTGCGGTCTATCGTGATGAATTTTAGAAACATTCAGTCTAAAAAAATTGCAGATGACGCATTGGTTCAGGCTGAGCAAAGGCTATCGTTGTTGCTCAACAATACAGAGGAATCGTTCATCATTTTAAATAGCAGGCTTCGCATTCTTACCTACAATAAAGCAGCACAGGTTCATTCTCCTTTCTTTTTTA
Source organism: Segetibacter sp. (assembly GCA_031425015.1). Lineage (GTDB taxonomy): Bacteria > Bacteroidota > Bacteroidia > Chitinophagales > Chitinophagaceae > Segetibacter. Next base: position 55,993 of record JANPIM010000041.1, on the reverse strand, counting down.
ACCAGGAGCTTCAATCAGGCATGTCCGTTTTAGACCTGATCGATAAAGAAGAAGTGGATGATTACATCAAAATTTTCGAAGTAGTGTTTACGGGTAAGGAAGTAGAGAAAGAAACCATTTTCATCGGCGGTAAAAATGAAAAGTTCGTTTTCAATCACACCTACCGGCCATTGTTTGATGGGACCAACGATATAAACGGAGTCTTCATTACTTCCACCAACATTACCGATCGAAAGAAACTTACAGAGGAGTTAGCGGCGAATAGTTCCAGGTTGGAAACCGCGCAGCAAATAGCGCGCTTGGGTTATTTTGAATTCAACTACCACAACAAATCATTCTTCTGCTCACCCCAGTTTTATGCCATTTTAGGGCTGGAAGAAAAGACGTATGACTGGTCAGACTTTTCATTCATATACAACATCGTGCACCAGGACGATAAAGATATGGTTCGCACTCAATTGGAAGCTACCCTAAATAGTGGGGTGGATCTGAACATGGAATTTAGAGTGCATGAAAAATCAAAAACCGATAAAGTTGTACTAGCTATTGGTGGTTTAGTAAGGGATAATGAAAACAAGACGCTTGAATTCAGGGTAACCATACAAGACATTACAGCCAGTAAGATGGCCATTCTTGCTATTCAAACGTTGGAGTCAAAGTTCAGGTCACTGTTTGAAAATAGTATTGATGGTGTTATCCTTTCGCACATGAACGGAGACATTATTTCCGGAAATCCTTCGGTTTGCAGAATGCTTGGCTACCAGCCTGAAGAGCTGATGAAGCTGCATCGTTCCGATTTACTTGAGTTGGAATCTGACCTGGTAATTGACATGATGGAGCAGCGTCAAAAGAACGGTTCCTACATGGGCGAACTGTTTATACGGCATAAAGAAGGATATTATGTTCCGGTAGAAATAACGTCTATGATTATGAATGACGGTGAAGGAAAGCGTTACTTTTCAACCATCATCCGCGATATAACCGAAAAGAAAAAGATAGAAATAGAGCAAAAGGCATTGACCGAAGAGTTGATGAAAAACAACCAGGATCTCCAACAGTTTTCTTTCATCACCTCGCATAACTTAAGGGCTCCAGTAGCCAACCTTATGAGTTTGCTGAGCCTCTACGACAAGCAAAATCCGGGTGATGATTTTAACCTGGTGCTGATTGATAAATTTGCAGAAGCAACCAACCAATTGAACCAAACACTCACAGATTTGGTGAATGTATTGGTGATAAAATCTAACAACCATATAGAACGTGAGCAGGTTAGTTTGTCTACCGTTTTTACTGAAGTAAATAAGAACATTGAAAATCTTCTCGCAGAAAAGGGTGGTACCATTACCTCTGATTTTTCTGCGGTAGATGAAGTGCTGTACAATAGAATTCATATTGAAAGCATTTTTCTAAACATGATTTCAAATGCAATCCGATACAGTTCGCCCAATAGAATTCCATCCATAAACATCCGTTCGCACAAATTGCCGGGTTGGGTGCAAGTAGATTTTAAAGACAACGGGCTCGGAATGGATTTGAAAAGATATGGCGATCGCTTGTTCGGTTTATACCAACGCTTTCACGACAACAAAGAAGGAAAAGGTCTTGGCTTGTACATGACGCGTTCGCAGGTGTTGGCGATGGGAGGGAAGATAGAAGTGGAGAGCGAACCAAATGTTGGCACCACGTTTAAAGTTTATTTTAAAACGTAATTACACTATGTCGAGATTTTTAAATGTTCTATTAGTTGAAGATGATCCTATAACCATCATGGTGTGCGACCGGATTATTAAGTTGAGTGATTTTGCCGAGAAAGTAGTGTCTTGCGAGAATGGAAAAACAGCCATGGATCACATTCATAAACTGGTAGCGGAGGGCGGCAAATTTCCCGAGATAATTTTTCTTGACATCAACATGCCGGTGATGAATGGCTGGGATTTTTTGGAAGAGTTTGAAGCAATCAAAGATAAAATCTCTCCTATGCCGCGCATCTTTATATTGTCTTCTACGGTAGACCCTGAAGATTATAAAAGAGCCAAGTCTTTTACCGCGGTCGATAATTTTATATCGAAGCCATTAAGCAAAGAGTTCCTTGAAAATATCAGCTAACCAGCTTGAAGATTTATACCACATTTCAAAGTGAAAATCTACTCAGCTACCAGGAACTTATCGGGTAGCTGTTTGTTTGTTTTAGCACCCATTTTCTTTAACTCCTCTATTTTAGTTACGATACTTCCGCGGCCGGTTGATAATTGCTTGAAGGCATCAGTATAACAAAGGTTTGCGTCGGCTAATTTCTTGCCAATCATTTCCATGTTATCGATAAATCCATAAAACTTTTCATACAGCGCGCCTGCCTTTTCCGCAATCTCAATTGCATGTTTATTTTGCTGTTCCACTTTCCATAAGTCAGCAATTATTTTCAACACGCTAAACAGGTTCGTTGGACTAACGAGTAGTATTTTTTTGTCGTACGCATATTTCCAGAGTTGCACATCTCCCTTTACTGCTTCCAAAAAAGCGGGTTCGATAGGGATGAACATGAGCACATAGTCAAGCGCCAATGCATACTTGGGATAATTCTTTTTACTGAGCTGCTCAATATGCAAACGGATCGAACGGATGTGCTCTCTTAAAAGCGATTGTTGTTGTTCTTTTTCATCGCAGCCAATGCATTGCTCCCATGCAATAAGTGACACTTTAGAATCAATAATCACTCTTCGCTGGTCTGGGTAATAGATGGTGACATCAGGCTGTAAGCCTTTGCCGTTTTCATCTTTAATCACATTACCCGCTACATCTTTTATAAACTCCTGCACCAGGTATTCCCGGCCTTTAGTCAAACCACTGTGCTCCAGGAGGCTTTCTAAAATCATCTCACCCCAATTTCCCTGCAGTTTATTATTTCCCTTCAATGCGGTAGTCAGATTGTTAGCTTCCTGGCTAACTACCTGGCTCATCTCTATCAATCTGTGAACTTCTTTGCCGAGCGAAAATCTTTCCTTTGATTCTTTGTCATAGGTCTCTTCCACCTTTTGCCTAAACTCAACAAGATTAGCTTTTAAAGGATCCAGAATGAGTTTGATCTTCTCCTCATTGGATTGGGTAAAGCGCTTTGATTGTTCCTCCAATATTTTCTGCGACAGCTCATTAAACTCATGCTTCAGTTGTTCGCGCATCCGCAGCAGATCGTTTTGTTGGTTGTCCAACTTCTCGCGATTGTATTTCAGTTGGGCAGTCAGGTTCGCTATATTGGTTAATGCGTTTTGATGTTGTTCCTGCAATTGTTGAAATGCATCATACTGTTGCCTCAGTAAATCATTTTGACTTTCTGCTTTGCTTGCCCGTGCCAACAGGTTTTGAACCAACAAAGCTTGCTCTTGCTTTTCAGCTTTTAATTGTTGGTTCACCATATCCATATTTCGCAGGTTCTCCGTAGTGGTAGCAATTGTTTTGCTTACAACTGCCTTATGCAACAGGTAGGCGATAAGTGCAGTAATCGCTACGGCCATGGCGACGGCAATTAGGTAGATTTCCATAAATGAAATTGAGGTTTGATGTAAACATTTACGTCAGTCTTAAAGGTAGTTGTTGGAGGATCAAACAATCAATGAGTGGATAAAAAGCCAGTGCTGGCAAGGGTTTCAACAGACTATAAGAAGGCATATCAAAAAACGATAAAAGTTTTTTTGGTGAATATGGTTCAACCTGTACATTTGCGCCGGAGGGATGGCAGAGCGGTCGATTGCGGCAGTCTTGAAAACTGTTGACTGTTACAGGTCCGGGGGTTCGAATCCCTCTCCCTCCGCTTAATAAACATTTAAAAAGTCAGCAGATCAGTGCTGACTTTTTCGATTCTGGTTTTTAGCTCACTCTCCAGGCTTCTCTGTTTTCTATTATAAAGTGGATCGAATCCAATGGTCGTATTGCAATACAATCTTACATTAAGGTGCTATAGGATAGGTGAAGGCTATTGAAGTAAACCTGGGGTTAATAAAAATCATTGTGTTGATACTTAAACTTTTACGAAAGGCGTTAGTCTAGAGGTGATATCTCTTTCACCTTTTTAAAATTTAATGATTATGAAACCAAAAGCTCACTTCCTGTTGCTAATGATAGCAGCATTCACCCTCACCCTTTCAAGTTGTAGAAAAGACCGCGACATGGATATGGTTGCTGAGGAATTATCCGCACACTCCGACGATCAGTCACGTTTAGCAGGCGACGTTGATGATGTAGCCAATGATGCCAACGCGGCGCTTGAAGATTACTCATCTTTCAACGGCAGAGTTGATAATGTACTTGGCGCTATTTGTGGAGCAACAACCGTTATCGACTCTACCAGCAATCCTAAAAAAATCACCATTACTTATAATGGACTGAATTGCGCCGGCACCCGCAACAGGGTTGGTGTAGTGGTATTATCAATGCCGCAAAATGTAAAGTGGAAAGATGCAGGCGCAGTGCTTACCATAAGTATTCAAAATCTGAAAGTAACACGCGTACGCGATAACAAAAGCATTACCATTAATGGAACAAAGACCATTACCAATATTACCGGTGGACGTTTACGCGATTTAGCAAACAATGGCAACATCACGCATCACATCGAAAGCAATGGTCTTACCATCACTTTTGATAACAACACACAGCGTAGCTGGCGCGTAGCCAAGAAAAGAGTGTTCACTTATAACAACGGTTTAGTCATTACCACTACCGGTTTGCAAACTGAAGGCGGTATTACGGGTGTCTCTGAGTGGGGTACCAATCGTCTGGGAAATGCTTTTATTACTGCTATTTCACAGCCAATGGTTATTCGCCAGGATTGCGCGTTTAGAGTAGTAAGTGGGCAGGTGACACACAACCGGCTTGCTGCAAATGGTGTGGTTACTTTCGGTTTAGATTCTGCAGGTAATCCAACTAGCTGTCCGGGTGCAGGTACCTACTATTTAAAACTGGTTTGTACTGGTATGAATGGAGGAGTTAGAACGGTTATTCTTCCATACTAATTCGCAATAAGAAAATGAAGCACCCGCCAGCAATGGCGGGTTTTTTTGTGACAAATTCATGTATACTATTTCCATTTGCCAATTATCTTTTTAACTTAACAGTTCAATTATTCTACATGAACCCTATTATTAAAACCGGGCGATTAGCCATTTTCCTCTTTTTATTTTTTACACAGGCATGCAAGGTGGCATGGGTACCCGATTATAGTGCCGCCATTGAAGATCAAATTATAGCTACTGCTCAAAAAAATGATCGGTTATACCTTGACATGCTAGATGTGTCGGCGCCTAATCAATACACGTTTTACGTAGATCGGTATAATGAAATTGAAGCAGAAATCAATTCCATTCAATTAAAAAATGAGGCGCGAACCAACAATACCGACATGCTGAAAATAATCAAGAACCTTAAAGATGCTTTTCAAACCTATAGAACGGAGCACCGCGAAAAGAAGACGCTAAAAAGAGGAGAGGTGCTGGTGTATCAACAAACCATCAAAGGTTTTTGGACGCCACTATTAATAGCAGAGCATGGTTTAAAACTTGCCAAATAATATTTTTTTTACCAATGTAAATCCCGGTTTATGAATTTTGATATTAATGAAATCGTACCGCAAATGGTTAATGTAATTAAGGATACGGTAAAAAAAGATTGGAAAGAAGTTAAAGGCAACGCCACCAACTTTTTACATGCCCGGAAGGATCGACTTGACTTGCTCGCAAGCATGCGGTTGCAAAATGAGATAGAACAAGAGTTCTTTTTGAAACGATTAAACGATGAAAAGAAAATATTTGAATCAGAGTTGTTGTCTTTAAAAATAGTATCGCTCGCCATTGCGCAGAAAGCAGCCAATGCAGCATTTGATGTGCTAAATAAAGCCATTGAATCTGCACTGAAAATCATTTGAAATCATAGTTGGCAGAACAACGCCTACACACCGAACAATAGCGTGGCACTTTCGCTATGCCTCTCTTCTCAATACTTCCAATGGTGGCTTGTTGAGCACACTTCGGATGTTCATCAACCCAATTACTACCGTAAGTAGACAAATGGAGAGGAAGACAATGAACAGCGGTATTGCCTCTACGTAAAATCCAGTCTTAAAAGTATACTTGGCTAATGCCCATGTACCTCCCAGGGATAAAAGGATGCCGGTAAACGAGGCCAATGCGCCAAGGAAAAAATACTCCAATGCGGTGATGGCTAATATCTGTTTTCTGCTTGCCCCCAACGTGCGCAACAAAATGCTTTCCTGTATACGCTGGTACTTGCTGATGAGTACAGATGCGATCAGCACTACCAAGCCCGTAATGATACTAAACGCTGCCATAAAACGAATCACAAATGCAATCTTCTGTAAAATTTCATCCAGGGTTTTCAGTACCAGTCCGAGGTCAATGATGGATACATTGGCAAACTGCTGCACCATTGCCCGCTGGAATTTTGCAGACACTTCATCGCTGCCTACGCGTGTAAGCATTACGTGAAACTGCGGTGCATCTTCCAACACGCCTTTTGGAAATACAATCAGGAAGTTTGTTTGTATCCGGTTCCAATCAACTTCGCGGAAGCTACTTACAATGGTAGGGATCATTGCGCCTTGCACATTAAAAATCATGGTGTCACCCAACTGTATTTCCTGGCGTTTACCCCATCCCTGTTCTACAGAAATGTAGATGGTGCCATCCGCAGCTACTGTGCCATTCCACTTACCATCGCTGATCGATTCAGAAGTGGCTAAAGTGTCGCGGTAAGTAACGCGGTATTCCCTGGATAAAAGTGAACGCTGCCTGGCACTGTCGTCCTTACTTACTTCATCATAGCTTGTGGCATTGCTACGCTTCAATGGTTGTTTGCCAGCTTTTTTATGTAGTGCTTCCAAGCGCATGTTTACAATGGGCACTTGCGCTATTACCGGTAATCCATTTTGCCTTGCCAACGCAGCTACTGCTTCTTTCTCCTGACTTTGAATGTCAAACAATACCATGTCGGGCTGATTGCCACTGGCAGACAATGTAACCCGGTTAAGCAGTATGGTTTGAACCGAAAAGAGGATACAGATAAAAGCAGTACCTAAACCGATGGACACAATTAAAATGATGGTCTGGTTATTTGGCCGGTAGAGGTTTGCTAAACCTTGTCGCCACAAATAACTCCAACTTGTTGGAAAGAATTTTCGGACAAGCCACATCACCATTGTAGCGATAGATACGAGGATGAAGAATGCCACTAATATACCTGCAGTGAAGAATAAGCTCTGCTTCCAATCGCGCAGTTGCAGGTAAGTAAATACTATAATGAAAGCTGCAATTAAAATATAGACAAGCCATTTCAGCGGGTCACGTTTAGCGGCACGCTCATCGTATGAAACGCGCAAAGTATTAAGCGGTGAAATTTTGCGCAGCGATACCAGCGGCAGTAGTGCAAACACCAATGAAATAAATACACCCAGCACAATTCCTTGTACAATGGCAGGCCATGAGATAGTCGTAGTGATGTTTACCGTTACAAAATCTTTTAAAATAAAAGGTAGGAATTGCTGGATGATGGTGCCTAACACAGAGCCAATTACCGCCCCCAAAAATCCGATAGCCACAATTTGTATGAGGTAAATTAGAAAGGCCTCATATGCCTTTACGCCAAGGCAACGTAAAATGGCAATGGCACTGATCTTTTCACGAACATAAATATGGATAGAACTGGCTACTCCGATACAACCAAGTAACAAAGCAATGAATCCAACGAGTGATAAAAAGGAACTGATGTCGCTAAATGATTTACCAGTTTGTTCTTTTTGTGATTGTATGGTTTCTATTCTAAAACCCTCTTTCTCCAGCCGCGGTTCGATGCTTTTTGTCAGCTGTTCTATATTAATTGGCTGGTCGTATTTGTAATAATAGCGATAGTTTATTCGGCTGCCTTTTTGTGATAGTCCGGTTTGCTGTAGGTATTGTAGTGGAATATATACCGACGGCGCTACGGAAGTTGACAGGCCGGTCTGCCCCGGCGCTTTTAACAGCGTTCCTTCAATTACAAATTGTAGCTCACCCACTTTTATGCTATCGCCCACCTTTGCATTGTATTGCAGCATAAGCGTTTTATCAACTAACGCAGCTTGCTTGTTTCTAAAAGTTTGCGCGGCATTGATCGGGTTGGTTTCCAGGGTGCCATAGTAAGGAAACTGGCCTTGCAAAGCACGCACCTGCACCAACCTTGTGCCCTTACTTTTTACGAAGTAAACCATCGAAGCAAAACTTCTTTCTTCGCTTTTTCTGCCACCGGCAGAATCTAATATTTGACGTATAGTATCGTTTACCTGCTTGCCAGCAGACACCTGTAAGTCTGCACCCAACAGGCTGGCTGCCTGTTCATCAATATCCTTACGCACATTATCTGCGAGTGAATAAATTGCCACCAGTGCAGCGATGCCTAAAACAATCGAAGAAATAAAAAGTAACAGCCGCGACCTGTTTCGCCGGCTATCGCGCCACGCCATTTTTATCAGCCAACCAATATTTAATCTCCTATTGCTGCTCATGCTTTTGTTTCTGTTTGAAGATGGATAGTTGTAAGAAGTCATCTATCCTTGCATATCATCACCCACAATTCTTCCTCCTTTAATTCGAATGATCCTTTGTGTTTTGGAAGCAAGGTCTGGATCGTGCGTTACTAGTATGAGCGTAGTGCCTGATTGCTTGTTCAGGTCAAAGATTAACTCGATGATTTTATCACTTGTCTCGGCATCAAGGCTTCCGGTTGGCTCATCGGCGAATAGGATACGTGGCTTATTCGAAAAGGCTCGGGCCAACGATACTCGCTGTTGCTCGCCACCGCTTAGCTGCGACGGGTAGTGGTGACTACGATCAGCCAAGCCTACTTTTTCCAGCAAATCCATAGCAATTGGCTTCACTTTTTTTTCGCCGCGTAGTTCCAATGGCACCATCACATTTTCCAAAGCTGTAAGCGTAGGCATCAACTGAAAATTTTGGAAGATGAACCCCACGTGTTGATTGCGTACCTGTGCGCGTTCATCTTCGCTGAGCGTATCCAATTGTATGTTGTGCAACTCAACCATGCCTGCACTTGACCTGTCGAGACCAGCGCACAAACCTAGCAATGTTGTTTTACCACTTCCCGAAGGACCAATAATGGAAACAGTGGAACCAGCGGCAATCGAAAAATTAATATTGTCCAACACCGTAAGTGTGCGGCCTGCGCTTTGATAAGTTTTGCTTACGTTTCGGATCTTCAGTATGTTTTGCAAGTGATATTCATTTTATATTGTGCTAATGCGATAGCCGTAAAAATACTTTATTGATGACAGCATTAAGTGATTATATAAAGTCGTTTAATTCGTACTAAATCTTTACAATGCCACATAAACATTTAACTATGACAAGATCCATGAAGTATTGTTCGGTTGCTTTTTTGATGCTACTTTCTTTTGCCTGTAAAAATGGAACCTCCACCAAAGATGCTACTGAAAAAGCAGCGGCCGCTCAGTCGCAACAAGAGCAAGTGGTAAAGACTATTTTATTTTTTGGTAATAGCCTGACTGCTGGGTATGGCCTCGAACCATCTCAGGCATTTCCGGCATTGATCCAACAAAAGATTGACTCGGCAGGCAAAGCATACAAAGTTGTGAATGCAGGAGTAAGCGGTGAAACAACCGCTGGCGGCAATAGCAGAATTGATTGGATATTAAAACAACCGCTCCACGTATTTGTACTGGAACTTGGCGCCAATGATGGCCTCCGTGGTATACCTGTGAGCGAGACAAAAAAAAATCTGCAATCAATAATTGACAAGGTGAAAAAGCAATACCCACAAGTAAAAATTGTTTTGGCCGGTATGCAGGTTCCACCCAATATGGGCGCTGACTATGCAACTACTTTCCGCAATGTGTTTACTGACCTTGCAAAGCAGAACAGCTTAAAACTTATTCCATTTTTATTGGAAGGGGTAGGTGGAATAAGATCATTGAATCTACCCGACGGAATTCACCCTACACCAGAAGGACACCAAATAGTAGCAGCCAATGTGTGGAAGGTGCTGGAAGGGGAGTTGGAGTGAGCGTGAAGTCAAAAGTTATAAGTTGAAAGTTATAAGTCATACGTCTAAAGGGAAATGCAAGATGGGAAATGGGAAGTGGGAAATTTGAAATAGGATATTTCAAATTTGAAAAACAAATGACTTTTTACAGTTTCTGTTTTGTTTAAAAAACTATTGAGTTTTTAATGCCTTCATTCATTGTTGATTTTTTCAAAACAATCTTTCGCAGTTTTGAGTGAGCTCATCTATCTACTTCAAGATCTCAATCTGTTTCGTTATAACTTGTTGAAGAGTAGGCTTTTCTTCCACAATCGGTTCTTTAGAAAATATTTTTTTGATTATTTAAACCAATTAAACTGAAGTAATGTTCAACATGGGATTACTGAATCTTAAACGAATTAATCTTTAATTTTTTTATTCATTAAACCCTACACAATTATGCAGTTTAACTTGCTAAATGTCCTCCCGATCGCAAACAACAACTATGTTGCGTTCACCTTTTTTGTTGGCACTATGGCTATGATGGCCGCCAGTGTTTTCTTCTTTTTCGAACTAAATAATGTACCCAAAAAGTGGCGTACCTCTGTTTTAGTTTCGGGTCTTATCACTTTCATTGCTGCCGTGCATTACTACTACATGCGAGGCTACAACCTGGACACTAATGAGTCTCCGGTGTTCTTCCGTTACGTAGACTGGATTTTGACCGTTCCACTTATGTGCGTTGAGTTTTACCTGATTACCAAAAAGGCTGGTGGTAAAATTGGTCTGTTATGGAAATTGATTTTTGCTTCTGTAGTGATGCTTGTTACCGGTTACATCGGTGAGGCAATCTACGGACAAGAAACACAAAGCTGGATTTGGGGTTTGATCAGCGGTATTGCTTACTTCTACATTGTCTACCTGGTATGGTTTGGCGAAGTAGCGACACTTGCTGTTAACTCAGGTCCATCAGTAAACAAGGCAGTAAAATCACTGGGTTGGTTTGTACTGGTTGGTTGGGCTATCTATCCAATTGGATACATTGCCGGTACCGCTGGAGGCTTGTTTGGCGTAAGAGTTTTTGAAGGTTTATCAATGGATGTTGTGTACAACATTGGTGATGCCATCAATAAAATTGGTTTTGGTTTAGTTATCTATGCGTTGGCACAGTCCGATAAAGAAGCTGAACACGCATAATCTTTGTTGATTAGAAACAGGGGCTGTTTATGAATTTTCATACGCAGCTTCTGTTTTTATCGTTTTAGTGGCCAACACATGTTATGGCCGTCCGGTTGCGATAATCATTCCTTTTTCACCACTTATTATTACTAGCTGGGTAGCGATCATCACTCCAAACAAACATTGACAATGACTAGAATTTATTTACTCATTTCAGGTTGTGCCTTATTGCTCTTCCAGCAATATATATGGCCGGTTAGTACTGCTGTACAATTCATCATTTTTTTGTTTGGAATATTATTGTTGGGCGTGCCACATGGTGCTGCCGATTTGTTGGTTGCTACACACAATGCCGATTTTAAAAAAACTTCTTTTTCTAACCTTAGGTTTTTCGTGATCTACTTGAGTCGGTTGTTTTTGTTTGCTGTCATTTTATGGTTTTTTCCGGTTGTTGGAATGATAATGTTTATTGTTTTTGCAGCGTATCATTTTGGAGAAACCGACCTGTACCAATTCAACACAAATACTTTTCCCGGAAAGCTGTTCGTTCTCTCTTATGGTTTATTAATTCTCTCTGTTATATTGCTCCATCACTTCGAAGATGTAATTCCCTTGTTTCAAATGTTTGAGGCAGGCAGACAAAATTCCGAATTGATCCAATCGATCGGTGACAATCGCTATCTAATCCTATCAATTAGCGGCATTCTCTTTTTCACGGCAACATTCTTTTATTTTTTATTGAATAGAAATGCTCCATCTGAAGATAAAGGTGCTTTTCTAATCAGGTTTGCCTGTATTTTGGTTATTCTTTTTAACCTACCCATGCTTTTAGGGTTTACATTCTATTTTGTATTGTGGCATTCCGTTTTATCGCTGCGCAATATTTTTACTTATTTGCGCAATAGCAATAACTACAAAACTTCTTCTATCGGGCGGCAAATGTTGTTTTACAGTTTGCTTGCAATCGTGGGAATTGGTTTGTTTGGATTAACGGGCTTTATGTTTATTAGCAGCAACGCTGTAGTAGGGTATTTATTTCTGGGCCTTGCAGTTCTCACCGCTCCGCACATGCAGATAATGCACGACATGTATAATGGACTTCGCCATTTTGCAACTTCGGAAAAGTAGTTTTAGCGTAGTGTTCGCCTATTTGTTTTTCATGTGCCTGAAAGAATGCTCATATGCAGCAAGCGTTTAAATAATTTATTTACAAAAGAAAAACAGGCTCTCCTTAAGGAAAGCCTGCAATGTATATTGGAGCGATGATCACACCTATTACCCAACCTTTAAATACTGCGCATGCGCGTAGCCTTCTTCGCCGCTATCGGTGCGTACCAACCACCATTGGTCGTTGGTTTTGTTGATGAGTGTTACCTCAGCATTGTGTGCGGCTTTACCAACAATTGGCTGGTCAGTACCCGGACCTTTCCTTATGTTCAGGTTAGAACTTTCGGTAGCAACCCTTGCACGTGTACCGGTAGCTACTGCGGCTACATCTACGTTCATGATAAGATCGCCAGCTCTGAAGTCCGGATCTATACGGTTGTAAATACTCCATAAGTTGTCTTTGGCTTGTCCTGAAGGTGCTTGCCCGTCAATGTACAACACGTTGCCTTGCTCACGTACCTGCAGGTTTTGTACACCCGAAGTAGTAGCGGCACTAATCAGTTCCTGGTATTTTGCTTGTAAGCCTGTGTTAGATTGGTCCATTATTTAACGGTTAAGTTGTTATTGATTTTTTTAGGTTGAAGGGATTGAAGCGTTGGCATAAGCCTTTGTAAACCACTTCGATCGATGGTACCGGAGAGCGTTATTTCTCCATTGGTTACAGTGGCACTTACGCCAGGGAAATCCTTTGTTGCATCGCGAACACCATTTTGCAATGCTGCGTCCGGAGATACTTCCACTGGTGCGGCTGGAACAGCGGTTGAGGTATCGTAGGTAGTAGTGTTGATATTTGTTTCGGTGTCTTTGTTTTTGCCTTTGCAGCCTGTGGCAAATAACCCTCCGGCCATTATTACCGCCATAAAGGCGGACCTGATCCTTACATGTTTCATTTTATTTGGTTTTTATATGTGTGAGATAATTGTACTAGATGTAAATTTTCGTGCCATTGAATGAAGCAGGAGTGATATCTGCAATCGTACATGGCCCGATAAAATTTTGTGTTGAAATTTGTAGAATGAACTCGTATGAAAGACTAGTTAATGGAGACGACCTGAGGTCTTTAGGTATCGCGGGTGAACTGCAAGTTGGGGGAAGAGCGCTTCTTTACCGTGTAGTTTTCCATGACGAGGTATATACTTTTGAACCGCAAGGATCACCATCCGGTAAGCGTGCTTTCAGTGTACGCCGCGAACATAATGACTGGACACCCGTAGATGTTGGTGGAGAACAGCCTGTAACTGCCGCTATAGAGCAGTTGGAGGCCTTCCTGCTTTCGCAGCATTAAGTTAAAAGGCGTAGTGCTTGACAAATCATCGGCGCATTCTTGTCACTACTTATCCCTGTATCAATTTAGCTACACCAAACGCTGTAGCTGCCGCCGCCGCTCCAATCATCAACACTTTTAGGGCACCTGGAATGGCCGGAACCCCTGTCATTTTACTTTTAAAATAACCAAAGATAAAAAGGCAGAAAAGGGTGATGACCGCAGAATATTTTAATGCAGTGATGGTATCGTCTATAAAAAAGTAAGGAAATAACGGCACCAGCCCGCCTACAACATAAGACATACCGATATTGAAAGCACTTTTACCCGCTCTTTTTGGGTCCGGCTCATCCAGGTGCAATTCATGCTTCATCATAAAATCCACCCACTTATCTTTATCCTTTATGATTTCCTGCGTGGCCTGCTCCTGCACCGCAGGGCTCAATCCCCACTCTTTAAATACTTTTCTTACTTCTTCTACTTCTACCTCTCTTTTATTTTCAATTTCCCAATACTCTTTCTTCAGTTCGCTACGGTAATGATCTTGTTCTGTTTTGCCAGCTAAATAACCACCAAGGCCCATAGCGATTGACCCTGCAGCTATTTCAGCTATACCTGCAATTACAATTACTTCCGTGGTATCTATTGCGCCACTCAGTCCGGCAGCCAGCGCAAACGGCACGGTAAGGCCATCGCTCATGCCAATTACAATGTCGCGCAAAAAATCGGAGCTCTGTAAATGATCTTCGTGGTGAAGGTGCATGTCAGTCATTGGGAAAGTTTTGGTGAATGTAAATTAGAAGATCGGAATGTTTTGTTTATACGCTCTGCGAACATATGGATCAGATCATGCAATTGATTAAAGGAATACTATTGGTGTCTCATTTATGCATGAAATAGCGAATTAAAAAAGGGTAGCACATCGGCTACCCTTACATTCGGCAAAATCTATAAAGTTTCCTTCAGCCATTTGTAAAACTCTCGTTGCCATACCAGTGCATTCTGTGGTTTCAGCACCCAATGGTTTTCATCAGGAAAGTATAAGAATTTACTCTTGATTCCTTTTAGTTGTGCTGCCTGGAACGCTTGTTGGCCCTGCTCAGTCGATACACGAAAATCCTTCCCACCTTGTATAATCAAGATCGGTGTATTCCAATTGGCCACCATTTCTATCGGGTTAAATTTGCTAAAGGTTTTTTGTGCCACTGCATTTTTCTTATCCCAATAATTACCGCCAAAGTCAAAGTTGGTAAAAAAGATTTCCTCAGTGGTACCGGTCATACTGCGCAAATCAAACACGCCATCGTGTGAAATAAAAGTCTTAAACTTATTGTTGTGCATTCCCGCAAGGTAAAACACTGAATACCCGCCATAGCTTGCACCCACAGCGCCTAATCTTGCTTTGTCAACGTAGGCTTCTTTGCTTACATCGTCTATCGCACTTAGGTAATCATTTATTACCTGACCGCCCCAGTCTTTGCTAATGTCTTCATTCCATTTTATTCCGTGGCCCGGCATGCCCCGCCTGTTTGGCGCCACCACAATGTAGCCGTTGGCAGCCATCAACTGAAAGTTCCAACGGAAGGAATAATACTGTGTAAGTGCCGACTGCGGCCCACCCTGGCAGTACAATAGCGTAGGGTATTTTTTGGTTTTATCAAAGTTGGGGGGGAACGCAACCCACACCAGCATTTGTTTTCCATCAGTCGTTTTCACCATTCTCTTTTCAACTGATCCCGTTGCAATGGTGTTGTAGATATCCTTGTTTACATTCGTAAGCTGTTTCATGCTGCCGGTAGCAATATCGGCTGTGTACAGTTCTGCTGCGTGGTTCATGTCTGTGCGGGTAATTATCAAACTGTTTCCCACTTGCCCTACTATCCCGGTTACATCAAACTGGCCTTTGCTAATTTGCTTTACAGTATTTGCGCTATTACCATTAGGAATATTTACTTCAAACAATTGAATAGTGCCATCAACCGGTGCTGTAAAAAAGATGCGGCTTCCGTCGTTGCTCCAGTGAAAGTGTAACACTGTGCCGTCCCACTTTTCTGTAAGGTTCATGCGGTTGTTGCCCATCCTTACAATAATATCGTTCTTGTCTGCTTCGTAGCCATCACGCTTCATGCTTAGCCACGCCAATACACCTTTGCCAGAAAAAGCAGGTGCCACATCGTAGCCCATCATTCCTTCAGTAAGGTTAATTACTTTACCGGTTGCAATATCGTATTGAAAGATGTCGGTATTCGTGCTGATGGCATAGGCTGTACCCACTTTAGGTTTGGTAACATACAACACCGATTTGCTGTCGGGACTGAAAATGAAATCTTCATCATCGCCAAAAGGTTTCTGCGGGCTGTCGTAAGGTTGCCCACTCATGATGTCTTTTCCTTCGCCTGCTTTTCCATTTACCATAGGGTGTAAAAAGATGTGGCTGAATGAGCCATCTTCCCACTCATCCCAGTGGCGATAGTTGAGCTGATCATAAATCTGTACAGTTGACTTAGTAAGATCTTTGTAAAAGTCTTTGCCAAACACATCGCGCATCTTTACTTCTTTGGCCGCAAGCATAAATTTTCCGTCAGGCGAAATGCGGGTGTTCCTGATGAGCGAATCGGAAGTGCTGTTTAAATTAGGGGTGCCTCCCTGTAATGGTACTACATAGGTTTTAGAAAAACTCTTATTCTCTTCCATGTTGGGTGTAGAAACTTTATATACCACACCACTTTGATCTTTGGTAATACCAACCGCCGATACACGACCCAATTGCCACAGTAGCTCGGGCGTCATACGGCCTTGTGCAGCGGCAGCGAGGGAGATAATGGTAAAGGCAAAAAGGAAAGAAGTAATCTTCATGAGTTTGACATTTATGGAATGCAAATATGCAGTATAAAACGTTGGCACTTCGCATAGCACGCCTACTGCAGACTTGTATCTTAAAAAACCATGCGCAGGATGTTTTGTAAACATCACTTGGTTTTTTACCTTTCACCTTTAAATATGTAGCTGTATGATTTCAACCGCCACTTCTCCCCAGGAATATATGGATAGCCTGCCTGATGATAGGAAAAAGCCAATGGCCGATCTCAGGAAAGTGATCAAGAAAAACCTGCCGAAAGGTTTTGAAGAACAAATGGGTTATGGCATGCTGGGATATGCAGTACCACATTCGTTGTATCCCGCAGGCTACCACTGCGACCCTAAGTTGCCTTTACCATTCTTAGGAATTGCATCGCAAAAAAACTTTATAGCAGTATACCATATGGGTTTATATGCTAGCCCAAGCCTGATGGACTGGTTTACTAAAGCTTATGCTGAAACAATGGGCAAAACCAAATTAGACATGGGCAAAAGTTGCCTTCGGTTTAAAAAGCCGGAACAAATTCCATTTGAACTGATTGGCAAACTGGTTAGTAAAATGACACCGCAGGAATGGATTGATTTGTATGAAATGAAATTTAGGAGTAATCAAAAACAGAAGTCATAAGTCTTATCAGAGTATTACATACGGTTAGTATTGCAAATAAAGTATTGGCTATGCGCAATCACTTTTTTATTTCCTCCTTGCTTTTTTAAAAGATATTTGCACGCGGCAACAGGTACGTTGCTATTGATGGTGTTTTAAAAACTTTGATTTGACTATAGATTTTGCTAAGTATTCGGATGGATTGGTTCCCTGCATCGTTCAGGATTTTACCACGCAGAAGGTGCTGATGCTGGGCTTTATGAACGCGGATTCGATAGCCGCTACAGAACAAACCGGCAAGGTTACTTTCTTCAGCCGCAGTAAAAATCGCCTGTGGACAAAAGGTGAGGAGAGTGGCAATTTTTTACTGCTGAAAGAAATGTTGGTGGATTGTGACCAGGATACCATTTTGATAAAGGCCAATCCTGTCGGGCCCGTGTGCCATACCGGTGCCGACACTTGTTTCAGCGAAAAAAACCATTCAGACGATTTCCTTCAATACCTGGAGCACATTATTGACTTGCGCAAACAGGTAGCTCCCGACCAGTCGTATGTCTCTTCTCTTTTCGCCAAAGGCATTAATAAGATTGCCCAGAAAGTGGGCGAAGAGGCAGTGGAAATGGTGATTGAATCTAAAGACAATAACGACGAACTATTCCTGGAAGAATCGGCAGATTTGCTGTTCCACTATTTACTTTTACTTAACGCAAAAGGCTATAAATTGCGGCACGTGATAGAAGTTCTACAAAAGCGTCATGCTCATTAAAATATGAAAAAACTCCTCTTCCTCTTGTTGCTTCCTGCATTTGCAATGGCACAAACTAATAAGACTGCTTCTTCCAAAGGGTTTACCATCAACGGTAAGATACTGGGCTTGAAAGATAGCACGATGATTTACCTCAGCCATCCGATGGCAGAAGGTAAGATACTTGCAACGGCCTACAGTAAAAATGGATCTTTTGTTCTTTTTGGAACGGTAGAACAACCCGATATGTACATCCTGAGTTTTATTGGTTATCCTGATGTAAAAGACTTCTTCCTTAGCAATAGTGCGTACACTTTTACAGGTGATGTAAAAGCATGGAAAGCGGTAAAGATTGCCGGTGGCCCATTGCAGAAGGATTACGAAGTTTTCAACCTGAAGTTTAATCCCGTAAAAGACAAGCTGAACGCATTAGCAGCAAAGATCAATGCAACCCCTCAGGGGTATCAAAGAGATTCAATGATTGCGGTATTTGAGAAAGGAAAAGAACAGGTACTGAAGATGGTGGGAGAATATGTAAAAGCGAGACCGGCCTCTTTGGTGAGCGCTTATGTCCTGGCCGCTACCAGTCCTGTAAACAACGACCTGTCGGTGTTGGAAGAAAGATATAACCTGCTTAGTACAGATGTAAAAGAGAGCTCATACGGTAAGCAAGTGTTTTCTATGGTAATGCAGAGCAAGGTTGGTTTAGAAGGTACACAGGCAGTTGAGTTTGTGCAAAACGACACATCGAATGTTCCAGTGTCGCTTTCGTCGTTTAAGGGTAAGTATGTATTGGTAGATTTTTGGGCAAGCTGGTGCGGGCCTTGCCGGAAGGAGAATCCTAATGTGGTAGCCGCTTACAATACTTTTAAGAATAAGAACTTTACCGTGCTCGGTGTATCGCTCGATCAGACCAGGCAGAAATGGATTGATGCCATTAATGTGGACAACCTAACATGGACACAGGTAAGTGATTTAAAATTTTGGCAAAACGAAGTAGCTCAGTTGTATAAAATACAAGGTATACCCGCAAACTTACTCATCGATCCTTCCGGAAAAATTATTGGCCGCAACCTACGGGGCGAGCAGTTGATTGCTACACTTCAAGGAATACTGAAGTAGGTTGTGGGAAGTAGGAAATAGGAAGTGGGAAGTATGATTTGCTTTGCACTGATACTGCCTTGGATTTTACAAAACACTGTTTATGCGAAAAGTAATCTTAGGACTAGCCATCAGTTTAGATGGCTACATTGAAGGACCTAACGGCGAATACGATTGGTGCTTTACCGATCAGGATTACGGTATGTCTGATTTTTATAAGCGGGTGGATAGTTTGTTTTTGGGTAGAAAATCTTATGAACTCACCTTGAGCATGGGTGAAGAGGCGATGGCTGATTTTCCCAAATTGACTCAGTATGTTTTTTCTACAACGCTGACGGAGGTTAAGCCGGGAGCTATCCTCATAAATGAAAACATAGAAGCGGAAGTGAGACGAATAAAGAACGAAACTGGCAAAGACATCTGGTTGTTTGGTGGCGCAATGTTAACGGCATCGCTGTTAAACCTGGGCTTAATAGATGAAATTGGCCTGGCGGTTCATCCCATTATTCTTGGCTCGGGGAAGCCCCTTTTTAGCAACTTGCAAAACAGGGTTCCACTCACGCTCACTGATACTAAAACCTATTCTTCAGGATTGGTTTACCTGACGTATAGCGTGGGCCGATGAGACCGACCAACTGATTTTCCCGTTTCGATATGATTCGTTATTAGGGGTAAATAAAATTCATCCCCAACAATATTGCTTTTGAATTGCCACTACTTCCATTAACATCATACAGTTGAAATACCAGGGTGCTATCAAAACAGCCAGGGGTGCCAGCCTTACTTCTTCTTGGGCAAAACCTTCTTCGCCAGCATCACCAGCTTTTCAACAATAAATCCAATTACTAGTCCGGCGATCGCACACGCCATTGCTTTGACGAACCATGCTAAGGCAGGAATGTTGGCAAGTGCATCTTCCAAATCATCGAGCAAATGACTGGTAAACGGAATGCCGTGCGCAATAATTTCGGCACCAACCCAAAGCATGGCCACCGTACCTACATAGCCAAGGAGGCCTAAAAATTTCGGCATAAACTTTACAATGCCTCTCCCAAATTTTTGCGTCGCCGGGTGGAATTTATCTTTCGCCAAGTGCACGCCTATATCATCCGCTTTTACTATTAAACCTACAAAGCCGTACACCGCTACAGTGATGAAAATAGCCACGGCCAGCATGACCACAATTTGATTTACAATCGGCTGGCCTACTACCTGGCTGTATGCTATAGCCATAATTTCCGCTGATAAAATAATGTCGGTACGAACAGCACTGGCAACGCGTTCTGCTTCCAATTCTTCGGGTGTAATTACCGGTAGTTTATCGGTGTTGATGTCCACTTCCTGGTGCTTACTAAACATTGCATGCACTTTTTCGTACCCCTCGAAACAGAGGTAAGCACCACCAAACATTAAAATAGGCGTAATAGCCCACGGGGCAAAGTAACCCAACACCAATGCTGCCGGGCTTAAGATCAGTAATTTATTGATCAACGATTTTTTGGCAATCTTGTAAATGATCGTGAGTTCCCGCGATGGATCGAGGCCCACTACATACTTTGGTGTAACTGCCGTATCATCAATCACAATGCCCGAAACTTTACCGGTAGTTTTAGCCACCTGCGCAGGCACATCATCTAAACTGGCGGCACTTACTTTTACCAGGGCCGATATATCATCTAATAAAGCTAAAAGTCCTGAAGGCATATGCTATGACTGCTTTGTTGTTACTGTTATAAATTGGGTTCCACCATCTTACAAAGCGGCCGCAAGTTAGGCGCTGCATGCAGAATTTCAACTTTGTGGCGGTGGCAAAATGTTTTATAATAATTTTCGCGCCAGCAGGTGTTCCTGAAGTAGTTTTATGATGTTTAATAAACTAAAAATTTTTTCATGAGGGTATTGTTTACTATTATTTTTTTGCTCACTTTTTCTATGGCTTTTTCGCAAAACAAAAAACCGCTCGACCATACCGTGTACGATGGCTGGCAGTCGGTAGGCGAACGCTCTATTAGTAACAACGGAAAGTTTGTCGTGTACACCGTAAACCCACAGGAAGGCGATGGGCAGCTATTTATTAAGAAGACTACGGGTGAACTGATTGCACAAGTAAGCAGGGGTTACAATGCCACCATTACTGAAGATGATAAGTATGTGATCTACAAAATAAAGCCGTGGTACAAGGATACCCGTGAAGCACGCATAAAAAAGAAGAAACCTGAAGACCTGCCAAAGGATAGCCTGGGTATTATTTCGTTAGAAGATGAGCGAAAGAACAAGATGTTTGCCCGTGTAAAAAGCTATAAAGTACCGGAAGATGTAGGCGGTTGGACAGCGTTTTTGTTTGAAAAAGCAGAAGTTAAAAAGCCAATGGATAGTACGGCTAAGGCTAAGAAAACTGACGTAGTGGATGCCATCACTGATTATGCAGATGAAGATGTTCCCGGAGAAAAGAAGGAGGACGGAGCAGATCTTATTTTAACCAACCTGCAAACCAACCAGGAAAAGACCTTTAAGAATGTGGTGGAATTCTTCTTTAATAAAACGGGCAAGAAGTTGGTGCTGGAAGTAAGCCCATCTAAAAAAGATAGTACGCAGGGTAGTGTAATAATGTATGATTTGGCTTCGGGCAATTCCAAGATAATACTCAACCGCTTCAACGATGCAAAAGGATTTGCTATGGACGAAGAAGGCATGCAGGTTGGCTTTTTTGCGGAGCGGGATAGTCTTACCAAAGCACTGCAAAAGTTTTACAAGTTGTGGTATTATAAAGATGGAATGGATAGCGCCCAAATGATTGCCGACAGGTATACCAGCGGGATAAAGTCGGGTTGGGCCGTAAGTGAAAACAGCCGCATCCAGTTTAGCAAATCCGGTAAAAGGTTATTGTTTGGAACGGCGCCCATCTTAGTTCCTAAGGACACTATTGTGCCAGAAATTGACCGTGTAAGTGTAGACGTTTGGAATTATAAAGATGACTTCCTGCAACCTCAACAACTAAAGAATAGGGATAACGAAGAGAAAAGAAGCTTTACCGCTATATACGATTGGCAAAATAAAAGTGTGGTTCAATTGGGCAACCAGTCCACCAACCCCGTGTACATAACCCACGAAGGTGATGGTGAACACTTTTATGCAACCTCCGATTCAGGCATGCGGCAGGCAAGCCAGTGGCAGGGATATACCATGAAGAAAGTGTATCATATTAATCCATCAAATGGCATTGCCACTGAAATAAAGAGCAACTTAAAAGGCGGCATTTATCCTTCTTACGAAGGGAAATATTTATTGATGTATGATGAGCGGGGCAAACATTATTCTGTGTTCAATCCTGCATCCAAAACCACAACCGTAGTATCTTCCAAAATTCCTTACCCCTTGTATGATGAAGAAAATGATGTGCCGGATGACCCCAATGCTTATGGAGTAGTTCAGTGGATGCAGAATGATAAAGCAGTGTTAGTGTACGACCGCTACGACATTTGGAAGATAGATCCTGAGAACAAGACTTTGCCGATAAACCTTACCATGGGAGCGGGACGGAAACAAAAAGTCAACTACCGTTTTTTAAATACGGACAGGGAAGAGCGGTTTATAAAAGACAACCAAACCCTTTACCTGAGAACCTTTAACGAAGTAACCAAAGACAGCGCGATTGCAAAGCTTCCTTTAACCATCAATACACCACCGGTGTTTGTAGTACGTGCAAAAGGAAATGTGCGCAATGCTATAAAATCGAAGTATAATGATGTATTTGTGTTTGTGCAGGAAACCTACCAGCAGTCAGATCTTTACGCCAGCCCAAATGGTGTGGGTAATGCAAGCGCTACCGCTAATGACCTTGTAAAACTTACCAACCTAAATCCGCAGCAGCAAAATTATATATGGGGAACTGCGGAGTTGTTTAAATGGAAAGCGTATACCGGTAAGCTAACAGAAGGTATTTTGTACAAACCAGAAAACTTCGACCCAAAAAAGAAGTACCCGATGCTGGTGTATTTCTACGAACGCAACAACCATACGCTCAATAATTACCTTGCTCCTTCGCCTACGCCCAGCCGACTAAATATTCCATTCTTTGTTAGCCGCGGCTATGTAGTGTTTGTTCCGGATATCTGGTACAAAACAGGCTACCCCGGCAAGAGTGCGTACGACTATATTTTAAGCGGTACCAGGGCAGTAGTAAAGCAAGGTTTTGTTGATAGTACGAAAATTGGTTTGCAAGGTCAGAGTTGGGGAGGATACCAGATTGCTGACCTCATCACCCGCACCAACTTGTACGCAGCAGCATGGGCCGGCGCACCAGTGGCGAATATGACAAGCGCCTACGGTGGCATAAGATGGGGCACGGGCATCAACAGGCAATTTCAATACGAAAAAACCCAAAGCCGCATTGGTGCTACGCTATGGGAGCGCCCGGATTTGTATATAGAAAACTCGCCGCTCTTCCGCCTCCCAAAGGTAAAAACCCCGTTGGTGATTATGGCCAACGATGCCGATGACGCGGTGCCCTGGTACCAGGGAATTGAGTTGTTTACGGGGCTTCGCCGATTGAATAAGCCTGTATGGCTGCTTAACTACAACAACGAAGCGCATAACCTGGTGGAGCGAAAGAACCGCAAAGACATCTCGGTGCGCGAACAACAGTTTTTTGACTGGATGCTGAAAGGAGAGAAACCTGCACGCTGGTTAGAAGGTGGCGTACCCGCAGTAATGAAGGGTAGAGATATGGGACTGGCGGTTCCTTCGGAGAAGTAAGTTTTAAGTTATAAGTCATAAGTTATAAGTCAAAATTCAAAAGTCAAAATTCAAAAGGTGAAGTGGGAAATTGAAATAAGGAGTGAGAAGTATAAGGACTTTAGCAGTTGAATTGTTCGCCGTTGCAGTTTGCTTGCAGCGGCGAACGTACTTCTGCCTGGCAGTGGTTCCAAACTTGGGCTTTTAGTTATTTATCTAGCATCTGTTCCCGGAAGAGAGGGTTGATTAATTTCCTATTTGCATACAGCATCTGACGATATGCGTTACTTAACATGAAACTTCTTTACCGATATAAAAAGACTATTACTTTCTGGGTTGAAAAGCCTAAAGACATTGTTTGCCGTGAAATCAGTGAGATGCCGAAAATTGGGCCTGTCGATACATTTTTTTAAATTAATATCAGGCCTACTTTCTTTGATCCATTTGCAGGAAGAGGTTTTACTAATCTGCAGTTATAAGAGATGGATAACGGAGACAATACAATTATACATTGTGAGATAGTACCTACTTCGGTAACACAAAATGGGATTTATGTTCTGCTACTTCTACTGTCGTTATGGACACTGGCTGGGTTATTAATTGCTCATAATTTTTATTCCTTCTTGACCGTGGCTTTTGGCTGGGTATTGGTAATTTCGGTTATTCACTTGAAAAAGGTTCTTAATCAAGGAAAACTTGAGAGCTATATTAGGTTTGTCTTGTCAAGCATTAAACCGCAGACACAAAAGGCAAACGAGAAACACTTCCCTGCACTGTGACATTCAATAGTGAAACTAATGAATGTCACAGTGCAGGTTCAAAACAATCTATAAGACAAGAAAACATTGAATAATTAACAGCGAAACGCACGGTTTACCATTATGGGGCTGGAAGTAGGTGCAATCGGTAGTGTGGGTCGCTACTGGTCTTTTGCTACGGCGGGAAATAGTAAATTGAACAGTAGAACAAACAATGAAATCTATATTTTAAATCGGCTTCTCCATGCGTTCTGGAATTACACCTAAATTTAGGTATACCTGGTTAGAAATTAAGGGTTAATCCTGTTTGCAGCGTAAAGGAACCTAATCCATTTTTGATAAATGATCCATTTATTCCAAAGCCTTTTGTAAACATATAATCGGCACCAAATCCAAATGATACACCACCTGTACCGCCATTGTTTATGTTTTCTCCATTATACTTTATAGAAGTGGCAGAGTAGCCTATTCTTCCAAAGGCAAAAAGGCCTTTATCCTGATTTTTGAAGTTGCCAGTTAATCTGTTTACCGCGAGATAAGGTGCCAGGTAGATGCCGTAAGTGTTATATGTAATCTTGTCTTCAGCTGCAAAATCCCATGTAATGCCAAGGTTCATTATGTTTTTTAAAATTCTATATTCAGATGAAGAACCTATGGTTGTTGGTCCTTCTGCTAACCAATACACGATCCTCGATGGATTATAATTGATTCTTGCGTTTTTATAATCAACTAAGGTATCACTTGCATTTTTTTGCGTATGGTTTACTGGTGATGGAATACTTGCACGAGGGTGGGCAGCTGTAATGATTGCTTCTTTGTTTTCTATAACGGGTGTGGCCTGTATGGTCTCACGTTGGCCGTTTGCATAGATGATCATAAAAACATCATTTTTATTTATGATGTACGTTGGACCACCTTGGTTCTCCCATTTTTTATATTTAATGGAAACATCTGTTATCTCCATTACTTTGGCTTTTACTTCGGTTTTATCTGCCTTAAATATCATGTCTTGTGCCGAAGAGAAAGTGACAAAGTAGAAGAGGCATATTGGTATAAGTATTAGAAGTTTCATTTCAGTTATTTTTATTAATGAGGTGAAATAAACAACAGCAAATGGCGATGATGAATTCATTTACTACCGAATTTGCTGTTGTTTGTAATTTAAAGGATCTTGATTTAGAAAGTATAAGTGTAAACCTGGGACTTTCTATTATTTGGAGATAGCGTACCTGAATAGGTTTGAACGATACTGCTGTTGTTCATTACTCTTAGTGTAAAATTTGATGATGTCCCGGCACCATCACAGTCATCAAAGTATTCTACCCAAACTTTGTAGGTTCCTCTTGGTGCTGAGCCAGGTGTCCAAAAAATATTTTCATTTGGGCCATTTGGGCAGTCGCCGCACAAGCAATCAACATCCAATTTTCCATTTTGAGCGGAAGTGTTTGAATAGGAGATGATAGAACCATTGGGTGTTTGTACGTAAAGATCAAGGTCTGTTCTACTGCCATTGGTGAACTGAAGGTTGAACCTCGGATTACCTGCGGCACCTCTTATAGCTCCAGGATCATCTGCCGGCGAATCTGGAGTATCTGTAGATTTTTTACAGGCACCAATTGTAAGGATAATTGCAAGAGGTAAAAGCAGCGTAGCTTTTAAAAAGGGGATAGTCTTAATCGTTTTCATAACTTTTAATTTTTAAATGATTTAATAATTCAAAAGTCATAAATGACGATACGCTTTTCTAGCGTGTTTCCGCCTTATTTCAGCAGGTGTATTTTAGTTTAAAAGGGTGAAAAAACGGTACATGTATTAATATCGAAAACACTTTTTTATACGTGACTTTTGTGAACCTTAGATGGTTCAAAAGGTCTGCTTAGTTTTCTTGTATTATCAATGGGTATAATACCTTCACGTGGCTAGGTTAATGTGCAAGTTTATTTACTTCCTGCAATGTGACAGCTTTGTTTTTGTCATCAAGTTCAATTACGATAACATAGCCACTGGTACTTCCTATGTTATTTAATGCTGTCACAATATTTTGCTGGTTGCTTACCACCCGTTTTCCATTTTTGTTCCATGCCTCAAAACTACACAAGCAGCCAAGCGAAGGCGTTTGGGGAAAATAAGTTTTGCCTTTATAATAGTTGGGGTTAATGGTGGTGCCATGCATAATAATCTCCGAACGACCCATAACGCCGGCATAAAAGCTTTCATACATGCCTTTATCCCTCCTCCATGTAGCAGGCAATAATGCCTCATAACTTTGCTGGGTCCAAATGCTGATACTGTCATCTGTCACACCAAAAAAAACTGCAGGAGAAACTTCAAAGGGCATCACCATTTGCAGGTTTGCCGTGGGGCCTATATAGGCGTTTGATGAAGTATCAAAACCGGTCCATTTGTAAAGGCCTTGCGGCGTGTTACCATTGGTTATATAGAAAGGATAGTTGGTAATAGCCCTTGCCAGTTGAGTGGTGTGAAATAAATTTCCATTACTATTCTTAACAAAAGTTCCATCTGGTTTGCGAATTAATACAAGGCCGGCGTAATTCCTATTTTCCCGTTGCAGGCTGTAAATAATTGTTTGCCCTGGCAAAATAGTTTTACTAAAAAGGTCTTTTAGCGGAGGCCTTTTATTTTTTTGGCTATTACCGAGGCGGCGCCTTAAAATTTTAAATCCGGTAAATTCATTTGATTTAAAATTCTTTGCCAAAAGGCTATTTATTTTTTTGCTGGTAATTGATTTTGTTAGCATTAAATATTCAGCACATCGTATAAACACTGCGGGAGACTTCGTGGCAATAAGCAAACTAGTTATTTCACTGGTAAACGAGGAAGGGTAAAGCGTGTAGCTCACTTCAAGTAAAGACTTTCGAAAATTCTCTGATAGAAGAGGTGCTACTTGCCAGGCATGCTTCAATTTATTTTTAGTTTGTGAAGATCTATAAAGCGTCAGCTCCATCGCCCAAAAGGCTTTTTTCCATTCACCCTCAGTGATGGGTGAAAGGGTTTGATGCAGGGAGGCCTCGATAATTGTTTTTAAATTACTATCATGCTTCTCACGGTTTAACGATGTAGTAAAATCAAAATAGGTTTGTGCTTTTGATACATGCATCGTAAGCATTATAAAGAAAAGGAGAAAAACTTTCATAATCGAATGCGATTGGTTCTTGATTGAGGTTCCCGCTAACTGCTTTGAATTTTGGGTCCCATCAAAGATAGGCTTCGGATATTTTGTGCGGTATACAGACTATTTTAGAATGCTAATGAGCCGGAGAGGCGCAAGTGATTTTCTTAGAAATATTTGTTAGCCAACATCCGTCCAATACTCAGCATCGTTGTGTCACTCACTTGTACTTTATTGCATTACTCATCTTATTTTCTACAGCAATAAATATACGCTAGCCTAATTGCAATTTGTAGTAACAATATAGTAGAGAACCAAATCTAATGAGACCGCTGCTTGTACGTAAGCGAGGCTATCTTACTTCACTTATGTGTCGGAATAAAATCCTTTGTGAACTAGGCTAAAAGATGGGCTGCCAAACTATATTTCAAAGGCTGATTACGTTCATTGTCGCTTTGTTACTGTCTTGCTTCTTACACAACGGAAACCTGTATGGCTGAGCCCTGAATCATACGATGTACCCTGGCGTCCGCTGGGTTTAAAATTGCTGCAGTATTGTTCACTACATAAAAAAGATCCTCCTTTGGATACGTGTTTTACGGCATAAGGATCTTGTGGGTCTTTGGTTGCAGCCGGCCCCCGCGGGTTGTGCTCCGGAACATTGTGGCAAGAATGCTGAAAATCTTCTACCACATAAAAATCACTACATAGTTCCCAAACATTACCTACCATATCGTACAAGCCATAGGCGTTAGCCGGATATGATTTTACAGGCGCCAGCCCAATAAATCCATCCGAAGCCTTATTATCATGAGGGAAATCGCCTTGAAAAAAATTGGCCATGTATGTACCGTTGGGCGTAAGCTCATTGCCCCACGCAAATTCCTTTTTTGCCATACCACCCCTTGCAGCAAACTCCCATTCGGCCTCGGTAGGTAAACGCTTGCCAGCCCATTTTGCATAGGCCTCGGCATCTGCAAATGCTACCTGCACTACAGGGTAATTTTCTTTGCCAACAATAGAACTATTCGGCCCTTGCGGGTGGCTCCAATCCGCTCCATTTACCCAAACCCACCAGTAAGCAACATTGTCCAATGGCACTTGTTCTTTGGGTGCAATAAATACCAGTGAACCAGGTTGAAGTTCAGCATTTGAAGGTTTGGGAGTCCCCGGAGGTACCAACAATTTCATCTCTTCCCAGTTAACAGGTTTTTCCGCCAGTGTTTTATACCCCGTAGCTTTTACAAAAGCTGCAAACTGCGCATTAGTTACTTCAGTAGCATCCATTTCAAAGGGGGCCACGGTTACTTCATGTAGCGGTTGTGCATCATTGGTATTACTTTGGCTGGCCGCACCCATCGTAAAGGTTCCTCCCGGAATTTGCACCATGGCTTCTTCAGCTTCGGTAGAAGGAGCTGAAGATTGAGATGCGACCAATGTAGAGTTAATAGAATCGGCATTGGCTACTTTGGTAGAAGAGTTATTGACAGTATTGTGGCAGCCCGCTACTAATGTTGCAATTAAAACAAGCTGCATACAAGCAGTATAAAATGTTGACTGACCTTGAACCAACCAGTTGCTGGTATCAACCGGTAATGCATTTGTGTTTTTCATTGCTGAGCTATGTTGATTACTTGTTAGCGTGAATAGTGCGTTGGCCTGGTTGTGTAATCCTGTTCTGTTTTTAGGCAAAGCATTCAGTCCTAACGATTGGTTTTTAACAGGCAATCTATGCGAATTTGTAGTTGAAGTTATACATATTTGCCTTGCTGCACTGATCCACCCTTTATTACAAAGTTGAAGTGTCAGGAATGTATCTCATTGCAAAATTTCCCGACCAAAACAAGGTATAGCAAACACAGGGAGATTATCACGAATAGAGCGCTCAAGCTTACAGTTGTTTTTCAATATGCATAACAACACTGGTATAACAAAGCCTTGTTCTATATAGGTACAACAAAGCCAAATATTTTTTGCAAAGCGGGCTGAGCTTACAACAATTATATTTATCCTTGAGTGCGAAATAAGCTACCTTTTTTACCCGCTCCGTGAAATGTCCAATCTAACTATCAAGGCTAAGCATTCTGAAAAGGCTGGTGACCACAAGAATAAGGGTAAAGGAAATATCGGAGAGAATGACCAGGTAAATTCAAATATGATCAAGTTCAGCCCTTAGCTGATCCGGATGTAAATGAACAGCCTTTCCGCTATCAATAATAGCAAGGCGCTGTTCAATAAACCTCATTTGTTCGTCAGAAATGATCACCGCACTTTAATTGCGACTGTTTAACAATTCAGCAGCAGATGTCCCGCTGGAACATCTTGCATAACCCAGCACTGGAACACCTTGGAAAACAGAAATTACATTTAATATCGGTACACATCACACCACGCTTCGTTGCATAAAAGCTGGTGTAGTGTGGGGTCTTTCAACAACTTTATGTAGTCCATCGGTTTTCCATTTACCCAAATGGTTCTATACACCAGCCGTATGCCGTGGCTGTAATCGACGTACCAGTTTACATGCCCGGTATATAGTGGTTGAATGGCTTTGCCGTCTGGCTTATGCCAGCCATAGATGGCTACCCTGTTTGCCTTGCTGTCCCTGGTTAGTTTGCCCGTTATTACCACGTCTTTTTTTATGCCTGCTATCAAACCCTTCCTTGCTTTGCGCTGCCCCTCAATTATTAAATGATGTTGCCACATAGTAGGGGTACTGTCTCTAAAAGCATACATCGGCACTGGTGTTAACTTAACGGAAGCCTGCCTGTATACATCGTCCACTATTTTGCTGGTTGGCAAAAAACAATGCAGGCTGTCCGCAATTTTCTGTGCGGCCATCGGTGTCAGCGGTATTCTCCACCAGTCGTCCTCCGTACCTATAGACAGGTAGTCGGGCATCACGTAGTAACATGCTTTTATGTTTTTCCCGTCTTCAGTTTCCATGGACACATCAACCCTTATAAACCGTGCAAGAAATGACGGAATATTACCACTTAAAATAGATTGGGTGGCAACTGAATCTCTTTCGCGCCAACCTGCACCAGCAACACGGGTATAAAAAGCTGAACCTGTTTCTGTTGATTTGTTTGCAAAATGAATCAGTCGTTTGCTGCGCGGGGTAGTACAACAAACAAGGAAAAAAAGAAGTGACCAGGTAAATCGCTTTGCAGTTTGATGAAACATATAACTAAGGTAAACAGTAGTAATGATGGTTGCGTTTGTTTCGCGCCGCCTGCGCAGGTTGCAAAAGTGAAGGCTGCTTTGTTGGAAAATGTGCAGACGAATTACAGTTGAAATAGTACCTGCTTTTCCTCAGCTTCCCGTTGAACGGGTCAAGTATTGCACAACTTGTCCCGTGCTGCAGGAGCGGGTTATTCGGAGAACAACAATTATCCTTAAGTACAAGGTCACCTATCGGAAGACCTTGCACAACCTAGCAGCGGAACACCCGGAACAACTGGGGAGTTAATTGCGTATTATCTTTTAATTCGCTTCTTCCACCGCTTCGGATTTCGTCTTGCATGAATAACCGCATAAACGATGATTAAATCGTCTTGTACCTTAAAAATTATAAAGTAAGGAAAACGAGAAAGCGCATATCGTTTCACCCGACTTGTAATATTAAACCATGCATTTGGGTTCGCTACCATTCTATTAAAGCCGATATAAAGCTCCGCTACAAAACGACTGCCGAGTTCTGGTGATATGCCCTTATACCAAAGTGCAATTTCTTTGATGTCATCAGCTGCCTCCGATAAAATCTGAAGGCTATAAGTCATTTCAGCAAATTGTCAAGTTCAGACTTTAGTTGATCTGGATGTATAAAAACAGCCTTTCCGCTATCTATAATAGAAAGCCGCTGTTCAATAAACAGCATTTGTTCGTCGGTCAATTCAGCTTCATCAACCTGTCCAAACAGATTCGCTTCGATTGCCTGGTAAATTTCATACTGTTCAGGTTTTGAGAGCTTAAGTACATTTTCCTTCAGTTCAGGCATAATATTATTTTTACTCAATTTACGAAAAATGATTCTTCGCTCTTTGTATTGTGACTGTAATCCAATTACGGGGTTGTTCAAAGTGTTTAGCGCAGCGTCACCTTGAACTTAGGGATAACAACAGGTCTCCGACCTGATGCCTTTGAAAAAGGCAACGACCATAGTTGCAGATGCTGGATTCTACCGCTATCTTACCACAAAGTTTTTCAGTATGGGCTATGCTTACAAAATTTCTGACGGTGGTGCTGTTTACTTCCTTACAAATACAGTAAACAAATGGGTAGACGTCTTCACCAGGAAATCATTTTGCGATATCATTATTGAAAGCTTAAATCACTGCGTGGATAATAAGGTATTAATTATTTATGGCTATGTCATCATGAGCAATCACCTTCATATGCATGTACAGGCAAAGAAAGAAGACCTGTCGGATATACTGCGCGATTTTAAGAAATTCACATCGCAAACGATTTTTAGAGCCATAGAAGAAAATAAACAGGAGAGTAGAAGAAGTTGGATGTTGCGGCTGTTTAAAGAAACAGATGCTCCCGGTAAAATAAGCTACCAATTTTGGAAGCCTGATAATCATCCAGAGATCTGTTATCAACTCCCTTTCATGTGGCAGAAGTTGGAATACATTCATAACAACCCGGTTCGTGCTGGTCTGGTATATAAAGCTGAAGATTATGCACATAGTAGTGCAGCAGATTATGTTTTTGGTAAGCAGGTGGGAAGGGTAAAAGTGGCTTTGCTGGACAGTGTGCAGACGACTTATAGTTGAACTAATTTCGGCTTTCCTCTGCTCTTATCAGAGCCGGTTGTTCGGAGAACAACATCTATCCTTAAGTACAAGGTCGCCCTTCGGAAGACCTTGCACAACCCAGTAATGGAACACCTCGAACAACAGGGGCTTAACACCTTGCACAATCTCCGATCAGAACACCCAGAACAACAGGGGGGACAAACAGGCCTTGAACAACCCTACGGCGGAACACCTAGAACAACAGGGCAATTCATTTGAAATAGCGGAGTGCATATGGATGTAATTAATTTAAAGTAAGGTGCGAGTAAATTGGCTATTAGCCTATGCTCACGATAATGGAAATGTAAGATCTTTATCAGGCAGGCAACAGCAGCGAGTGGTGAAAATCTGGATGGTGATCTTTGGTACTAGCAAAAGAGTTTGCAGGTTAGGATAAGATCCTGCGTTAATGCCTTGGTCCTTTTCTTTGTCGAAGCGGGATCTTTATAAGTCGGCATTGTGAGTTGTCTTGTCCTGAAATAGGTTTGCACCAAAAGTAAAATTATGGACATTAAGCTCAAACAGATTGAAGGCAACATCATCCATTTTACTTAAACCCGATCTTTTTAATTTGACCAACAACTTCATTATGTAATTTTTCTGCGAACGTAGCATCTGTACTGTAATAGAATGCTCTAATACCAACCAACGTAGCGCCTATAATAGCATACGACTTAAAATATATTGTAGTAGTTTCTGAGTGCTGGCTCATTATACATCCCGACCTGTCAACTTTTATTATCATTTTCCCATTATTTACATCTTTCTCAGTTACAGTCCTGATGACCCCATCAGGGATGTTGCCTTTAGCAGACTCTTTATATTCTTTCAGCTCTCCCTGTGGCAAAGCGTTTTGCATGATCAAGTCAAAGGTAAACTTGCCATCTGGCTTGTAATGTTGTATCAACACATACACTTCCACGTATTCATTATTGCCATACCTTTTTCCATCAGCACCTTCTTCAAAAGCTGTACTTGCATCATCGCAACCCACCCCTTTGTAAGGAACCCAGCCTCGCTGCTCAAATAAACTAAACATACTGTTAGGTGGACCACCGAAAGTGCGTATGATATTAACTGCCGTAGGCGGCAGGTAGGATGGTTCCTGTGCAACAACTACCAGTGATGCAAGAGATACAAGAATGATGGCTATAAAACTTTTCATATTTTTCTTTTTATGTGCGGTTTATTTCAGATCGAAACTCTTCGCACTATTTAGGGTATTAGCAAGCAATGCACAAGACCGATAATTGGCAATAAGGTGAATTATAAAATATCATCAATAACGAATCACCCTATTGTTTCACAATTTCAACCCTCCGGTTCAGTGCTTTTCCATCGCTTGTAATATTATCCGCAATGGGTTTGGTTTGTCCCAACCCTTTTGCTGACAATCGTGTTTTTTCAATACCCTTGGCAACCAAAGCAGCCACAACCGCTTTAGCCCTGTTTAACGACAAGGTTTGATTGGATGCAGGTGTTCCTACATTATCAGTATGTCCTTCTATGCTTATTTTTAAAATTGGATTTTGAACAAGCATTTCTGCTACCTGGTCAATTATTTTTTGCGATTCTGATTTAATATCCGATTTGCCGGTTTCGAAATTGATGTACAATGCAATATGTCCTTTTGTATTTAATTCATCCAGGATGCCTGAAGCCTGTATATCCTGCTGCATTGCTTCAATTTCCAGAATGGTAAGCGTATACGTTTCTGCCACATCTGAAGCTGCTTCAATACCGAGCCAGATAGTTTTTGTGCCCGACTTGAAAAACAATGTAGCATATTGTGAAGCCAAACAAATCCGTTTTACGCCTTATTTACTAAGTGCATTTTCATAATTTTTCACAACCTGGAAAAAGGAATATGGGTTCTTTCCTTTTTCAGTATCAAACAAATATGTATTCACTGTTTTATAGCCCTCAATAGATTTATTATTAAAATCTGCCATAGCAAGTTCTGCAAGCCCGAAATTTTGGCTACATTCTGAAATGGTATAACCGGGCATCCGATTAAACATAGGATGGTCTTTGCACCCTTCTACATCTTGTGCAAAAGCCCTGCAAATGCTTGTCAGAATCAAGGAGAGTGAAATAATAAGTATTTTCATTTGAGTTGTTTATAAATAAAATTTCAAAATTAGTTTTCAAAAATTATTCGCCTTACATTTTTGTCATGCTATTGACTCAATAGGTCTAAAATTTTTTGGCAACCTTCGCCTGCTGCCGATGTTGCGGCCTGGTCAGGTGTTCGTTCAAATTTTCCTGCTACTTTTTGCTTTGTTTTTGTAGTGCCGTCAGATAAGTTTATTAGAATAAAGGAGGACTCAATAGAAAAAGAGCTTGCCGCATTTGGGTCTGCATTTTTAATTGCTTTTAGTACCCCGCCAATTTTATTTCCTTGTTTTATTTTAAAATAATTAGTGCTTAAAGTATAATTGCAATAGTATTTTTTTGCTTCCTCTGCAGTAGCCACAGCCACGGCTTCTATACCTTCGATGGTTAGTGAACTTACCATGTGTTTTTGTAGATCGGCAAATGCCAGTTGTTCACGGGGTTGTTCAAGGTGTTAAGCGGAGCGTCACCTTGAACTTAGGGATAATAACAGGTCTCCGACCTGATGCCTTTGAAAAAGGCAACGACCATAGTTGAAGATGCTGGATGCTACTGCTATCTTACCACAAAGTTTTTCAGTATGGGCTACGCATACAAGATAGCTGACGGTGGTGCTGTTTCCTTTATCACCTGTACAGTTAATAAACGGGTGGACATATTCACCTGGAAAACCGGGGTTGTTCAAGGTGTTAAGCGCAGCGTCACCTTGAACTTAGGGATAATAACAGGTCTCCGACCTCGTGCCTTTGAAAAAGGCAACGACCATAGTTGCAGATGCTGGACGCTACCGCTATCTTACCACAAAGTTTTTCAGTATGGGCTACGCATATAAAATAGCTGACGGTGGTGCTGTTTACTTCCTTACAAATACAGTAAACAAATGGGTAGACGTCTTCACCAGGAAATCATTTTGCCGGGGTTGTTCAAGGTGTTTAGCGAAGCGTCACCTTGAACTTAGGGATAGATGGAGGTTTCCAACCTCCTGCCTTCGATAGAAGGCATCGACCGGGGTTGCAAATGCCAAAGCTTCGTACTATCTTATCATTAAAGGAAAACTGCATGGGCTATGCTTACAAAATTTCTGACGGTGGTGCTGTTTACTTCCTTACAATTACAGTAAACAAGTGGGTAGATGTCTTAACCAGGAAAACTTACTGTGATATTATTATTGAAAGCTTGAATCACTGCGTGGAAAAGAAGGGATTAATTATTTAGGGCTATGTTATCATGAGCAATCACGTTCATTTGCTTGTGCAGGCAAATAAAGAAGACCTGTCGGATGCACTGCGGGATTTTAAAAAGTTCACTTCGCAAACAATCATTAGAACGATAGAAGAAAATAAGCAGGAGAGCAGGAGAAGCTGGATGCTTTGGCTGTTTAAAGAAACAGATGCTGCTGGTAAAGTAAGCTACCAATTTTGGAAGCCTGATAATCATCCGGAGATCTGTTATCAACTACCTTTCATGTGGCAAAAGCTGAACTACACTCATAATAACCCGGTTCGTGCTGGGCTGGTAAATAAGGCTGAAGACTATGTTTATAGCAGTGCCGCAGATTATGTTTTTGGTAAGCAGGTGGGGAGGGTGAAGGTGGCATTACTGGACAGTGTGCAGACGACATACAGTTGAACATTTCCCGGCTTATCTCCGCTTTTGCAAAGCGGGTTGTTCAGAGAACAACTTTTATCCTTAAGTACAAGGTCACGCTGCGCTAAGACCTTGCACAACCCTGCGGCGGAACACCCGGAACAACAGGATTTACGAAGTAGTTGAACCAAAGAATAGAAATAAAATAGTCCCACTGGTAAAACGACAAAAAATTATTCGTGCTTATTTAGCAGTTTGTGTTTCTATTGAAGATATCTCTCGGATATATGACTACAACGAAGATATAATTGAAACCATTCTCAAGGAGGAAGGAATTGAAGTAGTGCCTAATAATTTGATAATGTTTGAGCAAAAATCAAAGAAGCCTAAAAAATCTCTTAGGAAAAAGTAGGTGAAGATTGTTTCATTCTAATTATTCTCAAATTTTCCTTGAATATTGTGGAGCCAGTTGTTCAAAGAACAACTTTATCCTTTAGTACAAGGTCACGCTGCGCTAAGACTATGTATAACTGCAATAGAAGTGTTTGAGATTCAATTTGTTTTCTCTTGCAGTTATGCACGATTTTCAATATGTGCCATATCGTTTAACCTTGCACAACCTAGCAGCGGAACACCCGGAACAACTGGCGGGGCAACCTGGTGGCGGAACAACTGGAACAGCAGGGGTAACACATAGAAGTACGGAACAGTCAAATTATTCTTCCTAATTTTAGACTAATAAATTATAATGCTATGCCTAAGGTAACTATTGATGTAGCTGACGATAAATTGAATTTGTTGCTTGAAGTAGCTAACCTGCTTGAAATAGATAAAGGCAATTTTCAGTTTGAAGATGTGCCCGACTGGCATAAGCAGATTTTAAATGAAAGAATGGAGGAATATAGAGCAGGTAAGTCCTCGCTGACTTCATGGGAAGATTTTAGTCAGGAACTGGATAACGAGGAAGCCAATGAGGTATAAAATACAATTGCTTTCTCAGGCTAAGGATGATGTACGCGAAGCAAGAAATTATTACAACACAGTCGTTCCTCAATTAGGCAAACGCTTTATCAACGACTTTCGAATGGTCCTGGAGAAAATTGAAAACAATCCTTTTATTTATGGTTCGCGCATAGAGGAGTTTAGAACAGCCAACCTCAAAACTTTTCCATACCAGTTACAATATATTATCGAAGAGGCAAATGAGAAGTTATAGTTTTCGCGGTATTGCATGCGCATCTTGATCCAAACTATATTATTAGCAGATTTAGGTAAATACGAAAACAGTTTGATTTTTTTAGGTTGAGCTTTCTCCAGCTTTCCTCCGCTTTTGCGCAACTTGTCCCGTTCTGCGGGAGCGGTTTGTTCGGAGAACAACCTGCCTACCGGCAGGCAGGCATTTATCCTTAAGTACAAGGTCACGCTGCGCTAAGACCTCGCACAACCTTATGGCGGAACACCTGGGACAACAGGGGAACACCTGGAACAACAGGGGGAACACCTTGCACAACCCTGTGGCGGAACACCTCGAACAACACGGTCCTTTTATTTCAAACTATAAAAATCAATGAATAATCTCTCACGCCGCTTATTTATAAAAAGTTCTTTACTCGCAACGGCAGGTATTACACTTACTAACGGAGTATGGGCTGCAGGAAGCATAGATTATACATATTATACTTTACAGCAGATTAGTGAGCTGATTCGCACTAAAAAAGTTTCACCAGTTGAAATAACTAAAGCATGTTTGAAAAGAATAGCGCTGTTAAATCCAAAATTGAACGCCTTTATTACCATAACATCAGAACAGGCATTGAGAGAAGCTAAAATTGCAGAAATAGAAATAAAGAAAGGAAAATGGAAAGGTCCTTTACATGGAATTCCTGTGGCATTAAAAGATAATATTGACACAGCCGGTATATCAACCACAGCAGCAAGTAAAGTCTTTAAAAACAGAATTCCGGCAGAAGATGCTGATGTGGTAAAGCAATTAAAAAAAGCAGGTGCGATCATTATTGGCAAAACCAATATGCATGAATTTGCATTAGGTACTACATCACATATCAGCTATTATGGAGCAGTACATAATCCATGGAATACAGCATTTATTCCTGGTGGTTCATCAGGGGGTTCAGCCGTTGCAGTTGCCACAGGCATGTGCTATGCAGCTATTGGTACAGATACAGGAGGCTCTAATCGTTTACCTGCTGCATGTTGTGGTGTAGTCGGATTTAAACCTTCATTTGGTTTAATTTCTACCAATGGCATAATTCCCGCCGTTCAAAGTTTAGATCATGCAGGAGTGTTTGCACGTAGCGTTGAGGATGCAGCCATTGTGTTGAATGATATTGCAGAAAAATATCCAAGCCATTGCGGATTAAACCTGAAATTGTCTCCTGTTGCTACACAATTAAGAATTGGCGTAGTTACAAACTATAAAGCTTCTGATGAAGTAAAGTCCGCCTTTGATACGGCTATAACTAATTTTAAAAAAAAGGGATTCAAGATATCTTCAGCAGTAATGCCTGGTTTACCTGAAAAAACAGATTTCATGGATGCAGAATTGAAAGCATACCATGATCCTTTATTACTAAAGTACGATGCAGACTATCAACCTGAAATGGCAAAGTGGATAAAGAATTTGCCAATACTTGATAACACCGTATACCTGGAACAAAAAGCAGCGATGGAAAAACATCGTTCAGAAATATCAGGTAAACTCTTCAAAGATGTTGATGTTTTAGTTCTGCCTACAACAACAAGCGCACCCGTCACCATTGAAGAAGCTAAAGTGAAAGGTGCTTTTGCATTAGATGATGCAAACACTTTTCCAATGAACTATTTTGGATTGCCAGCAATCAGCATTCCGTGTGGTTTCACCGCAACTGGTTTACCTCTGGGATTACAAATTGTAGGACCACGGTGGGGTGAACAGATAGTGCTTGATGTTGCTTATATGTATCAACAATCAACTAAATGGCACTTGCACCACCCAAATATAAAATTTACAGGAGCAGTTTAAAGATTCGTATCCTGCTGAAGCTGTAAAATGGTGGGATAAAAACGCTCATCCCCGTTTTCCAATGTCTTCAAAGCTTCCCCTACAAATTAAGGACAAACGGAAAAGGTTGTTTTGGATAACAACAACGATCTCCCGGTTGTCCCGGTTGTTCAAGGTCTTAGCGCAGCATCACCTTAAACTTAGGGATAATTAGAGGTCTATGACCTCCTGCCTTTGATAAAGGCAATGCCCGAAATTGCAAACTCTTATGTAACTGCTACCTTACCACACAGTTTGTTTTTTAGCGGGAGCAGGTTTTTCGGAGAACAAGATTTATCCTTAAGTACGAGGTCTCGCTGCGCTAAGACCCGGGTTGTTCAAGGTGTTAAGCGCAGCGTCACCTTGAACTTAAGGATGATTTGAGGTCTCCCGGGTTGTTCAAGGTGTTTAGCGTAGCGTCACTTTGAACTTAGGGATAATTAGAGGTCTCTGACCTCATGCCTTTGGAAAAGACAACGACCAAAGTTGCAAACGCTCAATGCAACTTCTATCTTACCACAAAGTTTTTGAGTATGGGCTACGCATATAAAATAGCTGACGGTGGTGCCGTTTACTTTATTACCTGTACAGTGAATAAATGGGTTGACGTCTTCACCAGGAAAACATATTGCGATATCATTATTGAAAGTTTGAATCATTGCGTGGAGAATAAAGGATTGATCATTTATGGCTATGTCATGATGAGCAATCATCTTCATTTACTTGTACAGGCAAAGAATGAGGATATGTCTGATGTACTAAGAGACTTTAAAAAATTCACATCGCAAACGATTATTAGAACCATACAAGAAAATAAGCAGGAAAGTAGAAGAAGCTGGATGCTTTGGCTGTTTAAAGAAACAGATGCTGCTGGTAAAGTAAGCTATCAATTTTGGAAGCCTGATAATCATCCAGAGATCTGTTATCAACTCCCTTTTATGTGGCAGAAGTTGGAATACATTCATAACAACCCGGTTCGTGCTGGGATGGTTTATAAGGCTGAAGATTATGCATACAGTAGTGCAGCAGATTATGTTTTTGGTAAGCAGGTGGGAAGTGTGAAAGTAGCATTGTTGGACAGTGTGCAGACGACTTACAGTTGAATTCTTTTCGGACTTTTCCCGGCTCTTAGCAGAGCCGGTTGTTCGGAGAACAACACTTATCCTTAAGTACAAGGTGCGCTGCGCTAACACCTTGCACAACCTGGTGGCGGAACACCTGGAACAACTGGGGAACACCCGGAACAACAGGGGCGCTAAGACCTTGCGCAACCTGCGGGAAAAGACCTGGAACAACAAAAGAAGGTATTTATCTTTAAGTACAAGGTGACCCTTCGGAACACCTGGAACAACAGGGGGCTTGCACAACCTTGCAGCAGAACACTTGGAACAACAGGGCGAACAACAAGGGATCACATGGGAACTAAATGGAAAAGTCTTAATGGCTCTTTACAAATTTATAATTCATCCGATCTTTGTACGTTTCAATTGATAAAAAGTAAATCCCATCTGACAGATAACTAATCGGGATTTGTTTATAAATTATATTGTTATTAATTTTTACTAATTCGCTTAGATAAATTCTTCCAGCAGCATCTACGATTTTAAAAGTGTAGAACGCATTTTCTAATTCGGATCCAGCAATAGTTAAAATATTGCTTCCATTGGTTGGATTAGGATATACTGTTATTCCTTGTACTTTAACTAGCAGACTATCCATACCACTACACCCATTTGCATCAGATACTACTACTTTATAAGTGGTCGTAATAACTGGTGTAACGAAGGGATTAGAAATGGAATCATTAGCTATGCCACGAGACGGAGTCCATTTATATTTAAATGGTCCAGTCCCTTGAGCTGTTGGGCTACCACCAATTTGCACCGATTTCCCTTGAGTGATATTTGAGTTTCGCCCAGCATCTATAGAAGGGAACGAATTGACACGTATTGTAACATTATCTGTGCTGAAGCATTTGTTACCATTTGACGTTGTCAAAATATAGTTTCCCGGTGCGCTTACAGTTATCGAAGGTGTTATTGCTCCGGTTGACCACTTGTAGGTTTCCGCGGGTTCTGCTGATAAAGTGACCGCCCCACCTTTACAAAAACTTATAGGCCCTAATGGTATGATCTTTCCACCAGACTTTTTGAAAACCGTAATAATTTTATTCAAGGTATCTTGCGAGCCTTGAGAGTTTGTAATGATCAGCATTACATTATATCTATCGTAACCACTACCAATTTTTACAGGAAACGTATGAGAAGGACTCGTTTCATTAGTTGAAAGGTTGTCACCAAAATTCCACACATATTTCAAGTTTGAACCCTTAGAAGCATTATAGAATTTAATAGTATCTGAATTACAAATGCTATCCTTAAAGATGAAATCAGCTTTTAAATAATTGAAAAGTGCATAATTGGTAACAGTTAAACCAGATACTATACTTGTATATTTAATCCAAATTGTATCTGCTCTTTTTACCTGTATTTTTCCTAAAGAACTAGGCCCCGCTGTGAAGTTTAATAAAAAGGAGAAGGTTGGTACTGTACTGCTTATTTTTGAAGTAGATACAGTAATTCCTACCGGATCAGAAGTTGAATAAACCCTAACATTTAGATTTGAAATATTATCTTCCCTAGTTATTACAGGATCAGTCACTTCAATAATTCCTTTTTCTAAGTAGTTGTCAAACCCTGATTTGTTTAATGATAATTGAGGCTTGCTCATCACTGCATCATGGACAAACACATCAAAACTAACTGAGTCGAACCCTCCTCTATTATCACTTACCTTAATTATAAATTGGCTGTATCCTAAATTACTACTATTTGTCAGCCAGGTTAATAAGCCCATGCTATTTATTTGGGCATTCAAAGGACCACTCAATATTGAATAAGCTAAAGCGTCTCCATCCGGGTCTGTAGCGGGAATGGAGAAAGACAATGTATTACCCACAGTTATTCTACGAATTATATTGCTTAGGTTGAAAGTAGGAAAGTTATTTATTGTATTTGATTGCCAGGTTATTGATGCAACATTCGATAGGTCACTTTCATTTCCAAGTGTATCTAATGCAGACACCGCAAATTCATAAAACCTTCCTGGGGGAAGGTCATTTATTTCAATCATATTTGTATCACCGATTGAAAAATTCTTTGAGCTTAGGTTGACACCATTCGAAGCATTTGAAAAATACAAAATATAGTTCAGAGGAGTATTGTTGTTTTTATTGAAATTAAATAACAAATTATTTGGAGTGCCTGATACTATTAAATTCGAGGGTGTATTCAAAGGAGAATTTGCGATTGTTTTTATAGGTGTATCAAAATAAACATAATTGTTCTGACCTAGTGAGTCGGTTATACTTGCATACAAATAATAAATACCAGACTTGAGATTTGAATAGTTTATTAATACGTTTCCATTAGTGCCATTTTCTGATATGTCATCTATCATTACAGTTCCATTAATGTTGGTCTTGTCGTTATCAAAGCCAAACGAAATGTGAGCATCGTCATCAGGATCTGAAGCACTAAACTCTACTGACAATTCTTTCGTGCTTAAATTGTTTGAAACACTTTTTATAGCAATTTTAGGCGCCTGATTTATTCTTATAACATCTATGCTATCGGCATCAGGGCTCCAAACATAATAGATCCCTTGGGGAGGATTTGTAATTATATAGGATGTAATGAATCTGGCATAGTCAACCAGATATTTTACATTACTATGATTAAGGTGATTAGCTACAGTTAAACTATCACCATTCGTGAGATACACAGATAGTTTGGGTGAGGCTGATGTTCCTTTAGCTGATAATGTAATGGCTTCTGTATTTGAAAGTAGTGTAAAAGCGTAAGTTAATCGCTGGCCATTTGTTCTAAATGTTCTTCCAAATGGTAATTGATTTTGAGCTTCCAAGGGAAGGATTTGATGATTTGTACTAAAATCGAAGCCCCAATTTGGAGTTCGTTTTAAAACGTAAAAAATTCGGGGTGTGTAGTCGATTTTGAGAGTGCCTGCTAGGTAATCATTCGTTAGGTAGTTGTTAGTAGAGCCGAACGTTTTACCAGCAAAAGGAGCCATTATAACTGATAGCCCGTAAGGCCTATTGATTGTTGGTATTGTTAAGTTAGCATCAAAATTGCCACGGAGTTTAGTATTACCCGAAGATCTTGTTACTGATAATTTAGCATTACCCTTTATAGTGTTCAAAATGTTTACATTACCCTCTATTTCAAAGACATTGGGATTAATTGCGAAGTTTGCAAATAGCGATTGGGAACCAAATAAAGAAAACTTACCTCTTGCGCCAAAGGAGGTATTCCATTTATAATTTGCTTCTATAACACAGGATCCTAAAGCAGATAGAGCCACGCCCGGATATGCCATTGGAACAATTCGCGCTCCTATAATTAAATTTAGTGGCAGGGTGGCACTACTACTCATATTTTCAAGTCCTCCACCA
Source organism: Segetibacter sp. (assembly GCA_031425015.1). Taxonomy (GTDB): domain Bacteria; phylum Bacteroidota; class Bacteroidia; order Chitinophagales; family Chitinophagaceae; genus Segetibacter. The sequence continues at coordinate 12,396 of JANPIM010000041.1, read as the reverse complement.
ACACTGTCAATTGCTAGTCCTGTAGTGCCCAGTGGAACTACTCCATGTGTAACACTTGCGGCACCTAAAGAAACCTTATCTAATTGTTTATTTCTAACTGCAACTTGGGCATCAATTTTGAAATGGTTGGTGCTAAATCTGGTCTTCCCATCATAGTCATCCGTATTGCTATTAAAATCTATATTAAAGTATTCAAGGTAAAAGTTTCTTTTAACTTTTAAATCTGACAAGCGAATACCCCCCGCTAAGTCTATCCCAGAAGTTGTGAGGTAAAGAGATGTAATAGCAGCTTCTATTGAACCAGATGAACTTGCATAACTTAACACATCAGGCATCTTTAATTTACCATTTATTTTTATACCTGTACATTGTATCTGCATGTTTTGTATCGATAAATTGCAACCGCCCAGTTTAAGAAGTGCGTTTAAAAGATTGGAAGAAGAAGCAAGGGCGTCATTGACTGCAATAAGAGAATAGGGACCATTATAAAGGTTGACCTGGCTAAAACTTCCTACTCCTAAACAATAGATTAATCCATTGCCAGAAATAGTATTGGTAGAAGTATTAACTAATAAATTACCTGCAAAATGTAAAACTTTTGAAGAATTCGAACATCCATTGATTGGAACGATATGTACATTTCCTGAAATAGTTCTAGGGTTACCTGAAGCGGGGATATTATCTGCATAAAGACGGAGGTTTGCAATGTCAATATATAAAGTTGCGGAACTTGCAACAAAATTCTTGTTTGTATTATTTGTAGAAGTGACATTTAGCGATAACGGGTTAAAACTATATCCCGAGTAAGTTGCACTTACAGTTCCCGAATAGTTAGTAGGTACATTCGGAATAGTATAATCACCTGTACCACTTGTTATGCCCTGCAAACCTAATGCTGTGGAAACCACAACATTTTGTAGCCCTGTTCCATTTGAAAGAGTTACCCGTCCTGTTATGGAATAAGTATTTGGGTTTTGGGTTGCAATAAAATTCTTGTTTGTATTATTTGTATAAGTGACATTTAGCGATAACGGGGTAAAACTATATCCCAAGTAAGTTGCACTTACAGTTCCCGAATAATTAGTAGGTACATTCGGAATGGTATAATCACCTGTACCACTTGTTATGCCCTGCAAACCTAATGCTGTGGAAACCACAACATTTTGTAGCCCTGTTCCACTTGAAAGAGTTACCCGCCCTGTTATGGAATAAGTTGTAATACCCGTTGTCAGAAAAGGTTGTGTGGTCGATTGACTAGAAGTACATCCAGCATTGTTTTTGGCAATCACGAACACTGAATAATTTGTGCCAGTCGTTAAACCATTCAAAGTACCTGTCACAGGTGTTGTTGTTCCATTGGATGTAATAGTCTGAACTCCCGAACCATAGTTTGCGTCATAAGTCCTGAAATAATAGTTTATGGGACTTGTTATTGATAAGGAGGCTGTAGTGTTCGTAGTAGATGGAACCGCTACGCTAGGTTTTTGCAAAACATTAGTAGATGAAGAACTGATCGTGGCCCATGTTTGATTTGTAGTAACAACTCTTCCTACTATCCATCCGGTAGATCGGCTACAATCCTTCGAGAGGTATATTTGGTACATATTATAAACGGTACCTCCGGCGCTGGTATATGATGTTGGGGTGGTCGACACTAACGCAAACTTCAATCCATTATAAACACGTGCAGTGTCCCCGTCTATTTGCACTACCGATGAGGTTGTATTGGCTTGAGTACGAATATTAATAAATGGTGTTCCAGCATTTGGATTTTGAATACTTAAATATGAGATGTTACATACAGGAATTATGTAAGGAGAGCCAGCAGGTACATATCCGGATACGTTTATATTGTCTTTACTAGGTAAATACACCCTATACCAAATATTTCCTGCTTGAGGCACATTTCCACCGGAAGCTTCCTGATAAGCAATAAGTTTTGAATTAATTACAAATTGATCAATGATTTGTGAAGTGACACTGGCGGAGGTGTAGATATTTCGGTTGCCTGAACTAACAGCTGGGTCATTGTTGACGCCAAAAAATGGCTGGGAACAAACCGGAATGCTGACAATAACAAAGACTATTATAGCAAGGGAAAAATGAAAATACTTCATGCGGCAGAGTTTTGAAGAGGTTAAATTGTAAATCCTACCTAAAACTTACGCCGATCTGAAAATTCAATAAAAAATAACTAATGGCCGATAACTGCCCAGTAGAAATTTTATTAGTATACCTTAAAGATAGTATTCTAATCCAGTCATTACAATATTAATGTAAAATTCTATTTATCGTTTCGATGTTTTGAAAATCCCTTTACATGTTTGAAGCAGGTACAAATAGAACACTTTTACAAATACTGAAACACCATCCCACCGCCCAAGTGTGCGACGCAACAAACCCCCATACCACCGCCACCGCCGACCCCCCAAATCATCCTCACTTCCCAATCACCATTTTCCACGTCACCATCCTTTCCGTACCGCGAATGTTAGCAACGTAAGCACTATTGATGAAACAAACCCTCCATTCATTTTGGGTAGATCCTACCAATAACCACCTGCATACATCACTCCACCTTTTTATACCTAAACGTATAAATAAATGGTGGCAATACTACACCACCTGGCAGGGGAGTTGGTTCACGTTTTTGAACTTTTAAATCAGCAGTGGAAACATCTATAAAGTGCAACGACGCTAATGCCGTGATTGATTTATTGGAAGATGCGTTCGTGGTTGTATCACCTGCTTTTGTACCATCTGTTCCTTTTGATATGATGATGGTTCGGGAGCCAATGGCGATATCTTCGACTGCTAGTTTTATATCGTTCGCTAAGTTGCAGGAGGTACAGCTTGTAAAGCCATTGAAAATTTCAAGGTTCGCGGTGTCGTTTGCCGGGAAATAATAAAACTTCGTATAGGCTTTTATGCTTACTCTTTTATCATCAATGGCTTCAATCTTTAGGTAACCATTATGAGATCGTGCTTTGGGTTCAGCATTCACCAATGCCCAGTCGCCTGCTACGGCATCGCTGTTGAGCGTTGTGCCAGGTTGAGGAATGGCATTCGTTTGTACAGCCTTACTTTGTTGGTTGTAATTTATAATGAGCAAGATCACAATAGCCATCACTACCAATGCTGCAATCATCCACGCCAACCTTTTATGCTTTATAAAAAATGATGGAGCAGCAGTTACATTCGGTTTGCTGTTATCAGCACCAACCTGCTCACCGGTAGCGCTGCCCTTCAATTCAAGTAGCAAATGGTGTAGCCCGGTATCATAATTTTTAGAGCAATCAATGTGTTGCAACCGCTGCAGGCGAAAGGGGGTTTTACTATCCACCACAATTATAGGGATCACCTTTTTGTTTTGCTCCAGTGCATAATACACTTCGTCCAACACATTTTTAGAGGCTACCGACTTTTCTGTTTCCAGGAACAACATGCAGTCACAGTTTATAAGTGCCTGCTCTATGGCTAAGTCCCATTCCGTACCTGCACGTATATCTTCCTCGTCTATCCATACGTCGTAGCCTTTATTTTTTAGATCCGCTGCCAGCCTTTGTGCAAAAGCAGCACCGTCTACTCTTGAATAGCTGAAGAAAATCTTTTGGATGAGCATAAGTATATTTTCCGAATGTAATATTAATAGCTGTAGAATGAAAGTGTGCGCTCGTTGCTGGTGTGGCTGCGCTACCATTTCAGGTAACAAGGCCATGCAACGGCGCGAAGATTTATGGTAGCGAACGGCAGGTTCCCTTGGCCAACGCACAAGTCTATGAACGAGAACCTGCCGGGACAAGCGATTACCTGACACCTGCCATGGCCCACCAGCAAAGTGGTTTACTTAAGAAAAGATGGAAAAAGAAAACGTATACTCATCCACCTGGTGAGCCTGCCGGCGGTTTTCACATTACGACCGAATGATTGTAGCCGAAAAAAGAAATGAAACCTTAGTAAGCACCCAATCATTCATTCCTAATGCGCGCTGACAAGCTCAAACAGGAATAAAAAGAAAAGTGACAAGTCATTTTAGTAATAACAAAAAACATGTAAAGCGATGGCCGTAGTAAAAAAACAGGAATACCTAAAAACCAGTAATAAGCACAGGAGCTGACAAGTAAAAGCAGGAATAAACGTGAACCCTGTAAATCAATATCAGTAATAATAAAATCAATTGTAAGCTTGCACCAGGATTAACTCCAAATCCTGTCAAACACATTTAGTAATCACACCAAAATGTGTCAAGTTTTTTTAGGCAGGGTCAGGCAAAGAAAACCTTTCCCCCACGGCAATTCGCTCAATTCACACGCTGCATCACCTGGTGCACACGCTGCATCACCTGGTGCACACGCTGCATCACCTCGTGCAAACGCTGCATCACCTCGTGCACACGCTGCATCACCTCTTGCACACGCTGCATCACCTCGTGCAGACGCTGCATCACCTCGTGCACACGTTGCATCACCTCGTGCACACGCTGCATCACCCCGTGCACACGCTGCATCACCTCGTGCACACGCTGCATCGCCTCGTGCACACGCTGCATCGCCTCGTGCACACGTTGCATCACCTCGTGCACACGCTGAATTATTTCACTTTCGCAATGGAACCTTCTGATTCATGCATTGTATAGAAAAAATATTTTAAGATTTTTTCATGTATACGCAAGGCATGGCCCAACGGCTGAAACCCTTATTGGTATTGCGTTTGGGCGGTGTAAGAAAGTGGCCAAAAGGCATGTTTGATGAATGAAATTGTATACATTTTATCTGTTCTTTCAACATTTTACGCAATTTTTAAAATATGTAGCCGTTTTAAATTTATTCGCGAATACCGGTATCTATATTTCACCACACCAAATACCCAAATTTTATGTCAAAAAACCTAACAACAAATGGTTTTGCCCGGTTGGAGCCTGTTATGCTCAGTGCCAAGGCAAGCCATATTGTAGAGCAGATGACGTTGAATGGGAGCGTATTCAAAACGCCCAATCCAACACTCGCCGAGCTTACTGCCGGCATAGATGAGTTGGATGCTGCAATAGCCGCGGCGGAAACAGGCGATTATATTAAGATTGCCATCCGCGACGATAAGAAGTCTGCCATGGTAGACTTGCTACAGCTGGAAGGGACGTACGTGAATAACAGAGCAAATGGCGACAGGACGATAGCTCTACTCTCCGGATTTGATGTCCGCAAAGAAGATGAGCCGCGTAACCTGCAGCCCATTACTACGGCTCCTACAGTTAAGCGTTTGGCAGATGCAACTTCGGTGCAGGCTAGTGTAAAATCGCAGACGGCAAGCAAAGGCGTAAACTGGTTTTTTACCAGTGAAGCTACAAAGCCCCTAAGCGATTGGACAAAGCTTGAGAACAGGAGGTCAAAGATTGTGTTTGACAACCTGGTACCAGGCCGGGAATACACAATTGTTGCCGAGTTGCTTGGACCACGCGAGCAAAGCCAACTGAGCCCCCGGGCTACAGTAATTGCTTAGACCATTTCTTAAAACATGTTTACAGCTTCACGTTGGTGGGGCTGTTTTTGTTTAGGGGGAGTAGTGTTGCGGTGATAGTGTTTTACCAATGACTGTAGTTGCAATTGATTATCCAACGTAAATAATTACATATGCAAAATAAAAATGGTATTGCATCGTTTTTCAATCAAATGCCGCGTATGTTGTTACCCACCATGACCCCGCACGAAGTGACTGCTGAAATACTCCGCGAAAGATTAAAAATAGAAACCAGCGTATTCGACCGCCTGTTTGAAGAATACGACAGGGAACGACGGAAATTAAAAATTGACAAATCGAAGCTGTACCCGAAATGTTACCCGGTTAAGACGAAAGGAAAAAATACGTGGTTATTATTCATGCAGAAATCGCCCGGCGAACCCAAATACCGCGACAGTTGCGATGCGGTTGCATGTGCAGTAGTGTATTATTATGGGGCAAAGGGATTAAAAGCAATCAGGTACAATAAAGAAGGAAAATTTATGGAAGTGTTTAACGGCCATTTCTTTGTTCGGTACAACGAAAGAATGAAACTGGGTCTTGTGCACATGGTAGACATGATAAAAGCATTTTTTAATAATAGTGGCTATTTGCAAATACAGCGTCGCCAGGAAGGTGATAAAGAATGTAGCGTAAGTGTTTGCAAGGATGGGATTGCGCTTGGAAATTTTTACTACAATCCCGATTGGTTGGTGCATAAAACTTTTATTAGCCGAGACCTGAAGCGCTACCACCAGGACGTACAAGAAAATGGAGTACTGGCAAAAATGCAGCTACGACTTTTGAAGGCGCAGTTAGCCGGCTCGCAAAACACAAAGTTTGATTACGAGACACTAAAGCAGATAGTTGGCGATGGTGCATTGAGCATTGAAGATTTTAAAGATGATCCCGATTTATTAATGGTATTAAAAGAGCAACTCCACCTCGTGTAAATGATGCGCATTACTACAACTTAGCAGCTCCGCAATATGCGGGGCTGTTTTTGTTTGGGGGGGTGGGGTGGAAGATGCTTTGATTTTTTGAAGGGGGTTGTTGGGGGAATAACATCTATTCTTAAGTACAAGGGCACGCCGCGTTAATACATCACATAACCCCAGGGAACACACGGCAAAAGCAAATGGAACACTATGTATAACTGCAATAGAAGTGTTTGATATTCATTTTTTTTGTCTTGCAATTATATACGATTTTCAATATGTGCCTTATCGTTTAACCTGGAACAACAGGGGCTATCGGTGGCAACGCTACAGTTGCAAGCAACACACGCTCTGCATTAGTGGGGCTGCTGAACACCAACTACATAAAAAAATTTAAATTTTTTTTTGTTTGCTATTGCATAATTAAAAAGTGCATTATATTTTTACTGCACCCTCACAATTAATTGATGATCTGGCATAGTTTAGAATCACCAGGTCAGTGTAGCAAGAAAGTTCTCACTTCATTATTTTTTAGATTGCCTGCTATTCTTTGCGTTATTCGAAGAATGGAAAATGTTTTTGCAAGAAGTGGGTAGGGGTGAAAACACGGTAGAAGATTTGGTGGTTTAGCGGGTTTGCGAAAGTAGTTTCTTCATCTACATTTGATCATTAACATATATAATACTTAAAACAGCTTTTTATGTCACCATTCCCCGTTCTGCGGGATGTTCTAAAGTTAAAACTGAGCAGAGGTTGTTACAGGTCTTAGCGCAGCGAGACCTGTTTCTTAAGGATAAATGGAGGTCTATGACCTCCTGCCTTTGCAAAAGGCAACCTGCTGGTTTCGCGTTATACAAAGGTGTTATAAAAGAAGTAGAAGTAATGCGCTCACTACATTAGCAAAAACAAACAACTATCCTTCCCAAAAAGCTGGAGCAGCTCAACCAACGCATACAATACACCTATGATAAAATAAATAAGCTGGTGTATGAGCTGTATGAGTTCACGGACGAGGAAGTGGCGATTGTGGAGCGTAGGAAATAGGAAACTGGCTGAGAACACCGAAAAATGTATTTGCGCTACTACAACACAAAATGTATAGTATTAAGTTATTGATTATTAATCTGTATTCTTATTAGCAATGACGCCTAATAACATAAATCGGAGCGTAAGTCGCCATTTTAAAGGCAACACCCTTCGACATGCACAACTTTTAATCACCATAAACTAAAACTGTTAAAAATGAGACAGACTTTATTCCTATTGTTCATTTTACCTTCACTGATAATCCATGGACAAACAACCGTTGTTACTCAAAATCCTAATTTAAATTTTATTACCTCAACAAATGCGACAATCTATGATATTCCTATAGATTATGGCGGAAAAATTAAAATCGGGAAAGGTTTAAATTATGAAAATCCAGAAGACCCAATTCCAATGCATAATGATTTATTAATAATTCCTACCACTACTAAAATAATTCCTGACGCCTTTTATTTAACTAATGCAAAAATTAAGACCGCAACATTTAAAATTAACACACCAATCAATTATAATGTCGCAGAAAAGCAAGAAGAACAAAATTTTTATGAATTTGAATCAGACCAAGAATTAGCTTATACTTTGACAGCAAGTTTTGGTGCTGGGTTTGGTTTTGGGTCTATAGATTTGAGCTACAAACATGTTAGAAATGCAAGGCAGAATGGGAAAATATTAATTTTTACAGCAAAATCTACTAAGGCAGGTTCAGAAGATATTTCTAACCTTTCGCTAAATCCAGCTTATGCAAAAGAGGTAAGCGACATTAATTCTTTAGCAGATAAAAACATGAGAATTGACAAATTCATCAACAAGTTTGGAACACACTATATCTCATCAATTACTTATGGCTACCGTTTGGCAATTTATGCAGAAATGAATTCAAGTAATCAATCTGAACTAACTGAATTTAGTGCAAAATTTAGGCTTTTTACTGCAAGTGGTAGTGTTGATGAAAAGACAAGTGCATTCTTTAAGGCAAAAAGTGTTACAATAAAAGCCTCAATAACATCTGGAGAATCCACACCCTCAATATTTCTAACAAACTTTCAAGATATTTATGATTTTTTTCAGGCACTCAAAAGTGGGACAAAGACAATTAACCCTGCTCCCTTAAGAATGAAAATTGCAAATATGAGAACTCGGTTTTTAACCAACCAATATAAAAATATCTATTCAGACTTATCTCCTCAATATGGACAAGCCTATAATTCACCTTATGGTGTACCCAAAGGCACAATAATACCATGGTACGTGCCAAACGCAACAGTATTAAGTAAAGACAAAAACACTATTCTTTCCAAACTGGTTCCTGAAGGATGGCTAATATGTGATGGAACAAATGGAACCCCAGACCTAAAAGATAAATTTTTAATTGGCACAAATGACCTTTCCAAAGTTGGTACTCCAACTGGTTCAAAAGACCATGAACACACAGTATCTGGTAAGGCTGAGGGTATGACTGATGCTGGAAAAAGTGGATGTGCTTCATGCGGGGAAACAGAAGGCGAAAATAAACGTGCTCATGGTCATTCTATCAATGGCAAAACAAATCGTGAGGACAACATTCCCCCAAGCTTATATATTGTTTATATAATTAAAAACTAAAACTCTTATTAATGGCTTTATTTATAAACTTAATAACATGTTCGAGGAAACTGTTACAAACAGTGATTCTTTTTACAACCATTATTAATGTTGCCTGCAATCAAAATCAAGCAAGTAAAAAGCTAAAAAGTAGTAATGTCTCACCAAATAGCAGCTTACTTTTTGTAATCCAAAAGCAAGCTGCCTTAAATTTATGTTGGGCAGCAGTTGCATCAAGCGTTTCAAAATTCTATGATAAGAATTCAAGCTACACTCAATGCAAGCTGGCGAACTATGCGTTTAATACAACCGATTGTTGCAATAATCTAAATAGCTGCGATAGACCTTGGTTTCTTGATAAAGCTCTATCATATACAGGGAATCTGAAAGAAATGAAAAGTGGAACTCCTTCATTTGATTTAATAAAAAATGAAATCACGAATGGCAGACTTATCTGTGTAAGAATAGAATGGCGAAGTAGGGCTGGTCATTTTGCAGTAATTCATGGCTATCATGACAATGGGGATATTGATGTTCAAGACCCATGGCCTGACAAAAATCCAGGAACAATTCCTTTGGTTGAACTTGAAATGTTTTATAAGGACTTGGGAGCTATCACTCATTATTATTTAACTAAACCTATCTATGAATAGCGAAACAAAACGGCGGCCTACATTGGGTTTGCCAAAATGGGGGCAGACGGAAGCCGTGTTTCAACTTTTTGTTTTTCAATTTGGCTTCATACCGGGCAGGACGTTACTAATTTAGCTGTGTGCAAATCTTCAGCTTTTATTTTTAAATTTAGCTTCAGTTAGCCGGGCGGACGGAATTCTATTGCCCCCACTTCGGCAAGCCCTGTTAGTAAGCCATTTTATGACCACTACTACCGAACAACTTCAAACAACTTATAAGGAACTGTCAAAGTTTATTACAGCCCTGTTCCTTATAATCGTTGCAATTAGCTGTTACCTTCTTCAGAGAAGTTACGTAACAATCTTTCTTGCAGAATATGTTGATACAGAGTTTGCCGACACTACGTTTCAAAACCAGCAGCAGCCCCAAGTTTCTTTTGGAGCTCTTAAATTTCAATATGGAGCAATGAATATATTTTGGCCGCTTGTTATTCTTGTGCTGCTTTTGGTATTAAAATTCTTATTAAAGAAACAAACATCAATTTGGACTTCTATAAAAGCAAATGATAATGCTGCTTGCTTAAATTTTGACTCAATGAATGTTTATGAACAAATACTAAGCGATAAATCCGGAAGAAGAATTCTTAATATAGCTGCTTATTTGCCACTGATTGCACTGTTCGCACATTTACTTGCTGGAGGTTGGCTTTTTTTTATTCTCAGTTCTGACCAAATTGCCAACAGTGACGCTGCAGATATTTTAATACCCGAGACTTTTTTACAGATTTTTATTTCTATTTTCTCCATTATCCTGATTGTTGGAATTCCGAGGTTCGTGATAAGAACTGTCCGTTCTTATCTGAAAACTTAAACGACTGTTTTACATTCAATCACCATAAAAATCAACAACATGTCAAACTGCGACAAATTACTCGAGAACGGACTTTACTCATTCACAAGAATGACAAACACGGGGTCGTTTAGTCAGGACCTTAGGACTTACTATTTGTCTGAGCAATTTAAGTCAGATATGAAGAGCGGTAAGTGGGGAAATTCAGTAACCATACCAATTGAAGGGGTGCCGGTCACACTTGATATGGATTTTTCAGAGGAGAAATATAGTGAATTTAAAAGTAAGCTTCTTCAAGTAACTCAACTAAGTATTTCTTCAAATTTTTATGAAACTTTCTATAGCTCAATCCCAAATACCAATTTGTACGACGCATATGTTGAATGTGTGCGAATAAAAGAAGACGTTAGCAAAAAAGGTTTTATTCAGGGTTTAAATGTAGAAACCGAGGACACAGTCGTTTTTACAATTCATTACAGGCCTCAAGCTCCCGGAGACAGTATGCCAATAGTTCAAACCTTTAATGTACAACCTGAAGGAAGCGTTGTCAATGGAGGGCTTACCGTAGGACAGAGTGTTGACTTCGACATCACAGTTACTTGCAAAAGACATGAAGACAAGGATTTAGTTTTGTCTTTAGATACTGACAGGGGTTCTATCGTTAGTAAATCAATTGCGGAAGGTTCTTTTAGCACGAACAAAGACTTACCTATAGGAACAATAATAACTTCCTTTTTGAACTTCGAACAATTCAATCTCGCAACAAAGAACAATGAAAAAAGCCCTGGGGGTATTTGGACTTCACAGAAAAGCCGTTGGTCTCCTTGTGACGGGAGGCCAATACCTAATTCGAAATTTGGAAAAATTACATCTCAAACTAATATACCAGATTTAAGAGGTGTTTTTACCAGAGGATTAAATTCATTCGACCCTTTTTATACCATCCCCCCACAAAATGCAACTCAATTAAATCCCGAAGCTAAAACTGTTGGCGTTTACCAGCCAGACGAATTTGCTTCACACCGTCATGGAGTTAACTATAATGACGGGAATTATGCTTATCCTGCAACAGGAACAGGCTTACAAAACAATTCGGGCCAAGAATTTCGTTATGACCGCCCTTTACAAATAAGTATAAAGGAGGAGGGCGGACAAGAAACAAGACCGAAAAACGTTTCAGTTTACTACTACATAAAAATAAATTGACGAAGAAAAACGGCTTACAACAAAAGTATTGCTGCAAGCGGGGCGGGACGTTGAAACATCAGCTATATGCTGTCTTGTCCTGAAATAGGTTGTCTCCAAAACAACCATTTTATGGACATAAAAGACAAGGTTATTCAGGAGTATTTAATCCGTTCTGCCGGGATGTTCTAAAGCTAAGACGAAGCAGATGTGGTTACAGGTCTTAGGGCAGCGTGACCTGGAACTTAAGGCTTAATAGAGGTCTATGTCCCGTTCTGCGGTGATGTTGTCCCGGTTGTTCCCGGGGTTGTTCAAGGTGTTAAGCGCAGCGTCACCTTGAACTTAGGGATAAAAAAAGGTCTCCGACCTCGTGCCTTTGAAAAAGGCAACGACCATAGCTGCAGATGCTGGATTCTACCGCTATCTTACCACAAAGTTTTTCAGTATGGGCTACACATACAAAATAGCTGACGGTGGTGTCCCCGGCTCTTATCAGAACTTGTCCCGCTTTGCGGGAGCCGGTCGTTCTCCCGTTGGTCGAAGTGTTCCGCAGGATCACTTCGATCTTCAATGATGGCAGGACTGTGTCCGGCAGTAAAGCTCTATTGTAAAAACATACTTTCTGCTGTAGATTAGAGAGCAAAAAGCATGTCGACTCGCTATAGGTTTG
>JANPIM010000040.1:0-69416 GCA_031425015.1 Segetibacter sp. | reverse complement strand
ACCAACCTTTAAAAAAGAGTTAATTGAATACAAGGCAGCTTTTGAAAATAAGTTATACCTGGCGGCCTCTCGTCGCTACCACGGGAATGACAGTAAACATTTGTATCGCCTGGCTCAATTATCAGAAGAGCTGCGTATTCCAATGGTTGCCACCAATGATGTGCATTATCATGAGCCGGGAAGAAGACAGTTACAGGATATCTTAACCTGCATAAGAGAAAAATGTACCATCAACACCGCAGGGTTCATGTTGCATCCCAATGCCGAGCGATACCTGAAATCACAGGAAGAAATGGAACGCTTATTCAAACAGTACCCGGATGCAATACAGCGTACACAGGAGATCATGGAAGCCTGTCAATTTTCATTGAACGAATTAAAGTATGAATACCCCGAAGAAATCACCACTGAAGGTCGCACACCGCAGGAGGAGTTAAGTTTTTTAGCCTTGCAAGGAGCTAAGGAACGCTTTGGTGAACCGCTTCCGCGTAAGACAATCGATGCGATCAACTATGAATTAAAGTTCATTAAAGAGATGAATTATGCGGCGTACTTCCTTACAGTCTATGACATTGTTCGCTATGCAAGAGAGCAAAAGATCCTTTGCCAGGGAAGAGGGTCCGCAGCAAATTCTACGGTTTGTTATTGCCTTGGTATCACTTCTGTTGATCCTACAAAATTTGAATTGTTATTTGAACGATTTATTTCTTCCGCAAGAAACGAACCCCCCGATATTGATGTAGACTTTGAGCATGAACGCCGGGAGGAAGTGATGCAATACATCTATCAAAAATATGGTCGTGACCGTGCGGCAATTGTAGCTACCGTTACCCAACAACATCAGAAAGGATCGATCAGGGATGTGGGTAAAGCAATGGGTTTATCGGTGGATACTATCAACCGGATTTCCGGTTCTATCTGGGAGTATACCGAAGAATGGTTTGAAGGGAAACGCATTACCGAACAAGGGTTAAACCCCGGTGACAAACACTTGCAAAAAGTGCTGCAGCTAACCAAAGAATTTATGGGCTTTCCAAGGCAATTGGGTCAGCATACGGGTGGGTTTGTCATCACCAAAGGCAAGTTGTCGGACCTGTGCCCGGTGATGAATGCACGCATGGACAACCGTACTTGCATAGAATGGAATAAAGATGACATTGATGCGCTTGGCTTTATGAAAATAGACGTGCTGGCGTTGGGAATGCTCACTTGCATTCGCAAAGGGTTCGACCTGGCGAAAGCACATTACGGCCGTGAGCTTACGCTGGCAAATATTCCGCAGGATGATGTGGCGGTGTATGATATGATTTGTCATGCAGATACGATAGGCGTGTTTCAAATTGAAAGCCGTGCGCAGCAAAGTATGTTGCCGCGACTGAAGCCGCGTTGCTTTTACGATTTGGTCATTGAAGTGGCCATCGTTCGTCCTGGACCAATACAGGGAGATATGGTGCATCCTTATTTGCGTCGTCGAAATGGCGAAGAGAAAGTAGAGTATCCATCTAAAGATTTAGAAGAGATATTGAAGCGCACATTAGGCGTGCCACTTTTCCAGGAACAGGCGATGAAAATTGCGATTGTTGCGGCTGGTTTTACACCAACAGAAGCCGATGAATTGCGGCGAGGTATGGCTACGTTTAAAATGAAAGGAGGCGTTTCCAAGTTTCATAGCAAGCTTATCAATGGAATGACAGCAAGGGGTTATACGAATGAATATGCAGAGCGGGTGTTTAAGCAACTGGAGGGTTTTGGAAGCTATGGATTTCCTGAAAGTCATGCGGCTAGTTTTGCCTTGCTGGTATACGTTTCATCATGGCTTAAATGTTATTACCCGGATGTGTTTGCCTGTGCTTTGCTCAATAGTATGCCGATGGGATTTTATCAGCCCGCGCAAATTGTAATAGATGCGCGTAAGCATGGTGTAGAGGTGCGGCCTGTTGATATTAATCATTCTAATTGGGACAATACATTGGAAGAACAAACAGGCAACTACCGTTCGCTTCGGCTTGGTTTCAGGCAGGTAAAAGGGATTAGGCACGAAGACATGCAACTGCTGCTTGCGGCACGAAAGAAAGCGTATACGCATATGAATGAATTACGTGCCATTGGTTTGTCGGACGCTGCATTGGAACGATTGGCGGATGCAGATGCCTTTCGGTCGATTGGTTTAGATCGGCGGCAGGCTTTGTGGGAAGTAACCACGAAAGATCATCCGAAGGAAATGTTTAATGGGCAGCCCTCAGCAGAGGAGCAGCGGGAAAATGTTTCGCTGCCCTTAATGACACAAGGCGAACATGTGGTGCATGATTACCAGTCTATGTCGCTGTCGCTAAAAGCCCATCCGGTTAGTTTTGTACGTGAAAAATTGGCGCAACTGCATGTGGTATCTACCAAAGATTTCGCATCTGCAAAAGATGGTGACCCGGTAAAAGTAGCCGGCCTGGTTTTGGTTCGCCAGCGGCCGGGAACAGCAGGTGGTGTTTGTTTTATGACGATTGAAGACGAGACGGGTTTTGCTAATCTCGTCATCTTTCAAAACCTGTTTGAAACCTTTCGCAAAGAAATATTGCAATCGCGATTGATTATGGTGGAAGGGCAATTGCAAAAACAAGGCGAAGTGGTGCACGTGATTGTAAAACGCTGTCACGATTTTTCGAAACTGCTGCGTAAGCTTACACCATTGCACAACGAAACCCCGCAAGTATTAACGCTTGCCCGACCGGATGAAACGTCCATTCCGCCAGGGCAAAATAAAAGAGCACAGGTGCGCGAAACTGCACAAGAATTGATTTTTCCTGATGCACGGAATTTTAAATAGGGCCACAAATATTATGGTAAGGGGGCCGAAAGGGATTTTGAGACTGCGTAAGGTGTTTGATTTTAAATAGGGTCGCAATTTTGGAGTAAGGATCCCGGTAATGCACCCGGCTAAATGTGGGTGGCTTTTTATTCATTAGTGAATTTGTATTCGCGGGTATTCCAAAACACATACTAAGACTACCGGAATTTTAGAGACAATATCCTCAAACGTTTTTCGCAACCTTACTATTTTTTCGTGGCACCTGCGTTTTTCTGCGCTTTTTTGCAGCTTTAAGGGGACTAAATTTCATATCCGTTCGTCCTTTGTTCTATATTTATCCTTCAAACGAATTTGCTCTATCATTCATCGAAATTTCTTCTATGCGAAAAATTTTACTTTCCGCTATCAGCGTTTTTTCATTTTTATTTTCTACACTTTTTTTCTGCAATGCCAACGCACAAACTGTAACAAGCAAACAGCTTATAGACAATGAGTTGATGTCTTTGGTAAATAAGTACATCCATAGCCGGGTAGTGAAAACCGTGTCAGCCAATGGGGATGTTTTTTTACAAAGAGATTTACATCAATATCTACAAGCAACGGTACACAGTGCACCACCGGTAAGCTCCACTCAAAAGGATCATGGGCACGACCATAAAGATGAAATGCTTCGCGAATTCCTGAACAGGCCACAACCGAGTGTGGCTACCATGAATAAATACTTTAACGATGCTGCTGCTGAATTTAAAGTGCCTGTAGCTATTCTAAAAGCTGTTGCTCAAGTTCAAAGCAATTGGGCGCAAGTGTCAGAATCAATGTATGGTTCATGGGGTGTAACCGGCATCATCGAAAACCAATTTGTACAGCAAATAACCAAGGCTGCTTCTTTGATAAATGTACCTGCCGTCGAGATAAAGAACGACGCGAAGGCTAACATCCGCGCAGCGGCAGCTTTATTGGCTTTTTATCAAAATAACCAACCTGCTTCCACCATAGAAGACTGGTTTAATGCAGTTAAATCGTTAACCGGTTTAAGAGATGCAGCCATGGCAAACGAACTTGCTGTGCGTATCTATAATGTTATAAAGCATGGTAATAAGTCTGTAAGCCTTTGGGGTGAGATTATTACGATTGAGCCGATGAATGTTTCGCTTCCTAAAAGCGTAACTGAGCCGGATATTTCTGTTGCTGCCTCCAGCCAGCGTACGAGTGCTGTAGATTACCCTACTGCTATTTCCAATTTTACTACCTGCAATTATAATAACCGCCCGGCAGGAAGTACTATCCGATATTACTTTGTTCACTACATAGGTACCGGTACCTACCAAGGTGCGATCAGTTGGTTCAAGGATTGTTCAAGCCAGGTAAGTGCCCATTATGTGGTAAGAAATAATGACGGCCAGGTAAGCCAGGTTGTGGCCGAAAGCGATCGTGCCTGGTCGCAAGGTGTTTCATCTTACAACGATATGGGTATTGGAGTAGAGCATGAAGTAATTGCAACCAATTTAGCTATGTGGGATAGTGACCCTATGCTTACCTCTGCAGCCAACCTTTGCGCCAATGTTTGCAACCGCAGAGCGATACCAAAGGTTCGTAGAGTTAACAACGGCGACTTAGGCATTTATGGCCATAGTGATGTACGCGCAACAGATTGTCCAAACATGACTGAACCTCGCTGGACAGCTTTTTTAACCCGCGTAAATTCAGTAAACGTTGCTGCACCTACTTTGTATAGTATTGCTAATTCAGGCAGCGCCACTGAAGTACGCGCAAGTTGGAGAGCGAATGTAGAGCCGACACTCGCCGGCTATCGTTTGTACTACGCCAATACGGATGCGCTAACTTCCTGGTCGCTTGCAGCTAATGAAACAACGCTCACTGCAGCTACCACGTCAGTTACATTGAATGCGGCGCAGTTTTTAGTTCCACCTTCTACCAACGTTCATCACTTTAGGTTAACGGCTGTGGTAATGGATGGCGCTAACAAAGTTGAAAGTGCCGCAAGCGATATCTATTCCCGTTCATCCAATACTGCCGGCCCCAAAGTGCTAATTGTAGATGGCTTTGACCGATTTGGTGGAAGTGGTTCTTACCCCGGTTCTACCCATTCTTTTACTACGAGTTATTTTAAATCGCTACGCAACAAAGCATCGTTGCAAATTAGCAGCGTAGCTGACGAAAGAGTTGCAGATGGAAGTGTGCTATTAACAGACTACAACATTGTTGTTTGGTATTCCGGCGACGAATCAAGTTCACCTGTTGTTCTTTCTACTGCTGAAAGAACTGCTATTAGATCCTTCCTGGATGCCGGTGGCAGATTGATTATTACAGGTTCAGAGATTGCCTATAATGTTGGGAGATCAGGAACTGCGGCATATGATTTAAGCTTCATGAATAATTATCTTAAATCAAATTATATTAATGACGGTGTCAGTACTTATGCACCTGCAAAAGGAACCTTAGGAACGCCTTTCGACGGCTTGAACATTCCATTTGGTATTGTGTATCCTGAAGATTTCCCGGATGCTATTTCACCTGCCAATGGATCTGTTGCTATCATGGATTACAACGTAGCACCAAACAATGGTGGGGTTGCTTTTAAAGGAACTTTCGGTTCGGGAACAGTGCCGGGTGGCCTCATCTTTCTTTCTTACCCATTAGAAACTGCTTTAGATACCACCATGACTTCTTTCATGGGTAGAGCTCTTGCGTATTTTGATGTGCCGGTGGTAACCATACCTATCACAAACGAGGATGTGGCTACTACCCAAACACGCACCGCCAAAAGAATAGATGTGGTAGCGAACGATTTTACCAATGGTGTGCCGTTTGATTTGACGACACTTACCATTGTAACCAACCCAGCCAATGGAACCGTTACCAAAGACAATGACGGTTTTATAACTTATGTATCAAACCCCGGATTTACCGGAAGTGATAGCTACACCTATCGTATTCAAAATACAAATGGGCAACTATCTAATGTGTCGCCTGTATCAATTTCAGTTTCCGCAGCAATAGCTTGCAATCCTACGCCTCCTGAAACGCAAGATTTATTTCCTAAACGTGACCTGAGAGGTGCATGGGTTTCTACTGTTTTTAATATTGACTGGCCTTCGTCGCGAACACTATCCACTAGCCAGCAACAGGCTGAGCTGTTAAGAATTCTTGACACGTTGGCGAATACCGGCATTAATACTGTGTACCTGCAGGTGCGGCCTGAGTCGGATGCGTTGTATGCTTCAACGATAGAACCATGGTCGTATTGGCTTACCAATTCGCAGGGTACTGCACCTAATCCATTCTGGGATCCGCTGACATTTGCCTGTAATGAAGCACATGCACGTGGAATGGAATTGCACGCATGGTTGAATCCGTATCGCGCAAAGCAAAGCACGCCAACGTTAGCACCCAACCATGTGGTAAATGTGCGACCTGAGTGGACGTTTGTTGCAGGCACGTTAACCATGCTCGATCCGGGATTGCCAGCAGTGAGAAATTACCTTACAACGATTATTGCAGACATTGCCAACCGCTACGATGTAGATGGCATTCATTTCGACGATTATTTTTATCCTACTACCAATTTTACAAACCAGGATAACACTACGTTTGCCAATAACAATCCAACCAACCTTGCAATAGCAGATTGGAGGCGCAACAATGTAAACCAGTTGATTGCAAAAGTGTATGACACCCTCACAGTGATAAATGCAGCTACTAACCGCAACGTAATATTTGGTGTTAGTCCATTTGGTATTTGGAAGAGCGGTACACCTGCTGGCATCACCGGGCAATCTTCGTTCAGCGCTTTGTATTGCGATCCAATAGCCTGGATGCAGGCTGGTAAGGTCGATTACATAGCTCCTCAATTGTACTGGAAAATTTCTGGCCCACAGGATTACAATGCATTGTCAAGATGGTGGAATGATCAGGGCGTTATTTACAATAGGTATGTGTATCCAGGTTTAGCTTTGTATAGAATGGCAGATGCCAGTAATTGGGAACCTGTTGATATAGAAGCCCAAATCGCATTGAACAGGGATCAATTCCGGGAGCAGGTTGAAGGGCAAATATTATTTAGTACGAAGCAGGTGATGAGTAACACAAAAGGAATTAAAACATCTTTACAAACAAACCAGTTCCGTTACAAAAGTTTTCCTGCGGCAATGCCTTGGAAAGATGCAATCTGTCCGAACCCACCACAAAATGTAAGACGTGATGGCGACACCTTACGATGGAATGCACCGGTGGCAGCCACCGACGGCGATATAGCTGAACGCTATGTGGTGTACCGTTTTGCCAATTTAGCAGAAACAATTACGAACAAGGATGATGGAACTAAAGTGTATGCCGTGGTAGGTGTAAATAAAGTAGCGCTTACCGCTGCCGATATTGCAGCAGGGCGTGTATTCATGGTTACTACCCTTGATAAAAACAACAATGAAAGTGACGCAGGCACCAGTATCACTTTGCCCATCACTGGTTTTGATTTTATGGTGAGCCTATCAGGCAATACGTCCCTGTTGAAGTGGAGTACACTTACTGAAAATAACACGAAACATTTTGAAGTGGAAAGGAGTAGTGACGGAACCAATTTCAAGTATATGGCTACTATATCCGCAGCAGGAAACAGCAGCGTAAAAAGAGAGTATGCTGCGCAGGATTTTTTACAGGCAGAAGGCACTTACTATTATCGCGTAAAGGCGGTTGATAAAGATGGCAGAAGTACTTATTCAGCGGTGAAAAGTGTAGTGTACCGCTTCAAGCGTGACGAAATTGTACTGGGGCCTAATCCATTTGTGTCAGGGGTAAATATCAGTAATCTTCACCAGGTTAGAAGGCTGGAGATGCTGGATGCATCCGGAAGGATAGTTGCCAGCAAAGTAGTAGACAACCAGGCTGCTGTTCGTATTGATGCGCCTACTCTGTCTGCAGGTGTGTATCATTTGAAAGTGATGAAAACGAATGGCGAATCATTCATTATAAAATTGGTGAAGTTGTAATCAACATCATGTCAGATGAAAAACCGGATGCTCGAAACGAGGTCCGGTTTTTTGTTTCATTGACCTAATGGTTGACAGCGATTGTTGTTAGGTATAATTCTTTTTCTCTGCAAGGTGTTTGTATTGATGGGAGGTGGAATTACGTTGTTACATAACATCCACTGTCAATGATTCGTTTTTTGAATTTTTATTTTTTTATGAAGATGTTGGGGTTTCTTATGATTGTATCAAAAGCAGTAGACACAAGTGCACAGGTTGATCCCGAATTGTCAGCATTATGCCACAATAAGGTTGTTCCGGCTATTATTGAAAAGAACGTGCTGATAGCATTGTCTTTTTACCCGGAGTTGAAAGAGGCACATATTGATTTCATTTTTAAACGAAACCTGAAAACCTCAGTAATGCAGGCACAGCCGGTGTTTACAACATTGCTGCAAAGCAAAAGGAAGCGACGTTATCGAATTATCATCAGTTCACAATTCCGCCTTATTAAAAGTGTGATGCCAATCCTAAACATTCCTGATGACGTAATGATTGGATGGATTGGTCACGAGTTGGGTCATATATTAGATTATGAAAGAAAGAGCAATGCAGAACTCGTGTCGTTTGGCTATCAATATTACTTTCATTCATCGTTTGTGAAGCAAGCAGAAATGATTGCAGATTCATTTGCCGTTGAAAGGGGAATGGGATATTACATTGTAGCAACTAAGCGATTCATCCTCGATCATGCTGAGCTGCCGCAATCTTATAAAGACAAAATCTCAAGACTATACCTTTCTCCTGATGTAATTGTTGAGCAGGTAAAAAAGTTAGAAGAAAAAAAGTTGCATGCGAAAGGCGGGCAGAGCCGACCACTTTAATTCGGTAAAATTTAAAGCACCTATAGCTTGAAAATACCGGCGTAGCGGTAAAACATTTAAAAGGATTACTACCTCTCTTTTCAATAAGCTATTTCAACACATATTCTCTGAACTCGTTAAATGCATCTTCCTTCATTACCCTTGGAATTTTTGCCTGTCCGCCCAGTTTTTTGAATTCTTCGCTCCAGGTATAAAATTTTTCGACAGGCACCGTCTCAACTTCTAAACTCTTTAGTGCCTTGGTGCGTGCTACTTTGTAGTTTTTATTATTCTCGCTTAATTCATGATCAATAACTTTTGCAGCTTCGACCGGATCTACGTCGCGGTTTGTGCCTAGAATAAATCTCATTTTGTATTCATCATTTTCGAACACGGTGGCTGCTATAAATTCTTTTACCTCAACGTTTAAAGTATGCATCAACTTTTCTATAGCCATGTTCATTTTCTGCACGGATAGCTGTTCACCCACCACGTTTAAATAATGCTTGGTGCGTCCACTAATTTTTATCTCAGACCGACCCTTGTCTGTAATCATTACGGTATCGCCAATCATATATCTCCACGCACCTGATACGGTTGAGATCAACAAAACGTATTCTGTGTTTTCCTTCGCTTGTTGAAGCGTTAGTACTTCCACGCCCTGCTTTACGCGTCCTTCATCATCAATATTCTCTTCTACAAACGGAACGAATTCAAAGAAGATTCCGTTGTTTACCATCAAAGACATCGCATTACTTTCAGGTCTTTTTTGCGTAGCGATATATCCTTCTGATGCCAGGTAAGTGTCGATGTACACCAATGGTTTTGCCAACAATTTCTCCATGCTTTTGCGATAGGGTTCAAACGCTACACCGCCAGAAGTATATACTTGCAGGTTGGGCCAGATGTCATGGATGGTTTCCAGGTTATTTTGTTCGATGACCGCTTTCAGCATCAACTCAATCCACGAAGGAATTCCGGATAGGCTGCCGATATCCCATCTGGGTGCTTCCTCTGCGATGCGTTTTACCTTTTCATCCCAATCCTCTATGGAAGCTATTTCGGCACCGGGCTTATAATACGAGCCAAACCATCCGGGAATATTTGCTGCACTGATACCGCTGATCTCCCCTTCAAAATGATCTTCTGCTTCTGTCAGGCTGGTGCTGCTACCCAGCATCAATATTTGTTTCTCAAAAAAATCAGAGGGAAGATCAAAGTTCTTTAAGCTCATCACCTGCTGCATGCCTGCTTTTTTAATGGCGGCAATCATGTCACGGGTCACCGGGATGTATTTTTTATTGCTGGTCGTTCCGCTACTCAAAGCAAAATAATTCTGACCGCCCGGCCAGGTAACATTTTGGTGTCCCTCCAGCAAGTAGTGCCACCACTCATTATACATAGCGTCGTAATCATACACTGGTACGCTTTGCTGAAAAGCTGTTATCGGGTCCGCGCTTTCGAGGATTTTACCAAACTTATGTTTTAAGCCGAAGGCTGTAAGCTTTGCTTTCCTCAGCAATTTAAGCAGTTCGGCTTTTTGGGCCTTTACGGGATTTGGTTCACTACTAATAAACCCGTTTAGATCAATTGCCTTCTTTATCACTCCACCGAGCAGCGCCATACATATTCTTTTTCAACCTAAAGCAATATTTATACCTTAAGGGAGAAAGGCTAATACGATGGAGCAAGAGCCTAATGCTCAATGGAAAGAGTGATGTAGGTAGAATGTGGTGTTGGGGAATAGGATGGCACACAACTATTCATAAAACGTTTCACCTTTTTTGTACAGTCCATACACTTTAACCGCCTCTGTTAATGGTGTGATGGCAGCCAATGCTTTATTAAATTGTTCAAGCTTGTCAAACTCCATGTCTGCATGAAAACTATACTTCCAGTCGCTGCCGGGGATAGGCATACTTTGTAGTTTACTAAGGTTTATTCCACTGGCAGCAATCTTAGTTAACACTTTGGCCAAACTGCCTTTGGTATGGTTGGTAAAAAAGTTGACGGAAGCTTTATTTGCATCTGCGATAATGGGTGCCTGTTCTGACCGTTGCAACACCAGAAAGCGTGTATAATTATTTTTGAGTGTGTGAATGTTTGGAGCAATAATATCCAGGTCGTAGAGTTTAGCTGCCAGCTTGCTTGCTACTGCTGCGGTATGTTTGCTGCGCGATTTCTGAAGATGTTTTGCACTTAATGCCGTGTCGTCCGTTTCCACCAACTTCCACTTGTGTTTATCTAAAAAATCAATGCATTGCAATAACGCCATAGGATGAGAATGAACTTCCCGAATGTCTTCAAGTTTTACTTGCCTGTTTGCTAGCAAATGTTGCCGGATGTGCAGGTACACTTCGCCCACAATATGTAGATTGCTTTTTTGCAGCAGGTTATAGTTCGGTAATATGCTTCCGGCAATTGAGTTTTCTATTGCCATCACCCCGCCATCGCTTTCTTTTTTATTGCCGGATATTTTTACCACTTCTCTAAAGGTGGAACATGGAATTACAGTAACATCCTTGAAAAAATGTTGTGCCGCTGCCTGGTGAAAACTCCCTTCAAAACCTTGTATGGCAATTTTTAAAGACATAGATGAATGCGCTTAAAAGTTAGTAGTGTAGTTAGAAAAATTAGAGTTTATGGCCAAAGTAAAAATTGCTTCAATTCAGTGTAAACCGGTTTCATTTGAATGCTCTTTTTGGTTTCGGTTAGCAATGTTTTAATAGAAGGTGGCACTTCTATTTGTTGGCCGATGATGGGCTCTACTATATCATAAAATTTGATGGGATGTGCAGTCTCCAAAATAAACCCTTTTTCATTTTCGTGTAAAGTGAAGTAATCCGTTAATGCTTTATAAGCCACAGCACTATGTGGATCGAGTAGGTAGTGATGCTGCTGCAAAACAGAAAGGAGAGTAGCTTTCGTATCCTCATCTGATATGCTTACACTACTGAATATTTTTTGCAGTCGGGGGAAATCATGTTGCAATATTTCAAGTATTCGAATGAAGTTACTGGGATTGCCTACGTCCATCGCATTAGAGATAGTAGCCACTGCTTGCTTCGGTTGCAGCGTTTGAGTGCTCATGAACTCCGGCACTACATCATTGGCATTGCAAGCAGCGATGAAATGTTTAACTGGCAAACCCGATGCATGGGCTAACATACCCGCGCATATGTTTCCAAAATTTCCGCTGGGGACTGAAATAACAGGAGCCATTGCTTTATCAGCCCACTGTTGATAGGCAAAGAAATAATAAAACTGTTGCGGCAACCACCGTGCGACGTTGATTGAATTAGCAGAGGTGAGGAAGAGTTGATCTTGTAAATCATAATCCGTAAAAGCTTGCTTCACCATTTGCTGGCAATCATCAAAGGTGCCATCCACTTCTATGGCCGTGATGTTTTTACCCAATGTTGTTAGTTGCAATTCTTGCACGCTGCTCACTTTTCCTTGCGGGTATAAAATGACAACCTTTACGCCCTCAACATTGTAAAATCCATTGGCAACTGCGCCACCGGTATCGCCTGAAGTGGCTACTAAAACGGTGATTTCTTTTTTATTGTTTTGAACAAAATGCGCCAGGCATCGGCTCATGAATCTTGCACCAATGTCTTTAAAAGCAAGCGTTGGTCCGTGGTACAATTCCAGCGAAGCAATTTGATGCGTGATGGGGACAAGAGGAATATCAAAATTGATGGTATCAGTTACGATGGTGGTTAGCTCATTTTTAGAAATAGTATTACCGACATATGTTTGAATGACCTTAATGGCAATCTCTTCCCTGGAAAGCTGATTAATATTTTGAATAAAATCATTTGGTAGCCTTGGTATTTGTTCAGGGAAGTACAATCCCTTATCAGGTGCCTGGCCTTGTATGGTTGCTTCTCTAAAATCTGCTAAAGCGGAAACTTTGTTGGTGCTATAGTAACGCATGTTGTTCTTTAATTCGCTTTACTTTTATAAACTTTATTTTATGGTTGAATAGTTACTCCGCTTTTATTAATCGTTGTTACATAGGTGTGATAGGCAATTCCAATTTTTTCGTACACCAGCTTCATTTCATATTCAATACATTTTGCTATGGCTTCATCTTTACTCAGCATAAATATGGAAGGCCCCGAACCCGATATGCCGCCGCCTAATGCTCCAGCGTTTTTACAGTTTGTTTTTACTTCATCAAAACCCGGAATAAGAATGCTTCGCACGGGCTCTATGATTACATCTTCCAAAGAGCGACCAATCAGGTCAAGATCATTTTGCATGAAGCCAGCAACAAGTCCAGCAATATTTCCCCACTGCCTAATGGCATCTTTCAGTAATACCTGCTTGCGCAATATTTGACGTGCATCAGAAGTGCGTACTTCAATTTGAGGATGTACCACCGTGACAAACAATGGGGGAGAAGGAATAGCAACGATATCCAACGGAAAAATAGAACGGATTAAAGTAACGCCGCCATAGATGCAGGGCGCAACATTATCCGCATGCTTTACACCGCTGGCTACTTTTTCTCCTGCCATTGCAAAACGAACCAGCTCTTGTTTGGTGAATTTTTCATTTAATAGATAGTTCGCTGCAACTACTGCACCTGCAGCACTTGCAGCACTAGAGCCTATGCCACTGCCGGGTTTAATATTCTTTTGTATCTGTACATGAAAACCAATTGGTTCATCAATCTCGCCCAGCATTTCTAATAAGGGCGCACCAGCAGTATTTTGATTAGCGTCAGTAGGTAGCGGAAAACCATCGAGGCTTTCTATGATCACTTTTTTTTCATCGAGTAAGGTCACATGCATTACATCAAAAGGTGCGTGCAGGCACATGCCTAATACGTCAAATCCACATACAAGATTGGCAACCGTGCCCGGCGCATGAACCGTAATACGCTGCTTATTTTCCGATGTAAAAGGGTTTGTCATTTTTTGATTGAATAAGAAGCAGTTCGTCACGCTTATTTTTTTCCTGGCAAATCATTTCCTACTAATTCCTTCCAGCCCGTATGATATCAGCAAATACTCCCGAAGCTGTAACCTCGGCACCGGCTCCTGCACCTTTAACTACCAGAGGTTGCTCGGTGTACCGGTTGGTGTAAAAAAGTACCACGTTATCCTTGCCATACAAGTGAAACAAATCGTGGTTTGGATCAATGTGTTGTAAGCCTACAGACGCTTTGCCATTTTCATACTTGGCAACAAACTTCAATTTATTTCCTGCAATGTTTGCCTCGGTAAATAGTTGTTTAAAATGGGCTTCATGCTTTGGCAATTCATGGTAAAAATCTTCTACAGTGCCTTGCATGCAAGATGCAGGTAGAAAAGAATGATTTGTGACATCCTCCATTTCTATTTGCGCACCAGTCTCCCTTGCCAGGATCATAATTTTTCGCATCACATCGGTACCGCTTAAATCGAGCCTAGGGTCAGGTTCAGTATAGCCTTCCTCCTGTGCTTGTTTTACAATTGCTGCAAAAGGTTTCTCGCCATTGTAGTTATTAAAAACAAAATTCAACGTGCCACTCAACACCGCTTCCATCCTGTTGATGACGTCCCCACTTCTAAGCAAATCATTCAAAGTTCCTATTATGGGCAAACCTGCGCCAACATTGGTTTCAAAAAGAAAGTTTGCATTGAATTTCCTGGAAAGTTGCTTCAACTTTTTATAGTAATTAAACGAGGATGAACACGCTATTTTATTACAGGCAACAATAGAGATACTTCTTTCTAAAAGCTGATCATAATAAGTGGCGAGGTCATTATTGGCGGTCACATCTGCAAAAACTGCATTGCGGTAATTCTTTGTAATAAAAGTGTCAATGAAATGGTCGATGTTCATTGGTTCGCCGGCTGCCAATTGCTCTTTATAAGTAGGTAGGTCAATCCCTTCATCATTAAAAATTGCGCGCTTGCTGTTTGCAATGCCAATCACCCTGATTTGTAAGTTTAATTGTTCCTGTAAGTATGCTTGCTGCTGGTGCAATTGATGTATCAGTTTAGAGCCAACATTTCCTACACCTGCTACAAATAAGTTGATCTGCTTATAAATTGATTCGAAGAATTCTTCATGTAAAACGTTCAATGCTTTTTTTACATCCTGCCTCAGTATCACGGCAGATATATTTCGCTCAGAGGAGCCTTGTGCAATGGCTCTCACGTTTACCCCATTTCTGCCCAATGCCCCAAACATTTTTCCGCTAATGCCCGGATGATTTTTCATGTTATCGCCCACCAGGGCAAGAATAGACAGATCCGTTTCTACATTCAATGGATCAACTTTTCCTTGCGCTATTTCGCTGGCAAAAGCCATGTCAACAATACGGCGTGCTCTTGCTGCGTTGCTTTCATCTATGCCAACACAAATGGAGTGTTCGGAAGAACCCTGTGTAATTAAGATGATATTTATTTTTTCACCCGCCAATGCTTCAAATAACTTTTTTGAAAAGCCGGGTATTCCCACCATTCCACTTCCCTCTAAACTCAACAGGGCAATGGCATTTATGCTTGAAATTCCACGAATGCTGCTTCCGCTTTCTATTGTTGTATTTTCTATCCTGGTTCCTTCATCCGTTGGGGCAAAGGTGTTTTTTATGAGTACCGCAATCTTCTGATCCATCACAGGTTGAATGGTTGGCGGGTAAATAACTTTTGCGCCAAAATGCGAAAGTTCCATCGCCTCCTGGTACGAAATATTCGGAATTACTTTGGCGGTGGACACCATTCGTGGATCGGCGGTCATCATGCCTGACACATCAGTCCAAATTTCCAGGACAGTAGATTTTACGGCTGCCGCTAAAATGGCTGCAGTATAATCCGATCCACCCCTGCCAAGTGTAGTAGTTGTACCGGCATCATCGCTTGCGATAAAGCCGGGAAGAATGGTTACGGGTTGTGAATTCGTTTTATTCCATTCAGAAATTTTTTCGTTGGTAACAGAGAAGTTAACGGCTGCAAAAGTGTGATGGCTATCGGTATTGATTAACGCCCGGGAGTCTTGCCATGCTGCGTCAATATCAATTGTCTGAAGTTTAGTTGCAATGATCTGCGAGCTTAACAGTTCACCATAGCTTACAATACGGTCTCTACTTCGTGCCGATAATTCACGCAAAAGAAATATACCGTTGCAAATATCTTCCAACTCATTGCAAGCCGTCTTTACAAAACTGATGACACGGCTTTGTTGGGTGACGGGAAATAGCGACTTCACTGTTTCCATGTGCCTGCTTTCAATCAGCTGTAATTTATCCTTGTACAATTCATCTCCCTCCGAAGCAAGTGAGCCACTCTCTAACAACAGATCGGTAATACCACCTAAGGCTGATACTACCACCAGGGCTTGTCCTGATTGTACCTTATCGCGTATAATCGAAATAACTTTTTCAATGTTTATTGAATTGGCGACTGAACTTCCGCCGAATTTTAAAACTTGCATGTAACAGTATGTTTGATTGAATGATGTTTCTTGTAAAGATGTGCGGCGGTATGCCCGGTGGATAATATGAAATTTGCAACCCTTAAAGGGTCGTAATAAACGTACAGGTGGTGACTGCTGAAACCACTTTATAACATGTGCAACGGGTGATATGGATGCTTAAGAATTTCATTTTTGTAATGGGTACAAGATATAGAAAACTTTGAAGTAAAATTTTCTGTGTACACCTTATACGCTGAAAACTTTTTAGTATATAAGTTCAATAGCTTTATTCTCATGGAGAAACTCTACGGCCCAAAAAAAAGAGGCTGCTTTTCAGCAACCTCTTTTCAGCACGATGAAAATACTTTAGAAACTGTACACAGCAGCCAGCAAAAAACTTGCAGTTGATTTTGTTGGGTCACCATTCTCTTTGTAAAATATTCCCGGTTTTCCACTTGCATGATCGTACCTGAATTCAGGAATAATTGTTAAGCTGTTGACCTTAAAGTTAGCTGACAACGTATTCGCGAATATGGTTCCATCAAACCCCAGCACTGATTTTTCGTCGGATAGATATTCGCTTCTCAGGGTTAATCCAAGCCAGGGCAACGGGTCTGCATTTACATATAATGCGGTGCCCCACCAGTTGTTTGCTGTATTCCATTTAGCTGCTTCTTTTGTTTGTCTTGACTGGTAAGTACCGTTTAATCCAAGGCTGAATTTTGGCGTAAATGCGTAGGTAACCACCACATCTCCCTGCTCTAAACGTGCACTGTCATTATATTTTCCACCCTGAAAATTAAAGTAGGCCTTTAATTTATCGTCACTGGTGCCGGTTGCAAACTGGCCGATAAATGTCTTCGGTAATCCGGAAGCACTCTTTAAATCGGTAGGATTGGTGACACCCAACATGAGTGATGATTTTCCTCCTAGTGCCAGGTCAGCTTTTATGCCGGTGTGAAAGAAGGGTCCATACGAAAACATATAACTCATGCTATAGTTCCGGTTAAGATTGGCATCTACAAGCTCGTATCCAACATGCGTTGCAAAGCTTCCCATTGTCAGTTTTAAATTTGAGAATGGAGCGTAGGTTACATACAGTTGTTTGATGGCAAACTTGGATTTGTCATCATTATAAGAAAACTCTTCGGCTCTTTTTCCAAAACCGATGTCTGCTACCAGGCCAACTTTACCCACATGGTGTTCAGCTTTTACCGATGCCATCCCTAACTCAAAAGAATTGTGCGAGTTGGTAAAGCTTGTATAGTTATTGTACACATCCGTCTTTGGATTATTGAAATTGTAGCGATAGTAAACATCGGCGTAGCCTGATACTTTGAAAGGAGATGTCTTGGTTGTGTCTTGTGCGATAGCACATGAAATGATACTCAACCCAAGGGTTGACGTGATTATTTTCTGTAACATTGTTGTGGATTTTTTTAGTTTTAAGAAAGGGAAGACGTAGTTAACTTTTGCGAGAAGTTGATTATACTAGTTCTTTCCTTTCTTCTTCTTTTACGATACCATTGGTTGAAACAAGTAGGGTTCCCTGCATATATTTTTCATCGTGCTGTGTTGCATCCAATCCTAATTCTTCATCAGCAGAGCTTACGCGTATTGGCTGGATAAAGTTGATTAGCTTAAATATGCCGAAGGACACAATAAAGCTGTAACCCACCACTATTCCTAGTCCTTTTAGCTGAGTAATGAAAAAAGCACTGTTGCCATAAAACAATCCATCTGCGCCAGCAGCATTTACTGTTTTAGTAGCAAATATTCCAGTCATAATCATCCCCGCAATACCTCCAATGCCATGGCATGGAAACACATCCAGTGCATCGTCCAGGCTGGATTTTGATTTTACATAAACGGCAAGATTGGAAACGATGGCAGCAAAAAAGCCAATAAATATGCTTTGCGGGATAGCGACAAAGCCAGCACCCGGTGTAATTGCTACCAGTCCAACCACTGCACCTATGCAGAAGCCAAGTACCGATGGTTTTTTACCTCTCAGCACATCAAAAAACATCCACGACAAACCGGCCGCGGCAGCAGCAGTATTGGTAGTGGCAAAAGCAGAAACACTCAATGCATTTGCACCCAAAGCGGAACCCGCATTAAAACCAAACCATCCAAACCAGAGAAGCCCTGTACCGATTAACACATAAGGTATGTTGGCCGGTGGTATCTCCCTCTGCTCTAAATGGCTTTGACGTCTTTTTAAAACCAACACGCCTGCTAGTGCTGCACAGCCTGCAGAAATGTGTACCACCGTTCCACCTGCAAAATCTAACACACCCATTTTAAATAAAAAACCTTCCGGATGCCAGGTCCAGTGGGCAATGGGTGCGTACACCAGCAAACTGAAGAGTACGATGAAAATGATGTAAGAGGTAAACTTGATTCTTTCCGCTACGGCTCCCACTACCAAACCGGGGGTAATAATGGCAAACATTAACTGGAACAGTGCAAACAACGTAATTGGAATGGTGGGAGCAAGACTCCATGGTGCGCCAGACGCAACACCTTTGAAGAAAAGATGCGTGGTAGGACTGCCGATTATTCCATGATAGCTCTCGCCAAAGGAAAGGCTAAAGCCAACCGTTACCCAAAGGATGCTTACCACACCGGCAGATACAATGCTTTTAATCATTGTGGAAATAACATTCTTGCGATGAACCATTCCACCATAAAAAAATGCTAAGCCGGGCGTCATCAAAAACACAAGGGCAGTGGCTACTAAAATCCAGACAATATCAGCATTACTGTAAGTGCCTTTGTCGTCGAATAATTCAAGTGAGGGAACAAATAGGGCTGCGGTCGCAATAACAAGAAGCCCGATAAATGGAGCAGAATTCCGGATCGATAATTTCGTCATATGTGTAGATTTAGTTTACAATGTAAAAACTAACATATGGCAGCGATCTGTTAAAAATAGCAAAAATATTTAACGATCTGCATTAAAAAATGAGTTTAGTTCGAACAATTATGAAATTTATCTTCGAAGTACGGTGAAAATTGATCTGATGCTCTAAAATAATTCTACATATACTTATTTATAATTTGTTGTGTCATGAGAAATTGGTGAACGTTTTCGGCGCATTCCCGTCCCTCGTTAATTGCCCAAACAACTAGCGATTGACCACGCCGCATATCGCCTGCAGTGAATATTTTTTGTATCGTAGTTTGATAGTTCTTTTCCGATGCCTTTACGTTTCCTTTTTCATCCAACTCAAGACCCAATCCATGTATTAGCCCCTCGTGCTGGGGATGAAGAAAGCCCATAGCCAGCAGTGCCAGGTCGCATGGAATGTTTCTTTCGCTACCAGCGATTTCTACAAATCTTGCCGGTTTGCCATCTGGTGAAAGTTTCCACTCAAGGTCTACCACCTTCAACGCAACGAGTTTACCATTGTCATCGCCAATAAACGCCTTGGTGGTGATGGCCCATTTTCTGTCAGCACCTTCTTCGTGCGATGAAGTGGTTTTCAACAGCATTGGGTAATTGGGCCAGGGCATGTGTTCATTTCGCTGCGCCGGCGGTTGTGGTAATAATTCCAATTGCGTAACTGACAAAGCACCTTGCCGGTTTGAAGTCCCAACACAATCGCTGCCCGTATCGCCACCGCCAATAACCACTACATGTTTGCCTGCTGCGGATAAATTGTTGATGGCTTGCTTCTCACTGACCTTTTTATTTTGCTGTTTCAAAAAATCCATCGCAAACGAAACGCCTTCCAGCTCTCTGCCGCTAATAGCTAGATCTCTTGGTATGGTAGAACCACCCGCCAAAACAATAGCATCAAACTTGCGCAGTAGTTCATTAAAATGAACGTGTACGCCAACTTCAGTGTTGCAAATAAATTGAACGCCTTCTTCTTTCAATAAATTTATCCTGCGCTCTACCACCCATTTCTCCAGCTTAAAATCTGGGATGCCATAACGCAGTAGGCCACCCGGTTCATCATCTCTTTCGTACACGGTAACGGTATGTCCGGCGTAATTCAGTTGTGCTGCTGCGGCTAGTCCGGCAGGGCCTGAGCCAACAATGGCTACCGTTTTGCCGGAGCGAGCTGTAATGGTATGCGCTTGCACCAATCCTTTTTCAAATGCAATTTCAATGATGTGCTTTTCAATTTCTTCTATCGCCACAGCCGGTTGGTTAAT
This sequence comes from Segetibacter sp., assembly GCA_031425015.1. Classification (GTDB taxonomy): domain Bacteria; phylum Bacteroidota; class Bacteroidia; order Chitinophagales; family Chitinophagaceae; genus Segetibacter. Next base: position 49,188 of record JANPIM010000040.1, on the reverse strand, counting down.
GCCTAATACGCACGAACTTTCGCAGGGCGCAGGGCACACACGGCCAGTGAATTCCGGGAAATTGTTGGTGGAGGATAATATCTCGTATGCTTCTTTCCAATGCTGTTGGTATACTGCGTCGTTGAATTCAGGAATGAGATTTCCCAGGGGGCAGCCGTGGTGACAAAAGGGTACGCCACAATCCATGCAGCGTGCAGACTGCTGGTTTAGCTTTTCGGCTTCGTAGGCGAGTACAAATTCTTTGTAATCCTGAACACGCTCAGCTACTGAACGCTTCGTGGGAAGCTCACGGGTAAATTCTAAAAAGCCTGTTGGTTTAGCCATGGTTTCTTTTTTTTGAGCCGGGCATTTGTTTTTTATGTGATCAGCTGTTGCGTCGCACGCTTGTGCATTTTATCATTGTTCCTCTTTTTTTTGAACCACAGAGCCACGGCGACAGGGAGGAGCACAGAGAAAGCCGCGCGTAGATTCTACCGTACAAGTGAGTGACAACATTTCATCGTCATTGCGACGAGGTACGACGAAGCAATCCCCCGCATTCTGAAACATTTGCTCACCGTTGATCTACTAAATAGTACTTTGATCTTATCCAGTTTAATCAGATTGCTTCGTTCCTCGCAATGACGGTTGCAGCAGCACCACTTCTGTGTTCATTTCTACCTTGCATACGTCATTGCGAGGAGGTACGACGAAGCAATCCCTCTTGTTTTTAATCAGATTGCTTCGTTCCTCGCAATGACGGTTGCGAGAGCTGTTCTTCTGTTGCCGTTTCAACCTTGGTTCTCTTTCCTGCCAACGCCTTTTTATAATCCTTGGGAAACACTTTTATAAAATGCTGCAACTGGTTTTCGAAATCGTTGATGATGAAATTGGCAACCGTGCTTTTTGTATGCTCGAAGTGTGTTGCAATCATTCCCTTCAATTCTTCGCAATCATCTGCTGACACCTGGTCGAGGTCAACCATTTCAGCATTGCAATTGGCCGAGAAATTGCCGGATACATTGTACACGTAAGAGATGCCGCCGCTCATGCCGGCAGCAAAGTTTCTACCGGTTTTGCCAAGCACCACTACGCGTCCACCCGTCATGTATTCGCAGCCATGATCGCCTACACCCTCCACCACGGCATGTACGCCAGAGTTGCGCACCGCAAAGCGTTCACCTGCCTGGCCACGTATGTAGGCAGTGCCGGAGGTGGCTCCATAGAAAGCTACGTTGCCGATAATAATGTTTTCCTCAGGAGTAAATGCAGCGGCATCAGGAGGGTAGACAATCAGCTTTGCGCCAGACAACCCTTTTCCGAAATAATCGTTTGCATCGCCTTGCAGTTCAAGGGTAATTCCGTTGGTGTTGAATGCGCCAAAACTCTGCCCCGCGGTGCCATAGAATTTGAAATGAATGGTATCGGCGGGGAGGCCTTTTGATTGATATTTTTTTGAAATTTCGTTGGATAAAATAGTGCCGATGGTTCTGTCGGTATTTTTTATCATGAAGCTTGCAAATACTTTTTGATGATGCAGCAGGGCAGGCTGTGCAGCTCTCAACAATTTCCAGTCGAGCAGTTCTTGCATACCATGATCCTGTTCTTCCTGTTTGTATAAACCTGTTGTTGCTTCGGCGGGTTGTTTATATAAAATAGGGGAGAGGTCAAGGTGCTTCGATTTCCAATGTTGAATGTTTGGGCGCTGCACCATGCAATCTACCTGGCCAACCATTTCATTGATCGTTCTAAAGCCAAGCTCAGCCATTATTTCTCTCAGCTCTTGTGTAATAAACTTGAAGAAATTTACCACATGGTCTGCATCACCGGTAAATTGATTGCGTAATTGTTTGTCTTGTGTGGCTATACCAACCGGGCAGGTATTCAGGTGACATTTGCGCATCATGATACACCCCTCAACCACCAAAGCCGCAGTAGCTATTCCCCATTCTTCGGCACCTAGTAAAGTTGCAATAGCTACATCCCTGCCCGTCTTCAATTGTCCATCGGTTTGCACCACCACGCGACTGCGTAATTTATTTTTCACCAGTGTTTGGTGTGTTTCAGCAAGGCCGAGTTCCCAGGGTAGACCAGCATGCTTTATCGAACTGATTGGCGATGCGCCTGTACCTCCATCGTGGCCGGCAATCAACACTACATCTGCTTTTGCTTTTACCACACCTGCTGCTATGGTGCCTACACCAGCCTTACTCACCAGCTTTACATTGATGCGTGCTGCACGGTTTGCATTTTTTAAATCAAAGATCAACTGCGCCAAATCTTCTATGGAATAAATATCATGGTGCGGTGGCGGAGAGATCAACCCAACACCCGGTGTAGCATGGCGAACCTTGCCAATCCATTCATCTACTTTGTGGCCCGGTAGCTGTCCACCTTCGCCCGGCTTTGCACCTTGCGCCATTTTTATTTGTAATTCTTCAGCCATGGTAAGGTAGTAGCTGGTGACACCAAAACGGCCGGAGGCAACTTGCTTGATGGAGGAACGCATTGAATCGCCATTTGGCAAATGATCGTACCGCATTTCATCTTCGCCACCTTCGCCGGTATTGCTTTTGCCGCCAATGCGGTTCATGGCAATTGCCAATGTGCTGTGTGCTTCATGCGAAATAGAACCGAAGCTCATGGCTCCAGTAGCAAAGCGTTTGTAGATGTTTTCTGCAGGCTCAACTTCATCTATTGAAATAGATGGACGCTGCGGATTAAAGTCAAACAGGCTTCTGATGGTGCATGCTTTTTCTGCCTGGTCGTTTACAAGTTTTGAATATTTTTTGAATGTATTGTAGTCATTCATTCTTGTTGAATATTGCAACAAGTGGATGGTTTGTGGATTGAAGAGATGGAACTCACCTTTCTTCCGCCATTCATAAATACCGCCTTCGGCTAACCGTTCGAACGGCATTGATTTTTTTGAAAACGCAACGCTATGTTTTGCCAACGCTTCCCGTGCTATTTCGTCGAAGCCTATGCCTTCGATGCGCGAAGTAGCCCCGGTAAAACATTTGTCAACCACATTTTTGCTTAGGCCAATGATCTCAAAAATCTGAGCACCCTGGTACGACTGAAGTGTTGAGATGCCCATCTTGGAAAACACTTTCAACAGGCCATCATTCAACGCCTTTATGTAATTTTTCTTCAGTTGTTTTTCGTCAAGCGCTGTTTGCAGTTTGCCATTCAACTTTAAATCGCGGATGGTAGAAAGCACCAGGTAAGGATTGATAGCGGTGGCACCAAACCCGATGAGGCATGCAAAGTGATGTACTTCCCACACGTCGCCCGCTTCTATAATTAAACCAACTTTTCCGCGGTAACCCTTCTTGATTAAGTGATGGTGTACTGTAGCAGTAACCAACAAAGAAGGGATAGGAGCATGGGTAGAATCTATCGCTCTGTCAGATAAAATGAGGACTTCAAAGCCATCTTCTACAGCATCTACAGCATAGCGGCAAATGCGATCGAGGCCACGTTGTAACGAACCTGGTTTTCCATCGGCTACAAAATAGCTTTGTAGCGTTTTTGCCTGGAAGATGCCGGTATCTATGCTTCTTATTTTTTCCAGTTCACGGTTGCTGAGCACCGGATGTTTCAGTGCTACTGTATGGCATGCCAGTGGGTCTTCCGCCAAAAGATTTCCATTGCTGCCTGCAAAGGTTGATAAAGACATTACCAGCCTTTCTCTGATAGGATCGATGGGTGGATTGGTAACCTGGGCAAACAGTTGTTTAAAATAGCTACTGAGGTGTTGCGGCTGATCACTCAAGATAGCCAAGGGAACATCGGTACCCATGGAGCCAATCGGTTCTTTGCCTTCAATGGCCATGGTAGCAATAATGTGGTCTACATCTTCCACTGAATAACCAAATGCTTTTTGATATTTTACAATAGCATCGTGTTCTAAATGTGTAAACATTACCCTTGGCTCGGGCAATTCTTCCAGCCGTATTTTATATTTATTCAGCCATTCGCTGTATGGCTTTTGCGCGCAAATGGTTTGTTTTAGTGCTTCATCGCTAATGATTTTACCTTGCCCCAAATCCACTACAAACATTTTACCCGGCTGCAATCTTCCGTTCTCTTTTATCAATGAAGGATCAACCGGAAGTACGCCTGTTTCGGATGCAAGTATTACACGATCATCGGTGGTAATGCAGTAGCGCGATGGCCGCAATCCATTTCTATCAAGCGTAGCGCCAATGATATTTCCATCCGTAAAAGAAATAGACGCTGGCCCGTCCCACGGCTCCTGGAAGCATGCATGAAATTCATAGAACGCTTTCTTGATTGGATCCATTTGCTCATTGCCATCCCATGCTTCAGGTATTAGCATAATCATGACGTGCGGCAACGAACGGCCGGTTAGCGTGAGTAGTTCAATCATGTTATCGAGGCACGCTGAATCAGATTGCTGAGAAGTGACAACGGGCAACAACATTTCCATTTCTTCCCTGCTGAAAAAAGATGAGACAAATCCATTTTCGCTGGTGCGTAACCAGTTCAAATTTCCCTGCAAGGTGTTAATCTCTCCGTTGTGCGCAATATACCGGAAAGGCTGCGCCAGCTTCCAGGATGGAAAGGTGTTGGTGGCAAAACGCGAATGAACCAAACCAAATGCCGATACAACTCTTTTGTCATTTAGATCGGCGTAATAATGGCGCAATTGCATACTGGTCAACTGCCCTTTATACACGATAACATTGGAGGATAGCGAGGCGATGTAGAATCCTATCTCATCTTCTTTAACTGAATTTTTTATCGTGTGGCTTGCATGGTTTCTAAGTACAAAAAGCTTTCGCTCAAAATCTTTATTATCCGAAATGTGGTTAGGGCAACGAATAAAAACATGTTCTATTTCCGGCTCTACAGACAGTGCAGAATCACCGATGCCGGTTGTGTTTACCGGCACCTTTCTGTACAATAAAATATCGAGACCAAGTTTTTCGGCTGCGCGATTGAATGTAGCCCGACAAGCTTCGCGTAGCGGCACATCTTGTGGAAAGAAAATTACGCCCACCGCATATTTGCCAAATGCGGGCAAGTGAACCCCTTGGTGCAAGCATTCATCAAAGAAAAATTCGTGGGGCACTTGCAGTGTAATTCCCGCTCCATCACCGGTATTGTTTTCGCAACCACAAGCACCGCGATGCTCCATGTTTTCGAGTATGGTCAGTGCATCCGAAACGGTTTGATGGCTCTTGTTGTTTTTGATGTTTGCAACAAAACCAATCCCACACGAATCGTGTTCGAAAGCAGGAGAATATAATCCGGAGCCCATCATGGTTTAAAATTTAGTGGTTAAGGCTTCGGCGGGCAATCGTTGGAATAAAATGAAAAAGTCAAAAGTAAAAATTAAAAAGAAAAAATTGTTTCAAGGGTAAGCGCGCTGACACTAAAACGTCAGGTTTTGATCTTTGATTTTTAATTTTGCCTTGGCTTCACACCAGGTACTCAAACAAATTATTATTCTTATTCAGCTCCGTATAATTAATGTTATACGCATTCATGTTTTGCAACAGCACATTATAATCCTGCTTGCTTGCAAGCTCAACACCTACCAATGCGGGGCCTGATTCTTTGTTGTGTTTTTGCATGTATTCAAATCGGGTAATGTCATCATTCGGTCCAAGCACATGATTTACAAAATCTTTTAAAGCACCCGGCCTTTGGGGAAAGCGGATCAGGAAATAGTGTTTTAATCCTTCATACTGAAGTGCTTTTTCTTTGATCTCCTGCATGCGCTCTATATCGTTGTTGCTTCCGCTTACAATACATACTACGTTCTTGCCGCGAATTTCATTTGCATAATCGTCTAGTGCTGCAATGGTTAAAGCACCTGCGGGTTCCACTACAATTGCGTCTTTGTTGTACAGTTGCAAAATGGTTGAGCAAACTTTTCCTTCTGATACCAGGTGCATTTCCGTCAACACATTTCTGCAGATTTCAAAAGTCAGATCACCCACGCGCTTTACAGCTGCGCCGTCTACAAACCTGTCAATAGTTTCTAACGTTACCGGGTGGCCGGCATGCAAGGCCTTTGTCATGGAGGGAGCACCTTCCGGTTCAATGCCAATAATTTTGGTGGTAGGTGAAAAGGTTTTAAAGTACGACCCAACACCTGCTGCTAATCCTCCACCACCTACAGGAATAAAAACATAATCTGTATGGTTTATTTGGCGATCTATTTCTACGCCAACTGTTGCTTGCCCTTCTATAATTTTCACATCATCAAAGGGTGGAATAAACGTCATGCCATGTGCTGCCGTATATTCTCTTGCAGCAATTGAACAATCATCATAGGTGTCTCCAACCAGTACAATTTCTATCTTATCTTCTCCAAACATGCGTGTCTGGATAATCTTTTGATGCGGTGTGATGGTGGGCATAAATACAACGCCTTTCACGCCAAGTTTTTTACAGGAAAACGCGAACCCTTGCGCATGATTTCCCGCACTGGCACATACCACTCCGCGTTGCAATTGGTCAGCAGGTAAACTGCTGAGCATGTTGTACGCACCGCGAATTTTATACGAACGAACATTCTGCAAGTCTTCCCGCTTCAGGTAAACATTACACTGAAACTTTTCTGACAGTTTTGGATGTAATGTCAAGGGTGATTGATGTACGACGGACCTCAATCGTTCCATGGCTTCGTAGTAATTCAGTTCGATATCAGCAATGGTATTAGTCATTGTACAGTGGTGAAGAGAACTTCACTTTTTGTGTTTCTTTTTTCGCTGTGACTTTTTCTCCTTTTGGAGCTGCAGGTTGGTTTTCCGGACGAAGGCTTCTTACAGTTTTACCGGCTTGCCATAACTCACTTTCGCGAAGCTCTTTTAACTCTTCGTCTAATTTTTCGCGGTAGTCTTCTTTGCTGTTGCTTTCTATAGATTTAGCAGCCTCTTTGCCTTCGGCTACACTTTCATATAATTCAGCAAACACAGGTTTGGTAGCATCCCGAAATTTCTTCCACCAATCTAATGCGCCGCGCTGTGCCGTGGTTGAACAATTGGCATACATCCAGTCCATTCCATTCTCTGCCACTAATGGCATCAGGGACTGTGTGAGTTCTTCAACTGTTTCGTTAAATGCTTCAGAAGGCGAGTGGCCCTTTGCACGCAACACTTCAAATTGCGCCGCGAATATGCCTTGAATAGCGCCCATCAGTGTGCCACGCTCACCGGTTAGGTCGCTATAAACCTCTTTTCTAAAATCCGTTTCAAATAAATATCCGCTGCCAATTGCAATGCCTAGTGCTACTACTCTTTCAAACGCTCTTCCGGTTGCGTCCTGGAAGATTGCATAGCTACTGTTCAGTCCGCGGCCCTGCAAAAACATTCTGCGCAGCGATGTACCCGAACCTTTAGGTGCTACTAAAAATACGTCCACATCAGCAGGCGGTACAATTCCTGTTTGACTTTTATAGGTGATACCGAAACCATGCGAAAAGTACAAGGCTTTTCCGGGTGTTAAATGTTTCTTTACGGTTGGCCACATAGCAATCTGAGCAGCATCGCTTAGTAAATAGCAGATGATGGTACCACGTTGCAGCGCGTCTTCAATTTCGAACAAAGTTTCGCCAGGCACAAAACCATCGCGTACTGCTTTGTCCCACGACTTAGAATTTCTTCTTTGTCCAACAATTACATTCACACCATTTTCTTTTTGGTTTAAGGCTTGCCCGGGGCCTTGCACGCCATAACCAATCACGGCGACTACTTCATCTTTCAAAACTCTTTGAGCTTTTGATAAAGGAAATTCATCCCGTGTTACTACGTTTTCTTCTACGCCGCCGAAATTTAGTTTTGCCATGATTTTATGTTTGTGGTTTTATTTAAGTCAAAATTCAAAAGTCAAAAAGTGAATTAGTCAGTAGGTCATTAAGTCATTAAGTCAATGTGTCAAGGGTCAATAGATGAAAAAACTTCAATTATGTTATGATGATCATTTTTGACTTTTGACTTAATATCACATACTAAACACTTCCTCGTTTTTATTCAAGTATTCGTTTTCTATTACTTCTTCGCCTGGTTCTATTGCTTCAAATTCTTTAAGCTTATCGTGGAAGCCACTGCTTGCTTTTATGATGGCAACCCTTGCGCTTCTTACAAATTCTATTAATCCAAATTCACCCAGCACTTCTACCAGCTTATCGGTTTCTTCGCGGTGCCCACTGGCTTCAAACACGGTATAGTCTTTCCGAATCACGACTGCTCTTGCACCATACTCACGAAGTAATCTTTCCACCTTTGCTTTTTCAGCTATTTCATCGGTGCTTACTTTGTAAAGTGCTAATTCCTGCCAGATAATTTCATCGTTGGTGTTGTAGTAGGCTTTTAGAACTTCTACCTGTTTTTCTATCTGTCTTACCACTTTCCGAACTACCTCTTCTGTTTCGTGAATGACCAATGTGAACCGGGCGATGCTTTCAATTTCACATGGAGAACTATTGATGCTTTCGATGTTTATTTTTCTCCGGGAAAAAATAGTTGCAATACGTACCAGCAAACCAATTTGGTTTTCGGTGTAAACAGTGATGGTGAATTCGTGACGAAGCCCCCCCGCCCCTAAAGGGGGGCTTGCATGCAGGTTGATATTGTTTGATGGAGTACTCATCTTAATTTTTTTATTCAGTTGCACTAATTGTTTTCGATCTCTTATCGTTCCTACATTCGAGGGTTTCATCTTTACTTCACCACTCACACCGCGGAGCGCTCTCTCCTCCCTTTAGGGCTGGGGTTTCTCTACTTCAATCTTATCTCACTTACACTACAGCCCTGCGGCACCATTGGAAATACATTGTGATCTTTTCCTACCATTACTTCCAACAGGTAAGAGCCATCGTGCTCCAGCATTTCTTGCAATGCTGATGGTAGATTTTCTCTTTCAGAAATTTTACTGCCGCTAATGCCGTAACCTTTTGCCACCATCACATAATCGGGGCTGGCAATGTCAACAAACGAATAGCGTTTTTCATGAAACAACTGCTGCCATTGGCGCACCATCCCAAGAAATTGATTGTTGAGAATGATAATTTTTACATTTACGCCTGTCTGCATGATGGTGCCCAATTCCTGTATCGTCATTTGTATACCACCATCGCCAATAATGGCAACTACGGTTCTGTGTGGCGCACCATATTTGGCACCAATCGCTGCCGGTAAAGCAAAGCCCATTGTTCCTGCTCCGCCGGATGTAATGTTGCTTTTAGATTGATTGAATTTTGCATAGCGACAAGTCACCATTTGATGCTGACCAACATCGGTTACTATGATTGCATCTCCATTGGTAAGCAGGTTCAGCTGATGTATAACTTCAGCCATGGTAAGCTGATCGCCTGTTGGATTTTTTTCAGCATTGATCAGTGTTTCTTCTTCAATATTGTGATAGATAGAAAAGCGATCCACCCAATCAGGATAAACCTTTGCTTTAATCTTAGCCGTTAATAACGGCAGTGTTTCTTTGCAATCGCCCCAAACACCTACTGTTGCTTTTACATTTTTATCTATTTCAGAAGGATCAATATCCAGGTGAATGACCTTTGCCTGCTTTGCATATTTATCTAATCTTCCCGTCACGCGATCGTCAAAACGCATACCGATGGCAATTAAAACATCGCACTCATTGGTAAGTACATTGGGTCCATAGTTTCCGTGCATGCCGAGCATACCCACATTCAGTGGATGATCTGTGGGCAGTGCGCTTAGCCCCAGTATGGTCCATGCTGCCGGGATACCTGCTTTCTCAATAAATGCTTTGAACTCTTTTTCAGCTTTACCAAGAATTACACCTTGCCCAAATAAAACGAAAGGTTGTTTCGCTTCATTGATCAGTTGCGCAGCTTCTTCGATAAACTCATTTCTTATCAAAGGCTTTGGCCGATAGCTCCGTATATGTTCGCAGCGTTGATACCCGGCATAACTGAACTTATCAAGCTGCGCATTCTTTGTGATGTCTATGAGTACTGGTCCGGGTCTTCCCGTCTTTGCAATGTGAAATGCCTTTGCTAAAACTGCGGGTATTTCATTGGCATCAGTAACCTGGTAATTCCATTTGGTTACCGGCGTGGATATATTTAATACATCCACTTCCTGGAATGCATCGGTTCCTAAAAGATGCGCATACACCTGGCCAGTGATGCATACCAACGGGGTACTATCAATCATAGCATCAGCCAGACCTGTAATTAGATTGGTGGCACCGGGGCCACTGGTTGCTAATACTACACCCACATTGCCAGAGGAACGCGCATACCCTTGTGCTGCATGTATGGCACCTTGTTCATGACGAACGAGGATGTGTTCAAGCTTATCAGTGTAATCATACAAGGCATCGTATACAGGCATGATAGCACCTCCCGGATAGCCGAAGATTACTGTAACGTCCTCCGCTACGAATGCTTCCATTACAGCCTTTGATCCGCTAATGGTGGATGCCTCTGCTGTAATTGTTGTAATCGTTTTTGACTCAGCTAAAACTGTTTCCTCTATATCAAATATTGTATTCATCATACCTACATTTTTCGCTTAATTTCCTCCTTAAGAGTTCCCCTTCTGGGGCTAGGGGGCATCTGTAACGCAACCTTCAGCTGCACTCTTCACATGCTGCACATACTTAAACAGCAAACCTTTTTTAACCTTCAATGCCGGTTGCTTCCATGCCGCTCGTCGCATTTCAATGGTCGCTTCATTCACCTTCAAAGTCATTGTTTTAGTTGCCACGTTTAATTCTATCATATCATCATCCTCGACCAAAGCAATCAATCCACCTTCAAATGCTTCGGGCGTAATATGACCTACAACAAAACCATGTGTACCTCCGCTGAATCTGCCGTCGGTTATTAATGCTATTGAATTACCTAAACCTGCGCCAATTAATGCGGATGTTGGCTTGAGCATTTCCGGCATGCCGGGTGCACCCTTTGGTCCCACGTTTCTAATCACCACTACATCACCTGCCTTTATTTTACCTGAATCAATACCCGCAATCAATTCGAACTCGCCGTCGAACACACGGGCAGGTCCTTCAAATTGTTCTCCTTCCTTACCAGTAATTTTTGCGACACTTCCACCTTCAGCCAGGTTGCCATAAAGTATTTGTAAATGACCGGTTGCTTTCAAGGGCGTTTCTAAAGGGAGTATTATTTTTTGTTTTTGAAAATCAAGATCGACTGCTTCTGATAAATTTTCAGCTAATGTTTTTCCTGTCACCGTCAGGCAATCGCCATGCAGTAAACCTTGTTGTAGCAGGTATTTCATTACCGATGGTATTCCACCGTGTTGGTGCAGGTCCTGCATTAAATACTTACCGCTAGGTTTAAAATCAGCCAGTAATGGAACACGGTCGCTGATGTTTTGAAAATCGTCCTGCGTTAATGGTACATCTACACTCCTGGCCATCGCGATTAAGTGCAGTACTGCATTCGTGCTTCCTCCCAAAACCATGATGACTGTTATAGCATTTTCAAATGCTTTACGAGTCATAATATCTGATGGTTTGATGTCTTTTTCCATCAACAGCCGTATGGCTTTACCCGCTGCAAGGCACTCTGCTTTTTTCGCTTCACTTAGTGCCGGGTTAGATGAGGAGTAGGGCAAACTCATACCCAATGCTTCTATCGCGCTAGCCATCGTATTTGCTGTGTACATGCCGCCGCATGCACCGGCACCCGGACAAGATTTTTGTATGATCGATTTGAAATCTTCTTCCGTTATGTTGCCTGCTATTTTTTGCCCAAGTGCTTCAAATGCAGAAACAATATTTAGGTCCATACCGTTGTGGTGACCCGGTGCAATGGTGCCACCATACACCATGATGGATGGACGATTTAAACGGCCCATTGCAATTACTGAACCGGGCATATTCTTATCACACCCCGGTAAAGCAATGAGAGAATCGTAGTATTGCGCGCCGCAAACTGCTTCAATAGAATCGGCAATGATATCGCGGCTTACCAACGAATAACGCATGCCTTCTGTACCATTGCTGATGCCATCGCTCACGCCAATGGTGTTGAAGATTAGTCCGACCAATTCTTCGGCCCATACGCCTTGCTTTACAATTTTGGCCAGGTCATTCAGGTGCATGTTGCAGGTGTTTCCATCATAGCCCATGCTCACAATTCCAACTTGTGGTTTGGTTAAATCATGCTCTGTTAGACCAATGCCATATAGCATTGCCTGTGCTGCTGGCTGAGTTTCATCTTGCGTTATGGTCTTGCTGTATTTGTTCATGCTAAGCAGTTAGTAATGATGGTATGGTATCCATCTCTAGTACTCTTTCTTTGTATAATTTTTGTAGAATGGCGCCAAGCGATTCTTTCCATGGTAATGGAAATTCTTTATCATCCAACGATTTAAAACCGATTACTTCAGCAGCGGTGCCACAATAAAATGCGCTGTCAGCTTCATGCGCTTCCTGCTGTGTAATTTGTTTCTCTATCACTTCTATTCCTGCCTCGTTGCACAATTCTATAATGGTTGCACGGGTAATGCCTGGCAATATGTTTCCACGCTGTGGTGTATACAACACGTCATCTTTTTGGATGAAGAAATTTGCACCTGGTCCCTCTGCTACAAAGTCATTTACATCTAATAGCAGGGCTTCATCAAAGCCGTTGTCTTTTGCTTCTTGCGTTGCCATAATAGAGTTCACATAATGCCCCGAAACTTTCGCTTCTATTTTAAAAGCTGCAGCGTTCGGTCTCCTGATAGAGGATGTAGCTACGCGTAATAGATTCTCGCCCAGGTAGGCTTGCCACTCCCATGCTGCTATTAGTATTTGCGCACCTTTGCCTTTGGTTAAAGTCATATTTGGTGGACAGGTTACCAGCGGCCTGATGTAAGCATCTGCAAGATTATTTTTTAGTAGAAGATCATAGCACGCCTGTATTAGTTGTTCGTTATAAAAAGGGTAGGGAATACCGACCGCATCACACGAATATTTTAAGCGATCAAAATGTTCTTCAGCCTTAAATATCCTGGTTCCGTTGGCGGTGTTGTAAGCCCGTATGCCTTCAAACACGGCATAGCCATAGTGAAGTGATTGACTATATACATCGCCCCTCACCTCTGTCGCTTTGATGAACTCGTTATTGTAATAGACGATCGTGCTTTCGTTGTAATACATAAACCTATTATTGTTTTGTTGATTGCTTGTGCTAGTCTGTTGGTTCTGTTAGATGATGGTTGATTTGCGTAATGCTACATTTCCGCTATTGATGATGGCATGTTCTGCGTTGCTGATATAGTCACTGATCATTTCACCAATGGTGGAGGTGAAATAGAAATTAGCAGCATCAATATCCTTCGTCACAAAAGAATTGTCTATTGTCCATGCTACTGCTTCTCTTACTAGTGTGGCTTCCTGGTGAAGGTTGAAATAGTCAAGCATCATTGCGGCGGATAAAATAGATCCGATAGGATTGGCTATGTCTTTGCCCGCTGCTTGCGGATAGCTGCCATGAATGGGTTCGAAGAGCGCTAATGTATTTCCCACTGAGGCAGAGGGCAATAATCCCAATGAACCTGCAATCACACTTGCTTCATCGCTAATGATATCGCCAAACATGTTCTCTGTTAAGATCACATCAAACTGCTTTGGATTAAGGATGATCTGCATTGCTGCGTTGTCAACAAACATATAATCTACCGCTACATCACTGTACTGATTTGAAAGATCCTGTACCACCTTACGCCATAGCCTAGATGTTTCCAGCACATTTGCTTTATCCACCAGCGTCAGTTTTTTTCTTCTTTGTTGTGCTGATTGAAAGGCAAGGTGTGCAATGCGCTCTATTTCATTTTTGTGGTACACGCAAAGGTCAGAGGCTTGCGTTTTTGTGTCGTTCAATGTCTTTTCGCCAAAGTATATTCCACCCGTTAATTCACGAAAGATGATGAAGTCAACCTCTTGTAACCGATCGTCCTTCAGTGGAGATAGATGATGTAAAGCGGGATAGGTAGTAACGGGACGGATGTTGGCAAACAGACCAAGTTCTTTCCTGATTTTTAGCAGGCCTTGCTCAGGCCTTACTTTGGCGGTGGGGTCATTATCGTATTTGGGATGACCAATGGCACCAAACAAAATCGCATCACTATTTACGCACAATGCCAGTGTGGAATCGGGTAGGGGCGATCCTGTTTTGTCGATGGCGTCTGCGCCCATTAATCCTTCTGCATAATTAAATTGATGATTGAAGCGCTTTGCAATTGCGTTCAAAACTTTAAGCGATTGCTTGGTGACTTCAGGACCAATGCCATCGCCTAATATGACTGTAATTTGTTTGTTCATAACTGGAGCCCCCAACCCCTAAAGGGGGGTAGAGAGATTGTTTGAATGTGAATTATAGATTCTCTGTTATCCCTGTTTGTTTGTGATTCAATACTAAGTTTTCTTCTTCCTGCACTTTAGAGGCTGGAGGTTTCAAACTTTTCTATTTCTTCTTTTACACTGATTAAATAATCAATATCATCATAGCCATTCAGCAGGCAAGTCTTCTTGTAAAGGTTGATGTCAAAAAACTGTTGCTCTCCGGACGCCTCAATGGTAATACTCTGTTCACGCAGGTTGATGGTGAGTAAAGAGTTGTGATCGTATCGAAATATTTTCTGCAGGAATTCATCGGACACTTGTACCGGTAACACGCCATTGTTCAATGCATTGTTTTTAAAGATGTCTGCAAAAAAGCTGGATACAATAACCCGGAAGCCAAAGTCAAGTAACGACCACGCTGCATGTTCCCTGGAGGAGCCGCATCCAAAGTTTTTGCCGGCTACTAATATTTCACCTTTGTATTGTGCTTGATTGAGTACAAAATCTGCCCGGGGTTTTGTCTCGTCATCATTTTCATAGCGCCAATCGCGAAAGAGGTTTTTACCAAATCTTTCTCTTGTAGTTGCTTTTAAGAAACGTGCAGGAATGATTTGATCCGTGTCAATGTTTTCCATTGGCAGTGGGTAGAATGTGCTTTGTATGTTCTCTAGTTTTTTCACTTTTTAGTTTTTTGTAGTTGTTGGCGAGGACGCCAACAACGGCCTTATTTTTTCCCCTGTAGGGGCCGCCGGGGGCTTATTCTTCACCCTCACCTTCAATCACTGTCTTCATCATTTCTCTTACATCTGATATAACACCGGTTAATGCGGCTGCAGCGGCGGTAAGCGGACTGGCCAATAATGTTCTTGCACCTGCGCCCTGCCTTCCTTCAAAGTTTCGATTGCTGGTAGAAACACAATATTCACCCGCCGGGATTTTATCTTCGTTCATGCCCAGGCACGCACTGCATCCTGGTTGGCGAATCTCAAATCCTGCTTCGATAAAAATCTTGTCCAATCCTTCAGCATATACCTGCTTGGCTACTTGCTGCGAACCTGGAACAATCATGACTTGCACCGCTGGACTTTTCTTTTTTCCTTTAATTACACCGGCAACCATTCTTAAATCTTCTATTCGTGAATTAGTGCAGCTGCCAATGAAAACGTGTTGAACAGGAGTGCCAATTAATTGCTTGCCGCCATGCAGGCCCATATATTGTAGCGCTTTCGCAAGGTTGTTTCTTTCGCCTTCATCCGTTATTGTTTCTGTATGTGGAATGAGTGCATCGATGGCAATACCTAACCCCGGGTTTGTGCCATAGGTTATCATTGGTTGAATGTCGGATGCATTAATGATGAGTTCTTTGTCGAATACTGCCTCATTATCTGTTTGCAATAGTTTCCACTCGTTCACTTTTGCATCCCACGCTTCTCCTGTTGGAGCAAATTTTCTTCCTTGCAAATAGTTGAAAGTAGTTTCATCCGGCGCAATTAGCCCGCCTTTTGCACCCATTTCGATGCTCATGTTACAGATGGTCATTCGTGCTTCCATAGATAGGTTGCGAATGACTGAGCCAGAAAACTCTACGAAGTAGCCTGTGGCGCCACTCGAGGTTATTTTAGAAATGATGTAGAGAATAATGTCTTTTGACACTACACCCTTATTGAGTGAGCCACGGATGCTGATACGCATTTGCTTTGGCTTGCTTTGCAACAAACACTGGGATGCAAAAACCATTTCTACTTCGCTGGTGCCTATGCCAAATGCGATGGTGCCAAATGCACCGTGTGTGGATGTATGACTATCGCCACAAACAATGGTCATACCCGGTTGAGTGAAGCCGAGCTCGGGGCCTATTACATGCACGATACCCTGGTATTTGTGCCCCAACCCGAACAGGTCTATGTCATGATTTTTACAGTTATCTATGAGTTGCTGCACCTGTAGTTTAGACAATTCATCTGCTATGGGTAAATGCTGATTTACGGTTGGTACGTTGTGATCTGCAGTAGCAACAACTTGTTTCGGGCGCAATACTTTCAATCCTCTTTTCTCTATTCCGCTAAATGCCTGCGGGCTGGTTACTTCATGAATGAAGTGTTTGTCGATGTATAAAACAGCTGGCCCTTGCGGTATTGTTTTTACCACATGCTTGTTCCAGATTTTATCGAAGAGGGTAGTTGCCATTTTTTAGTTGATAGTTGGTAGTTGTTTGTTGATAGTTGGTACTTGTTGGTTGGTTTTTCCTTCGATGAATTAAGAAACAATTGTACAAGAGTGCGACGCAACGATGTTCAATAGAAGAACAAATGCCCGGCTCCAAAAAATTCTACACTGCTTCTAACAATTGCGGTTGGTACTGATTTGCCAACTGCATCAGGTCTTCTTCTATTACTTCTTTTTTTGAATCTGCGAGTTTCAGAAAGGTCTCATACAAAGCATCAATGTCGTTGCGCGAATAGTTGAAACCTAACTTTTGAAACCTGAATGCAAGCGCACTTCTACCGCTGCGTGCAGTTAGAACAATCTTGCTTGAATCGGCACCTACCTGTTCGGGATTGATGGTCTCATAGGTTGTGGCATCCTTCAAAAAGCCATCCTGGTGAATTCCTGATGAGTGAGAGAATGCATTAGAACCAACAATCGCTTTATTCGGTTGAACAGGCATGCGCATCACTTCCGATACGATTCGACTTATAGGGTTGAGTTGTTTTGTTTTGATGTTTGTATAGTAGCCAAGATTCTTGTGTTGGTTGATGATCATCACCACCTCTTCCAATGAAGTATTTCCTGCACGCTCTCCCAAACCATTGACGGTACATTCTATTTGTTGTGCGCCATTCAATATACCTGCAATGGCATTTGCAGTGGCTAGTCCAAGATCGTTGTGGCAATGGCAGGAGATAATGGCTTTATCAATGTTAGATACATTGTTTTTTAAGAAGGCAATCTTTTCTCCGTATTGATGTGGTAAACAATAGCCGGTAGTATCGGGAATGTTGATGGTGGTAGCTCCTGCTTTTATCACGGCTTCGCACACTCTTGCCAAATATTCATTGTCGGTACGCCCGGCGTCTTCTGCATAAAATTCTACATCATCCGTATAGTTGCGTGCCCATTTTACGCACTGGATAGCGCGTTGCAAAATGTCTTCCCTGTTAGAGTTGAACTTACTTTTAATGTGAGAGTCTGATGTGCCAATGCCCGTATGTATGCGCGGTCGTTTTGCATACTTAAGCGCTTGCGCAGCCACCTCTATATCTTTTTTTACAGCCCTTGTAAGGCCGCAAACAATTGCATTTTTTATGCTGCGCGAAATCTGGTTTACTGAATGGAAATCACCAGGGCTTGAGACAGGGAAGCCGGCTTCGATAACGTCAACTCCAAGGTCTTCTAGTTGCAGGGCTAGTTCCACTTTCTCTGGTGTATTCAGCTTGCATCCGGGAACCTGCTCGCCATCCCTTAGCGTTGTGTCGAAGATGTATACTTGTTTAGCACTCATTTGAATGTTTTTAAGTTGACTAGCAGCTATATTTGTGTTGATTGCTATTTCCTGTAGCGGCTTGCAAACGAATTTATTGATGTAATGCCGCCTCCTGTAAACATTCTTAAAGCCGTTTTACAGGTTTGAAAAATCGGCGAAGCCACTGAAAGCCTTGATATCACTGCATTTGCGTTTTAAAAATTTACAATGCCCAACAGGTCAACAGATGCTTTATTTCAACTAGTGCAATCGCTTGAAAAGAGTGAAAAGCGCAGCTTCAGGCTGTATGTTACCCGCAATACTGCATCGGAAGATTTAAAAGTACTGCAGCTTTTTGATGCGTTGGATAAGATGAGTGACTATGATGAAGAGCTGTTGTTGAAAAGAAACCCGGGGATTAAAAAGGTTCAGCTATCCAACATTAAAGCAAGTTTATACAAACAGTTGTTAGCAAGTTTGCGGTTGCTAAAAGGCCAGGATAATGTGTCCATTCAACTGCATGAGCAACTTGACTATTCGCAGATTTTATATAGTAAGGGACTGTATCACCAAAGCCTTCGCCTGTTGGATAAGGTGAAGGAAACTGCAAGGGCACATCACCAGGTTAGCTTGCTGCCTCAGGTTTTGTTTTTGGAGAAGAAAATAGAAGCGCTACACATTACACGCAGTATGCAGGATAGGGCGGATGTATTGGCAGGTGAGGCGGAACAAGCGATACAGCGATTGGTACTGATTACTAAACTGTCCAACCTTTCATTAAAGCTGTATAGCTGGTATATTAAAAACGGGCATGCACGCAATGAAGAAGATACTGTAGTTGTAAAGCAGTTTTTTGATGAGCAGCTTTCGTTTGGCATTGAACATGCGCATGGCTTTTACGAAAAATTGTACCTGTACCAAAGTTATTGCTGGTATGCGTTTATCCGGCAGGACTTCTTAATGTACTACCGCTACTCACAGAAATGGGTAGACTTGTTTGAAAAAGACCCTTTTATGATTGAAGTGGAAACCGCTCATTACATAAAAGGATTGCACAATCTTCTGGGCGCTCATTTTGATTTGCAGAATTATTCCAAGTTCAGAATTGAATTGGAGAAGTTTGAGTGTTTCGGAAATTCAGCACTTGTTACCCAGAACGACAACAACCGGATACAAACATTCGTCTACCTCTATATTTCAAAACTTAACCAACACTTTTTAGAAGGCACTTTTGCTGAAGGGCTAACTATTGTTCCCTATATAGAACAAAAGCTTAAGGAGTATACGCTGTATTTAGACAGGCATCGCGTGTTGGTATTTTATTACAAAATTGCCTCGCTGTATTTTGGTAGTGGCGATTATGAAAAGACAATTGACTACCTGAATAAGATCATTAATTGGAAAGTAGATCTGCGTACAGACTTGCAATGTTATGCCCGGTTGCTACATCTAATTGCGCATTACGAATTGGGCAATCTTTCTATTCTTGAGTACCTGATAAAATCAGTGTATCGTTTTATGGCGAAGATGGAAAGCCTGAGTATTGTGGAGGAGGAGATATTCAAATTTTTACGCGAATCCTTTCACCTTAGTTACCGCAGGTTAAAGCCTGAATTTGCCAAGTTGTTGGAGACACTTTTATCCTTCAAAGCCAACCATTACGAGACAAGAGCGTTTTTGTATCTGGATGTTCCTTCGTGGCTGGAAAGTAAAGTAAATGATAAGCCCGTGGCTGAAATCATTCGACGAAAGTTTTTAGAGAACAGCCATTAATGCTGAATGGCTAATCCGCTTCAATGAACTTTATTTGCAGTTTGGCAGTGGGCATTGATGAACGGCTTACTTTATAACCGACAAAGGATTACCAGAAATATTTTAACTATATGAAGTACTCAAACTACATTGGAGTTTTAGCTGCGTTACTGTTGGTAGCAACTTGCTTTGTCCCCTGGGTTTATATTCAATCGCTCGATTTAACCATCACCGGTTTTTATAGCAAAGGCACTTACTACGGCAAGCCGGGATTGATGAATGTTTTCCTGTGTTCGGTTGCTATCCTTTGTTTTCTCGTTCCAAAAATTGGAGCTAAGCGTACGAATCTTTTTATATGCGCATTCAACTTAGCATGGTGTATAAAAAATTTCCTGGTGATTTCACAATGCCAACAGGGTGAATGCCCCGAGAAACTGTTTGGAATTTATGCGATTGTTTTTCTTTCTATTGTTATGATGGTTATGAGCTTAATTCCGAAAGTGAAATTGAGTTGAGGGTAGAAATTGATGAACCAATTGAGTACATTAAAAGCGTTGTGAGTTTTTTATTTAATTGCTGAGTTGTAACTTTCCCCAAATTATAATTCATGCTAAAATTTAACCTAAGAAAACTTTTAATTGTTGCTGCAGTTTCATTGGCTGTCAGTGGACAGGCTCAAGTATCCACTTTAACCGAAAACTTTGATGCTGCTGCTACTTTGCCAACAGGCTGGTCTATTCAAAATCTTTCTTCGCCTATCGGCACAAATACCAATGGTTGGAATATAATATCAAATTCCACAGTGATACCAGCTTACAGCGGTACCAATAGAATATCTGCCGACTTCGAATCCGGTTCAGGAATTGCAACCATTAGCGATTGGCTATTCACACCAGTTTTGAATCTCACAAATGGGGCGGTTCTAAGGTTTTTTACCCGAACAGCGATTTTTACACCTGAATACCCTGATAGATTGCAGGTAAGATTAAGCCAAGCCGGCACGAGTACCAATGCTGGTACGTCGGCAACATCTGTCGGTGACTTTACTACACTGTTAGTGGAAGTTAATCCAACGTTAGCCACAGGCGTATACCCACAAGCGTGGACACAGTATACGGCCACTATTTCCGGATTGGCTGCCCCGGTTACTGGTCGTATTGCGTTCAGGTATTTTGTTACTAATGGCGGACCTGACGGAGCCAATTCTAACAATATAGGGTTGGATGATGTAAGCTATTCCACTACTCCTGTTCCTGTTACATTAGTCTCTTTTGGTGGTTCTGTAGATAATAAAAATGAAGTTTCGCTTGTTTGGAAAACCGCTACTGAAATCAATAATTCCCACTTTGATATTGAGCGTTCAATTGATGGTACAAATTTCTTAAAAGTGGCTTCAGTTAAAGGAAAAGGAAATACAACAGATGTTCAGACCTATACCTTCCAGGATTTGAACTTTGTAGTTTCTAAAAATTATCAATATGCTTTTTACCGGTTGAAGCAAGTTGATTTTGATGCAAACTTTAAATACTCGCCAGTTGTAAATTTAAAACTTCAGAAACCGAATAGTCTTTCGGTGCTTTCGGCTTTAGTTAGTGGAGAGGTTTTAAATATTACCTACAATAGCCCCGAAAAAGCGAAAACCACCATTGCAGTTTATAACTCGTTTGGTCAGCAATTAACTACCATGAACGCTGTTGCCATTATAGGTTTAAATAACATGAAGATTAACATGGGAGGTATTCCTTCCCAAACATTGATCATCAAAATTTCAAATGGAGTCGAAACTACTACCAAGACAATTATCCGGTAGAGATTATAGAAGAATTGCAAAGGCTGCCTGTTGATCAGGCAGCCTTTTTTAGTAGGATTAATTCAGCACTTTGAGTGACTTTCCAATAATCCCGACGGCGTCTTTTACTTGTTGCGCATGTATAATTAATGGTGGTGCAAAACGGATCTTATCACCATGTGTAGGTTTGGCTAACAGTCCATTCTCTTTTAATTCAAGGCAAAGTTTCCAGGCGGCTTCCTTATCGGGGTGATCGATTACGATCGCATTTAGCAATCCTTTCCCCCTGATTGTAGTAATAAAAGGAGATTGTAATTGCGCCAATTCAGCTCTTAGTAGTCTTCCCATTGCCTCGGCATTTTCTGCAAGGTTTTCTTCCTTCAATACATCCAATGCAGCCATGGCTACTTTGCAAGCCAAAGGGTTGCCACCGTAAGTGCTTCCATGTTCGCCGGCTTTTATATTCATCATAATGAAATCGTCGGCTAGTACAGCAGATACAGGAAGGACACCGCCACTCAATGCCTTGCCTAAAACAAGAATATCCGGACGTACCTTTTCATGATCACACGCCAGCATTTTACCAGTTCGTGCAAGGCCGGTTTGTATTTCATCTGCAATCATCAATACATTGTATTCATTGCATAGTTGGCGTACACCGCTTAGGTATCCTTCATCCGGAACTACAACTCCGGCTTCGCCCTGGATGGGTTCAACCATAAATGCCGCTACATTGCTATCCTGGAAAGACTGTTCAAGCGCTGTCAAATCATTATAGGGAACCATTTCGAAACCTGGCATAAACGGTCCAAAATTTCGGTAACTGCTCGGGTCGCTCGAAGAGGATATTGCCGCCATTGTTCTCCCCCAAAAATTATTTTCTCCAAAAATTATTTTTGCCTTGTTTGCTTCCACACCTTTTTTTACATAGCCCCAGCGGCGTGCAAGTTTAATGGCCGTTTCTCCGCCCTCCACACCTGTATTCATGGGCAGTACCTTTTCGTACCCAAAGTATTCAGTAATGTACTTTGCATATTCACCCATAACATTGTTGTGAAAGGCCCTCGAAGTCAAGGTTAGTTTTTGTGCCTGTTCCACCAGTGCCCCAATAATTTTTGGGTGGCAATGTCCCTGGTTCACAGCGGAGTAGCCGCTTAGAAAGTCGAAATATTTTTTCCCTTCCACATCCCACATAAAAATGCCTTCACCACGTTCAAGTACTACAGGCAAAGGATGATAGTTGTGCGCACCGTGCTTGTCTTCCAACGCAAGGAAATAAGCAGCAGTATGTGCTGTATTGTTAGAAACCATGTGTATATAAATTAGAAAATTGTAAATAAAGTAAATGCCACTGAAGGATTAGTGGCTGGGATGATCTAGGAAATCTAAGTTCAGAGATAAGAAATGCATTGATTTAACTTATTTACAGTCGCAAATATAAGGACATTGCTGCTGGAGAAATGGGAAAAAGACTAAAGGTTCATGTTTTGAACGACGGAGTTGAGGCAGTCCCACTAACAAAAAAGACAAAAAAGAAAGATTTATTTTTGATAATTCGCTGGATTTCCTGACCTTCGCCGTCCGAAAAAAAAACAAACATGGCTAGAGTATGTCAGGTAACCGGTAAGAGGCCAATCACTGGTAACAAAGTTTCTCATTCAAACATCAAAACCAAGCGTAGGTTCCTACCTAACTTGCAAACTAAGCGTTTTTACTTTGTAGAAGAAGATCGTTGGGTTACTTTGAAAGTTTCTACTGAGGCTATCCGTACCATTAATAAAAATGGTTTGGCTTCAGTAATCAAAGAAATGAGAGCCAGCGGCGCTAAAATCTAACAATTGTAAATCCTTAATAAAATGGCAAAGAAAAGTAAAGGAAACAGGGTACAGGTAATATTGGAGTGTACAGAGCAGAAGACGACGACTGTTCCGGGCACAAGCCGTTATATTACTGAAAAGAATAAAAAGAACACCCCTGAACGTATCGAGTTAAAAAAGTTTAACCCGAACCTTAAGAAAGTAACTGTACACAAAGAAATCAAGTAATCAGTTGATAGGTTGATCAGTTGATACAAATCAACACAACAGCTATCCAACTACACAACTTCTCAACTCATATATCATGGCAAAAGCAGCTTCAAAGAACGCGAAAGTAAAAGATGTAAAAGCAGCCGCCGAGGCAAAAAACTGGTCTAAGGTGATAAAAACTGTGCGCAGTCCTAAAACCGGGGCTTACACTTTTAAAGAGGCAATCATTCACAAAGACAAGGTGAAGGATTTCTTAACCAGCAAATAATCTGTATCACTTAGTCAATTAAATATTAAAGCTGTCCTTGTAAAAGGATGGCTTTTTGTATTTCTAAAAGTTGAAGTGTATTTGGGGCCAAACTGTTATGCGCTATTCAACTTATCTTGCGTCGCACACTTGTACCTCTGTAATATTCATCAGCCGGTTTATCACAACACTTAAGTAAACAATACGATATGGGTTTTTTTGGAAAGCTATTCGGAAAGAATGAGAAAGAGAGCCTTGATGAAGGATTGCAAAAAACTAAGGAAAGTTTTTTATCTAAACTATCGAAAGCCGTCGCAGGTAAAAGCACGGTAGACGAAGAAGTTTTAGACAGCCTGGAGGAAGCATTGGTGACTGCAGATGTAGGTATTGAAACTACGGTGAAGATTATTGAACGCATCGAGAAGCGCGTTGCAGAAGATAAATACTTGAACACTAGTGAACTCAATAAAATTCTTCAGCAAGAAATAAAAGCAGTACTGGTTGATTCGCCTGAACAGAGCTACCGCGACTTTTCAACTCCCTCTGGTAAAAAGCCTTACGTGATTTTGGTGGTAGGCGTAAATGGAGTTGGTAAAACAACCACGATTGGAAAGCTTGCCTATAATTTCACTAAAGCAGGTAAAAGTGTTTTGCTGGGTGCAGCAGATACCTTCCGCGCAGCGGCTGTGGATCAACTTACCATATGGAGCGAAAGAACAGGAGTGCCCATAGTAAAGCAGCCAATGGGTAGCGACCCTAGTGCCGTAGCGTTTGATACGGTGCAAAGTGGTGTTGCACGAGGCACTGATGTGGTGATCATTGATACCGCAGGTCGGCTACACAACAAGGCTTACCTGATGGATGAACTAGGTAAAATTAAGCGCGTGATACAAAAGGTTATTCCTGATGCGCCGCATGAAGTTATGCTGGTGTTAGACGGATCTACAGGGCAAAATGCATTGGAACAAGCCAAACATTTTACAGCAGCGACTGAAGTAACTGCCATTGCCATTACAAAATTAGATGGCACGGCAAAAGGTGGAGTTGTGTTGGCCATTGCGAACCAGTTTCAAATACCAGTTAAATTTATAGGCGTGGGAGAGAAGATGGAAGATCTGTTGGTGTTTGATAAACATGAATTCGTGGACTCACTTTTTTCTTTGGAGAACAAATAGAACATCGCATTTCCGCCTTGCAGAACTAATATCATTTATACTATATCTTATTTATACGCACCTTTACAACGGGCGGTTAATTTTACAATAGCCGCCTTTTTTTATGACCATTGTTTTGTTTGATACATCCACCCGGGCACGCCTCTTTCCACTAACGCTGACACGAGCAGTGGCTGGTTTGCATTGTGGTATTTTATCGGTGTACGACTGGTGGGAACAATGCAGCCATTTACCGGTAGCAGTGTATACTGCGCCTTATTTGCAGGAGTTGTACAATCCATTGCCCGTTGGTGATTTGCTATTGATTGATGCCTCCGTGTTGCCTACAACGGCATTTCTACAAAGGGTTCTTTTGCTTGGAGAAGGTGAAGCTATTTTGGATTCCGAAGGCTTGGTTGCCGGTAGAATTAAGCTACAAGTAATGCCTGTATTTGGAACTTCGCTGCCAGGATTGTTTACCCAAACTCAAGGCACATTTGCGGTTGAACGTTTCACCTCGCCTTGCGACTTATTTAAACGAAACAACCAGGTTTTGCGGGATCATTTTCAGCTCATCACAAAAAGACGTTTTTCTCAGCACATACCCGAAACGGTACAAGTAATCAATCCTTTACAAGTTTTTATTGAAGAAGGTGCCCGGCTTCATTTCTGTATTTTGAATGCAGCCGATGGACCAATTTATATTGGCAAGGATGCAGAGATCATGGAAGGCTCAACCATACGCGGGCCATTTGCGATGTGCGAAGGCGCCGCGCTAAAGATGGGTAGCAAAATATATGGCGGCACCACACTTGGGCCGTATGCTGTTGCAGGTGGTGAAGTAAAAAACAGTATTCTAATGGGATACAGTAATAAGGCCCACGATGGTTACCTGGGCGACAGTGTAATTGGTGAATGGTGTAACCTAGGTGCAGGCACCAACAATAGTAATGTAAAGAACACGGCAACCGAAGTAAAGGTTTGGGACTACTTCACGCATCGTTACATCAACTCGGGAATAAAATGCGGGCTAATCATGGGCGATTACTCGCGAACAGCCATTAATACGGCAGTAAACACTGGGACCGTTATTGGAGTTTGCTGCAATGTATTTGGTGAAGGACTTACGCCTAAAGTTATACCCGATTTTACATGGGGTACCAAAGGATTAACTCGATACGAATTTGATAAAGCAGTACGCGACATTGTAAACTGGAAACGTATGAAGAATAAAGATTTGGGCGAAACTAAATTGAAGGTTCTCAAACATATCTTTGAGCATTACAACGAAAAATATGAAGAGGTTTGAATACAAGGTTTTGGAAGTAGCTACCAGGTTTTCATGGTCAGGTGGCAAAATCAACCTGCAGGATTTAACCAACAAACTAAATGAACTGGGAAAGCAAGGTTGGGAAGTTGTGAATACAACTGACACCAACATGTATCAGGGTGCATCACGTGGTTTGATCATTATTTTAAAACGGGAGTTGATCTAACCAGAAAATCAAATACAAAATACTATGCGTAAACAAATTGCAGCTGCCAACTGGAAGATGAATCTTACTTACCAGGAAGCCGAAAATTTATTAGATGAAATTGTTCAACACATTCCTGACTTGAACGATCATCAACACGTAGTGTTCGCTGTGCCTGCTCCTTACTTTGATCTTGCCCAAAATGAAATTGCACCGAAGCACCATGTATATACTGCTGCGCAAAATGTTTACTCAAAAACATCCGGCGCTTATACTGGTGAAATTTCTGTACTAATGCTTGATAGCCTTGGTGTAGATCATGCCCTTGTTGGGCATAGTGAACGAAGAGAATATTTTAGCGAAAGCAACCAATTGCTTGCAGATAAAGTACGCGTATGTTTAGACCATAACATTACACCTATATTTTGCTGTGGCGAAGCGTTGCCGGTTCGTGAGGAGAACGGGCAGAATGAATTTGTAGGAAGACAATTGGATGAAAGTTTGTTTCAATTATCTGCTGATGACCTAAAGAAAGTTGTAATTGCTTACGAGCCCATCTGGGCAATTGGAACAGGCAAAACTGCGAGCAGCGAACAGGCGCAGGAAATGCATGCACACATTCGCAATCATATTGCTGATAAGTATGGTGCCGATGTAGCGAATGAGATTTCCATTCTTTATGGTGGCAGTGTAAAGGGCGCAAATGCAAAGGAAATATTTAGCCAGCCAGATGTTGATGGTGGATTAGTAGGGGGCGCGTCGCTCAATGCTGCAGAGTTTATACAAATTATTAAAGCGTTGAAATAGGCGCCTACATTTCTTTCTCAAGAAAGCCGCAGTGAAAACATGCGGCTTTCTTGTTTCAATCTTTTTTACTCGTCTCCTCTTGCTGAACTTTCACCTTTGACTTGCTACATATTCATTGTATCTTTCTAATCAGCAAAGCAATCAACTTATACATCTTTTATGGCGGATATCTTTATCAGCTACTCAGGCGCAGATAAGTCCATTGTAAAAGCATTAGCTACTTTATTGGAAGAAAAAGGATGGACTACCTGGTGGGATAGGCATATTCCAATAGGCCAAAGATTCGACAATGTAATTGAAACCGAACTGCACAATGCACGGTGCGTTATTGTAATCTGGACGAAACAATCGGTCGCATCTGAATGGGTAAAGAATGAAGCAAGTGAAGCATTGCAACGAGGGGTGCTCGTCCCCATACTTTTAGAAAACGTAGTAATTCCGCTAAACTTTAGGCGTGTTGAAGCAGCTCTGTTAACAGCGTGGAATGGTGAGCCGGAACACCCCGAATTAGAAATGCTGTTCAATTCCGTAAAGGCAGTGTTGAGTTCAAACGGGCAGCCGCCAAATGACCAACAATCGATATTGAACGGCAAGGAAGCTGGTGTTGGCAGTAGCGCATCAATAGGTGTTATGCACTTTGTGAGAAAAAGACTTCCACTGGTTCTTTCTATAACTATTGGAGTAGCCTTCATTCTGCTGTTCTTATTTTTTAGCAAGGGAATTTTTGGATCAACAGAACAAAATATAACTGTACGTGTGTATGATTATAAAAAAAGGCCGGTTACTGAAGGTGAAGTAAAAATCTACTTAAATGAATATATCAGAACGCAGTCGCTGGATAAAATGGGCCAGGCGTTATTTACCGGGATACCTGCTGAAAGGATGGCCAACAATAGAAAGATTGAAGTATCGTCGCCCGGTTATGCTACCAGGATTTTTGACACATTACTATCCAACTCCCAGCCGTTAGAATTGGTACTTCCACTTTCTACGGTTGTTTTTATCAGAGGTAAAGTAAAAACGGCAGCAGAGGTCCCGATCAGTGCAGTAGAAATAACAGTAGATGGAACCAGGTACTATGCACTTTCGCTCACAGATGGCTCGTATAATTTGCGCCTGGAAGAATACACGATCGGAGATGAAATTACTGTTACAACCTCGCACCCAAAGTTTGAAGACAAAACAATTTCCATCAAAATAAATGGTCCGGAAATTAAGAACCAGGATATTTTTTTGAACCCGGTCACGCCATAAATCCATCATGTATGAAAAAGATAATTTTCTTATGCAGTGGTATTATTTTTCCCTTATCAACCCTGATTGCACAGGTAATCATAAAAGGGCAGGTGAAGTGTTTGAACGCTTCAGTTAACACTACGAAGGGGGCTGAAAACGTAGTGGTTGTTCCTACTTTTTTGCCCTCCAAATCTACGCTCACTGCCTCCCGTCCATCTGGGTATTTCGAACTTAACACAGGGCTACAACTTGCACAGCTGCAAGACAAGCAGGTGAGCCTTTACACCATCTCAAGGTGTACCACATGCAAGGATATGGTGAAGCGCGTTTTTATTTCTGAAGACCAGGACAGGCAAAACAGGGACGGCGTAAAATCATATGTTACCATTAAAGATTGGAAGCTTAACAGCAATTGTAGCCAGGCTGAATTGACCGCGAGGCGAGCCGATAGTTTGATAGGTGTTATATCAAAACAACCAGGACAAGATATTAACAAGGTTTCTCAATCATCAGTTTTGTTGGGCACGCCGGCTTTCCTCAACTTTTTAACGAACGTAGTTAATGTGGTAGGAATTCTTCCTAATGCCGGAACGTTTAAAGTAGCTGAGATGCTACCGGGCGATATTAATTATGGACAGTTTTTGTTTGCCTCAGCTATGTCGCAAACAGCAAACACGGGCTTCAACTTTTCGCCTGGGCGCGATAAATCAGAAGCCGTGTTTTGGAATCCTTCAGCCATCGCTAATAGCTCCAGGGCAAGCAATGTTAGCCTACTTTCCAATTTCAAGAGTAACCTAAAAGTTGGTGGCTTTACGTGCCTTACCGATCGTTTCTCGTTGGGCGGGGGCGTCATTTTTACCAACCAGGATGAACTGAGAAGTGCACGATTTCGCCAGGTTGGGAATCCAGTAAATACTGTTCAGTCAGATTCGGTCATTCTTACATTAAAAGAATTTGCCGCATTTATTTCGCCAGTTTACAAAGTCAACAAGCAACTTGGGATAGGGCTTACGCTAAAATCTATTTGGCAAAATTTCAATAATCCAAATCAACTATTTATTAGCAATAGCAGGCAAAGTACCTTTACCGACACCGCTATAAAAAAGCAAGGTATTGATGTAGATATATCTGCTACGTATAAAGTCAATCCTTCGCTTCAACTTGGGCTTAACGTCATGAACCTTGCGGGTACTGAACTTTATGGTGATGTGTTTATACCCGGGCAAGCTGCTTCGTTTTTAAACCAACGTTCGTTTGGACTGGGCGTGCAGTATAAATATAGCCGCTTCAATTTTGGGGCTGATTTGCTCTTTACACAAGATGAATTTTACGACGCTTCGTTGGGTGTGAATTATGTTCCTTTCAATAATGCGCTTCTTTCTGCAGGGGTAGCTTTTAAGCAGCTGAGTTACTCTTTTGCATTTAGAATGAAGCATTTTAGAATAGCCTACATCAATAACAATGGTGCGTTGGTAAATGAACAACGGGTAGGTAAGTCATCCATTTTGAACGGAAGACTGCACGGAGGTTTTGTGTTCGATTTCAATTGATTTATTAGCCATGCTGAAAAAAAGGTATGCTCCATGTTTAAATATTTCGAAGCTTATTTTACTTGTCAACAAATGAAGCCTAATGCAAAGACCACGTATTTCTGATGGTGCGCATGAATTAATATTGCACCGTGAAGAAGTTTGAAGATACCTACCAGCATAAGGGAATGCGCAAGCAGCTAATAAACGTACTGCGGGAAAAAGGAATTACTGATGAAACTGTTTTAACTGCCATCAACAACCTGCCCCGTCACTTCTTTCTTGATTCTGCTTTTGATAAAATAGCATACGAGGACAGGGCCTTTCCCATAGAGGAAGGGCAGACCATTTCGCAGCCATATACGGTTGCCTACCAAACACAATTACTACAGGTAAAGCCTTACGAAAAAATATTGGAGATTGGTACAGGCAGTGTCTACCAGGCGTCTATTTTGGCTGAAATGGGAGCGAAGGTTTTTACCATAGAACGGCAAAAGAAATTATTCGAGATCAACAAGAACTTCTTCTTTCGCAAAAAATATCCCAACCTAAAATTTTTTTACGGCGATGGCTTTTTAGGCTTGCCAACATATGCTCCATTCGATAAGGTAATCATCACAGCGGCGGCGCCTTTCATTCCGCCAAAGCTGATAAGTCAAATGAAGGTTGGCGGCAAAATGGTAGTGCCTGTAGATGTTGGTCCGCACCAGCAAATGCTGCGGCTTACTAAAATTGCTGATGGCACGTATACAGAAGAGCGGTTCGACAATTTTTCGTTTGTGCCTATGCTTGAAGGAAAGAACGGCAACTGAGATTGCTAAAACCGCATAGCTAATTCGCAGGTCAATGTTGTCTTACACAAAACCTACACATGCCATACGCCTGATGGATCAACAGATAGGTGCACAATGTCTCCTCTGCGCACTTTGTCGTTTGTAGTACTTATCGTAATTGTTCTATCTGCTACCAGCACTTCCAGCATGCAGTAAGCACCATGAAAGCGGACATGGTGAACAAATGCATCTACGGCTTTGTATTCTTCTGAAACAAGTTTGAGATTTTCGGGCCTGATCAGCATGTTTTTACCATTCATGCGTATGCCAGGTAAGTGCGAAAAAGCCTCTGCCTGGTCGAGGGTAAGTAAATTGAATTGGCCAAACAAACCCGCCGCATATTCATCAATAGGTTGGTAGTAAACAGACTGCGGCGTTCCGCGCTGTATTATTTTACCATCTTTCATAATTAGTATCTCATCAGCCCACGACAGCGTATCGTTTGGTTCATGAGAAACCAGTATGCAGGTAATATTTAAACGTTCCGAAATGTCGTGGATCACCGCTTTCATCAATTGCTTGTGCACCATGTCGAGGTTAGAGTATGGCTCATCTAACAATAGAAGCTTTGGGCAAGTGACCAAGACACGCGCCGTAGCGATACGCTGTTTTTCACCACCAGATAGCTCACTTGTTTTGCGCCGCAACAGGTGTGTGATTCTGCATATTTCAAATATGATGGCGGCATCTCGTGCCGGTAGAGCAACCGACATTTCAAGTACATCTTTAACCCTGTAATTGTTGCGCAATTCAAAATGCTGGCTCAGGTAGCCAATTGCAGCAAGTCCGGGCAACAGCTTTTCTTCCGGCCCCGAAACCTTTGCCTCTTCAAAATAAACAGTACCTGTATCGGCCTGCATTAGCCCGGCAATAATTTTTAGCAAGGTACTTTTGCCAGAGCCGGTTTCGCCTGCTATCGCCACCTTTTTAAATCGTTCAACACTCAAATAAATGTTGTCCAATATCTGGTCGTTGTCATTCTTTTTGCTAATGCCTGCTACCCGTAAAAAACTCATATTGTGTGGGCTAATTACTTGTGGTTATTGTTCGATGTTGGTTGAATAATGATGTAACCTCGTTTGTAAAAGCGAGCAAATGTACAGGATTACTCTAGTCACTTTTGCCATCCTGTTTTTTAAATCATTCTTCTTCTTATTGGCTTCATCTGCTTTTAGTAAACCCATTGTAGATAAACTTACTTTTGCGGCTATTTTATATTATGTCAAAGTTTATGCTTTTGTTGATGATAAGTGTATTGGGAGCTTGTAGCGTATCAAAGCAGCAGCCGGTATCGCAGCAAACTTCTTTATCTATCCAGGGAAAAATGTACGCAGCTTTTTTTCAACAGCATGCTGCGGAATACAGGGCGTTGTGTTACCAAGCCTTCAACTTTGCACGCATAAAAGTTGATCAATTAAAGCCTTCGAATCGCCGTTTGGCTATCATTACCGATGTGGATGAAACTTTGCTGGATAACGCTCCTTATGCAGTACACCAAACGATTAGCGGTATCGATCATACAAATGTGGAGTGGGTGAAGTGGACCGGGATGGCTCAATGTGATACAATACCCGGTGCGGTTTCATTTTTGAAATACGCAGCAGGCAAGGGGATAGAAGTATTCTATTTAACCAACAGAACTGAAGAAGAAAAGCAGGGAACACTGGCGAACCTGGCAAAGTTTGGATTTCCAAATGTGGATGAGCAGCACCTTTTGCTTAAACGTGGTGAAAGTAAGGAAGCCCGCAGAATACAAGTACAAAGCACACACGAGGTGGTTTTAATGATGGGTGATAATCTATCCGATTTTACAAACTTGTTCGATAAACAAACGACTGATAAACGCAGGGCCAATACCGATAAAGTTTCAGATCTTTTTGGCAATCGTTTTATTGTGCTGCCAAATACCACCTACGGCGATTGGGAAAGCGCCATCTTCCGCCAGAACTACAACCTTACCATCTCACAAAGAGATTCGATTATCCGACGGTCGTTAAAAGGTTATTGATAACCGTCAAACTTTAAACCACATACCCAAACTTCAACGCCTGAATTATGAGCACTCAAATTTTTGTGAATTTACCCGTAAAGGATTTAAAAAAATCTGTTGAATTTTTCACTGGTCTTGGTTACACCTTCAACCAGCAGTTTACCAATGAAGATGCCACCTGCATGATCATTAGTGAAAACATTTTTGTTATGCTACTGGTAGAGAAATTCTTTCGGACGTTTGTACCGGGACAAATAGCAGATGCAAAAAAGGTAACGGAGTCGATCATTTGTTTGAGTGCGCCAAGCAAACAAAAAGTTGACGAAACTATTGCTACAGCTGTACGCCTTGGTGCAACATTGTACAAGGAGCCACAAGATCATGGTTTCATGTACGGCCATTCATTCCAGGACCTTGATGGACATTTATGGGAGGTGAGTTGGATGGATGCAAGTGCGGGAGAGCAGGTGCAAAAGCAGCAAGAAATGTAAGCCGGAATAAAGTGTACGTAGGGGGTTAAATTACAAGGTTTCGCTTTTTCAAACTGATTTTGTACTATTAGTATATTAAAAACTACTATTATGCAAAATGAAGACGAAAGATTTCCTGATTCTGAAGCAGAACATGAAAACGAAAACTCAACCTCTATGCATTCTAATGATGAGGTAGACAACGAAAAAATGCAAGCACCCGCTGCAAACAATTTTCGTGGTGGTGTTACTGCGAGGGTAGCTGATACCGATCCAAATATTGTTGCTCCAGGATTAGATACTGGGATCATTAAAAACCCGGGATAGCTACATCTGATCTTCGAGTGCTTCTTTCCTACGAACGCTAAGTGTGGTTAGTCGACTAAGGAACCAGTTTTCAATTTTGTGGTGTGTCCGAGTTAATAAGGCAGCAATTGTTGAAAATACCAGTAGCTCAAAAAGCGGGACATGATTGGTTATTTTTACTACAAACGGATGTAGCATCAGCGTGATGTATTCAAAAAAAAGTAACAGCGAAACAAGGCCCAGGAACTCGATGTACTTGGGTCTTATTTTTTTATTTCTGAGGTATAAAGTGAATAGAAAGATAAGCGGTATCAATACACCTATTCCAATGTATTGAAGTCGCTGTTTCAAATCAAATTCATCTCTCGTTTTTTGTTCCTGAATCTCTTTTTGGCGTACCTGTTCATTTAGTAAAAGCAACTGTCCTTCCTTTACCCGTTCATCGCTGCTAATGGATTCTTTTACCACCATCATGGCACCCTGGTACTTATATGCGCTGTCAATTACCTGGTTTTGTTCGAAATAATTTTTTAGAAATTCGCTGGCAACCAGGTTGGTTCTTAAAAAGCCATCATGCTGCGACAACTGGAAAGCCTGACGCGCATAATAAATTGAAGAGTCAGGTTGATTTAATTTTGAAAAGGTGCGTGCAAGTCCAATTTGCGTCTCACACATTAAATCTTCATCAACAGTCTTTATTGCCAGTGGAAGAGCCTTTCTATAATTACCCAGTGCCAGATCTGTATACCCGCGTTTCAGGCAAATATTGGCCAGGTTGTTTAAGGCAGCCCCGGTCATATTCTCATCGCCTTCCTGCAGTGCAACCAGGTATGCTTTATTCGAAAACTCCATTGCAGAGTCCAGCTTATTGTACTTCTCAAAAATATCTCCCAAGTTCAGTAAGCTAAACTTGTGCAGGCGCATTACTTTGTTTTTTACTATAATTGAGTCGGCAATCATTGTATTATCAATTGCATTTCTAAATTCCTCCTGGAAAAGGTAAACGGAGCCTATGTTGAGATAGGCAATAGCCAAATTTTCGGGATTGTTTCTTCGCTCTTCTATTTTCAACATTCGGATATAATATTCCAAAGCCTTTGGATAATTACCCACCCTGTTAAACGCATTGGCGATTTGGTTGAGTGATTTTGACTCGCCTTCTACAAAATGTATTTTCTTGCTTAATCTATGTGCATCTTCTGCAAAGATGAGCGCAGAATCAGGCTTGCTGGATTGGTAAAGTTGAGCAAGATTCCACATTAGCGTAACCTTATTACTGTCTGTTTTTTCTTTCTTTAAAGCGACTTGTAAGCTGTCAATTTTTTCGCGTTGGGCGATGGAGCATGTACAAAATAAAGTAAGAGAAATTAGCGTAAGCGTTCGTTTCATAGCACTATGTCTTTTCAAGTTTTGGAATAATGCAGTGGCCAACCGAGCCATCAGTTTTAGCTGAGGAACGTGTTTGGCTTCAGTAACCCTGAATTTACAGCTTAAAGTCTAAAGGAATAGGACCATTGGTTCCGTACTGGCGGGTCGTAATAACAGTAGCGTTATAAAACTGGAACCTTGCAAGAAATTCACGTTTGATGTTTACTTTGTTCTTCTCGCTCGTTCGTATTGTACCGGCCAGTCGATTTGGGCATCTAATGCCTGCGCTGCGTGCAGTGGAAAGTATGGATCTCTCAGCAATTGCCTTGCTAAAAATATAAGATCAGCCTGGCCGTTTTGCAAAATTTCCTCAGCTTCATGTGCATTGGTTATTAATCCAACAGCTCCCGTTAATATTCCTGTTTTATTTTTAATTTCTTCAGCAAAAGGAACCTGGTAAAGCGGTGCTACGATTATTTTCTGCTCGGGTGCTATACCGCCCGAAGAGCAGTCGATCAAGTCAACTCCTTGTGTTTTTAGTTGCTTCGATAATTTAATAGATTCTTCAATTGTCCAACCTCCGGCTATCCAATCAGTAGCTGAAATTCTAACAAATATTGGCAGCATCTCATTCCAAACTGTCTGTATTGCCGCCAGTATTTCCAGTAAGAAGCGAATCCTATTTTCGAAAGAACCGCCATAGTTATCCGTGCGTTTGTTGGTAATGGGAGAGAGGAACTGGTGAATGAGATAGCCGTGCGCTGCATGAATTTCTATCACTTTAAAGCCAGCATGCATGGACCTGCTTGCTGCCGTTTTAAAATCATCAATACATTTTTGAATGTCGGCTTTATTGAGTTCGTGCGGTAGCGGCTCACCTATGTTAAACGAAATGGCAGATGGCGCAACGGTTTGCCAACCGCCTTCTTTAATTGTCAACGAACAGTGCCCTTTCCACGGACTGCTGGTGCTGGCTTTGCGACCGGCATGTGCCAGTTGAATACCCGGAACTGAACCTTGTTGCACAATGAATTGATTGATGCGCTGCAGAAAAGGAATGTGTTCATCTTTCCAAATGCCCAGGTCATCAGGTGATATTCTTCCTTCGGGTGATACCGCAGCGGCCTCCGTTAAAATCAATCCCGCGCCGCCAACTGCACGGCTCCCAAGGTGAACAAGATGCCAGTCGTTTGCAAAGCCATCTTTACTAGAGTATTCACACATGGGTGAAACGACGATCCTGTTCTTTAGCGTTATGCTTTTTATTTGTAGTGTTTCAAAAAGTAGAGCTGACATATTTAAGAATTAGTACCTGTTTAGAAAATGTTTATGCGAACATGGTGTCTTGCTTT
This sequence comes from Segetibacter sp., assembly GCA_031425015.1. Taxonomy (GTDB): domain Bacteria; phylum Bacteroidota; class Bacteroidia; order Chitinophagales; family Chitinophagaceae; genus Segetibacter. The sequence continues at coordinate 13,086 of JANPIM010000040.1, read as the reverse complement.
TCGATTAGGCAAGGTATAACATAGAAATAGAGTAGATGATTATGCGTGACACACTTTGCTACAAATAAAGAACCCGGTCTAATGAAAGTAGACCGGGTCAAATTGAGCATTGTATTTTATAGCGGCTATTTATTTGTTTGCAGCGATACTTGTCAATGGCACGTTGAACATTTTTTTCGCAAGCTTTGCGTCGTGTCCATAAATATCTTCTCTCAAATTCAAACGGCCCTGGTCATCAACCCAGGCAGTATAGTACGTTATGAAAACAGGAATGGCGGTCTTCAATTTCACGAATTTTTCCTCACCCGCATTCATTGCTTCATTAATTTTTTCTGGTGTCCAGTTTGGATCATCCTGCAATAGGTAGTTAGCCATTTTCTCCGGCTCTTCTAAACGAATACACCCATGGCTAAAAGCGCGTTTATCTTTTTTGAACAAACTTTTTGAAGGCGTATCGTGGAAATAAATGTTGAACATATTTGGAAACAAGAACTTCACTTTACCTAATGCATTTTTGCCACCCGGAAGTTGGCGTACTACAGGCAAGTCTCCATCTTGTTTTACAATCTCCATGTTTTGATTGGCCAGGTAATTTGGATTGCGGCTCATGCCCGGTACTACTTCTTCTTTCACAATACTCGGGGGCACATTCCAGTACGGGCTGAATACCACCTGGTTGAGATCATCCGTAAACATTGTTGTACTATTTCCTTCCTTTCCCACAACTACGTTCATGTCGAATACTTTGCTTTCGCCATCCGTTACATGCAGCACGAATTCAGGAATATTTACAACCATAAGCTTGCCTGAAGGTTTATTAGGCATCCAGCGCATACGATCTAAATTGATGAGTAACTTTTGAATAGTTTCTTCAACCGGCACATTCAATTCTTTTATAGTTGACGCGGCAATAATACCATCTGGCGTATAACCATTTCGTTCCTGGAAGGTTTTAATAGCCGGCACAAGTGATGAGTCATAAACATTAGTCGTATCACTGCCGGTGTAATCACCCGAAATTTGTAATCTCTTTTTTATTGCAGCAATTGCAGGCGATGAGGCGCCGGGTTTAATTGATTTTCCTGAAAATTGTATCGTCGGCCAACCGCCTTTTTTTGCAATGTCGAGATAGCGAACCAGGTATTGTTTTAGTCCCTTGTAAGACTCGTTGATGTCGTCAAAGTATTTATCGTTTTTGTGTTTTTTCGACACAAGTGAGTCTGCGAGCTTTAAGGGATCTGTTTTTTTCAATGGCACAAAGCGCTCCATTTCTTTACGTTTCACATATCCGTCTTCGTATACGGTTAAAGCGTGTTCTATAAAGAGCTTAGTGAGTACCAACTCTGTTTGTATAACGCTTTTATCCTTCCCATTCACCGATGGATTTTCACTGGTAAATAAGTTGTCCATTTTTGCCTGGAACTTTTTGTCGTTCTTCAAACTATCAGAACTATATTTTGAATCGTAATGGTACAAGTTCCAGAAACCCTTGGCTTGTTCGGTAAGTCCCTCGGTTGAAAACCAGGCAAATTGGTAATTGCGTGCATTGTAAAAGCTAGTAATCCTCCGCTTTATTTTATCACTGGTTTGCGCAGTATCAATGTACGAGGCCACCGTATTGCTATCAATAAAAAGGTCGTTGTATGCATTTGCTGGAGTAATGCTAAAATCCCTGGATGAAATCTTTCGATCCTTTTCATCATCGCTAGTGGAGCCTTCTTCTTTTTTTGTGGTAGAAGTTTGACAGGAAACGAAGAATGCAACCACCACCAATAAGCAGTATAAATTTTTATTCATAGTCGTCGGTTTGCAAACTTTATGCCTGTTAAATAACAGCGCAAATTTTCTATATCATTTCACGTCTTAGGCATAAACCTTATTTTGCATCGTAATCTTAAAAATACATCCACATGCGCCTGTTTACCCTATTGCTTGTTACTTCTTTTTTAAGTCTACATTCTTACTCGCAGGTAATAAAGCCCGAAGATGCAAAAGACCTGATAGGGAAATCTGTAACTGTTTGCGGAGAAATTTTCAGTGGTAAATTTCTTGCGGACTCTAAAACCAGCCCCACGCTATTAAATATGGGCGCAGCTTTCCCAAAACAACCACTTACTATTGTTATACCTATTAACGTGCGTCAGCAATTTGGTTTTAAACCAGAGGAAGCATTACTACGTAAGCATATATGCGTTACCGGCACCGTCACTAAGTTTCAAAAGACCGTACAGATTATAATTGAAGATAAAACACAGATGAGAATTTTATAATAGTGCCTTTTATGCTTGTGGGGTTTGTTTGTTGATGTAGGTTTTCATGGCCCCCGAGAACCAATTTAGTTTTCGTTTTAAATTATCTAAATCGCTGACCAAATCTTCTAATGTTTCTTTGGGCTTTTGATTGATGAGTGCAAGCTCGTAAGCAGACCGGGCGAGTAGTATCTGGTTCCTCACACGCTGTAGGCGATAATCGAGCTCTTGAAAATGGTTGTTTGTGTTTTGAGTATTGGACATGTTACACTACATCCAATAAACAGACCAGCTAAAACGGTGCCTGGCAGAATATTGCTGCATTCATATTTACAGTATACATTTTTTTGCCATGGCTTCAAATATGAATAGATGCGGAAAGATCGTAGACGATATTCATCAAATCGTTGAAATTTTTTGGGTTCAAAGGTCAAAGGAGGAACAGGAGTTACTGTTACGTTCTATCGTGAACAACAATGCCACAAAAGAATGTGGCAGTTGCTTGATGTAAACCCCCGTAAACAATCAAAAAAGTTGCAGTTAGTTTCGGCGCATTGGGACTAATATGAAAGCTAACCTATATATTGAGTAGTTGAGCTTAAAAAATGTTTAACTTTTAACTTCATTTCAGATCTAAAAGCGTATCACATTGGTTAGATATCAATTAGAAGTTCTTCATGCATTAAAGCAAAAAACATATTTTGCAACTGGTGCACAGCAAGGTTTTGATCGGAAATGATCCCTGGCGTGCTGTTTACTGCAAAGGAGATTTCAATATTGTCGCGTAATTGGTTGATCGTGAATTTACCCGTTTTAGAGTAGAACACATTCGCATAATAGAATCGACGGTGCTTTAGCAGGTCACATTTTTCTAATATCTCCAGGGTTACCGGTATAGGCAGAAGCAAATCGAAATTTACTTCCTCTAGTTTTTCTTCTTGCGAATTTTGAATCTCAACACTGTTCAAAAAAATTTGTGTCACCCTTCCGATCATGTTTTCGGCTTTCACCAAGTTTCCTTTCCTTAATTCGTTGCCAGCAATCATACCAAAATATTGTAATCTCAAGTTACTCTGTTAGAGAATAATCTTCAAAAGATTAATAAACGACAATTATACCTGTTTTGATATGTTGGCGGTCAATCGGCGACGCTTTCAATAAAGGATTCAGCCAATTCTCGTTTCTCCAGGTAGTACTGTTTTGTTTAAAGTGATGTGTACATTAAACATATGAGGGAGGTTCAACAGGCAAAAGATTTTGCTACCTTCTTTTAATCACCGATGTAGACTTGCTAATATTTGCGACAACCCTATTCATTTTTTAATGGTCGTTTTGGCAACTAAGTTTTATGAGGCACCGTCTTATTGTTATGAAAATCATACATCTGCTTTTTATTTACACACGCTTTTGGTGGATTGTTTGTTTTAAGGTGAAATCCACAAAAGATGCATCCCGGTTAGCAGCGTTTTACAAACAAGCAGATGAGCTAGAGCAGAAAATGTACCTACTGGTAAAGTAAGTTGTATCTCTTCTGGAACGGTATAGTTACTGCGACCTTCCCACCACTTAATATATTTATCTGCTTTAATTTCTCAGACTTCTAATCATTGGATAATTAGTATACAGAATGATAAAAAGGATGGTAGCAGCTAAACAACATCTTTATCTATCAAAATAAAACCTGCTTCTTGGTTGACTACTGTTTCGTGTTTATTACCCTCCATTCACTCTCGTTTCCTGTGCGATCAACTGTAGCAACGCTAACCTGAGTAAGAAAAACTTTCGCTGATTCTGTTCCCTGAAAATTTTTTAGCTCGATAGTGTTTTGGGTGCGGTTGACTATTTCGTAATTCCACGTATTTCCATATTGATAGTACACTACGAATTGAAATGCATCATTATCCTCTGCAGGCTTCCATTTAACGACCGTACTATCACCATTGGCACTTAGAGAAACCGTTGGTGGTGCAGGCGGATTGTTATCCAACCACGGTGAAGGTGGAACCAATGCTTGTTTCTTATATACTCCATTTTTTAATGCGGTAGCAAGATTAGTATTCCTGATAACCGATGAAAGGCTCCAATGTATTATTCCTTTACTATTTGGAAGCATTCCGCGGGAAATCATTATCTCACTCAGCGTTTCGTTTACCGATTTAAAACTTGTATCTGCTCCTACATTCATGCCGGGCCAAAGGTGGCGTGCCATGGTGTTTTCTTGTTGCCACCATCCTAGCAATACCGGGAAGCTCTGTGGTATTTTATTGATTGGCCAATATAGTTGTGGGGCAAAATAGTCAACCCAACCTTTATTCAACCAAAGTTTTGCATCAGCGTATAATTTTTCGTATTGATCGAAACCTTCTACCGATTCCGGGTAGCCTGGGCGCCAAATGCCAAATGGGCTTACACCAAATTTTACGTACGATTTTTCTTTTTTTATTGCTTTGTAAATTCTTTCAATCAATGTGTTTACACTTTCTCTGCGCCAATCGCCTCTTGTAAGTTTACCCCCAGCAGTTTGATAGGCCTTCCAACTAGTACTATCAGGAAAATCCTGGTTGAGATTGTAAGAAGGATAAGGATAGAAGTAGTCATCGAAGTGGACACCATCAATATCGTATCGCTTCACCAGGTCCATTACCACATTGGTGGTACGATCCTGTGTTGCCTTTAATGAAGGATCCATCCATTCATATCCCTCTTTTAAATGCAGTACAAGTTCAGGGTTGGTGTTTACAATTGATTGATCGCTGATCTCTTTTCCGTTTGGATGATGTGCCCTGTACGGGTTTAGCCATACATGCATTTCCAGTCCGCGATCATGTGCGGCTTTTGTCCAAAATTCAAGTGGGTCGTAATAGGGGTTAGGTGCTTGCCCCTGCTTTCCGGTTAAATAATACGACCATGGTTCAATATCACTTTTATACAAAGCATCTGCTTGCGGACGAACCTGGAAGATGACGGCATTAAAGTGGTGATCCTTTAAAAAATCCAACAATTTTATGGCTTCAGTTTGCTGTTGTTCAGTAGTGAGGCCCGGCTTACTTGGCCAGTTGATGTTTGCCACAGTTGCCACCCAGGCTGCGCGAAACTCTGATTCAGCTTTAGGCCTTTTTGTTTCAGGCTGGTTCTGCGATGCTAGCCTAGTTGTGCTGCAGGATAAAAAAGTAATAGAGCAAAAAATCAAGAGCAGTTGAGAAAGTTTTGAAATCATTCGGCTTATCGTTTGCCGAAAGATACGGAGGCAGGGTGAATGTTTTTCCGCTTCAACCGACTCTAAAATATTTCATGAAATGTAAGGCGATGTAAAAGCCGCTCCAGCAGAAATGAAACCTTTATGGTAGCCATGATAAACCTAAAACCTAAAACCTAAAACCTTCCCGACCAGAGGTCAGAATCGTTTATCCAGTTTTGCTAAAGTGAGAATGATAAATAAAAAAAAAGACCATCGTTGCTGATGATCTTTCTTAGTGACCCCAACGATACAGTTTTCAAACCAATTAATGCAATCTTTTAAGAAAATGTACCAATTAAAAGGGGTTATACCGGTTAAACTCATTGAACCAAACGGATTATTAAGAACTATGAAAGTAGCATAGCTACTGTGTAAATACTCCCTCTTAGGTTTCTAACCATAACTATACAGGGGGTAGGGTGGCTTTTTTCTTTTTAGAATAGCCTAAGCCCGCAGCAATTGCTTTACAGTTAAAGTATCTAAACCCATGTAAGTACAGAACTCATCAATCGTTACAAGTTGATGGTCCTGTTTACTGAACTTAGTTTTAATCTTCTTAATTATATCCCTTCCCCAACGCTCACTTTTACCAGTTACTACCTGAACATCTTTAGGGTAAATACATACTCTTTCCATCTTTATTATTGATTTGATACTTTATCCATACTTGAACTATACATGAAGTACGGAGCAAGCATGAACAAATTTACTACAATAATCACATGGAATAATTGGTAAGTCTTGGAAATATCGGCAGGAAGTGGAAAGAACGGAAGTGGTTGTTTGGTATGGGTTAGGTGCTACAATAGTTTTATGTAATGAAGGTGAAATTCATCATTGTTCAACTCGGTTTTTTAATGCTGTCTGCAACAATAGATGCGCAGAAAACTGCAAGAGTGACCAGGGTAAAGGATGGTGATACTTTCATTTTAGGTTATGGTAGTAAAGCATTCACTGCAAGGCTAAATAATGTTGATGCTCCTGAACTAAAACAAAATGCAGGTTTAAATTCTTACCTGTATTTGAACAACAAGGTTATCGGTAAAGTGCTGGAGTACGATAGCACAGGAAAAGATTTGTACGGAAGAACTTTAATAAGTGCAAAGCTGGAAGGAAAGCGATTGGATAGTATGCTTATTCGGGATGGTTGGGCATGGCACTATGTGAATTACAGTAATGATGCGATGCTTGATAGCGCAATGAAACAAGCTGCATTTGATGGCTTGGGTTTGTGGGCTTGTGGAATTGCAAAAGTTTGCCCTCCCTGGCTTTGGAGAAAATACAATATCAAAAATCAAATGAAGTATTGCAGAGGATGCAAGTCAAATTTTTAACCCACTAAATTTTATACAATGGCTAAATTAAACGGTATTTTAAAAATTGAAGGTACTCTTCAAGACATGACTTTCTATAAGTCACAGGATGGACACCTCGTAAGAACGAAAGGTGGTGTAAGTGGTCAAAGAATAGCTAATGACCCGGCATTTATCAGAACAAAGGAAAATGGAGAAGAGTTTGGTGCTGCTGCATCTTCAGGAAAACTTTTAAGAGACACAGTAAGAAACCTTGTAGGTTCGGCATCAGACAATCGTGTAACTGCTCGTATTACCCAGTTAATGACGCAGATTAAGAACTTGGACAATACCAGTGAAAGAGGTAAAAGGACGGTTGGGGTAGGAATTACAAAGCCTGAAGCAAAAACGCTTCTGCAAGGCTTTAACTTCAACGTGAACTCTTTGCTTGGAGCAATTCTGTACAAGCCCTATACAGCAAGTACAACAACTGGTGTTATTTCCATAGTGGACTTTGTACCAGCTAATGATTTAAGAATTGTTGCAGGAGCAACTCATGTAAGTTTTCAAGCTGCAATGGCGATAATTGATTTTGTAGCCGGAACAAGTGTAATTGAATTTACTAATGAGGAAGTTCTTGCTGTTGATGCGGTTTCCTCAACGGTTACTTTAACTCCTGCTGCAGTTCCTACCGGCACTGGAACTAAAGTGCTTTTCCTTACCATTGAGTACTTCCAGGAAGTGAACGGTTTCCAGTACTCACTTAACAATGGTGCTTATAATGCTTTAGCAATTATTGAGGTAGCTTAATTCAAACATCAATCTTCTATCAAAGCCTTCTCCTAATCGAGGGGGTTTTTTTATGTCCATCAGGTAATGAGCATGGAATGACATAATAACTGCTTAGGCAACCAACAGGCAACGGAATTGGCATTTCCAAAAGGAAACGGAATAAATGATGGGGCTGTGCTGATGGCTTTGTGTTTATGCCGTAGTCTTTTGGAAACCCGCAGGGCTTGTGCCAATGGAGTGGGCTAACTTTGCTTTTGCAGTGAATGAACCAATGATACTTCTTCCCTTGTATTTATTTTCTTCCCGTATTTGATTTCCCTTGTTTTTCTTCCTTGGTTTTTTCTTCCTTGTGCGATGGCAAAAAGGTAATAGCGCCTGCGGCAAAAAGAAGCTAAAGCCGTGTGGCACACTTGTCCACACTGTAGCATAAAAGCGTAGCGTGCCGTCAAAAGACACTGGAATGAGGTACGAATGGAAGTGGCTGCGTGTGCCTGCCCCAGTGGTGGCAAGAAAGCCGTGAAACGGCGCTTGACAGCTACTAAGAATGCAAGGGTTTGGCGTGTGTTTTTGATTTTCGTCAAGGCTTTGTGTGTTAGGTCAAAAACCATGACAAACCCGCAGCTGGGGCAGGCAAGCAAGGCACGCAAAATTATTGGCAGCGGGTGGACTGAACCCGACTGAAATGAATGCAGGACGTAGTGTAGCGATAATGGAACCCGGTGAGTATTGTAGCGTAGGTATTGCGAAATGAAATGTGCTTCCCGCCGTGTGTTGGCTTTGTGTACTTGCAGGTGGGAAGCCATGAAATGAAGCAATGTGATAGCTGCGAACGAGGTGTAATGGTAGCGGAACGAAGGACGTAATGAATGAAGTGGGGAGAAGGACACAAGCAGCTGCCCGAACGAAAGCATGAGGAGAGAAAGGAGTGTGACAAACTGCGTAGTGCAACGAAGCACCCGTAGGGCAATGCAGGTGTGCCAATAACCATAAAAGTATTTAAACAGATTTATTGGCACTGCTGCATTGGTTTGGCGCATCTACTTGCCGACGATTGCTGTAGAGAGACCATATTACCTGCGGGTGGGGTGGTTCAGGCTCTGGGGATTAGGTTCTGTGCGTTGGGAAAAGAAGCCTGGCTGAAAGCTGACGATGGTGAACAAATGAATGTAGTGCAACGAAATGAATGAGTGAGGCGTTGTGAGCTTTGTGCAGTGGGTCTAACAGGTGGCTTAAAGCATAAGGCTGCGAAGCCTTAGCCTTGTGTGTAAGGGCAGCTATATGGTTTGTATAGGGCTTGTGTTATCTTTAAATTGTGAGAAAGCATTTAATAAAATCTTACAGGCAATACTTTAATGTACCTGATAACATCAGAGATGGAGCGGTGTTATTTAGGCTGCTATTTTTTATTGTAATGTTTTTGATAATTGGTTTTCAGATTTGGTTATTATTTCCTCTAATTGCTGCTTATTGATATGCGGTACAAGTGAGTGACAACGATGTTGAAGCAAGTACCAATGCCGGTAACAAATAAGCCCACCCCTTACAGAGGCGGGCTTATTAGTAAATCAATAACGGTTACCCACAAACACAACCAGGTCTTGTAGGACATTTACCAGTTTTAGGACAATCCTTAGTTGCTGGACAATCTTTACCACAAACTTCTTTTTTAGTTGCTTGCTTATGTGACTGTTTCTTACCACCTGCGGCATAAACTGTCATGCTTGACATGATTACTGTTGCCATTATACTCAAAAATATCTTCTTCATTTTCTGTGATTTTTTAATTTAAAAAATGTTACTCTGAATAAAAAGTTACACTATTTCAGGGGGTTGCCACCTTTTAGAACTGTAATGAGAAAAGAAAGTTACATCTTTTATAAAATGCTTTTCTGATAGCTTTATTCCGATAAAATTATAAAAAGTTTGCGAAGGAGATACTGTATATATGCAATTTGAGCAAAACGCAAAGGGATTACAAGTATTGCTTTTGCTATTCTCTTTCCCCTGCTTACCTGGTTTTTCACAATCACTTTTGCTGCAACAATCTTTCTCCCCACATACTTGTTCCGTACGTGCCGTGTTAGGCAACAGCAGGAACGGGTGAATGGTAAGAAACATAAGTAGCGAAGAAAATATGTAGGCAGCCATCTTCATTGAAACGAAATTAGTGTTTTTCTTGAGGAAGCTACTATTGAACAAAGACAATTGCGGTACATTAACAAGTTGCAGCGATGTAGGGCTGATTTAAACTTTCAAATACTTCCATTTGTGTAACTAACTTTTGAACTCTTTATTGTTGAAACAAATACTGCAACTATAATAGCAATTAAACCACTTAACAAAAAAGTAACTGATGCACCAAATGAAAACCACAAAACACCTGCTAACGAACTCGCAATTAAGGTAGCTACACTTTGAAAAGCCGAATAGGTTCCAATTGCTGTAGCTGTTTTTTCTCTTTCGCATACATTCGTAATCCATGCTTTTGCAATGCCCTCCGTTGCTGCCGCATACACACCATAGACAAAGAATATAATGAAAAATAAAAGCTGACTGTTTGCATAAGCCATCCCTATATACGCTATTGCAAACAAGATAATACCTGTAATAAATATTTTCTTCATGCCCAATCTATCTGCTAATATGCCTAAAGGATAAGAACATAGTGCATAAATAAGGTTATAAAAAATGTACACTGCAATTACTACTGTGTCGCTGTAACCAGCCTGTTTTATCTTCAATAATAAAAACACATCAGAACTGTTGAATAAGGCAAATAACAATAAAGCGGTTACCAACTTCCTGTAAACAGCCGGACTGGTTTTCCAGTATTTTATGAAAGAAAAGAAGTTGGGCTTACTTGTTATTTTTGGATGCTGTTCTTTTTTTTCCTTAATAAAAAATGTGAAGGCAATAGCTAATAAGCCGGGAAAAAAGGCAAGGATAAATAATGTTTTATAAGCACCTGGGTAGTTGTACAAATACACTAAAGCCATTAATGGTCCTAATACTGCTCCAAATGTGTCCATTGAACGATGGAAGCCAAAAACCCTGCCCTTGGTTTGTGGTGTGGCTTCATCCGATAATAAAGCATCTCTTGCACCTGTACGAATGCCTTTGCCTAATCTATCAATAGTTCTTGCAAAAAATATCCATAAAGGATAAATAAATATTGCCATCATCGGCTTGGAGATACTGCTTAAAGCATAACCAATTTGTACAAAAGGCAATCGCTTACCAATATTATCACTTACACTACCAAAGTAACCTTTACTTAAACCTGCTGTTGCTTCAGCAAACCCTTCTAACACACCAATAAGTATTATAGAAAATCCAATAGACTTTAAATAAATGGGCATTATGGGGTACAGCATCTCACTGGCTACGTCGGTACAAAGACTTACTATAGAAAGTATGATTACATTTCGGGTTATAAATTTCATGAATGCTTTACACTTGCGATGTGACTAAGGGGGAAGATACTTTTCTATTTTACTTTTTTGAAATACTTTTTACTGCCAAGAAACTTCATGCCCATATATCCAAGTACTTCAAGTGTTCCGTCTGATTTTATTTTGGCTTCTGCATCATAAGTACTGCCGGAATTAGGGTCATGTATTTTTCCACTCTTCCACATATTTTTATTTTTATTGTACTCTAAGCCTTCAAGGATTACATAGCCTACAGGTTTTTTAGGGTCATTACCTTTTGACCAGGTTATCTTCCCTTTGTATTCATTACCTGTTTTATATACCTGTATAATTAAATCTTCTTTTGGAGTTTTTAACCACTTTCCAATTATTGCATCCGGGTTGGTTTGAGAATAACTTTTAAAGGAGAAAAGTATTGCTATTATTATGATTGCCTTCTTCATGTTGCTTATATGTTATAGTTATCAGCTTATAATTTAATTTTCACTCCTGCATTTATTACCACTCCTTCAAGTGGTGTATAAATATCTTTGAATATTGGATTGGTAGCTGAACCGGAGTAAATACTTTCCCACCTTGTTTGTCTGCGGTCGGTGAAATTTTCGGCGTTAATAAAGAAGTTCAAATGCTTCCACATCTTTTCAAACAGCAAACCATACATAGCATAACGCTTGCCGGTTGTACCGCTTGAAAGTCTTTGGCTGCTCACATATAATCCTTCAACTCCTACTCTAAAATTATCATGTTCCTCAAACATTAATACTGCATTCACTCTATGCTTTGGTGTTAGTGGCTGCCAAGTGTTTTGATTATTGAAATGTTGATTTGCATCAGTATAAGTATAGCCTACAAAAGCTGATAAAGCATCCCATTTGATTTTAAAATTTGTCTCTGAACCTTTTGTAGTTATATAACCGTTTGCATTTACAAAATTGTTTCCCTGTAATATTATTGGATTGTTCAGGTAGGTATAAAAGAATAGCTGGTTCACACTTAATGAAGCATCGCCTATTTGTGAACGATAATTTACATCAGCATTTCCGCCATAACTTTTCTCTGCTTTAGTTTTTGCAAATGAAACCGGCTGAATATTTACATACCCTCTTTCTTCTGCTTCTTCACTAAATGGCGAAGGCATTTTATATCCCAAACCACCACCTATTCTACTTGACCAATGCTTGTTAAATTTGAATAAAGCATTTACTCTTGGCAGTATAAAAACTCCCTTTCCTTTATCGTTTGTAGCCGGTGTGTTATAATCAATTCTAAGACCTGTTTCTAAAGAAAACCAGTCTGTAGCCTTGTAGAGGTTTTGGGCGAATGCACCTATGGTTGTTAGGTTGTAATTAATTTTTGATGTATCTAATGATTTGAAATTATCTGACCAAAGATTTATTCCTGTAACCCAATCTGACTTTCCTTTGTTATTGTTATAACTAATTTCACTAAATGTTGAAACCTGCTGACCTTTAAAACTACTGGATGACATTGTAAGCCGCCTGTCAAAAAAGCCTACTGTATTTTTAAAGTTTATTTTGCTTTCATTGTTGATTTGGCTTGTTAATGAAAGTTGCGTAGATACTCTTGTTGTTTTGTTTCTTTCGAAGAAAGAATGTGTATTATCTGCTTTGCCTTCTAATACTTTTGTATCACCACCATAGCGGTCTTCATACAATGTATTTACGCCAAACCATGCAGATGTTTTATTGCTGAAGTTGTAAAATAATTTAGGATTGAAAGAAAACCTGTTGGTTTTAGGAATAGCAGTAAAGCCAATATTTGCAGGGTCGTATGGTGCATTATAATTGTATGAACCAAAGATGGTAGTTCCTGCCCTTTTCCCTTTTTTAGAATAGAAGCCACTGCCATCAAAACCTTTGGCACTCGTGCCATTGAGCAGAAAAGAAAGTTCCGGATTTGTGCCTAGTGTCTTACTTACAAGATTTACCAAACCTGCTATTGCTCCACCACCAAATAAAGTAGATGCTGAACCTTTGATAAATTCAACCTGCTTTAAATCGAGCGGTGTAATTTGCATAACACTTAGTCCGCCTGAAAAGCCCTGATAGAGCGGCATTCCATCT
>JANPIM010000039.1:0-2211 GCA_031425015.1 Segetibacter sp. | reverse complement strand
GGAGTTTTTGGATGCTAACTGTAAGATATTATCTTTTGCCTTGAAACAATATCGCCCTTCTATCTGCAAAGTTGTATCTAGGTACATTCTATAAATTCTATTCTTATCAAAGTTGAAATTAGTAGCGCTATAAATATCTTTCGCTAAAGCTATCATTCTGTTTTGACTTGTTGTGTCAGGGTACATCTCTTTTATTTCTGATGAAACGAAAGTAGAGTCTGTTTTTAGATTAAAATATACTTCTCCATTAAATGCAGCAATCACCCGCCAATGACCTACAAGTGATTTATCACATTGGCCGTTGGCTTGGTAGCTGCAAATAAAAAGAAGATATACAATTACAAGTCTCATTATTTTGAGGTGTTTCGTTATTAATACATGTATATAACCAACAAACTTTTTCATCAACATAATCTTTCTCTCTCAGGATCCTTTCCCCACGAACCATTCGCCAAAATCTACCCTTCTATAAAAGCTAAATAAATATTCAACTGGCCAAGGGCTGCGGTGGACTGAGCGATGTACCCTGTTTTTTGCGGGGTACGGAACAGCGAAGGAGACCGAACAAAAGATGAACGATGCTGCTACCCTTCACAGCCCCAAAAACTAATTAAATACAGACAGAGTCTCGCAAGTTTATTTGTACTAAAACTCCGTCGGCACAAAGAAACAAACACTCCCTTTCTTCCAAATTCCTAACTCCCCTACTTCACTAACACAACCTCTCCAAAACCAAGCTCCTTCATTCTTGGTAATTGTGTTTTTGCATCGCCTGCTACAAACCAAATCATTTTATTCGGGTCAAGGTATTTTTTACCAAGCTCTCTTATGCGAGCCACCGTCATATCTTTTACGATCTGTTCTCTTTCTTTTACATAATCATTTTTCCAGCCGTACTTGCTTATGTTTTGCAGCATGTTCAGTTTTGCACCGGCCGTTTCAAATGCACGGGCATTGCTTTTTATTAAAAAGCTTTTTGTAGTGGCAAGGTCCTGCTCAGAAAAATCGTTGGAGAAGCCGGATAAAATATTTTTTATAGACTGCGCAGCTTCTAAAGTGATATTGCTTCTCACACTGCTGGCAATGGTAAATGCACCGGGGCTTTTCGTTCCTGCAAAATTGGAAGTGATGCCGTAAGTATATCCTTTTCCTTCCCTTAATTCCTGCGTGAGGCGGGATGCAAAGCCACCGCCGCCTAGAATATAATTCATCACATTCACAGGGTAAAAATCTTTGTCAGTTGCGGCTAGGGCCGGATAGCCAAAGCGTATTACAGATTGCTTCGCATCAGGAATATCATAAAAATAAACCGTAGCTGTTGCAGGCGCAGACGGCGTGTTGTACTCCGGTATCGTCACTGGCATGCCATTCCAGTTTTTTTCCAATTTGCTCAAAGTATTGATGATAGCTGGCTTTGCCAATGAGCCCACCACATGCATGCGTGCTGCTGCGGGCGACATGCTTTTTTTGTAAAACGCTGTGAGGTCATTGAGCGTTATGGCGTTCACAGATTCAATGGTACCGAGGATGTTTCTTGAACGGATATTGTCTTTCCCGTAAATGAGTAAGTTGTAATTGTTCTGTGCAATGGCATTCGGATTTGCCTGCTGCTGGCGTATCTGGCTGATGGTGCTTTGTTTGATGAGGTCAAATTCTTTTGCATCCCATCTAGGCTCGGTAATGATTTCCTGCAGCAGCGCAAGTGTGGCTGCATAGTTTCTCGCAAGGGTATTTACCGTTATGCGAATATCTTCTGCGCCTGCATTTACATTGATAGATGCGCCTAGTTGCTGTATGGCTTCTTCCAATTCCTGCGGCGTTTTTCTTTGCGTGCCCTGCGTCATCATGCGAGCCATCATATTTGCTACGCCTACTTTATCGGGGTTCTCCAACAACAGACCACCATCTATGTTCATCTCCATTTGCACCAGCGGTACTTCCCTATTTTCTATGCCATAAACACGTATTCCATTGGATAGATTTTGTGTCCATATCGCCGGTACTTTTACTTCCGGTGTTGGACCATAAGGCGGTTCTTTGCTGCGGTCAAAGCTTGAAGGCGTGCGCTCATACGTTGCTTTAGCCGTAGGGTCTACTTTATCTTCAGCGCCCTGCACAATTTTTTCTTCTACCACTTCTGCTTTCTTGGAGCCTTCCAAAGCGAGTGCCACTGCAGCTTTGGGAACAAAGCTCGTGGCTACGTAGTTTTTG
>JANPIM010000038.1:0-218711 GCA_031425015.1 Segetibacter sp. | reverse complement strand
TTTCGGCCTTCACCGAAAAGCCCCCAGAAAAGGGAGCTGTGAAAGCTGGTAAGTATGAAGTGCTGAAACAAAAATCCCCGCAACCATTAGGCTTGCAGGGATTTGATATGTTTTGTATTTCTACTTAGCGGACCGGACGGGACTCGAACCCGCGACCTCCGCCGTGACAGGGCGGCATTCTAACCAACTGAACTACCGATCCAAATTTTCAAGAACTTTCCGATTACTCAGGTCGTTTTCGGGAGTGCAAATATAAGGGGATTTGATTTTGGCAAACAAAAGTTTCTTTAAAATATTTCTACGCTTAATTTTACCCGACAACAATATGATATGCCTGAATATCCCAATAGACAGTTCCTGGATTTCGAACAACCCATCAAGGATTTATACGAACAAATTGATCAGACAAAGAAGCTTGCAGATAAGAACCCCAAGGTAGATTATGCGTCCACAATCGTTCAATTAAATGATACCATATTAGAAAAGAGAAAAGAGATAACTGAGCACCTTTCACCCTGGCAGCGTGTTCAGCTAAGTCGACACCCGGATAGGCCTTACACATTGAAGTACATCGATAAAATGTGTACCAACTTTGTAGAGTTGTTTGGTGATAGGAATGTAAAGGACGACAAAGCCATGGTTGGTGGATTTGCGCAATTGGATGGTGATACGGTAATGATCATCGGTCAGCAGAAGGGTATCAACACCAAGATGCGTCAGCTGCGCAATTTTGGAATGGCCAACCCCGAAGGGTATCGCAAGGCATTAAGGCTCATGCGGCTGGCTGAGAAATTCGACAAGCCTATTATCACCCTTATTGATACACCGGGTGCTTTTCCCGGGTTAGAAGCGGAGGAAAGAGGACAGGGTGAAGCCATTGCCCGAAATATTTATGAAATGATCCGCCTGAAAGTGCCGGTGATCGTTGTGGTGATTGGTGAAGGTGCAAGCGGTGGCGCCCTTGGTATCGGTGTAGGAGATAAAGTATTCATGATGGAAAATACATGGTATACTGTGATCTCTCCGGAGAGTTGTAGCTCCATTTTATGGCGTAGCTGGGATAAAAAAGAACTAGCTGCAGAACAGCTAAAGCTTACTTCCATCGACATGAAGAACTTTGGTTTGGTAGATGAAATTATACCCGAACCGTTAGGCGGTGCACATTGGGATTACCAGGAAGCGGCAACCATCCTTAAATCGCAATTGGTGCCTGCTATTAAAGAGCTTCAGAAGATGGATCCGCAAGAAAGAATCAATGCACGTATTGAAAAATTTGGAAAAATGGGATTCTGGGAAGAGTTGCCCGAATAGAAAATAACTATGTCATTAAAAGATACCCTAAGAGGCACAGGAGTGGCCTTAATCACCCCGTTTACAGAAACGAAATCTGTAGATTTTAATGCACTGGAAAAAGTTTTGGAGTTTGTGCTGCACGGCAAGGTTGAGTACCTAGTCGTTTTAGGTACTACGGGCGAAACACCTACACTTACAAAGCAGGAAAAGCTGGATATACTTCAGTTTGTCTACGAAAAGGTTGACGCTTCGATTCCCATTGTAGTTGGCATTGGTGGAAATAATACAAACGAACTAATTAGTGACCTTGAGACTTTTCCGTTAGAACGGGCTACAGCCATCTTAAGTGCAAGTCCTTACTACAATAAACCATCACAGGAAGGCATTTTTCAACACTACAAAGCTTTTGCCGACGCGGCACCTAAACCTGTAATTCTATATAATGTTCCCGGGCGTACCGGTAGCAATATTTCTGCAGCAACTACATTGCGCCTTGCCGAAGCATCTGGCAATATCCAGGGAACAAAAGAAGCAAGCGGCAATATGATCCAATGCATGCACATTTTAAAAAACAGGCCATCTGACTTTTTAGTAACCAGTGGCGATGATCATTTATCGCTTCCGCTAATTGCATTGGGCATGGATGGGGTTATAAGTGTTGCAGCCAATTGTTATCCCAAAGAGTTTTCAGAGATGGTGCGCTTAAGCCTGGCAGGTGATTTTGAGGCAGCGCAGGGACTGCATTATTTTTTGCTGGATTGCTATGATTTACTGTTTGAAGAAAACAATCCTGCCGGTGCCAAGGCTTTTCTTGCTGAAATGGGAATTATTCAGAATTACCTCCGATTACCGGTTACGCCACTCAGTGCAGCCGTACATGATAAAATTCGAACTTATATTTCTAGCCACGTTAGGTAAAGCCGCAGTAATGCGGTTTGTTTTTTAACACTACTACTCAGTGGCACGGTTTTACATTCAAGCAAAATATCTCATTGATGAAGCAGTTTCTGTTTTTCGTTGTACTTGTTGTTGTTTGCCAGTTTGTATTTGGCCAATACACCGTACGGTTAATGGTAAATAACGTAGCCACAAAAAAGCAGGATGATATTTACGTGACAGGCAGCTTCAACAAATGGAATCCGAAAGATGAGCAATACAAGTTGAAGCCGTTCGGCACCACGCGAAGAGGAATAATTTTAAAAGATGTTGCTGCAGGAAAATATGAGTTGAAATTTACACGTGGTGGTTGGGATAAATCGCAAACCACGGCAAAAGGAGAGGATATGCAAAATTTTACGATTGACGTATCGGGCGATGTATCGCACGACTTCAATATTGACGGTTGGAAGGATGACTATCCTGAAAAACAAAAACCAAATACTGCATCTGCACAGGTGAGAATAATGGACAATGCATTCCAAATTCCCCAACTTAACCGTACACGACGTATTTGGGTTTATCTTCCTAAGGGATATGAAACGAGCAAGAAAACGTACCCAGTGTTGTACATGCACGACGGGCAGAATTTGTTTACAGAACACACCGCTGCGTTTGGTGAATGGGGAGTAGATGAAGCCCTCGACAGTTTAATTACCCGTACCCGTAAAGAAGTAATCATTGTGGGTATAGACAATGGTGGGGACAAGCGCAATACCGAATACAATCCATACGATCACAAACAATTTGGCAAAGGTGAAGGCAATGAGTATGTATCATTTTTAGCAAACACTTTAAAGCCTTTTATCGATAAAAAATATCGCACACAAAAAGAGCCTGCAAGCACCTACGTAGCTGGTAGCAGCATGGGTGGACTGATCAGCTTGTATGCAGTGGCCAAGTACCCAAATGTATTTGGAGGTGCCGGAATTTTCTCGCCGGCATTCTGGACTGCGACACCAATTTTCGATGAAGTGAAAAATGCTGATTGGTCGAAGTCGCAGGTAAAATTGTTTTTTTACGCCGGTGGAAAAGAGAGTGAACAAATGGTGCCCGACATGGATAAGATCATTAACATCATTGAACAAAAAGGGCATTATAGTTTACGCAGGGTAATGGCACCTTTGGGCAAACACAACGAGCCTACATGGCGAAGCGAGTTTCCTGAATTTTACTCGTTCATCATAGGTCAGTAATTATTCTTTGAAGTCGACTTCCTACCTCTCTTCATCTTTTGTTGTGTCACTCACTTGTACTTTTGGTTCTATATTGAGCTACCAGCAGTAAAGCAAAAGCACTTATCTTTTACTTCCTAACTGACCCTTACTACATGAAAAGCATCATAACTTTTATAGCAGTTTTTCTTGCCATCATTCCTTGCTTTGCTCAAGACATGGTGTATGCCCGTAAAACGATAGATACCCTCACATCTTCCTATTTCTGGGGTAGAGGTTATACCAAAGACGGGATGAAAAAGGCTTCCGAATACATTGCAGCACAATTTAATTCATCAGGCGTTTTGCCAATAAAAGATAAAAGTTTTCTGCAGTCCTTTTCGTACCCGGTTAACACTTTTCCTGGCAAAATGGATATTGCTATCAACGGCAACCTACTAAAACCGGGCATTGATTTCATTGTTTCTCCAGCCAGCAAATCAGTAAAGGCAAACGGCCGTTTGGTGCAGCAAGACAGTGTCACTTTTATATTGGCTGGTGACCGTGTAATTGTAACGCTGCAGGATAAACTAACCTGGTCTGTTGCTGGGGAAGTGGCTGATTACACCCAAGTATTCGTGGCAAAAAAAGCACTAATGGAAATGCCTTCCTCCATACAGCTGCAGGTAGACAATAAGCGCATCAAAAACTTTGAAGCGGCAAATGTTTGCGGGCTGGTAAAAGGCACCTACAAACCAGACACAATAATTGTTTTCAGTGCGCATTATGATCATCTTGGTGGCATGGGCGATTCCACCTTTTTTCCTGGCGCTAATGATAATGCGAGTGGAATAGCGATGTTACTTAGTCTTGCAAAACATTATGCCACCAATCCACCACCTTACTCCGTTGCATTTATTGCCTTTGCAGGTGAGGAGGCGGGCTTGCTCGGGTCAAAGTATTTTGTAGAGCATCCGCAGATCAAATTATCGACTATTCGTTTTCTAATAAATATAGACCTGGTAGGTACTGGCGAAGAAGGCATAACAGTTGTAAATGCATCGGAGTTTACCAACGAATTTCAAACGCTGAATAAAATAAACGACGCGCAACAATTACTCACGAAAATAAACTCCCGGGGAAAGGCAGCCAACAGCGATCATTATTGGTTTACTGAAAAGGGTGTTCCTGCTTTCTTTATTTATACGCTGGGTGGTATAAAAGCCTACCATGATGTAGATGATAAAGCAGCAACGCTTCCATTAACTGAGTTTAAAGATTTGTTCAAACTCATCACT
This sequence comes from Segetibacter sp., assembly GCA_031425015.1. GTDB lineage: Bacteria > Bacteroidota > Bacteroidia > Chitinophagales > Chitinophagaceae > Segetibacter. The sequence continues at coordinate 214,030 of JANPIM010000038.1, read as the reverse complement.
AATTATAGTGACTGCCTTATGCGCTCAAGTAAAAAAGCGTAACAGGGAAATTGAGTGATATTAATCTTGAGTGATTGGCTAAATTCTGTAACTGACTCCTTCAACAGCTAGTTCCGTATTCGGAAAAATCTCCTGGGCTTCTATTGCAAATTGGTCGAGCACTTCATATTTGCTGCTGAAATGCCCAATGATTAGCTTTTCAACATTAGCGCGCCGGGCAATATCTGCGGCCTGCGTAGTTGTGGAGTGAAAACGTAGGTGCGCTCTTTCTTCCAGTTCTTTCAAATAGGTTGTTTCGTGGTAAAGCAGCGAAACATCCTTCAGCTTTTCCGCTAGTGATGGTGTGTAAGCAGTATCTGCAGCGTAAGCATAACTGCGCCCCGGGCTGTTGGGTAAAGTGATATCTTGATTGGCTACCAGTTTTCCATCCTCAGTAGCTACGTCTTCTCCCATCTTCAGTTTTTCAAATGAATCGGAGCCGAGCAAATACCGGCTGATCAAATCTTTGTTGATGCGTCTTGGTGTCTTCTTTTCGCGGAAAATAAAACCCCAGCAATCAATGCGATGAAAAACTTTAAAGCATTCGATACTGTACCGGGCGTCATCTACCAATTGTTCATCGGTAGTAAGCGGGTGAAAGTGCAGCGTATAAGGAAGACGGCTATCCGCAGCTTGCAATATGGCATCTAAAATTGGCTTCATTGCCGGTGGCGCAAACAGGTGTAAGTCTGTTTCTCTGCCCAACAAACCCATGCTGGTAATTAATCCTGGCAAGCCAAAATAGTGGTCGCCGTGCATGTGTGAAATAAAGATATGGTTGATGCGGCTGCGCTTTATTTTGTAGCGCGATAACTGCATCTGCGTTCCTTCGCCGCAGTCCACCAAAAATTGAAATTGATCGAGCGTAACCACCTGCGAGGTAGGGTGCCTGTCGTAGGCCGGAAGTGCTGAATTATTGCCCAAGATGGTGACGCCAAACATTAATCTGTAGGAAATTTATTGGTGCTAAAGATATAGATGATTGCAACACTATGTAGGCGCGATGTAATAATAGATTACTGCCACCGCCTTGCCTGGTTATCGCAAACAACAGCAATGAAACTACTGCTAAAATTTTTTATTGTTGAGTCGCTGGTTTTTATTTTTGTTCCAATGGTTCTACCCGCTTTTGTAAAGGTTGAAAAATGTACAGGTGATGAACGGATTGCAACGCAACGATGATGCGCACGGTTATAAAGCTGGTACCAAAAAACATTTCATGCTAATTATCCTGCGGATGAAATTCAGGGTCACTTCCATCCATCAACTCTCTTTCAATTTCCTCCATTTGTACGATGTCCCACGCTTCGCTTTCTGAAGGCGTAATGTTCATTAATTCCAGCAGGCCAAAGCCATCTAATTGTTGCTCTACCTCTTTCTGCACATTACAAATAACGAATGATGCATTGTTTTCGTAAAAGTTTTGCTGCAGTCTGGCGAGCTGTTCTGCTGCGGGCTCTTCGATAGATGTTACGTCGTTTAAATTAAGTACCACGTTTTTAATCTCTTCGTGTAGAAGTTTCGTAACTACTTGGGTAAGGTCTGCTGCTAAATTGGCAGCCAAAATTGGTTCGCTTAGCGTTATAACATGAAATTTCTCTTTGGTATCAATTTTGACCTTCATTGATTATAATTTGATTAACAGGTGTGTATAAAAGCTCGCCAACAACCCTCAAATTTATTCGTTATTATTGTATCAAAGCAATTTAAACCTATATGGATAATAATTTTTCGGCACAGGTTAAGGAGATCATTTCGTTTAGCAGGGAGGAGGCTTTAAGGCTGGGGAATGATTTCATTGGCACCGAACATTTGCTGCTTGGTTTGATTCGCGAAGGAGAGAATACCGCTATCCGCATACTCAAAACTTTGAATGTGGACTTGTATGAACTTCGGAAGGAAGTAGAACTTGCAGTAAAAGATAAAACGGGCAAGAACATAGCAAACATAAATAGTCTGCCACTTACAAAGCAGGCAGAAAAAGTAATCAGGGTTACTGTATTAGAAGCCAAGGCATTGAAAAGTCCTTTGGTGGAAACGGAACATCTGATGCTCTCAATCCTTAAAAACAAGGAAAACATAGCAACACAAATCTTAAATCAATTTGATGTGGACTACGACATTTTTAGAAACGAATTAGGTATGGTGCGCAGCAGTGATCCACGTAGCGAATACACCGAAGACAATGACGATGATTTTGATGAAGAAAGAAGAGGATATTCTCAACAACAAAAAGGCAAGCAGCAGAGTAATGCAAAAAGCAAGACACCGGTGCTTGATAATTTTGGTCGCGACATCACCAAATTAGCGGAAGGAGGATCGCTTGATCCGATTGTAGGCCGTGAAAAGGAGATTGAACGCGTAAGTCAAATCTTAAGCCGTCGTAAAAAGAACAACCCAATTTTAATAGGTGAACCAGGTGTGGGTAAAACCGCTATCGTTGAAGGTTTGGCTTTGCGGATTGTTCAGCGTAAAGTAAGTCGTGTATTGTTCGACAAACGCGTGATTAGTTTAGACCTTGCTGCATTGGTTGCTGGTACAAAATATCGTGGCCAGTTTGAGGAAAGGATGAAAGCCATTATGAATGAGCTAGAGAAAAATCGTGACGTTATCTTGTTTATCGATGAGATACATACGATAGTTGGGGCAGGTGGTGCCAGTGGCTCTCTCGATGCTTCTAACATTTTTAAACCAGCGCTTGCAAGAGGCGAGTTACAATGCATTGGTGCCTCAACCCTTGATGAGTATCGCATGTATATTGAAAAGGATGGAGCCTTGGATCGTCGTTTTCAAAAGGTGATGGTCGATCCGCCGAGCGTTGATGAGACTATCCAGATTCTTACCAACATACAGAGTAAGTACGAAGACTTCCATAGTGTATCTTATTCAGAAGAAGCAATTGATGCGTGCGTAAAATTAAGTGATCGGTACATGACAGATCGCCTGCTGCCTGACAAAGCGATTGATGTTTTGGATGAAGTGGGTGCAAGAGTCCACTTGAAGAACATTAATGTTCCCCAGGAAATATTAGAACTCGAAAAGAAAATAGAAGACATAAAGCTTGAGAAAAACAAGGTAGTAAAAAGCCAGCGTTTTGAAGAAGCTGCTGCACTTCGCGATACAGAGAAACGCTTAGGTGAAGCACTAGAAAAAGCGAAGCTGAATTGGGAAGAAGAAAGCAAGAACAAACGTTACCCGATTGACGAAGAAGCCATTGCTGAGGTAGTGAGTATGATGACAGGTATACCTGTAAAACGTATGGTGGAAGCTGAAACACAGAAGCTGCGCCGTATGGGTGATGATATGAAGGCAATGGTAGTAGGACAGGAGGAAGCGATTGGAAAAGTTACAAAAGCTATACAGCGTAATCGTGTAGGATTGAAGGACCCCAAAAAACCGATTGGAACTTTTATCTTTTTAGGTCCTACGGGTGTTGGTAAAACTGAACTTGCACGTGCACTTGCTCGCTACATGTTTGATAGTGAAGATGCATTGATACGCATTGACATGAGTGAATACATGGAGAAGTTTACTGTAAGCAGGCTAGTGGGTGCGCCTCCGGGATATGTAGGATATGAGGAAGGTGGACAGCTTACAGAAAAAGTACGCCGCAAACCTTATAGTGTAGTATTGTTGGATGAAATTGAAAAAGCTCACCCGGATATCTATAACATACTGCTGCAGGTTTTAGATGATGGACAGTTGACAGACGGATTGGGAAGAAAGATCGACTTTAAGAATACCCTTATTATTATGACCTCTAATATTGGTGCACGCCAGTTGAAGGAGTTTGGAGATGGTGTTGGTTTTGCTACCGCTAGTAGAGTGACAAATGCAGACGAGAATAACAAGGCAGTGATTGAAAAAGCGTTGAAGCGGACTTTCTCACCTGAGTTCTTAAACCGTATTGATGATGTGGTGATCTTTAATTCTCTTTCCAAACCCAACATTTTCGAGATCATAGATATCCTGATGAAGGGAGTTATGAAGCGTTTGTCAGGTTTAGGTTTCAGTCTTGAAATAACATCTGAAGCGAAAGATTTTATTGCAGATAAAGGTTACGATGTTCAGTTTGGTGCACGTCCATTACACAGGGCTATTCAAAAATATCTTGAAGATCCTTTAGCTGAAGAAATCTTGAATATGAATGTGAAACAAGGTGATGTGCTGATGGCTGAATTGGATAAAGAAAACATGAAAATTGTTTTTAGCCTGAAAGAAAATTCTGAAGTCACAGAAGAAAAGGAAGCTTAAAGAATAGAAAATTTTCGTTACAAGGTGCCACCCAAAAGGGTGGCATTTTTTATACGAGCGTTTCCTATTGGTAACTACATCTGCGAAGTATAATACCTTTTCTCTAAAGTTTATTTGCTCTAAAAACAAAGTTGGGTCATTGCGGAATCAGTGAATAAAAAAGCTTGGCTTATTAGACTTTTTTTTTCAGCGAATAGTTGGCATTTTTGCAACGCTTATATTCTTCAATGCAAAAGATCATCATCACCATAGACGGCTACTCATCCTGCGGAAAAAGTACCCTTGCCCGCGCTTTAGCAGAAGAACTAGGTTATGTTTTTTTGGACAGTGGGGCTATGTATCGCGCCATCACTTTGTACTTTTTGAGGAACCATATTGATTGGAACAACGAATCGGATGTGAAAGATGCTCTAAAAAATATCTCCTTAGCTTTTGTTTTTAACCCCGATACCACTTGTTTTGAGATTAGTATGAATGATGAGATCGTTGAATGGTTAATTAGAGATATGCTGGTTGCAGAAAGTGTGAGTGATGTAGCGGCCATTCGGTCAGTGCGTGAATATGCTGTAACAGTGCAAAGAAATATGGGTAAAGGGAAAGGTATCGTAATGGATGGAAGAGATATCGGCACAACTGTTTTTCCTGCGGCAGAGTTGAAGATCTTTTTAACGGCCGATCCATCTATTCGTGTGCAACGACGTTTTAAGGAGCTGTATGAGAAGAATCCGCATATTACTTTAGAAGAAGTAAAGACGAACCTGGAAATGCGCGACTACATTGACAGTCATCGGGAGTTCAGTCCATTGCGTCAGGCTGATGATGCAATTGTATTGGACAACTCTAATCTTAGCATGAAAGAACAATTGAAAATTGCACTTAAATTGGCAAAAGATAAAATAGCAGAAGTAGCTCAATTTTCTGTAGAGGCGTCCAGTTCATAGTCGTCAAGCTACTAAGACTTCTCAAGGGAAGTTCTGGTCATTTACCCCAAATCCATTTCACCATCTGCCGGGCGTTGGCTTCGTTGTCAAACATTCCAGTTAACAACTGCTTTCTCGCAAGCAACTCTGTTTCTGTAAAGGGCTGTTGATACATCTTAGATATTATCTGCCTGAAATCAGCCGTATCATGAGCCACGATACACGCGGTTTCTAATCCTGTCCCGTCCACCGTGCTGGGATTAGCTACACAATGTCTTCCATTAAAAAGTGCGTTAACCAACTTCACCTTTATACCGGTTGCATTAAACGATGGTAATATATGTATGTGTGCTTTCGCCACCATATCCTGCATTTCATTTTCTCCAGGATTTGCTACAATACAGGTGTGCCGTGTATTTTCAGCCTTGTGGACGAGTGACGCCGATGGATCTTTTCCCGCGACTACAAATGGAATCTCTAAGTCATGAAATACTTCATCCAGTAGCCAGTGCGCAGCCTTCTCATTTTCCGGCACGCTTAAATCACCATGGTACAGGCAAAAAGTTCCTTTCCCTTCGCGGCCACTAACTTTCCACGGCGGAAGAAACAGCGGCAAAAAAGTAATATCGTTGCAACCCATAGACCTGAATAGCGTGGTATCTGTTTCAATTACGCTCCAGTAGGTAGCCTTGTTAACAATAGACTTTTCGTAGCATTTTAGCTGGTTACTCTCCCAACTGTAATACATTTTCTTAAATGGTTGAGTTGAATGCTGGAAGAGATAATTATAATAAACATGTTCAACATTGTGCAGTCTGACAAAGCACCGGCGGTGTTTGAAACGTGCATCATTTAACAACCAGGTGCAGTGAATGCCTTCCATTAAAATTGGATGTTCATCTTGCGCAAGCCTTTTCATTAATTCTTTGTTGCTCCGGCTCGAAACGATGTAGGGAATTTTGATTGAGAAAGCCTGAAACCCCATCGTGCGTTTATAATAATGAACGGACGAACAATATTTATTAAGCTCGTTTTGCTCACCTCGGCCGTATTCAAAACAGTGTAAATGAATATTAACACCGCTAGCCTGAAGTGCTCCTAATTTATAGAACAAGTCGAATACACCCCCATAATTTACAGGGTAGGGCACGTTAAGGCAAACGATATGTAAATGTTTCTCCAAAATAGATTTTATGCTGTTTCAAAAAGTTGTTGGTAAAACGACAGGAGCACTTTTTCTTCTGCCGACCAATTCAATGCTTGACGCGCTTTCCTCGCATTTTCTTGCATCGTATTGTACAGAACATCATCACGCAGTAGTTTGTTTAAAGCAGTGGCAATTGTTTCCGTTGAAGTATCGTTTATCAGATGCGCAACGTTGTATTGGTCGTTGATTGCTTTGTATTCCGGGTAAGCCACGCACACTTGGGGAATACCAGCCATGATGTAATCGAAGAACCGATTAGCCAATGAGTAATATTGATTTAATCCCGTTTGCTCAAAAAGCATAACGGCTGCATAAGCTTTCGGGGTAAGTTCTCTCAATTCATTGGGGGGCACGCTACCTTTCATCTCAACCTTATCTTCTAACCCGTTAGCTTTTATTAAAACCTTTGCCTGGTTAAAGAAATTACCGTTGCCACATATAATCAGCTTACAGTCAACTTGCTTCATAGCAGGTATGAGTGTTTCAAAACTTCTTCCTTCGTTCACCGCCCCCTGGTAAATGAAAAATCGTTCTGTACTTTGCTGAGTATCAGTTCTGATTAATCGTGGCAAATTTCTCACCATCTTATATCGAACACCGTACCTGCGGTTAAATTCGTCTATTATAAATTGATTAACTGTGTAGCCATACTTGAATCGTGGTACAGCAAACCGTTCAACTTTTAGCCACAGCTTATGTATGAGGGGTCGGGTTACAATTTCTTTTTGCTCCGTAAATAATTCATGTGCATCATACACCCGCTTCTTATTCCGCAGCGCGGAAACAAAATAAACAGGTAGAATGGTATCAAGATCTACAGCACAAATACAATCCGTTTTTACAAATAAAAGATGAATAAAAAGGCGGAGGTTAAACTCGAGGTACATCAATTTACCTTTTGTGTACCAACAGTTTAGCCGGATTTGCTTAAATGGAAAATCAACCAAGGGGAGCGAGGTGGAAAGCGCCCTGCCAACCAATGTAACCTCATAACCGCTCTCTCCTAAAGATCCGCAGATGCGTTGCATCCGCTGGTCGTAAGTAAGATCATTGGTCACGGCAAACGTTAAATGTATCAATGGTTTGATGGGTTGGCGCAAATATAAGAGCTAGCCATACAGCAAACTCCTTTCGTTATATTTTTCGTTCGCAGCAAATTTCGACGCAACTAATATTTTATGACCAGACTTGTCAAATACTTTGACCCGGTGTGACTTTGGCAAAAAATACAATTTGCAATTGCTCTTTCTTTTATTTTTTACCCCTACTTTTGCAGCCGATATAAGAAAAATAAAAACTTGGTGTCTCAAAAAAATCACAGATGTCTTATTTAACAACAGAAAAAAGATCAAGCATATTTGCCGAATTTGGTGGCAATGCTAAAAACACTGGCTCTATCGAAGGTCAAATCGCGCTTTTGACTGAGCGCATTTTGCAAATCTCGAAACACTTACAAGCAAACAAAAAGGATTTCTCCACACAACGTGGCCTCATGAAAATGGTTGGTCAGCGTAAACGCTTATTGATGTATTTAAGCAAGCATAACCTGAGCGGTTATCGCGCTTTGATAGAAAAACTGGGTTTAAGAAAGTAATCTTTGCTCATGATATTACCTATTCCCAACTGTCTGTTTAAGCGGTTGGGAATAGTTGTTTGTATGCGTTTCTCGAATGCCTTCATTCATTAACCGGTTTCACGTGTTTTTTGTCCCACTCTATTGCACGTGTGCCGCAAATCAAAATCAACTATGTTGTCACAACCAACCAGTGTTACTTTCAATATCGGCTCTGGCCGCGAAATAACAATTGAAACAGGAAAGATTGCCCGCCAGGCTGACGGTGCCGTCACCGTACGTCAGGGTAATTGTATATTATTAGCTACTGTAGTAGCCAATCGCGAACCTAGAGAAGGGCAGGATTTCTTCCCTCTTTCTGTAGATTACCAGGAAAAGTTTGCCTCAGCAGGTCGCATTCCAGGTTCGTTTTTTAAGCGCGAAGCTCGATTGAATGACTATGAAATTTTGACCAGCCGTTTGGTTGATCGTGCGCTTCGCCCGTTGTTTCCTGAAGATTACGTTTGCGATGTGCAGGTTTTGATCAGCCTTATTTCCAGCGATGCTGAAGTAATGCCGGATGCATTGGCTTGTTTGGCGGCATCCGCTGCATTAGCTGTTTCAGATATTCCCATTAAAGAAATTATTAGTGAAGCCAGAATAGCAAAGGTGAAAGGTGAGATTGTAATTAATCCAACTCGTTCTCAATTAGCAGAAGCAGATTACGACTTCATCATCGCAGCTACTGAAAAGAACCTGATGATGGTGGAAGGACAGGCTAAAGAATGTTCTGAAGCTGACCTGGTAGAAGCATTACAATTGGCGCACGATGCTATTCGTGTTCACATAACTGCGCAGCGTGAGTTGCGTAATAAAGTTGGCATTACAACGGTTCGCGATTATCGTAAGCCTGAACAAAATGAAGAGTTAAGAGCTAAGGTTAATGCATTTGCAACAGATAAAGTTTACCAGGTTTCTAAAAGTGGAAGCACCAAGAACGTACGTAGCGAAGGGTATTCTTCTATAAAAGAAGAATTAATTGCCAGCTTGGGTGAAGAAGTAACGGATGCTGAAAAGAAATTAGCCAAGAAGTATTACGAAGACCTGAAGTGGGAAGTAGTAAGAAATATGATGTTGGAAGATCGCGTTCGTTTAGATGGACGTGGCCTGGAAGATGTTCGTGGCCTTGCGATGGAAGTTGATCCTTTGCCAACACCACATGGTTCTGCATTGTTTACCCGTGGTGAGACACAATCTTTAACCACCGTTACATTTGGTACCAAGTTGGATGAATTATTGATCGAAAGTGCTGCGAAATCAGATTACAGCAATTTCATCTTGCATTATAATTTCCCTCCATTTTCTACAGGTGAAGTAAAGATGATGCGTGGCGTGGGCAGGAGAGAAGTTGGTCATGGTATGCTTGCTCAGCGTAGCTTAAAGCAAATGATGCCAGGCAATGATTATCCTTACACCGTGCGTATTGTTTCCGATATATTGGAAAGTAACGGATCGTCTTCAATGGCTACTGTATGTGCTGGTTCGCTGGCATTAATGGATGCTGGTGTGCCTATTCAAAAGCATGTGAGTGGTGTAGCAATGGGATTAATCACCCGTGAAGATGGTAAGTATGCAATTCTTACAGATATTCTTGGTGATGAAGATCATTTAGGAGATATGGACTTTAAAGTAACCGGTACCCGTGATGGAATTTGCGGTGTGCAAATGGATATAAAGGTGGATGGCCTGAGCATGGATGTAATGCGTGAAGCATTAGACCAGGCTCGTCGTGGTCGCTTGCATATTTTAGATGCCATGTACGAATGTATGCCTGAAGCACGCTCAGAGGTGAAGCCTCATGCACCACGCATGGAGAAACTGTTTATCGATAAAGAATTTATTGGCGCAGTAATCGGGCCGCAGGGTAAAGTGATACAGGAAATTCAGCGCGAAACCGGTACTACGATCAATCTTGAAGAAGTTGGTAGCGTTGGCGAGGTTAGCATATTCTCTCCTGTAAAAGAAGGATTGGATAGGGCAGTAGCCTGGATCAAGAGCATTGTAGCGGTACCACAAGTAGGTGATATTTACGAAGCAACGGTGAAAGGAATTAAAGAGTTTGGAGCCTTCGTAGAATTTATGCCAGGCAAGCAAGGTTTATTGCACATCAGTGAAATAAGCTGGAAGCGTTTGGAAACAATGGAAGGTGTACTGAATGAAGGAGATGTTGTGAAAGTGAAGTTGATTGGATTAGATCCTAAAACCGGTAAGTTTAAACTAAGCCGCAAAGCGCTTATGCCGAAGCCTGAGTTTAAGCCACGTGAAGGTGAAAGCCGTGTTCCACGCGACGGCGGTGTAGATCAGCAACAGGAGCAAAATCAACAGCAACGCCCTTACAATAACAATGGTGACAATGATCGCTAAACGAACGATGTAGCATATTGATAATGGCCTGGCGACAGGCCATTATTATTTAATCTAAACTGGAATGAAGAATTATATAAAAGCTGAATTTCAAACAATCGAAACCGAAATAAAAGATCAGCTCATTGCAATACTATCACTAAATGATTATGATGGTTTTGAGGAAGTAGAACATGGATTGATCGCATACATTGAAGAAAATGCTTTTGATGCCAATTTACTCAAGTCCTTAGCTAACGACTTTGCAATCCGATACACCACATCAACCGTTCCTCATCAAAATTGGAACGAACTATGGGAGCGTAATTTCGAACCTGTAGTTGTGGGTGATTTTTGTGCCATTCGAGCACACTTCCATACTCCGTTTACCAATACAGCGCATGAAATAGTGATTACACCCAAAATGAGTTTTGGTACAGGACACCATGCTACCACTTATTTAATGGTAGAGCAAATGAAAAACCTGCACTTTGCAGAGAAAGCAGTTGCAGACTTCGGAACAGGAACGGGTATTTTAGCCATTCTTGCTGAAAAACTCGGTGCGGAAAAAGTTCTTGCAATCGACTATGACGACTGGAGTATTGAAAACACGCTGGAGAATATCCAGCAAAATAATTGTAAGAACATCAACGTTCTTAAAACAGATTATTTTGTAGAAGGTGAAAAGTACAAAGTCATTTTAGCAAACATCAACAAGAATGTGATATTGGCCAATGCGAATGGGTTAGTAAAAAGTTTGGCGCCGGGTGGACAACTGCTGGTAAGCGGACTACTAGTCGCTGATGAAAAAGATATTGTTGATGCGTTTACGCTGGCAGGATTAGAATGGAGGTGTACCCGTGAACGAAACAATTGGATAATCATCCAGTTTGCAGCGAACAACTAAGTGGTTTATAAAGCCAATATTAATCACCGCTTATCCCTTATTTTTGACCTTCCAAGTTAAATTCTGTGTCTGATGAACGAATTTCTTTTGATTGTTTTAGCCTATGTCATTGGTTCTATTCCAACATCAGTTTGGGTAAGTAAATATTTTTTTGGTGTTGATATCAGAGATTACGGAAGCGGCAATGCGGGTGCAACAAATACCTACAGAGTTCTCGGATCTAAATGGGGCAGTTTTGTAATGATTGTTGATGTGCTTAAGGGTGTGATCGCTACTTCGCTTTATATATTATTACCAATTTACCTCGGCGATGAATGGAACCGTACCAACTTTATGGTTGGGTTGGGATTGTCTGCAGTACTCGGACATATCTTTCCCGTATTTGCCGATTTCAAGGGTGGAAAAGGTGTAGCCACTTTATTTGGGATGGTCATTGCTATTCAGCCACTGGTTGCTCTTTGTTGCGTAGCAGTTTTTCTTTTTGTTTTATACCTAACCCGTTTCGTTTCGTTGAGTTCAATTTTAGCCAGCATTGCCTTTGCGGTGTTCATATTATTTGTTTTCAACGAGAAGGAAACATTGTACAGGGTTTTTGCTGTAGCCGTTGCATTGATGGTGATTCTCACTCACCAGAAGAACATAAACCGCCTATTAAAAGGTACCGAGAGTAAAGTGCCGATTTTAAAATACCGTGACAGGCGCCGCGGCAAGCCACGTATCTAGACCCCTGTTTTTAGGAAAATTTTCTACATTACTTCATCGCTTCATTATCATCCAATACTGCTTAGAGGGTTGATTATGTTGGTATTATTATTGTCTCTGGTAAGTAAATTTTAAAACTATGAAAAACAGATTAGCCTTACTGAGTGTATCGGTTATGATGCTGGTAGTTGCTTGTACAACAAACGCAATTACCGGAAGGCGCCAACTATCGCTGGTACCCGAAAGTCAACTTCAACAAATGGCGCAAACGGAGTATCGTTCGTTTCTTGGGCAAAGTAATGTTGTAGGCACTGGGCAAAGTAAAGATGCTGACATGGTAAAACGGGTAGGTAGCAGGATTGCATCTGCCGTTACCACTTTTTATAAAGGGCAAGGTTTAGCAAGTGAGCTAGAGAACTACCAATGGGAATACAACCTTGTAAACGATAAGGCTGTAAACGCATGGTGTATGCCAGGTGGAAAAATAGTTGTGTATACAGGTTTGTTACCGGTATCCCAAAACGAAGCCGCACTAGCAGTGGTGGTTGGTCATGAGGTGGCACATGCTGTAGCAAAACATGGTAGTGAAAGAATGAGCCAGGGATTGGTTCAGCAATTGGGTGGAGTTGCTTTGGATGTTGCTCTTTCCAGTAAATCTCAGGAAACTCGTGGACTATTTAATACCGCTTATGGCGTAGGTAGCAATGTTTTCGGTACGCTTCCGCATAGCCGCAAGCAAGAATTGGAGGCAGACAGGCTTGGGCTTATTTATACAGCGCTTGCAGGTTACAACCCTCGTGAAGCGGTGCCTTTATGGGAGCGCATGAAAGCTATGAGTAACGGTAACAGACCCCCACAATTTTTAAGTACGCACCCCGCCGAGGATACCAGAATAGCGGAACTGAATAAGCACATGGCCGAAGCATTAAAGTATTATAAGCCAGCCGGGTCCAGATAAGTTTGAAACATCACAGAATTATGTCCACCAAAGTATTACCTTGGTGGATTTTTTTTGCCTTTTCCTTAGGCATAAGTTGTACATTTGCATCTTTATTCGATCACCTTAAAATCTCCTTTACATATGTCTCAACAAACCTTGTTGGAAAAGTTACAGGTAGTAAATGAAAAAAATTTGTTGATCCAGGGCCTCCCCTCCAGTATTGAAAAGCAATTTGTTAAGTTATCGTATTCAAAAAATGTTACCCCGCTTTTGAAGGTGAAAAAAATTGACTTTGCACTTGTTTTTGCAATAAGTGCCAACCAATTGAGTGGTATACTTAATGAAGTTATTCCTTGTCTGCACTCCGGTGCTAAACTTTGGGTAGCATCTCCAAAGAGCTCTAGTAAAATTGCCAGTGATTTGAACCGCGATTGTGGTTGGGAAATTCTTTGTGACAATTTTTACGATAACATTGAACAAGTTGTTTTGGATCATTGCTGGTCAGCTACTTTGTTTACCAAAAATTCAAATGCTCCTGTAGGAGTACCTGCCGCAGCATTGGTGAAGGCCGAACAGGAAAGTTCGAAGAAAATTGACATTAAGTCGGTTGACTTTGATAAAAATCTTGTGGTTCCCCCGGTGGAATTAGAGAAAATTTTTACGCGCCACAAAAAAGCTCGTGAGGTTTTTCAAAATCTGTCTGCAAAAGACCAGAAGGAATATGTAGAATGGATTGAAGGTGCCAAGCGTAAGGACACACGTAGCCGCCGGTTAGAGGCTACAGTTGAAAAGCTTTTAGCGGGAAAGAAAACCCCAATGGAGAAGTAAACGATTATTGAGTTATTATAGCAATGGCGCAGTTACCCTGCGTCATTTTTTGTGGCTAAACGTTTCCCGAAGGATACTATTTGAATATTACTGTGCCCAACTGTTTGGTAATTTTTTGCTCTTCTTCTTTAAGCTGCGCATGCACTTTAATCAGGTCCATTTGTTCCTGGAAGGTGGCGGCCTTTTCAATGTCTTGTTGGTTTTCGTCAAACATCCTCTTGATCTTTCTAAGCTTAAAGTAGTTTAAGCTCATAATCACATCCTGCCGGCTTGTATCGCGGTTGTTGATATTTAGCCCTTCCATTTTTACATCCCAATTAGGACTTAGCTCATACTGCTGTACGTTTAAAGCAACTACCATTTTCCTTATTTCTTCGTTTGTATGGTATAGAAGTGTTTTTGAAGTTGGCTGCTGTCCGTCTGCGTAAAGTTCCTTGTAAGTATTGACTAACAGTTCAAGTGAAGCGTTGTCAATATGAAAACTGTCAAGTTCATCTAAAATATAATCTGCAATTGTGCGCTCTTCATCCCACTGTTTTAACCCAAAGTCCAACAGTACGCGTACAAGGTTTTTTTCCTGCAACTCGTCCTGCGACAGCAGGAGGATAGTGTCATCTACTATCGGGCGCTCCTCGCCGGATGATTGCGCTTCGTTTGCTTCACCAGGTCTTACCCGCTCATCTTTTTCAATCTTCTCGCGTTTGTATTTATTTACAAGGTTTGTAAAACCAGCTTCATCAATTTTTAGAATAGAGGAGCATTGCCGGATATAATCTTGTTGGCGTGTAAAATCCTCGGCCTTATTAATCTTACTTAAGGTTTCTGCTATTTGATTTACAACACCAGATCTTTTTGCCGCATCGGCGCCTGCCTGTTCCAGCATTACATCCAACTGGAAGATGATAAAGTCCTTCTTGTTCTCCTCCACAAATGCCCTGAATGCAGCAGTACCAATTTTGTGCACATAGCTGTCCGGGTCTTCTTTGTCGGGTATCAATACAAGGCGCACGTATAGGCCTTCTTCAAGCGCCATATCCAAACCACGCAAGGCAGCTTTCACACCTGCGCTATCGCCATCATAAATTATGGTGAGATTGCTGGTGTACTTCCTGATTAAACGAAGCTGATCTAAGGTTAGTGAAGTTCCCCCACTAGCTACTACGTTTTCAATTCCGGCCTGGTGCAGGCTGATTACATCCGTGTAACCTTCTACTAACAGGCACTCATCATATTTATCAATTGCTTGCCGGGCAAAATAGGTGCCGTAAAGAATTTTGCTTTTTACGTACAACTCATTCTCAGGCGTATTAATGTATTTAGGTGCCTTATCATTGTTCTTGATAAGCCTTGCCCCGAAGCCGATTACCTTACCCGTATTATTATGAATAGGAAAAACAATGCGACCTCTATAATTGTCAACGGGCTCATCATTGCGCACTACAACCAACCCGGAGCGCTGCACGTTTTCTAACGAAAACTGGTTGGCGAGCAATGTCTTTGAAAGATCATCCCGCATTTCAAGATTGTAACCCAGCTGAAATTTGCGAATAATTTCTTCTCTAAAGCCCCTATGTTGCAAATAGCTCAATGCCGACGATTGACCTTCCTCTGTTTCAAACAGCCTGGTAGTAAAATGTTTTTGTGCAAAATGATTTATGGCAAACAAGCTTTCAGCTACCTGCTGCTGTTGACGTGCTTCAGGACTTACCTGCGTTTCTTCTACTTCAACATTATACCGGGCTGCAAGCCATTTCAGCGCTTCAACGTAACTAAACTTTTCGTGGTCCATTACAAACCCGATGGCATTACCACTTTTACCACAACCGAAGCACTTATAAATTTCTTTACTTGGCGACACCGTAAAGGAGGGGGTTTTTTCGTTGTGGAATGGACAATTCCCCAAATAGTTTGCTCCCCGCTTTTTTAGTTTCACAAATTCACCAACGATTTCTACAATGTCTATCCGGCTGGTAATTAACTGTATGGTATTTGGCGATATCATTAAGAAGAAGTTGGAATTATTTTCAATGCGAATATCTGCTTAAAGCATTGATAAAGGTTGAATTCAGTTTGTTTTTACACCAAGATGTATAGATGATTTTACTGCGGATGATCCTTTTGCATGGAGCATCCTTATTGTGGCATAAATATTTTATACACTTAACTAGTAAACAACAAAGACATTCAATCATAAAGTTTTTAGGGGGTTTTTTCATGTTAGGTTAAACGTAAACCTTCCGCTTTTGCGGAGGGTTTTTTTATGATTTAGGTTTTTTAGGGTGATCTTGAATGTGGCCTTTAAAAGCATCAGTATCAAAAAATTTTGCTTTTAACCTCACCCCTTTACTAAGTCTTAAGTTTACGTAATACAAATTATGTAGTGTGAAAAAAATCCCCCAAAGAGTTTAAACACTTAAAATCCCTCAACAGATTTGTTTATCAGCATCAACCATTTATTCATAAAAAATAAGACACCATTTGGGGGCTTCGTAATTGCATATGTACAGTATATTATCCATTTCATGCTACATACTGCAGCAGTTCCACCTATAAATAATTTTGTCTTTACGAGAGGTGAGCCATGCAGTTTTGAGTCGTTATATGATGCTTATTCGGCTGCACTGTTTGGCTGCATTCGGCAGTGGGTAAAAGATGAAAACCTTGCGGCGCAGTTTCTCGAAAAATCTTTTCTCCAAATATGGTTTCAGTGCCAAAATATGGATTGTGCACCTGACAAACTATTTCCCTGGATGTATGGTATTTGCCGCAGAGTGGTGAAGGCTGAAATGGAACGTGTTTAATCACTTGTGATAAATCAAAAATCAAAAATCAAAAGACAAAAAATGATTTGCTTATGGGTTTTTGACTTTTGATTTTTGAGTTGTAAGAATCACGGCTTCAACACCACCTTCACGCAGTTATCTTTTTTCTCGTTAAATATTTTGTACGCATGCGACGCTTCGCTCAATGGCAGGCGATGACTTATGATATCATCCAATTGCACTTTGCCTTCTTCTACCCAGCGTTCTAGCTCATCTATTACGGTGTGTACGGGAGCTTGCCCGGCGCGAATGGTCAAGCCTTTTTCAAAGATTTGGTGCCATGGAAAATTATCATAAGGATATCCGTAAACACCTACTACTGATACAATGCCTCCGCGTCGTACAGCTGATAGACACATACGCAATGCATTGATAGTGCCCTTTTCAAAACGAATAACGCTGGCAACCCGATCTAAAAAAGTTCTGTCTGCCTCCATGCCCACCGCGTCAATAGCTACATCTACACCGCGGCCTCCGGTTGCCTGGCGTATTTCTTCAAGCCAGTTGTCGTTGTCCTTTACGTTAATGATTTCGGCACTACATACAGATGCTGCCACCTGTAATCGGTAATCCTCAATATCTAATGCAATTACCCTTGAGGCGCCTTTGAGCCAGGCCGACTTGATGGCCATCAATCCTACCGGGCCGCATCCAAATACCGCCACCGTTTCCCCGCCTTTTATTTCGCCCCACTTTACAGCCATATAGCCGGTTGGGAAAATATCAGTAAGGAAAAGCACCTGTTCATCCGTTAATGTTTCTTTTACTTTACGCGGGCCAAAGTCGGCATAGGGTACACGTGCCAGTTCCGCCTGACCACCATCGTAGCCGCCGTAAAGGTCAGTGTATCCAAAAAGCCCGGCACCTTTTTCTGTCATCAACCCGCCTTCAGGTCCGTAGTTTTTCTCGTTTGAATTTTCGCAGTGCGTGGGCCACTCATGCTGGCAAAACCAACACGAGCCGCACGAAATAGGGAATGGTACTACCACTCGATCACCTTTCTTCAGTTTGGTTACACCACTACCAATATCTTCAACTATGCCCATGAACTCGTGGCCTAAAACAAGGTCGCGGGGTTGGGGGAACATGCCATTGTATATATGTAAATCAGAGCCGCAGATGGCTGTGGCAGTTACGCGGATGATGGCATCCCCCGGTTGTTTTATTTCTGGGTCGGGTACATTGTCTACACTAATATCTTTCGGTTTGTGAAATACGGCTGCTTTCATTTGTTGTAGTTTAATTTGTTTAATTAATGAATAGTCTGCATCGTAAGGAGCGTAATAAACAAATGGTTTGTGCAAAAAAGTTATGCCAGTGCGAAACGCTTGTGTGGTGCGCTGGACATGCACCAAACACCGCCGAGTGTTGAATGGTGTTTGAGGACACGCACCACGGCTAACGGCGTAAGTTATGTTTGTTCGCTGCTTCAAAATATAGCGTACAAGTGTGCGACGCAAATATGTTGATTGATGGACAAATGCTGGGCTCCAAAAAAGAGTAGCAAAAGAAGCAAAACAAAGAAATTGCCGAGAACTGAGCATAAGCAACATGAAAAAAGCAGCTGTTACGCTGCTTCCTTTCTGGTCAAGTATGGTTGATTACACATTGAATCTGAAGTGCATGATGTCGCCATCTTCCACCAAATAGTCTTTTCCCTGAACGGCTAGTTTGCCGTTATCCCGACAGGCAGCTTCGGAGCCATACTTTGTAAAATCGTCGTATTTAATTACTTCAGCACGAATAAATCCTTTTTCGAAATCGGTATGGATTACGGCAGCAGCCTGCGGTGCAAGCATGCCTTTAGTAATTGTCCAGGCGCGCACTTCTTGTACGCCTGCGGTAAAATAGGTGGCTAGATTTAGTAGGCGGTAAGTTGACTTAATCAAACGCGCTACACCACTTTCACTCAATCCCAGGTCTTCTAAAAACAATTGCCTGTCTTCAAAACTTTCCATTACCGCTATCTCGCTTTCTATTGCCGCACTGATCATCAAAATTTCAGCATTCTCATCTTTCACGGCATTCTTTAAAGCCTCTGTATGGTTGTTGCCCGTGATGACACTCTTCTCATCTACATTACACACATAAATTACGGGCTTGATGGTAAGCAGGAACAAGTCCGCAATGTGCTTCTCTAAATCTTCAGGAGAAACTGAAAACGCCCGTGCATTCTTACCCTGCTCCATAAATGCTTTTAAACTCTTCAGCAGCTCGATGCCACGAAGCAGTTCCTTATCTCCTGTCTTCGAAAGTTTTTCTCCCTTTGATATTTTTTTATCGATGCTTTCGAGGTCTTTTAACTGTAGCTCAGTATCAATAATCTCTTTATCGCGTACGGGATTTACATTTCCATCTACGTGTATTACGTTATCGTCTTCAAAGCATCTCACCACATGAATAATGGCATCGGTTGCACGTATATTTCCCAGGAACTGGTTACCCAAACCTTCGCCCTTGCTGGCACCCTTTACCAGGCCGGCAATGTCTACAATTTCCACGGTGGCAGGCACCACTCGGTTAGGCACCACCATTTTTTCCAGCGTTATTAATCGCTCGTCCGGAACGGTGATGACTCCGATATTTGGCTCGATAGTGCAAAACGGAAAATTAGCAGCAACGGCTTTCGCATTGCTCAACGCATTAAACAGAGTAGACTTTCCTACGTTAGGCAATCCCACTATACCGGCTTGTAAACCCATGATGTTGATTTCTGATTTGGTGATGTTGTGATGTCTGATTTAATGAACCATTTGCTTTCAGACGATTGTTGGTAGCTACCTGGGGTATCCAATTCAATCTGTTTTTCAGACGGCGGCAAATATAGGCAATCGTATTTGCTAATCATTTTAAGGTGTAAACCTTTATCTTGACGCTGTTTTTCTTTCAGATATCATTTATTATAAATCAGACATACCGAGATGGCATTAAGCAGAATATGGTCGGCGTTTATCATTGTTGCGGTGTTGGTGGCCGCCTCCAAAGCTTTCTTTTTTGGCGATAACCAAATCTTTAGTCAAATGGTGACTGGCAAGGCCGATGATGCGTATGATACCACGCGCTATGCGATGGTGGGTTCGCATGAGCAGTCGGGGATAGCTACACGAGAAGCGTTTACGAAATACATAGGTGCTTACGGTTACACGCCGGCAGATTCTGCGCATACGCCTACAGTTGTCATTGCAGATAATGCGGACTCAGACTCTGTTCGTTTGCTGCTAAATGCCAACCCCGGGATGAAGGTGTACACGTATCGATCCATTCAATCTAAGTTGGTAAAAAAGGCAGATGGAATAATTGAAACCTGTAAAAGTGCAGTGAACATCAGCATTGGACTGGTGGGCATTATGGCGTTATTCATGGGTTTTATGAGCATAGCCGAAAGGGCAGGAGGCATCCGAATGTTGTCGAGGATTATTGGGCCATTCTTTTCAAAACTATTTCCTGAGCTGCCAGAAAACCATCCGGCCATGGGGCATATGATGATGAACTTTTCTGCGAACCTTTTGGGACTAGATAATGCCGCCACGCCGTTTGGTATAAAAGCAATGGAAAGCCTGCAGGAAATAAACCCGAATAAGAGTGTTGCTTCTAATCCGCAAATCATGTTTTTGTGCCTGCATGCGGCTGGTTTTACGTTGATACCGGTAAGTATTATTGCTGTAAGAGCATCCATGAAATCAGCCAATCCAACTGACATATTTGTGCCGTGCATGATTACCACTTTTGTGGCTACCATGGCCGCCATGTTCATCGTCGCGTTTAAGCAAAAGATCAATTTATTTCAGCCGCTAATATTGGCTTGGGTTGGCGGATTGTCAGCGGTCCTTATTTTGTTGGTGGTCTACCTCACAAGGTTGGATGCTCATTCGGTGCAAACGTTTTCCAGCGTGCTAAGTAATGGGTTGATTCTCCTGATTTTCTTATTAATAGTATTTGGCGCGGTGTATAAAAAGATTGATGTTTTCGATGCGTTTATTGATGGTGCTAAAGGCGGCTTCGAAGTAGCCGTGCGAATTATTCCTTACCTGGTGGGGATGCTGGTAGCCGTTAGTTTATTGCGCACTAGTGGCACTTTTGACGTGATCATCAACGCCATGAAATCGGTGTTTGCTGCGTTGGGAACAGATACCCGTTTTGTAGATGCATTGCCTACTTCACTCATTCGTCCGCTAAGTGGTGGGGGGGCAAGGGGAATGATGATAGACACACTTCGCAATTTTGGCCCGGATTCATTTGCAGGTCGGTTGGCTTCTATTTTCCAGGGTGCTTCAGATACAACGTTTTATGTAATTGCGGTTTATTTTGGAGCCGTATCA
Organism: Segetibacter sp.; assembly: GCA_031425015.1. Taxonomy (GTDB): domain Bacteria; phylum Bacteroidota; class Bacteroidia; order Chitinophagales; family Chitinophagaceae; genus Segetibacter. Next base: position 193,137 of record JANPIM010000038.1, on the reverse strand, counting down.
ATCAAGAATACACGGTATGCTGTTGGTGCCATGTTGCTGGCGGATTTGGTGGGTATTCTTACAGCAATTATGTTGGCGTATATGTTTTTTGGGTCAGTATAAAATGCAGTCTTTTTGGTAGCCAACATTTGTATTTTATGGTATCATCCTTGTGTCACACCCTTGTATCGAATACCGAAGGGCATCTTTAGTTTTCCTATTTACTGGCTTAGCGTGCGGGGAAAGATTGCACGCAAAGCCGCAAAGAAGTCCTACTGTAAATCGCTGATTGATGGCTATAAGCATTCATCTCTTTGCGTAAAACTTTCTTTTGCTTCCATATAATTTCCGTAGCGAGTTAGTCTACAATAAACAACATACACCCATTAACCGAAGTAGACTTGTGTGCTTCGCAATTGTCGCCTACGGTGTACATCATTCCCTGGGTGAGTGGTTGCTTTCTTCCATCTTCTAATTCGGTTACCATTTCGCCGGCTACGCAAAAAATGATGTGGCCTTTGCTACACCAGTGATCCGCTTCGTACCCGGCGGAGTACTCCACTAATCTAATCCGCACATCATTTAGATAGATCGTTTTCCAGGTTGCTTCTCCGGTTATTCCCTGGTGTTTTGTGGGTTCCACTTCGCTCCAGTCGGTTGTTGAAAAGGGTATGGCGGTAATTTGCATAGTAGGTCCTTTATGTAAACGTAAGGTATGAAAGTACCGTTGCTATTAACTTTTTGATGCGCCTGGCGGAGCCGCTATATTCTTAAAATAAAAAGAACAACAACCACATCAACAAGTTCAGTAAATGTAATGGCACGTGAAATAGCATCTTTAATTGAAATTTTTAAAGGGATAGTGATTTATGATTCGTCGGTGTTGTTCAAAGGCTTAGTCATTGGTCAATGCTTGCAATATTTCGTGCGATTGCTGGATCTTTTTTTCGTAAAACTTTAATACCCATTTTGAATAGTAGGATAGGGATAGATAACCGAAAGTAAAGGACAGTATCCAATACAATTTGTGGCCGCTAATGTCTTTGCCGGAAACAAGTTTTGAAAGCAATACAATAGCAGTAACCAACAACAAGTAACTCAATGAAATATTTATTTTCTGCATCTTGAGAAATTGAAGCTGCCTTGTTGCAAAAGTCTCCAGGGTTTCTTTATATGATCTCGTGGCCAATGCACCCAGGTTCAATCGCCAAAGACTATATGCACTTATGGCTGAAATGCAAAGCAGTAAAAGTATGGCTGTGGTACCTACAACTTGTAAAAGGATACTATCAAGTCTGTAGAAATTCATACAGACGTAAACCGTAGCAAACAGGATAATAATGGTGCCTCCAATTTCTGAATAGGCAATGGGCTTGACTTTGGTGTAGTATTTTCTTTTGGTCATTTGCGTTATCATTTCTGGTGTTAAGACAGCCGGGTTCTTTTCATTTACACGTGCATTATCCCAGGCATTTTTTAAATCTTCAAGTTCCATTGTGGTTTATTTTTTTGTGATTTGTGATTTTAATTTTTCCCTGATCCTTGACATTTTTGTACCCACATTGCTTGTTGAAATACCAATGATCTTTCCAATTTCATCATGGTTTTTGTCTTCCAGGTAGAGCAGAATGATACCCTTGTCAAGAAGGTTTAGCTTGTCAACTTCCTGCCTGAACAATCGCCATCGTTCCTCGCTTTCATTGAATTCAGTTGCCGCACTATCAAAATCCAATTCGTGTATCGGCACGGTATGAATCCGCTTTTTTGAGGTCTTGAGTTGATAGATGGCTACATTTAACGCAACTCTATAAATCCACGTGCTGATGCTAGAATCACTTTTGAAAGAGTCATACGATTTCCAGAGTTGGTAAATGATTTCCTGCACCAGGTCATTCCTGTCATCGATCGTGTTGGTGTACACAGCCGCTATTTTGTAAATGCTTCGTTCATTTTGTTGTATAGCCAGGGTGAAAGTCGAGTGCTTGTCCAAAAGATGATGCCTTATTAATTGGTCTATTAGTGTACTAAGTCAGGTAAAAATCACACTTAAAGCAATCTTTTTTTAAAAATTTATTGAATTGTAAAAGAAGGCAAAATGGAAAGGCCGCATAAATGGCCTGGTTCATTGGTTAATGGTTACTGGATAACACAATTATCCCGTGACAGGTTGATGAAAAAATTACGGTCGGTCACCATGTCTTAACAATTTATTTAAACTATTTGAACAACTTTTAAATTCTTATTGGTCTTGCGTCCGTTTCATACATTACTTTGCGGCCTGAAATGAAAAACTTCTATTTTTTATGCCTGTTACTGTTTGTTCACCTGGTGAACCAAGCCGGTTTGGTTTATGGAAGTTTGAGAAATAGTAAAGAAACAAACAACGTATATACTACTTCCGTTCAGCAAAGTCAATCTCAGGAATTAGCTAACGATCTTCTTGAAGTAGACCTTAATCTACATGCTGATAGAACAATTGTTATTGCTTTTGAAGATGGCAATGAAGATGAAGATTTCATCAAGAAACATGTAGCTTTAAAACGGTTCATTGCTGTTCTTTCTCACATTTATTTTTCCAGTTCCCCCTTTGGTTTAACTGCGGAGCGTCATCCATTTGTTAGCACCTATGTTTCTGCCAGCTCATGTAAATATCTCGAGCACGGCGTTCTTCGTATTTGATACTTATCCCTATCGTTACCACACTTCATGCTGCTGCATGCAGGGTAGTTTATTATTTAGCCAGGAATGCAAGCAACTGAGGCTTGCCTGCTAACAAATACTACTGCCAACAAAACGCACGATTGCCACCGTAGTCATCCGTAAAAGTTTTAAAAAATATTATGAAGAGAGTAGTTACGCTAATCACGCTGAGCATCATTGTGTGCCTTACAAGTTGTTTCCCTAAAAAAGAAGTGAAAGAAGAAATGGGCAAGTACGCTGTAACAAACCCATTAACGATGGATACATTGGTTACCAAAGAGTATGTATCTCAAATTCGTTCCATCAGAAATGTAGAACTGCGTGCTTTGGTAAAAGGATACCTGCAAAATATTTATGTAGACGAAGGACAGTATGTAAAAGCTGGTCAGTTGTTGTTTAGGATCATGCCAAAATTGTATGAAGCCGAACTACTAAAGGCAAGGGCTGAAGCTAAAACAACAGAAATAGAATTACAGAATACGAGGATCCTGGCGGAGAAAAACATCGTATCAAAAAACGAACAGTTGATGGCGCAGGCCAAACTTGATAAGGCAAACGCAGAAGTTGCTTTGGCTAAAATTCACCTCTCGTTTACCGAGATAAGGGCACCTTTTGCAGGTACCATCGATCGCTTGCCGCTAAAGCTTGGCAGTTTGATTGATGAGGGCGAGTTACTCACTACACTTTCCGACAATAGCCAGATGTTTGCCTACTTCAATGTGTCTGAGCCGGAGTATCTTAATTACAAAACTATTGCCACTGCCAGTGTTCATCAGCAGGTAAGCCTGTTGCTTGCTAACAATCAATTGTTGCCGTATAAAGGTGTAATTGAAACCATTGAAAGCGAGTTTAACAGCGAGACGGGAAACATTGCCTTCAGGGCGAAATTTCCCAATCCCGATAAGCTGTTGAAGCATGGTGAAACTGGAAAGCTCCAAATGAACGTACCGCTGCACAACGCACTCATCATTCCACAAAAAGCCACTTACGAAGTGCAGGATAAAATATTTGTTTTTGTAGTGGACAAGGACAATGTGGTGCGGGCCAGAAATATAACCATCAGCAACGAAATGCCCGATTTATATGTGGTGTCTTCCGGGCTTTCAGTTCAGGATAAAATTCTGGTAGAAGGCGTACAAAAGGTGAAGAACAATGATAAGATCATAGCTGACTATAGAGCGCCAAAGGAAATCATGTCCCGGCTAAAGTTATACGCAGAATAAACCTCCACCTCTAAAGAAAATTCATGTTTAATAAATTTATAAACAGGCCCGTCCTGTCTATCGTTATATCTCTCATCATAGTTTTTATGGGCGTGTTGGCGTTGACCAAATTACCCGTAACACAGTTCCCTTCTATCTCTCCACCTAAGGTAAACGTTAGTGTTGCATACCCCGGCGCCAATGGCGAATTGATGACCAAAGCAGTTCTTATTCCACTTGAACGTGCTATCAACGGTTTACCAGGTATGAAGTACATGACCTCCGATGCAGGTAATGATGGAGAGGCAAACATCCAGGTGATTTTTAATCTTGGTACCGACCCAAACATTGCAGCAGTAAACGTGCAAAACCGCGTGGCTTCAGTAGTGAATAAACTACCGCCGTTAGTAGTTCGTGAAGGTGTGAAGATCACTCGCGAGGAAACGAATATGCTTCTGTACATCAACCTGTACAGCAACGATCCAACCATGGATCAAAAGTTCCTCTTCAACTTTGCGGATATCAATATACTGTCAGAATTAAAGCGTGTAAATGGGGTTGGCTATGCTGATATTCTTGGTAACAGGGAGTATGCCATGCGTATCTGGCTGAAGCCTGATCGTATGCTTGCGTACAAAATTTCTGCTGAAGAAGTGATGAAGGCCCTTGATGAACAAAGCCTTGAAGCATCGCCTGGAAAAACAGGTGAGAGCTCAGGAAAAAGATCGCAGGCGTTTGAATATGTACTAAAATATCCGGGGCGGTATAGTGATAAAGCAGGCTATGAAAATATTGTGCTTCGGTCAAGCTCCGATGGGGAACTGCTTCGCCTGAAGGACGTAGCCAACATAGAGTTCGGAAGCTCGATGTACGACATCTATTCAACCCTAAATGGTAAGTCGTCAGCAGCCATAGTGGTTAAGCAATCGTACGGCAGTAATGCAAGCCAGGTAATTGCCGACATAAAAGAAAAGCTGAAGGAGATCAAGTCAACTTCCTTCCCGAAAGGAGTAGATTATGAAATCAGCTATGATGTATCTAAGTTCCTCGATGCCTCAATCGAAAAAGTAGTTCATACTTTGATAGAAGCCTTCATATTGGTAGGCCTGGTGGTGTTCCTCTTTTTGGGCGACTGGCGTTCTACACTCATACCAGCCATCGCCGTTCCCGTATCATTGATCGGAACGTTTGTTTTCATGCAGGTGTTCGGCATTACCCTTAACCTGATCACTTTGTTTGCATTGGTATTAGCAATTGGCATTGTCGTAGATAATGCTATTGTAGTAATAGAAGCGGTGCATGCAAAAATGGAATCGAAAAATCTGCCGCCCCTGCGAGCTACAAGGGAAGCTATGCATGAGATAAGCGGCGCCATCATCGCAATTACGTTTGTAATGGCTGCGGTGTTTATTCCCGTTGCGTTCATGTCAGGCCCGGTCGGTATATTCTACCGACAGTTCTCCATCACTATGGCCACTTCAATTATATTATCAGGTGTTGTGGCGCTTACGCTAACACCGGCGTTGTGTGCCATCATGTTAAAAAACAACCATGGTAAACCAAAGAAGAAGAACCCGCTTAGCAGGCTGCTAAATGGTTTCAATAATTGGTTCAGCAGGCTGTCACTCAGGTATCAGAAACTCTTGCGTGCTATAGTAAGCCGCAGGGTAGTAACCTTTGTTATGCTGTTTGGTTTTTGTGTTGGCACATGGTTGCTGAACACAACACTTCCCTCAGGATTTATTCCTAACGAAGACCAGGGAATGTTTTATGCCGTTATCCAAACTCCCCCTGGCTCATCGCTTGAAAGAACCAATGAAGTAGCCGAACACCTACAAAAAATTGCTGAAGAAGTTGAGGGAGTGCAATCTGTATCGTCGCTGGCCGGCTACGAAATTCTTACAGAAGGAACCGGTGCAAATACGGGCACCTGTTTAATAAACCTAAAGAGTTGGGAAGATCGCAAGCATTCGGTGCACGAAGTAATTGAAGAGTTGGAAGAAAAAGCAAAGACGATTAACGGCGCTACGATTGAGTTCTTTCAACCGCCGGCTGTACCAGGTTATGGTGCAGCAGGTGGCTTTGAATTACGCCTGTTAGACAAATCAGGAACGGCAAGTTTTAAACAGATAGAAACGGTGAGTAAAAACTTTGTTGCTGCGCTGAGTAAGCGACCTGAGTTGGCATCGGTATTTACTTTCTATAGTGCCAGCTTCCCGCAGTATATGTTGCACATCGATAACGATATCGCGCAGCAAAAAGGCGTTACCATTGAGAATGCTATGAACACGCTATCAACTTTGTTAGGTAGTAATTACGAAACCAGTTTTATCAAGTTCGGACGTCAATATAAAGTGATGGTGCAGGCTTCGCCTGAGTACCGCGCTTTGCCTGAAGATGTGCTGAAGTTGTACGTTAAAAATAATCGTGATGAGATGGTTCCTTTCTCTGCTTTTTTAAAGATGGAAAAGGTTTATGGCCTCTCTGAAATTACCCGCCATAATATGTACAACGCCTCTGAGATCAGTGGTACTTCTGCAGCAGGTTACAGCAGTGGCGCGGCAATCAATGCAGTAACAGAAGTAGCAGCGAAGACATTGCCAAGGGGATTCGGAATCGACTGGGCAGGTATTTCGGCAGATGAAGTTGCGCGGGGCAATGAAGCTATTTTCATTTTCCTGGTATGCCTGGGATTTGTTTACCTTATACTGGCTGCGCAATACGAGAGTTTCATCCTTCCGCTGGTGGTTATTTTATCATTGCCAGCCGGAGTTTTGGGTTCGTTTGTCATGCTTAAAATTTTAGGTCTTGAGAACAACATCTATGCACAGGTTGCCCTTGTGATGCTGATTGGTTTGCTGGGTAAAAATGCTGTGTTGATTGTAGAGTTTGCCGTTCAAAGGCATCGCTCCGGTGAGACTGTATTCAAAGCTGCTATTCAAGGTTCAGTGGCGCGGTTCCGGCCGATTTTAATGACCTCGTTCGCATTCATCGCGGGCTTATTACCGCTTGTGTTTGCACACGGTCCGGGTGCTATTGGCAACCGTACCATTGGTGCTGCTGCAGCCGGGGGTATGTTGTTCGGAACCATCTTTGGTGTCATCATCGTACCAGGGTTGTATTTCATATTTGCCAGCATTTCAGAGAAACATTTACTACACAAAAACGAAAATGAAAATCCGCTGACGGAAGAAATTGATCATCATAATGAATATGAAAAAATTGAAGATTATGCGTAAACCTGTAAATATTACCTACGCACTGCTTGGTTTAAGCCTGGTCTTTACGGGTTGCAGAATACCTGCTATTGTGCAGTCCCGCGAGGCGAAGCCGATGCCTCATGCGTATTCCAATAGTACTGATACTACCACTGTAGCGTCAATCGGTTGGAGGGAGTTCTTTACGGACAAAAACCTGGTCAACCTAATTGACACTGCACTAAAAAATAACCAGGAATTGATGATCACTTTGCAAGAGATTGCAATCGTAAAAAATGAAATTCAGTTCAGGCAAATTGCACTGCAACCAAAAGTGAATGCACGCCTCGGCGCTGGTGTTGAAAAGGTAGGTAGATACACGAGCCAGGGGGCAGGAGATAAGTCAACTGAAATAACGCCAGGTGAAGAAGTGCCGGATGCATTGACCGACATTACCGCTGCAGTTTCAGCTACGTGGGAAGTAGACATCTGGAGAAAGTTACGGAATGCTAAGGAGGCAGCCATCACCCGATACCTTGCTACCAAAGAGGGTAGAAATTTTGTGATCACCAATCTTGTTGCTGAGCTTGCGGGTTCTTACTACGAATTGCTGGCGCTCGATAATCAACTGGAAATTGTACGGCAAAATATCGCGCTGCAAAAGAATGCGTTTGAAATAGTAAAAGTGCAGAAAGAAGCTAGCAGGGCTACAGAACTTGCTGTACAAAAATTTAATGCAGAGGTACTTAAATCGCAGAGCCTCGAGTTCGACATTTTGCAGAAAATAAATGAAACTGAAAACCGCATCAACTTACTGGCCGGCAGGTACAAAGGCGATATACCACGTGATCGTGGGGCTTTTTTAAACCTTGTTCCCGCAGCAGTAAGATCGGGCATGCCCGCACAGTTGCTTGCTAGCCGGCCCGACATCAAACAAGCAGAGCTACAGTTGGTAGCAGCAAAGCTGGATGTAAAAGTTGCCCGTGCTGAGTTTTATCCTTCATTAGGTATATCAGCCGGCATAGGCATGCAAGCTTTTAAGCCAGCCTACTTGCTTAAGTTCCCAGAGTCGATGCTGTATAATCTTGCCGCAGATCTGGCTGGTCCTATTATTAATCGAAATGCCATCAAGGCTGAATTCTACAATGCCAATGCGCGCCAATTACAGGCGATGTACAATTATGAGCGTATCATTATGAATGCTTATCTCGAAGTATCAACGCAATTGTCTCGCATCAACAATTTAGAAAAGAGTTATGAGCTGAAGGCAAAGCAGGTGTCTGCGCTATCCCGATCAATTGAAGTATCAAACGATCTATTTAAATCGGCCCGTGCCGATTACCTGGAAGTATTGATGACTCAACGTGATGCTTTGGAAGCAAAGCTTGAGTTGGTAGACACGAAAAGAGATCAGTTGAATGCAGTGATCAGCGTATACCGGAACCTTGGTGGAGGATGGAGGTAGTGAGTGGTTAGTTGTGAGTTGTGAGCAGTGAGCAGTGAGCAGTGCATGGTGATTTGCGAAAAGGTTGTGATAATTCTTTTTACAAAACACGTTTGGCTATTGACTACTCACAACTAACCACTCACTACAAATAGCTCAACCACCACTTTGTTTTGTTACGCGACTTGTAGTGATCGTATTGTTTGCAAAGCGGGTAGAGCAATAGCACAACCAGTACCCAGAAACCATACACTGCAAGTAAAGAAAAGCCATAACCTTTGGGAGTTGGGGACAACGGAACCTCGGCTACCATATCGCTCCAACTAAAGCCGGTCATCTTTGCCGCAATCATTGCAAGCGCATGCAGTAAGTAGATGTGCAGAAGATAGAAAAACATGGGCACTCTGCCAAAATGTATCAACGCCTTGCTTAACCTATCATTCATGTTTTCTGCTGCTACCAAAAACAATATTGCCGGGCCTAACGTAATCAATGTGTAGAGTAAAGAAGGAGGATACTTGGTGACATTCATGTACGAGAGAAAAGTAAATGCGGGACTTGCTTGTGGCTCCCAAAAACTCGGATCGCCGTAAACATTATTGGTACGAAGCGAAATGAATATTACAATTGCTCCAAGGCCAATGTAGGTCAACGATCTTTTTCTTTTTTCGGGTAATACATCGGGCTGATAGAAATACCCAAAACAATAACCAACCGCAATTATACCTACCCATGACAGTACGGGGTAACCAACCACAACGCTGCGGCCCATTAAGTGAAATTCATCGGGAGGAAACCTTGGATCATGTAAAACGGACCATAGAAATGCTGAGATGCTTTTGCCGGAAATATGAAAATTATCGAAAGCATTGTGACCTGCTACCAGTAATAATCCAATCATCAAAATAAGGCGAAACGGCAAAAAGATAAATAAGGAAAGAACGATCATGCTAATGCCTAATGCCCATATGGTTATCAAAGCAAAAAAGGGAAGTACGATATTAAAACTCCAGCCAAAGTTTACCACGGTTAGTTCCAATACTATCAGCCAAATGCCGCGTGTACATAAAAACCAGGCAAGTTCTTTTTTTGGTTTGCGCAGTCCAACAAGGTAAGCGGAAGTGCCTGCTAAAAACATAAAAACAGGTGCGCAGAAATGGGTGATCCAGCGCGTAAAAAAAAGCACGACACTCGTCCTTGAAAAATCCATCGGGTCATAGATCATAGCATCTGCATGAAAAAAATCCCTTGTATGATCTAACGCCATCAGCACAATGATCAAACCTCTCAGCAGGTCAATAGATTGAATCCTGTTCTTAGGGAAAATGATTTCACTCATTGCAGGTAGTTAGTTGGTAAGTGAGCAACAAATCAATGAAGCATGATAATCGCCTACGTCGGTTAAGGCTGATGAAATATAGTAATAATTAGACTCCGGTTCGGAATTTTACCAATCACCAATCACTAATCACTGATCAACCAATCAACCTCTCAACGAATCAACGGATCAACCCATCACCCCACTTCCTCCCTCCACTTATCCCTTTCATCCGGCGAAAACTTCCACGGCGCAAAGTTGTTTTCTGTGTTGCTAAACATGGCATTCCATTCCTGCGGGGCAGTGCTTTCTTCCATAATCAGGTGGCGGCGTAGTTGAACAATAATATCGAGTGGGCTAATACTAACCGGGCATTCTTCTACACAAGCCTGACAGGTAGTGCAAGCACGTAGTTCTTCTTCAGTTATATAATCGCGCAGCAATGTTTTGCCATCATCTACAAACGATTTGTTTTTATCAACGTTGCGACCAATTTCTTCCATCCGGTCGCGAGTGTCCATCATAATTTTTCGTGGGTTCAACTTTTTGCCGGTGATGTTTGCCGGACAGGCTGCTGTACATCTACCACACTCTGTGCAGCTATAAGCATCCATCAGGTTCTTCCAACTCAGATCAGGAGCATCCTTCGCACCGAACTTGCCGGGTACCTGGTCACCCGTGGGTGTAGGTGCCAGTTCAGGCTGCATCGCATACAATACTTCATTCTGTATATCGGGCATGTTTGTGAACCTACCCATGGAAACGGTGCTGGCGTAATATGCGTTGGGAAATGCGAGTGCAATATGCAAGTGCTTTGAGTAGGGCAGGTAATTCATGAAAAATAACACCCCTGCAATGTGCAGCCACCACGCGGTACGTTCAATAGCCACTAAAGCTGTAGCATCCATGCCTGCAAATAGCGGGGTCATCAAACCAGAAATGTAGAAATTACCCGTTTGGTGGTAGTGCGGATGATTGAGTTGCTGTAATGACTCATCGGTTGCGTTCATGGTAAGAAACAACGTCATTAAAACAATCTCCATCACCAGTATAAAATTGGCGTCGCTTCTTGGCCAGCCATTTAATTCCGGCCTGTTGAGCCTGTTCAACTTTTGTATGTTTCTGCGGTATAGAAAAGCTATACAAACCAGTATAACCCCAAGGGCAAGTATTTCAAAAGCATTTATAAGGAAGGTGTACAATGCCCCTAACGATGGGGCAAACATTCGGTGTGTTCCAAATATTCCATCCAGTATGATCTCTAATATTTCAATATTGATAATGATAAAACCTGCATAGATGATGAGGTGCATAAAAGCGACGAGCGGGTACTTAAACATTTTCTTCTGCCCCAATGCAAGCAGGAGGACATTGCGCCAGCGTGCTGCTGTATTGCCGTGCATGTCTACATCGCGTCCCATTGATATGTTTCTGCTGATCCTTTTCACATTACGCACGAAGAACCAAATGGCAAAACCTGCGAGGAGTACAAACAATAGCTGCTGAAATATTTGCATAATGAATGATTACGTTTGCAAGATAAAGTTTTTGCATCTTGCACCTTGTTGAGCAGGGTGTTTTAGTTTCAAAATAAAACGTACTATAGTGGCTACCAAAACAGTGATACTAACGAAAGAAGTGGCGTATAAAAAACTAGAGCGCATGGCGCTTGAAATAGCCGGCGAACTACACGATGAAAAAGAGCCACTCATTATCATTGGCATTAATGGAAGCGGCATGGTAGTGGCCGAAAATATTTATCGTTTGTTACAACCTTACCTAACGATGCCCACCGAAATTATTACCTGCATCATTAACAAGCGTGAGCCAGGTATTGTTGCTTACAGCAATCCGATTGACTTTACTGGTAAGAATGTACTATTGGTGGATGATGTGACCAATAGCGGCCGCACGCTTTTGTATGCGTTGAAGCCTTTGCTCGAATTTTTTCCAAAACGCATACAAACGCTTGCACTGGTTGAACGTATGCATAAGAGTTTCCCCGTAAAAATTGATTACATCGGTTCCTCTATTGCTACTACACTGCACGATCATATTGTAGTAGAAGTAGCGGGCAATGAAGTAATGAGCGCTTACCTGCAATAGCACACCGCAGCGTGAGGTTCCCTGCTTTAAAAATGCTGCACTGACGACAATCAGCCCTTCGCTTGACGATCATCAGACAGCAGTCCGGCAACGCATTCTATATTTGTATCAACAAAACAAAAAAGCAAACCCCTAATACAAAAAGCAGATTGCAGTATTAATATAGGTTTAGCTTCCATCCCGGGTAAGCCGGTGTACAAAAATGCAGTCGATGATCTAACAATGTTGCCTATGATTAATCAAAGTATGTGACGACAATGGTATTGCCAGGGAGGGCGTGAAACAAACCCCGGAATTCAACACTTGTAAAAAAGTATCTAAAGAATCCGAAGAAATCGTTTCAGAAAAAATGCTCCCAAAAAGAAACAGGATAGCCAGACTCTTGAAAGTGAAACCCAGGAATTTGACGCCTGTTTTTTTGTGCCCTTTATTGTCGTATCTGAGTTTTTATTCTAGGTATTTCTTCTTGCATTGCACTTGCGCTACCTTTTTTATTTGCACTAGCTTAGCAAATATGACTACCATTCTTACAAACATCGACTGCCTCGTAAATGTGCGTGAAACAAGCACGGTGTTGCGCGGTACGGCACTTGCTGAATTACCCGTTATCTATAACGCTTACCTGATAATTGAAGACGGATTAATTGCCGATTATGGTGTGATGGATGACCTGGTACACAGTTCATGGAGTTTTACAGAATCGTATGATGCCACCGGCCGTTACATTTTGCCTTCGTGGTGCGATAGTCATACACACCTTGTATTTGCGGGTAGCCGCGAAGATGAGTTTGTACATAAACTGAATGGACTCACTTATGCCGAGATTGCCGCAAAAGGTGGAGGCATTTTGAACTCCGCAGAAAAGTTAAATGCTGCCACAGAGGACGAGTTGTATGATGCCGCATGGAACAGGTTACAACAACTGATAAAGTTGGGAACCGGTGCTATTGAAATAAAAAGCGGGTATGGCTTAACGATTGAAGGTGAGTTGAAAATGCTGCGTGTCATCAAACGGTTGAAGGAGCAGTCTGATGTTATTATCAAGTCGACATTCCTTGGTGCACATACGTTTCCATCTGAGTATAAGGATGATCACCAGGCATACATCGATAAGATTATTTATAACATGCTGCCGGTAATAGCCGAAGAAGAACTGGCCGATTTTATGGATGTGTTTTGCGAAGCTGGTTTCTTTAACCTGGAACAAACAGAAGCTATTTGCAAAGCAGGAATGGAACTTGGACTGAAGCCAAAAATTCATGCGAACCAACTCAGTGCAATGGGCGCTACCCAGTTGGGTGTAGCACTCGGTGCCATCAGTGTAGATCATCTTGAAACAATGGATGCAGAAGCAGTGAGCTCTCTTTCAGGTAGCAACACGATTGGAACATTGTTGCCTACTGCCGCATTCTTTTTGCGCATGCCCCTGCAGCCTGCACGCCAGTTGATAGATGCAGGTTGTGCCATTGCTTTAGCTTCAGATTATAACCCCGGCTCTTCGCCCAGTGGAAACATGAATTTTGTGGTAGCGCTTAGTTGTATCCAGATGAAGATGTTGCCGGAAGAAGCGATCAATGCGGCTACTATTAATGGCGCTTATGCAATGGAAGCAGGCGATATAGCGGGAAGCATTACGAAAGGGAAATATGCAAACCTTATACTTACTCAACCCATACCTTCCATTGCATATTTACCCTACTCATTTAGCACCAACCTGGTGGACAAAGTAATGTTGAAAGGCCATTGGGTGTAGCAAAGCAATGAGCGCATACATCAAGTTGAATATCTCTGAAAAGCCACAGGACAAAATTTCCAGGCTCTACAAACCATTGCTATCTCCTGCACGGTTTTTTTCATCATCACTAGTCTTGCGTTGGCGTGCTGCTTTTACTTGGGCACTACCAAAGCGGTAGGTGAAGCTTACCTTGAATTGGCGGCTTTCAAATTTGTAACTAAAACTGGTGAGCTGCCCGCCAAAGTCAGTTGAGCCTGCATAGAAGTTTCCAAAGTAAACATCAGAATAGGCCAGGCGAATGGTTCCATTATTTTTAAGTACAGTCTTTTGTACCGCTATATCCAACCACGATCTTTCCCGGATGATGAAGGTGCCAAAGAAAATAGTGGGCGACTGATACGTAGCGTTTGCTTCAAGTATATATCCATTCCCAAGTTTAAAGCTGTTGTCAGCCTTTAAGTCATAGTTCACAATCGTATTATTGATTACCCTTCCCACGCCCAGGTTACTATACACATTGCGGTGATATAGTCCACCACTTGCAAATAAGGTGTACCATCTTTTTTGGTAATTGTAAGAAATGTTTAATCCTGCTACATCCTGGCGACCAAGGTTAACAGGGTAGCGAATGGATTTTACAACTTCAAATGTATCTACCAGTTCAGTTGATAGATCAGTTGTACGGGTAAAGCTCAATCGTGTATTCAGCTTTCCTTTGTAGGAGTGGCTTAGGGTTACGCCCCACGAATACTGTGGGCTTAAGTTAGTATTTCCACTCCTGAAAGTGTACTCATCAATTTTAGAGACAAATGGATTTTGGTCCTGGTAGTTTGGTCGGTTTATGCGACGATTGATTGCTAAGCCAAATTGATTTTTTGGGTCTTTACTGTATGAAAGCGCAAGGGTAGGGAATAGGCCAGTGTAGCTACGTTTAAAGGTAGAGTCAAATATCACAAAGCGATTAGTGCCCTGCTTAAACCCATTGGAACGTGCGGAAATATTTGTGTTCTCTGCACGTAAACCGATTTGGTAACTCCATGTTTTATACTGCCTGTTGAAATTGAAAAATGCGGCATTGATATTTTCCTGGTACCTGAAACGATTACTGCGAGTAGAGTCGTATTGGCGCTCTGATGTTTGCAAATTGAATTGTTTGAAGTCGTTATCAGTTTGTACCAGTGCGATTTTAGCACCAAAGTTTAGCTTACCACCCCAGGCTTGTTTTTCTACGTCTGTTCTAATATTGCCGAGATCAATGTTGGAGGGTGAAATAAACTGGAAGGCTCTTCGAAATAATTCCCTTGAATAATCGCCCGAATAATAAATATTGGGCTGTAGCTGGTCGCTGTTTTTTCTAAACAAAGAATACTCAGCATCCGTATTCCAATCAAGTCCGCTTTTGTTGGTCTTGCGATAATTGAAGCTAAAGCTAAGGTTGTCGTTTGCATCGCGGTCTTTGTTATCGGCAACCAACCAGCGGTCAATTTTATTGGCGCTGTTGCTAATGGGCGTGGTGCTCAACACTGACCGCCTGATGTTCACTATGTTGGCGGTGGCAATAAAACCAATCGTATTGAAATCGTTGATACCATAATCAAAACCCGCTTTAATGTTATGGTTTTTGTTGATCAATATTCTGTTGCTACGGGTATTGAAAATTGTATCCCTCACGGTACGGTCAATATCCAGTTGCAGTTCCGTAGCACTCTCATTATAATTATAGTTACCAAAGAGGTTCACGTTATTGTTTCGGTGGTTTATGTTGATGCCTGTATTGTATTTGGGGTAAATGCCATAATTCGCGCCTGCAGTAACCGATCCATTGGTGCCGTAGCCCTGGCTCTTTTTTAATTTTATGTTGATGATACCGGCGTCGCCAGCAGCATCGTACCGGGCCGATGGATTCGTGATTAATTCTATGGCATCCACCTGTGATGATTGAATAGACCGCAGGTATATAGCTAAGGCTTCACCGGTAAGAGGAGAAGGTTTTCCATCGATGTATACCTGCACGCCACTCTTGCCAGTCAGCAAAATATTATCGTTCTGATCCAGCATTACACCGGGTGATTTGCGCAACAATTCTATTACATCGCTGCCCACTGCATTGATGGTTCCTTCTACGTTTACAATCGTTCTGTCAGCTTTTACTTCCACCATTGTCCGCTTGCCGGTTACCACTACATCTTTTAATTTCTGCTCGCTCTTTTTCAAAATAATTGGAGCTATCTCCTTATTACTACCCGCAACGTCAAAAGGGTTGCTGAACGTTGTTTGATAAGTTACTGCAGTTGCTTTTATGATGTACTTTCCGGACGTTGCTATCGGGATAGTGTATACGCCTTTGTCGTTAGACACGGCCAGTTTTGCTACCAACGAATCTTTGCTATTAAGTAACGCTATAGTAACGGCTGGCAATAGTTTGCCATTTTCATCAAGTGTGGTGCCGATAATTTTTTGTGCGAAACTAATGTGTACAAAAAAAAGGAGGGCTGAAGCTATAATTAGATGTTTCAAAATGCAGTGTTGGTTGGAGCAGGCAAGATATATAGAATTTGTTGTACCTGAAACCTAACTAACTACTTACAATCCCTTTTTATATACATGTATTGGACGCACAAAAAGAATAGTATTGAAAAGCTATTTGAACATCCTACCCGTTATTTGGAATTCTTCTTTTTAAATAACTCTTTCATTTTGGTACTCAGAGATTCCTTTTTCTCCTCAGGTCGCTCCTGGCCAATTAAGAAACCTATTGGTTTTAAGCCTTCTATGTTATCGCATAAAACTTTCGTGATGCCGAGTAATGGAATGGCCAATACAATACCCGGAATGCCCCAGAGCAGGTCGCCAATCACCAAAACAATGATTGTGGCCAACGCATTTACATTTACCTGCGAGCCCACAATTAGTGGTTCCAGAACATTCCCTTGTATAAACTGAACCAACGCATACACCACCACTATTCCAATGACCATAGTAAGCGATCCGCCTTGCGCAAGAGCCATCAACAAGGTCATGAAAGTTCCCAGCAGGTTGCCAATGAACGGAACAATTTCCAGCAGGCGGCACAATACCGCGAAGAACACGGCATTCTTTACACCCACAATACTGAAGCCGATACCATACATAACCCACAAGCAGAAAATCATCAGCCCCAAACCGGTCAGGTATTTTTGCGCAACATTGGCCGTATCGTTTATTACACATTCGGTTTTCTTTTTTCGTTCAGCAGGTACCATTAGCAATAACCCCTTTTTAATATGCTGCCGCGAAAGCATAAAGAAAAAAATGTAGACCAGCACAATGATTGCATCGACAAGTATACCAGTGAAGGCAGCGAGGATGGTGCCGCCCAAACCGTTGGCAGTATCCTGCTGTTGATTGATGATTTCTTCTTGCTGTTTTGGTGGTACCCCTAATTTTTTATCGATTGTACTTTGTACCGTCCTTACCGTTTTATTTATTTGACGCTCTAGTTTTGCTTTGTCGTCCATCAGGTTACTTACCTGCCACGATACCAGGCCTACGATACCGGCGAACACCGAAAGTAAAATGAGTATGCACGCAAGCGCAGCAACTCCTTTATGCACACCTCTTCTTTCTAGTTTGCGGCTAATGGGCAAGAATAACATTGACAGTATAGCTGCAAGCGTAAACGGAACCAGGAATGGTTTCGCGAAATATAACCCTGCAAAAATTGCAAACACAAGTAGGGAAATAAGCACTGCTTTTACAAGTGGCGATGGTTTCATGCCGTGGTAGCTAAAAATTTTATGCCATATTCGCCCTTGCTTTGTTATTGGCGGTATCGTTTTTGTCTAAATGACAGCTAATTATCTTTTGTTTGCAAAGCAAATCAGTGTTGCTAAAAGCACAAACGCCTTATCGGAAATACATGTGGACATTTTATAAAAATGGTTTGTGTAATCCAGGGCTGATTTCATCTTACATTAAAAATCACGTATGAAACTTTTAAGCATTCTTTTTCTGGTTGTAATTACTCTTTCATCCTGCGCGCAGGGAAAATACGGGGTGGTAAAAACAAAGGCCTACTATGTTGTGTTGGCGCCCGGAAATGTTCCTGTAGATGACCGGGGTATGGCAATGAATTATGCGGATACCGTTTACAGCATTTTTCTTGAATCGAAACCACGGAATGCGCCTGAATGGAAAACGGCCTGGGTGAATGGTAAAACGTACAACGTGCTATCGAGCGTAATGGCAACACCTTACATTGCAGGCATGCAAGCAAATGGCGAAGAGCAAGTGACACTATCGTCAGCCAAAACAAACCAGCTTATACAACTTAACCTTGAAAAAAAAGGGCGCCAGCCAATGCCAGTGAAATATAGAAAGCAAGCTGGTCGCAATAGGATTTTAATTGAAGGGGTACAGAACGACAAAAAGGTTTATCTAACCGTAGATACCGTTGCCCAAATAAGAAGGTTACAGGAGAACCAGTAGTTATGCACCCTTGTTGTTTGCTTCATTCCTATATTATTCCTTTACAAAAACATACGGATCCAACTCAATAAAGTCTGTCACTTTTATGAGGATAGATACCGGTCTGCCTTTATCCATAGTAAATCGGGTGGCAAATACGCCATAGCCTTTGTGATTGTACGTAAGCATCCATTCATCATTGTCTATATAATCCAGCGTAGCACGTAGATTATTGTGCCCTTTAAATTCAACTTTTAGCTGCGATGCAGATGCCTGGGTAATGATCATTTTGCCATAGGTTTCATTTACATAGCTACCGGTATACTGGCTGATTAGCATTGGCGCTTTTGCAGATGCCACACGTGCTTTCAGTTCAGCAAGACCTTGAAGATCTTTTTCCTGATTTACAAGATGATTTTTTAGCATTGCTTTACTGCGGTTTGTGTAGGGAACGTCCAGATAAGCATCTAGCAACTGGTACCTAAGTGCTTCAAAAAAGTTTTGGTTGTCCTGGTTGGTAAGAATGCAAATACCGAGTTTTTCCTCAGGTACAAAACAAACATTGCTTACAAAGCCGAACGCGCCACCCGTATGTTGGTACAATTGGCGCCCGTTATAATCCTGTGCAAATATTCCTAAACCATACCCCTTAAAATTGGTTGGATACATCATGGACTTGCGACTGTTTACTGAAAGTTGTACTTCACGTGTGCGATTAACAACTTCCCAGGGCAATATTTTTTTCCCTTCAAAGCGACCACTATCTAACTGCATTGATAGCCACCTACCCATATCATTTACACTACTAACCATACTGGCGGCAGGGCCAAGATTATCAATGCGATCATAATCTAACAATACAGTACCAGTAGTATTTTTCGTGGTATAAGGCTTAGCCACATTGCTGCGCTGATCCATACCATTTGTAAGCATATGCGTGTTGCTCATACCGAGCGGCATTAATAGACTATCGTATACATATACCTCCCATGGTTTTTGGCTAACAACAGGAATTACTTCGCCGGCTGTTACAAAACAGCTGTTGCAATAGCCATAAGATTGACGGAAAATACCCGTTGGTTGTAAGGTGCGCATACGATTAATGACACCGCGTCGACTGAGGTTGCCATCCCAAAAAGTAAAATCTCCCTGGAATGTTTTGGTACCAATCCTGTGCGACAACATATCTGTGATGGTGGCCATTTCTGTGGCGTTTTGATCATACAATGCAAACTCAGGAATATACTTTTTTACCTTATCATTCAGCTGAATTTTGCCGTTGTATTCCAATTGAGCGAGTGCAGTACCGGTAAAGAGTTTTGTATTGCTGGCAATCATAAAGAGCGTATTCTCATCTACCTGTTCGGCCGTCTCAATGTCTCTGACACCATAGCCTTTCATCCACACTACTTTGCCATCCTTTACAATTACTACAGCCATACCGGGGATCTTCCAATCGGTCATTCCCTGTGCTATGTATGAATCAATACTGTCTTTTAAAAAGTTGATTTTTCTGCGCTTTTGAGCATCGGCATTTACTACTAAAAGTGTGAGGAGTAGTGCGAATATGTTTTTTATCATGGTGTGTGTGATAGCGACAAGGTTAGTGCCGGATCGTTGTCTGGCAGCGCAAAACTACCAAATGTTACAGGTTTAAATCATTGATAAAAATGGGAGTAAAGCTTACTTGTTTATGTCCATCTTTCCCTGAATGCGTCCGGGTGCTTTCCCATAAATTTCCCGCTGTTGTAGTCCACGAATCGATGTATTGTATTGATGTAATTTCTGTCTCGATGATTATTTTATTGCAACCCACCAATCACCTGGTCAAGAAAGCTGACATCTTTTCCTTGTTGCACAAACGCAGCTTTCAGTTTATTCAGGTTATTGATGGTTGTCTGCGGCATCCAGTCCTCTGTTTTTTCGGCAAGTGCTTTCAGCAATTGTTCTTTCGCTTCTGCCGGGTTGTTTTCCAACACGGCCAATTCCATTAGTGTGGCATAATCCCAATAATCGGGTTGCTTCTTTTTCATCTTAAGTTGTACGGCAAGTTTGATGGCATGTAGGTATTTTGGGTAGCGTTCATCATTGACCAATGCCATAATGGTAACCGCATTGATTCCTGGATAGGCATCTCGAATGTCAGCTTCATATCCTGCCAGGTAAGCTTCCAACGATTTTTTTAGGAAGCTCTCTTTCTTAAACTCGTTTACTTCGTTATCATCTGCCAGATCTTTGTACACCCTTCCTAGTATTCCATTGGTTTCAGGGTTAGGTCCGTTTGCTGCGATCAGTGCTTCCAAAACTTCAACCGCTTTACTGCGTTGTTTGTTTCGGTTAAGCGCAAAGCCATATTGCTCTTGCACCATTTGGGTATTGAATACATACTCTGGTAATCCTTTTATCCAGTCAATCATTTGTTGCCATGCACTTATGGCACGAAAGCTAAGCAGCACGTCTACCAATACGCCCGTTTCCTGGTTTTCGATAGGTGTTAGTGTAGCTGCATAAGCCTGTAGCAAGCCAAGGCGTTCTTCTTTTATCGGATGCTCTCTTATGTCAGATAACTTCTCTTTGATTTGTTTTTCATAGCTCACCTTATCCCTAAAGATATCTGTCTTCTCGTGCGCAAGGCTCTTTTGAAAACTAATGCCTTCAACCAATTGATGCACAGGGCTATCAGTGGTTTTATTGCGTTTGGCGGCTGTAAGTTTTGCTGCAATCGCTGCGATGTCACCTTCAATATTTGTAAGCTTTCCCTGTTCATCTATTTGGTACGGGAAGGTGCGGTTCAGGTTCAAATCGAAGGGTAGCATGGTTTTACTACTCATAACACACACTGTTGTAAATGGCTTAATTGTATGACGCATACCTAGTTCATAATACACATTCGCATTCGTTGTGCTAAGCTCTGCAATGGCGTAATCACACAGGATAAGCCGTTCGTACATTGCTTTGTGAATGATGCCACCAGTAGCTTCTGCATCCGCACGAATGGGAGTGAGGCCTGCCATTATGATGGCTGGTTTAAAAAGCGTTTCGCAGATATAATTGAAATCGAATTCTATGGCTTCGGGCCCTTTCTTTTTTCCGAAGGGACTAATGATAAAACAGGATGGTTGATACATGTTGAATTTGTTATTGTGAGTTGTGAGTTGAAAGTTGTGAGTTGATCGCGGTGTGATCCAAAATAATAAGTAAGAAGCTGTGAAGGCAGAATGATACAATTTTTAGCGATCATCAATATCATTTTCAACTTATCCTTTGCTTGCTATTACCTATTTGTAACACCTTTTTCAATTTTACATTTCTCAATTCCATATTCATGTTGGTATCGTTTTTTAATACAATGATTGGCAACTATTATGGCGTAATCATGTTGTTTCGTAATGCACTACATTGTTGAACTATCTCATCACAATATAAATATTGATCCGTTATGTTGAAGTCAGTAATTGTCTTAGCCTTTTCTATTGCTTCATTGCTTACCCATGCGCAGCGCCCCGCTGCAGATGTAGAGAAATTGAAAGGCGGCGAACTAACAATACAGCCCATCAGCCATGCCACCATGGTGCTTTCGTACAAAGGCAAAACCATTTATGTAGACCCAACTGGTGGAGCGGATGCCTTTAAAGATATGGCAGCGCCCACGCTTATTGTAATTACGGATATACATGGCGATCACTTTGATTTGAAAACATTAGAGGCCATCAACACCGGCAACACACTGCTTGTAGTGCCACAGGCAGTTGCGGATAAGCTCCCCGCCACGATTAGCAAACGTAAAATTGTTGTGCTTGCCAATGGTGCCGATGCAAAGAAAAAAGGTATTAGGATTGCCGCCATTCCCATGTACAATTTGCCAGAGGCCGCCGACTCACGCCATCCAAAAGGCCGTGGCAATGGTTACATTGTTACGCTTGGCGGAAAAAACATTTATCTATCCGGCGATACTGAAGCCATACCTGAAATGCGATCGCTCGCCAATATAGATTATGCCTTTGTATGCATGAACCTACCTTATACAATGGATGTAAAGCAAGCATCAGAAGGTGTGCTGGCCTTTAAGCCCAAGGTTGTTTATCCTTACCACTATCGCGGGCAAGATGTAAATACATTTAAGCAATTGGTAAATGCTGGTGATGCAGGTATTGAAGTGCGGCTGCGGGATTGGTACGGTGGGAAGAAGTAGAGGAATGTAAATACATGTCATTGTGTGGTAGTGGCTTGGTGAAAGTGCATGAGGTCTTGAGATACCTGACGGCGAACCTAATTTCTAGCATTGCTGTTTTCCTACACAATGCTAAAATCTTCCATTCAACGTGATGCAAAAGCGGTGCAACTTCAAACCTCAAACATTAAACCTCAAACATCAAACCTCACACTTTTCACCTAAACCCTCCTCGCTCTTCTCCTCGCTACGAGCTTTTCAATTTCTACCGCCACTAACACCAGCGATGCACAGCCAGCTACCAAAGCAAACTCACCCGCCGTTAATGCCTCCGTATGAAAAATGGTTTGAAACAACGGGATGAAGGTGATGAGGACCTGCAGTACAATACTTACTGCAATGCCTATGATTAATACTTTATTGGAAAACAAGTTTACCTGGAAGAACGAATCTTTGCCCGACCGGATAGCTAGCACATGTGCAAACTGGGCAAAGCACATAAAATTAAATACCATGGTTTGCCAGTGCAGGTTGTTTTGTATCGACCATGCTTGCAAGCCTAAGGCAATGGCAGCCATGAGTGTGCCCACCCATATCATGTGCAATCCTCTGCCTTCTGCAAAAATACTTTGTTGCGGGGCACGAGGCGCTCTTTGCATTATATCTTTCTCGGCTTTTTCAAACGATAAAGAAATGGCTGGCACACCATCCGATACCAGGTTGATCCATAAAATATGAATAGGTAGCAACGCGACTGGTAATCCAATTAACGGGCCTACAAGTAATGTGAGTATTTCACTTGAATTGGTCGTCATTAGGAACTTGATGAACTTGAGAATGTTATCGTAAATTCTTCGTCCTTCTTTTACGGCGCGAACGATGGTTGAAAAATTATCATCCAGCAAAATCATGTGCGCCGCTTCTTTGGATACGTCTGTTCCGGTAATGCCCATGGCAATCCCAATGTTTGCTTTTTTTAGCGAAGGAGCATCGTTTACCCCATCCCCGGTCATGGCTACATAATGCCCTTTCTTCTGCAGCATTTTTACAATGTCTAGCTTCTGCTCTGGCGATACACGGGCATACACCTTTATCTTCTCAACTTTGCCTTCAAAATCTACTTCACTTAATGCAGCCAGTTCCTGCCCGGTTATCACAAGGTCATCTGCCTTACCTAATATGCCAATGCGTTCCGCAATTGTTTTGGCCGTAAGCGGATGGTCACCCGTAATCATTACGGGGATGATACCTGCAGTTTTACACTGTTCTATTGCTTCCACCACTTCTTCACGCGGAGGATCTATTATTCCCGCGAGCCCTAAAAACTGAAAATCATTTTCATGTTCATCGGTTGTTGGAAAAGCAGGTACCTCGTCCCAATAGCGATAGGCAAACCCGAGCACTCTATAGCCATCCGATGCCATTGCATCCACTTGTTTTAAAAGACCAGGTTTATCTATCTCTCTACAACGTTCCAATATCACATCGGGTGCACCTTTGGTAAATGAAATAATGCGGTTATCGTGCTCGTGAAAGGTGGTCATCAACTTCCTGTTGGAATCAAAGGCCAGTTCGGCTAAACGAGGCATTGCTGTAGAAGAAATACTGTGTTCTCTTGCCACTTCCATTAGCGCTATTTCAGTGCTGTCACCTTTCAATGTTTTATCATCCTCCTCATCCACATCATTGTTCATGGCAAATGCATGGATCAGCAATTTGGCTTCTTCCTTCTGCATGGTTTTATGTAAGTGCGCACGAGCATACAATGTATTGCCAACAAACACATCTTCCACCGACATTTTATTCTTAGTGAGTGTACCCGTTTTATCGGTGCAGATATAGGTGACTGAGCCCAATGTTTCCACTGCAGGCAATTTTCTAATAAGTGTATTGTGGCGAACAAGGCGCTTGGCAGCAAGCGCCAGCGAAATGGTGATAACGGCAGGCAAAGCCTCAGGAATGGCGGCAACAGCCAATGAAATACTGGTAAGCAACATCGTCAGTGGGTCTTCGCCCCTAAGCCAACCTGCAACAAAAAACAACACGCAGATCAAGCCAATGATGATCGATAACTTTTTACCGAAGGCCGCCATCCGCTGTTGCAAAGGCGTAATGCTTTCTTTTTCCTGTAGCAGCTTCGCAATTCGTCCTAACTCAGTTTGCATTCCGGTGGCAACTACTACGCCAGATCCGCGTCCATAAGTAACATATGTCCCTTTGAAAGCAATGTTCTTTTTATCGCCGGGCGACAGACTTTCGGCGGCATCCAGCGCGTCACTAACTTTTTCCACCGCCTCAGATTCACCTGTGAGTGCAGCTTCCTCAATCCGTAAATTAACGGACTCTGTAATCCTAATATCCGCTGGAATCGAATTGCCTGCTTCCAGCAAAACAACATCGCCGGGTACTAATTGTGCCGCAGGTAGCCAGGTGAGCTTTCCATCCCTCAATAGTTTTGCTTGCATTGCCGCCATCTGTTTCAATGCCTGCATTGCCTTTTCAGCACGGTACTCCTGTATAAATCCTACAATGGCATTCAATACTACAATGATCAGAATTACAATGGTATCCTTTAGATCGCCCACAATGCCAGATACAATTGCTGCCGCAAGCAATATCAATATCATCACGTCAGTAAACTGCGACAATAAAATAGATGCAATACTTTTCTTTTTGCCCTCCTGCAATTCGTTGGGGCCAACCTCCTGCAGTTTTTGCTCAGCCTGCGAAGCTGCTAAACCGGTCTTTGAAGATTGCGTTGCTTCATACACCTGTTCGGTTGTAAGATTATGCCAGTTCATGTTTTACCTTATTGTTGGGTACATCACCCTTACTACTATAAGCACGGGTGCTTTCAAATGAAAAATAATTCTGCTATTGAACTTAAATTAAAGTCCTCTCTACAAGCGTTTTCTATGGGTGGGTGAATGTAAATACAATAGGTGGTTTTCTGCATACGTCTTTTATTTTGAGTAAAGGGCAATTGCTTTAGTGCAAACAGGCAAAACAAATTGCATTTACCACCTGATGCTTTACAGTCCTGTGCCGCAATACTTACAAAACTTGGCGTCGTTGTCATGGTCCTCTTTGCCGCAACCCGGACAGGTTTCATGTCCTGGTTTCTTTTTACGTACTGCCATTGCTATATCTGTTGTGAGAATGCCCGTTGGTACGGCAATGATTCCATAACCAATAAACATCATAATGGAGGCAAGGAATTTTCCCAATGGGGTAGCAGGGGAAATATCACCATACCCAACAGTTGTAATGGTAACGATCGCCCAGTAAATGCTATCTGGAATACTATGAAATCCATTCTCGCCACCCTCCACCAGGTACATGATAGATCCCATTATAATCACCATACTTAATACAACCAGCATAAAGATGCTGATCTTCTTCAGGCTGCTATAAATAGAAGATTTTAAAAACTCCATTTCTGTTAGAAAATGGGTGAGCTTAAATATGCGGAACACACGCAATAGCCTTAGTGCCCGCAGCACCAGCAACGATTGGGCACCGACATTGATGATACTTAAGTAAGAAGGTATGATGGCAAGCAGGTCAATGATGCCAAAAAAAGAATACACATATTTTAAAGGCTTCCTCAAACTTATGAGGCGAAGCAGGTATTCTATTGTAAACAAACCGGTGAATATCCATTCCAATAACCAAAATAATTCGCCGTATTGTTGGTGATATTCTTTAATGCTATCGAGCATTACCACTATGATAGAACCGATAATAAAGATGAGCAGGGCTATGTCAAATGTTTTGCCGGCAGCAGTATTTGATTCATAGATCGTTTCATGAAGCCTGGTCTTCCACGATTGCTGATCACTTTTCTCCATGGTTCAAATTTAGGTTTATCGTTGGTTTGGTCAGCGCCCAGTGCTTTGTGATCGGTGGTAGGTAAGTAAGAATTACGATAAAAAGTTATACAGTAAAAATGCCCTTGCAGGGTGTGCAAGGGCATTTTATTAAGAAGGAAAAACAAACTTTAGTTTGTTTGGGTCTTCTTAATTGCGTTTTGCATTGGGCTGATACCAGATGATTGTCCGCGGCCAGCTCCCTGCCGTGCTTTAAACAATTGAAACCTTGAAGGCGTAACACCTGCAGCACCCCAAGTATTGTTACTTAGGTCAATGTCAGCAGTTTCGCGCAGCGGATCTACTACAATAGCTGACACTTCTTTATCCTTCATAAATGATTTTACCACCTGCTTTTCATTGAGCCTCCACACCTGTGCCGGTATGCGTTCTATTTCCTTTGTGCCGTCAGCGTAAGTCCACTCAATAATGATAGGCATTACTAATCCGCCTTTGTTGGTAAAAGTTAACTGGTAAAAATGTTTGTTGCCATATTTCACTTTGGACGCTTCATCCAATGGTTCGTACATACCCATCACCTTCATCGCATATTTTGTGGTATCGTGTAAGATCATACCACGACCATACTGCCAGTAAAAATCGCGCAATGACGTGTCTACATCTGTGTAATAGCGTATGCTGGTATCTTGTTGGTTGCGTATTTTGGAGATGTCTCTAAACTCCGACTTCATCGGTTTAGTATATCCTGCCATACTATCACTCGAAGGCACTGGCGTTGCATTCAAGTCTGGCTTCATATACCGAACTGTATCCAAAGAAATGTCTGTTTCGTCTGTGCTGTAAAACCAACCACGCCAAAACCAATCAAGGTCTTCGCCGCTGGCGTCTTCCATCGTTCTAAAGAAGTCTGCCGGGGTTGGATGTTTAAATGCCCAGCGTCGAGCATACTGCTGAAAGGCATGATCAAACAGTTCTCTTCCCATGATAGTTTCCCGCAAAATGTTTAAGCCGGTAGCAGGCTTTGAGTAGGCATTTGGTCCAAACTGAACTATGTTCTCAGAGTTGGTCATGATTGGTTCCAATTGATCTTTTGGCAACTTCATGTAATCAGTGATGGTCCAGGCCGGCCCCCTGCGGCTGGGAAAATTGTTGTCAAACATTTCTTCGGTCAGGTATTCCACAAAGGTGTTCAACCCTTCATCCATCCACGACCATTGGCGTTCATCGCTGTTGATGATCATCGGGAAAAAGTTGTGTCCCACTTCATGAATCACCACCCCAATCATTCCGTTTTTTGTTTGCTCTGTGTAGGTGCCATCGGTATCTGTACGGCCATAATTAAAGCAGATCATTGGGTACTCCATTCCATTGCTTGCCTCCACACTTTGTGCCACAGGGTAGGGGTACGGAATTGTAAAATGAGAATACGTTTTGATGGTGTGCGCTACTAATTTGGTAGAATATTTTTTATACAATCCATACGCTTCCTTACCGTATAAACTCATGCACATAATTTTCTTTCCTTCTACATTGATGGCCATTGCATCCCACACAAACTTTCGCGATGAAGTCCAGGCAAAATCACGTACATCTTTTGCTACGTACACCCATGTTTTGGTAGCGTTGGTTGTTTTTCCTTCCCGTGCTTTTGCTTCAGCCAGCGTCGATATTTCAAAGGGTTCCTTTGCAGTTTGTGCTTGCTGCCACCTGGCTAATTGTGCAGGGGTCAATACCTGTGCATAATTCTGGCATTCACCGGTTGATCCAACAATGTGATCTGCTGGCACTGTCATTTGAACTTTATAATTGCCAAAGGTTAAAGCGAACTCACCCCGTCCGGTAAACTGGTGATTTTGCCATCCCTGGAAATCGCTGTACACACACAAACGTGGAAACCACTGCGCTATCGTAAACAGGTAATCTTTTGTATCTCCAAAGTACTCGTATCCTCCGCGGCCGCCCTGAACCAATCTGTCAGTGATGATGTAAGTCCAATCAACTGAGAATATAAATTTTTGTCCTGCCTTCAAGGGCGTTGCCAGGTCAATGCGTAACATGGTTTTATTTACCGTATACCGCAACGGCTTACCCAGTACGTCGGTGATTTTGGTAACCTGTATACCAAAGCCATTGTCCGTGGTTGATTTTTGCAATTCATTTACAGCTGTAGTAGTGGTTACGCCGCGAATTGAACTGCTACTTTGATAGTTTGCATTGTTGATGGAGCTATGTTCATTTTCATCTAACTGTAACCAGAGATACGACAAAGGATCGGGCGAATTATTAAAGTAGGTAAGGGTTTCTTTACCCGTAAGCTTTTTATTCTTTTCGTCAAGGGTGGCTTTGATATCGTAGTCGCAGCGCTGTTGCCAGTATTCATGACCCGGTGCACCACTGGCAGTTCTGTAAACATTTGGTGTCGATAGGATAGTGCCCAATTGTTCAAATTTGTTCCCATGATTAGAGCCGGGATTGTTTTGGGCATTTTGTGCAGTGGCGAAAAAAAAGAACAGAGTAGCTACGAACGAAAAAGAAATTCTCTTCATTTAATGGTGGTGTTTTTATGTAGAAACCTAGGTTGATTTGATCGGTGTATACAGATCAGCACTATATACAATGAAAAAAATTAAATCTATCATTGCCATGCTTGCCTTCTTGCAAATCAAGGTTTAGCTGAATGGCAAAAGACGGCAAATGACATTGACTTATGCGGACTCAACATGCACAAAAGCTGCGCCATAGAAAACAATTTGATAATTATTTTGTTCGGTGCGCTTATTGTGTATACTGTCGCGAAGAATAATTTCCATTTAGATGAAAAAAAGAGATGCTCAACCTATGCTGGTTCGTTTGTTTTTGATGAGTGCTTTTATGGTAAGCACCTTACTTGCCAATGCAAACAAAAGTTTGTTTCATCCTTTTTACGTGAGTGTAACAGAGATCAATTACGATAGTAAGGGCAAATCTGTTGAGATAAGTTGTAAGATGTTTACCGAAGATCTTGAAGATGTGTTGAAGCTGAATACTAAAATGAACGTGGACCTGTCCAGTCAAAAGCAGCTTGAAAAAAACAACCAACTGGTACAGGCATACATCACCAAACACTTGTCAGTTGCCGTCAACTCTAAGGCAGTAGGTTTTAAGTTTATCGGTTTTGAAAGAGAAAAAGAATCCACCTATTGCTACTTTGAAATTGAGAACGTACCGGTTTTCTATTCCGTAGAAATCAACAATACGCTGTTACACGATTTCAAAAAGGAGCAAATTAACATCATGCATGTGGTTGCTAATGGAAAGCGGGAAAGCACCAAACTCAACTATCCTAAAAGCCAGGCGCGATTCACCTTTAAGCTGGCAAACAAAGAGTCATTGAATTAGACGAATACGAAATAAAATGGCTCACCTTGATGCAAAGTGAGCCATTTCTATGTACTTCGATTTGGGGGTACGTCGTGTTAATCAATCACCATATTATAACGGCGGACTTGTTGTTTGATGATTTTCTGCACTTCGCTCTCTAAGGTAGTTTCTTTCTTTCCTGTTTTTTTCTTTCTTTCTGCAGCAATGTAATTTTCGCGTTGTGCACTCAGTTTAGCTATCTGGCTTTGTAATTTACTACGGTCCGTTGCTTTTTCTTGAACAACTTTTTTTATGTCTGAACGGCTTTTGTTTTTCAGTTCGGCAGGTAAAGTTTTGATGTCTACTTTTTGTAAAATGGCACTGTCTGTTGCGGCAGCATCTACTAAATCCCACTGCTCGTTTTTATATAAATTGTTTTTTCCTTTTACCGCTACTCTTTCTGCCATTACACTCTTGCTCATGGAATAGTTTGCCTTGTCCATATCTTCCTGCTTGCGCGCACTGGCCATGCCTTGGTACCCGTAGGCAATGTAGGTTTTGTTCAGCTTTTCATTTAGCACAAACATAGCGCTGTCGTAGGGGGTGGGTATGTCATCCACCTTTGCGTTTTGGTTGATGTTGGTGTAGCTTCCGTTACCACACTCAGCACCGAGGTTCCAATGTTCGCGCAAGCCATCCGCGCTATTGCCACAATAAATGGTATTTACAATTACCCCTTTTTTTCGCGCCTCGGCGCAAGCAACTGACCAACTGATGGAGCCCTGGTAAAAGTCTTCATTTCCGGCAATGAAAATGACTTTGTAGGTGTTGGGTGCATTGTCCCACTTCAATTGTTGCAGCGATGTATAGATAACCTGGCCGCAGTACTCGTCTCCACCGTTGGTGGTAAGTTTAAATAGATTGTCTGATAGCAGGTCAAGATCTTTAGTGAACGGGCTAATCTGTTTTACATATCCTTCGCGCAGGTTGTTGCTACTGCGTCCATATTCGTACAAGGCAATTTCAATTTGGGGCGAACCGGTTGCACACTTTGCCTTACCAACAGTGTTCACCATGTTCCACAGTTGCGCCTTAGCCTGTTCAATCAGCCCATCCATACTATTGCTTACATCCAGCAGGATGGCCACTTGAATTTTTTGCGAAGCGACAGGTGTAAAAGCTCCGCGTTGTTTAGAGGAATGTGTTGTAAACGACTGGAGGAATGCGGTGCAAAGCAGCGCGATGGATAGCAGTAGTAGTTTCATGTAAGTTGTTTTGCTTTGGATGAAACAAGCCAGCAGAATGCATAAACCGCTAAACGTATTTTGAATGTTTTAACAAATGATATTCAAACGAATGAAAGAGAATAAGCCGGAAAGCAAATTTGCATTGCGTGTTATTTTTCCAACACCTTCAACACCGTTCCGTACAAAACCTCCGTTGCTAAACTCAAGTCTTCATACGATGAAAACTCTAAAGGGTTGTGACTGATTCCGTCTTTGCAACGCACGAAGATCATACCGTAATCGCAGGCATAGCTCAGAGCAAGTGCATCATGAAAAGGGCCGCTCATTAACTCAGGAGCTTCCAGCTTAAGCGACTTGCATTCACCATGAATAATGTCCTTGATCCATTGTGCGCAATAGCGTGGTTCGCTGTTGGTGTCTTCGCTGATTGTATAAGTTAGGTGGTGTTGCTGCGCTATCAGTTCAATCTTATTGCGAACCTGTTGTTCGTATCTATTGCGTCTTTCAAGATCTATATCGCGCAGGTCAACTGTAAAGGTTACCTCTTCGGGAATGATGTTTCTGCTGCCCGGAAAAACTTGTATCGTTGCTACCGATCCAACTGTTTCAGCCATCGGAATAGTGGTAGCAATTTCATTGACTGCAATGATTGTTTTAGCAGCACCAAGCAATGCATCTTTACGCAAATGCATGGGCACCGACCCGGTGTGACCCGCCATCCCTTTCATTTGTACAGTCCACCAAAGCGGACCGGAAATACCGGAGACTACACCAATTGGTTTTTGCGCAATGTCGAGCACAGGTCCTTGTTCAATATGTAATTCTAAAAAGCAAAAAATACTATCCGGCAAGTATTCGCTTTCCGAAAACTTTTTTGGATCGCAGCCGAAATCTTTCAATGCCTGCAATCGTGTAATGCCATCCTTATCGGTTCGTTCCAGTTCTCCTTCTTCCAGTTTGCCCAATATGCCGCGGCTTCCAAACAAACCTTTATTGAAACGCCAGCCTTCCTCATCGCAAAAGGAAATTACTTCTATAGATCTTGCCGGCTTTATACCTTGTTCGGTTAAGGTAGTAACCGCTTCTATTGCGCAGAGTACCCCAGCCACACCATCAAACCGGCCACCGTATGGCTGACTATCCAGGTGAGAGCCCATCATTAAAACCGGCAATGAAGCATCGGTGCCTTCAAGCCTGCCGATAAGGTTGCCAAAGTTGTCTATGCGGGTAGTCATTCCTGCTTCCGTCATCCAAATAGAAACAAGCTCAAATGCTTCCATTTCTGTTTTGGTTAGTGTAGGGCGGCAAGTGCCTGTTTCACCCAACTTGCCAATTTCACTCATTGCTTCAAAGTGTGTTTGTAGTCTGGCGGCATTAATCTTCATAATGGTAAAAATGTACATGGAAAGTAGGAAGAAATAATTAGCTGGCGCGAAATGTTACATTTAATAAATAGGATTTTGGGGAGCTCTCGCTTGTAGGTATTTTCGGTTTATGGTTGACATTTTACTAGTTGTACTTATCGCCGTAGCTGCTATTATAATACTGGGTTATTCATTTACCCATCGAAGGAAAAAGGTGTTGGTGTCGAAAGGGTCAATGAGTGAAGTTGACAAAAAGGTATTGGAAGATTATGTGCCCTTTTATGATGCGCTCAGCAAACCGGATCGATTGATATTTGAAAGCAGGATGCAGCATTTTTTAGCAACAACTCGCATAGATGGCGTAAATGTCACCGTGGAAAGATTAGATGAATTGCTGATTGCTGCTAGCGCGATCATTCCAATTTTCAGCTTTCCCGAGTGGGAATACATCAACTTGAATGAAGTAATGCTTTACCCTGATTCTTTTGATGAAAAGTTTAATCAACAAGGTGATGAAAGAACAACCCTGGGTGTAGTAGGAGATGGGCCATATCAGAATGTTATGATTCTATCTCAACACGAACTGCGCCAGGGCTTCCTGAATAAAACCGCTAAAACGAATACTGCTATTCACGAGTTTGTTCATTTGATTGACAAAACAGACGGAGCGGTAGATGGCGTTCCGGAATCACTCATCTCAAAACAATATGTAATGCCCTGGCTGAAATTAATTGAAAGAAACATTCGCCTGATTAAGCAAAACAAGTCAGATATCAATCCATATGGAGCTACTGATAAAACTGAATTTCTTGCCGTCGCTGCAGAATACTTCTTTGAACGACCAGATCTTCTTGAGAAAAAACATCCTGAATTATATTCGTTACTTAATACGATGTTTAGGGTAAAAGGATGATTAGTCAATATCGCTATGCAGGATGAACGGAGATTAGGTGAACACGCAAAATCCTATATTTGTAAGAACTAAAAAAGGAAAAAATGTCACTACCTACAAACAATAAAAAGGCGGGAGCACAGGCCACTACCAATCAAAAAAATCAAGGGAAAGGATCGAAGTTTATAAAGAGTGCTTCCAAGCCAGCAGGCGCCGCTAAGAAGGTAAGATCTACCGGAGCGAATAGAGGAAGTTAGTCGGCGAGGTAAATTTAAAAGTCAAAAGTCAGAAAGAGAGACGTATTCGCTCAGGTTTTAACTTTTGACTTTTGCTTTTTGATTTATTCGTCACATTTTATCAGGCACCTTGATCCCCAATAAGCTCATTGAAGTTTTAATAACCTGCGCCACTAGCTGCGACAGTTGTAAACGCAGTTCTTTTTTATCCTCACGCTCGGCATTCAGCACCGAATGTTTGGTATAGAATGAGTTGAATGTTTGCGCCAGGTTGAAGGCATAGATCGCAAGCTTCGATGGATCTTGTTCTGTAGCAGCTTCTTGTATGATCGCCGGAAATTGTTCAAGCAATAAAATCAACGACTTTTCCAAAGGAAATAGTTCTCCCGTGTACAGCGCTCCGGTTGGTTGAGCTTTCCGCAGCATACTTTTTATTCGGGCATGTGTGTATTGTATGAATGGCCCTGTAAAGCCATGAAATTCTATACTCTCTTCGGGGTTAAATACCATCCGCTTTTTAGGGTCTACGCGAAGCAGGAAAAACTTCAATGCACCCAGACCAATGGTTCTGTACAATTCCTCTAACTCCTCTTTTTCAAAACCATCAACTTTGCCTAGCTCCTGCGTTTTTTGCGCTGCTATCTTTTCCATTTCCTCTACCAGCTCATCAGCATCCACTACCGTTCCTTCGCGGCTTTTCATTTTGCCTGTTGGCAGTTCCACCATACCATAACTCAGGTGCCTTATTCCATCCGCCGAAGGCGCACCCATTTTTTGCAGAATGAGCTTTAGCACTTTCATGTGGTAGTTCTGCTCATCTGCTATTACGTACAGGCTTTCATCTATACCAAATTCTTCCACTTTTTGTTTGGCAAGCCCAAGGTCCTGGGTAATGTATACTGAAGTGCCATCCTTCCGCAAAACAAGTTTTTCATCCAACCCATCTGCAGTAAGATCGATCCATACACTTGCATCGGCTTTGCGGGTAAGCACGCCCTTAGCCAAACCTTCTTCTACAATGTCTTTACCTAATAAGTAAGTATTGCTTTCGTAATAAATTTTGTCAAAGTCGGAGCCAATATTTTTGTAGGTCTCATCAAATCCTTTATACACCCAACTGTTCATTTTCTTCCAAAGTTCCATCACTGCTTCATCACCTTGTTCCCATTGAAGCAGCATATCCTTTGCCTCTTTCATAATGGGCGTATTGTTACGGGCAAGCTCTTTTAATTCAGCCATAACTTCTGCATGCTTTTCCTTATTGCCTTCGTGTACGTATTTGTCTGTCGCTTGCAACAAACCTCTTGCTTTTGTAATCACTTCTTCTCCTAAACCCTCGAACTGGTGGCTCAGAAGGTTATCAAGCACCACTTCCGCTTCGGCTTTCAGGTCTTCTTCAAACCGCACATAAAAGTTGCCAACCAAGTGGTCGCCTTTGGTGCCGGTTTTTTCAGGAGTAGCGCCATTGGCATGTTTTTGCCATGCGATCATACTTTTACAAATATGAATTCCGCGATCGTTTACAATGCATGATTTGATTACTTCATTGCCTGTAGCCTTTAAAGTTTCTGCAATGCTCCATCCTAAAAAATTATTGCGTAAATGCCCAAGGTGCAATGGCTTGTTGGTATTGGGTGAAGAATACTCTACCATTACTTTCCTGCCGGTAGCTGGTGCTTTGCCATAGTGTTGATTGGCAAATTCATGCAGTAGAAATTGAGTAACATACGAAGAGGAGATGGACAGGTTCAAAAATCCTTTGATAACATTGAAGCCGGTAATAAATGAATTGTGTTGTGCAACCAGCTGATTCCCCAACTCATTGCCAATTACTTCCGGCGATTTTTTAAGTTGCTTGATAAATGAAAACAACACCACCGTGTAGTCGCCTTCAAACTCTGGTTTGGTTTCATTTACGGTGATTGAATCAGTAGTAAACGACACAGTGTATAATTGATTAATGGCCTGAACTGCAGCTTCTTTTATCTGTTCTGTTACACTCATTCTTTTAACTATTTGGGGGTCAAAAGTACACTTTACGCCCTTATCTTCGCTGCCCTTAAGAAAGTAAGCAACCCATGCGAAGTTTGATACTAAAGGTTATTGATTTTTTCTATCCACTGTTCCGCAGTGTGATGCCTTTGCAAACATTTCGCTATGCCGCGTGTGGGGGTTTTAATACCATGGTAGATATTACGCTTTATATTCTTGCTATTACCTACTTGTTTACTGAGCCAGTTGTGCAAATGGGGCCTATCGCCATGAAGCCACACATTGCCGCTTTCCTGGCTTCGTTTATGGTGTCTTTTCCGCTGGGATTTTATTTTAGCCGTTACGTTGTTTTTACCGAAAGCACCTTGAGAGGCCGCGTTCAATTGGTTCGCTACTTCGTATTAGTAGTTGCATGCATAGGCCTGAATTATATCTTCATCAAGTTCTTTGTTGAGCAACTGCACTTGCTTCCGGCGGTTGCTAAAATATTGACTACGGTCATCGTTGTAACCTTCAGCTATCTGAGTCAAAAACATTTCACTTTCAAAGTAAAAACGATCAAGATTCATACGCTTGAAAAGCCAGAGATTTAATCTTTTATTATTTTCCACCGAATAAAACGAAACGGCACCTTCCTATGGAAAATGCCGTTTTTGATTGTAATAAAAATCAACGATTGTTTAAATGCTCTACTACATTATGACTTAGCGTTCTTCACATATTTATCCAACCATTGTTGTTGCTCCCAAAGTAAGTGGAGTAAGTTTTCTTTAGCGGTATACCCATGGCTTTCAAATGGTAGTACTACATATCTAACGGTACCTCCATGTCCTTTGATGGCATTGTATAACCGCTCAGATTGAATAGGAAAAGTACCGGGATTGTTATCTGCTTCACCGTGAATGAGCAGTATGGGCGTTTTAATTTTATCTGCATGGCTGAACGGGCTCATAGCATTGTATATCTCCGGTGCTTCCCAATAAGTGCGTTCTTCATTCTGAAATCCGAAAGGAGTAAGTGTACGATTGTAAGCGCCACTGCGTGCAATGCCCGCCTTAAACAGCTTGGTATGTGCCAATAGGTTTGCCGTCATGAAGGCCCCATAACTATGTCCGCCTACAGCTACACGGTTGCGATCGCCTACACCCATGTCCGCTACTTTATTGATGGCTGCTTCCGCATTCCATCTTAACTGATCAATGAAGTTGTTATTGGGTTGCACTTCCCCTTCACCTACAATTGGAAATTCAGTTGCGTCCATTACGGCAAATCCCTGTGTCACCCAAAATACCGGGGAGCCATAATTGATCCGGGTAAATGTATACTGGCTTCCACGAACTTGACCGGCATCACCTGCGTTTTTAAACTCGCGTGGATAAGCCCACATCAACACCGGCAAGGGACCATCTTTTTTAGCATCGTATCCAGCAGGGGTATAAAGCGTAGCGGTTAGGTCAATGCCGTCTTTACGTTTATACATGATCTTCTCCTTTTTTACCTGGCGCAAAGCTGGTTGAGGATCGGCAAAGTTTGTAAGTGGTTGTACTGTTTTTGTAGCCAGGTTTCTGATATAATAGTTAGGTGCAACTGATTGTGTTTCTTTACTGGTAACAAAGATTTTCTTATCCGCATCCAACACTTTTACAATGGGTTCATAATTACCTTCTTCAGTACGCCAGATTATATCATTTTTTTTGGTGGACAAATTGAACACTGCCAGAAAAGGAAGATCACCTTTAGGCGATGCTCCCGTGCTCGTCATTAATAATTTATCGCCATCTACTAACTGTAGTACCTGTCGGCCGTATTCATTTTTAGTTGTCACCGGGCTGCCGGGATTATTATATGCATCGTTGGTACTGCGTTCCATAATCATATCTACCTGTCCGGTAGATGGATTGAAGCGACTCATGCGACCCAGTTGCTGCCGCTGTAAGCCTTC
Organism: Segetibacter sp.; assembly: GCA_031425015.1. Lineage (GTDB taxonomy): Bacteria > Bacteroidota > Bacteroidia > Chitinophagales > Chitinophagaceae > Segetibacter. Next base: position 155,997 of record JANPIM010000038.1, on the reverse strand, counting down.
GGTTACCAAAGCAAGCGTAGGCGTGCCCCACGTAATAGAGTTGAAGCGATACTTCGTTTTCATCAATTCTTTTGGACTACCTGTGAACGGGGCGCTTAATGCAAACACAGCATCGTGGTACTCCATCTTTTTGGCGTACATACCACTATCAAGCGGCTGCATCCAATAAACAGTTGACGGTTCATCTGCGCGCCACGCAAATCGTTGTGGGATATTCTGAATGTTATCGAAGCCGCTGGGGGCAGTTTCTCCACTTGGATTTTTCGCCAGCATCTTAATTTCTTTACCTGCTTTGTCTATAATGGAGTAGGTAGTAGCAAAGCTGTTTACCGTTACCAGGTACGAGAACGGCTTATCTATTTTGCGCACCAGCAAATATTTTTTGTCGGGCGAAAGAGAAATGCTTCTATAAAAGCCTGGTGCGCCCACTTTTATTTCAGTCCCATTTACATTTCGAACCAGTTGGCCGGTAGCATAAAATGCAAACAGTGCTTCATCGTAAGGATTGCGGATAAGATCCTGGTAGGTGCGACTAGGTGCAGCTTTTCCAAGGCTCTGTTGTACAATCGGTCCTTTAGGTGCTAAAGGCTGAGGTGGCGCTGCAGAGGCAGGCTTCGTAGCAGCGGTATACCAGATTGCGTTTTCATCTTCCCAGCTAAAATCATCCAATACTACATTAAGAAATGTCTTGTTGATTTTAGTTGCAGTAGCAGTATTCACATTCACTACATATAGATCTACCCCTTTAGCCGTGGTGTTTGTAAACGCAAATTTGGTTTGCTGCGGGCTCCACGATGGGGTACCAGATTTTAAATTGGCGGGCAGCCCCTTTACCTGAGTTTCATTCTTCGTTCTCAGGTCTTTGATTGTGTAGTTTAGAATGTAGGCTGCACGGCTTGGGCCAAACGTATTTGGGTTCAACCTTAAACCGCCAATACGTAATTCCGGTTGAGCAAGGTCTTCAATACTCGGATGCGAACTGCGTTCCATCAACAGCATATACTGACCTTTATCGTCAATATTTACCGCAGGAGTAGGAGGGGCAAGTAACAAATCTGCAATCGCTTTTGCCGGCACATGGTAGGTTGCTGCGTCTTGGGCAGTAGAAGTTTGGCAGATGAAACTGCCTAGTAAAAACGATAACGCCAATGCTGGTTTTCTCATGTAAAACAATTTTTTTCAAGGTATATGTAAAGGTTTAAACTTTTTAAATTTTATGGCAAAATGACTTTGGGATCGGTAATTGAGTACAAATGCCTAAGCGTTCCTTTTTTCTTTTGGTTACGAAAAATGCCTGCCTATCTTTGCACCCATGAAAATTTATGTGCACATACATCACCACCACTTGCCGTAAGGTAGGCCGCTGTTGTATTGTGTTCATTCAAACAATAACATTTAGAGGCTTACCAGTTGGTAGGCCTTTTTCATTATGCGCATCCGCCCTGTTTTACAGGATTATCCCTGAACAACTTAAGCCGGCAGGTGTTCATAGAAACAGATGATAGACTATGCTTAAAATCGCAATTCAGAAATCAGGCAGATTAAATGAAGACAGCATGAAATTGCTGAAGGAATGTGGCATCGATATTTCTAATGGAGTAAATAAATTAAAAGCCGAGGCTAGCAACTTTCCCATTGAAATTTATTTTTTACGCGACGATGATATTCCGCAATATGTAGAAGATGGCGTAGCAGATATCGGCATTGCCGGAGAAAATGTGGTCTACGAAAAGAAGAAGAAAGTAGCGGTGGTCCAGCAACTTGGTTTCGGTAAGTGCCGGTTAAGTATTGCTGTAGAAAAACATGAGGAGTACAATGACGTTACTTTTTTGCAGGGAAAAAAGATTGCTACCACTTACCCGGTAATTGTTCAGCAATTTTTGGAAGAAAAAAAGGTAGCTGCAGAAATACACGAGATAAGCGGCAGTGTAGAAATAGCACCAGGTATTGGACTGGCCGATGCCATTTGCGACCTGGTTAGCAGTGGCTCTACGTTGTTTATGAATGGGTTGAAAGAAGTAGAAACGATTTTGCAGTCGCAGGCGGTTCTCATCAAGAACAATAGTTTAACAGGTGAAAAGGAATTGTTGCTTCAAAAGTTGTTGTTCCGTATGCAAGCAGTCAGGAAGGCAAAGAACAATAAATACATTTTGCTGAATGCACCCAATAAAAAACTGGACGAAATTATTGGCTTGTTGCCGGGAATGAAAAGCCCCACAGTAATGCCATTAGCTGAAACGGGATGGAGCAGCGTACACAGCGTGCTAAATGAAAATGATTTTTGGGACATTATTGAAAAGCTGCGCGATGCAGGTGCTCAGGGTATCCTTGTAGTACCGATAGAAAAAATGGTTTTATAAATTGTTTGCACGCAGTAAAACACACTGTACAAATCGTGATATCAACACATCAATGAAAGACTTAGCATGATTACTATCATCAATAATCCTCCCCGCTCAGAATGGAAAAAATTGTTAGCAAGACCGGCACTTGATCATAAGTCGTTGGAAGAAGTAGTTACTAAAATTGTAGCAGCGGTTAAGGCTGGGGGAGATAATACCTTGAAAGAATACGCCCAGAGATTTGACAAGGTGACACTTGACAATCTGCAAATAAGCGAAGCAGAATTTGCTGAGGCGGATTTATTGGTAAACGAAGAACTTAAAGCAGCTATACTGCAGGCAAAAGAAAACATCGAAAAGTTTCACGCGGGACAATTGCATGAAGAGGCAGTAGTTGAAACAATGCCCGGTGTGGAATGCTGGCGAAAATCGGTGGCCATACAGAAAGTAGGATTGTATATTCCAGGAGGTTCGGCACCGTTATTTTCTACTATTTTAATGTTAGGCATTCCAGCTACTTTAGCTGGATGCAAGAGAATTATTTTATGCTCTCCGCCAAATGCCGAAGGTAAATTGCATCCTGCAATTTTGTTTACAGCAAAGTTGTTGGGTATTACCCATGTGTTTAAAACTGGTGGCGCACAAGCTATTGCGGCTATGGCCTACGGCACCGAAACCATTCCGCAGGTATACAAGATTTTCGGTCCGGGAAACCAATATGTTACCAGTGCAAAAATGCTAGTGCAAAGGGAGGGAGTGGCCATTGATATGCCGGCAGGACCCAGTGAAGTGGCCGTGATGGCTGATGAAACGGCTGATCCTGTTTTCATTGCTGCTGATTTATTATCCCAGGCGGAACATGGTGCAGATAGCCAGGTGCTTTTAATTACCACCTCTCAACACATTGCAGAAGGGGTAAAGGGTGAACTGGAATTACAATTGCAAAATTTATCGCGCAGCGAAACTGCTACCAAAGCATTGCAACATAGTAAAGCAATTGTAGTATCAACCATGGATGAAGCTATTGAAATAGCGAATGAATATGCCGCGGAACATTTAATCATTAGTTGCGAAAATGCGGAAGCGGTTGGAGATCAAATCGTGAATGCCGGCTCTGTTTTTTTGGGCAATTATTCTCCTGAAAGTGTAGGCGATTATGCGAGTGGCACTAACCATACGCTCCCGACCAACGGTTACGCTAAAGCTTACAGTGGTGTAAGCGTGGATAGCTTTGTAAAAAAGATTACTTACCAACGCCTTTCAAAAGCAGGCCTTGAGGCAATTGGTTCAATAGTAACAACGATGGCTGATGCAGAGGGATTGGATGCACACGCCAATGCTGTAAACATACGGTTGGAGATGCGCGTGGAGAATGTGATGTAGTGTTGTGAGAAGTCAAAAGTCAAAAGTCAAAAGCCAAAATGCGAACAGGGCAGAGGAATTTCAAAGGATTAAAACTGGAAAGTAATTGCAGAATTTTTTGGTAAAAAAGACGACACGTTTAATATGAATTTCGAAATACAAAAATTGGTAAGAGAAAATATAAAGAACCTCACACCTTATTCATCTGCGCGGGATGAATTTACCGGGGAGGCCAAAGTATTTTTAGATGCGAACGAGAACTCGCTGGGTTCTCCATTAATTAAGTGGTACAATCGTTATCCAGATCCACACCAGCATCAACTGAAAGAAGCTTTAAGCACAGTAAAAGCAGTTGCTGCAGAGCGAATATTTTTAGGCAACGGCAGCGATGAATGCATTGATTTATTGTACAGGTGTTTTTGCCAACCGGGGAAAGACAATGTGATAATTTGTCCGCCTACTTATGGAATGTACGAGGTGAGTGCTAACATCAATGATATTGAAATTCGTAAGGCGCCGCTACTGGATAATTTTCAACTCGATTTGGTTCACCTGGAAAATCTTGCAGATGAAAACACCAAACTGATTTGGATATGCTCTCCAAATAATCCAACCGGCAATGCAATGGACCGCGCAGATATTGAAGCGATCCTAAACAATTTCAACGGCATTGTAGTAATAGATGAAGCCTATGTGAATTTTTCGCGCCACAAATCTTTCGTGGGTGATCTGGAGGATTATCCAAACCTCGTAGTATTGCAAACATTCAGCAAAGCATGGGGAATGGCCGGCCTTCGATTAGGGATGGCTTTTGCCAACGCGGATATTATTGAAATATTAAACCGGGTGAAACCTCCTTACAACATTAACCAGGTAACGCAGGATTTGGCGTTGAAGGCCTTGGAAGAAGTTGGCCAGGTGAATGACATGATCAAAGAATTGGTTCAAATGCGTGTGGCGTTAAAATCTGTATTTGAAAAAATTCCTTTTATAGAAAAAGTATATCCCTCCGATTCAAATTTTCTTTTGGTAAAAATGAAGGATGCCCGAATGGTTTATTCGTTTTTGTTGGAAAAGGGAATTGTAGTGCGCGACAGAAGTAATGTGCAATTGTGCAGCAATTGTTTGCGCATCACCATCGGAACCGAATCTGAGAATACCGACCTGGTGGATGCGTTGGCTGATTGGTACGTTTTGACCATGCATGTCGATTGATATTATTTGCTGAATGCCTGATAGAATTGAAAGACCTTTGGGCAATTTCCAACAGGGCTTCCTGTTTAGATTCCTCAATGAACGCATGGCAAGTGTTTTGAACATGACTGAACATCTTTCATTTTATAAAAACACATTTTATATGCCGACAAACACAAATCCTCAACACAGCGAAGGACCAGTAGCAACAGCAATTGAAGAACAAACAGCGAAGCTTCCATCAGATTTGTTTCTGTGGGTAGGCATCGGCTTCATGGCAATATCATTGGGATTACAGTTAGCAGGAAAAAAGAAAGCCAGCAATTTTATAGCGCATTGGCCTACAAGTATTTTGGTACTTGGGCTTTACAACAAGCTGGTTAAACTAGAAGGGCACGACTAAGCACCACCGTAATGTGGATTGAATTGCTGCGGGTTTCGTAAACTGTAATAGGTAGGCGAGCCCGCAGTTTTTTTATGTGATCCCATTACTCTTTCACGTTTTATTGCTAAAAGTTTTAGTATTTTTGATGCAATACAAAACCTATGAATGAACGCGTATTGGAGAAATTGGCCATTCTTTCGGATGCAGCAAAATATGACGTCTCCTGTTCCTCGTCAGGAAGTAAACGAAAGAATGTAAACAAGGGATTAGGTGATGCTTCCTCCTCTGGCATTTGCCACGCTTACACTGAAGATGGTAGATGTGTATCACTCTTAAAAATTCTTTTAACCAACCATTGCATTTTCGATTTTGCTTATTGTGTAAGCCGTAAGAGCAATGATACCAAGCGCGCAGCCTTTACCGTGCAGGAAGTAGTGGATCTTACCATCAACTTCTACCGTCGTAATTATATAGAAGGGTTGTTTCTCAGCTCCGGAATTTTTAGCAGTGCGGATTACACCATGGAGCGTTTGGTAGCCATTGCACGGAAACTAAGAACAGAACACAAATTCAACGGGTATATACATCTGAAAACTATTCCTGGGGCCAGTGACGAATTGCTAAAGGAAGCTGGTTTATATGCCGACCGTATGAGTGTAAACCTGGAGATGCCTACTGAAAGCAGCCTAAAGCTTCTGGCACCCGATAAGAACCGGGATGACATGATTAAGCCAATGACATTTCTAAAAAATGAAATTATCGCCAATAGGCACGATAAAAAGACATTGGTGAAAACGCCATTGTTTGTGCCTGCAGGGCAGAGTACACAAATGGTAATTGGGGCTACGCCCGAGAATGACTGGCAGATTTTAAAACTGTCGAATGCTTTTTATAAGCAGATGAACTTAAAGCGTGTATACTACTCAGGATACGTTCCTATAAGCAATGATAATAGATTACCTGCCATTGGCACACCTGTGCCCATGCTGCGCGAAAACCGGTTGTACCAGGCTGATTGGCTCATGCGTTTCTACGGCTTTTCTGTAGATGAAATTGTAACGAAGGAAGATCCTTTTCTGGATATGCAGATAGACCCAAAACTAAATTGGGCACTCAGAAATTTGGATCAATTCCCTGTAGACATTAATAGGGCGGATTTAGAAATGATTAAACGAGTGCCGGGGATTGGTTTGCGATCTGCTCATAAAATTGGAGAGGCTCGAAGGTTTTCTTTTCTCACTTGGGAGCACCTCAAAAAGTTCAACATTGTATTAAGCAGGGCAAAATTTTTCCTCAAGATTAAAAGCAGTGATTTGGATCAAAAGGATTATTCGGCGATGCAAATTAAAAGCATGATACTATCGGGTGGGCACAGTAAATACAGCATCAATCATTCACCACAATTGACCATGTTTTAGCCATGCAGATTGTAGAATATGATGGAACGATCGAAGGTTTTTTCTGCGCGGTGTTTAATGTGTATGAGTACAAATTTTCAAATTGTAGCATTGTCAGGCAGCAATACCTGGAAGGTAATTTGTTCGCATCGAAGCATGTTGTCCATTTTCACCCGCAGCATTGTTACCGTGTATGGAAAGGACTAAAGAGCCGACTATCCCCAAGAGCATATAAAAATTTTGAACGGGCTTTTCTGTCCGAAACCAAAGGAATTGAAGACATCTTGTTGCGATATGTTCATTATGTTTTTAGCTCAACAAAAAGCGTAGAACTCGATTTTAGTCATGAAGCTGTTTTGGCTGTGAACCATGCAGCAAAAAAGGTACATCGCGAAGCGCATCGCATGGAGGCATTTATCCGGTTTCACAAAACGCCGGACGATTTGTATTATGCCACTGTAGACCCGGATCATAACGTTCTTCCTTTGATCATCGACCACTTCAAAAATCGTTTTGCTGATCAGCAGTGGTTGATTTATGACACCGCCCGTAAATATGGTTTTCACTACGATCTACAACAAGTACAACGGGTAAAAATTCAATTCTCGCAAGAAGCTATCCATGGAAATGCTGAGGCTATCTACAGCGAAGACGAGGCAATGTACCAGCAGTTATGGCAGCAGTATTTTACAAGTGTAAATATTAAAGCGCGGAAGAATTTGAAGTTGCAATTGCAACACATGCCGAAGAGATACTGGAAAAATATGGTGGAAACGAAGCCTGGTCCATGAGGCGGTAGATAGTTTGATAACCTGTCCGTTAATGTTTATTCTATTGATTCAACCTGGTACGTTATTCCGTTTATTTCCGCTGAATTTCCCACCCTTACATTTAACAACTTTGCGCCTAAAGGTGACTGCATCGATAGCGCAATAACTACCTCATCGTTTACCTTAATCTTACCAAGCGCAACGCACATAAACAAGTAACCTTTATTCGTTTTTACCAAACTTCCATTTACAACCTGTACCGGCTGTGCGTGTATATCAATCTTATTTAGTGCAGCTTTTTGTTGGAGCGCTTCGTTCAACTGTCTTGCATTATTTTCCTGTTCAATCTGCAGCATCGCCAAGGCTGTTTCATGTTTATCACCTGCAGTGCTTTTTGTTTCGTTGGCAGCACTGTCACGCAAGTCACGCAATACTGATTGCAGGCTTTCTATTTTCTGATTAACTTTTTCTGCGCAATATTGAAAGACTTGTTCTTTAAACTTCATGGCTAAGATTGCACCTTTCGGGCATAAGGGATTATACTTTTTTCAGTTCAGGATATTTCATATTTAGCCCTGATAAAAGGTTGCGAAAGGCTTCGGCTATCACCCATTCTTTATACCGGTTTTCATCAGACGGAACAATCGTCCACGGCACCACGTTACATTGCTCAAAGCAATCTGCATATACATCCATGTATTTATCCCACCGTTTAGATTCTTCAAGATCATTGGCATTGTACTTCCAGTGTTTACGTGGATCCTCTACACGTTCTTTTAGACGTTTATGTTGCTCTTCCTGCGAAACGTGCAAGTAGAATTTTAGAATTTGAGTCTTGTTGTCCTCAACCAGTAAACGCTCAAATTCGTTGATCGCAGCAATTCTCTTTTTCGCAGTTTCTTCATCAATGATTTTGTGAACACGTGTTATTAAAACATCCTCATAATGCGAACGATTAAACACCTGTATCATGCCTTTTGCCGGCGTATGTTTATGAATGCGCCAAAGAAAATCATGTGAGAGTTCTTCGGCAGTGGGCGCTTTAAACGATTGCACTTTCACCCCTTGCGGGTTTAATTTTCCGAACACATTTTTAATAGCCCCGTCTTTGCCACTTGCATCCAATCCCTGCAAAATGATTAATACAGAATGCTTGCCTTCAGCATACAAAAGGTTTTGAAGTTCGTCAAGTTCAGATGCTATGGACTTTAATTTGTCTTTTGTCTCGTCCTTGTCGAAATCTTTTGGTGCTTTGGTAGAAATGTCTTTGAAATTAATATTCATAAAATGGAATTAAGACGATGATTTTGAACAAATGAAATAGATGCGTACTTTAAAAATACCCGCTACAACTGTCCATCAGATTTAATTTTAGCAAGCTTTTGCTTCAATTCTTTAGATGCTTCAGTATAGCCACCATCCGCGCCATCTACAAAGTGTATATGTTTTTCATCCCTGTTTTCAATGTAACAGGTCATCACACTTTCCCTGCTAATATAGTGGCCGAACACCAGCTTTCCTTCTGCTTCTTCACGTTTTAAATATTCAACAAACTGGATTCGCTTATCCGCTGTGGAGGAAACAATCGTATTAATGCGGCCATCAATCGTAAGTGTATCAGCATTTGTAATTACCTGTTGTAAGTATTGCTGTCCACGCAAATTATTTATCTTCCAATTGTACTTGAAGTAGAGCTTGCCAATAAAAGTTTTGAGAAAAGTTGCGGTCAGGTAATTTCTTTTCCAATCTCCAAACTTCACCATCATCTCTTTCTTAATCTTGTTTACACTTAGCATCAGTTTCAGTCGGTCAATACTAATTGGGTTCCGTTTATCCAAACCTCCAAATGTTTGGTCCATCATTGTAAGTACATCGCCATATACTACAATTTGTTGATCCGGTACAGTAGCCTCTATCAGGTAGCATACAACTTCATTTTGCTCAGTAGGTGGCTGTATCTTATCCCACCGGCATTCGAGCCCCTCCATATCCAACGCACCAGACGAAATTTGCGTGTAGATGGTTTGACTAACCGAGGCTTTGATCAGTTGTTCGGCGTAGATAATACCATTGCCAATTACAATTGCTTTCGTTACGGTTTTTCCAAAGACAGCTTTTGCAATCTTTAGTATGTACCCGCTGTCTTCAATGGCTGCGACTGCCATGCTTCCAAAATGGATTTCAAGTCCAAAATTTTTCAGGCTATTGTCGTTGTGCAGTTTCAGTCCTTGTAAAACTTCGTCGCATATTGACGCGGGTACAAATAGAGTCCCACCATCACCCGTGAAGAAAAATGGAATTTCAATATTAGCTGATTTGGCAATGTTTAATGCCAAAACAAGGCTGCTTGCTGCCACCAGGTTTACGTCATTGTGATTACCCGCCTTTACCGCTGCTGTGGAATTTTTTACATCAGCAATAATTATTTGCCAGTCACCCGGCATATTGGTAAAATTTTCGTCCCTAAACATCACAGGTAGCTGCTGATAGAATGTTTTAAGGTCTTTATAAAAATTGTTTGAGTTCACAGGTTGTTGTATTGCAATGCATAGCTTCAAATACCTTACCCTTAGCGCGGCGTTAGTTCCAGGTTGTTGAACGAACTATCTTTTTTGCGAAGTGAAACGATAGCATACACCTAGTTTTTACTAGTCCTTTCAGACCAAGACGAATAGGTCACAATTCATTTTTTATGGATTCTGCCTGTATAATCGAATCAACCAGGTGAGGTACCCTTGCAGCTTTCTTCTGATTGCATTCTTCCTGGATAGAACGGTAAGCAGAATCAATAGACCCACCGGCTAAAGAGTCCAGTTGTTGTTGGTAGTCCACATCCACAGCGTTATCTTCAATAGTGTTGCAAGACGTTAACATTATAACAACGATAACAACCTTTGCGGTTACTTTAGCTGTCATGTGATATTAATCATTAGTACGAATATCATAAATTAGAGCATTAAATCAATCGTGGTAAAAAAGCAACTTATACTCTTTTTTCTTTTCATGCTTACGTTGGCATTCGGTCCCGCCCTGGTAAAAGCGCAAAGTCATTCAAACGACACATTGCAGGTGTACGCTTTTATTATAGATGGCGACACCATACCAGGCGGACGGATGTACGATGTAACCGTTACCACTAAGATGCATGAGAAGTGGCGAAAGTATTGGGCAGAATGGACGCGTTTGCGCAATGCTGTTTATGTTACTTATCCTTACGCAAAGGCTGCAGGAAAAGTGATGAATGAAGTAAACGCACAATTAGTGGGTGTGACTGATAAAGCTCAGCGTAAATCGATCATCAAGTTAAGGGAGAAGGATTTAAAACGTGAGTTTGCGGATAAGCTTACCAACCTGTCGGTTTACCAGGGTAAAGTGCTAATGAAATTAATTCACCGGGAGACAGGAAATAATTGCTACAATCTTATACAAGAATACAAAGGAAGCTTCACTGCTGGCTTTTGGCAAACCATAGCAGTAGTGTTTGGAAGTAATCTTAAACAGAACTACGAACCTTCAGAAAAAGACCGCGACATTGAACAGATTGTGCTTGATGTAGAGCGCATGTACGGTCATCGCAGCTAATTAACCTTGTCCCCTCAAGTGAACATTTACAAATAGCAAGTGTGCTTAATTTCTGCCAGAATTCTTTTTCTTAACACCTTACAACCATCCAAATCAGTTAACTTGCAACCTTCATAATTGGTGCCTTATATGTTTTTAAAGTTGGATCTATTGGCTTTTGGTGTTCACCCGGATGATGTAGAACTTGGTTGTTCGGGAACGATTTTAGCTTCTATTGCGCAAGGTAAAAAAGCGGGCATCATAGATCTTACACAAGGTGAATTAGGTACACGAGGTTCGGCGGCAATTAGAAAACAAGAGGCAACTGCGGCAGCTTCGGTCTTGGGGGTAAGCGTTAGAGAGAACCTTGAGATGGCGGATGGTTTCTTTCAAAATAATGAAGCCCACCAGAGAAAAGTTATCCAGGTAATCAGAAAATATAAACCAGAGATTGTTCTTTGTAATGCAGTTGAAGATCGTCATCCGGATCATGGACGAAGTGCTCAGTTGGTTTCGGATGCTGCATTTTTAAGTGGATTACGCAAAATTGAAACGCACGAAGATGGCGAACTACAGGAGGCTTGGAAGCCAAAGTACGTTTTTCATTATATACAGGATCGTTTCATTCAGCCTGACTTTGTTTTTGATATTTCTGCCTACCAAAGTAAAAAGATAGAATCTGTACTTTGTTATAAAACACAATTTCACAATCCTGAATTGGATGCCCCCCAAACCTACATTTCTAGCCCCGAGTTTTTAGAATCAGTGAAAGCAAGAGCAATGATGTTGGGGAAAAGGATAGGCGTACAATTTGCAGAAGGGTATGTAAGCGCAAAAATGATAGGGATCAGCAATTTTGATGCATTAATACAACACACCACCTAAATAATACAACAGCTTAATCAGTATTTAAAAATCACAGACTAAGAATTTATGGCTACCCCCAAATTTCCAAAGAAAGCAGTTTCCTTTCACGGTGAACTAAAAAAGCGAATCGCAGATTACTTCAAGCAAAATGATAAAGCACCTACTGGTAATCTAAAGCTTTATGTAAAAGCCATTGTGCTCCTTACCGCGTTTTTCGCGTTGTATGTTCACCTGGTTTTTTTTACACCGGCTCCGCTATGGGCTATCTTAGAATGCATTTTGTTTGGTTTTGTAATTGCAACCATCGGGTTTAATGTAATGCATGATGGTGCGCATGGCAGTTTTAGCCGATTTAAGTGGGTAAACAATATGGCGTCAAATGTTGCAAACTTCCTGGGTGCCAGCCAGCACATGTGGAAATCTAAGCATAACATTATTCACCATACTTATACTAATATTCATGGAGTAGATGACGATATAGAAGCACGCCCTTTATTGCGTTTGTGCGATACGCAGGATCATTATAAAATTCACAACTACCAGCACTATTACTTTTGGGCTGCGTATTCATTGTTGTATATCTATTGGATTTTTGTAACGGATTACAAGAAATATTTTTCTGGTAAAATTGGTTCTACTCCTTTGAGGAAAATGACTCTATCTGAGCATATTTCGTTTTGGTTTTACAAAGTGGCACATGCGGTAATTTTCGTAGTACTCCCGATATACTTGGTTGGATTTTTTCCTTGGTTGATCGGTTTTCTCACCATGGGTTTTGTAACCGGTTTTGTATTAAGTATCGTTTTTCAGTTGGCGCATACGGTTGAGCATACGCACTTCCCTTTGCCTGAAGAAATGACCGGAAAAATGGAAGATGAATGGGCGATTCATCAAATTAAAACAACGGCAAACTTTGCGACGCGTAATAAAGTGATCAGCTGGTTATGTGGTGGATTGAATTTCAAGATTGAGCACCACTTGTTTCCAAAAATTTCGCACGTGCATTACCCACAAATCAGTAAGATTATTAAGCAGGCTTGCCAGGAATTTGGGATTGAGTATGTTGAATATCCAAAAATGACCCAAGCAATTAAATCACACGTAATGTACCTGAAGCAGGTTGGTAACGCCGCTTAGATATCTGCGAATATACCTTTAGAGATGCGTGGCTTTAGCCGCGCATTTTTATGCAATTCATTGTGCCATTATGAAAGCTTCCGATTCGCTTCTCGGAGGGATAGAATTGTAGCAAGGCTCAATTTTGACCTGCTCAAAGTGTGGCGAAAATAGTTGTCGATATTCTTGAATGCTTCCGCTAAATGGCGGGCCGCCAACAAAGTCCCGGTTGAATAGTACACCTGTCAGTTTTCCACCCGGTTTTAAAAGAGCCTTCACTTTTTGGGCATACCTGCCGCGGTAAAATGGATCCAATGCACACAAAAAGGTCTGCTCAATAATCAAATCAAACTTACCCTCCAGGTCAAAGAAATCGCCCGTAACAATCCGCAGCTGCTTGTGTAGATATTTGCGCAGGCGTTCTGATACCTCAGCAGTAACCAATGGGGATATATCAATCAAGGTCACATTGGTGAAACCAGTTTCGAGTAAATAGGCAGCTTCGTAAGCATTACCACAACCTGGAATTAAAATAGAAATTTCTTTACTTTTCAGCTGATCAAAAAAGCTTTTTAACGGAGTGGAAACAGCCCCGATGTCCCAGCCTGTTTCCCCTTTTTTATAGCGCTGGTTCCAATACTCTTGGGTCAAATCTTTTTCCATAATTCTACAACATTTGGTGAAACCAATTAGAAAAGGTGCTCAAATCTGGTTGCTGATTTTGTTCAAAAATGCCGTAAACAGTACTCCCTGTCCCGGTCATGGATGCATATACGGCACCTGCATTGTAAATTTTTTGTTTGATATCGGCAAGCAACGGATACCTCGGAAAAATAGATGACTCAAAGTCATTCACCAGTTCATTCTTCCAGGTTTCCACGGGTTGAAGAACAATATCGTTTGCACTTTTGAGTGGTGCTTTTGGTTTCAGGGTTTCAAAAGCTTCTTTTGTGGAAATGTGAATACCAGGATTAACTATTAAGAATTTATAAGGAGAAAGTTCAAGCTCTATTTTCTCCATTACTTCGCCGCGGCCTGTTGCAAAAACGGGAATGTTGAGGATGAAAAACGGGCAGTCGCTTCCTAATTGCAAAGCATAGTTTAGTAATTGTTCTTCACTTAATTGCAGATTGAATTGATTGTTCAAGATGGTCAGCATAAAAGCGCCATCGCTGCTGCCGCCCCCCAAGCCTGCACCCATAGGTATCACTTTGTGCAAATGAATATTTACAGGTGGTAATTCTGGAAAGTCTTTTTGTAAAAGTGTGTATGCTTTCAAGCACAGGTTGGAGGAAGGATCTCCCTTAATTTCCAAGCCGGAGGCTGTAAAATTCATTGCGGGGGATTGAACCACTTCTAACACATCTTTTAAAAGAATGGGATAAAAGATAGTCTCCAGGTCGTGGTAGCCATCACTTCGTTTTGCAACTATATTTAAACCAAGGTTGATTTTGCAATTCGGAAAAGTGAGCATTGAACAGGCAATAAAATTTATATGATGAAGAAAGACTTTTGAACAAGTGACAGGGTTTAAAACAATACCGAAGCTGCATTGATGTACTTCTGCTAAAGTGATTGCGACGCAACGATGACGCTATGAAAACAAATGTTGGTACCTACAAGAAAACAGCGATATCCAGCGCAGGCAGGCACCTCGACCAACTTTTATTCCTACTTTCTTTTATTGATTTCGTCCCTGATAGAAATGGCCCGGATGTAATCTTCCTGCTCGAGTACCTCGTTCAGCAAAGTCTCCAATTCATCCACACTAAGCCCGCTCAAATCATCGCGGCTTCCGGGCTCAGCAGTAGTTGTAGTTGTAGGCTTCTTTTTGCCAGTGCCCGCAGTGTCATCCATCAATATTCCGGCGCTTTCTAAAATGTGATCGTAGGTATAAACGGGGCAACCAAAACGTACAGCAAGGGCTAGCGCATCACTGGTACGGCTGTCAATTTCTACCGTATCGTGTTCGCTTACGCACACCAGTTTCGAATAAAAAATACCTTCCTGTAAATCGTTGATGATAATTTCCTGCAGCTCTACATTGAAAGCGTTCATGAAATTTTTTAGCAGGTCGTGGGTAAGTGGGCGACTGGGTTGCATACGTTCCAGGGCCACGGCAATTGCCTGGGCTTCAAAACCACCAATCACAATTGGAAGCCTGCGTAAGCCATTCACTTCTCCCAGCACTACAGCATACGAATGGGTTTGAGTAATACTATGCGATAGGGCAACTATTTCCAATTCTATTTTCTTCATACCTGCAATATCTTCTAAGTTATAAGCGCAAATGTAAAGATTAAACCTTTGCTATTTCATATTTACTAAAGTCAAAAAAAGACAACCGATACACTATAAAAATGCTGCCACAAAACACCCCTTGCAAGGATGTGCCGGATGCTGTGCATTTAGTTCGTTACATTTGCAATCCTTAAAAAGGATATTGAATTTATGATAAATGTTTCTTTCCCTGATGGCGCGGTTCGCCAATATGAAGCAGGTAGTTCAGCAATGGATATTGCAAAAAGTATTAGCGAAGGGCTTGCGCGAAAAGTTTTAGCAGCAAAAGTAAATGGTGAAGTTTGGGATCTAAACCGGGCTATTAACAATGATGTTTCGCTGAAGCTTTTAACGTGGGATAATGAAGAAGGCAAAACCACTTTTTGGCACTCATCGGCGCACTTAATGGCCGAAGCATTAGAAGCAGTTTTTCCTGGGGTAAAGTTGGGCATTGGGCCGGCGATTGAAAAAGGATTTTATTATGACATCGATTTAGGCGATCGCCAGGTGGGTGAAGATGATTTGAGGCAGATTGAAAAGAAAATGGGTGAGCTGGCTAAGAAGAATAGTCTATACCAACGCAAAGATGTTTCCAAACAAGATGCGGTTGAATATTTTTCTACCAAGGGTGATGAATATAAATTAGAGTTGATAGAAGGGCTTGAAGATGGCCAGATAACATTTTACACCCAAGGGGATTTTACTGATCTGTGTCGTGGCCCACATATACCGCATACAGGTTTTATAAAGGCTATTAAGTTGACCAACATTGCAGGTGCCTACTGGCGTGGGGATGAAAAGCGCAAAATGCTTACGCGTATCTATGGTGTTACTTTTCCCAACCAAAAGGAATTGGATGAATATGTAACGTTGCTCGAAGAGGCAAAGAAGCGCGACCACAGAAAATTGGGTAAGGAGTTGGAGCTATTTGCTTTCTCTGAGAAAGTAGGTTTGGGTTTGCCCTTGTGGTTACCAAAAGGTGCTATGCTTCGCGAAAGATTACAATCGTTCTTACAAAAAGCGCAGATGGAAACTGGTTATCTTCCGGTAATTACGCCACACATCGGCCACAAAAATTTATACATTACCAGCGGCCATTACGAAAAATATGGCAAGGATAGTTTTCAGCCAATTGGCACACCGCAGGAAGGTGAGGAGTTCTTTTTAAAACCAATGAACTGCCCACACCATTGCGAGATCTACAAGACTAGTCCACGGAGCTATAAAGACTTGCCTTTGCGGCTTGCCGAGTTTGGGACGGTGTATCGCTACGAGCAACATGGAGAACTGCATGGGCTTACGCGTGTGCGTGGATTTACACAGGACGATGCGCATTTATTTTGCCGCACCGACCAGGTAAAAGATGAGTTTAAGAAAGTGATTGATCTTGTTTTGTATGTATTCAATAGTTTAAGTTTTACAGACTACACTGCACAAATAAGTTTACGTAGTAAAGATGATAGAAGTAAGTACATAGGTAGTGATGAAAACTGGGAAGTAGCAGAACGGGCAATTATTGAATCAGCTGAGGAGAAAGGATTGCCTACGACCATCGAATATGGTGAAGCGGCATTCTATGGGCCTAAGCTTGACTTTATGGTAAAGGATGCGATTGGAAGGAAGTGGCAGTTAGGAACAATACAGGTGGATTATAATTTACCTGAACGGTTTGACCTGACTTATATTGGTGAGGACAATGGCAAACATCGCCCGGTCATGATCCATCGCGCACCGTTTGGATCGATGGAAAGATTTATAGCAGTGTTGATTGAACATTGCGCTGGTAAATTTCCGTTGTGGTTAGCCCCAACACAAGTGATGATATTGCCTATCAGTGAAAAGTTTTTACCTTATGCTAAAGAAGTAGAGTTGGAGCTGAAGAAGAAAGACATTAGAATAGAAACGGATGACCGCAATGAAAAGATCGGTAAGAAGATTAGGGATGCTGAGATGAACAAAGTACCATACATGTTTATTATCGGTGAGAAAGAGATGAATGAAAGACAAGTTGCCATGCGCAAGCAGGCAAAAGGCGACATAGGCGTTAAAACTATAAACGAGGCATTAGAATTGTTACAGGAAGAAGTTGAGAGTAAAAGAGCATTTGAATAAAAAAGTTATTTCGTATACTTTCGTAAAAAATTATTTAAGAAAAAGCATTTAATGGCAGTTAACCAGAATTTCAGAGGGAGAAATCCCAACTTTCGCAGAGAGCAACAACAAGAGCACCGGACGAACCGGATGATTAGAATTCCCGAAGTGAGATTGGTTGGTGAAGGAATAGAACCGGGTGTTTATCCCACCGAAAAAGCTTTGGCAATGGCTGAGGCACAAGGATTAGATCTTGTAGAAATTTCCCCAAATGCAGCGCCGCCCGTTTGTCGCATAATCGATTACAAAAAGTTTTTGTATGAGAAAAAGCGCAAGGAAAAGGAGATGAAGGCCAACTCGAAGCAAAGTGAAGTAAAAGAAATTCGGTTTACCCCAGGCACTGATGATCATGATTTTGATTTCAAGTGCAAGCATGCTGAAAAGTTTTTAAAGGACGGAAATAAAGTAAAAGCTTACGTACAATTTAAAGGTCGTGCGATCATGTTTAAGGACCGTGGTGAGCTATTGTTGCTGAAATTTGCTGAACGTCTTGCTGAAGTTGGAGTGCTGGAAAGTATGCCGAAAATGGAAGGAAAGCGGATGCTAGTGATTTTTGCACCGAAGGCAACAAAGAAAAAAGCATAAAAACAAATTATCAATATTGTAGCAGTGGTGAACCCACTGCTTTTTTTGTTTTAACTATTTTGAATGAGTGAGAACCAACAAGTGCATATTTCTTTTGAAGCATTGGCAAACCAGTTTTTAGATATTTTATTAAAACATGGATTTGCCCACGATAAAGCAACAACCTGTGCGCAGGTGTTCGCTGAGAATAGTTTGGATGGCGTGTACACTCATGGAGTAAATCGCTTCTCCAGGTTTATCAGTTATGTACAAAAAGGGTTTGTGCAAAAAGATAGTGAACCTGAACTGAAACATTCATTTGGTGCAATTGAGCAATGGAATGGAAATGCGGCCCCCGGAATTTTGAATGCTTTGCATTGCACCAATAGGGCAATTGAATTGGCAGCCGCCAACGGAATCGGAATGGTAGGGTTAGCAAACACCAATCACTGGATGCGGGGTGGTACCTACGGATGGCATGCTGCACGGCGAGGATATGCTTTAATAAGCTGGACAAATACCATTAATGTGATGCCAGCATGGGGAGCAACGCAGGCGAAACTGGGCAACAATCCATTGGTGTTTGCAGTGCCGTACCAGGATGAGGCAATCGTATTAGATATGGCTATGTCGCAGTTTTCGTTTGGAAAGATGGAGCTGTACGCCAATGCTGGTGAGGCATTGCCTGCTGTTGGCGGTTTCGATGATGAGGGGCAACTCACTAATGAGCCTTCAAAAATCATTGCTTCCGGGCGGCCACTGCCGATAGGGTATTGGAAAGGGTCGGGACTGGCATTGTTGCTAGATGTTTTAGCCGCAATTCTGTCTGGCGGTCAGGCAACTAAAGATATCAGTACAACGAGCATAGAAACCAATGTGTCACAAGTGTTCATTGCAATAGATTTATCGAAGGTTGACCATTCTTCGGCCATTCATTCTTTAGTTCATTCGATCATTAGTGACTTGAAAAATGGCAATGCTGATATGGAAACGGATGTGCGATACCCGGGTGAAGGAGTTGTAAGAACAAGGAAAGAGAATTTAAAAAATGGAATTCCGGTGAATAGGAGCGTTTGGGAAGAAATCTTGAAGCTATAAATTTTGCTGTTCAAGGCATTAAATCTGCGCCTTTTGGTTGTAGCAAATAAGATCAACAATGATATGCTGATGAAGTGCTTGCGACGCAAGGATGATGCTATGAAAAACCGAAGCTTGTATTAAAATCTTCCTTAAACCTTTTGTGATGAAACTGCTTTGCCTTACCTTCGCGACCGCTTAACGAAAAGTAAAGCAATATTACCCACAAGGCTCCATAAGAGTCCCGTCTGTTCGGGAACGCCAGCAGGGTGTAATCTTTAATTAGATTATTAAAATGCCAAAGGTTAAAACAAACTCAAGCGCAAAAAAAAGGTTTAGGGTTACCGGTACAGGTAAGATTACTTTCCAGAAAGCCTTCAAACGTCACATCCTGACAAAAAAATCAACCAAACGCAAGCGTGCGCTCAGAAAAATTGGAGAAGTTCATCCTTCGAACATGCACTTTGTAAAGCGTTTGTTAGGATTGAAGTAAAGCCCCCGACCCCTAAGGGGAGGAAGATAATTTTCCTCGCTTCTTAGAGATTACCAGGGAAAAGGAAAGCAAATTTTATTTAAAAAAACTCTCTGATTTCGTACTTCGAATTTCAGATCTCAAATTTTCAAATTATGCCACGTTCAAAAAATGCGGTTGCATCAAGAGCCAGAAGGAAGAGGATACTTGACCAGGCTAAAGGTTATTATGGTAAGCGTAAAAACGTTTATACCGTTGCCAAAAATATTGTAGAAAAAGGTATGACTTACTCTTATGTAGGTCGTAAACTAAAGAAGCGTGAATACCGCACTTTGTGGATTGCACGTATAAACGCAGCAGTGCGTGAAGAAGGAATTACTTACAGCGAATTCATTAATGCACTATCTGTAAAAGGAATTGATATTAACCGTAAGGTTTTAGCTGATTTGGCTATGAATGAGCCAGCTTCTTTTAAAGCTTTGGTACTTTCTGTGAAGTAAAGCCCAGATGCCCCCGACACCAAAAGGTGAGGTAGAAGAAAAACCGCGAGTTGATAGCTTGCGGTTTTTTAATTTAGGGTTATAAGAAGAATAGCTTTAGGAATGAAAAACGTTGGTTTAGACCTTTTTGTTTTTTCATCTTGTTATGTTGCAAAGCACTTATTTTTGCGCCTAAATTTACCGCCATCAAAAGAACGCTTCCCCAATCAATGAACAATAGCTACACCGACTTGGTGGAGCAAACCTTCCACTTTCCGCAGGAAGGTTTTCATTTACAAGATGATTACCTGCAATACAATAACCTTGACATAAAGGCCTTGATAGACAAGTATGGTACGCCACTCAAGCTTACGTACCTGCCTAAAATTGGCATGCAGATAAACAAGGCAAAGCAGATGTTTGCAAATGCTTTTAAGAAGCACAAGTACGAAGGAGAATACAACTATTGCTATTGCACCAAAAGCTCTCACTTCTCTTTTGTGGTAGAAGAAGCATTGAAGCACGACATTCATTTGGAAGCTTCATACGCTTATGACATTGATATTTTTAAGAAGCTGTACGAAAAGAAAAAGATTACGAAGGATACATATCTCATTTGTAATGGGTACAAGCAAAAGATGTACACCCGAAGGATTGCTAGTCTTATTAATACAGGCTTTAAAAATGTTATTCCAATACTTGACAATGCTGAGGAAATTGCTGATTATAGAAAGTCAGTTAAGGTGCCTTTTAAATTAGGTATAAGGGTAGCTGCGGAGGAAGAGCCTTCGTTTCCATTTTACACCTCGCGGTTGGGCATGAGGTCTAAAGATATTCTAGAATTTTACGTTGATCACATTGAAGGTTTCGAGAACAAGTTTCAATTGAAGATGCTGCACATCTTTTTGAACAAGGGCATTAAGGATGATATCTATTACTGGAGTGAGTTGAATAAAGTTATCAATTTGTATTGCCAATTGAAGAAGATATGTCCGGAGTTGGACAGCATTAATATCGGTGGTGGTTTTCCGATTAAGCACTCACTTGGCTTTGATTATGATTACCAGTTTATGATTACAGAGATTGTTGGTAACATAAAAAAAGCTTGTAAAAATGCAAAGGTTCCAATGCCTAATATTTTTACTGAATTTGGAAGCTTTACGGTAGGAGAAAGTATGGCGCATATTTATAGCGTACTGGGAGAAAAGGTGCAGAATGATCGTGAGAACTGGTACATGATCGATTCGTCATTTATTACCACACTGCCTGACACATGGGGAATTGGAGAAAAGTTTTTAATGCTGCCAATTAATAAATGGGATGTGGAGTATCAACGGGTGGTATTGGGTGGAATAACCTGTGATAGCCACGATTATTACGATAGCGAAGAACACATCAACGAAGTGTTTTTACCGAAACTTCAGGGGACTGAGCCTCTGTACGTAGGCTTCTTTCACACGGGTGCATACCAGGACCAGATTAGTGGCTATGGAGGCATTAAACATTGCATGATACCTAGCCCTAAACACATAATCGTTGGGCACGATAAAAACGGTAAGCTGGTAGATTGGGTGTATGCCAAAGAACAAACAGCTCAGAGTATGCTGAAGATATTGGGATACATGTAAGGTAAAGAGCGCCTGAGTTATTTGTGAGGACAGCGATTATTCAATAACCAGAACCACAAAACTTTTATGTACAAAATCGGTTTGCTAGTTTTTATGCTTCAACTTTCTCATGTTGGATTTGGTCAGTCTGCCACCGATTCGGTCAAGATGGTTATAAACAGCTTCTTTACTGCAATGAATAGGTCGGATAAAGACGCTCTTTCCAATACTTTAATGGATAGTGCAGTTTTGCAAACTATTGGGGTGAAGCAAGGTAAAGTGCATGTGAAGAATGAATCTTTGTCGGCATTTATCCAGACGGTAAGTACAATGCCAAAAGGAGCGGCTGAAGAGAAGATAACCTTCAAGTACATTTTGATTGACGGCGATTTGGCAAGTGCGTGGACACCCTACAAATTTTATTATAAGGGAAGTTTTAGTCACTGCGGCACTAATTCTTTTCAGCTGGTAAGAATAGATGGCTTATGGAAAATTCAATACATTATTGATACTCGTAGAAAAAACAACTGTGCTGAGTAATTAGTCTTTGTAATGAATAGGCTTTACCCTGAAACCACTTTTTCTTAGCAAACTAATAATTCCTTGCTCTCCGGCAAGGTGGCCAGCTCCAAAAGCAAAAAAGGTCGGCATTTTTTTAGCTTGTTCACCAATGACGGGTATCCAATTTCGGTTCCGGGTATTCAGCAAAGCATCTTCGTATGCTCCGAAATCCTTATCGTCCATTGTCATTGCAAGCATCTTTTTAATGTCCTTTTCCTTGTACACACTTACGAGTTCATTAAAAACTTGCTTGCTGCTATCTAAGTTATAAAGGGCTTTCACAAACATGGACGCTTGTATCGTATACGGGATTTGGTCAAACACCTTGATTTGGTCATCTACATCTTCAAGGCCGTTAACTTCTTTGTTTGACTGCTTCGCTAATTTAATAAACTCACCTTCCCAGCTTACCGGCGCACAACCCAAAATGGCAGGGTAAACCATAGACAGCAAAAGAAAGGGTTTCGTACTATTCATCATTTTCAGAGGAATGCCTGTTTTTAGTTTGAAAATGACACTAACACTATCAAAATCTTTCTTCATCAAATCTGGCAATGTAGTGTCGTTGCGCATCTGCATGCCCTGCATCATCTGTGTCATCAGCTTAGGGTCATCCATATCTATCTCAAAGAAGAGCTGCTTTGTAGTACGAAACTTTTGTTTTACGATATCAGGCATCTTCAATTCATCTGGGCAGATGAGGTGTAATGTTCCAAACAGAAAAGAAGGCTCAACTATTCCGTGACCCGAAACCTCCCATAGCAAGGTTTTTTCTGAGGGTGCCTGCGCGTTGGCAGAAAACATACCCACTACAATTGCTACCAGCCAGGTGAAATATTTCATGCTAAATAAAATAGGAAGTGAAAATACTTAAGACGCTACAGAAATAAGGAGCACAACTTAAAACTAAAACCCGATGTAAAAACATCGGGCTCTTCATAAACCAAACTAACTGCTATGTAACAAATCTTTGTTTCCTCTCTAGTTTTTAGATAACGATAGCCAGGAGAAAAAGTTCATTTGGATTTAGCTTACAACTATTTGCTTTGGACCGTTTTTAAGCTCTTCTTTTTTTGGTAAGAATACCAACAAAACTCCCTGGTCATATTTTGCCTGGATTCCGTCAATATTGATTTTGGTATCTATATTGAAAGACCTGGTGAAACTGTTCGTAGCGAATTCGCGGCGAATGGTTTTGTACTGGGTTTGTTCAGCTGCTTGAGCGTCAGCACTAATGGTTAGTAAATTCTGGTCGAGCTTAATGGAAATTTCTTCTTTTGATCTTCCAGGTACTTGTAGTTCCAAATGGTATCCTTCCGCGTCTTCATGAATATTGACGGGAACCTTTGTTGAAATGCCCTGGTTTTGAACTGCAACCGGAAACGCACTGAATAGTTCATCAAATACGTTTGAGATGGATTTAGATGCTGAGTTTTGCTTTGTTGTGTACATATAAAATTGTTTTTCAGGGAAAAGTCAAATGATGTACCGACCCTAAAAAACTCTTTAAAATCAGCCTTTATGTCACTTATAGATAAATAATAGCGACACACTGTCCGAAATGGTCGGTGTAATCTGCGAATTTGGTAAAAAAAAGTCGATCATACTTAAGCTACTATCCAATCACTTATTTTTGCCCATAAAATAAACCATTCATGTATCCAGAGGAAATAGTTATACCGATGAAAGCCGAATTGACTGAAAACGGCTTCGAAGATTTGAATACGCCTGAATTGGCTGATGAGTATATTACCAAAGACGGAACCACCCTCGTAATGATAAACAGTGTGTGCGGATGTAGTGCAGGTTCAGCTCGTCCGGGTGTTTTGATGGCGGTTGCCAATGCTAATAAAAAGCCAGAAAATCTTACTACCAGCTTTGCAGGTTTCGATACAGATGCGGTGAGAAAAGTGCGTGAGCATTTATTGCCTTATCCACCGTCGTCTCCGGCTATCGCTTTATTTAAAAATGGTGAATTGGTTCATTATGTAGAAAGGCACCAGATTGAAGGTCGCCCAGCACAAATGATTGCCAGTAATCTTATCGCTGCTTTTGATGCTCATTGTTAATCAAGCAGTCAAACTTTCTGTCCGGCAGTTGTAGTTTTTGCCACGGATGGGTTAGTAAATATCGCCTCGTCCCTTTCCAGGGAGGAGGCATTTTTATTGGATTTATTCGACTCCAAATCGAGCCATGCATTAGTGGAAGCAAAAGCCAACTTTTTCATGCTGAATCCTTCTCTGACTTTTTCTAATTAACATTGCACTTTTACCAACAGAAATTCAACCGATGTATCCTAACTTATATTACGCATTCAAAGATCTTTTTGGTGTAGAATGGACGGCTTTGAAGCTGGTTAACTCATTTGGATTTTTTGTAGCTATATCATTTCTTATTTCTGCGGTTATCCTCACCCTTGAACTGAGGCGTAAGAGTAAGGAAGGACTGCTTTCTTATAAAGAAGAAAAAGTGGTAGTTGGTAAACCTGCAACAATCAGTGAGTTGCTTGTGAACGCTGTAATCGGTTTCATTTTCGGGTACAAACTTATCGGTGCATTTTTACAAAGGGATACGCTTGTTGACACGCAGTCGTATATCTTATCGTCCGAAGGAAGTTGGCCCGCTGGAATTGTATTGGCGCTGCTTTTCGGTGCTATGAAATGGTGGGAAAAAAACAAAGAAAAATTAGCAAAACCTGAAGAGCGGATAGTACGCATTTGGCCTGCTGATCGGGTGGGCGACATTGTAATTTATGCGGCCGTTTTTGGTTTTCTTGGTGCAAAGATTTTTCATAACCTCGAGAATTTAGATGACCTGAGGAAGGACCCAGTTGGTGCATTGCTTTCGTTTAGCGGTCTAACATTTTACGGCGGTTTGATCTGCGCAACTATTGTTATTTGGATTTACTGTGTTCGTAATAATATGAAGCCCATTCACGTGGCCGACGCATTTGCTCCTACCATGATGTTAGCCTATGGCTTAGGACGCATAGGTTGCCAGGTAGCTGGCGATGGAGATTGGGGAATAATAAACATGAAGCCAAAGCCTTTTAGCTGGATACCAGATTGGGCATGGGCGTATAATTATCCAAACAATGTGTTGAGTGAAGGCGTACCGATACCTGGCTGTGTCGGGCAATACTGCAGCCAACTTCCGCATACGGTATATCCTACTCCTTTTTACGAAATACTCATGTCGTTGGCAATATTTGGTTTTCTATGGATGATCAGAAAGCGAATAAAAATACCGGGCGTTATGGTCGCCATTTACCTTATCCTTAATGGGCTCGAACGCTTCCTGATTGAAAAAATAAGGGTAAATACTGTCTACCACATTTTGGGTTTTACACCAACACAGGCTGAACTTATTTCGGGCACTATGATTATTGCGGGCATCATAATGCTGATAATTTTATTAACACAAAGCAAGAAAGTCATTGCTCCGTTGAATACCTAATTCAACTCCTGCTTACATTTTAATAAGTCGTTATTTATGGCTGCTTCGCAGGAAGTTGTACCCTTTGCAGTGTGCTGTCGATTGGCTCGTTTGTTGTTTTATTTTTTGGCTCCTTTAACTGAATCAGATCCTTCAATGCCTCCAGCATTCGCAACTGTTCTTCATAATGCCCTTGCTGTGCTTCCACATTGATATATGGGATCCCTTTTTTAGCAGCGTAAATAGATAGAGAGCCATCATCAGTAGCCCGCTTATTATCTTGTAAAACGACGTTGATGTTCAGTTGCTTGATACTTTCAAACAACAATGAATCAGTTGTAACAATGAAGTCATCCTCGTCCATCTCGTCATTCAAAAAAACATCAGTAGCATTCGTTGCTTCGTCACCCTCCGCCAGGTAACTCCGGATAGAATAGTTTGAGTCGCTATTGTTATGCAGTGCAACTACTAAATCTTTTCCATCTACATACTTTTTTAGCAGGTGAGTAGAAAAGCCCTGAACAACTTTACCAGCTTCGGCATTATAGGTTGACAATTTTTTTAAAGTGGCTAGAATACCAGTACGTGTGTAAATACGATTGGGATCAATAAAAAAGCGTTTTTTCTTCAACCAAAAAGAAATGTAGCGCTCACCTGAATGTTCCAACTTAACAAGCCTACCTCCATACATACGCAGGTACGCTTCAGCGGCTTGTACACTCGTGTTTTCATTTTCATGTACATTAATGAAAGACACATTTGACAGGCAAGGATTAAAGCATTTTTCTACGGTTTTCACATACGATAGACCTAGCTTAATTTTTTTAGTTATCGTCGAATCCTGCGAAGCAGCTGTATAACCGATGAAGATGAACAATAGAGCAATACATAGCTTCATACAATAAATGTACACGCTCTGCAATTACTAAGTTGTTCATTTCACATGAATTTATGTAGCAAAAACTTCTGGATATAAACCAGCATTCAGCTCCAAAATCTTTGTAAACATCAGCGCACAAAACTGGCTGAACGATAACTTCGCTATTTAAAGTTTGTCCTAAAAAAAGTAAGATGAAGTGGAAGACAATACTTGTGATGGCGCTGTCGATGGCACTATTGGTCAGCCGTGTGCAGGCACAACGCATTGTGCAAAGTGACTACAATGCTTTTACCGGAGAGCGCAATATTGAAACATCGATTGTGAGTTTGAAGAGCGGTTTTAGTAATGGATTTGGTATTGCTTTTCGTGCCTACAAAAACAATATTTACCTGACGTTCGTTGGTTATGGCAAAAAGAACGGGGCAGTTGCGGAAGATGATCGATTACAGTTTATTCTTGCCGATGGTAATATCATCAAATTTGATTTAAGAGTGCAGCTGCCATCGAACGAATCAAGTGTTCCTAATTTATACCTCCACCATTATTTTATTAGCAAAAAGGAAGTAGAGGCTCTGTTGGCACAATCGGTCGTTATTGTTCGGGTGGTATCTGCAAATGCCTATAACGATTTACCTATTGCAAGGCGTAATGCCCGTGATCTGGTTAACATTTGTTCATTGTTCCTGAAGGAAATGAACAAATTTTAGCAGACCCATCTTTGCGCCCGGTAAAAATTAAAGCCCGGGATTAATCTCATCGCATCATGTTTTCATACAGATCTGGCAACGATTCTTTAATAACATTTGCGTTATAGCATGAAGTGTTATCTGCGTGCCTTACATTTGCGAGCTATGACACAGGAACAAATTAAAGAGATGCGGGACCGCGTAGGAGTTCTAAGGAGGTTTCTTTGACGTCGATAATCGTCAGGCCAAAATAGATAATGATAAACAGCTTTCGCTGTCGCCGGGTTTTTGGGATAACAATGATCGAGCAACCGGCATCCTCAAAGAAATTAAAGTAAATGAGTATTGGACAAAATTGTTCCAACAGGTAGAGTCATCTGTGGAGGATTTTGCCGTGCTTTTTGAGTTTTGGAAAGCTGGTGAGGCTTCAGAGGAGGAAGCAAAGGAAGCACATACTGCGGCGGCCAATTTTATAGAAGAGGCAGAGTTTAAAAGCACGCTCAATCAACCCGAAGATGAACTTCCGGCAGTGCTGCAGATAAATAGCGGAGCCGGTGGAACGGAAAGCCAGGATTGGGCAGAAATGCTTTTGCGTATGTACCGAATGTATGGCGAAAAGCAAGGATGGACAGTAACTGAGCTCGACCTGCAGGAAGGTGATGGAGCCGGGATTAAAAGTGCGACTCTTCAGTTTGAAGGGCCGTTTGCCTATGGGTTTTTAAAAGCTGAAAGTGGAGTACACCGGCTGGTTCGTATCTCTCCATTTGATAGTAATGCGCGCAGGCACACTTCGTTTGCTAGTATTTATGTTTACCCGTTAATCGATGATAGTATTGAAATAGCCGTTAATCCTGCAGATGTAGAGTGGGCATTTTTCAGAAGTGGAGGTTCCGGCGGACAGAACGTAAATAAGGTAGAAACGGCTGTTCGACTTACCCACAAACCGTCGGGTATAATAGTAGAATGCCAGCAAGCAAGAACGCAGGGTGAAAACAGGGAGAAAGCGATGACGATGCTGAAGAGCCGTTTGTACGAAGAAGAGATGCGTAAGCGTGAAGCCATTCAAAACGCCAACAATGCTACCAAGAAAAAAATAGAGTGGGGCAGCCAAATCAGGAGCTATGTGTTCCATCCTTATAAAATGATAAAAGACCACCGCACCGATTATGAAGTAGGTAACGTAGGACCGGTGATGGATGGAGACTTAGATGGGTTTATAAAAGCTTACCTGATGTTTCAAAAAGAAGAAGCGAGTTAGATAAATCAAAAGTCTAAAATCAAAAGTCAAAAATTGTAACGAGTTTTCTTCGTTCTGTTTTTGACTTTTGAATTAATACAATTTTGCTAACGCTTTAATATTGCTAAGCGTTTTAAAGCGATTAGAATTCTTCCACATATCAGTTACCATTTGCTTGCGTGGAGTGTTCTTCCAATGTACCGGTGCGCCATGTTCGCTTTCGGTGTGTTGTAAATGATCGATTGCAGTAAGTGTAAACCCATGAAGCAAACTCATTCTTCTGATGGTATCAATCTTATTCGATTGCTTGTTGTCAGTAGATAAAACCAACTGGTGAAGTTTGCTGCATTCTGCTAGAAAGAATTCCTTTACTTTCTTAATGGATGGTGCGGTATTGAAGTAAGTGTTGATTCCATTTTGTGTATCAAAATAAATATCGAAACTGTCGTTGGTTAGCTGCCCCACAATTGCAGATTGGTAAATGAAAGCTAACTCCGCTTCGCTCCAATCCTCATCTAAAAGTGAGGCAAACATTAATGAGGTGTGACCATTTTTTTCGCGGCAGATATGTACTATTTCTTCTAGGGTTATGGTGGGGTCAAGCTGTTTATTGGAGGTAGCCTGCCACTCCAGTGCAATGTTTAATTGGCTCAAATATTTAGATGGTAATTTCCAATGTGCTTGTAGTTCTTTATTGAGTGCTACCAATAATTTTGCCTTATCAATAAGTTCACGCTCATTTAAATCTGAAGAGAGTAGCGAGAATACTTGTTCTTTGGTCCAACCATTTTCGTCAATCAAATCATCGCAAATAGTGGCCATTGCGCCCACAAGTGTCAGGCGCTTGGTTTCATCTAACGAGAGCTTTCTTCCTTTTAGCGATACATACATTTGCGCACACGCAAGTACCGTGTACATAGGATAATAAAACAGGATTTTCTTTTCCTCAGATTTTGATAGCTGGTAGTTTAACTGGGTAGTGTGCTTGAAAAAAAGCGGTTTTAAAAATCGGTTTATTAAAGCCGACTGGCGATACCCATCCATCACAAGTGCTGAACCGTGTTGTAGTAATTGCCAGTTATTCATTGCCTGCAAAACAAACGAAACTTTTGCTTGTGTGGCATTTGATACGTAGAAAGGATTTTTATTTCCTGGTAACTTTTATCCTGGAGAGCAAATAAAACAAACCTGTTTTGCTTTCCGGTGGCCTCGTCTGAAATGATGAAGTTTCTACCTTAATTTCCAAATTATCACGTTATTGTGTGATATTCTTGATTATCACGTTATAATGTGATACTTTGGCAAAAACTATAGTTTTTATGATTAGTGTGATCACCGGCGATATAAAGAACTCTCGCAAAATAGAAACCACTAAATGGTTGACCCGGCTAAAAAGTGAATTGAAACGTTACGGTGCTGCGCCAAAATATTGGGAAGTCTTTAGTGGAGATAGTTTTCAGTTAAGGGTAAATGATCCTCTGCAAGCATTTATCGCCGCCACCTCTATTAAAACTGCCATCATGAGTATGCAGGGTGCCGATGTAAGAATGTCCATCGGCATTGGTGAAATATCACACGAGGCAAGGAAAATCACGCAGTGCAATGGCCAGGCTTTTATTCACTCCGGAGAGCAGTTTGAACAACTTGCAAAGGCGAGGCAAGACCTGGCAATAAAAACCCCTTGGCCTGAATTGGATGCTGAAATGAACTTGTACCTAAAGTTTACCCAGGCGGCTATGAAAAACTGGACAGCTAACACTGCTGAAGTGGTATGGCTGGCCATCACAAATCCAGAGCAATCGCAGGAAGCACTTGGCAAGAAAATAGGTATAAAACAAAATGCAGTTAGTAATCGATTGAAACGCGCTAACTACGATCTGCTATTGGAATTGAATGCGATGTATGTAAGTAAACTAAACAAGCTTTTATGACGGTGTTACCTCAATTATTGATCGCACATTTTGCAGGCGACTTTTTTCTTCAGCCCGGTGCATGGGTTGAGGCCAAAGAGCAGAAGAAGTTAGCTGCCTGGCAACTGTACGTTCATTGCTTACTACATGGTGCACTTGCATGGTTATTGGTTTATGAACTTTCTTTTTGGAAGTGGGCCTTGGTCATTGCTATAGTTCATTTTTTGATTGATGCCAGCAAGTTGGTGTTCCAGACAAACGCAACAAAAAGAGCCTGGTTCTTCGTAGATCAATTACTTCACCTTGCGTCTTTGTTGGCTATATGGGTTTGGTATAGTGCTCCATCAATTTTCATCTCGCCAAATGGGTGGCTGGCAATTGCATTGATCTTATTTCTCTGTAATCCCTGTTCATTTGCCATCAAAACTTTCATTTCTAAATGGGCACCTTTTACCGGCGATAAAACGGACGACTCACTACAAAGTGCCGGAAAATACATTGGCATCTGCGAACGCTTATTTGTATTCGCTTTCGTGGTTACAGGTTATTTGGGCGGCATTGCTTTTCTTATTACTGCAAAATCAGTATTTCGCTTTGGTGATTTAAAAGAGGCCAAAGACAGAAAACTCACTGAATACATTTTGATAGGAACATTAGCCAGCTTTGGTGTTGCAATGCTTGCAGGTACAGTTTATCTACGGTTGAGATCGTGATGAAAGAATATTATCACATTATTGCGTGATAATCGACTTTATCACACTATTACGTGATAATTTTTAGAATGAATCATTTGCCTGTTCAAAGCTTCCAATTGATGTAATCGAACGGCCGACCTAAATTTCCCCTATAAACTGCATCTTGCAGCAAAACGGCGTGAACTTAATCGCCTCTGAACAAGTGATAATTGATTATTTTGCGGCCCATTTTAAAACCACCACTCATTATGAATAATGGATATTTCAGTTACCCAATACCAGTGAACGAACCCGTATTGCAATATGCACCGGGAAGTCCGGAGCGTGCTGCCTTGAAGAAGGCATTGGTTGAGCTGAAGAAGAAGCCGATAGATGTTCCAATGTACATTGGCAACAAGTTGGTAAAGACGGGCAATAGAGTTGCCATGCATCCGCCACATGAGATTGCTCATACGCTTGGCTATTTTCATGCAGGTGAAGAAAAGCACGCACGTATGGCCATTGATGCCGCACTTCGTGCAAAGGAAGATTGGAGCAATATGAGTTGGGAGAGTCGTGCACACATCTTTTTAAAAGCTGCTGATCTGTTCGCTACAAAATATCGCCCTTACATCAATGCATGCACCATGCTTGGTCAAAGCAAAAACGCATACCAGGCCGAGATTGATAGCGCATGTGAGCTGATCGATTTCTTGCGATTCAATGTTTACTTCCTAACGGAGATTTATAAGCAACAACCCATCTCTAGCCCGGGTATGCACAACCGCACAGAATGGCGTTCATTGGAAGGTTTTGTTCTAGCAGTAACGCCTTTCAACTTTACGGCCATCGCCGGCAATTTACCTTCCAGTGCAGCCATGTGCGGAAATGTAGTAGTATGGAAACCCGCCAACACCCAAGTGTTTGCAGCGCAAATGATCATGCGTGTGTTTAGAGAGGCCGGATTGCCGGATGGTGTAATCAACCTGGTGTATGTAGATGGGCCAACCATTGGTAAAGCTTGTTTTTCGCACCCTGAGTTTGCCGGGGTTCATTTTACCGGCTCTACAGGCGTATTCAATAATATGTGGAAGACAATAGGTGAGAACATACCGCGCTACAAAGGTTATCCGCGTATAGTAGGAGAGACGGGCGGTAAAGATTTTGTTTTGGCGCACAAGAGTGCCGATGTAGATGCTGTAGTAACTGCATTAGCCCGCGGTGCTTTTGAATACCAGGGTCAGAAGTGTAGTGCAGCGTCCCGCGCTTACATCCCAAGTAATATGGCTGAAGAGGTAAAAGAAAAGTTAGTTGCACAAGTAAAAAGCATGAAGATGGGAAGCGTGGAAGATTTCTCAAACTTTGTAAATGCAGTGATTGATGAAAAGAGTTTTGATAAAATCAAACAGTATATAGACAACCTGAAAGGAGAGCGCAAAGCGAAACTATTGGTAGGCGGCAAGTGTGATAAGACAGAAGGCTATTTCATTGAACCAACCGTTATAGAGGCAAAAGATCCGCGGTATATTACCATGTGCGAAGAAATTTTTGGACCAGTACTAACGCTGTATGTGTATGATGCAGATCGTTACGAAGAGATTTTAGAGGTGATTGATACAACGTCTCCCTATGCACTCACTGGTGCAGTGCTATCGCAGGATAGAGCAGCCATTGAATTAGCATCGCATAAATTGAAACATGCGGCGGGCAATTTTTACATAAATGATAAACCTACAGGTGCGGTAGTTGGACAGCAACCATTTGGCGGCGGTCGTGCAAGTGGTACAAACGATAAGGCCGGAAGTATGATTAACCTGTATCGTTGGTTAAGTGCCCGTACGGTTAAGGAGACTTTTAATCCCGCGGTGGATTATCGTTACCCTTTTTTACAAGAAGCATAATTGCACTTAACGGTGTGCTTAGATGAATGTTTCGGCAAAATCCGGCAGATCAGTTTGGTTTTAGGTAAACATCACGTATTGTCATCAAGCCCTTTGTTAGGGCTTGATTTTTTATACACGATTTGTTTTTTACATGAACTTATCAGCCACAGCAGTTAGGAAAAAAGTGAGATGGTCTACGGGTGCATTTTTCTTTATCTCCGGTATTGTAATCACTTCCTGGACTTCCCGAATACCTGATTTGCAAGACAAGTTCCAGCTGACGAACGCAGAGTTGGGTTGGGTGTTATTATCAACGAATACAGGATTAGTTTGCTTTCTTCCATTTACAAGTTCAGTGATCGCACGTTTTTCTTCGTGGCGTGTGATGACCATTGGTGCAATTGCCTATTTATTG
The DNA here is from genome assembly GCA_031425015.1 of Segetibacter sp. Classification (GTDB taxonomy): domain Bacteria; phylum Bacteroidota; class Bacteroidia; order Chitinophagales; family Chitinophagaceae; genus Segetibacter. The sequence goes on along the minus strand of JANPIM010000038.1, from coordinate 122,692 downwards.
ATGCTACCATTGCTGGCGAGTGCAGGCTATGTCCAGTTGTTGGTTCCGCTGCTTTTTGTCTTTGGTGCCGTGCGTACATTTTTTAGCATATCGGCCAATACAAACGCTGTTGAAGTACAACCCTTGTTCGAACGTCCTATCCTTGCAAAATTTCACGGTATTTGGAGCCTGGCATGTCTGGCCGGCGTTGGTATTGGTGCATTAATGATTGCGCAATCCATTGCTCCACCAATCCACTACATTATTATAAGCCTGTTGGGTTTAGCTGCGGTTTATTTTTTCAAGAGAAATAAAAACGCGATAAGTAGAATACAGGAAAGGCGACCCCTTTTCGTTAAACCTGATCGTTTTCTCCTCTTACTTGGCTGCATTGCTTTCTTTTCCATGAGTTGCGAAAGTGCAATGTTCGATTGGAGCATCAACTACTTTCAAAAGGTTGTAAAAGCAAAGAAAGAATGGGTAACGATCGGTTATGGTTGCTTCATCACCATGTTTACCATCGGTAGGTTAGTGGGTGATAAATGGATTGCTCGTTTTGGATCGTATGCAATGCTATTTTCCAGTGGATTACTGATGTGTATTGGTTTTGGTATTTCAATATTCTTTGCAGGTATCGTAGGTGCCAGCGTTGGATTTTTACTAGTTGGAACCGGCAGTTCCCTTGTCATTCCAATGGTCTACGGACTAGCAGGCAAATCAACAAAAATGTTGCCCACGTATGCCATTGTTTCTGTCACCATGTTGGGATATGTAGGTTTTTTAACTTGTCCGCTCTTCATTGGTTTACTGGCGGAGCGCTGGGGTATGCAGGCTGGTTTTGGCCTGATGGCGTTCTATGCATCCGGCATCGCGTTGATTATATTGCTTATTAAAAAATTAAAAGTTGTTCCATAAGGGGCTTGGCCACTTTATTGCGGTGCAAAACTTACCTTTTCTTAAATGCTATAATTAGGCAAAGTCGCTAGCCTGAACATTGCTAATTTGATTACAGGTAATGCTTGTATTTTTATCTCAAATTAAAGTTGATTGAAAACTATTCTTTCTGAACAACAGATAGTATTAACCATACAAAGGCTAGCTCACCAGGTGTTGGAGAATCATCTTGAGCTAGAAGACACTGTCATCATCGGCCTGCAACCAAGAGGTATTTATGTGAGTGACAAACTGGTGGCAGAATTGCACAAAAATTTGCCCTCTAGAAAAATCAATTATGGTTTACTCGATATAACATTTTACCGTGACGATGTGAGACGTGAGTTACACCTGGCTAACAAAACGCACATCCCATTTAGCATAGAAAACAAAAAAGTGATTCTGATTGATGATGTATTGTACACGGGTAGAACCATACGCGCTGCATTGGATGCATTGTTGGATTTTGGCCGCCCTTCTAAGGTAGAATTATGTGTTTTAATTGATCGGAGATTTAGCCGCCAGTTGCCCATTCAACCAGATTATGTCGGTAAAGTGATTGATGCTTTAATTACCGAGAAAGTAAAAGTGCTTTGGAAGGAGAGAGATGAAAAAACAGAAGTGATCATTACGGAATAGGCTGTAAAAATCAATCTAAAATTTTTTTTATGTACACTTTCTGCGGCAGTTTTAAACACTAACTTCGACCCCTGAGATGAAATTATCTACCCGCCACTTACTCGGTATTAAAGATCTGCAGCCTCAGGATATTCGACTTATTCTTGATACCGCCAAACAGTTTAAAGAAGTTTTACAAAGACCGATTAAGAAAGTTCCTTCGCTGCGCGATGTTACGATCGTTAATCTTTTTTTTGAAAACTCTACCCGAACCCGAATATCGTTCGAATTGGCAGAAAAGCGGTTAAGCGCTGATACATTGAATTTTACTACCAGTTCATCTTCTGTTTCTAAAGGCGAAACGATGTTAGATACTGTCAACAACATTTTAAGTATGAAGGTGGACATGGTAGTAATGCGGCATAGTGCAAGTGGCGCTCCTCATTTTTTGGCACAGCATATACCTGCTGCCATTGTAAATGCAGGCGACGGTATTAATGAACATCCGACACAAGCACTACTCGATGCATTAAGTATTGAAGAAGCCACTGGCGGATTGAAAGGGAAAAAGGTGGCGATTATCGGCGATATCATGCACAGCAGGGTAGCATTGAGCAACATCTACTTACTTACAAAAATGGGCGCTGAAGTAACAGTTGCAGGTCCACCAACTCTAATACCAATTTATATAAGAGAAGCGCTTGGTGTCAACGTCACTTATAATGTAAAGGAAGCATTGCAATGGTGTGATGTAGCAAACGTATTACGCATACAATTGGAGCGGCAAAATCAACCGTTGTTTTCTTCCCTTCGTGAATACAACCTGGCCTATGGCATCTCTCGAAAAATGCTGGATGGTTTGGGAAAAACGATAATCATCATGCACCCTGGGCCCATTAATCGCGGAGTAGAACTGGATAGCGATGTGGCCGACGGACGTGAAAGCATTATTTTAAAACAGGTAGAAAACGGTGTTGCAGTCCGGATGGCCGTTTTGTATTTGCTCGCTGACCGCGAGAACTAGCTTCTGTATTTGTTTATTATATTGAAAACTGGGGTTTTATAATTAGACCTGAAAACTCATCAATCTGCAATCATGAGAATTTGCTTATTTCCTGGTACGTTTGATCCGATTACTTTAGGCCACGTAGATATTATCAATCGTTCACTTAACTTATTTGATAAGCTGTACATCGGCATCGGACGAAATGCCAACAAGGCTCCAATGTTTTCTGAGGAAGAACGGTTGAATTGGATTAAAGAAATTTATAAAGATGAGCCAAGGGTAGATGCATTGGTATATGAAGGCTTAACAGCAGATTGTTGCAAACGTATTGATGCGAATTATATATTGCGGGGCATCCGCTATGTAAGCGATTTTGAGTATGAAAAAGCCATTGCTGATATGAATCGGAGCCTCGACCCATTGGTCGAAACAATCTTCCTCACCTGCTTGCCACAGTATACTTCAGTTGCTTCTACTCTGGTACGTGACGTGATTAGAAACGGAGGCGATGTAACACAGTTTCTTCCCAACGTAGTGCTGACAAGCATTAAAACGAATGCTAAAGAAGCACATAAAAATTATTCGCACTAATGTCAGCCCTGTTACCCGACAAATCCGCAGACCCTATTTGGTTTAACAAGAGCACATCTCTGGATGATTTCGGTCATTGGGGCAAAAACACATTAGGTGCTCATATAGGTATTGAGTTTACTGAGATAGGCCACAATTTTTTGAAAGCTACCATGCCGGTTGATGAACGTACACATCAACCCTATGGTTTGTTACATGGTGGAGCCTCTGCCGTACTTGCTGAAACGCTCGGCAGTGTAGGATCCGCCCTGGTGATAGACTCATCCAAGTTTATGGTGGTTGGTCTTGAGATAAACGCAAACCACATCCGAAGCGTAAGGAGCGGACTTGTAACAGGGATCGCCATGCCAATACACATAGGCCGTACAACTCATGTTTGGGACATAAAGATTTATTCGGAAATAGACAAGCTGATATGCATAAGCAGGTTGACAGTGGCTGTGCTTAAGAAGACTGAAACTGCTCCAGGTGAGGAGGACAAATAATACCCCTTGCGATTAATTTACCTGGTTGTTATCGTCGAAATATTTTTCAACTATCTCTATGATATTTGAAAAAGTGTTTGAAAGGTAAGGCTGCATTTCATGTTCCCTTACCCATTTCAATTCTGTAATGTCTTCGGCCAATTGCGGAACGAGCTTTTGTTCTCCCATCACTTTCATTGCAAACCAATGGGTTTCTTTCTCGATTTCTTTGTTGTGCTCAATGTAAAAATGCGTTGTTATATCAATCAATTCTCCAAGTTCAATGTTAGTGAGACCCGTTTCCTCCTCCACCTCTCGAACTGCACACGCTTCAATCGTTTCTCCATCGTCTAATTTACCTTTTGGTAAATCCCATTTTCCTCTACGCAACTGGAACAAAATTTCTCCATGTTCATTTTCAACAATTCCGCCAGCAGCTATAATTAGTTCCGCCATGTATTTCCGTTTGTCGGCAAAGAAACAACTTTTGTTTTACCTGTTAAGCCAACACCTATCTTCGCGGCATGACCAATAAAAAAGCTGTAGCTGAAAAACTATTGCAGGTTGGAGCAGTTCAACTTCGGCCAGAACAACCTTTCACCTGGGCTAGCGGTTGGAGGAGCCCGATCTACTGCGACAACAGAAAAGTGCTCTCTTTCCCGTACACCCGAGATTTTATTAAGAGTGAAATGTGCAATGTTGTTTTTGAAAAATATCCGGAAGCTGACGTTCTAGCCGGAGTTGCTACCGCCGGAATTGCATGGGGTGCAATGGTAGCAGATCAACTAAAACTGCCCTACATATACGTCAGGCCTAAACCTAAGGAACATGGACTTGGCAATCAAATAGAGGGACATTTTGAGAAAGGGCAGAAAGTCGTGGTAATTGAAGATTTGATATCAACTGGCAAAAGTAGTTTGCAGGTAGTAGATGTATTAAAACAACAGGGACTAGAGGTGATCGGGATGGTTTCTATCTTTAACTACGGGTTTGATGCTGCAGTAAATAACCTGGCCGAGGCAGGTGTTCCGTATGAATCACTTACGGACTACGAATCTTTAATTAACATTGCGTTGGAGAAAGGGTTTATTCCAACTACCACAGAAAACTTATTATTGCAGTGGCGAGATGATCCGGCAAATTGGACCGGCGTTAGTCTTTAAAATGAAATAAAAATGAAAAAACTCTTCCTGCTTTTAATTGCAGTGATTACAGTAAGTGCAACATCCCTGGCACAAAATCGAAAGCCTGAATGGCTAACCATCAACACACCTAATGTTAGATGTTGGGAGTGCAAAAAACGATTGGAAGACTACATGGCTCGTGAAATTCAGGGTAACCAATCTGGAGTAATAAAAATGACCATTAATCTACTAAGCGGCACCACGAGAGTTCAGTACTGGCCGGATAGAACAAATCCCAACAACATAAAGACTTCTTTTAACAATGCAGGATTTGATGCGGATGAAATGAAGGCTACTGACGAAAGTTATAAAACGCTGCCACCAGCATGTAAGCGAAACGAAGAAGGTGGTGGCCCAAAAAAAGGTAAGCCCTGCCACATGAATCCTAGCTATAAATAGAAAATTTCAGTTCAAGTTATAAGGCCACCCTTTAGGTGGCTTTTTTAGTGCCTGTCATCCATCAAAACAAATCAACCTTGTGGCGGCCCTCATAATTGAAGGGTACATTTACAAAAATTCCGCCTTTTCCCACACGAGTGGTTCCTTTTGCCCCAACCAGCACTTCTTTGCTAAATAAGACGTTCAACGAGTTCTTGAAAATATTGCGCATATCGACCTGCATACTGGCAGGAAGTGTGAACTCTGACTGCCGCTCAATATGCATTAGGGTGTCCAGGTAGAATTTCCCAACAAACGTATTATCGAGATATATGTCACAATCCACTTTTTTTAGGTCAACACCAAAATCGTTCGGATTGAAGTAAACCAGGTCCAAAGAAATTGTTGATCGGTCAAGCCCCCAATTGCTAACTCTAAAGTTTTTCAGATCCCGATAGTCGAAACCCTGTGGCTTCTTACAAGAAGTGAACAGGAGAGTGCTGAGTAGGAGGGCCGTAAATAGCGTCCGCATTTTTTTCGGGCAAGATAGGCAATCTTTGTTTTGAGGCTCAAACTTGACGATATTTACCGAAGAAGTGTGCTCAAATTATTAGGATATAAAAGGATTAAAACTATTTTGCAAAGCCAAAGCATCCCTAAAATTAATATTTAATATATTTTATTATAAAATATTAATAATCAATATTTTATATTGTATTGTTAATATTTAAAAACACATTATTATTCAGATAAATAATGTTTATTTACAATGTCTAAAAATCTATTTAGATTTGATTCAAGCACAACCAGTCTTTCGCCATTATTAGTTGATAGTCAATATTTTCCATGTATTGATTATATAAAAGAGTTAGTCTTTTATTCATATATAAATATAGCTGTATGGGCTCCATTTAAAAAGGGAAGTTTTGTAAACCGATGCACCATATCGGGAAGCAACAATCCCATCCAATTAACGATTCCTATAAAGGGAGGTAGAGAGCAAAAGGCTTTGGTAAAAAACGTAGAGGTGGACAAAACGGGGGATTGGCAAAAGCGTCACATTAAAAGCGTCCAGTCCGCTTATGCGAAAGCGCCATTTTACGAATACTATATATCCGACCTGGTTAGTTTAGTGGAAAGTGAGGAAACTTCCTTATTAGTTAGAAATCTAGATGCGTTGAAGTGGGTTTTTAGGGTTTTGAAGATTAATGTGGAAATCAATCTTATGGAAGAAACCGATGAACTTTGTAAAGATTGTCGTGATTTACGAGGCTACTTTTCCCCTCGAACACAGCAAAGTCCGCCATTAGATAATCCGATCCGGTATCAGCAAGTTTTTCAAGACAAGCTTGGGTTCCAACCTAACTTAAGTATTGTCGACCTTCTTTTTTGTGAAGGACCTAATGCAAGAAATTTATTGCAAATAAGAAGCTAGGCAAGGCAACGTTTGTTCACGCAACGCTATCATTATCTATTTATTGTAAGCTGCCACATTAAAGTGTGTATTTACATTAAATTGCGTTTCCAAAGCCCTTACTTTTTATGATCAGATTTTTGCTTTCAGCTATTCTCCTTTCTGTAATCTCATCAGTTAGTTCACAGGATTTTTCCAATAAAGGCAAAGATTTTTTCATAGCATATCCAGCTCACATCGATGGTACGAGTTCAGTCATGGGAATTTACATTACCTCGGATGTAAATGCGTCTGGAACTATTCAGGTTGGGCCAACTGCAACAATTCCCTTCACGGTAACAGCAAACCAGGTTACGCGGAAATTCATTGGATCAAGCGGTACCATCGATGCCAGTAACAGTTATGTGTATCTTTCACTGCCAGATGATGTAAAAACTAATGCTGCTATTCGTATTACATCCGATAAACCGGTGGTAGTTTACACACACATCATCCGTTCAGCACGCTCTGCCGCGACATTAGCGCTTCCAACGCCTGTTTTAGGCACAGAATATATTGCACCTAGCCACGAAAACATGGGTGGTTCTGCTTCCTATGGCGAAATAGCTGTAGTAGCCACGCAACCCGGAACGGTCATAGAAGTAACTCCAACCATTGCCGGACGTGGTGGAAGGCCGGCGAACACTACTTTCCAAGTTACGTTGCCTGCAATTGGCGATGTGTACCAGTTTCAGGGACTTTTAAATGGAGATATTTCTGGTACCCGCATTAAATCTGTTTCCAATGGCACCGCAGGCTGTAAACCGATTGCGGTTTTTTCAGCAACCACCTGGTCGGGTTTCGATTGTACCAATGCATCGGGAGGGGATAATCTTTACCAGCAATTATTTCCTTTACGTACCTGGGGAAAAAAATTCATTACCGCTCCATTCATCAACAGACCTTATGATATCTATCGGATCTACGTGTCTGACCCGACAACTGTAGTGACTGCTAAATTGCAGGGTGCAAATTTCCCATTGAATGCAACGAACTACAATACAACGGGCAAATTTTATACAATTAAAACTCCTTTTCCTGTTTACATTGAAGCGGATAAGCCCATTTCTGTTTGCCAGTATATTGTTTCTCAAACATGTAAGACCGGTTGTTCTACCGGTGGCACACCTGCATCAACTTGTTTGGCGGACCCTGAAATGGTACTACTTAATCCGATTGAGCAGACATTGAATGATGTAACTTTCTTTTCTGCACATCAAAACTATGTACCATCCGGGCAAACACAGGTTACTTTGCACTATGTAAATTTGATAATTGACAAGAATTACAAATCAAGTGTTCGTGTTGACAATGCAGCGGTTCCGGTTGGTTCGTTTGTTGACATACCGGGAACAAACTATTCTTATCTTCAACGGGATGTGACAACTTCTTCAGCGGTAAATCCAGTACATAGAATTACAGCAGATACTAGTTTTTCAGCCATTGTTTATGGCTATGGTAATGTAGAATCTTATGGGTACAATGGTGGAACCAATGTGAGAGACTTATACCAGTATGTTACGCTCCAAAATCAATTTGCTTCGGTCAATTTCCCCGCAACCTGCAAGAATACTCCTTTCAATTTTTCGATTACTTTACCTTATCAAGCTACGAGTTTAACCTGGGACTTCAATAATAATCCCAGTCTTACTCCCAACGCGCAAGTGGTAAACAACGCCCCACTGCCCGATAGTTCATTTGTCCGAGATGGGCGCACACTTTATTTGTATAAACTCAACGGCACGTATAGTTTTACAAATACTGGAACCTACGCTGTTAAGGTGCTTGCAAATAACCCTTCGCCTGATGGCTGTACCGGATTGCAAGAGATTAGCTATGATGTAGAAGTGTTTGGATCACCTGTTGCTAATTTTTCCTACACCCATACTGGCTGCCTAACGGATAGTTTAAAGTTTAGCGATTCTTCTAACGGGTTTGGTAGGGCTGTGGTAAAATGGCAGTGGAAATTTGGCGACAACACTATTGACACCATAAAAAATCCAACTAAGCTATATCAAACAGCGGGAAGTTTTAATGTTTCGCTAAGGGCGATATCTGACATTGGGTGCGTTGCAGACACGATTAAATCCGTTCTAATTTCTTCTAAACCAATAGCTGATTTTAAAGTAGCTGGAACAATGTGCCCGGGAAGTCCAATTACATTTACTGACACCTCTTTAATTGTCTCAGGCACTATTGTAAAATGGTATTGGAATTTTGGGAACGGAAATGTTATTGTTGCCACCAACAATTTAGCGCCTCCGCAAAGTTATGCAAGTCCAGGCAACTACACTGTCAATTTGCAAGTTGAATCTAACACAGGATGTAAAAGCGTTATTACAACTAAAACAATTACAATAAATACGCTGCCAATAGTTGGTTTCAATCTACCGGGCGTGTGTCTGCCTTCAGGTGTTGCTCAATTCCAAAATTTAAGTACATCGCCAGACGGCAGTGCCCTCACGTTTGTTTGGACTTTTGGAGATGGGGGCACGTCTACCCAGGCTACACCTGTACATGTGTACACGGCGCCTGGCCCATACAGTGTCCAATTGCAAGCCACCTCGGCGTTTGGTTGTGTCAAAGACTCAACTATAGTCTTTTCAAACATTTTTGCGCAGCCAAAGGCAGTGTTTACCAATGCACCCGGCGAAATGTGTGTGAGTGATAGTATGCAGTTTACAGATGCAAGTACTGCGCAGAATAACACTGTAGCTCAGTGGTTTTGGGATTTCGGGGACGGCACCACCAGTAATCTGCAAAATCCTAAAAAGAAATTTGCGATTGGAGGCACTTACATAGTTAAGTTATACATTAAGTCAGCTTCGGGTTGCATTTCTGATACAGCGCAGAAGTCTATTGTCGTCCACAATCTACCTACGGCCGCCTTTACTATCTCAACCCCTAATTGTGACTCGTTGCCCGTTTTATTAACCAGCCAATCTGTTGCCAATTCCGGTACACTTGCCGCTTGGTTTTGGGATTTGGGAGATAGTACTACCTCAACATCCAGCACGCCATTTACTAAACAATATCCTGTTGGCTTTTACACTATTAAACTGGCAGTACAAAATGATAAAGGCTGCAAAAGTGATACACTTGCTAAAACGATCACCATATCTCCTCAACCACGCGTTAATTTCATTTTGCCGGTAGTTTGCTTAAGTGATGCATTTGCGCTATTTACAGATAGTAGCTTTATTTCAGACGGCACATCAAATTTGTTTACCTACGCTTGGAATTTCAACGATCCAAATGCCAACGTTTCAAATCCGAATACATCTTCTGTAAAAAACCCTCAACACAAATATTCAGCTTCCGGTGTTTATAATGTAAGCCTGACAGTAAGATCGAATAACAACTGTGTGGCTACTGTAGTAAAACCTTTTGTGGTTAATGGGGCAGTGCCCACCGCCCAATTTGAAGTGGTCGACTCCAATAAATTATGTAGCAATACCAGCGTAAAAATTAAAAATAAATCCGTCGTCGATTTTGGGTCTGTCACCCGCCTCGAAATCATTTGGGATAATTTGAGTGCACCAACTGTTGTTCAGGCCGATGTTTTCACTGCGTTTGATAAAGAATATACTCATGATTATCCAGCTCTGCAGGTTCGTAAAACCTACCAAATTAAAGTAAGGGCATTTTCAGGTGGTACCTGCGTCAACGAAAAAATGAAGTCTATAACCGTGGAAGCAAGTCCACTGGTAACCTTTTCCACCATTCCAGGAATTTGTTTTGATGCTAACCCAAGGCAAGTTGCTATACCAACAAATGGTGGAGTAACGGGATCAGGAATTTTTAGCGGTACTGGTGTTTCAACCTCTGGATTATTTATACCGGCAACCGCAGGTGTAAATAATCATTCCATCCGTTATGTGTATACCTCTAATACCGGCTGTAAAGACTCAGCTGAAAAATCAATAACCGTTTGGCCTTCGCCCACTGCCAAATGGAATTTTGATGATCCTACCTGTATTGGAACAGCAATCACTTTTAGAGATTCTTCTTTAGCTAATTACAGTAACATAACACAATGGAACTGGATTTTTGCAGGCATCCCAGATAACCGTACCGACGCAAATCCGTTTACAAAAACAGTTAGTACCAGCGGTGTTTACAATGTTTCACTCCAGGTAGTTACAGATAGCGGATGTAAAAGTGTGGTATTGCCTAAAGCAATAATGATTCATCCAAAACCCCAGGTTTCATTTAATCTACCCGCGGTATGTTTGCCCGCAGGTGTAGCAAACTTCACAGATCTTTCTACTATTGCTGATAATACTGAGACACAATTCAGTTATATGTGGGATTTTGGTGATCCGGCTGATCCATCAGTTTCTATCATAAAAAATCCAGTTCACAATTATGCTGCTCTCGGTCCTTATACAGTACAACTAAAAGTTACATCAGTGTTCGGATGTAAGGATTCATTGTCCCAGCAATTAACCACCGTTTACCCTCAGCCCAAAGCTGATTTCACTTTTTCGCCAACAGATACCTGCCTCGGTGGTTCTATTAATTTCACAGATCAGAGTAATGGATTATCGGGACCAGCAACCCAGTGGTTCTGGCGCTTTGGCGACGGCGGAACAAATAACCTTCGCAATACATCATGGAAATATGCGGCTGCACGTACCTACAATGCCAGCCTATATGTTGTAAACCAGCAGGGTTGTGTAAGTGATACTGCTACAAAACAAATCACTATTCATCCCTATCCTGTTGTAAATGCCGGCCCTGATTTATTTGTGTTGGAAGGAGATGATCTCGTACTGCAACCACAGATTACCGGTAATGGATTGTCTTACTTATGGACACCCTCGAATTATTTACTAAAGGATACGGTGAAGAATGCAGTAACAAGGCCTCTTGCTGATATAACCTACACCATTATAGCAACCGGTACGGGTGGATGTAAAACTTCTGACCAGGTATTTGTAAAATTGCTGAAGTCACTTGGTATTCCAAACGCATTTTCCCCTAACGGCGATAATGTAAATGATACATGGAATATTCAATACCTGGAAAATTATCCAGGGGCCACTGTAGAAGTCTTTGATCGGTATGGACAGCAAGTGCATATCAGTTACGGATATAAAAAACAGTGGGATGGAACATTTAACGGTAAAATACTTCCGGTTGGTACTTATTACTATATCATCAATCCTAAAAATGGGCGGAACAAATATTCAGGATCAGTTACCATTTTGCGGTAGAGCTGATATAGATGCTGGCTGAAAAAATCTGTTGCTGAATTGAAAAATATGTCTGCCGACCAAAAATGTTCTGCAAACGATTGAGTAGAAAATTTTCTTACAGCTGGTTTGTACTCTGCTAAAAAAGTTACTTTAATAATATTCCCCCTAATTTTAGCCAATGAAAAGAAAAGTTCTCTTAGCTGTTGCCACGTTGTTAATTGTCGGAGCTACGTTTGCCCAGCAGCGTCCGCATTACACCCAGTATATTTTGAACAATTTTATTATTAATCCTGCAGTAGCAGGGATTGAAAACTACACGGATGTAAAAATAAGTCACCGACTTCAATGGGTTGGTTTAGAAGGCGCGCCGGTTACCACCTACTTAACCATTCACGCCCCATTAAACAAAAGTGACGTGGATAGAGTTAATCCTACAACCGTTTCTCCCTCAAACGAAAATCCGAGAGGTAAAGCCTATTGGCAGAGTTACACAAAAGCTGAACCCCATCATGGTATTGGTTTTACGATGATTAACGATCGAACTGGGCCACTTAACCGTTTTGCTGCTTATGGAACTTATGCATATCACCTTGGAATTTCTGAACAGACAAGTTTGTCGATGGGCGTTTCGGCCGGTGTTCAAAACTTGAGTTTGAATGCCGGTAAGTTAGATTTTGGCGCGGCAAACCCAGTTGATGCATCGGTAGCAGGATCAGGATATTTAAACAAGCTTCGTCCCGATGTTAGTGCTGGAGTTTGGATGTATTCCTCTGATTATTTTCTAGGACTGGCAGCACAAAACATTATTCCGTCTAAGTTGCGGTTTGCAGAAGATACCGTTAGGCTTACGGAAGGTAAGATTGTTCCACACCTATTTTTACAAGGCGGTTATAGAATGTTTTTAAGCGATGACTTTAGTTTCCTTCCTTCTGTTACGGTTCGTTATATAAATCCACTACCGATCGGGATAGATGTAAATGCCAAATTACAATACCGCGATTTTATGTGGGTTGGTGCTAGCTATCGCCACCAGGATGGATTTTCAGGTATGTTGGGTTTAAATGTAAACAGCACGTTTAACATTGGATATGCTCACGATTTTACTACCTCCAGAATAAATACAGTGAGCCGCGGCACGCATGAAATTGTAGTTGGTTTTTTACTTGGCAACAGGTTCGGCGATTGGTGCCCACGTAATTTGTGGTAATCGAAAAAAAAGTCTTTAAAAAAAAGCACAGCCACTTTGGCTGTGTTTTTTTTCTGTGCAAATAGCAACAATACAGGAACTGTTTTTGGGCCATGCTCTGATCAGTATGGATAAAAATTTAGCGGATAAATTTTTTAGGTGGGAATAAAAAAGCAGCTTCTCCTTTGCCAGCACTTTAGCAAGCTGGAGGAGAAACTGCAGTCTCAAATCATGCAAACAAATTTGTCTTTTGAACCGAATGACTATTGCTAGTTTAGGCATATAAGCTGCCAATCTTAGTTATGATAAGAGATTGTTCTTTTTAATACTTGTACGGGTTTGCCTTTTTCATTCAACTTGGTACGTTGGGTCCAATTGCCTTTCTCGTCGAAGCTGTCGTACTTGAAAATTGCTTTTTCCGATTTCGATTTTCCATTTTCAACGGAGGTGTATGCTTCCTCTGACATGTCTCCATTTTCATTCACTTTTGCGGTGCCTTCATAAGTTACTTTGCCGGTACTGTCAGTGCTTTTTCCTCCAAGGAAATGGTTTTTCTCATACTGTTGGCTCCACGTTGCTTTAACCTTGTTGTTCATGTCGTACTGTGTGCCCGCATACACCATCCCGTATTCGTTCTGCTTAAGATCTTTGTAATACCCATCTTGCTTATCGGTTGAGTCGAAGCTTTTGCCGCCTATATATTTACCTTCTTTGTCTAATTCCGTTACCAGCCGGCTCACTAACTTTCCGTTCTTATTGGAAACATATTCTAGCATGTTACCCATGGAATCATGGGTTACAAACTGCTCAGCAGTTACTTTGCCTTCTCCGTTTTTAGTAAGCGAACTTTTCATGTAGCCTTTTTCATCAAAGTTGGAAATGTTTGTTAGTGAATCGGTTTTTTCCTTCCCTGTACTGTCGATGGTTGTGGTTGTTTCAGAGATTGATTTTACCTGGCCTTTCAAATTTTGTTGATTCCAGTCTGTGTTAAGAAAGCTGGCTTCAGCAGATTTTACATTTGCCGTGTTGTCGCAGGATGCAAGCATTGCAGTGCCGCAAAGAATCAGAACGAATTTTTTCATGTTGTTGATTTTGGTTGAGTAAGAAGTTAAGCTAAGTTATAATATTTACATTCCCAACACCTTTTGCTGAATCTTACTTGTTAGTTAGATGGTATGGCCTGTGCTATAAGCTTGCTAATCCTCCAGCCAAACACCGGCTGTTGCCTAGATTAAGAATTAAAACTTAAAAGCTTACATTTTCGTCTTTTGTTATCCAAGGCCCGCTTTTCGAAGCGCCTCGGCCTTATTTCCAGCATGTAACTTCTCGTAAATATTTCGGATGTGTGTGCGAACCGTTTCTACCGAAATAAATAATTTCTCCGCAATTTCTTTGTAAGCAAAACCCTTTGCAAGCCAATGCAGCACTTCTTTCTCGCGGTCAGATAGGTCTTCCTTTGCATCGCGGTACTTTACTTCCTGTTGAAAAACATTCACCACTTTCCGTGCAATTGAGTTACTCATCGGGCTGCCACCATTACGCAAATCTTTTAGCGCATCTATCAATTTTGCAGCTTCAGTATTCTTTAAAATATAACCCGTAGCTCCGGCTTTTAAAGCTTTGAAAACTTTATCCGTTTCGTCGTAGGCGCTCAACACCATAAACTGAATATCGGGGCGCACGGGCTTTAGCCACGCGATAAATTCAATCCCGGATTTGCCCGGCAACTGTATATCGGTAAGCACCAGTTCGATTGTCTCTCCCATCCCTTTTTCAAAATATTCGATAGCTTCTTCTGCCGAAGCAAAACTTGCCTGCAGATCGAAAGCACCCGAACCAGCAATAAGCGCGGACAGGTAGTTCCGTATCTTCTCATCGTCTTCTACGATTACTATAGGAGTCATAATGTGTTGAAGGTAATGCTAACCCGTTTGTAAAAATTGGATGGCACAATTGGTTGGCACAATTTGCCAACCAACTCTAATTTTTTTTGAGCATGTTTAGGTATCAAAAAGATCGAAATGCAAAGATGATTAAAACGAGCTCCTCAGTTTTGCTTTCGAAATTGAGTACCGATTTAAAAGCAATTAAGCTGGTTTACTTAATTGTTTTAAACCATTATTGGTAATTAGCAATATGCTGTTGTTCCATAGCTGCATATCAATTAACAATTCGTCGGTATCCAGCTCAATCACTGATACTTCCTTACCTTTCTTTGTGTCGAAAATGGTTACATTATCTCTTCCTTTTTCTTTTTTTCCCACTTTCTTTTGGCTGGCCAGGTAAACAAAATTATTGTCGGCACTTAAGTAGTTGTTCGAGGTTTTACGCACACCAAATGTGCTATGGTAGCGCAGGCCTCTCATTACTGACAATCTAACTTCATCATTTGTCCAAATGTTTTTGCCTTTATTGCTGTAGGCGGCTAATACAAAGTTTGTAGAAATATAAACCACCTCTCCACTTACAAACATGCTACCTGACCCGCTTTCTTTATCTATAAAATCGCTCCACTCATCTTTTAGATTTTCATTGGCAGCAAATACCCGGCTTTTGGTGTCGCCGCTGGCAATGTTACCAAATACCATTACATCTTTAACCATTGCCGGCCCGTAGGTGATGCACTCAAATAGCTTCATCATTCCAAAGCTTTTTGTGTCCTCTATTATTTTGCCTGTGTAATCTGTTTTCTTAAGCATATTAAATGCACAGGAATAGATAAAGCCATTGTGTAAGACGGGTTGGTTAGGTGTAAGCTGGCTTACCATGCCTTTTATTAAACCATTGTTGGTGCATACCTCTACCACGGCTATTTCCTTTCCTGATGCACGATCACAAATACTCATTGTATTGGATCTTAACACCGCGATAATTGTTTTATCAATAGCCGGTACGGATTGTTTTGACTGCACACTACTTTCATGACTCCACAACAACTTCCCGGCAGCGGATACACTACCTATTTGTGCATTGCTGAAAGACTTCACATCGCCTAAACGATTTAACCAAAAGCCACCTTTCTTATCGATGCCGTCATAATCGTAGGTTACGTAGGCAACACCATTTTCATCTGCTTCCAGCAACCTGTTGTCTGCAGCGGGTAGAGTAAGTTGCCACTCCACATCTTTTGGTGAGCTCATGCAAGCAATGCCAGTAGTGCCAGCTAAGTAAATTTTTGATTGATACACTTTGAGATGAGTTAGGCTACCAATGTTTAATTGTGCTTGGGCTAAGCCCATACCAATCACTGATAGAACAGAAAAAAGTAGTTTAAGTTTCATAGTCGTTATGATTTAAAATTCATTGGTGAAACTAAACTTGTAAAAGCGAAAGAAAGATGTGAAATAGATAGTAGTAGTATTCCAAAAGAATAGGAGGTAAACGAACCCATATGGGCATTGCTATCTGACTTTGGCTTGAAATTAGTGAAGAAGGGCAACTTTAGATGGTTAGAAAAGTAGTAGTACCATTTAAATATTCACGCAATAACGAACGGTTGTTCCATTGGCTTCCCTTATCCACTCTATGGTACCACCAATATCTTCCATCCTTTTTTTCATATTCCTTATGCCATTGTGCCCGGCTTTAGTTGCAGTTGTAATTATGCCAATTCCATTATCGGTAACTAAAAAACAAAATTCTTTCTTCGTAATTACTAATGATAATTGAATGCTATTGCCGCCAGAATGTTTCATCGAATTATTGAGGGCTTCACGCGTAACCAGATAAAGGTTACGGCGCTGCACATTACTTACTTTTATGTTGGGCACATTGTCGGGAAACGAAACAGTAAATGCCACACTAAGCGACTCGAAGTATTGCTGTGCCTGTTCACGCGTATAAGTTAGCAGGTTATCGAGCGTATCATTTTCAGGATTGAGTGCCCAAATTATTTCGCTCATTGTTTGCACCAGTTTACGCGCCGACCTACCTATGGTCTGCATTGCTTTCATCAGTTCACTATCATCCTTGTAGTGAGCTTGTAGCAATTCACTTAGTAGCGCTATATGTGTAATGCCTACGCCAATTTCGTCGTGCATATCCAGGCTTATCCGATTGCGCTCTGCATCCACCGCAATTTGCTTTTCAAGCAAGCGTAGTTTGGCCTGTGCTTTTTGCTGTGAAACAAAATAGGTACTAAACACAATGATCAACAGCATAATGAAGCAAGCCAGAAAAATGAACCATGGCTGCTTCCAAAAAGGGGAGAGAATACAAACTTTGATAATCTCTTCCCCGCTCCATGTTCCCGCGGCATTTGATGCTTTTACACGCAACGTGTAATTGCCGGGTGGTAGGTTAGCGTAACGTGCAGAATTATTATCAGCAGTAATCCATGACGCGTCCCAATTTTCTAAAATGTATTGAATGTTGTTTGCCTCTGGCCGCGTATAATCGAGTGCCGCAAATTTAAAGTTGAAATCATTTTGATAGTAGGGAACCGTAATCGTTTGGTTTGATGCAAAAGCGGAATCTTTCCGAAAAACGACTTCATTTATTTGAACCTGTGTGACAGCTGCAATGGGCTTTACTAAGTATTTAGCATTGTAGGTTGGAGTAAACCAATTGAAACCCTTTATTCCACCAAAATAAAAAACACCGGTGTTGCTTTTATAAAATGCCTGTGTATTAAACTCATTACTTTGCAATCCATCCTGGTAAGTATAATTTTCAAAATGATCCCGTGTTCTATCCATGAAACTTAAACCCTTATTCGTGCTTATCCAGAGATTTCCTTTTTCATCTTCAAGGCTGCCATATACATAGCTGTTGGCAATGCCGCGTTTTTCATTATATATTTTGTATGTGCCGTCAGCAATGTTTAGATGAATTAAACCCGTGCCACTTCCTATCCATAAATGATTTGCCAGGTGCTCATCTTTGCGTATGCTACGCAGATCGATCCCCGGAAAATAACTTCTAACAAAAACGAATGAATCAGCTGAAGCCCTCAATTGGTACACTCCAAAACCCGGCACTGTGGCGTAAATGTCACCATTATCCATTTCCATTACATCTGTAGTAACCGAGCAGAGGTAGGGGGTGTTCTTATAATATTTACCGGTAAATGTACCCTTGTCCGTGAACGATACCTTTACAATGCCCAATATTGTAGCGGCTAAAAATGAGCCATTTCGCAGCTCAATATATTTGTACACAAAATTATTGAGAGACGGATAAAGGTTCGGAAGATATTTAATTACAATTGAATTAAAGGTGCCTTTAGACTCGTTGAATATAGAGATTCCACCACTGCTGCCTACCCATATATTTCCTTTACTGTCTTTTATAATACTGCCCACCATATTGCCGGGTAAACTGTTTAAGCTACCCACGGCGTGATGATAATTTTTCAACTCCTGTGTAACAGGATCTAAAATGTTTAGCCCATTGTTTTGTGATCCAAACCAAATTCGTCCTTTTTCATCTTCATAAAAGCACTTGGTGAAGTAGTCCTTCAGTACAGGATAATCTCCTTCAGACAAGGGAAATAAATTAAACCTGGGTTGTTTTAGATCTATCCGGGCTACTCCGCCGCCATCGATACCAACCCATAGGTTCTCATTTCTATCAATTAATAAACAATTGGTAAGGTCGAAGGGTAAAGATTTTAGTTTAGAATTGTTGTGCTGGAAACCCCTGAACCGATTGTGCTTTTCGTCATAGTAGAATAATCCATTGCCTCGTGCGGTCATCCAAAGTCGGCCATAATTGTCTTTGCAGCCATCAAACGAATAAAAAGATATTTGCTTGCCGTCCACTATTTTAGGAATAATCTTTTCCGTTTGACTTGATGTAGCTGGATAGATTAGCCGCTCGTCATAGGCCAATACTGTTCCATCTTTTGTAAAGAAAATTGCTTGTGGCGGGTCGTTTTTAAAAGCTTGTGAATACTGGTGTTTTTTTATGTTGAACTTCATGAACGGATCGTTTTTAGTACCGAGCCGTATATAGATGTTGCCCTCTAAATCGACCGTGTGATAACTAAGCACCACATTGGAATAATCAATTTTGTACGGAAAAGGATAACGTGTCAGTTGTTTCGTTTTCATATCGTACCTGCAAACACCCCATAGCGTATTCAACATCCAAACGCAATCGGCAGCATCCAAATACAATGCTTGAAAATCTGCTGACTTAGTTTCGGCTTTGTCAAATTGATAGATGAGTAATACGCGTTCCTGCAAAAATTCCCATTTGTAAATGCCTGTTTCATTGCAATACCAGATGTTACCTTTTTTGTCCTCCAGCATTTTACCCTTAACAAAATTATTAGAGGCATCTTCGCCGGCAGGCGGAATATATTTGTACGTTACCAATGCGTTTCCGTCGTAGCGGCAAAGCCCGTCGGCTGTACCAAACCACATGAAGCCTCTTTTGTCTTGCAAAAGGCTGTACACCGAACTGTGCGGTAATCCATCATTTACACCCAGTGTTTCAAATCGTGGAATAAGTGATTGCGCATTTGTACCTACAATGCTGCAAAGCCAAATAAAAAGCAGAAGTAAAACTTTCAAAGGTTAGAGTTGGTAGAATAAATATAGGGAAAAGGACTGGGGGTGGTGCAGTTGAAAGCCGTGAACCATTCTTTTCAAAAAAAAGAAAGATACGTATATCATAACTAACCCATTCTATTCTATTCTATCCTTCTATCGTTTTAGTGCCAATCATATTTAATTCCACTTCCTTCTTTTTTGCCATAATTGAAACAACGTAGATGGTAAGGACAGCGAGGGGAAAAGAAATGATTGCAGGATTGTCCAGTTTGTGAATGGCGTTTCCAGCTTCCAGTCCGTAGCGGTCCCACATGGTAGGAGAGGTGAGGATGATGCCAAGTGAAGAAACAATACCGACCACAATAGAAGCAGCAATACCGTTGGCCGTAGTTCTTTTCCAAAATAGCAGGAACAAAATAGCCGGAAGATTGGCAGAAGCCGCAATCGAAAAAGCCCATCCCACTAAAAAGGAAACATTCATTCCTTTAAAAGCAATGCCCAATCCAATGGCAAATAACCCAACTGCAAAAGCTGCTATCTTACCCGCTTTTACCTGCTTTTTATCATCCATTTTCCATTGGAAATAATTGTCAAGTAAATCATGTGCTATGGCTCCGGATGATGCAATGATTAACCCAGCTACGGTACCCAATATAGTGGCAAATGCTACCGCAGAAATAACTGAAAACAATACTACCCCAAACGACCTGGCCAGTAACGGCGCTGCCATATTACTCGACTCGACATCCAGCACACCGTTTACCGCAGCACCAAGGCCCATGTACATTGTAAATACATAAAAAATACCAATGGCTGCAATGGCTAAGATGGTAGACTTACGTGCATCCCGCTGCGACTTGACGGTGTAATACCTAATGAGGATGTGAGGCAATGCAGCCGTGCCCAAGAAGAGCGCGAGCATCAGTGAAATAAAATCTAAACGGCTCCACATACTGGCACCTTTGCCAATCTTATATTTCAATCCAGGCAAAAGAAAATCTTTACCCGGTGTAGGTGTTTGCAGAAACAAAGAAACCTTCTTTCCGTCATCTGTAAGTTTCACTTCTGTAAAGCGAATCACCTCGCTGTTTTGTATGGTTGATAGAAAGCTAAAGGGTCCTAATGGGCCAGTTTTATCAACTTCTTTTCCATCAAGCATTATCTTTTGCATATGACCTACCTGGAAAAATTTTGCCTGTTCTTTTGGTAATCCGTTGTACAATATTTCACCGCTTTCATCTTTAGAAAGTGATACTGTTTCCTGAAGCTGTGGTGCGCCATTTACCAGATTCAGATTAAACCATCTTTGCACATTTCCCTGCGCCAATTTTACAAACTGTTTTCCTTTTACCTCCTGTTGTGTTACTATCGTCCAACCTTCTACCGACTGAACTTTTCCGTCGACAACAGTTGTGGGCAAAGAGATGAACTGGTGGTACGGAGCATCTTTCTGCCCCGGGTTCGTATTTAATCCATTCTTCAATATGTAAATGGTGAGAATAGTTGACAATAACAATAACAATCCACCTTTTATGAATTGAACATATGTGGTTGAAGTCATGCCTGCACTAGCTACAATTACTATTACTACCAATCCAACCAATACAACACCCACCCAATGTGGTAAGCCAAGTAATGGAGTAACCAAATCGCCGGCGCCTACCATTTGTGGTATCAGGTAAAAAATAGAAACAATGAGTGTGCTGATAGCCGCAGTAAGAGTGATTGCACGAGACTTAAATTTCGAGTTCAATGCGTCGGTGAACGTATATTTTCCAAGGCGCTTTAATGGCTCAGCGATCAGAAAAAGTGCTACTATCCAGCCGGCGAGAAAACCAATTGAATATAGAAATCCATCAAAACCAAAAGTGGCAATCATACCACAAATTCCAAGGAACGATGCGGCAGAAAGATAGTCGCCGGCAAAGGCAATACCATTTACTGCCCAGTGTATATTGCCACCTGCTGCGTAATACGACGAAGCGGATTTTGTTTTTCGCGCAAAGTAAAAAGAGAGCCCTAGTACCAGGCCAACAAATAGGATAAAGAAGATGAGCGCAGTGTAGGATATTTCGTAAATCATGCGTTGCCCTCCTTTTCATTCATGTCATCTTCGTAGCGACTGCACAGGAAATTATAGAGCATGCCTAAAATAACTGCAAATCCAATCAGGCCCATTCCATACACTAGTGCCAGGTTTACTCCACCGGCAAATTCGTGGGCTAATAATTCATAATTGAAAACGCCAATTGCTACAAAGCCGCCATATAATAAAAAGTAAATAAAAAAAAAGATGATGCCGAGATTGGCTTTCTTTTCCGAAGCGTTATCATCGCTTAATTCTGCTGCCGGTCCGTGACGCATAGTGTATAGAGTATAGGTTAGTAATTAGTTGGTTTGTTACCTGTATTCCCCAAGTAATTAGCAATATATTGATTTGATGAATAAAAAAGATAAAATGGATTGAATACTTGTAGCAGCGCCAGCTAGGTTTTTCATCTAAACAAAGAAGCCATACCAAGATTGTTTGGATGACAATCAGGGTGTGGCTTACATGATTAACGGGTTTGCTGTTTAAAACTCTACGATAAACCCAATGGTGGGCAAAACCAATGCATCGCTATTGCTTAAGCGTACCGGAATTGCATTGCTTCCATTTATGTTTATTGGCTGGCCATCAGTGGTTGCGAACCCACTATTATCGGCAGTACGTTTAAAGGTATACGAATCTACAGAAGGTGCTTTTGCAGCCCACCAATTGGTTACATCGAGGTAAAGGTCGAGTGTCACTTTCTTGAAATTCCATTTCTTATCAATCCGTATATCGCTTGAGCTTAGGTTGCCCAGTCGAAGCGTGTTGAAGCGGCTATTATCAAAAACCCCGACGCCCTGCGTAAGATAATTAGCCCTGCTGGCGGCTTCATCATATGGTGTGTAAGGGCTGCCCCCCTGGAAGCGGTATTTAATTCCCAGCTCCCAATTGCGTTTAAATTTATAACCTCCGGCAAGTGTCAATAAGTGCCTGCTATCCCATGCGCTGGGTGAATACCTTCCCTTGGCATTAGTATATCGGCTATGGAAGAACGTATAGCTAAGGGTACCAAAAATTTTCTTCGTTAGTTTTTGTTGAGCAAAAAATTCAAAGCCAACGCTTTCTCCTTTGCCGTTGGTTACTACAGGTTCGTTGCCTATTGCACCAAAATCAGCACCTTGGTTACTCAAGCTTATTCCATCTCGCAAGGATATGGGTGCATTATTATACTTTTTTAAAAATCCTTCAAAAGTGAAGCGGGTGGTAGCTTTTGGTAAATATTCTACCCCAGCCACGTAATGGGTGCTAATAAGGTAGTCGCTATTTTGATTTGCATATACACCGTTATTGTTTTGGAAGCCTAATACGGTATAGGGTGGAATTTTAGCATACCTGCCGACCGTAGCGTTCAGTGTAAATTGCTCGCTCAGCAAATAACTAACCGCCACCCGTGGCGATAATGCCGCAAGCGGATTGCTGCCATAGGCGGTGAATGAATTCATGTCCGTTCTTATACCTGCACTTATACCCAACCGGTCGTCCAGGAACTTTTTGCCCGATTGAAAGAAAGCTCCATACTTAAAAAAGTTCAGGTCAGCATTAAAGTTGAAAACATCAGCAGGCTGTATAACATTACCACTGTTATCGGTAATGGCTGCACGGCGACGTTGGTAGGTTGATGTTCTGTATTCTACTAACTGTGCCACCAATCCATAAGTAATGTTCCAACCATTCACCTGCTGTCTGATATCAGTACGCAGCTTGTTTTCGGTTTCTCTAAAATTTAAATTGAAACGGAGTTTGCTTATTGAACTTTTATCATTGTCATCGTATTTTATTAACTCGTTATCGAGTGCATTTCTGCTAATAGCGATATTAAAGCTACCATTGTTCAATGATCTTCGGTAAGTGATACCGCCGGTATAATTCCATTGGTTGTTATTAGGTACCTGGTTTATTGTGTATAGTTTTTCGGGTGTAGGTTCTTTAGGTGCGGCATAAGTAAACTCATCAATAGCGCCTACGCCCAAAAAGGTGAGGGTGCTTTTAGCATCTGGCCGATAAGTCACCTTATATTGGAAATCCCAGAAGTAGGGCCTGATGGGCAGGTCTAATAAACTAAAGAGATACTGCAAGTAACTGCGCCGGGCAGAAGCAATAAAAGTGAGGTTCTGCTTTTTGTTTAAGGGCCCTTCTAGCGTGGCAGCTAGTTCTGAAGCACCTAGCCTAACATTTCCCTGCAGCCTGTTGCGGTTGCCTTGCTTCTGTTTAAATTCCAACACACCGCTCAGCGCATTATCAAATCTTGCATCAAATGCGCTGCTGCTTAGTTTTACATCTTCTATAAAAGAAACATTTAATATACCCTGAGGGCCACCCGCACTGCCTTGTGTAGCAAAGTGATTAATCACCGGAATTTCAATGCCATCCAAATAATACACATTTTCATTAGGGGCGCCCCCTCTTATTATAATATCGTTTCGTGGGCCATTTCCCGTAGCCGCACCACCAATGCCCGGCAGCGATTGTACCACTTTACTAATATCAAAATTGCCCCCGGGAAAGGCCCTTATCTCCTCGGTAGTTAATCTTTGCACGCTCAATGGCGTAACGAGCGTGGCCACT
Organism: Segetibacter sp.; assembly: GCA_031425015.1. Lineage (GTDB taxonomy): Bacteria > Bacteroidota > Bacteroidia > Chitinophagales > Chitinophagaceae > Segetibacter. The sequence continues at coordinate 98,545 of JANPIM010000038.1, read as the reverse complement.
TTAGCCTGGCGTATATTATTGGTAACAATTACATCTTGCAACCGGTCAGTTTTTGGCTGAAGTTCAAATGATACTTCGTTTTCGTTTCCGGTGGATATTACAAGATTGAATTTGCTGATGGCCTGGTAACCGATAGCTGTAGCTGTTAAAGTATAGGAGCCCGGTTGAATTCCCATCACACGGTACCTGCCTAGAGAATCTGACACAACCGTTTTGCCGTTACTAATGGTTACTGTAGCTGCTGCGATGGGTTTAAATGTATTTGCATCGGTAATATTTCCGGCTGCCGAGCCATTGTTATTTTGTGCTATTACATTTACCAGGGTTAATGATAGCAAAGCAATCAATGAGGAGATTATGTACTTCAAAATAAAAGATTGTGACGGTGTAACAAGTTTGATTCATTTTTGTTTAATCGTGCCCTCCAAAAATGTAGCATCAAGTGTATCATTTTTAATGCCCATTAAACGGATGGTTCTGGTTTCTGCTGCTATCAGGAAGCCAATCGTGCAGAAGGCTAATTAAATTATTTTAAAAAGTGTCTTGGATAATAGTAAAAGTTTTACAAACTTCGAGAGCGCTTAATATGAAAACCGAAAGCTTGATTCTTGCAAATCGAAGAATTTTAGACAAACATGTAACTGAACCTAAACAAAATTTATACTGATGGATGCCACACAACTGGAGCAATCAAATAGCATAGCAGATTTTTCTGACACTTTCGAACGTATTCCTACACGCGTTTTTTCAACACCGGTAGATGGGGCTAAATGGGTGGCTCAGCAGGTTGCAGCTTTAATGAAAGATAAGGAGGCAGCCGGTGAAAAGTGTGTGCTTGGACTGGCCACGGGGTCAACACCAAAAATGCTTTATGCCGAATTGGTGCGGATGCACCGCGAGGAAGGCCTTAGCTTCCATCATGTAATTGCTTTCAACCTGGACGAATACTATCCAATTGAGAAAGACGCATTGCAAAGCTATAATCACTTTATGCGGACACAGTTGTTTAGTAAGGTAAACATCGACCCCGCAAATTGTTTTATTCCAAGTGGAGAAGTAGCGAAGGACAAAATAAAAGCGCACTGCGCAGAATACGAAAAAGCTGTAGCAGCAGCAGGCGGTATTGATTTACAGATATTAGGCATTGGTGTAAATGGTCATATCGGTTTCAATGAACCCGGTTCATCCATTCACTCCAAGACAAGAATTATTAGCCTGGATAACTCTACCCGTTTGGCAAATGCCTATGAGTTCGCGGGTATGTCCGACGTGCCCCGGCTGGCACTTACAATGGGCATTAGTACCATTTTGAAAGCCCGCAAAATTATATTGATGGGATGGGGTAACAATAAAGCCCAAGTCATTCAGAAAGCCGTGGAGGGAGATGTGATCGAAAATGTTCCGGCATCGCTTTTACAAACGCACGATAACGTCACGTTTGCAGTAGATAGTCCTGCAGCCGCGGAACTTACAAGGTTCAGATCACCATGGCTGACCGGTGAAATTACCTGGACGCCGCAGATCATGAAGAAGGCTGTTGTCAACATGGCGCTTGAACTCGGTAAGCCAATTCTCAGCTTAACCAACAATGACTACAACGAGGCTGGCCTGAGTGATTTGCTGGTTGAAAAAGGTGACGCATACGAAATCAATTTACAGGTATTCTATGCCATGCGCGATACCATTACAGGTTGGCCGGGTGGTAAACCGAACGCCGTTATTCCTGCACACCCCGAGCGTTCAGAGCCGTATCCAAAACGCTGCCTTATTTTTTCGCCACATCCTGATGATGACATTATTAGCATGGGCGCTACTTTTCAGCGCCTACACGACCAGGGCCACGAGGTTCATGTAGCCTACCAAACTTCAGGCAACATTGCTGTAACCGATGAGTTTGTAACCCGGTTTTTAGATTTTGCCGTAGGCTTCGAGCAGATGTTTGGTGCAGATAGTAAGCTTGCACAAAATGTTTTTGCAGAGGCAAAAAGCTTCATACAAAATAAGAAGTCAAACCAAATGGATACGCACGAAATTCGATCCATTAAAGGTTTGATCCGACGCTGCGAAGCTGCTGCTACTTGCCGGTATGTAGGCATCAATGAAAAGAATATCCACTTCCAAAATCTACCTTTTTACGAAACCGGCATGATTGAGAAAGCACCCATGAGTGAAGGCGATATTCAACTTACCATAGATCTTTTGCGCGAAGTGAAGCCGCACCAGGTTTTTGCTGCAGGCGATTTGGCCGATCCACACGGTACCCATCGCGTTTGTTTAGATATCGTTTTTGAAGCCTTGAAACGCATCAAAGCAGCAGGAGATGAGTGGGTAAATGATTGCTGGCTTTGGTTGTACAAAGGGGCCTGGCAAGAGTGGGACATCAGCGAAATAGAAATGGCCGTTCCGATTAGTCCCGACCAGGTAAGGCAGAAGCGCTTTGGAATTTTCATTCATCAATCACAGAAAGACATGGTGCCTTTCCAGGGAAGCGATGCGAGAGAATTTTGGCAGCGCGCCGAAGATCGTAACGGGGTTACTGCTGACGTTTATGCTCAATTAGGATTAACCAAATATGCAGCGATGGAAGCTTTTGTTCGCTGGCACTATTAAAATAGGAATTTGTTCTTATTCTGCTGTTCGATTTAAAAAAACATTGTCTCGCGCAATTAGGCAGCCGCCCATCACGCCTGCTTTTTTGCCGAGTTTACTAAGCTTCAATTTTGTATCGTTATTTACCAGGCTTAGCGAATATTTGTTTAGTGCACTCTTAATCGGAAGTCGGATGATGTCGCCTGTTTGTGATAGCGTACCGCCCAAAATCACCATCTCAGGGTTAAAAAGGTTGATCAGTACAGCGAGCCCTTTGCCAATCTTTTCGCCTACCTGGGCAATTAATTCAATAGATAAAGTATCGTCTTTTTGAGCGGCCTGAATTATGTCTTCAAGCTTTATGTTATCGAGTTCTGTGGTTGAAGAAACCACTTGTGAAGTTGACCCGTTCGCAATTTTTTCTTTGAATATTCTGATGAGCGAATTGCCGGATGCTTCTGTTTCCATACAACCTTTTTTACCACAATGGCAAATAATTTCATTGTTAAAAAACGGTATGTGCCCAAACTCTCCGCTAAAACCCGACTTTCCGTAGTAGACCTTTCCTTCTATCAAGATACCTAAGCCTAGGCCGTAATCCATGTTTACAAACAGTACGTTTTTCTCGTTGTTTACATCGCCAAAGTAGAATTCACCAAAAGCCATTGCTCTTGAATCGTTTTCAAGGAAAGATTTAATGCCAAGTCTTTCTTCAAGGGTAGTTGTAAGTGGCTCCTCGTGAAAATGAAAATAGCTGTAACTATATCCACCGGCATTATTAATTCGCCCGGAAAGATTGATACCAATGCCCAGAATTTTCTCAAGTGGCACTGAGATCTCGGTAATAAACTCCTGTATTACGGTGATAAGTTTTTCAAACGCTTCTACCGTATTTTCCAATTTGTAATCGAGGTTCTCCTTAATGGTTACAAGGTTTTTTTTGAAGTCAATCATCCCGATGTTGATGGAATACTGTTTTACATCCACACCAATAAAAAAACCGGCTTCTGCTACAAGGCCATACATGCTGGCCCTGCGGCCACCCGTTGAGTCTACTTTGCCGTACTCTTTGATGAGATTATCCTCAATTAATTCATTGATAAGGTTGATGGTTTTGGGCGTACTGATGTTGAGTTCTTTGTTTAGATCAGCAATGGTTGCATTGCCTACCAAATCCAGGTAGGAGATTATACCTCGTTTCAGAGATTTATTCTTGAACGCTACGCCGGAAGTGTTTTCATCCGAAAATATCTCGAATAATTCATGGCTCATAAGGTTAGTGCTGGTTTTTAGGTGGGGTGCTGTAAATAAAAGTAACTAAGTTTTATTTGTTGAATTTAAAAGGGTTGCACTACACGTGCGCCAACACAAAAAAAATGATAAAAAATATTTTTTACAAAGTATGCTAACTTAATAAAATAACTATACTTTCACAATGTTTAAAAAAAAGAGCATATGAAAAAAATTTACTTTCTATTGGTAGCGCTGATAGCCTACTCAATTACCCAGGCACAACCACTAAGCCTCACATGGAAAAAAGCAGCCAATAGTGTTGATTACACGTGGTTTACCGGAACCGGTAACGACGTTAACTCAATCGACTACAATCCGGTTACGGATAAATTATTAGTGGCCAGACGTGGTGTTGGAATTTTTATCATAAATCCAGCAACTGGTGCTGAAGAAGGACAATTAAGCACCACTGGTGTAGGTGGCGAAAGTTTTAAGTATAGCAAAATTCGGGTAACAAGTGATGGGGTAATTTATGCCATTTCATTGCAAACAGCCGCAGGTCAATGTATTATCAATCGTTGGGCAAACCAGGCGGCCAATCCAACAGTGGCAGCTGATTTCGCAGTTACTGAACGTACCGGCGACGCGTTTGGATTATCTGGTTCAGGCAACAACACAGTGCTTTATGCAAGCGGTGCGGGCCTTACTGCTGGTAATTTCAATATTTATATTTTAAACACGGTTAACGGGTCCAACTTTTTTGTAGAAAGTAAAGTATCAATGACACCATCACCTGCGGCACAACAGTGGTCTAACAGGGCCGTAGAGCCTGCAGGTACCGGACTAACGTCAGACATTTGGATTAAAGGCGGCGGTTTTAATGCCCGTAAAATTTCCGTAGGACCAAACGTTGCTGGTGTACGTACAGGTACAGTGGTTACCACAATTACTGACGGTGTGGGTAATGGTGAGGCGTCTGTTGGTTATGGTGGAATGCGCCTTTTGACTACAACGACTAATAATAAATTTCTTACTTTTTCAGGAGGTAATAACAGTAATGCTGGTTTGCGCGTTAAAATGCTTAATGTAAATGTTGAGGCAACACCTTCAACGTATGGCCTTGATTCATTAGGAGACCAGGCCACTTATGTAACCAATGCCAATGGTACCGGAGATGTAGCTTTTAAAAGAATGCCGGACAATACGATTACTGTATTTTTTCTATCTACCAACAATGGCTTAGGAGCAACAAGGACAACACTTAGTGTTCTTCCAATTTCATTAACGCGTTTTGCAGCTAATTTAAATGACAAAGCTGTCAGCGTTACATGGTCTACGGCCTCTGAAATGAATTCGGCCTATTTTGAAGTGGAGAAATCTATGAATGGAAAAGAGTTCTCTTCAATTGGACGTGTTGCAACCAAAGCCGTGAACGGAAACAGTAATCAGCCACTTGATTATGGTTTCACCGATACGCGCAGTGGAAGCGGTAAAGTGTACTACAGGTTGAAGCAGTATGATGTTGATGGAAAGTTTTCTATCTCGAAAGTAGCCATGGTGAACTTCCCAATTGAGAAAGGCTTTAATGTTACCAACATCGGCAATCCGGTAAAAAACAACATTAACCTCGTGGTAAATGCGGTGTCTCAAAAAACGTTGCAAATACAAGTTTCCAATGCCAATGGCGTCATCTCTTTCAGTAAGCAATATGCTGTAGAAGCAGGAAATACCTCCATCACCATTCCAACTGATAACATTGCAGCTGGAACGTTCAATGTGGTAGTGAAAGAAGGCACAACTCAACAAGTGCTTAGATTGATTAAGCTTTAAAACCCCTATTTCGATAAACAAGAAGCCGCTTTTTATAAGCGGCTTTTTTCATTTTATCACCTTGTTTGCACCAACTAATTAAATTAATTAAAAAAGCTTGGCAGATTAGTTAAAAAATAATAATATTGACGAGTCAAATAATAACAATAAACCGGCTTGCCTTATGGAAATGAGTATTGGAGGAACCATTGCTAATCGCTTGAAGAATTACGCTCCAATATACAAGAATGAATTGCTTGATTGTATCATGCCTTTTTGGGAAGAATATAGTAAGGATTCAACCCATGGCGGCTTCTTTACCTGCCTGGATCGAAAAGGAAAAGTGTATGATACTGATAAGTTTGTATGGTTGCAGGCTCGGCAGGTTTGGTGCTTTAGCTACATGTATAAAAATGTAGAGGAACGCCCGGAATGGTTGGAAATGGCAAAATGGGGGGCTGATTTTTTAGAAAAGTACGGACGTGACGAATCAGGCAACTGGTATTTCTCGCTTACAGCAGAAGGAAAACCATTGGTGCAGCCTTACAATATTTTTAGTGACTGTTTTGCTACCATGGCTTTTGCCGCCCTTGACAGAGTTGTCCCTTCGGAGAAATACAAGAAGATTGCGACTGACACTTTCAATAATATTCTTCGCCGAAAAGATAACTGGAAAGGACAGTACAATAAAGCTTACCCGGGTACCCGCGACCTGAAGAATTTTTCGCTTCCGATGATACTCTGTAATCTTTCTCTTGAACTGGAACACATCATCGGCAAAGACAGGGTAGATGAGTTTGTACCATCAGTGATTAAGGAAGTGATGGAAGTTTTCTACCAGCCTGAAACGGGTTTGATACTAGAGAATGTAAACAAAGACGGTAGCTTTTCAGATAGTTTCGAAGGTCGCTTAATGAACCCCGGTCACACCATAGAGGCCATGTGGTTTATCATGGATCTTGCACAGCGCACCAACGATACAGAATTGATTGAAAAGGCTACTACTATTTTACTTGATACGCTTGAATTTGGTTGGGATAAAAAGTTTGGCGGCATCTTCTATTTTTTAGATGTGAAGGGAAATCCACCACAACAATTGGAATGGGATCAAAAGCTTTGGTGGGTACACGCGGAGTCTTTGGTAGCACTTGCTAAAGCCTATCAGCTAACGCACAACGAGCGCTGCGCAGATTGGTTCGAAAAGGTTCACCAGTACACATGGAAACACTTTAGAGACCCTGAATACGGTGAGTGGTTTGGATACTTGAATAGAAGAGGAGAAGTGTTGCTCGATTTAAAAGGTGGAAAATGGAAAGGTTGTTTCCATATACCCCGATCTCTTTACCAGGTCTCGAAAACCTTGTCATAACATGCTCCGTACGATTGCTATTTTAATTTTTCTTCTCACGCTCCAGGTAACCTCTTTTGGTCAGCAGCTATTGCAAACCAAAGTGCTGGTAATTGGAGGTGGTACCAGTGGTACATCTGCTGCCATTCAAAGCGGCCGTATGGGTGTACCTACAATCCTGGTGGAAGAAGGTCCGTGGCTGGGCGGAATGATTTCGGCCGCAGGCGTATCCGCATTCGATGGCAACCATAAATTGCCTTCAGGCATTTGGAATGAATTTCGCGAAGTGATTTATACAGTATATGGCGGACCACAAAAAGTGGCTACGGGTTGGGTAAGCAACACACAGTTTGAACCACATGTCGCCGACAGTATTTTTAAATCAATGACTGCTGCTGTCAACAACCTCAAAGTTTTCCACGGTTATCGTTTCTCCTCTATTTTAAAATCGAAGAACAAAGTAATTGGAGCTGTATTCACCAATAATAAAACAAACAAAAAGCTAAACATTAAGGCTGAGCAGGTGATTGATGCCACTGAATTAGGTGATGTACTGGCTGCTGCAGGTGCTCGCTTTGATGTGGGGATGGAAGCTGGAAGTATCACCGGAGAAGATGTTGGCGTTGATGCATCTACCGACATCATACAAGACCTGACCTACGTAGCTGTTTTACAGGATTACGGTTCGGGAAGCGATCGTACGATTGCTAAACCAGCTGATTACAATCCTGCGGAATTTGATGGTGCCTGCACAGACTATTACATGGATAAAACCCGCAAAGCACCCAACGTTGACGGCAAAAAAATGCTGGATTATGGTAAGCTGCCAAACGGTAAATACATGATTAACTGGCCGGGGTATGGAAATGATTATTATTCCAACGTTATTTCAATGACCCGGCAACAACGGGCTTTGGAATTTGATAAGGCTAAGCAACAAACACTCCGCTTTGTTTACTTCATACAGCAGCAGTTAGGGTTTAAAAACTTAGGGCTTGCCAAAAATGAATTTCCCACAAAAGATGATTTGGCTTTGATGCCTTATTTCAGGGAGAGCCGGAGAACGAAGGGTTTGGTTCGGTTTAATCTAAAGCACTTATCTGAGCCATACGATTATAGCTTTTTTAGAACAGGTATTGCAGTAGGAGATTATCCCATTGATCATCACCATAGGAAGAATCCTGAAGCACCTCAGCATCTGAATTTCTATCCTGTTCCATCGTATAATATTCCCTTGGGTACTTTAATTCCGCAGGGTATAGACGGATTAATTGTAGCAGAAAAAAACATCAGCGTAAGCAATGTAGTTAACGGCACAACAAGACTTCAGCCCGTAGTATTATTAATTGGGCAAGCAGCAGGAACATTAGCAGCATTGTCAGTAAAAGAAGGTAAGTCGGCAAAAAGCATATCGGTAAGAAAAGTACAACAACAGTTGCTAAATAATAAAACTTTACTGATGCCTTTTATTGATGCAGGCATTGCACATCCGCAGTTCCAGGCAATACAAAGAATTGGAGCAACCGGTATCTTAAAGGGAAAAGGAATTCCTTATCAATGGGCAAATCAAACGTGGTTTTACCCGGATAGTACCATTACGGAAAGAGCTTTTGTGGACGGATTACAGTCATTTAATCCTTCATGGTTGAAAAATAAAGCCGCATCTGCTAATACGCTTACGACCGAAAAAGCAATTGAGTGGATGACTGAAATTTCCAGTAAAAGCAACACATCAAACAAGGGTGTAAAAAATAGCACTGATCTTTTAGCTGCAGTTAAAAAAGAAAACCTGTATGATAAAAATGTCCAGCGAAAAGCCCTGGCATGGATGCTCGATACCTATCTAAATCCTTTTCTGATTGAAATAAACCACCAAGGACTATTAAAAAAATAAACCTCAAAATTTATGAGAAAAATTAGTGTACTCTTTCTCCTGCTCGCCTGTATGCTGAGCGTTGTGCAGCTGTATGCACAAGGAGTCGGAAAGATTAGCGGTAAAGTAGTGGACGCCAGTTCGCAACCGCTTTCCGGGGCATCTGTAGTAGTGGCAAATACCAGCAGAGGTACGGTCACTGATGCAACAGGGCGCTTTGCCATTAGTGCCCGTAGTGGAGAAGAACTGATCATCAGCGCTGTTGGTTTTGGATCCCTTAGGGTAAAAGCAACTGAAGGACTGGTGACAACATTGACTCCCGTTGCCGGTAACTTACAAGATATAGTAGTGGTAGGTTACGGAACGCAACGCCGGGCAAATATTACGGGCTCGGTTGCAACGGTAACCGGCGAACAATTAATTAAAAGACCGATAGCGTCAACTAGTATGGCGCTACAAGGTTTCGCTCCTGGTGTAACGGTGCGGCAAGGTTCTGGTCAGCCGGGTGCTGATGGTGGCCAAATTAATATTCGCGGAAATGGTTCAATTAACAGCAGCCAAAACCCTTTGATAATAGTGGATGGTGTTGAGGGTGTCAGCCTGAATGATGTTGATCCAAACATTATCGAAAGTATTTCAATTTTGAAAGATGCGGCTTCTACTGCTGTGTATGGTGTACGTGCTACAAATGGTGTAATACTTGTAAAAACAAAGCGTGGGCAGGTAGGTAAAACCTCTATTGCTTACAATGCTTTTGTGAGCCAGCAAACACCTACCAACATGCCAAAGACTTTATCGGCAATCGACAATATGATTTTAAATAACGAAGCAGTAACGAATGTAAATCCGAATGCCCAGTTGCCTTACTCATTAGCGTTGATCGATCTCTATCGAAATAATCCAGCTAACAACTTCACAGTTTTTAATACCGATTGGCAGGACCTCATTTTTCAGAACAATGGCATCATGCAGAACCATAACCTTGTGGTTAGCGGTGGTTCTGAAAATGCTACATTCCTTGCTTCTGGAACCTATTTAAATCAGCAGGGATTAATTGTAAACAACAGTTTTAAGAAGTATGATTTGCGGGTTAATAGTGATGTGAATGTAACCAAGCGCATTAAGTTTACTTCTGATTTATTTTATACGAAAGCTACCAACACAGTGCCTGCCGGTATGGCGCCAACTTCAATTATTCAGCGTGCCATTACCATGGCAAAAAACTTCCCTGGAAAATTTGAAGAAGGTAAGTATGGTGATGCGGGACAGTCCAACTCAATTAACCCAATTGCCATGGCTGAAGCAACTGGCAGTCAAGTAACTGAAACACCAACGTTGTCAATGCGATTTGGATTGAGAGCCGAGATTGTCAAAAATCTTGTAGTTGATGTGGCTTATAACAACAGATCATCTTACACCCAAACGGTGCGTCCAGGTCGTACATACAATGTTTACACGCCAAACCCAGCCTCAGGTACTCTTAATACTCCTGTACCCATAGGAGATTCTAATTTAACCTATTCCAACAACCGTTTCAGGTCTAACCAGTACTTTGCTTCTGGTACTTATAGCTTTGTTCCGATTGCTAATCACAACATCAAAGTGCAGGCAGGTTTTCAGTCACTTGATAACTATATAGAAAGCATATCTGCAACCCGTTTTGGTTTGCAATATCCTGACAGGCCATATTTTCCATTAGCTACTAATACAGTGCTGCAGCCGGTTGTTGGCGGAGGTGCTTCAGATAATGCTGTTGCCGGTTTCTTTGGCCGTATCAACTACGATTATAATGGCAAATATCTTTTGGAATTAACTGGCCGTAGAGATGGTAGTTCAAGGTTTAGTCAACTGGCTGAAAAGCAGTGGGGTTTCTTCCCGGGTGCTAGTGCCGGATGGATTATTACGAAGGAGAAATTCATGGATGATGTACGTTTTATTGATTTCGCCAAATTGCGCGTGTCGTATGGTGCATTGGGCAACCAGGAAGTTGGTGGTACACCCAATAACAATTATCCTTTTATTGGATTGTTAGATGCCGGTACTGCATACTATTTCAATAGTGTACTTACTAGAGGCTTTTCTCTGAACAATTATCCTAACGTAAATATTGGCTGGGAGAAATCAACACAGGCAAACATCGGTATCGATCTTACCGTGTTGAAAAACAAACTCAGCCTCACTTTCGATTACTATCAAAAGAAGGTTACCGATATGATCATTGCTTTAGAGCCACCGTTATATGTAGGATTAGCCAGCAATGGCGGCGAAATACCGACCAACGCCGGTTCGATGATCAATAAAGGATGGGAGTTTTCAACGACTTATAGAAATAAAGTTGGAAAGTTCAACTACAGCGTAACCGGCAATCTATCTGATGTGAAGAATAAGGTATTATCAACTGCAGGAAAGGACATTGTTGGTTCTTCAGGGTTAATTTCTCGTGAGGGATTCCCGATTAACTCATACAACTTATACGTGGCAAACGGACTTTACCAAACAGGTGAGAACACGGCCTTTCCACGTAATACAACACGTCTAACTGCTCCTGGAGATATTCGTTACATGGATACCAATGGAGACAGTATCCTTAATCCAAGTGACCGTTTGCTAACCGGCAACAACTTCCCGCGTTACGAGTATAGCCTTGATCTAAACCTGAACTACAAAAGCTTCGATCTGAACATCTTCCTGTATGGTGTAGGAAAGCGTGACAACTACATCAGTGGTGTAGGCGTAGAACCTTTTAATGCGGGTAACTGGATTGCCTCTGGTTTTGAGACCATTAAGGATCGCTGGACACCATCTAATCCGGGTGCCAAATATCCCCGTCTTTATTCAGGTGGAAATGGAAACTATGTAGGTTCAACTTATTGGTTGCAGAATGGTGCATTTATGCGTATCAAGCACATCACGCTTGGCTACAACTTCGCTACCAAACTTTTAGCAAGAGCTAAAATGCAGCAATTCAGGGTTTATGTAAGTGTTGTAAATCCTGTTACTTTTTCCAAGTACGAGCCAGGTTTCGACCCGGAGATCAGCAATACAGGTGGCGCATTTTACCCCATTATGAGAACTGCAACTGCAGGTGTTAACATCAGGTTTTAACCCAAAAAAGTATGATTATGAAACAACATAAATTATTAATGGTATCCGGGGTAGCAGCGTTGTTACTTGGAGCCACTTCTTGTAAAAAATATCTAGATAGGCGTCCGCTAGACACCATCACTACGGAAGCGTTTTTTGAAAATGGAACCCAGGTTCAACAGGCATTAACTGGCGTATACAGTGCCTATGGAGCACGTACCATTAGCCCGGGATATAGTAACCCAACTACTTATTATGCAAAAATGGATTTGTATACAGAGATTGGTTTGGAAAGGGGTTTGAATGGTACCATTGGCTCGGGTGCATACAACACCGCTAACACAACACTAACTGAACTGTGGGGTGGTTTTTATCAAACCATTCAGCGGGCAAATACCTTGTTGTTTTACATGCCTAGGGCACAGGCCACAATGGATGCGAGAGAATATGCAAGAGTAAGAGCAGAGGCTCGAATTCTACGTGCTTCTGCCTATTGGTACCTGATGGTATACTTTGGGGATGTACCGTTTTTCACAGGTCCACTAGAGCAAGCTGAATTCTATAGTGCTACAAGAAAGCCTAAAAAAGAGATCATCGACTTTTTGATCAATGATATGAGAGAAGCCGCGCCAAGTCTTGAATGGGCACCAACAGAAGCCGGCCGTGTAAGCCGCGGTGTTGCTTTTGGTGTAGCAGCGCGTTTAGCTATGCTCGACAGGCGCTACCAGGAAGTGGTTAGCCTAACAGACAATATCATTAACGGTGGACCTTATAATTTAAATCCTTCTTTCCAGAACCTCTTTCGCAAAGCTGGCCAAACCACCAATGCAGGTAATGAGATCATGTTCATTTACCCCTACGGTGATGCCGATGGTGGTTCATTCAATTATTTAAATCTTGTACAGGGCTCCCGTAACCAGGGTGGACAATCGAGCCATTTTCCCTCTCAGTTTTTAGTAGATCTTTTTGAAACAAGTGATGGAAGAACGATTGATCAATCGCCTTTGTACAATCCGGCGCAACCGACCCGAAACCGGGACCCACGAATGAAGCAAACGGTGATTATTCCGGGTGATACAGTGATTGTTCAAGGATTTCTGAATATGGTATTTACTGACGGTAATCCAACCGTGTTTCTTTTCAACACAACTACGAACGCAATTAGAAGAACCGATACTAATAACATAGATAGAACTAATATATTTGGCCCACGTCTTAATGGTGGTGGAAACCTTTGGAGAAAGTATGTGAATGATCGTGATATAAACGGTGCTGCCGGAAACAATTATAAAGTAGGTTGGGTATATATGCGCTTCGCGGAAATATTGATGTTGAATGCTGAAGCCAAATTGGAATTAGGTGCACCGGCAAGTGAAGTAGCGGCTCCTATCAACAGGGTTCGTGCAAGAGCAGGAATGCCTGCGGTATCTGCTGCAGTGTTAGGTAATGCAACGGCATTAAAGCAATTAGTTCGTCGCGAAAAAACTGTAGAGTTTGCAAACGAAGGAATTCATATGGCTGACATGCGGCGTTGGGACAATGGTGCTTATGCGGCCAAAGTGATGCCTGTACAGATTTACGGCCAGCCATTAGATACAATGGTGTTTGTACGGGTTCCAGGTCCATTATATGCACAAGGTTCGTTATACTATGCTACGCCTCCACCCATACCCATTTTTGATCCGGTGTATAATGTTCCAACCGTGTATCCAAATGGTGATGCCACCCGCTTAAAGCGTGAGTTAAGGTTATTCAATATTAACCAGCATATACTTAGTCCAATTCCACAGGGTGAAAGGGATAGAGCGCCTTCGCTTACCCAAAATCCTAATTGGTAATATTCGTTTTTTAGTGTGTGAAGGGTAGCGAATTTTCGCTGCCCTTTTTTGTAACAAACAACTGCAAATGAAACAACGCAACCAAAGTTTAGATGCATTAAGAGGCTTTGCCATTCTTACAATGATTTTGTCCGGTAGTATTGCCTTTGGCGATACATTACCTGCCTGGATGTATCATGCACAGGTACCTCCACCCGATCATAAGTTCATCCCAACCATTCCGGGTATTACATGGGTAGACCTGGTGTTTCCTTTTTTCCTTTTTAGTATGGGTGCAGCCATTCCATTGTCGCTGGCAAAACTTGCGGCGGAAAAGGGCAAGAACATAGCTGTGTTTATTATTGCGCTGCGCCGATATGTACTGCTTACTTTTTTCGCACTGTTTATTTTTCACATGAGGGCGTGGGTAATTGCAGACAATGCTACTGCCGTTGATTATTTGCTTTCGATTGGCGGATTCGTATTGTTGTTTTTCCAGTTTTATGATAGCAAGCATTCCTCCCATAAAACTGCATTGCTCGTGGCAAAAGTGGTGGCTTTCGTTATCGGTATTTTTTTATTGTATCAACTACCGTTTGCAGGAAAAGGTTTTCAACTCAACCGGTCAGATATTATCATCATCGTGCTAGGTAACATGGCCTTTTTTGGCACCCTCATTTGGTGGTTCACCCGCAAAAATGTTTGGCTAAGGTTGGGTATACTTCCCTTAATTATGGCAGTGTTTTTAGGTGGAAAAGAAACAGGTAGCTGGAACGAAACGTTGTTTCATTTTTCACCTGTGCCGTGGATGTATACTTTTTACTACCTCAAGTATTTATTCATCACCATTCCCGGAACATTGGCAGGGGAGTGGTTGTTGCAATCATCCAATGCCAGGCAGTCTGAGGATAAGAAGCGAGGCGTTTTAAATCTAGTTGCGGGCCTGTCTTTTATACTGATCATCAGCAATACAGCTTTGCTATTTAATCGCAACCTGTTGCTGAATTTGGTTGTAACTGTTCTCATTCTTGTAGCCCTTTATTACCTCCTAAATAAACTTCCGGTGGACGAAAACAAATTGCTTCGCCAATTCTTCCAGGCAGGTGCTTACCTGTTATTGCTTGGTTTATTTTTCGAAGCATACGAAGGAGGCGTCAAGAAAGATTCATCTACCTATAGCTATTATTTTGTCACTTCGGGGTTAGCTTTTTTTATGTTGATAGGATTGTATGGTTTGCAATGGATGGCCATAGGAAAGCACATTTCCAATTACCTCAGTTTAAACGGCCGCAACCCAATGATCGCTTACGTTGCAGGCAATCTACTACTTACGCCTCTATTAAATTTAACGGGTCTCATCAGCGTATTTGATGGAATGAATACCAATCCATGGATAGGGTTTTTGCGAGGTGTATTATTTACCGGCATCGTGTCACTCATTACAATTTTCTGTACCAAGCGGAAATGGTTTTGGAAAACGTAGCATTGAAAACCGAAGAGTAGAAAAGTCCTTTTTGCTCCGGAGGAGCAGCCTGTTTATAGTAAGAAGAACGATATTGCTTCTTCGGCTACGTAGGTGCCCCCTCTGATCACAAAAGGAAGCACCTACGGAGCTTCCATGTTGACTGCATCTCATTTCTACAAACAGGTTGCTCCTACGGAGCAGAAGACAAGATGGTTACCAACGATTGGTGATGCAGACGTTTGTTAATGATTGAATTTCCTATTGGTTGATTACACGTAATACAATTTTATTTATTTACGGTATAAACCAGCGTGCCGCCCTGCAGCAATTGCTTGTGCGAAATAGATTTAACCTCCATCTGCCTTCCATTAAACATCACCCGCTGAATACCTATTCTTGCAGGTGTATGAGTTCTTTTAACCTGGATGTTTAGCATTTTGCCATTCGGCAATTTCAACCTGGCTCCATCAACAAGAGGATAGCCAAACACATAATCACCTGAAGCAGGGTTCATCGGGTATAAGCCTAATGAAGTCCATACATACCATGCACTCATTTGTCCGCAGTCATCATTTCCGGCTAAACCATCGGGGCCGGTTTTATACATGCTATCAGCCACTAGCTTGATTTTTTCAGCAGCCTTTTCAGGATGGCCAAGTGCGGTGTACATGTAAATGATGTGATGACTAGGCTCATTACCATGCGCATACTGCCCAATCAATCCACTGATATCCGCAGAAACATCTGCGCCGTGCAATTCGCTGGTAGCAGAAAATAGCGCATCCAACTTATTGACTAATTTCTCTTTACCGCCATACAATTTTGCCAAACCATCTACATCGTGCGGTACAAAAAAGCTGTGCTGCCAGGCCGTCCCTTCTATATACTGTCCATCAAAACCATGTTCAGATAGGAGTGGATCAAACGGTTCAACAAATTTACCCGTTGTGTCTTTTGCCCGCATAAAGCCGGTGGTTTTATCAAACAGCTTGGTATAACTCATCGCTCTTTCTGCGTAGCGTTTATAGTCCTCCTGCTTACCTAATCTTTTAGCTACTTGTGCAATGCACCAATCATCAAAAGCATATTCTAATGTAATGGTTACACTCCAGCCATGTTTGCTTTGAGGTAAGTATCCATATTGAATGTAATCCTGTGTTCCCCGCTGGTTTTGATTTGCACTTTTCAGCATTGCGCTGTACGCCTTTTGTACATCAAACCCTTTCACATCTTTTAGAATCGCATCAGCTAATACCGGCACGGCATGGTAACCCGTCATTGTATTGGTTTCCCATGTACTTAAGTCCCACACTGGCAGCAAGCCGTTATCGTCGTAGAAATCGAGCATGCTATTTAATAAATCAGGAAGCCGTGCGGGTTGGGTAAGTGTAAACAATGGATTAAGCGCTCTGAACGTATCCCACAGCGAAAACACGGTGTACTTCTTACCTTTCGTTTGGTGCAACGTATTATTCTGGTTGCGGTACCCACCATCTTTATCTGAATAGATAACGGGAGCAAGACAGGTTCTGTAAAGAGCTGTATAAAACTTAGTGAGGTAATCTTTGTCGGTACTCTTAATTTCAATCTTACTTAGTTCCTTTTCCCATAGATTTTCAGCTTGCGCTGCAACAGCGGTAAAAGATTTTTGTCCAATATCGCTCAATTCCTGCAATGCTTTTTCAGTGCTTACACTGCTTAATCCAACCTTTATGTACAAAGGCTGACCATTGGTTGCAAACTGTAAAATGGCATCAGCATTGGGGCTTGTTACTGAAGCAAATTTGGTGGTGGTGGCTTTAGAAAAACGAGCCGCGAAGAATACGCGTTGATTTTTTGCCCAACCCGTAGAAAAGCGATAGCCAACTAAAGTGCTGTCGTTTAGCAATTGCAGCATACCGTCGGTAGGCTTATCCCAATTGATGCGAAAACCCATATCGAAACGCACAAAGCCATTCTTACCGGGGAAAGTATATTTATGAAAACCAACCCGTTCAGATGCGGTTAATTCTGCTTTCACTCCATTACCTAAGGCGACAGAGTAATAGCCCGGCTTGGCCGTTTCATTTTTATGCGAGAAGGGTATTTTGCCATTAATAGGTTTAGCAGAAGTGGTGAGGGGCATTACTGAAATGTCGTACCAATCGCCAATACCCGTACCACTTAAATGCGTATGCGAGAAGCCTGCAATGCTATCACTACTGTAATGATAACCGCTGCACCAAGCCCATCCTTCATTGCCATTGTCGGGACTCAATTGAACCTTTCCAAAAGGAACAGTAGCACCTGGGTAGGTGTGGCCGTGGCCGCCTGTGCCCAAAAAAGGGTCTACAAATTTTGTCAGCTTTTGACTAAAGCTAAAACAGCTGCACCCAATGAGTACAGCTGTCAAGAGGGGTTTCATCATGTTTCAATTACTTTATAAAAGGATACTGGCCAACAAAGTAAGTTTGTTTGTCTTTTATGCCTTCATAAAAGAAGAAAACTTCACCTGTAAATCCTAACCGGCGGTTCGACTGCAGCATTTGAGTAAGGTAGGCATCTGAAGCAAGGTTAGCGCCTGACTTAATTAAAACGCCAGGGTAAAACTTTACAGCTGGATTACGGTAATACGATTTTTGCTGCGCCAGCGTTGCATCATAAGCGGCTATGTCGTAGCGATAGCACTGAGGTATTACAGCATCAACGAACGAGCTGTCAACCCACGCTGGCCAGTCTTGCAAATATTCAGTCAGCGAAAACGGGTAAGCACTAGGGCTCATGGTAAACATTACCTTCGGCTTCATGGTTTTTACCTCGGTACGTAGTCTTTTAAGGAAGGCAGTTAACTTTTTTGCTCTCCAGTTTATCCATGCATTGTCAGCATAATTGGTAGGAGGATTAAAACCTGTCTCAGATCTGTACAAAGCTGAAGTGTAGGCATCGTAACCTGCAGTAGAAGGCACAGCAGGTAAACGATCATCACCCTGCACGCCATCAATATCATAGTTCTGAACTACCTCTTTAAATAAGCCGATTAAAAAATTCTGCACCTCAGGATCAAAAGCATTTAACCAATCGAAACCATTTTTTACAACCAGGTTTCCGGCAATATCCTTAGCGGCCCAATTAGGTTTGGCCGCTACAATCAAACCCCCATTGGCCGAATAAGAAGAAGAGAATCCATACTCAAACCATGCATGCACTTTAATGCCTACCGCATGTGCTTCCTCAATCATTTCCTGCAACGGATCCCTGCCATCAAAACGCTCGGCAATTCTTTTGCCTATCAGGTTTTGCATGATTTGGCTCGGATAGATTGTTCTTCCATTATTATAAGTAACAATAAAAATGTGATTGATATAAGAAGCCTTACAAATCTGAACGGCTGCCTTTATGCTGGCGCGACTGTCAAGAACAGTACTCGCGGCAGTTGTAACCCAAACACCGCGAATAGCATTGGTATCAAGATTATTTGGTGGAATAACAACTCCACCACCGGGGTTGTAAGTTGGGGGATCGCTTTTTTTCTTACAACTGGATGTTGACAGAAGAAAAGCTGACATTAGCATTAATGCAGAGCAACGGAGCAATCGGATCATAGAAAGAAATTAGAATACGAACTTAACGAAAAAAATTAATAATCATAGGGACTTTTTTAAATTTTTGGTGTAACTATGTTCTTTACTCACTACAATTCTACGCTTGCTTAACAATCAACTATCTAAGAAACGAAATCCCATAACGTGGATACCTACCACCTGGTTTGCCATGGGACTACCATTTGTAGCGCTGGCTGCTGCTTCATCCATCATGTATAAAAACATGGGAGTGTCCGATTCGCAGATTGCGTTTTGGACTTCACTCATAATGCTGCCATGGACCCTGAAGCCTTTGTGGGGACCATTTTTGGAAATGTTTAAAACGAAAAAATTCTTCGTTTACACCACCCAGATTTTTACCGGGGTGATGTTTGGAATGGTGGGCTTAACGCTTCAGTTAGAACATTTCTTCAGCGTATCCATTGCTGTATTTGCCATTATTGCGATTAGTGCATCCACACACGATACCGCGGCAGACGGTGTTTACCTTAATGAATTAAACAGCAAGCAACAAGCAAAGTATGTTGGCTGGCAAGGTGCATTTTACAACATTGCAAAGGTGGTATCAGGTGGTTTGTTGGTGTACATGGCAGGCGAACTGGAGAAACGAATTGGTATTGTAAATGCGTGGATGTTTGTGATGTTTGGCTATGGCATCATCATGATTGTTTTGGGTATTTACAACAGCCGTATGCTGCCTTCGGGTGGTGCGGCAACGTCGGTGCATTCTGTAAAAGAAAGCATGGATACACTGAAAGATGTGATCGTAACTTTTTTTCAGAAAAAATATATTTGGTTCAGCCTGGCATTTATCGTTTTCTATCGCTTCGCTGAAGGGCAAGCCATAAAGATCACCCCGTTATTTTTTAAAGCTGCACGTTCTGAAGGTGGCCTTGGCTTATCCACTTCGCAGATAGGTGTTTTGTATGGAGTGGCCGGAGCTATTGCTTTTGTACTGGGCTCCATTGCTGCAGGGTATTTCATTTCGAATAAAGGGCTAACCCGCAAAACACTGATGATCCTTTGTTGCTTTTTCAATATACCGTTTATCGCTTATGCTTTCCTGGCTATTACGTTGCCAACGAATGTGTATGTGATTGGCGCCGCTGTAGCCTTTGAGTACTTTGGTTATGGTTTTGGTTTCGTGGGTCTAATTCTTTTTATGATGCAAAACATTGCGCCGGGTAAATACAAAATGGCTCACTATGCATTTGGTAGTGGATTAATGAACCTTGGCTTTATGATCCCTTCAATGGTGAGTGGTTTTGTAAGTGACTTGCTGGGTTACAAAGAATTTTTCATTTGGGTGTTGATAGCAACCATCCCTGCTTTTATAGTTACGTGGCTTGTACCATTGGCTAAAGTGGAAGAAGAAGACGATACATTATTGGTAGCAGAATCAAATAGTGCAGTCCACTAAATTTACTCAATGACCGCATTAAAGAATATCACGTTTCTTCTCCTAACCTGGATGATCTTTCAGCAAAAGTTAGCTGCCCAACAAGCTATTGACACGAGCTATAAAACAACTTACTACGAACAAAAAGTAACGATGTTTAAGTTGTTGCCGGACACAAAGGGCGAAATCGTTTTTCTAGGCAATAGCATTACCGACATAGGTGAATGGGCAGAGATATTGCACAACATCAAAGTAAAGAACAGGGGCATTTCAGGCGATAATACTTTTGGTGTGTTGGCAAGGTTGGATGAAGTGATTTCATCCAAACCGAACAAGGTTTTTATCATGATTGGCATTAATGATATTGCTAAGAATACTCCCGACAATATCATTATTGAAAATTATAAAAGAATAGTGGATCGACTAAGAGAGGGCTCGCCAAAAACCAAGTTGTTTTTGCAAAGCATTCTTCCAACGAACAACGAGTTTACTGAATTTGTCAGGCATCAAAACAAGGAGGAGCACATCAGTACAATCAACAAAGCGCTGCAACAAATGTGTAGTGAGAAAGGATGTACGTATGTTGATCTCCACGGTTCTTTTTTAAATAGCAATGGTAAATTAGACAAGCAATACACCAACGATGGCTTACACATCAACGGCTATGGCTATATGCTTTGGAAAAAGATATTGATCGAAAAAGGTTACATGAAATAGTATGCAGATAACAGGCACATTTATAGATGAGATCAGTCACGACATTCCCCACCAAAACTGGGGCACTAAAGAGTGGGAGCAAGACTTTCAACACATGCTTGCTGCAGGTATCGACACTATTATACTGATACGATCAGGCTATCGAAAGTTTATCACGTATCCATCTGCCTATTTGATGGATAAGCATGGATGTTTTAAACCTCCCGTCGATCTTGTTGAATTGTTTCTATCGCTTGCAGACAAGTACAATATGAAGTTCTATTTCGGATTGTACGATAGCGGGCATTATTGGGATACCGGTGACCTCACCCATGAAATAGATGACAACAAGTTTGTGATTGACGAAGTATGGAAACAGTATGGTCATCATACCTCCTTTAAAGGTTGGTATTTGAGTATGGAAATAAGCCGGAGAACCATTGGAGCAACCGAGGCTTTCAGAACCTTAGGCACTATGTGCAAAGAAGTGAGTAACGGCCTTCCAACATTTATATCTCCGTGGATTGATGGTAAGAAAGCGGTGATGGCAGCATCGTCTGAACTGAATAAGCAAGACGCGGTAAGCGTAGAGGAACATGAGAAAGAATGGAACGAAATATTCAGCGGCTTGCACGGCGCTGTTGATGCAGTGGCTTTCCAGGACGGTCACATCGACTATACAGAGTTAGATACATTCTTTGCCATCAATAAAAAGCTGGCTGATACATACGGCATGCAGTGTTGGACCAACGCAGAAACTTTCGACCGCGATATGCCCATTAAATTTCTACCGATCAAGTTTGAAAAATTGAGATTGAAATTAGAAGCTGCACAAAGAGCCGGGTACGATAAAGCCATCACTTTTGAATTCTCTCATTTCATGAGTCCGCAGAGTGCGTATATACAGGCTCACCATTTATATAACCGTTACAACGAGTACAAAAATTCACTCCTATAATGAAGCAATATTCTATTATCCTTCTGGCGCTGTTAACTGTTTCGTGTACCGCCCAAAAAAAAGTAACCACTGATGCACCTGTGAAAGGAACATGGGTAACCAATGTTGCAAGCGATGCACTTACATCAAAAGAAAAGGTGAAGGAAACCGTTCAACTGTGTAAAGACTTTGGCCTGAACACGATCTATGTGGTAGTTTGGAACAAAGGTGTAACCATGTATCCGAGTGATGTAGTGAATAAGTACATCGGTGTAAAGCAAGATCCGGTGTACAATGGGTTTGATCCAATAAAGGAGATTATAGAGGAAGGACATAAAGCGGGATTAAAAGTAAATGCATGGTTTGAATATGGCTTCGCCTACAACTATGAAGATTCGTTAGGTGCATGGTCTCAAAAGTATCCTCACTGGGCTGGTAGAAATAAGGACGGCCATCTGCTACAAAAAAATAAGTTCTACTGGTGGAATTCTTTACACCCCGAAGTGCAGCAATTTATGAGTGAGTTGGTATTGGAAGTGGTAAAAAAATACAACATTGATGGAATACAAGGAGACGATCGTTTGCCAGCAATGCCATCGGAAGGTGGATATGATGCGTATACAAAGAAGATCTATGCAAGCGAGCATTCAGGTGCAACACCTCCGACTAATAGTAAGGATGAGCAATGGTTACAATGGCGTGCCGACAAGTTGAGTGCATATATAAAAAGCTTGTATGGTGCGGTAAAAAAGCAGAAAGCCAGTGTGACTGTTTCATGGGCTCCCAGCATTTACCCGTGGAGTAAAGAGCAGTATTTGCAGGATTGGCCGGCTTGGTTAAAAGGCGGTTATGCGGATGAGATCTTGCCTCAATTGTATCGCTATGATATAAAGGCATACGAGAAAATTTTACAGGAGTTACAAGCACAGGTGCCGGCAGACCAGCGCAACAAAGTGTTTCCGGGTTTACTTACATCGTTAGGAGATGGGTATATGGTGAAACAGGAAATGCTGGAACAAATGGTAGCCCTGAACCGGAAGTATGGATTCAATGGAGAATGTACTTTTTACTTCGAGGGGATGAAGAAGCTGAAGCCTTATTACAAAGAAAAAAAGTAATCCTACTATAGTTTATAAATCGGTAAAAAATCTTCTATTAGAATAAGTAAATATTGAACCAAAACACTCATATGAAAAAGTATATTCTGCAAATGTTAGTGGCCTCACTATCTGTGTTTCCGGCTTGTAAGAAGCAGACACAGGTCACTTACACGCCGCCAGTCATTACACCTTCCGTCAGCAATCTTATACCCCTTCCTGCAGGCTGGAAGGTGAGTACATCGTTCGGCACTTCGTTTCCAACCGGAATACAGGTGTACCAGTTTGATACAATCTTTCAAAGTAAACGTATCAAAGCATTCTGTGTAGCATACGATAGTAAGAATGCCAATTTTGAATTCAAACCAACGTTAGCAGCAACGGCTACTACACCCACCGCTATGATGGCCGCAGAGAGTGGTATCACATACGCTTGCATCAATGGTGGTTACTTTGGTGGTGGTCAGTCGTTCAGCCTTGTCAAGTATAATAATGTAGTTTCTTCGGCTAACATTAAAGCATTAACGAGACCATTCAATGGAACGAATACGAGTTACTTTCCAACCCGTGCAGCTTTCGGTGTAAGCAGTACCGGTGCTCCATCTGCTGCATGGATCTATAACGTTGGAGCTGGTAACGACCTTATCTATAGTTATCCTGCACCTAGTCCTAATGTCTTGAACTCCGTACCGCAACCTGTGCCTACCGCTACGTTCCCCACAGGGGGCACCATTTGGAATACGACCAGTGCCATAGGTGGTTCGCCGATGCTGGTGTATAATGGTAACACGCAGATTACCGATGCCGAAGAATTGATTGTTATTGATAATGCCAGTGACCGGCCACGTTCGGCTGTTGGTTACAACGCAAATGGCATTGTGCTGCTAATGGCCGTAGAAGGGGATAATCCACCAACATACACCGGCATCAGCTTACCGCTTTTTGCAGAATTCATGAAGTCCTTGGGATGCACGCACGCAGTTAATTTGGATGGAGGTGGATCAACATCGTTAGTAGTGGGCGGAACACGCACTGTAAGACCTGGAGACAGCGGAGTAGAGCGCCCGGTAATGAGTGTAGTGATGATTAAGAAAAAATAAGGGAAGGATCTTTATTTTAATTGTTCTTGTAACAGTTTGTCTAAATCTAAAGCTTCCGTTACCATTTGTAAATTACCATCCGCATCTAGAGGCCATTGCTCTGTTGGTTTATCCCAATACAGTTCAACCCCATTTCCATCGGGGTCGTCCATATACAATGCTTCGCTTACACCGTGGTCGGCTGTACCAGTTAGCGGGTACTGCGCATCCATTAATCTTTGTAATGCAACCGCTAAATCTTTTCGGGTAGGATAGAGGATAGCAGTATGAAAAAGACCTGCATTGTGCTGTGGAGCTGGCGGCGCATTTTTACTGTACCAAGTGTTTAGCCCAATGTGATGATGATAGCCTCCTGCTGATAAAAACACCGCCTGTGTACCATACCGCTGCGTAATGTCAAAGCCCAATATGCCTTGGTAAAAAGTTAATGCTCTGTCAAGGTCAGCTACTTTCAAATGGACGTGACCAATACGAGTGGCAGGTGGAACAATGTAGGACATGAGAAAAGATTTGGTGATTGCTGATTTTGAGATGTTGAATGTTAGACTAAAGGGACTAGCATAGCAGCATGTTTCTTGTGCAAATTTACTTGCATGACCTACTTCAACACGTAAAATAGTTGTAAGCACAGAAGCCATTCCCTGGTGGGAATGGCTTCTGATATTTTTCTATGAATAAGTTAATTGTCTTTATCGTAAGTAAGACTTGCGGATAGATATTCGGAGTTCAATCTTGCAATGTTGGTTAGTCGAATCTCCTTTGGGCACGCAGCCTCGCAGGCACCAATGTTGGTACAAGCACCAAAACCTTCTTTATCCATTTGCGCCACCATATTTAAAGCACGTGTTTTCCTTTCAGGATCACCTTGTGGTAATAATGCCAGGTGCGAAACTTTTGCAGAAACAAACAACATCGCTGAGGCATTTTTACAAGCTGCCACGCATGCACCACAACTAATGCAAGCAGCCGCCGCAAACGATTTGTCGGCATTGTCTTTTTGAACGGGAATAGAGTTGCCGTCAACTGCATTACCAGTGTTGATGCTAATGTATCCACCCGCCTGCACGATCCGATCGAAGGCAGAACGGTCAACCACAAGATCTTTTACAACGGGGAACGAATTGGCCCGCCAAGGTTCAACCACTACAGTTTCTCCATCCTTAAAGGCACGCATGTGCAACTGGCAAACGGTAGTTGCCTGCCATGGCCCGTGTGGCTTACCATTAATGTACATAGAGCAAGAACCACAAATACCTTCACGGCAATCGTGATCGAAAGCAATTGGATCTTTACTGTCAATGATCAGCTGCTCATTCAAAACATCAATCATCTCCAGGAAAGACATTTCAGAAGAAATGCTCTTCACCTGGTAAGTTTCAAATGCTCCCTTTGTGTTCTTATTCTTTTGACGCCAGATCTTCAACGTCAGGTTCATATTGTAGTGCTCCATAATAATTCGGGAATTTGATAATTTGACAATTCGGCAATTAATGACCTTTACTCGTCGAAATTATTTTAGTTATTATTTTTTCTATTTCTTTAAGAGCTTCTGTTAATGATACACAAGATGGGTATGAAACAGAATTCTCACAGAGTATCAACCAATATTTTGTCTCCTCAACTTCCTTTGCTGCTATTTTGAATTTATGAATAAAATCCGCCTTGCTTTCCGCATTTTGCGCCTCATGAACATTAGCCCCAATAGACGTTCCCGACCTTAATAATTGCCTCGCAATAACATATTTCCGTCCGGCTTCAAGCAATTCACAATAGACGATAATCATCAACGAAAACTGAATGGTCTTAGTCAAAATTATGTTACTAGTTTCAACCATCTTCTTCAATCTATCTAATTAGATAATCGGCACATTTTTAATTGTCGAATTGTCAAATTGCCGACTTGTCAAATTAAGAAGTTACTTGTAACTTCTTTGACTTGGCTTCACCACATCATACACCAGCTCTTCTTTATGTAATCTCCAGTTATCACCCGCACGTTCCCATGCTGCTACATACATGTAATTAGCATCGTCACGGAGTGCTTCACCTTCTTCGGTTTGAAACTCTTCTCTGAAATGACCACCACAACTTTCTTTGCGGTTTAGCGCATCTACACACATCAATTCACCAAGTTCTATAAAATCAGCTACCCGGTTTGCTTTATCTAATTCAGGGTTTAAATCTTTCACCTCGCCCGGAATTTTCACATCGCTCCAAAATTCTTTTTTTAATTCCTGTATTTCTTTTATTGCCTGCTGCAAGCCTTCTGCGCTGCGAGCCATTCCGCACTTATCCCACATTATTTTGCCCAAACGCTTATGAAAGCTTTCTACTGTCTGCTTTCCTTTAATGTTCATCAAGGTATTGATCCTCTCAGCTACTTCTTTTTCCGCAGCTACAAACGATGGATGATCCACACTCAATGCAGTATTATGAATTTCATCAGCAAGGAAGTTTCCGATGGTGTAAGGGACTACAAAATAACCATCAGCTAATCCCTGCATCAATGCAGAGGCACCCAGTCGATTCGCACCATGATCACTAAAGTTTGCTTCACCCAATGCATATAAACCCGGAACGGTGGTTTGCAATTCATAATCTACCCACAAGCCACCCATTGTGTAGTGAACAGCAGGGTAGATGCGCATGGGTAATTCATACGGATTTTCTCCTGTAATCTTTTCATACATGTCAAAAAGGTTACCATACTTTTCCTTTACGACTTCTTTACCCATCGAAATAATTGTAGCGCCATCCACAGTAGTAAGATTTCTCTTACCGGCTTCAATCTTTCCATAACGTTCTATTGCGGCAGCATAATCCAAATAAACCGCCTGGCGCGAAGTACCTACACCATATCCCGCATCGCATCTTTCCTTAGCAGCTCTTGATGCTACATCACGCGGAACAAGGTTACCAAACGCCGGGTATCTTCTTTCCAGGTAATAATCTCTTTCTTCTTCAGGTATGTCGCTTGCTTTGCGCGTATCGTTTTCTTTTTTAGGAACCCAGATACGACCATCATTCCGCAAACTTTCACTCATTAGCGTTAGCTTACTCTGGTGGTCTCCACTTACCGGTATACAAGTGGGGTGAATTTGAGTCATGCAAGGATTACCAAAGAAAGCACCACGCTTGTGCGCTTTCCATGCAGCAGTCACATTACTACCCATTGCATTTGTAGACAGATAGAAAACGTTTCCGTATCCACCACTGCAGATCAAAACCGCATGTCCACTATGTCTTTCCAGTTCACCCGTAATCAGGTTACGTGCAATAATGCCTTTTGCCTTTCCATCCACTACCACCACATCCAACATTTCGTGGCGGTTGTACATTTTCACATTACCTAAGGATATTTGTCTTTCTAATGATTGGTAAGCACCAATTAACAACTGCTGACCTGTTTGGCCGGCTGCATAAAACGTACGCTGAACCTGTGTTCCACCAAAAGAACGGTTGCTCAACAAGCCACCATATTCACGGGCAAACGGAACACCTTGCGCCACACATTGATCAATGATATTTCCACTTACCTCGCTTAAGCGATGCACGTTTGCTTCCCTTGCGCGATAGTCACCACCTTTAATGGTATCGTAAAATAAACGGAACACGCTGTCACCATCATTTTGGTAATTCTTGGCCGCGTTTATACCACCTTGTGCGGCTATACTATGCGCTCTTCGCGGACTATCATGAAAAGAAAATGCTTTGACCTTATAGCCGAGCTCACCCAGCGATGCGGCGGCTGATGCACCGGCTAGTCCAGTACCAATTACGATAATTTCAAGCTTACGTTTGTTGGCAGGGTTTACTAGTTTACAATGCCCTTTGTAATCTGTCCATTTCGTTTCTAAAGGACCGGTAGGAATTTTTGCATCTAACATAAAACCAATTTAATAATTTGAAAATTTGATGATTTGAAAATGTGCTAACGTCTAGTTCATCAATTAATCACAATCCAAATCTCAAAATGTTCTACTGTTTTATTTTTTTGTTGACCATCATTTCATCTCTGGTCATCATCGTTGTGTGACTTGCCGCTCTTTGCGGCATCCCGATAGCTACCTTTAAATCGGGACTTATACTTCAAGTCAAAATTCAAAAGGCAAAATTCAAAACCTCCTTTTTTATTTTTGACTTTTTACTTTTGATTTATTTCACCCAACCCAAATACATACTAATCGGCATCATCGCAAAGGCCAGACAAACAATGATAGAAAATCCACGACCTGTATAACGAAGCATTTTTAAATACCTGTTGTTATGCAAACCAATTGTTCTGAATGCACTCTCGAAACCATGCATTAAATGATACGCAAGAGAGATACAGCCTAACACATATAAAATAACAATGATTGGCTGCTGAAACACTTCAACCATCCGCGCATATAGGTTGTGGTATTGCGCATTCAAGTTAGCATCGTAATGCGTTTCTTCTAAGGCTTTCGCGCCAGCAAAATCACCAAAACGTGAAGGAACCCAAAAGTGCCAGATGTGCATCAATAAGAAAAGTAAAATCAACGTTCCTAACAATCCCATGCTGCGGCTATACCATTTGCTTCCGCGATTTCCGTAGTCAACTGCATAGCCAACTTTTCTCTTAGATTGGTTTTGCACCGTAAGCAGGTAGCCTTGTATAATGTGTAAAATAATTCCGGTGAACAGCCCTATCTCCATAATCCTAATCACAATCATTGCGCCCATAAAATGTGCTGCTGCATTAAACATTTGGCCTTGATCATCATTCCAGATAGTCGCATTCAAACCAACGTGAACAATTAAAAAAAGGATCAAGGAAATTCCGGTAAGCGCCATCACAAATTTCTTTCCGATGGTTGAGGTAAACATTTGCCTGAAAGTCATAAAGCAACTGGGGTTTTTGAAAATTGCTGCAAAAATAACGTACAGGCGGCACCAAACCTTTTTTGTGTTAACATATTTTGAAGTGATCTGGAAGAATGATTTACATGCTAAATCAAACAGGATAATGAAACATCTTTTCAGGTTGTTTTGTTGCATGCGTCTATCATAATAAAACAAAAAACCTTCCGCTGTGGAAGGTTCTATTGCACCGGTCAAATATCTATTGTACAAATAATTTTTGTAGTCCGTTAACCTGCAATTATCAACTCTACAGACGCTAATCCATCTATGAAATCACTCGCTATGGATTGTTTCCGATAAAACGTTCAAAGAATTCATAGGTCCTCAACATTTGGTCGATTCGTTGACGATTATCACCGCTACGCGTTAGCTCGTGCGTGCCACCGGGATGACGAACATACTCCACCGGCCGGCCTAAAACTTTCAAACTGCGGTACAACATTTCGCTTTGCACAAAACCTGTTCGCCGGTCGTTATCACCATGAAAAATGATGTATGGGGTAGTGATATTCTGAACATAATTAATAGGAGATTCTCTTACCAATGTTGCAGTAACGGACGGCTCCCATGGATATCCACCGAAATAGTTGGGTACAAGGCGCCATGCATTGCCTTCTCCAAAAAAGGTGGCAAGATCGTACACACCTCTTTGAGAACAAGCTGCTTTGAATCGCTTGTCGTGGCTTATAATCCAGGCTACCAAATAGCCTGCATATGAGCCGCCTGTCACCGTCATTCTTGATGTATCAACCCAACCTTCCGCTACTGTCTTATCCAACGATGTGAGCACATCACTTGTCGGTCCTGCACCCCAGTCGTTGATGTTTGCCTTTAAGTAATCCGTGCCATAGCCACCTGACCCACGCGGATTTCCATAAACAATTCCATAGCCTTTGCTGGCAAAGAATTGGAACTCGTGCCACATGCTCGCTTCTCCCGGCCCCCACATAGCGGACGGCCCGCCATGTATCTCAAGCACCACGGGGTACTGCTTTCCTTGCTGGTAATTCGCTGGCTTCATCACCCAGTATTCCGTCGTCAGTCCCTTGCTGTTGGTAAACGATTTCCTTTCAGGCATCGACAACTTTTTACTTTTTACCCAATCGTTGAAGCTGCTTACTTTTCTTTCATTCTTCATATTTACATCTGCAATAAACAAGGCTGAAGGATCTGCTACTTCCGTCCTGGAAAAGACAATTGTGTTATTCTTCAAATCAAAACTTAGAATACCATTATCGAAGCTGGAGAGTTGCTCAATCTTTTTACTTTTTACGTCGGCACGATATAGTGGTGCACCACCATTGCTTTGAGCCGTAAAGTAGAGATACCTGTCGTCTTTGCTCCAGGTTAAACCGCCTTGGTTTCTATCAAAAGGGATGATGGAAAATTCTTGAGACGAACCGTCTAGTGCCATGACCGCCAGCTGCGGAATGTTTACGGCGTACGGATCAGACACCTGGAAGGCAAGCCATTTACCCGAGGGAGAAATGGTTGGATTAGAATAGCTTTTCCCTTTTTGCGCTAACAGCACTTTGAGGTTCTTGCCATCGGCATCTGCCTTTAAAAGTTGGCTTTCCAAAACTCTTTCGGGGTTTTGGATGGAGTCCAGTAGCCCCGACATAATTAATTGTTTCCCATCAGGCATAAACTCAATGCCGTTTACCCGATAGAAATGATTAGAGAGTTGAACTGGCGCGGCACCTTGTTCTGCTTTTACCATGAAATAATAATTGAAGTTGATCTCACCATTAATGTTGGCTTCATCCTGGAAATTTAACCGGTTGATTAGTGTTGCTTTCTTATCAACTTCATTCTTGCCCAGGTAGGCTCTAATCTCTGCCAAAGAACCATTGGGATTTGGCTTTGCAGTGGAAGCGCGAAGATGTTCATTTTTGTTAAACCCAGGACGCTCGAATGAGAATGGAGGAACTTTTTTTCCCGGGTTTGTAATCGAGTCACTCAACAGTTGCTTGAGCGAAATAGAGGAGGAGAACAATATATTCTTTCCATCAGGTGACCACTTGGGATTGGAAGCGCCATATAAACTTTTAGTTAGTTGCATGGCTTCACCACCATCCAGTGAGAGAAGAAATATTTGTGGCTTACCCTCAACACTTCTTACAAATACCAATCGTTTGTTGTCGGGGCACCACGCAGGTTGCGAAGAACTTTCTTTTGAGTAAGTGAGTTGTTTAGGAGATGCATTCGCATCCGTAGCAGTCATAAAAATCTGCGTATTGTACTTGTAATCGTCCTTCTTTTCAGAATCTGTGTCGATGGAAGTAACGGTAAAAGCAGCTTTAGAACCGTCGTCACTCATTGCAACTTTTCCTACCGTTTTAATGCGTAACAGGTCAGTAATCAGGATTGGCTCTTTTCCGTTTTGAGCATAAGCAGATGGCCATAACAGCGTCGTTGCTAAAAGAACAAAGATGAATTTCATGTGATGCTTTTATTGGTTGGTTGAAAATGCGAGATAAATGTAGGCAGCAATGAAACGTCATGCGACACCTTTTTTACGAGGATGATTGCACCAAATTTTTTTGAGGGGTCGAGTCCGATTAATCCACCAACATCCAACGGCCATCCGCATCTTTTCCGTACTTCATGCCATTGCTCATTTGGTAAACTTCCTTGCCGCTCTTTTCATCGGTGAAGTTTTTTTGTTCGTATACCCGTATGCCGTTGTTTTCGCGGGTGAGATAGTTGATCAGCGCATTAAGTGTTGGCTGAATATCGTGCAACCATTGTTCATCGCTTTCTCGTACAAATGCCTGGCTCATAGTTAATGTTTAAATGGATAGTTTAAAAAATTGAACCACACAGAGCTTAGAAAAGTAAAAGCTATATAGGCGGTGCTTAAAGTTGCTATGTGGTTCAAATTCCATTTAAAAAGAGCCTGCCTTTATAGATTCGGTTGAAACTTAGGATTATGACTAATAAATGGAAGGGAGCGACAGCTTAAGACCTGCTTAATTCTATTTCATTGAAGTGTGCTTCAACCTAAGAATTACAATGTGCTCTTTAGTAACTGTGTAAATAAGCATGTAATGTTTAGTTATTAAGGTCTTTCTAAATCGTGCGTGCCTGGTACTTTTATAGCCTATGTTAGGTTGCTTTTGGAGAAGCTGAACTTTTAAATTCAGAGAATGAGAAAATTTATCGATAACACTCGCGGGCCAATGCTCGGAAAGGTAAAGAACGATATCCCAAAAATCCTTTCGGGCAATAGCGGTCCATTTTATTTCTTTTTCCATTCCTCAAATTCTTGCATCAACTGTTGATGACCGACAAAATTGTCGTGCTGGTACTGAACTTCAGATTCCAACAACAGGTTTTGATCTTCTTGGGTAAGATCATTCCACCAATCTTTTACAGAAGAAGATAACAGCAATTGTTTTGCTTCCTCTAAAAGTATTTGGTTATCACAATTGTCGATCAATTGATGAAGTTCTTGTTTCGTATTATCCATAAACCTCTTTTTTCAAATTTAAATCATTCTATGGTACATAAGGCGATTGAAAACGATTGGGTGCTACTTAACCTAAACCTAAAAGCTTAGTTACTTCCAGCGGTACAAGTGTGCGACGCAACGAATTTGAAAGATGATCACAGGCCCGGCTCCAAAAACGCCTCCCTGTTTATACACTTTAACTGGTTGAGCGATCCACTGAAAGACGCTCGTTAATTCTGAATCACAACAAGGTAATGTGATGTCACATCGTTATTTTTGCGGCCGTATGAAGAATATCAGGAATTTTTGCATCATTGCCCACATTGATCACGGTAAAAGTACTTTGGCCGATCGCCTACTTGAATTTACACACACCATCAGCGATCGCGACATGCAGGCTCAAGTGCTGGACGACATGGACCTGGAACGTGAGAAAGGCATAACTATCAAGAGCCACGCAATTCAAATCAGCTACACGTATAAAGGTGAGGTGTACAACCTTAACCTGATTGACACACCCGGCCACGTTGACTTCAGCTATGAAGTAAGCCGTGCATTAGCTGCCTGCGAAGGTGCTTTGCTACTGGTGGATGCATCGCAGGGGATACAGGCGCAAACAATTTCCAACCTTTATTTGGCGATTGATAACGATTTGGAGATCATCCCGGTGATCAACAAGATCGATATGGAAGGGGCCAACATTGAAGTGACGCAAGATCAGATAATGGACCTTATTGGCTGTAAAAAAGAAGAAATTTTATTGGCAAGTGGTAAGAGTGGGATTGGTATTGAAGAAATTCTGGCAGGAATTATTGAGCGTATTCCTGCACCAAAAGGTGATCCGGAAGGGAAGTTGCAGGCGTTGATTTTTGACAGTGTTTATAATAGTTTTCGCGGCATCATCATCTACTACAGAATTATGAATGGCGTGCTGAAGAAGGGAGATAAAATTCGTTTCGCCAGTACAGGACAGGATTATTTTGCGGATGAAGTGGGTGTGTTGAAACTGACTATGACTCCAAAGAACGAAGTGCGTGCCGGCGATGTTGGCTACCTGATAACAGGAATAAAAGTGGCAAAGGAAGTGAAAGTGGGTGATACGGTTACGCTGGCCAACAATCCAGCGGAGATGATCAAAGGTTTTGAAGAAGTGAAGCCAATGGTTTTCGCGGGTATTTTCCCAGTTGAGACGGATGATTTTGAAGAGCTGCGCGATTGCATGGATAAACTGCAACTCAACGATGCTTCACTTACGTTTGAATTAGAAACATCGCAGGCCTTGGGTTTTGGATTTCGTTGCGGCTTTTTGGGAATGCTGCACATGGAAATCATCCAGGAAAGATTGGAACGTGAGTTTAACCAAACGGTTATTACAACAGTACCTAACGTAAGTTTTTACGCGTACACGTCTAAAGGCGATAAGCTATTGGTGAACAACCCAAGTGAGATGCCCGACCCTACACGCCTCGATATGATTGAAGAACCGTTCATTCGGGCGCACATTGTAACGGCCAGTGAGTACATCGGTAACATTATGACGCTTTGCCTTGGTCGTCGTGGAATTCTAATCAACCAAAGCTACCTGACACCAACGCGTGTTGAGTTGATTTTTGAACTGCCCTTAACTGAAATTGTATTTGACTTTTACGATAAGCTGAAGAGCCAAACCCGCGGATATGCTTCGTTCGATTACCACCCAATTGGTTATCGCGAAAGTGATATTGTGAAGATGGACATTTTACTAAACAACGAAAAGGTAGATGCATTGAGTGCCTTAATTCACCGAGCACGTTCGCATGAATTTGGCCGTAAGCTTTGTGAAAAATTGAAGGACCTTGTACCGAAACAACAATTCCAGATAGCCATTCAAGCTGCCATAGGAGCGAAGATCGTTGCACGCGAAAACATTAGCGCCATGCGCAAAGATGTAACTGCTAAATGTTATGGTGGTGACATTAGCCGTAAACGCAAACTCTTGGAAAAGCAGAAAGAAGGTAAGAAGCGGATGAAGCAAATTGGCAACGTAGAAGTACCACAGGAGGCGTTTTTGGCGGTGCTGAAGTTGGATTAGGTTTGGTTGATTAGTTGAATGGTTGATAAGTTGAGTAGTAAGTATTTTTGGTAATCGACAATAGATCTTTCTTCAACATTGTTGTGTCACTCACTTGTACTGTAGAAAATGTTTCATCTTTTTTTTGAACCACAGAGACACGGCGGCACAGAGGAACACGGAGGTAACGAAAACGCTGTGTTACTCCCTTTCGTAAACTGCCTCTGTGGTTCAATATTTTTTTGAACCACTAAGACACCATGGTCACAAAGAAGCACAAAGAGAGAAGCTAGTCTTCGTGTAACTTAGAGCCCTTCGTGCCTTCGTGGTTCAAATCTTACACATGGTAAAAAAATATTTCGGCATAAAATATTGGAAAGGTCAACGGTTACTACTGTTGGCCTTTTTGCTTGTACATACTATTGCTTCATTTTATTACAACTCGCAGCAAAACATCACTTTTGATGAGCCAAATTATATAGAGTATGCCAAGCGCTGGTTGCATGGCCAGCCTGAACGCATCAAAAAATTGGATGACAGCAAATCACCAGTTATCGCTATTTGTTGGTTGCCACGAATGGTAAAGCAAGTCATCAACCCCAATTACCAGTTGAACGATTACGGGCGGCAAGATCAAAAAGATGGCCGATATATGATGATACTTTTTTCTTTCCTGGCGGCCTTGTACGTTTACCGGTGGTGCTGCGAGTTGTATGGCGCCAATGAATCACTTCTTCCACTTTTGTTGCTACTCTTTGACCCATTGTTCCTTGCCTATTCTACGCTGATTACCACAGACCTTGCAAGTGGTGCCTTCATGGTTGCTTTGCTTTTTCACTTTTGGAGGTATCTAGAAAGACGAACCTGGAAGCATTTATTGTTGGCGGCTTTTTTTACGGGGCTTGCGGTCGTTACTAAACAAAGTGCGTTGTTTGTTTTGCTGTTGCTTCCTGTCATGTCATTGCTTTTTCAGTGGGTGAATAAAGAACGGCTGAATGGTGTGCGACTTCTTACTTCAGGTATTCTTTACAGCTTGGTTGTTGTA
This sequence comes from Segetibacter sp., assembly GCA_031425015.1. GTDB lineage: Bacteria > Bacteroidota > Bacteroidia > Chitinophagales > Chitinophagaceae > Segetibacter. The sequence continues at coordinate 63,081 of JANPIM010000038.1, read as the reverse complement.
GTGGTGGTAAATACAGCCTATTATTTTAAAGGAACTTTTATACCGTTTGGCGACTACGCGTTTGTAAGCCAAAGTATGCAAGGACTGCAGGAATCTCTATCATTTCTACATTGGATGCCGGTACCATTTCCAGAAAGCTTTATACAATCGTTGGACATGTTGCAACGACAATCCGAAATTGGTGGCGGTACAACAGCAAGTAGCTATAGTGGTGTTTATATATTAGGGAACTACAAAGCGAATGGTGGTTATTGGTATTACTATGTAGTCTTGCTATTTTATAAAATGCCAATAGGTACAATGCTGCTGTTGATTGGTGCGTCGGTCTTGATGATCAAAAATTTTCGGCTGCATTCTTTTGGAAATCGCTACCAGTTTTTGTTGCTACCGGTCGTTTATTTTTTTGTGGTACTTAGTTGCTTCAATAAGTTTCAGATTGGCCTTCGACACTTGCTCATTATTTATCCTTTGCTTTTTATTGGGGTTGGCTATGTGTTCTGTCAGTTGAAAACCTTCGGGCTTCCAGTAAAAGCAACTGCTTACGGATTGATTGCGTATAGTGTTATTACGATGTTGTTGTATTATCCCGACTTAATACCCTACACCAACGAGTTGATCGCAGATAAGGCAAAAGTTTATCGAAAAGTTTTTGACACCAGTATTGATTATGGTCAGTCCGATTCAGCAGCATCGCGCTTTTCAAAACAACATCCCGCGTACAAACTACCTGTGGCAAAACCTACACCCGGTAAATACATGGTAATGATGGGAGAGATGCTTGACTATAATTTACGGGACAGGCAAGTGTATCCCTGGTATCAACAAATGAAGCCCGACTCTTTAATCAATCATGTTATTTTGCTGTACGATATAAAAGAAGAAAACCTGCGCAAGGCAGGTCTCTAAAATATTTCAACGCGCAATTAGTATTCAGTTGGATCCTTTGGCTGCCTGTTAAGTGGATCATTCTTTTTGCTTACCGGTTTTTTAACCGGAGCCGGGGTAGCAGGCTTTGCATTTTTCTTGTTCTTTTCACTTTGTTCTTCTAACCATTTTTCATTGCTGTTCCCAGCGTCATCTTTTAAGGGAGCTGGCATTGGCGCTTCACCATCTTTTAGTTTAAAGTCAAACACTTTATCAACGTATAGCCATTTGCCATCTGCCCATTTAAAGCCCTGGTAATCGCCGTCCGGAATCATTGTGTGGTTCTTATCTGGCTCGTTCGTTTCGCTAATTAAGTGATCGTAGATGATCATGTCCATCTCGCTGTCGTAGTTCATCCTGGCGCGTCCGTCTTTTTTAAATTCCATTACAAAGCGTGGCTTTGGTACAGCTTTCTTTACATTTTCTGCGGGTATTTGAAAGAATGGCCCACCAAAAACTGGTTCACCATTTTCATTGAATGATAATACTTCAATCCACTTTTTAGTGCTGCGCAAATTGTTGTCATCAAACCCAAGCAGTGTGTAGTAATTTTTATTGTTGTAAGTCTTCTTTACAATGCCATAGTAGATTGCACCAATCCAGTTTTGTGCGGCACGTACCGAGTCTTCAGGCTTCGTGGTAAACTCACTCATGTCCAGCAAGGGAAATAGTTTTAATGAACCATCGGCAGTACGCATTTGGATTGCCCCCCGTTGCCTGAAGTAATTATCATCTTTACTAAACTGCCACGAAAAAATTCTAAAGGCACTGTCTGGCGCATATAACCTTGACACGGTATTGATGGAGTCGAAAGGATAGTTGAACGAATAAGGTGTACGTAGCGCTTTCACCAGCGAACGAACAAAAATGCTGTCTGCAGAAAAGCGTCGGCTGGCATCCTGGTTCCAGATCATGGTACGCGCATGCACCTTCATGCTATCTTCCATCTTCACTAATGCTTTATAACTTGCGGGTGGCAAGCTTTGCGCTGAAGTAGAAAGGGTAAGGGCAATCAACAGGACCGCTAAAAGTATCCGCATCTTTAATTCTTTGATCTACGAATGTAAATGCTGTATTTGATAATTATACATGAAGAAGGGGTGCAGCGGTGTTTTTGTGATAATGTTAATGGATAGGTTCTTAATAGTGCAGGTATTAGCATTAAAAGGCAATGCATCAACAATCAACTTCTCATTTTTTCCAAAGCAATTGCCGCTTCCAGTAAATTTTTAAATCTGAAGTCTATAGCAGCATGCGGATTTGAAACTTCGGGGTTAGTGGTATCAACATAAATGGTGTACATGCCTGCGTTTCTGCCAAACATCATATCACTAAGCTTGTTACCAATCATGATACTTTTTGAAAAATCAATTCCTGGAAAATCCTTCCTTGCAAGATGAGCCATTCCAGGGTTTGGCTTTCGCTCATAGCAATCATTGTCCATTGATGTGCAGTAATAAATGTTATCAATTCTACCACCTTCATTGCTTATCTCGGCGCGCATGTTTGCATGGATATGTTCCAGTTCATCCATTTTCATTAAGCCCTTGCCAACTCCGCGTTGATTGGTAACCACAATAATGGTAGGAAAGATTGAAGCGAGGATAGCCATTGCTTGTTTGGTCCCATCATAGAACCTAAACTCTTCCCAGCTTAAAACATAAGCCTCCTGCTTTTCATGATTGATGACCCCATCCCGGTCAATGAACAGCGTCCAGCTCTTATCTATTTGTTTCAGTATCTCCATCTGTTTGTTTCAGTTCAGTTTGTGCCCGCTCGAAATCTTCGGGTATTCCAATATCTATAAAGTACCGGTTTTGTACAATGCCAAACATTCTTTGTGTATCGTAAAATGCTTCGAGGTAATCTTTTTCGAATGAAAACTTTTTCGGTAAATCTTGGTCGATAAACTTTTGTTTGTGTAATGCGTACATTCCACCGTTTATATTGCCCGAAGCATACTGTTGCTTTTCTTTAAAGTTGAGCACCCTGTTATAATCATTCGTTTCAACCACACCATAGCGGTCGAAGTTTTTCATAGGCTTTAAGCTCAACGTGCATGCTGAACCACTAAGCATATGAAAACCCGTCAGGAAGGGTACATCAATTCTAAATAAGGTATCTCCATTCGCCACTAATGCTGACCTGCCTTTTACCAAATGCATCGCCTGCAATATAGCTCCGCCTGTTCCCAAGGGTTCTTCCTCCAGCGAAATTCTATATTTCAGGTGGGGAAACTCTGCCTTTATGTATTGTTCAATGTGCTCATGCTTGTAGCCTAACGCAAAAACAAATTCCTCCATCTCGTTTTCCAGCAGGTGGTTGATAACGAATTTTAGGAACGGTTCGCCATTGATGGGAGCCATACACTTTGGCAGATCAGCTACAACGGAACGCAGCCTTGTACCAAGTCCACCCGCAAGTATGATTGCTTCTTTTATTGCCATCGGCATACGATAGGAATGATGGGTAAGTTAAGCAGGGAACAGATTTTCTTCTACCAACTGGCAAATGATGTGACCTAACAGGATGTGCGTTTCCTGAATACGGGGCGTATCTGTTGATGGAACGTTGATGAGAATATCGCTGTAAGCTTTCATGGTGCCGCCGGAAGTGCCGGTAAATCCAATGGTGATAATCTGCCTGGCCTGTGCAGCTTCAAATGCCTTTACAATGTTTGCAGAATTGCCGGAGGTGCTTAGGCCAATCAAAACATCGCCGATCATGCCAATGCCCTCAATCAATCTTGAGTAAATCACATCATAACTGTAGTCGTTGGCCACAGCGGTTAAATAGGACGTATTGCAATGAAGTGCTTCTGCCGGGAGCGCTGCCCGGTCCTTATAAAAACGTCCCGAAAATTCAGCCGCTAAATGTTGCGCATCAGCAGCGCTTCCACCATTGCCGCAAAACAAAACTTTGTTACCGTTTTTAAAAGCCTTGGTGATTGCATCAATGGAAGCTTGCACTGAGGCTTGAATGTTTACATCCTCAAGCACTTGTTGTTTAACCGCTATGGAAGCTGATATGATTTGTTTTATCTTATCCATTTTTTAGAATTAAAAAGTCGAATTCAAACGTCAAAAGTCAAAATCGAAAAGTCGAAAAAAGAAGCTACTTAATACTTCAGCCATTCATCTTTTGCTACGTATCTCCAACTTCAGATTTCCCATTTCAAATTTCAAATTTTGTTTTATCTCACGCCGTCCAGGTATTCAACCCCGTATGCGTGAATTGATAATTTTTTATTTGTCCACCAAATTTATCCAGTGCGCTCATCACGTTGTACCGGCAATTATCCGGGCAGTAAAAGATCATAAATCCCCCTCCACCGGCGCCGCTTATTTTACCACCGGTAGCGCCTGCTTTTTTTGCAGCTACGTAAAATTCTTCTATGCTGCTGTTCGAAATATTATTAGCCATCTGGCGCTTTTGTGCAAAGCCAAAATCAAGTATCTCACCAATTTCATGCAGCCTTCCTTTCAGCAATGCTTCCTTCATCATGCGCGCCTGTTCTTTTAACTGGTGCATTGCTTCAATGCTCTTTTCATTTTTCTGGTTTACATTTTTTACCTGCTCATTTATAATCGTTGCACTTTCTCTGCTGGTAGAAGTAAAAAATAATATAAGGTTATTCTCAAGTTCATTCAGGTATTGCTGTTTTATGCGCAAAGGATTTACAATTACCTTATCACCTTCATAAAACTCCATATAGTTTACTCCACCAAAGGTTGCCGCATACTGATCTTGTTTACCGCCGGCAAGTTTCAAGTCATTTCGTTCAATATCGTATGCATAGTGTGCAATGTCGTATTCACCCAAAGGTAACCGCAACATTTCTACAAAAGCCCCAATGATGGCTACTACCAACGTAGAAGAAGTGCCTAAGCCACTACCAGCGGGTGCATCAACATAGGTGGAGAGTTTAAAGCCTGTAAGCGGTACGCCATAGTCTTTTTGAATGCGGTTGTAAACGCCTTTTGCAAGGTCAAGTGTACCATTAATCGGAAGCTCGTTTGACCATTCAAAACGCTGTTCTTCCTGCCGGTCTAATGCTTGAATGATGATGGCATTTTCGTCGATGGGTTGAATACTTGCGTGAGCATACAGAGAGATGGTAGCATTTAGAATAGCACCACCATATTGATCACTGTAGGGGCTCACATCAGTACCGCCACCCGCCAATCCAATTCTCAAAGGTGCCCTGCTCCTGTAAATCATTGTAGTAAAATGAATTTATAAACCAGCCAAACGAAACACGGCTTTGGTAAGATTGATCCAGCTGTACTTCTTTTTTTCTTCGCGAAGATGTGGCAAAAAATGGCTTTCACCTAATTCGTACAGTTTTAGAATATGGGCGGCGATGGACGCTGCATTGGGCTCTGCAACTACACCCACTTTGCCATCAGGTACAAGATCTGGCAGACCGCCAACGTTGGTTACCAACATGGGTTTTTCAAAATGATAGGCGAGGGGCGTAACGCCACTCTGCGTAGCATTCTTATACGGTTGAATGACAAAGTCTGCTGCGCTCAGAAAAAACTTTACTTCCCTGTCAGCAATAAATTCAGTGTGTAGTATGAGTTGATCAGCTATGCCAAGAGCGGCAATTTGTAAATCGTAAGGCTTTCTATCCTCATAAAATTCGCCGGCCACCAGCAGCCGAATATTGGATGATTTTATTTGAGGATGCGCCATAGCCTCCAGCAAAAGATCAAGGCCCTTGTATTGGCGGATGAAACCAAAAAAGAGTATGATCTTTCCTTCGGGATGAATATTCAAATGCTTACGTGCTGTGATTTTATCACAGCCTTCTCCAAAATTATCATACAGTGGATGTACCACTTGCTGCGCAGGCTTGTTGGTGAAGTACTTTAAATCGTTCAGCACTTTATCACTCATGGTAATAAATGCGTCAATGGACTTTACAAAGTATTTGGTAAACGATGTATCGCCTGGTCGCTTCTCGTGTGGACGAATATTATCTGCAATACAAACAACTTTGGTATGCTTGTTTCTTCTAGCAATGCGAAGAATGGTTCCAAGGCAAGGACCCATGAAGGGGAGCCAATAGCGCACAACAATTACATCGGCTTTTGTTTTGCGCAATTCGTTGCCAACGCTCAACCAATTCAATGGATTGACTGAGTTGATCCTGACTTTTATATCAATGTCCGATGGCGCAGCTTCTGAAGAATATTGTGTTGTTCCGGGGAAAAGAAAGCCAGGATATTGTAAGGAGAATGTATAGATAGAAGTTTCATTTCCCTCGGAAGAAAACTGCCGTGCTAACCGTTCGTTAAAAGATGCGAGACCTCCACGTAAGGGAAATGCAGGGCCTATGATGACAACTTTAGCCATAGGATTTTTTTAGCTAAGCAATGCCCAGTTTTTTCTCCACGAGGTAAACATTTCGTTCAGTCGCGTTGCGTGCAACAAGTTCCGCTATAAAACCCGCGAGGAACAATTGCATACCGATTATCATCGTTGTCATGGCTATATAAAAAGATGGGCGATTGGTAAGAGAAAACTCTGTTGCAACAATTTTGGCGATCACTAAATAAACGATCATGAGTAATCCAATCATAAACGACAAGGTGCCGTATAATCCGAAAAAGTGCATGGGCCGTTTGCCAAATTTGCTCACAAACTGAATGGTGGCCAAATCAAGAAATCCATTAATGAAACGCTCCCAACCGAATTTGGTAGTACCGTATTTTCGGGCTCTGTGTTCAACTACTTTTTCGCCTATTTTTCTAAAGCCTGCCCACTTTGCGATCACCGGAATGTAGCGGTGCATTTCGCCGTATACTTCAATGCTTTTTACAACTTTTAATTTGTAAGCTTTTAACCCGCAGTTAAAGTCATGCAGCTTTATGCCACTCGTACGGCGCGTTATTCCATTAAAAAATTTGGTAGGAATGGTTTTGGTTAATGGATCAAAACGCTTTTTTTTCCATCCGCTTACAATGTCAAATCCATCCTCGATGATCATGCGCCGCAGCTCTGGTATTTCATCCGGCGAATCCTGCATATCTGCATCCATTGTTATAACTACATCGCCTTTTGCCGCCTTAAAGCCTTCATTCAGCGCAGCTGATTTACCATAATTCCTTTGAAATTTTATGCCCTTGATATTTTGATTGGATGCACATAATTTCTCGACAACCTCCCAGCTATCATCAGTGCTACCGTCGTCAATTAAGATAATTTCATAGGACAAGTTATTAGCAACGACTACCCGCTCCACCCATGCACATAGCTCGGGCAAAGATTCATCTTCATTAAACAAAGGGACAACTACTGAAACATCCATGTGGCTAATTTATTTCGTCGAAGACGGGCTTTTTCTTGCGCATAATTAGTGAAATGACCAGCGCTAATACACCAGAAATAGAAATACTGATGAGGTAACTTTTAACGATGCTTACAAACTTTGTAGACTCATCCAACTGGTCCATTTGAGTCAATGATTTTTCCCGATCAGCATCCGAAATTTTATCTCCTGCTTTATCCAACATTTCTTCCATGCCTGCTTTCATCCTTGGGATCACTTCAGGATCGATGTATTTAAGATGGATAAAATTGTAGACAGCATAAATCAATTCGAAGACAAGGACAGATATAAACAGTGTCTGAAAAAGATTTTTTAGATCGATGTAGCCGCCGTTTATCTTTCTCCGATTGTAAGCTTCGTAAAACATCATACCTAAAACGACCAGGTAGGCAACTACTGCGATCAAGCCAAATTGTAAGATGTTCTCAGCAGAGCTCCATCTCCAAAATAAAAACAGCACATAGACCAGCCCAATGATCAGACCATAGCTAATACCAGTGGAGATGTTTTTACTTTTCATGCTGTTGGGTTTTGGTCAAATATACCTTGTCTTTATTTATCACTCCAATCACCTCACCATTTAATTGGTGCTGCATAAATGCAGAGTTGTTGCTGCTGCTCTTGTTGCTTTCTTTGCTTAAAGTGGAGTGGCCTGATCGGCTAAAGAGTGTTAGGTCTGCATTCGCATTCAGTTCAATTACTGAGGTAGTTAGGGAAAAGACAGATCGTGCATTGTTTGCAAATAAATCGATTAACCTTTCGGTGCTTAATGTTGGGAACAGATGATTGACAACATTGAATGCAGTCTGTAAGCCGATCATTCCATTGTGGGCATACTCAAACTCGCAAACTTTGTGATCCCAGTCCTGCGGTAAGTGGTGAGAAGCGATGCAATCTATTGTTCCATCAGCAATACCATCACGCATAGCCATCATGTCTTTCCTGCTGCGCAATGGTGGATCTACCTTTAGATTGGTATCGTACTTTATCAAATCTTCATCGCAATAAAAAAGGTGGTACGGTGTAACGCTACAGCTAACATTTACACCGTCCAGCTTAGCCTGCCTTACCAACTCCAAGCTTTTTTGAGTAGAAAGGCCTGTTATATGCAGACGGCTTTCGGTATACTTTGTTAGTTCAATATCGCGGCTAATGATTAATTCTTCGGCAATAGAAGGCAGCCCGGGTAGACCCAATTGAGTACTTGTAATCCCTTCATTCATCAATCCAAGTTTACCAATCGATCGATCGATGGGTAGTTGAATGATTGTTCCGTTGAAGGCCTTCACGTATTGCAGCCCTTTCAAGAGCAAGCCCGGAGTTTGTATGGGGTAAATGCCATCGCTGAATGCCACCGCACCACTGCTTCGCATGTCATACATTTCGGCTAGTTCTTTCCCTTCTGCATTTTTGGTTACTGCGCCAAGTGGTAAAACATTTACGATACCTCGTTCAGCCTTTTTTAAAACGTACTCGATCATTGATTTGGTACCAATCACCGGGCTGGTGTTTGGTAGCACAAATACAGTTGTAAAACCACCAGCAGCGGCTGCTGCCGCACCACTTTCAATGGTTTCCTTGTATTCAAAACCAGGATCGTTGAAATGGGCGAACACATCGACCCATCCTGGAGAAATGGATGCGTTTTTTGCCTCTACTATCTCAGCATCATCAGCGGCAATGGTATCCTCAATGGAAACAATTTTACCTGCGGAGATCAGTATATCTTTCGTGGATCCATTAAAGGGAGAATGCTTGTCAGCTACGGTAAAATGCTTTAGTAAAAGCTTCATGCAGGTAGAAGAAAATTTTGTGCAATATAGTATGGTTTTTATAAAAAGCTTTTACATTTGCGGCCCTCGCATTAAGGCATGTTGCCCGACTATTTATTCACGGGATGTAGCGCAGCCCGGTAGCGCGTTCGTCTGGGGGGCGAGAGGTCGCAGGTTCGAATCCTGTCATCCCGACTAAGAAAATCATCTATGAAAGCTCATAGGTGATTTCTCTTTTATGAGCGACTACGTTTACGTATTACAAAGTTTTAAAGACAAGGGTTACTACATTGTCAGTACAGGTAATATGGCAGCAAGGCCCAGGTTTCATAATGCATGATTACAAAAGTCTACCCGAAACAAAGCACCCGTTACTTATCAATGCTGCAGAAAAGGATAAGGGGCGAGAGGTCGCAGGTTCGAATCTGCCATTTCACTACTTTAAGTCATCTTTTTAGACTGGCTCAATTTAATAAATTTCCCTTTCTAGGAATCGGTTAATACAAATTGTGTAATGATAAAATTTTCAAAAAATATTGCTCAACAGGCATCGTTCTTTTATTACGTAATATCTTGACGCTTATCTACGTTTAATATTCTAATATGAAAAATTCCATCACTTTTTTATTGGTTCTTTCTTCGTTTGCATCATTTGCACAACCTTTACGCCTTCACATAATGGGAGGCTTTGCAAACTACTCCGGCGATTTACAGCCTAAAAGATTTACATTAAACCAGGCACATGGTGTGGTATCGGCAGGTGCTACTTATAACCTTACAGAGCAGTTTGCATTGCGCGCTGATTATTCCTTTGGAAGAGTCTCTGCATCTGATAAGTACAGTATTAATGCTGATCGTAACCTCGATTTTATTACCAATATTGCCGAATTTACTTTGCTCGGAGAATACGACTTCCTAAATACACATGATCGAAGGTTAACGCCTTATGCGTTTGCAGGTATAGGAGGGTTTTATTTTAGCCCCTATACCTTAAACGAATTAGGCAACAAAGTACACTTGAACATATTAAGAACTGAAGGACAAGAAACAAGTGAACATCCGGAGCGAAAGGTGTATAAAAGAATACAACTAAACATCCCGGTTGGTGGAGGGATGAAATATGCCCTGTCAGATGACATTCATTTATCCTTAGAGCTTGGTTTTAGAAAATTATTTACAGATTACCTGGATGATGTAAGTACTACCTATGCAAGCGAAAGTGTCTTACTAAACGAAGTAGGTCCAGGTTCTGGGCAGTTTTCCTATCGCGGGGACGAAGTGCTTCATTCTCCCAGACCTTACCCGCAATCAGGAGCACAAAGAGGTAGTCCGAAATACAAGGACTACTATTACTTCGGACAGCTTCGCATAAGTTTTAGAATGAATTGGTTCGGAGGAGATGCTTTTGAAGGAAGACGTAGTAGGATGGGCTGCCCCACACGTATTTAATAAAGTTTTATTAAGAAGGATTTTTATCCAAAACAACACCCAAAGAAATGCTTACACGCTATTAATGAGCGCATTATTCCCCATTTATTAGAGGTCGCAAATTTGCTTTAGTTAGTTGACAATATCCTTTGCTAACCGCTATTCTTTTGAATAGCGCAACAACTAACTATGAAATTTTTTACGCTTGTAACACTAGTTTTCATTTTATCATTCACCGCTAAAGGTCAGTATGTAAGATTTAATATTGGTTCTGGTATCGCAAACTATTCGGGAGATATTCAGCAAAAATGGGTGACTACCTCCGGATCTCGAATGATGTTTTCTACAGGTGTCGCTTTGGACTTAAATCAACACGTTTCCGCCCGTTTGGATGTAGCTTTTGCGAACATTAGTGCCGATGACAAAAACAATCAGAACCCCGCTTTGGTGGTTAGAAACCTTAATTTTCACAGTACTTTATTCGATGCTGGTTTGTCTGCAGAAATTAATCTGCTATCGTTGGATAAAAACAGGTTTACACCTTACGTTTTCGCCGGAATGGGTGTATTTCACTTTAACCCCTTTACGATTGACTCCACAGGAGAGAAGCTATTTTTACAGCCACTACACACCGAAGGGCAAGGGATTATGGAATATCCAAACAGGAAGGAGTATAACCTTTGGCAGTTGAACATACCTTACGGTGGTGGTTTAAAATGGGCAATTTCTAATGATGTCTACCTGGGAGCAGAACTTAGCCTTCGCAAAATTTTTACAGATTACGTAGATGATGTCAGCACTAATTATGTAGAAAAAAATATTCTTCTTAGCAGAGTAGGCCCACATGCAATTGCATATTCCTACAGAGGCGACGAATTAAAAGAAGAAAATAGTTCGTATCCTTCTGAGGGTTCAATTCGCGGCAATCCAACTAACAAAGATTCCTATTATTTTGCCCGTGTCCGTTTGGAGCTACGTATGGCAAGCTTAATTACTGATTATACCTCGTCAAAGAAAAGCGGCAAATACCAAAAAAGTTTAAGGTGTCCATTCTAAGTTTGGATGGCTTGCGTGGTAAATTTTCTACTGTTTTTAAAAGAGTGGAATAGTTTCCCCGCCATCTACCAATAAATAATGTGGAAGTAGAATTTGAAGTTTTATTCTATTGAGCAATAATAGCGCCTTGAAGAAGAATAGGGAAGAGTTGAAAACGGTGGAAGTAGGTATCAAGAACGGTGGAAGTAGGTATCAAGATTAAACAAACTCTGTAAAAAAGAAGAGGCTCAAAGAATTGAGCCTCCTTTTCAACCCTAAACCCTTAAAAAACATTTTAAATAGAAGCAAAATCGTGCCAATTTTAATCAGTCTTAACAATTTAATTTGTGCTCAATAACAAAATGATGAAAGTCTCTACGGCACTCTTTTCGCTTATAGGTTTATGGTTTTTTACATCGTGCAGGCAAAAGCCTTCGCTTAAAACTTCAACTACAAATAATACATTGTTGTGGGAAGTAACAGGCAATAATTTGTCTCGACCATCCTACTTTCTTGGCACAATGCACCTGATGTGCGCTGAAGATGCGGTGTTAACCACAGCCACAAAATCCATCATCAAATATGTTCATAATATTTACCTGGAAGTAGATCTCGATAACGCTGGGGAACTACTGTCTGGCGTATTCGCTACGGTTAACAATCGGCCCGAAGTATTGAGCGACGTAATATCTCCAGAAGCGTACGAACGGGTGAAAACCTTTTTTGAATTACATCAACCAAACATATCGTTCTCAGTGCTTGAGAAACAGCACCCGTTAATGCTCTCGTCAAGTCTTTACGAAATGTTTCTGGCTTGTGAGCAAAAGAACGGCGTTGAGATGGTGATCGTGCAGGAAGCATATAAGTACAAAAAAGAAATCAAAGGATTAGAAAGTGTCGAGTTTCAACTTTCGGTTTTCGATAGGATTCCTTACAGAGAGCAAGCCCAGGAGTTGGTAAATACCATAGACAGCATTGAAAAACATAAGGCATTACTGACAGAAATGGTACAAGTTTATAGAGAGCAAGATATCGAGAAGCTTTATGAACTCACAACACGTGAGCAGGCAGGCACAGCAGGATATTTGGACATCTTGCTAAACCAAAGGAATAAAAACTGGGTACAGCAGTTTGATACCATTGCTTCAAAGCAACCAACGCTTTTTGCCGTAGGTGCTGCACACCTGGGCGGCAGGCAAGGGGTGCTCCAGTTATTGAAAGATAAAGGGTACAGTTTGCGTCCCATCCTTAACTAAGTAGTTGACAAAGGCATCAATACGTTTTATTCATGTTAGTGACCTACATTCTTTGACGTTTGAACTTAACCTAGCCATCAATTAAAATCTTTTAGTTCATGCTTGGGTTTACTGCAGTCTCGAGCGGTTCGTCCGTATAATTTTTAATCTCGTTGTACAAGGTGTCACGCTCCACAGGTTCTCTTTTCACCTGCTTAATTAAAGTAACCAACTCAGCAGTTGTCATCGCGGGACTTTGTTCTTCGCTGCCCGCCATTGAATAGATTTTCGTGCTGTCGTCGATTGTTCCATCCACGTCATTCACACCAAACGAAAGTGTAAGCTGGGCGTTCTGTCTGCCCAACATTGGCCAATATGCTTTAAGATGCGGGAAGTTATCCATATACAAACGGGAGATCGCATACATGCGCATATCTTCCACTACATTGCTTTCAGCTACATGACTCATTTCATTGTCATGGTTTCTAAACTTAAGCGGTATGAATGTATTAAAACCACCTGTTTCATCCTGTAGCTGACGAAGCCTCTCCATATGATCTACCCGATGCCAAAACTGCTCTATGTGCCCGTATAATAACGTTGCGTTACTATGCATACCGAGTAGGTGCGCTGTTCTGTGTATTTCTAACCAGCCTTCTGCGTTCACCTTATCGTCGCATATTTGTTGCCTGATTTCGGGATGAAAAATTTCAGCTCCGCCGCCAGGTAAGGACTGCAATCCAGCGTCTTTCAAAAATTGCATGCCTTCCTGAACAGTCATCTTAGCCTTGCGAAACATGTAATCCAACTCCACAGGTGTAAACCCTTTTATGTGTAAATCTGGTCGATGCTTTTTAATTGCTTTCAGCAAAGCAGCAAAGAATTCAAGATCCATTTTAGGATGCACACCCCCTACGATATGTACTTCAGTTACTGGCTGACCGTCATATTTCTTTACAATATTCAGCATGTCTTCAACCGAAAGTTCCCAGCCTTCTTCCCGATGTGCATACAACTTTGAATAAGAGCAAAAATTACAGGAGAACACGCAAATATTGGTTGGCTCTATATGAAAGTTTCGATTGAAATATGTTTTGTTACCATGCCTATACTCTCTTACATGGTTTGCCAACGCACCAACATAGGGCAACGATGCTTTCTCAAAAAGAAGCACACCTTCATCAAATGTAATTCGTTCGCTAGCCAGGATTTTATAACCAATTCGCTGTAGATCTTTGTCTGTAACATTGTCAACCAGTTCTTCAACAGCGCTCGAAATCGTGTTCATTTCAACCAATTTTATTAGTGCAAAAGTACATTACAAAGCAGCATTGCCGGAAACAAAAATGCTCCCGGTAAGCCGGGAGCATTTAATTAACATGCAGTTATAATCTATTTCACCTTCACTATTTTTTGAGAAACAGTACGGTTGGTATAAAATAATTTAATGGTGTAAACTCCCGCAGGCAAATGCGACATATTTACGTTGATGTAACTATCCGCTGTTCCCTGTCCAAAACTACGGGTAACAACTTGCTGCCCTACAGAATTGTATACTCCAAACCCTGTAAGGTTAGTAGGAGCAAGGTAGTGCTGAACCGTAAAGTCAGAAGTAAAGGGACTTGGCGTAATCATGTAGCCATTCGTCTTCACTTTTGACGATAATACTTTAGGAACAAAGTTCACATTGTCAAGGAAAACATTGTTGCCGTTATTGTTTGTATTCCTAAAGATGAAACGAACAGTATTAGCACTTCCCAGAATACGTGTCAGGTTTACTGAATCTTTTCTCCAATGACTAGCTAACCTTGGTGTAAATGTTTCAGTGTAAGAGTAATTCGGATCTTCTATTGTTTGAAGATCAGCGCCCCACTTCTTATAAATACTTCTGAATGAAAAACCGCAGTCGGTAGACATCAATACTTCTAAAGTATCCAGCGGTAGAGCAGTACTACCAGGATAGAATTTAGAAGCACCCGCAACATCAAACTTCAGGAATACTGAGTCTGCACCGGTATACCGTACAATCGGGGTCCAAATATTATCAATTCTTCCTATCGACCTGTAGGTGAAATTATTCATGGTAACAGAAGCCAGGCTGTTTCTACCAGCTAAAGTTGTTCTTGTCCATGTAGTATCATCTACCGGTTGTTGAGTGATAGACCAGTTTGCAGGAGGGAATATTGTGCTCTCAAAGCCTTCAACAATAGGAGTGGTTGTAATGGTTTCAACAATGAAACTGTAATTGATGGTATCATTTACGGGCAATTGATCCGCCAGTCCGTTTGGCAATGATGTCCATGCTTTAATCGCATAAGTGCCAGGAGCAAAGTTTGCTGTATTCAGATCTACTCTTCTTACCGTGTCTTTAGGCATACTTCCTGTCCAACTTACAACAGTGGTAGTTCCACCATTAACCTGGTAGTTCACATTGAATGACGTGATCGTTGTGCTTCCGTTGTTTTTAACGGCAACCGCCGGAGTAAGGTTTGCTCCATCACAAAGTCTGGAAGCCGGCGCTAAGAAGCTGATCGGCTGAATATCTCTTGTAAGGGTTACTTTACCCGTGATATTTACGTTATCTACAAAGATGTTGTTTCCAAAACGACTAGAACCCCTCCAGGCAAACAACAAGTTAGAGTTAGATAAAACAGTAGGTGCCAGTGCATTTGGTAGGGATACACGGATATTTTTCCACTCAGCTCCCGTAGGATTTGTAAGTGCTGCGGCGCTACTAGGTGGTGTGGTAGTAGCTAGTTGAGAACTCCACTGCTCCCAAACTTTTACAAACGTAGTTCCGCAGTCGGATGACGACCACAATTGCAACGTATCCTGAACAGCGTTGTACTGGCGGTGTGCCATATCAAACGCGACAAACATTGAATCGAAGTTCTGATTGACGATCAATGGGCTTCTGAGGTCAATTATGTTACCTGAAGCAAGGTTAAAGAAGTTGGCAGCTGCAGAACCAGGTGCGCCACTTGCAGTCGCATTACTTCTAACCCATGCAGCTGTTGTAGTTGCGCCTGCTAGCCTGGCTAATGACCAACCAGCTGGAGGGAAAGTTGTGCTGCTGAAATCTTCTGTAAAAGGCAATGCCCTTCCAACACCAACAGTAAGGTTGATAGTTATTGTATCGTTCGAAGTCACTTGGTCAACACCATTGTTTGGTGCCTTTGTCCAAAACTTTAAAACATTTACACCGGCAGGAATTGCAACAGTAGGGAAAGTTGCAACACTAGTATTTCCGGTGGCAATCGTTACACTGATCGGAGTTTCTACAACAGGGTTATTATTCAATTGAAAACCTGCAATGATAGAAGTGATGGTAGTAGAACCACGGTTTACAATACGCACTTTAGGAGCGATAGAACCAGGACATGTAAGGTTAGCGTATATGGTAGAGGTGCAACCAATCACTTCAGCTCCGCCTGGGTTTACTAAATCAAGGGGCGCTGCATCTAATGCAGGGAAACTTGCCGGAGGAATATGTCCCTGTGTGGTTAAATAACCTGGCCTACAAATTTCCAATACATAATGCATTCTTTCTACTTGTCCTTTCGTAAACATGGAGTAACAGGCATCATCGGTATAGTCCATATAGTTCTGGTACATTTTACCTGGAGGGTTGGGACTGGTTGGACAACCTGTAGCCGCTGCACCAGTTGGACATCCTGAAGTAGATGCAGACTGAGCAGGTGTATCGTCAGCAGTAGCCAACAAGTTCGCCGGTAGTGTACAACCTGGAGAAGTTAGCTGACCAAAGTCGTTTACAGCAGCACATCCACCCTGGAAAGTGTGAAATAAACCAAAGTTGTGTCCAATTTCGTGTACCGCTGTGCGGGCCAAATTGAATTGGGGTATTGAATAACAGGTGTTATTGGCGAATGCAGTAAAATCAACACACACGCCATCTGAAGCGGCAGTACCTACGCCAATTGCAGGTGCAATTCCAAGTAATCCTCCTGCGCCAACACCTACCCACATATTATAGTAGCGTGTATGATCCCATGGATTTAAACCACCCGTTGTTGCACTTTTAATGGTTTGAGGCTCACCACCACCTATCGCGCCTGCACCAATTCTACGTTCAATGCCTGTGGTAAAGTTTCCATTAGGATCGCGACGGGCACGAACAAAACGCATTAGCGAACGACCTCTGACAGGGTAAAAGGCTACACCATTTGTACTGTCAGGATTATTGCCTGAAAAGTCAAGGTTCAATCGATTGATGAAATAATCAACGTCTGCATCCGTTACTCTATAGGGATTAGGTAACACGATATGTACGATTACAGGAATAGTTACGGGTCCGGTCAAAGCACTCGTTCTTGCCATTGAGCCAGTGTATTTTTTAGACTCTTCGTATTCACGAAGGCCTTTTTCGTAGTTAGCGCGAAAGACAGGGTCCGTGTCAATTTGTTGTTGAATCGCCTCCATTGTTCCGCACCTTACGGGAGCCTGCGGTTGCTTTGCTCCACTTTGTGCTAAAGACAACAGAGGAAGAAAGCCTGCAATCCAATAAAATGTCAGTAGGGTAAATTTTTTCAATGCTATAGGTTTTATAAAGCCAAATTTAACAAAAGCATCTGCACTGCCAATTAATCTTTCCTTTTTTTTCCAACTTCAAAGCGTTTGTGAAGGCATCAAGCCGCCACACTTGGATGATTGGTAATCACATCTCTTATTTTATAGCATCGTGACTATACATAGATACCGGCTTCCATAAAACCCTTTATCTTCCGCTTTCAAAAGAACCCATAATGAATATTAAGCAACGGCTTACTTTAATGAGTTTCCTACAATTTTTTGTTTGGGGTGCATGGTTGATTACGATTGCTACCTATTTTTTTACCAGCCCGATGGGTACAGGTGAAGACGCGGGTAAGAAATTCGGTGCTATCTTTTCTACGCTGGCTTTTTCGTCTTTATTTATGCCGGCGCTTACCGGTATCATCGCCGACAAATGGATGAATGCAGAAAAGCTTTATGGCATTTTGCACATCTTCTATGGAATTGTTCTTTTTTACGTACCGCAAGTACACGATGCGGACACACTGTATTATGTAATTTTTGCAGCAATGGTCTTTTACATGCCTACCATTTCTCTGTCGAATTCTATTGCCTACACCATTTTAAAAAATAATCAGTTTGACGTGGTAAAAGTTTTTCCACCCATTCGTGTGTGGGGTACCATAGGGTTTATTGCCGCTATGTGGACGACCAACCTGACGGGGAGTAAAGCCAATACCAACCAGTTTTTAATTGCAGGGGTGGCCGCAATACTGCTCGGATTGTATTCTTTCACACTACCAAAATGCCCGCCGCAAAAATCGATTGCAAAAGATGCAAGCCTTGTGGAGCAACTGGGACTTCAGGCTTTCAAATTATTTGCTAAGTATAAAATGGCGTTGTTCTTTCTCTTTTCTATGTTGTTGGGCGGTGCTTTACAATTAACAAATATGTACGGCGATACCTTCCTGGACGATTTTAAAAAAGTACCCGAGTATGGGCCAGAGTCGTTTGTAGTAAAGTACTCCACCATCATCATGTCTATTTCTCAAATCTCAGAAACACTTTTCATTCTTACTATTCCATTTTTCTTAAAGCGATTTGGTATAAAACGAGTGATGATCTTTTCAATGCTAGCGTGGGTTTTAAGGTTTGGTTTATTCGCCTTTGGAAATCCGGCTGATGGATTATGGATGATTGTTCTTTCCTGCGTTGTGTATGGGATGGCTTTTGATTTCTTTAATATTTCAGGATCGTTGTTTGTTGAAACAACTACTAGCCCTAAAATCAGATCCAGTGCACAGGGATTATTTATGATGATGACGAACGGGGTAGGTGCCTTCCTCGGGAGTATTATTAGCGGTTATGTAATTGATAAGTATTTCACTATGGCTGGTGGCGTCAAGGATTGGCATAACATATGGCTGGCCTTTGCAGGCTATGCTTTAGTAGTAGCTATATTGTTTATTATCCTGTTTAAACACAAGCACAATCCTGATGAAATAGCACAGGTAGCTCATTAACTTTTTGGTGTTACAACTGATTAACTGGGGTTATATCCCGGTGGTAATACTCTGAGCGGAGCAGTTACATTTCTAAAGTTCTGATGGATATCCTCGCTGTATGCAGCATCGATAGGTAACCTTGGTTTTGGGTGTATGGGCAGACCAGGCTGTGACAGTATTGCTAATCCACTGTTTGCAAAGTGCCAGCCTTGCCGCATCTTTGCCGCAACCCTAACATTATTGCACATGAAGAAAGCCTGGATACTTCCCCTCATGTTTCTAACTACTGCTACATTTTCTCAAAATGATTCTATTGGCTTCCCGCAGTTTGAAGACGTGGACAACAAGCCTATAATACGCTATGCTACAAACAAAGTGTTGTACACTTCTCCCAACCGTTTTATATCGGTGGGTTACGAGCACCAGGGTGGGCACAACATTTCATCGCCACAATTTGTGCAGGGAGCCCGCAGGTTTAAAGGTGCAGGCGGACCACGTATAGCTTTAAGTGCGCCGGTTGTTTCGCGAACCCGGGGCATATTGAACATCAGTGCCGCTTATTGGCGTACTGCTTACCAGGGCATAGATGCGTTTCCCGATGCATTGTATAATAGTTTGGATAACCATGGACTTCATAACGCTACTTTAGCTACGACGTTTTTTAAACCCCTGAACGAAAAAAACTTTTTATTACTGCAGGCAAGTGCCGATGCCGCTTTCTTGAGCGAAGCAGATGTTACATTTAATGGCAACGCACTAACTTATAGTGCGACCGCAGTTTATGGCTGGAAGCGCAGCGACAGTTTAATGTGGGGGTTAGGTGTAGCCCGAACCTACCGCCTGGGACGCTTGATCCACGTGCCGGTGTTACTCTACAACCGCACCTTCAACGACCGATGGGGTGTCGAAGTTTTACTGCCTGCCCGGGCTGCCATACGCCGTAATTTTAACCCCAAAACGCTGGCTACCTTAGGCTTCGAATTAGAAGGAAACCAATATGCCTGGCGCAGACCCAGTTTAGCTATTCCCCCCAGTACAGAAGGAACACAATTCTTTTTGCAGCGCGGCGAAATTAAGCCCCGCATTAATATTGAACGTAATCTTTTCGGGTTTTGGTGGATTGCCTTGCAGGCTGGCGTAAGGGTAAATGGTCGCTTTGTAGTGGTAGATAGATACAACGGTAAAGAAAAGAACGAAGTAATCACAGCTAACCCTGGCGCACCATTTTATTTTAATGTAAGTCTAAACCTTGTAAGTCTATAAATGCTTAACAGGTAGCAGGAAAATAATTGACGCAGGTGTAAACTCAGAAACTTGGTCAAAGGGTAATGATATTTTTACTCACGACCTCATACCATCACCTTGCCATCTCTCATTTGGTTTTCTGTCTTTTCCAGGTATCGGTACGACCAAAAAGAGAAATGCCTACATAGCCTCTGACGTCTAGAGTATTTGCATCGGTTAGTTTCAAAGTACAACTATAAGTTTCGCCGCTTTTAGGGTCATAAATTTTTCCATCCTCCCATACTCCCTTTTCTATGTATTTAAAATTTGTCAGGTTTTCCATGCCCAGCAAAGGGCGGCTTTGCAACTTTTCATCCTCGTTTTTACCATCTTTTTTCGGCGCACCAGTTTGTGGGTCGTTAGGCTCAGCCAGCCATACTATCTTACCAAAAAACTGTTCGCCTTTTTTGTAAATCTGGACAATGGCCTTACCATCCCCGGTCTTCCAGTAGCCCATCAAAGTATCAGTATCGTTGGCCAGCACCGGTAAAGAAAATGCTGTCAGAAGTACCATCATTAACCATTTTAGCATAGCAACTTTTTTAGGGTTTGAATATAAGACAGCATTTTTAAAAAGAGCTGATTCTTGCAGTAAATTCTAAATCTCCAAAGTGATTTAAAGGCATAAAAAAAGTGGCCAACAAGTGGCCACTCATTTTTTATAACTGTATTATTTAAATGTCTATCGCTTCTCCATAAGCTACAGCGGTTGCTTCTTTCAAAGCTTCGCTCATGGTAGGGTGAGGGTGGATGGCATTTAGAATTTCGTGAGCCGTTGTTTCCAGTTTACGCGCTACGGATACTTCAGCAATCATTTCGGTTACGTTATTGCCAATCATATGGGCTCCAAGGAACTCGCCATATTTAGCATCAAAAACCACTTTTACAAACCCTTCGGTAGCACCTGAAGCACTTGCCTTGCCACTCGCCATAAAAGGAAACTTGCCAACCTTCACTTCGTAACCCGCTTCTTTTGCAGCTTTCTCCGTATACCCAATGCTGGCAATCTCAGGAGAGCAATAAGTACAACCTGGTACGTTATTATAATCTATTCCCTCAGGCTGGTGTGCATGCTTCTTTTCAAGAAATGCAATATATTCAGCTACGTTTACCCCTTCTTTGCTTGCTACGTGGGCCAATGCCTGTCCGGGTGTGCAATCGCCAATTGCATAGAAACCATCTACGTTGGTTTTACCAAACTTATCTACTATTATTTTTCCTTTTTCGGTTTTAATACCAAGTTCTTCCAGGCCAATTTGCTCAATGTTTGCAACCACGCCAACCGCGGTTAATACCACATCCGCTTCAAGAGTTACTTCTCCGTTTGCAGTTTTCACTTTTGCCTTCACACCATTACCCGATGTATCCAAAGATTCAACTGAAGCATTGGTCATTATCTCAATGCCCTGGCGCTTGTATTGCTTTTCCAGTTCTCTTGAAATGTCTTCGTCTTCAACCGGTACGATGCGCGGCATGAATTCAACGATCGTTACTTTAGTGCCCATGCTGTTATAGAAATACGCAAATTCAACACCGATAGCGCCACTACCCACTACAATCATCGACTTTGGTTGCTGAGGCAACGACATGGCTTCGCGGTATGCAAATACTTTCTTGCCATCAATAGGAATGTTAGGCAATTCTTTCCAACGGCCTCCGGTAGCAACAATGATGTGTTTTCCCTCAACGATTTGAGTTTTACCATCCGCGCCGGAAACTTCTACCTGGCCTTTGGCTTTTAGCTTGCCGTAGCCCATTATCACATCAATCTTATTTTTCTTCATCAGGAACTGAACGCCTTTACTCATTTTATCAGCTACGCCACGGCTGCGCTTAATTACTGCTTCAAAATCATGTTCCACTCCGCTTGCCTTAATTCCGTAGTTCTGCGAATGCTTCAAATATTCGTACACCTGCGCACTCTTTAGTAATGCTTTGGTTGGAATACAACCCCAGTTTAAGCATACACCACCGAGGCTTTCCTTTTCTATAATGGCAACTTTAAAACCCAATTGAGATGCACGGATTGCTGCGGGGTAGCCACCTGGACCGCTTCCTAAAACGATTACGTCGTAAGCCATATTTTTTTATTGATTAAGTTGATTATTAATGAAGTCATTGGTCGCTGAGTCATTAGGTCATTGGTCATTTAGTCATTGAGGTAAAATGCGATTGCCTCTATTAACCAATAGTTTTTCTACTTGTTGCTGATTGACCATTGACCTATTGTCTTATTGACTTACTGTCTTGTTCCCTTTTTTAAAAATGATGTGCGAAAATACTGGATAGCAACCAAACGGCAAAAGTGAACGGTTAAGATTGCCACCATCCTTGTTCAACCCGATTGGTGCAAAATCAAATGCCTTTATCTTCATCCCCAAAAAGCGATTTTTATGAAACAGAGTAGTTTTCTCTTGTACCTTTTTTTCACTATTTCTGCTGCTGCGCAGGATGAAACCATCAAGAAACTAAAGGTGGAGAGCGGCCGGGAGATTAAGAAGGATGTGACGGACACTACTAATTGGAAATGGAAAAGTGGTGGTTTTTTGAGCTTGAATTTGTCACAAGGTTCGTTGAAAAACTGGGCCGCCGGTGGCGATGATTTTTCGTTATCTGTAAACAGCCAGGTAAATTATTTTTCATTATATAGAAACGGGAGACACAACTGGGACAATTCGCTCGACTTCAATCTTGGTTTCGTGCAAACAACCAGCCTTGGCAGCAGGAAAAATGACGACCGCTTTGATTTTCTTTCGAAGTATGGTTATAACCTTGGAAACAAATTATTTCTAACAGGACTTGCCAATTTCCGCACCCAGTTCTTCGATGGATATACGTTTGAAGACAAGAAGCCAACCTTTTCTTCTACGTTTTTATCACCAGCCTATTTACTCGCTTCTATTGGACTGGATTATAAACGCGACCAGCACTTTTCCGCTTTTGTTTCGCCGCTAACCAGCCGCTTTGTAATTGTAGCAAACGATGAATTATCTAGGCGTGGCTTGTATGGCGTTTCACCGGGAAAGCATTCAAACTACGAAATGGGCGCATTTGCGAGCATCAATTACAACCGACCTTTTTCTAAAACAACTGCCTACAAAACGAGGTTGGACTTATTCAGCAATTACCTAAACCAACCTGGTAACGTGGACATGTTTATGACGAATATAATTTCCTTTAAGATAAACGACTGGCTATCGGCAACCTATAATCTCGATCTTATTTACGATGATGATGTTCGGCTATTTGGAGACAATGGAAAAAGTCCTGCGTTGCAGATAAAGAGCTTGATTGGAATTGGTCTGCTTAGGAAACTATAGTCATGGATAATAAGCTGTACTAGTAAAAACTGTTTGTGTCGTCCGAATTGATTTGGATGAAATCAGGTCGCTTCACATAATTACTATTGTATCGAAACCTAAGGTTGCTGACGAAAGAAACTTTGAATGGATTGAGATCGGGAACTTTCCGGGGGAAATAAGCGAAGCGAAGTTCGATGGTTCCAAACACAAGGTTTTCATTCCTTGTTCGAATGCCTCCACCAACACCGGTAAAAAAATCAGATTGAAAAAAGCGGGTGTTTCCGGTCAGCAGCGAACCATCAACAAAGGCAAAAGGAGCCAGTTGAAACCCGATGATTTTTGTTTTTAAAAACATGAATGACTCCGCGTAAGCACTCATTCTCTGCCTTCCGGAAATAGAGTCATTTGCAAAATACCGCAGCCCAAGTGCATTGTTTATCCTTAGCGACTCGTTGGTTATCGTATTAGATAGTTTGCTAAAACTCACCTTAAGGTATTGCCTGAACTTCCAGTTATCAAATAAAAATAATTTACTGTAAATGCTCCCCCCAACAAGTATACTCACATCCTCTAATTTTCCTTCTCTGTGGAAGACACCTGCTCTTAAAAAAGCATGAAAAAATTCCCCCTTTTTGGTAACTGTGTACCGGTTTGCGTTAACGCCAAAATAGGGGCGTTCAAGATAAAGTTGTTTGGACCAACCGGCTGTTACTGCTACATTGTAACCATAGGGTACGTCCTCTGTAGTTCCAAATCCATAGATGTAATTCGATTGAACAAAGTCTTGACGAAAGAAAGTAACCTCACCCAGCATTCCTTGCAGTTCATTGTATACAGGGTCAAAACGCTCACCAATTTGGTAAGGCTTTCGGGCAAATCCATTTTGAAAGTAGCGAAGCGCGGCGAACGTGCGGGATCTGTCCTGGTTGTTTTCCAGTAATTGATTTACCCCAATGTTCACTCCGCCCCATGCGTCTACAACGGTATTATTAAAATCAAAAAACAAGCTGTCAGATCTATTGTATTTATTTTTTGACTGATTGATGCCGGTGTAAAAGCCACCTGCTATTCGTGAATAGGGCGACACAAGCGGTCGATCAAGTTGAACATAAAAGGAGTTGACACTTTCTTCCCCAAACCGGTCAGGCTTTATCTTGCTATAGCCGATAGAGGCGTTTATGAAAGTGTGAAATAGGCTGTTTTTTGTATACCGCATTTCGTACCCAAAAGTTGGACTACGAGCTTGGTCAATCAATGCATATAGTTCTAATTTTTGGCCGGCACCTGCAAGATTACTTTCGGCTATGTATAGCTTTTGACGCGTAGCGCTACCCACATCGGCAGAACCCGTAATACTAAAAAAGTCTTTTGTGATTATTTCAAGATCTACAGAATCTGGAGATCCTTTTACACTGCGTGGAATGATTCGTGCGTCTTGTATAAACTCCAGCGATCGAAGATAGCGTTCATTATCGGCCAACACGTACCTGTTGAGCACCGTGCCCGATTTTACAAAAAGGTTGTCTCTAATAACCCACTCGCGGGTATCCGTGTGCAACGAATTAAGGATACGGGTTCCATAATAATTAATGGTTTTTGCAGTATCAGTAAATACCTTTTCAAACCCCAGTTGTCTCAATACAATTCGCCGTATCACCTTGCCCTCGAATTTGGCGTAGGGTAACTCACTTTTGTTATTTAAAACTGTAGCTTTTATAGTACTATCAATTTTATCTACAGTTATTGAGTTTACAATTTTTTGAAAAATGTTGTTTAGGAGGTTTTGCTTGGCAGAATCCTGTGCCTGAATTCTGCCTGCGCTTAACAGTAGCAGGAAAAGTATCGGTAGAAGGGAGACCGTGTTCTTCATTGATTGGTTACAGGCTTTTCGAAATCTGCACAGGCGTAATGTAAAAGTAAACGAACCCAACGATTACCGATGCAAATGATGATTGCACCTAAGCATCCATGCAAACATCAATCCTAAGTGAATGTATTCAACTAACGCGTCACGGAATTTCCAAATGATTTGGCTTCACACTTGTTTTAAAGCAACTTTGTTTTTTCTTACCAGAATGTACGTGTCGCTGCCAGACCACGGAATAGGTAGTACACTTTAAAAATTGAAAATCATTACTATGACTAATGTAGAAAACGTAACGGAGCAACAAAGCAAATACAGGCATCTTGAAAAAATGCCACTCAAAGAGCTTCTGATTAATATGAATAAGGAGGATGCCACAGTTCCGGCTGCAGTAGAAAAGGCAATACCGCAGATAGAAAAATTGGCAAATGCGATTGCTGACCAAATGCTCGCCGGTGGAAGATTGTTTTATATTGGTGCCGGCACCAGTGGCAGGCTTGCAGTAGTCGATGCAAGCGAATGCCCGCCTTCTTTTGGCGTACCGCACGGCCTGGTAGTAGCCCTGATAGCTGGTGGCGACAAAGCAATTACGCAAGCTGTAGAATTTGCCGAAGACAACAAAGAAGAAGGATGGAACGATCTTGAAAAAAGATATGTGAGCGACAAAGATGTAGTGGTGGGACTTGCTGCAAGTGGAACTACTCCGTATGTAATAGGTGCATTGCAGAAGTGTAAAGAAAAAGGCATTACAACGGGCTGCATTGTTTGCAATCCCGGCAGTCCCATAGCGGCTATTGCCGATCACCCGGTTGAAGTAGTGGTAGGTCCGGAATTTATTACCGGTAGCACCCGGATGAAGAGTGGCACGGCACAAAAGCTCGTATTGAATATGCTTTCATCATCAGTAATGATTCAGCTTGGAAGGGTAGAAGACAACCGAATGGTAAACATGCAGCTGAGCAATGCAAAGTTGG
Source organism: Segetibacter sp. (assembly GCA_031425015.1). Classification (GTDB taxonomy): domain Bacteria; phylum Bacteroidota; class Bacteroidia; order Chitinophagales; family Chitinophagaceae; genus Segetibacter. The sequence continues at coordinate 36,909 of JANPIM010000038.1, read as the reverse complement.
TCGATCGCGGAGTAAAGATGGTGATGGACCAACTGAATATGCCCGATTATGAAACGGCCAAACTGTTGTTGATTGAAAATGGCAGTGTAAAGAAAGCGGTGGAATTTTTTAATACTAAGAATTAGTTTCACGCGTTAACTAATAGTATTAAATTAGTGCTACAAAATAAAAATAAGAGCTTATGAAAAAATTATTTTTACCCTCAGTCGCACTCGCGGCTTTATTTCTTGCTTCTAACACATACGGTCAGGCTAACCGAGCTTACGCCATTACCGGAGAAGTAAAAGGTTCTTATAACTGGAATGCGGTGCGTGAAATTGATCTTACTACGAGTGAAGTTGTCAGAACGATTTACGATCCTGCAGTATCCATTCAGCCGTATGACGCGGTAACCAAGTCAGCTATTCAGATTGCCCAGCAAGACCGCTATGGTGTGAAAGCACTTCCAATGGTTACGGGTGTAGCAGCCGCAGCTTTCGACGCAAAAAACAATCGCTTGTATTTTACCAATATGCGTGCTGATGAGTTACGATATTTTGATCTTTCTACCAATGAAAGCAAAGTATTTTTCGTCCGCGGCTTAACGATGGCGGGTGGCAATAAATATGATGAAGCAAACGTAATCACCCGTATGGCTTTTGCAGCTGATGGACTGGGTTATGGCTTAACAAATGATGGCAACCATCTCGTTCGTTTTACGACTGATCAGAAACCACAGATCACTGATTTGGGACAATTGATTGACGGTAAAAAGAATGGCACCATCAGTGTACACAGCCAGTGTAGCAGCTGGGGTGGCGATATGGTAGGTGATGCATATGGCAATCTTTACCTGATCTCTATGCGCAACCACATTTTTAAAATCAATCCAGAGTCAAGGGTGGCAGATTATGTAGGCCAGGTTAAAGGTTTACCAGCTGACTTTACCAGCAATGGTTTGGCGGTAAATTTTGAGGGTGATATGGTTGTGAGTAGTGCGGTGCTTAGCGCCAATTACTATAAAGTAAATATTGCAACATTGGATGCTACACCCATTCCGAAAAAGGATGATGCGGTGTACAATGCTTCAGATCTTGCGAATGGCAACTTGCTTTACCAGCGCAATGGCACTGTAAGCGATCTGCTGACAAGAAATGAAGTGAAAGGTAATAATGCAATCAGTGTTTATCCTAATCCTGTTGCAACACGTTTCTTCAACCTTCAGTTCGAAAAGGTTCCTACTGGTCAGTATACACTTGCTTTAACAGATGTATCTGGAAGGTTGGTATTTACAAGAGCAATTAATATTAATGTTGCTGGGCAGAATGAGCGTATTACGCTTCCTCGTTCTGCTGCAGGCGGAATGTATTTGTTGAAAGTTACCGGTGCGGATAAGCAAACTATTTATAGCGATAAGATTGTAGTACAATAAGCAACGCATAATTTATAAAAGGGCTGCAATGTGCGGCCCTTTTTTTGTTTCACTAAGTTTGTAATACGATTGCTGTCAGTAAGTATTTTCAGATATTTTATAATAACTATAGGTTGAAAAGAGTGTTGTTTGTTTATGCATGATATAGAACCATTTTTTAATTGGAGACACCTGTACATGGCGGAAGAGGATGAACTTTCTCCATTTTATGGTCGAACATATAGTGAGTTTGAGTACAGCCAGGCAGTCTATAATTATTACATCCATCCTCAATGGGATGAATTTGGGAGCCGTACGCTTTATCTAAAAGTTTTGTACGCAGATTACAATGAGAGTTTTGCCATTATAGAACTTTTGGGAGAATGGAACGATGCAATTGAAAACGACATCATGGCCCTGAAGCGAGATGTTGTTGACAGCATGTTTTCCCGAAAGATTACGAAGTTTATTTTGATTACCGAGAATGTATTGAACTTTCATAGTGGCGATAAAGATTACTACGAAGAGTGGTTTGAAGAAGTAACAGATGAAGGGGGTTGGATTGTAGCGATCAACATGCCGGAGCAAAGTCAATACGATTTCAAAAAAAGAAAGCTTCATTATTTTATTGAGTTACTGAGCATCCCTAATTGGCGGGTATTTAAACCGCAGCATCTATTCGAGAAAATAAATCTCGATATAGCCAAGAGACTGGACTAATGCTTGACCAACCATGACGTGCATTTCAAATGCAACTATTTGAAGCTACAGAAACTCCTTCTTCTTAAACTCCTGCGTTGCTGCTAAAAAAGTAGTGTGTACGTTTTATTTTACTGGCGGCAATTATTCAATTCGCAGGCATTGTATCTTCATAGCCACAAAACACTCTTATGAAAAGAAATTTCTTCTTTGCCTTGATTGCTATTTTCTTCTTTTCACTTTCAACCTCAGCACAAGTCTCCCTTCAAAACAATTCAGTTGTTCGGTGCTACACGGTTGAATACATGAACGAACTACGAAAAGGTAAACCCAACGCTGAAACAGATCAGCAATTTGAAAATTGGTTGAGAAATTTGGTTAACAACTCCACCAGCAGAACTAACATAGTTTATAATTTGCCGGTAGTATTCCATATCATACATAATAGTGAGGTGGAAGGAACAGGGTTAAACATCGCAACTGCAACCGTACAGGCCCAGCTTAACCAGTTGAATAAAGATTTCAATAACCAAGCAGGCAGTCAATATGCTGTAGCTGCTTCTGGCGACATCAGGTTCCGGATGGCACAGAAAGATAATTTTGGAAATGATTTGGCCATACCGGGGATCGATCGAATTGACCGCAATCTGCGTGGTTGGACTGATCCAGGAACGACTGGCTGGACAAGTGCATACATCAATGCTAACATTAAGCCTTCTACTATCTGGGATCCGTTGAAGTTTATAAATATTTGGATATGCCCGGTAGGCGGCGGCATCCTTGGATATGCAACATTCCCTGTTTCATCTGGTTTGCCAGGCTTATTTACCGGTGAGGACAATACCAATGCCGGTGTAGTTGTTACTTCATCCAGCGTAGGAGGCGTGGTTACCCCTAACACTACTACCTGTACAAACGTATACAATACAGGTAGAACCATGACCCACGAATTAGGACACTTCTTTGGGCTTAGGCACATTTGGGGTGACGCGACCTGCGGAAGTGATTTTGTAGATGATACGCCCATTCACGAAGCAGCCAATTATGGTGTTCCGGTACATCCAAAACCAAATACTTGTGGTACAGCCGATGAAATGTTTGAAAACTTTATGGATTATGTGGATGACCGTGTGCCCAACACGTTTTCTACAGGACAGGTGGCAAGAATGCAAGCAGTTATGTTGAACAGCCCACGAAGGAAAGAACTGGCCACTTCTACAGCTGGTTTGGTAACCGTGCCGAGTAATAAAATTTCGTTTCATGCATGTGCTAATTCATCAACTGTATCTGAAAAAGGTACCACTGCATCTTTCCCATGGTATAGAGATGTACCAGTTGTATTACACGTTGAGAATGCTGCTTCAGCTGCTGCAACCGCAACGGTTACAGCTACCGGTACAGCAATTTCCGGTACCGATTACCAACTACTTACACCTTCATTGTCGTTTGTAGCGGGCGATGCATTTAAAATTATTACGGTGCGCATTTTAGATGATGCAATACCTGAAACGAATAAAACCATTATTCTAAATTATTCGGTTTCTGGAACTGGCGTAGTTCCAACTGCAACCAATCAAACATTTACCATAAATCTTATGGACGACGACCAAATTCGTCCGGCAGAAAACGCACTTACTATTTTAGCCCAGGACTTTGGAACCACTGGTGGATTATATCCTTCTGGTTGGTCATCGCTCACCAATGGTGGACCGAATTCTTTTGTTATCAGCACCAATGGAAGCGCCGGCGGCTCAGGACAGGTTGCCCATATAACAAACAATACATCTACCAAGCCCAATACCTATACTAAAACGACCGCGGCTTTAGCGGTTATCAGGACTCCATTGATTGATGCTGCAGGTTTGACCAATTTGACTTTTTCATACAAGTATACAGGAGCAGGAGAAGTTTTTAATGGTACTGCGTATGATTATGCGTATTCCGCCTACGCAACAGAAGCTGCCGGTACATCGTTCTTTCTTGTTCCTAACGCAGACTTATTGGGCTCGAATACAGCCGTATCGGGCACTGCTTTAAATGCGCTGCCTTCATCGTTTAATAACACTCGTTTTTACCTGGGTGTTTTGTGGAGGAATGATAACGTGGATGGCAACGACCCCGGGATAAATATTGACGATGTAGTGTTAACTGCTACGGGTACTCAAATAGAAACGGCATTGAATGCCAGCAATACCTTCGCTGTAGCGCCAGCAACGATTAACCAGTTTAAAAGTTCGCAGAATGCAAAGATCATGGCGACGATTTCGAATGTAAGTACTACTGTTCCGCAATTAACCGTATCAGTAGTAGAGGCAGGCAACGACCGTCCAACCGTTAACACACAAACCGGAACTTACCTGCGTGCAAGAAAAGTGTACCAGGTGACGCCTCCTGGTGGAGACAACACGACCACTTACACCGCTACATTTTATTATACCCCTGCAGAGATGGCTGCATGGGGCGCATCGGTAAACTCAATTAGAATTTTGAAAGTAGGTAACACTACTAACCTAAGTAGTACGTTGTCTTCTGCAGATGGAGTTATTGTGACACCTACCAGTGTAGACAATAAACTAACTACAGACGGTTACATTTCTTTCACAGCCACATTCACTGGCTTCTCTAAGTTTGTTTTGGTTGAGCAAAGCACCGTGCTACCAGTTCGTTGGTTAGATTTTACCGGTGTACTTGCAGGCAACATTATAAAGCTGAATTGGAAAACAACTTCAGAAATAAACAACCGCGGTTTTGATATTGAGCGCAGTACCGATGGAACAAACTTTGCCAAGATTGGTTTCTTAAGCGCTCAGAATGGAAACGGTTTAAACAACTACAACTTTGATGATGCAGACCTGGTTATGGGTAACCGTTATTACTACCGCTTAAAGCAAATAGACATTGACAGCAGAACCTCGTATAGCCCGGTTGTGAACATTGCTTATTTAGGTAAGGAAGGATTTACCTGGTATCCAAACCCGGTAAAAAATATCCTGGTAATACAGAACAATGGCGCAGCAAAGAACGAAACGATTATGATTACTGATCTTGCAGGCCGGGTCATTTATAAGAGCCAAATGCAGGCCTCTGGAAAGATTGAAATTTCTACAGTAAGGTGGTCGCCCGGTATGTACACGGTAAGTGTGTCAGGTGAAAAGGAACCGGTGATTTTTAAAATTGTCAAAGACTAAACCTGATTAAATTAAGGTGATTGAGGCTGCTGAAAAGGCGGCCTTTTTCATTTTAAACATGTGTTTGACAGGAACATATTTTCGGTAGCTTTCATGCCTGTTTAAAAACCCTCTTATGAAGAAATTTCTTACTGGTCTTTTGCTGGTGATCAACTGTGTAGGCATTAGCCAAACAATGACGGGTCCACTCACCGTTGAAAAAATTATGCGTGATCCAAAATGGATCGGCAGCTCGCCAACAAACATTCAGTGGAGTTGGAATAGTAAAATGGTCTTTTTCAATTGGAACCCCGATGCGATTATTTCAGACTCTGTCTATTATATAAATGTTGATAATACTACACCACGCAAGTCCACTATGGAAATGCGCCATGCAACGCCAACCGATGGAAGTATCGTGTATAACAAACCACGCACAGCTTTTCTTTTTACGCGTAGCGGAGATGTATTTTATGTAGATGCCAAAACGGGCAAGGAGCGTCGCATCACGAAAACTGTGGACGTAGAATCGAATGTAGGGTTCATCAATAACGACACAAGAGTTGTTTATAGCCGTAACCAAAATGTTTTTGCCTTCGACCTGGCAACAGGGTTAACAGAACAGTTAGTCAACTTTGTACGAACCGCTGCTCCGGCAGAAAGAAAGGAGATTTTGAATGCACAGGAAACATGGCTGCGAGATGATCAACTCCGTGAATTTAACGTGCTCAGTCAGCGTAAATTTAAAAGAGACAGTGCAGCCGCAGCAACCAAATTACAAAAAGAAAAAACGCTTCGCGAAATATACATAGAAGATAAACCCATCACGTCGGTTACCGTTAGCCCTGATGCGCGATTTATTACGTATAGATTGATTAAAAGAGCTGCAAACGCAAAGAACACCATCATACCAAACTATGTAACCGAAAGTGGGTTTACAACAGATATACCCGGCAGAACAAAGGTGGGTGCACCACTCGGCACTAGTGAATTTTTCATTTTTGATGCAGTGCGCGACACCGTAATTAAACTGCAAACAGATCAGCTACCAGGAATTGCTGATCGCCCAGACTACGCTGCGGCGGATACTTCGAAAAAGAAGGTAAGCAGGAGCGTGGTGGTTTACGGTCCATTTTGGAACAACCAGGGAACGAATGCAGTGGTCGATATTCGTTCGGATGACAACAAGGATCGTTGGCTAATGAAGCTGGACGCAGCTACTACTAAATTAACTTTGATAGACAGGCAGAGAGATCAAGCGTGGATAGCCGGTCCGGGTATTAATAGTTTTTTTTCGGAAGAAGAAAAGTGGCTCGATGAACATACTTTTTGGTTTGAAAGTGAAGCATCAGGGTACGCTCACCTCTATACTTACAACCTTTTAACCGGCAACAAAACACAACTCACTTTTGGAAATTACGAGGTAAAGCAAGTGAAATTGTCAGCTGATAAAAAGACGTTTTACATCACTACAAACCAGGTGCATCCTGGCGAACAACACCTATACCGATTGCCTGTAACTGGTGGACAACCACAAAAGATTACCACCCTTGTTGGTTCAAGCCAGGTAACTATTTCACCTGATGAAAAGTACTTCGCCATCCTTTATTCGTACATCAATAGGCCCTGGGAATTATACCTGCAGGAGAATAAACCCAATGCAAAGTTGGTGCAGGTAACCAACAAAGCACAAACGCCGGAGTTTGCTTCTTATAAATGGATGGAACCTGAAGTGGTGAGTTTTCCGGCACGAGATGGTGCAAATGTGTACGCCCGATTGTACAAGCCTGCAAATCCGCACCCAACCAAACCGGCAGTCATCTTTGTACATGGAGCCGGTTACTTGCAAAATGCCCACAAGTGGTGGAGCCAATACTTTCGTGAATATATGTTTCACAACTTATTAGTGCAGCAGGGATATACAGTGCTCGATATAGACTATAGGGGAAGCGAAGGCTACGGCCGCGATTGGCGAACAGGGATATACCGATTTATGGGGGGCAAAGATTTGTCTGATCACATTGACGGCGCAAAATTTTTGGTTAGTCAGCATGGAATAGATCCGAAGCGACTTGGAATATATGGCGGCTCGTACGGTGGATTTATCACGTTGATGGCCATGTTTACCGAGCCTGATGTATTTGCCGCAGGTGCGGCACTTCGATCGGTGACTGATTGGGCGCATTACAATCATGGGTATACCGCCAACATTTTAAACGAACCCTTTGCGGACACACTTGCTTACAAAAAAAGTTCGCCTATTTACTATGCTAATGGTTTAAAAGGTGCCTTACTAATGTGCCATGGAATGGTAGATGTAAACGTGCACTTCCAGGATATTGTGAGGTTATCTCAAAGGCTGATAGAATTAGGGAAAGACAACTGGGAGTTGGCTGTTTACCCAATGGAAGATCATTCGTTTGTAGAGCCATCCAGCTGGACAGATGAGTACAAGAGAATACTGAAGCTGTTTGAACAAAATCTGAAAAAGTAACCAGAAGGAAATAGGTTCAAAGGTGTAGACTAAAAAGTTTACACCTTTTTTTGCAGCGCTCGCCACAAATATTTTCAAGCGAGTTGACTCAACCGAGGCCGGAGCCTTTCAAGTTTTTCCACTACTAAACCAAATGTTGGATCGCTCTTTAATTCATCAGTAAAAATCCACTGGCAGCCAGAAACTTCGCCTGAAATTGGTAATTGATCCATTGGCGCATTGTACAGAAATAAGTATCGAATATCATGGTGGGTATGAGTTGGTTCGTTCTTGCGAACATTTGCCGGAATCTCATGGCTATCAATGTCGAAAATGAATTCGACCGGTACTAACGAGGAAGCAGGTATGGTCGTTTCTTCTTCTGCTTCGCGAAGTGCAGCATAGAGCAGGCTTGCGTCTTCCGTCTCTACGTGCCCACCGGGTTGCAGCCACCTGTTTAACGTGGTGTGCTTTATCAAAACCAATGCATCTGAAGAATGGTGGTAAATGAATGCACTTGCAGTAATGTGACCGTTAAAGTTGGACCTGGAATACAACGATGCACCTTCATGCTTTTCAAGGAAAGAAAGAATCGGACTCAGTCGTTTGTTTTCGCCTGGAAAGTCTTCCTGGTAACGATTTATCAATACAAGTAGATCTTCTTTACTATTCATTTCAGCATTAATATTTGCCGAAAATAGCGGAAGGTCATCAATAAATTTGCATCATGTATTCACGACAGGAAGCGGCACAATTGAGGCAGGAATTTTGGACAGTATTTGGTCAATACCTATTACCTATACCTTCAGCTGAAGGACAAAAGATAAATTGGGTAAACTACAAAACCGGCGAAAAAAATATCCACTTCAAAATGGAAGCCCAACAAGATTCTGCCTGGATTGGCATTGAAATATCTCATAAGGATTACAGCACACAGCGATTGTATTTTGAACAATTCACCAAGTTAAAAAGTCTATTACACAAAAGTGTTGGTGAAAATTGGCAATGGTCATTTCAAGAGAATGACTCAACCAGGCGAACAATTAGCCTTATATCAAAAACTTTGATTGGAAAAAGTATCATGAACAAAAACGACTGGCCAGAACTGATCTCATTTTTTAAGCCACGCATATTGGCCTTAGACGAATTTTGGAGCAACGCACGTTACGCCTTTGAGTTGCTTCATTAGTTATTCTTCAGTTCTTCCTCAATCAGTTCGTTTAAGATAGCTTCATTATGTGCAATCCATTCAGGCAAGTTTTCTTCTCGTGTAATCTTCCAGCCGCTATCTTCCTTACGCATATTGAAAATCTTACGATTGCCCCTGTCATCACAAACATCAACTGTAAATAAACCTTCCTTAATTGAGTTTATCTTTCTGAAATTAAACTCTCTTAGTCTTCCTTCGGCTTTTACCAACTTGGTAAATTGAATATTCTTATTGAACTCGATTTTCATAAAGTGGATTAATAATTTTCCGTTGCAATATATGTGCTGATACTACATTTATCCTGATACTGACTCCTAAATAATGCGCAAATATTACGCTAAGGTTTTCAAAAATTAATTTTTATATTTCAAAAAACAACCATTGAGTTTGCTATGCATTCAGAATGAACTAAATACAAAAGATCGTACCAACCAAATATTCTGGTGGATGGAAGATGGGGAAGATTCTTGAGAGACAGCGTGCGTGAGTATTAAGAAACAACACCACACCCTTTGTAATCGGTTGTTAGATTTTGTTGTGAGGAGTATACCTCAAAAAGGCAGGCCTTATTACCAAAGGTCAATCCTAAAGGGTAAACATGCATAGATCATTAGCGGTTTTCTTTACTACGATGGCAGATTACTTCAACTGAAAAGCTGAATGCAAGAGCAAACGCAATAGCCTCCCAAACAGACTGCCTGATCAGAATAGAAATGATAATCATAACGAAGCAAAATAGACTGACAACTACAGTAAGTGCATTTTTTTCTGAAAGATATTTTCTCATATAATAGTAGGATTAAACGGGCGTAAAACTACACTTGCAAACGATTTAAACGCGGAGAAGATGATGTAGTGATGCTTAATTCTTCATTAAATTAAAATTGAATGATTGGTTTTGTTGCAGTGGACTTACCTGATTGTTTTAAATCGTAAATAGATAGTGGCTTGACCAGGAATATTTGGGTGGTAGATTTCTTCACCCATAAATAAGAGGAGGTTGTTAGCAGGTCGATTTACTAATTCATCTTAATTGTCAATGTTTTTCCTTGCTTTACCGTCACCTTGCCGCCCTTTTGTACATTAATCGTTCCGGTATACAAGCATTCTCCTGATGCAATCGGATCGATTACCACATCCATACCTGACGTGATGGTGACAGGTGGCACCAATTGATTTTGCCAGTTTGAGGGAGTAAACCAGTTGCCATTTCCGGTAAAGGTATAGGTGAGCCGAGGTGCACATGTCGTGTAATTGATGCCTGCATCCACCCTTGCTTTCGCAGGGTTTGTACCTGCGCCTATTGCATTTGGAAGACCAATGGAAGGGAAGTTTAAACCCGGCTCCCAAAAGGTTGGGGTGCTGGCATAATAGTATGAAACATCAGATAGTGTATTGGTGCCCGGCGGCAAAACGGTGCCCCTTCTATTATTCCCGTATTCAAAATTGCCGATCCCCGTCATAATGTAATTGCCCTGGCCAAATGCAGTGCCAGTGATTTCGTTACCGACCATATTGGTACTGTCGCCGCAGGAATTGCTCATGAGAATGCCGTAACCTGTCGCCCGGTTCCTGAAGAAAGTATTCAACGGACCATTAGTTCTATGCGACGCATCAATCACAATGTTCTCGCAAATGTTTCCTTCAAATAAGTTAGCGTATGGATAATTACCGTGCAAGACGAGATCACCGGATAGGTTACTTGGCGCTTCCGTACGAATTACGTTCCTGCTGAAATTATAGGCGGCCACGTTGCCATTTACGCCTAACTGAAACATCATGGCGTGGCGCAATCGGCTAAAGACATTATTTTCAATCAAACATTCGCCAGAGCTGTACTCCATCGACACACCGTATCCCTGCCCGTTTGGACCAAATCCGAATGCGCCGTGAAAATAACACCCGCTAATTTCAAGGTTTGTACTCGAGCCAACCTGAACATGAGCAAAATTGGTGGTATCACCTTCTACACCTGTAATCCAACATTGCGCAGCATATTCAATGTAAATGTTTGCTTTTTGATTTACTGAGTCAAGCCGCTTTATCTTCAAACACTCAATACCAACGCCAGACGTCATGGATAGTTTTCTTAACCTTGGCTGATCAGATAAAGGGTAGGTGCGGCGAAGGGTGCTGGAAAACTTTACCTGGTTGCCACTAATCTCCTTCACCCGCAAGATTTGAGCAACTGAAAACATTGCGTAAGAATCGTTGATGAGGGCAGTATCATTTTGATACAATTTCACATAATCACCCACCTGGAAAAGCGTAGGGTTGGCAACAGAAACAGCGTCTGAATATTTGAATGCTGTGGTGGTTACAAAACTGGTGTCGTTGGTAGCCGTACCAGTTATATTAATTGCGTGGTATGGATTATTGATGTTAAAGGTTATCGTAGAAGAGGATGCATCGGCGCCGCGTAGGATCAATCCACTTCTTAAAGCAAACTGATCTCTAAAAAGATAATTGCCGGGCGGAAAATAGATGATCCCACTATCCGAGCCAAGGCTCTGAATGGCGGATTGAAGTGCTGCATCATTTGCAGTTACACCATCCGGCGAGCCGCCAAAGTTTGTTATCACGCGTAGATTGTTGTAGGCAGGCTTCGTTCGGCGCAATCCTGCGTTGCTCCAATCCACCCGCCGATCTGGTGTAATAACTTGCGCTACGCCCTGCACACCACTAGCAAAAAATGAAAAAAACAGTACGAATAAATATTTCATATTACCCTGGCATGAATACAAGGCAAGATAGGAGAGTTTTGTACTTAGCAGAACTTGTTTAATTGATTTATTAAAAAGACGTACCTGTGGTGCCGCAGTTGAAGAAAGATGCTGCAGCTGATATCCACTTAGGGTGCCTATACTGGTGAATAAATCATCCGTATTTGAAGTAGGTAAACGATTATTTTGCACCCGAATTGAAACCTAAGAATGTCTGCTGAAAAAATACTGTCTGAGTGGAAGATTAAAGCCTTTAAGCCAATCTATTGGTTAGAAGGAGAGGAGGCGTATTACATCGATCAACTGGTGGACTACGCTGAACACAATATACTTTCTGAGAGTGAGGCAAGTTTTAATCTCACCGTTTTCTATGGTAAAGATGCCGACTGGACTGCGGTTGTAAATGCGTGCCGCCGTTACCCCATGTTTGCGGAACGACAGGTGGTGCTACTGAAAGAGGCACAGCAAATGAAGGATATTGAAAAACTGGAAGGGTATATGTCCAATCCCTTATCGTCCACCATTTTTGTAGTTGCCTATAAAGACAAGAAACTTGACGGAAGAACCAAGTTTGCCGGCAACATCAAGAAAAAAGGAGAAGTTTTTACCACTAAGAAAACTTACGATAATGAGTTGCCTGGCTGGACCAAGCAAATGGTACAATCTAAAGGATATACCCTTACCCCTGGGGCACTACAACTGTTGATTGACCATATCGGCAATGATTTAAACCGCCTATCAAACGAGGTTGATAAAGTTTGTATTAACCTTGGAGCGAAAAAGACAATTGATGAAGAAGCGATCGACAAATATGTAGGGATCAGCAAAGACTTTAATGCCTTTGAACTGCAGGCTGCCATTGCAAAAAAGGACATGGCGAAAGCAATTCGCATTATCCAATACTTTCAGGCAAACCCAAAGGCAGCGCCCATCCAGATGATACTGCCAGCCATGTATGGATTTTTTAGTAAGGTGTATGCGATTTTTGGCCTGACAGATACAAGTGAAAACGGTGTGAAAGCGGCATTGTTCCCCAACAATTATTTTGCGGCAAAAGATGCATTGGCTGCTGCTAAATCGTACAACATAAATGGAATTGAAAAGCTCATTTTGCTGCTCCACCAATACAATTTGCGCAGTATTGGTATACACGATGCGGGCACCGATGACGCCGGCTTACTTAAAGAAATGGTAGTAAAGATGATGAGCTAAAGTAGGTTAGCCATTACGCTTGCAACTTAAACGCGGATGTCGACCATCATTTGTTAGTTGGCTCAAAACAACTTACTTGCATCAATCCATTCAGAAGTTTCTTACCTTACTACCAAAATACTAACACCTTGAGAACAGTTGCCGATATCTTATCCCGCAAAGGAAACAACGTTGTAAAAGTTGCACCTTCCACTTCTGTAATTGAAGCACTCCATATGATGGCCGATAAAAACATTGGATCGGTGGTTGTAATGGAAGGCGATCATTTTATGGGCATTATGACCGAACGGGATTACTCGCGAAAAGTTGTTTTGATGGGGCGTTCATCTGAACATACAACCGTTGCCGATATCATGACCAAAGACTTCCCATCCATTACACCCGAGGATAATATAGGCGAATGCATGCAGTTACTGTCCACTAATAAACTCAGGTATTTACCGGTGATCGTAAAAGGGAATATGATCGGTATCATCTCAATAAATGATGTGGTGACGGAGACTATCTTAAGCCAGAATGAAACCATCAACTACCTGCACAATTACATTCAATCTTAATTGTAGAATTACTCATTGGGGAATGTTTGTTTGTTTCTAACTATTTGAGAAAGCCAAAATCTACCACGCGCTTCAGGTATTTCTTGTCTTGAATTACCCACGTTACTTCGTAGCTGCCGCCGCTTTCCTGCTTTAGCATGTAGATATACACTTTACGTCCATCCGCTGATGTAAGCACTTTGTTATTTGTTTTTTGGGCACCCCCTTCACTTACAAAAAGGATGGGGTTAAATAAGTCGTACCAGGCAGTCACCGGGATGGCTATCGTATCCTTGTTAATTGTCACCACCACTTTTTCAATTTGCGTTTTCGGCATCTTTCCATAGTCGCCGTAGAACGGCCTGTTATCAATTTTCAACAGGTGCTTGTTTTCGTAATAACCCAGTTTGTGTTTGGTGCCATTAAATGGTGCGGTAGTAATTGTCACCTTTATATCGTTGCCGCTGAAAGTGATATAATTGGTTCCACTCTCGGTCACAGGAATAGTTTTCAACGGCAGCTTACTTAAACTCTCATCTATACCCGCCATAGTAAATGTGGCAACGTCCGCCCGAATATCCTTTTCCTGGATCCGTGTAAATAGATCCTTTTTACTTCTATAATCCGGCACATCTGACGGCTGAGCATAAGCAATGTGTATCAATGTAGCCGACAAGACAAGGAGGGTAATGCGTATGTTCATTTTCATAAGAATTAAAAGTAAAGATTAAAGCTTCATGAAAAGCTGGTTCCAACTGTGAGCATACGAAATGTATGTTAAGACTACTGCTACTCAATCCAAATTCGTGTTTCGCATTATCGAGATAAAAAGTGATGTTGGACCCCTTACCACATAAACATGCTATCGCGATAAATGCTAAAATTTAGCTTTTGCAAAGAAGAGCGGTAAATTTGCATGATGAAGTTTTATCTGGATGAAATGCCAAAGAAAATGTGGTGTTTACTCCTTTGTTTTTCACTTGTTTATGCGATTGTGTACCGGCTTTTCATGAACCATATTTGCATAAACAATCAAATAAAAACAAAAAAATAATCATCATGAAAAAGTTTCTTACAACCGCACTTCTCGCAATCGTACTTGTTACCAGTTCATTCGCCAGTGGCGAAAACTCCATCAACTATTCAGTGAAAACAAACTTTCAAAAGGACTTTGGAAAAGTGAGCAATGTTGAGTGGACAGCAAATGATAACTTTTCGACTGCAACCTTCGTTTTAAACAACAAAAGGACAAATGCATTTTACGACAACAATGCAGAATTAATTGGCACAAGCCATGCTATCACAATAGACGATTTGCCAGCTTCTGCAAAGAGAGTGTTTCTGAAAAAATACACCGACTATACTTTAACCGAGGCCATCCAGTTTGACAGCACCAATGAATCAAGTTATTTCATAGCCGCTAAAAATGACGAGAAAGCAATCGTGTTTAAAATTTCCAACGGACAGGTTTCTATATTCAAGTAAGAATGGCAACCCACTAATTGCAGCCTGCACCAACTTGGTGCAGGTTTTTTCCATTTTTTTTGCAGACTTATTCAGCGGAGCCCTGTCGGCTCACAATAAATTGTATTAACTCGTCTACCGAAACTTCTGCCCGGCTCGCTGCATCATTAATCTCGTCGCGGGATACACTTGCGGCAAAAGCCTTATCCTTCAATCGCTTTTTTACACCCTTCACATCCATTTCAGTATACCCGTTTGGCCGCATCAACGAGTAGGCGTGAATAAACCCACTGAGCTCATCAAATGCAAACAGCATTTTATCCATACTCGTTACCGGCTCCACTCCAAAATGGGCTGGCCCATGAGAGGCAATGGCATGAATGATTTCTGGGTCAATCTGCCGTTGTTCAAGTTCCTCAATGATCTTCTTACAATGCAACTCGGGCCACTGATCCCAATCTGCGTCGTGCAGTAAGCCGGCCATTTCCCAGCGCCACTGACCTTCTTCAGGTAAGTGCTCTTTTTCTTTAGCCCAGCATTTCATCAGGTTAGCAACCTGGCGCATGTGAAGCTTCAACCTGACGTTAAGTACCCATTCATTGAGCAGCGTTTCAGCAGCATCCCGTGTTAAAACATTTCCTTTGTTGGCTGTGTCACCAAACACGTGTCGATCCAGTTTTAAGCTCATGATAATTTATTATTGTTTGATAGTTTTCTACTGATAGGTTTGAAGAACTAATGCAACTCTGCCTCAAACTTCAGAAAAAAATACCAGCTACCTTCTAATCATTTTTTGCGTTTGTAGTTACTAGCTTTACGCATATGTTCAAACCAAAGATTACAATCACATTGTTTCTTTTACTGGCAATGCAAACCGCCTTGCAAGCGCAGATAAATAAAGCTTACACCAAAGAAATTGAAGCGTGGCACACAAAAAGGATAAACGATCTGAAGTCGGAGAGTGGGTGGTTAAACCTGGTTGGATTGTATTGGTTAAAGGCAGGCAAACAAACTTTCGGGTCGGGCGCAAAAATGGATGTGCGATTTCCTGGTGGTAGTATTTTGACGGATGCAGGAACATTTACATTAAGACCCAACCATTCTGTAATTATCTCGGCAAAAAAATCTGTAGGAATCCGCATCAAAAACAAGGCTATTCAGGCCGGCGTTATTTTTCATCCCGATTCTAGTATTAACCCTACATTGATTAAAGGCAACTATCTTTTCAATGTAATCAAGCGGGAAAATAAAATCGGTATTCGTTTACGTGATTTAAAAAGTCCGGACCTAACCAACTTCAAAGGCATTGACCGGTTTGCGATTGATACTGCCTGGCGAATCACGGGAACATTGAAGAAAGCAAATCAGTCACAAGTAATGATCACCAATGTACTGGGCCAAACCATTGGTCAACCATCTCAAGGTACCATTCACTTTAGCCTGCATGGCAAATCTTATACATTAGACCCTATTGAAGATGGAAAAGATTTGCTGGTGGTTTTTGCTGACTCCACTTCAGGAAATGAAACATACGGGGCCGGCCGGTTTTTAACATTGCAGCGGCCATCCGCCGATGGTAAAGTGATCCTCGATTTTAATAAAGCCTACAATCCACCTTGCGCTTTCACTGAATTTGCAACTTGTCCGTTGCCACCGCCACAAAACTTTCTTTCGTTTAGAATACCCGCTGGCGAAAAAAATTATGGCAATCATTAATGCTGTTTGCGTCCGTATAAAACCTTTCGTTGTGATATTTAACCAAGGCAGTAAGTTTAGGACCGTTTCTTTTAAGATTAATTACTTGAAACAATTACGAATATCTTTTCGGTGCATGATGTTTGTCATGTTCTTACATTCGGTATTCCACTCACCTTTGCCATTCATTAGCAGATAGTTTATGACGAAAAATATATTCATTGCGACCTCAGAAGCCTATAGCGGTAAATCGATTGTGGCATTGGGCCTGGTAAATATGCTGGTGGGCAAAGCAAAAAAGATTGCCTATTTCAAACCCATTATAAACGACGATCCGAAGGAGAAACGCGATGTGCATATTGAAACGATTGTTAATCATTTCGGCTTACCCATTTCTTACTTCGATACCTACTCATTTACACGCCAGCAGGCCATGCAGCATTTAGAAAGCGAGGCACGTGGCCAAATGATTGATACAATTATCAGCAAAGCCAAAACACTCGAAGAACATTACGACTTCACGGTAATTGAGGGTAGCGACTTCATTGGTGAGGGTACAGCATTTGAATTTGATGCAAATATTACGATCGCAAAAAACCTGAACACACCGGCCATTCTGGTCATTTCGGGAAATGAAAAAACTACTGCCCAGGTGATCAACTCGGCCCTCACCGTTATGCGTAATTTTCTGGTTCGCGATGTACAGGTATTGGCGATTGTAGCTAATAGAATAAAAGCGGAACAAGCGGATGATGTACGCGAGCTATTAAGAGCTCAGATAGATTCGGAAATCATTATTGCAGTTATCCCTGAGGAAAAAGCCTTGAAGAGTCCAACCATGAAAGAGATCATCGACTCGCTAAACGGCAAATTGATGTTTGGTGAGCAATACGTTTCTAACCAGGTTGATAATTTCATTATGGGTGCAATGCAACTGCCAAACTTTCTAAAGCATTTGAAGGAGAATGTACTCATCATGACACCCGGTGATCGTGGAGACATCATTATTGCCGCACTCCAGGCGAATCTTTCTACCAGCTACCCAAGGGTTGCAGGCATTGTACTTACCGGCGGCATAGAGCCAGACGAACCAATCCGTAGACTGATAGAAGGTTTACAAACGGTCGTGCCGATTGTAAGTGTAAAGACGGGAAGTTTTCAGACAGCTACTAATGTGGGTGCTATTCATTCACGCATTACGCCCGATAATACAAAGAAAATTCAATTGGCACTCGATGCCTTTCAGCGCAATGTAGACGTAGCTGCTTTGGAAAAAAAGATTGTGACGTTCACTTCAGATGGGATGACGCCGCACATGTTTCAGTATCAACTAACCAAGTGGGCAAAGAGCCAGTTGAAACATATTGTATTGCCCGAAGGCAATGATGACCGTGTACTGAAAGCAGCTGCGCGGCTGATACAACAAGACATTGTAAAGCTGACCATACTGGGCGACCCAATTGAAATAGCTAGTGCTGAAAAGCGGCTCGGCATCAATCTGAATCTTTCGAAAGTGCGCATTATTAACCCCGTTGCTTCAGAGCACTACGAAGACTATGTACAAACCCTTGTTGAATTACGAAAAAGTAAAAACTTAACAATAGAAGTCGCGAAAGATTTGATGACCGACGTGTCTTATTTCGGAACCATGATGGTGCATAAAGGTCATGCAGATGGTATGGTATCTGGTGCGTTGCATACCACGCAACACACCATTAGGCCAGCATTGCAGTTTGTAAAAACCAAGCTCGGCGTTTCGGTGGTGTCCTCCATCTTTTTTATGTGTCTGCCCGATCGGGTATCGGTATTTGGCGATTGTGCTGTCAACCCAAATCCAACAGCTGAGCAGCTTGCAGAAATTGCCATCGTTTCTGGCGACAATGCTCAACGCTTCGGTATTGAACCACGCATCGCTATGTTGTCGTATTCTTCGGGCACCTCCGGCGAAGGCGAAGACGTAGAAAAAGTACGCAAGGCAACAGAGATTGTAAAGCAGAAACGACCTGATCTAAAAGTGGAGGGTCCCATTCAATACGATGCGGCAGTTGACCCCGAAGTAGGCAAGCAGAAACTACCAAATTCCGACGTGGCAGGCAGGGCAAGTGTGTTGATTTTCCCTGACTTGAATACCGGTAACAATACGTACAAAGCTGTGCAGCGTGAAACCGGTGCGCTAGCCATTGGCCCCATGTTGCAGGGATTGAATAAACCAGTAAACGACCTTAGCCGCGGCTGTACCGTAGATGATATTTTTAATACAGTGATCATTACGGCCATACAGGCGCAGGGGTAGTTGGGGTTTGTTAGTGACCGGTGATTAGTGATCAGCGATTAGTGCTGAGATAGTTACTTGCATGAACATCCATATTTTGATTTTTGACTTTTGACTTGAATACATCAAACCTTTCCATGAAATCTAACCATCAAGGTCAACTCATCCTCGTTTTAAATTCTGGCAGCAGCTCCATAAAATACCAGTTGTTTAATATGCCGAATGAAAGCCCGCTGTGTAGTGGATTGGTGGAAAGAATTGGTTTTGAAAATGCACTGATTACACACAAAGTTTTTAGCGGTGGAGAAGAAAAAGTTTTCAGTGAAACGATCAATTTGCCCGACCATGAAGCCGGACTACAAAAGGTAGCAGCCTTGCTTACTGATGCAATGTTTGGGGTAATTCAAGATCCGGCACAAATAGAAGCAGTTGGTCATCGCGTGGTACATGGTGGTGAAAGTTTTGCCTCCACTACCGTTATTACAGATGAGGTGAAGAAGGAAATTCAACGCCTTTCACCACTGGTGCCGTTGCATAATCCGGCTAACTTACTAGGGATAGAAGTGGCCGAAAAAATATTTGTCAACGCCAGGCAGGTGGCCGTGTTTGATACAGCTTTTCACCAAACCATGCCTGAGCACGCTTTTCGTTATGCAGTGCCACAAAACTTTTACCAGGATCACGGCATTCGCGCCTACGGTTTTCATGGAACCAGTCATAAGTATGTTTCTGAGAAAGCAATAAAATACCTCAATAATCCAAAGGCCAAAGTAATTACCATTCACCTGGGTAATGGTTGTAGTATGACCGCGGTAGACGCAGGTAAATCTATTGACACCACTATGGGTTTTGGTGCATTAGGCGGACTGGTAATGGGTACACGCTCTGGCGATATTGACCCTTCCATTATATTTTACCTGATCAACCAACTGGGTTACGATGTAGAACAGGTAAACACACTGCTGAACAAACGTAGCGGCATGCTTGGCCTCACTGGTTTCAACGATATGCGCGACATCACGAAAGCAATCAAAGAAGGAGATAGGAACGCTACACTTGCTTATCACATTTATGCCCATCGAGTCAAAAAATACATCGGTGCTTACGCGGCTATTCTGAATGGTTTGGATGCGATTGTTTTTACTGCAGGTGTAGGTGAAAACGATGTGCTGATTCGGAAAATGATTTGCGAAAACCTCACCTTCCTTGGAATAGAAATAGCACCTGAAAAAAATGAAGCCAAATCTTCCAACCTGCGCGAAATCAATACCGATACATCCAAGGTGAAAGTGCTGGTGATACCAACCAATGAAGAGTTGGAAATTGTGCAGCAGTGTTTTGAACTGCTACAATAACCGCAACCGCGTTAGTGCTTCCGAACAAGTATATTAGTAAAACTTACAGGCTTAGTTGAATACATCATACAGTTTCCAATAGAAGAATAGTCCAATAAGTGTGATGTAGGCAAAGTTGTTCGTTGCCAAAAGATATTTGGCAAAACCGCTCCACTCTTTGTCCTTGAAAATTTTAATGGTTACCAGCATTAATGGTGTAATTGCCATAAGCAATATGAAGGGTAAATACGAACTAATTGCAATAGAAAGTGAATGCCCGTCATTGTAGGGCGATGGGAAATAAAATATCCCCTCGTTTAGAATGAGTATATATTGATACGCGCATAAGACAATACTCAATGCAGACAAACCAAGTTTTAAATATTTGTAATGAATGCTTGTTGATTTGTGAAAACTTATCAAAAAGAACATTGAAGAAAAAAAGAATAACAAACCACAGGCAATCGTGAAAAACAGAATAGCCTTGCTGTTTTGCGGTGTTCTATAGGCAAAGAATTTCTGAAAATTTTTGTTGCCGGGAAATAATTCGGCGAAGCTGTAAGAATGATCACCCTTTGCCATTTCCTCTTTAAAACTAAATGTAACCCGCCTTTCGAAGTCATGAAAAAAGTAAAGATGAATTAGTCCTTTATCAAGGTCGTAGATATTTGTGTAAAGCGTACCATCACCAACTTTCGGTCTGTTCACACTCATTGTGTCAGACAATGCCGTGCAAAAAGAAAGGCTCGTATCTAATTGTTTATTATTTAAAAAGGCAACCCCTTTGCAATACCGTTCTACTTTGATAGTACTTAGATCTTTAGTATCTGCAATACTAAAATTTGCCAAGGCAAATTTATTGTCATTCCCGAAAGT
Organism: Segetibacter sp.; assembly: GCA_031425015.1. Lineage (GTDB taxonomy): Bacteria > Bacteroidota > Bacteroidia > Chitinophagales > Chitinophagaceae > Segetibacter. The sequence continues at coordinate 15,858 of JANPIM010000038.1, read as the reverse complement.
CATTTGGCTTGCTTCAACCACCAAATATTTTCCTGATTTATCTGCGAAAAATAACATACCACCATTAAACATTACGCTGCCATTAAGCACGTGCAAGTTGAATTGTTTGATGAATTCATAAACCTCATCAACCGTTTTGCATTGTTGCATAATGGTTTTTATTTGGGCGTAGGCAAAATCATTTTTAGTCGGATCTTTTTCGGCGATGTTGGATTTATGTGGCATCGTAAAAGCATCAAAAACAAGCCCGTACTCATTCATTGCTCCGTCAGGGTTTGGCTGTTTGCGTGCATAACCTACACAGACAACACTAAACTTCCCGTTTGTTCCTGGTTCAAACCAAATCTTTGCATCACGTCCCCAACTGTCTTCATTGTTACCAACAATTGTTTTTCCGTTAATTGTAATCTTATACATACTACATGAATGCGCGAACTCTACCCGAAAAAGGGCTAGCACTATCAATAAGAATATTTTAATGAAAAGTAATTTTGGCATTTACTTTTGACATTGTTTGTCATCGGAAATTTTTGGTTTATTCCGCTGTGGACAGTTTACAAATCTCGTTTTAGTCCTTAATTTTTATCAACCATCAGGTAGGCCGCTTCATTGTACCGATTACCGATGTTGGGAAATTTTTGCAATAACGCATCAATGGCTTGCATGTCTTCACCGGTTAATTTTACATCAGGGGCGCCGGCATTGTCGCGCAATTTTTCGCGCTTTTTGGTACCAGGGATAGGGATGATGTTTTCGCCTTTTGCTAATATCCATGCTAAGGCGAGCTGCGCCGGCGAACATCCTTTCCTTTCGGCAAAATCAGCAAAAGCCTGCGCCAGGTTCTCGTTGTTTTCACGGTGTTGCTCGGTATACCGGGGTAAAGTTTTCCTGAAATCAGAATCGGGAAGTGCAGCAAGATTAAGTGTATTGGTCATCAGACCACGGGCCAGGGGACTAAATGGAACCAAGGTGATTCCGAGCTCTATGCACGTAGGCAGAATTTCCTTTTCTACATCCCGCGATAAAATGGAGTACTCACTTTGCAACGCACTAATGGGGTGGATGGCGCATGCTTTCCGCAATGTATTGGGTGAAGCTTCGGACAAGCCCAGGTACCGAACCTTGCCAGCTTTTACCAGGTCAGCCATAGCGCCAATCATTTCTTCAACCGGCACTTTTGGGTCTATGCGATGCGCGTAATACAAATCGATTACTTCTACATTCAAACGCTTCAAACTCGCCTCCACGGCAATTTGCATGTAAGCAGGTGATGCGTCAAACGTAGTACCTGTGTCGAGTGTTCCCTTAAAACCAAACTTGGTAGCAATAAAAACTTTGTCCCTATTTGTTGATAGCACCTTTGCAATTAATTCCTCGTTTTTTCCATAACCATAAAAATCTGCGGTATCCCAAAAGTTGATGCCCAGGTCGAGCGCTTCGTGGAGTGTAGCAATAGATTCTTTATCGTCGGGCGTGCCGTAGGCGTGGCTCATACTCATGCAACCCAAACCAATGGCCGATAATTTCTCTGATTGTGCAAGTGTGCGATATTTCATCTTTTAAAGGTAGGGTGCATAGTAAGGGTGATGAAAAAGATTTATGAAAAATGCCAAAGTCATTTTGCCAGCAGGACGTTTTTATAAGTCAACATCAATTGGCTTCCTCGCCGTCTCAATCCATTTGGCTGCGCTTTTCTTGAAGAAGTAACCGGAGACGCCACTTCCTGCCCACAGCTTCAGCAAAGCATTGTATAGTTGTGGTGAAAGCTTGCGCAATAGTTTGTATTTCTTCACATCATCTTGCAGTCGTCTGTAGATTTCGCGGTCATAGTGCACAAACATTTCTTTGTTGAAGCTATTCGCCTTTACTGCACGCTGAATAAATTTTGCTGCTATAAACCCTGACATCATGCCGGGGCCTATGCCTTCGCCGGTGGTGGGGCAAACCAACGCGGCAGCATCGCCTGTTAGCAGGTAGCCATCACCATACACCGTTCGTTGTTTCGATGCAAATGGAAGACCCCAGCCAACCGGTTTTTCCAATGGTGCGGCATGGCGAAAACGATAGGCAAGTGCGGGGTCTTGCGTCAGCAGTTCGTGCAATAACTTCTTTAAATCGATGGACCTTTCTGCCATAATATCACTCACCAATCCACAGCCCACGTTGGCTTCTCCATGGGTTAAGGGGAAAATCCATAAGTAGGCGAGGGGTAACGATTTTGGCAGGTAAACTTCCATGCGGTTTTGCTCAGTTAGATCGCTGATGCCTTTCCAATATTGACGGAGGGCACCTGCATAATGCTTACGGTCAATTTTCCTTTCACCGAGGTGGCGTAGTACCGTAGAATGATCTCCATCGGCACCAACAATTAGGTTAGCAATCAACATTACATCACCGGATGCATCTAGTGCTTCAATATGCCATTTACCGTTTACCCTTGTTAGTTTTTTCACCTTTGTTCCCTGCCGAAAGTCAGCGTAGGTTTCATCAATTTTTTTCACCAAAAAATTATCGAAGTAGGCACGCTTGCTTACCAGGAAAAAGGGCAATGCATTTTCTGAACGGTCTACGTCAAAGTCGAGCTTCTTGTCTTTTGAAACAATTATACTTGCTCCCCAGGCTTTTGTAAAATGTGTGTCGTTCAATATTTCCTGAACGATAGCTGGATCGAGTTGATTCAAGACACGAATGACTTTCAGATCAATGGCATCGCCACAAACCTTATCGCGTGGAAACACTGCTGCGTCTACAATGGTGTGTTTGATTTTTTGTTTTGTAAGAAATAGGGAAGTAGTGGCCCCGGCAGGTCCTGCACCAATGATCAGTATGTTCGTTTCGATTACGCGGCTCGCCATTGTACGCACAAGTATTTAGCAATGAAGATAAGTGGTGTTGACTTTCCTGCTTCAATTTTACAGACCATAGAAATGAAGCCTGATATACTACCAACTCATTCAGGCGAATTGTCAACTCATATGGGCTACCTACTCAAAGCAGCCTCTTATCGGAAGAAAGTGAGTTTAGTTTAGGGATGTCAATAAAGTTTGTTCACCTTAATATCACGGTCATGAAACTATTTGTTACCCTCAAATTCGCTGTGTGCACGATGATTTGCTCTTTTTCTTTTCAATTGCTAACCTATGCTCAAGAGGAATCCTTCATTAGTAAAGTGTGGGTAGAAGGCAGCGCTGGATCCGCTGGCAAGGATGGGGCCTTTACCAAATTTGGTGTACAAACTGTTTTTAAAGATAAGTGGATCGGTAGCATTTCGTATTACTATGCGAGTATGAATTTAAAAGGAACACCTGCTGATTATAAACCATCTGAGGAATTGTTTTTAATATTCCCAGCATCTAGCGGAACACCACGGCAGCGTTTAAATGTTACTAATTTCATGGTGGGCAGATTCTTCAAATATGATGAATCTGTATTCTTCAGCGGCTCAGCTGGGCTTTCAATAGTAAAAGGGGATAAGGCCACCTTTACACCGCAACCGGTTATTACGACAACCGATTGGCTTGGTTATTCATCTACATCTAATTATAAAGTGAATACGGTCCACCGGACAGTGGCAGGTGGAGTAATAGAAGCGGACATGTTGTGGGCATTTTGCCCTTTCGCAGCCATAGGTCCTGGTGTATATGCTAATATTAATTCTATCCAGTCGCATGTTGGGTTTGAGTGGAAGATCGTTTTAGGCTGGATGCACAAAGGGAGAGATTGATGAAAGTGCTATTTGGTAAAATTTTGATGTGCCCCTCATTTTAGCAGTGGAAGATGGAGCGTCATATATGTAGGCAATAGGCTATCTGCCCGGGCAAGGAATTTTGTTGGAAAATGTTTTTGAGTGGCGGTAAATTAGGGATAACTCAAACGTTTTAGGAGCAGTGGAGCTAGTCATAATTTTAGACACGGTCACATCGTATGATAGCCCAAGCTGAACATCATTATATACATATCCCACGTAAGGAATTATCGCATCGCCCATGCGATAATAAACACCGAGGTTTAACACGCGTAAAGAATAATCTTCTTGTCCGTGCGAGAAGCCAAAAGCTCCGCCAACCGTTAGGCTGGTTGCTTTAGCCTGCGAAAGGTACAGTGCATTAAAACTCAAATTAGTTCTGTCACTTAGTGATGTCCCAAAATCGAAATGTGCATTGTAACGTGGCTCGTCATATTGGGTTGGATCGTTCATTACCGATCGTTTTGATTTAAGGAAGCGGTAGCCGGCAATGCCAAAATCAAATACCGTGTTCTCGGTGGTGTAGGTGTACATAGCACCCGCAGTTACGCTGGTATATCCTGGTATATTGGACAATGCCACTTCACCGGTGGGCAAGGCACGGTTGAAACCAGAAGTAGAAATTTGCTGGCCGAACGATAGTTTTGAAAAGTCGATGTTTGTTTTATTGTAAATAGCACCAAGGCCAAGTGCCAGTCCGTGTACATCATCCGCATCAAAATTTACATGGTAAGATGCATTTGCAGAAAAGTAAGTGCTCTTGTAAATTCCATCCATTGCATCATCCACCAGCAGCATTCCCCCAATACCTACATAGCTGTTGGAGTTATATTCTCCTTGTACCAGTTTTCCATCTGCTGAGAAGGACATTGTTCTAAAAGGCGACCCTAAGCCAACCCATTGATTTCGCAAATTGGCCATCGCTCTCCAATTGCTTTCACCATTACCTGCAAAAGCAGGGCTTATGGTAAGTGGCGATGAAAAAAACTGGGAAAAATTTGGATCCTGTGCATGCACATTTACCGAAGGTGCGAGCATTGAAAAGAATACTATAAAAGATAAAAGTCTGTTCATATACTTTCTTTATCGTAATAGTAATACGTTACCGTTTTTATTAATCACTTTACCATTTGAGTTTATTCCTTCTGCAACCCAAACGTATGCTCCCATGGGTTGAATGGTGCCATTCACCGTTCCATCCCAACCACTGTTTGCATCACGGGTCTCGAAGAGTATTTGACCATACCTGTTGTATACTTTAAAATAGCGAAACTCTTTAATGCCTGCTATGTAGGGATATAACACATCGTTTACCCCATCGCGGTTTGGTGAAAAAGAAGATGGGACAAAAATGTTCACTATTCCAGTATCGAACACGCGAACCATTAATGTATCGGTTGTAACACAACCTGCAGGATTGGTCATATTCACGAAGTATTTCTGCGGCTGACTAAAGTTAAATGCCGGGTCACGAAGGGTGCTGTTGTTAAGGCCAAATGCCGGGAACCATCTGTATTGGAAAGTGTCGCCTTGAATGCGTCTTGAAGTGAGCGGTGTATTTACATTGATATAGGTACTTACCGTAGGTAATGCAATTCCTGGTTTTGCCTTGCGGATGAGTATGACAGAATCCTTCTCGAATACATCATTGCATGAGCCAACAGTAGCGAATACCCGTACTGTTCTTATACCGTCTGTTTTGTAAACATGCACCGGGCTGGCAGCTCGGGAAGAGTCTCCATCACCAAATAACCAAAGCCATTTTATCGGGCCGACTGAAACAGTATTGGTAAGGTTTCTGAAGCGCATGGAAACATCGCTACAGGTGTTATCAAAGGTGTATTGTATGTCGAGGTTTCTTATTTGAAACAGGGTAATTTTATTGGTGCTATTGTTAGTACATCCTAAACCATTGGTGATTTTTGCAGCATAACTACCTGGCTTATCAGCATCATAATTAATGTTGGTTGCACCTGCAATGGCAGTGTCGTTCAGGTACCATTGGTAGCTACTTTGTGCAGGGGTTAGTACCAGTGGTAATGTGCCACCTATACAAATTTGAGTTCCATTAGGCGCTAGAATAGTATCATAGGGCAGTGGGTAAATTCGTTGCCGGATGGTAGCCGTGCTGGTGTCGTTCAAACAAAAAGCATCTGTTATTTTAAGTATAGAAAATCGGTAAGAAGTATCTGCAGCAGTGAATGCGTTTTGAATAAATTGGCTGGGTGAACTTGCAATGCCGTTCACAGTTACGGGGAAGGGATTTTTAGTGTCGGTATAAATATAGCTCCATGGACTTGTCCCGGTAAATTGTAAGGAAAGGGTATCAGGTATGTTTCCGCACAGTGCAGCTTTGCCAAAAATATTTACAGTAGGTAGGGGGTTTACATTTACCGTTAGAATGAAAGTGTCACCAACACAACCATTGGTAACGGGTAATACTTTATAAATTGCGGATGCAACCGTAGTTGTTGGATTAAACAAGGTTTGTGCAATGAGCTGCTGAAGTATCGCTTGAGCGGTACCGCCTGTAACAGAATAAATGGGGGAATAAGTTGGCAGTTGCCATGTGTAGCTCGTTCCTGCAGGGGTACCAGCAGGAGTAAAATTAATTGGCGCCCCGCTACATTTCGTCAGGGATTGCATACCTATTGTAGAGGTAGGTTTTACTACTACCACAACATTAAATGGCGGTAAAGCACATGGCCCACCGCCCGGCAGCAGAGTATAGGTTGCTGTGGCAGATGTAATCGTATTATTCGTAAGCGTATCAGTAAATGAGAGTTGTGGCGTAGTAGTTTGAGCCGTGAAACCTGAAATCGCACCTGCAGGTGTTATCACCGGAGATCCCCAGTTGTAAGTGGTTCTTAAAGGTTCAAGATTAGAAGGCAAAAGAAAACCGCTCCTGCTACAGATTGTTATAGTTTGGTCAGGTACAATTGGGGCCGGGTTCACCTTTACCGTTATGCTTTGAGTTGTATCGGCGCATCCGTTTGCAGTCAGCTTTAATCGATAGACTACATCAATTGCTGCGGTGGTTGTGTTCAGTAGCACTTCATTTATTACTGCATTTCCAGACGATGGAGCATTGCTAATTCCTGTAACAGGATTCCTCACCCATGAGAAAACGGTGCCTGGTGTGCTACTTGCGGGTACATAGTTGAAGGTTGATCCACTACAAACGGGTGGCGGCGTTTTCGAGCTACTTAAAATGGGGATGGGCGTTACCGAGACAGTAAGAATGAAAGTTTTACCTGTACACCCAGAGGTATAAGTGGCAGGTGTTACCGGGGTTACTACGTATGCAGCAGTTCCTGTTTGTGTTCCAATATTAATGAGTGTTTGTGATATCGATGGTTGAGCAACCAGTGTTTGAGAACTTCCACCGGTTATGCCGCCTGATTGTTGGGGGGTGCCCCACAGGTATAAAGTGCCACCAGGTACATTAGGAGCCGTTGCAGAAAAACTGGTGCCGCTGCACGACGCAATGTTCATGTCGGGAACCGTTAATACAGAATTTACGGTTTCGTAAACTGTTTGAATATTGGTGCACCCATTAGCAGTAAGCGTAAAGATGTACGGTACTATTACAGCATTATAGGTTGGATTATTGAGTACCTCACTAATGTTCCCTTGCCCGGAAGTAACAGGATCTGTTATGCCAACAACATAGGAACGCGACCAGTTGAAAACCACATTAAAAGTATTGCTGGTGGCCGCATAATTAAAAAATGTGCCGGAACAAATTGCCGGAGGGTTGATCGCACTGCTTAATACCGGCGCTGGATTTACAACTACTCTCACAAATTGTGAAACAAGGTTTGTGCAACCGTTGGTGGACAGAGAAAACCGGTAGGCTACGGTGATTGGGAAAGGGGTGGCATTGAACAGGATTTCATTGATGTTGCCGTACCCTGTACCCGGGATATTTGTTATTCCTGTCGTTGTATCACGCGACCATGTAAAAGCGGTGCCTGGTGAAAGACTGGTAGGAGTATAACTAAAAGCAGTGCCACTACAAACAGCCGGCGGCGTTAAACTGCTGCTTAATACAGTACTATTTGAATTGATTGAGACTGTCACGGTGAAAACGTTCCCTATACAACTGCCAACCCCCGGTGTTACAGCGTATGTAGCCGTTCCGGTGGATGAGTTTGAATTGGTGTTCAACAGCACCTGGCTGATTGAATTTTGCGGAACCATTTGATTACTTCCCCCAACAATACCATTGGATAAATTGGGTGTCTGCCAGGTATAGGTTGTGCCTGCAGGTGCATTGTTTGGCAACACATTAAATGCACTTCCACTACAGATAGAGGTGTTCTGATCTTGAATATCAGGCTTAGGTGTTACCGTAACCACTACAGCAAATTGTTGCCCGGCGCAGCTGCCGGAAAGGGGCATAACACTGTAGGTTGCCGTTGCCGGTGCATTGGTATTATTGGTCAATGTTTGATTGATCACTGTCAGCGGACTATTTTGTGCACTTCCGCCGGTCAGCGAGTTTACCGGGTTAATTACGGGCGCACTCCAGGTGTATACTGTGGTTGTGCCTGTAGGAACATTGGTTGGCGCCACATTGAATGCAATGCCGCTACACGATGTAGTAGTTTGAGTACTGATGTTGGGTATGGGTATCACTGTCTCAATAAAAATGAAAGGATTGCCGGTACAACCATTAGCCGTGGGAGTAACAGAGTAAGTGGCCGTTGCCACATTATTGGTAATGTTGGTAAGCGTCTGGCTGATAGTAGGCACTCCTGAGTTGCGGGGCAGTGCGCCGGTAATTGAGTTAGCTGGTGAAATCAGTGGAGTGGTCCACGTATAGGTAGTACTTGGCAGATTACTTAAAGGTGTAGCAGAAAAGCTAGTTCCACTACAATCTGATTGGCGTAAGTCAGGTACTATTGGCAAGGGTTTTACATTCACCGTCAGGTTAAAGGTTCTACCCGAACAACCCGCACTGTTAGGGGTAACAGCATACACTACTGTTCCATTTACAGAACCTGTATTGGTAAGTGTTTGAGAAATGCCAGGCTGCCCTACATTTTGTGAAGATCCCCCACTTGCATTAGTCGAATGTTGTGGTGACGACCATGTATAGGTTGTTCCTGCAGGTACGCCTGTGGGTCGTACATCAAATGTTTCACCGCTGCATATGGTAGAAGAAAGATCGGGAAGTAACGCAGAAAGATTGACCAATACTTCCACTGAAAACGGAGTGCCAATGCAATTTCCGACTGCCGGTGTTACTGTGTACGTAGCAGTGGCAGGTGCACTGGTTATGTTGGTCAAATTCTGGGTAATGACAGATAACGGGGTTGCTTGTGCACTATTACCCGTAATAGAATTCGTGGGTGTAAGTACTGGGTTGGTCCATGTATACGTGGTGCCCACCGGGGTATTTGGCGGCGATACATTGAAGGTATTGCCACTGCAAACGTTGGTTTTAATATCCAATACAGTAGGCGTTGGGTTTACGGTTTGCGTTAAAGTAAACGGTCGACCGGTACAACCCAGGGCATATGGGGTAATCGTGTAAGTTGCCGTACCAATAGCAGCCGTATTATTAATTAGTGTTTCAGTGATGCTATTCTGAGGTATCGTTTGGGCCGTTCCACCTAGTATAGATCCGGCGGGATTGCTAACAGGTACAGACCAGGTATAAACCGTGGAGCCAATACTACTAACCGGTGTTATACTAAAGCCTATTCCACTACAAGTTATACCTGTCACATTTGATACAACGGGAGCAGCTGTGATCGTGTCCACCACATCGAAAGTATTTCCGGTACATCCGAAGGCAATGGGAGTAACCCTATACAACGCAGTTCCATTTCCAGTTCCAGTATAAATTAAGGTTTGAGAAATACTGGCTTGCGGGATTGTTTGGGCGGTTCCGCCTGTAACGCCAGCTGACATAGTGGGTGCGGTCCAGGTATAAGTGGTGCCGGTGGGGGCGTTGGAAGGAATGACATTAAATTGGTTACCGCTACATGAAGTGTTGGTTTGAGCATTGATAAAAGGCGTTGGATTAACGGTTACAACAAGTGTGAAGGAGCTGCCCGTGCAGGTGCCTGAGGAAGGAGTGATGGTGTAAGTTGCCGTGGCCGGCGCATTGGTTACATTGGTGAGGGTTTGACTAACCGTTGCAGCACCGGTTCGCGCAATTCCCCCGGTGAGGGCGTTGGCTGGACTAACCTGGGGTATTCCCCAGCTATATAAAGTATTAGTCGGAACTCCAGATTGGGGTGCAAGAAAAGCGCTTCCGCTACATACAGTTAATGCCTGCGATTGTGGCGAAATGGTTGGTGCCGCATTTACGGTTACAACCGTATTGAAATTGGGTCCTGTGCAGTTGCCTGAGGTAGGTGTTACTGCATAAGTAGCGGTGGCGGCCGTAATGGTGGTATTGGTGAGCACCTGGTTAATAGCCGGTTGGGCTACCGCTTGTGCAGTGCCTCCGGTGATAGCGCCAGAAGTAGGATTTATGCTAGGTGCAGCCCATGTATAGGTAGTGCCAGAGGGTACAGCAGCTGGCGCAAGGTTAAATGCAACACCACTGCAGGTACTTACATTCTGTTGCGCAGTAATTGTCGGTACCGGGTTTATTGTAACAATTACGCTGAACGCTGTACCTGCGCAACTCGATGTGCCCGACCCTGCAATTGGAGTAACATTGTATGTGGCAAGACCTGGAGTTGTCCTAAGGTTTACTAATGGCTGGCTTATGACGGATGTAGCGGTTGCTTGTGCACTGCCACCGGTAATAGATCCGGCCGGATTTATCACCGGTGCAGTCCACGTAAAATTGGTGTTGGCAGGTAGAGCATCACTGATGGTAACATTGAAGGGTGTGCCACTACATGTGGTGGTGGTCTTTGGTGTAACTACTGGAGTAGGATTTATGGTAACGGATACCACCTGAGTATTGGTACACCCTGTGGTGGAGGTAAGCGTATAAACATAACCTACCACTACAGGTTGCGTTGTTGTATCATTCAAAACTTCGGAGATACCATTGTTTCCGTTTACCGGGCCGTTACTGATGCCACGTATTGCTGGCCTTGACCAAGCCATTGTGGTACCTGCAGGGGTGGAAGTAGCGTTGTAGGTAAAATTGCTGCCACTGCACCGGGGAGCAGGGTTTAATGTACTTGTTAGCAATGGCACCGTTGATGCTCTGTTAATGGTAACTGTTACTTTAAATGTATTGCCCACGCAACCCGATGCATTTGGAGTAACCGTGTAGGTCGCCGTACCTGTAGCGGTGCCTGTGTAAGTCAATTGCTGAGAAATGCTTGGCTGAAGCGTGCCTTGAGCTGTGCCACCACTGACGCCAGCAGTTTGCACCGGAGTTGACCAGGTATATTGCGTTCCAATAGGTACACCTGCAGTAGATGGTGACACGTAAAAAGTTGCTCCACTACATATCGTCGTGGTTTGGTCTCCTATAAACGGAACAGGATTCACATTGATCGTAATATTAAATGGGTTGCCTGAAGAAGGAGTTACCGCATATTCCACATCTGCCGGGCTCGATGTAGTGTTGGTTAGTGTTTGGCTAAATATTAATGAACCAACCAGTTCATCAGAGGAGTTAGAAATGGCGGCAGCAGATGGATTAAAAGAAGTTCGGGTCCATGTATATATGGTGCCAGCTGGTAAACCCAGGTCGGCACTGGTTACGGTAACGTTTGATCCACTGCATACAGTTCGTGTCACATCCGATTGTGAAAAAGCAGACATTTTCAGTAAAAGAAAAAGAAGCAGATAAGCAGTTTGTTTCATGGGCAGAAAGAAGTGTAAAATATTTCTTATAACCGGTGAAAGGAGTTCGTCTACGTTTTATAATGGATTTTTAATGTGTAAGTAATTCTATTTCATTCTTAAGTATCGACGTGTCCATTTTAGCCGAATTTCTACTGTTGATTTCTTTCAAGATGTTTACTACCTAAGAAAAAGCAACACTTAAAACTTCACCAGGAGAACTTTTCTTACTGTTAGATGCGTGAATAGTCATTAGGTGTTGCATTTCTCGGTGAGTAAACATCTCGTAGATGACTATTTTAGCTGGTCGCTACATGGTTGGTAAAATGATGATGCATGAGAGTAGAGAAGGAGTGCGGCTTTTTAGTGCAGAGTGCACTACAATTGCTTTTTTTTGAAAACATCTAGTAACCCTTTGTCTTCACCATTTTCTTTTCTGCGTTCTCTTTCCTTTTGCCGTTGTTCGAGTTCGCGTTTTCGTTCCCGCTTTTTCTTCATTGTCTTTCTATCCCAGGTAAAAGTATTTTGCACCGGGAAATAATACCGCAGCGAGAGGTACAGACTATTTACTTCAATTGGTTTTTCGCCAGCTTCAGTTTTATCTTTTGTAAGAATGTTTATACCATTCACCAAATGCAAGCCTAGTAACCTAAATCCAACAGAGGGGCCAAAACCAAAACGATGTCCATTGTTGAAGTTGGTGAAATAACTCACGTTAGCACCGTAGGTTAAGTTGATCCGGCCGCGTTTCATCCACATGCCGGCTTTGTATCCAATAATGTTCTCTTCAAAATTGTATTCCATATTAGCAGTGGCACCAATGATACGCGGCTTGTTAAAACTAATCTTCCGCCAATGTGCTTCGCCGCCCAATTCTATAGAAGTATATTTTCCCTTCTGTAAGCCGATGATCATGCCCGTATTACGTTGAAAGAGCTTCCGGCCTGGAAGGAAATTGTGGTGATTAATTATTTCCGTTGGGGGAGAGTACCAATTTGAAACAACAGGCGCACCTGTGTAAACAAGTTGAGCTGGTAGCACTGTCGTGCATGTGACCGCGCCAAAGAATAAGAGGAAGATTGATTTCACTGAAAAGAAATTCATGGAATAATATGGACAGCCAAAACTAGCTACCGTTTTAAAAGCAAATACATCATTAACAAATCGGGTAGCTACGTTCGTGTTTCCAATTGCTAATTCTACCTGCAGTGTCTGTTTACTCTAGAATGCAGCTTCGATTGACACAATGCAGGTGATGGATACATCTTCTGTCAGGCATTCGGTCGGAGGTATGCTTTTTGAACCTATAGAGTTCTAAAACAAAAGAATATGTCGACTAACAAAAAACAATTTGGTGTTTGGATGGACTCGCACAACGCCACAATTGTTGGAAGAGAAAATAAAGAGAGCAGTGAATTTTCAGTGCTGGGTCACGTAAAAAATAGTGGTGCTTCAGGCAATTCAAACGAGAATGCTTCCAACAACCAGGAGCAAGGGTTGACAGCCAAATTTTTTAAAGAGATCACTGCTTTAATGCAGAATATAGATGAAATTGAAGTGACTGGAACGGGCCAGGTGCAGGAGCAATTCATCAAACATTTAGCTGATACTCCCCAATATAAAAATGTGGTAGCCACAGAAAGTACCTCAAACAAAATGAGTGATGAGAAGCTGGTTGAATTTATAACGGCGAAGTACAATTAGGCTATAGAGATCCGATTATGGAAAGGCAAATTGCTGATGGTGACATTGGTGGTTTGCCTTTTTTATTTGGGCAACGGTAACTAAAGAAAAATTAAAACGTGAACGATAACAGCCTATTCCCGTCAGGGTTGGTTGATTGAATGGTGGCGCGTCTTTGAATTGGGCGATCAGATTTGCTTCAACTTGCTGGCACAACTATAGTATCAGGTAAACAAATAAAAGCCCAATTATGAGCGAAGAACAAAAAACTACAAGTCAAGCATTAGAAGCCGCCAAAGAACTTGAACCGACTAATGATAAGAGTGCAGACGATTATAGATCAACAGATGACCCTAAAGAAACCTATCATACAAATATTGGCGATGGCGAAATGCATAATGAAGGCTTGGTTGGAGATGGAAACATTTCAGAAGATGGTTCAATACCGGCAGGATCTTCTTCTGACCTAGATAATGAAGAATTTCATGACTCTGAAGGATAAAACAATTTTAAGAAGCATCAAAAAGCGATGCTTCTTTTTTAGGCTAACGAGTTTGTTATTGTTAGTGGCGAAGCAATCTGCTAATGTAATATTCATCGTTTGTTTTATTCAGTGGTTGTGCTATGTAGTTTCGACATTGATAGTCTCAATGCGTGTCTAATCAAGCGTAGTAAATGGTCTTGAACTTGCGTAACCCTATCGGTGCCTTTTGCAAAGGCAGGAAGTCGGAGACTTACATTTATCCTGCGTTCGAGGTCATCCTTCGGAAGACTCTCGAACATCTTCAGCGATTTTATTCAATATTGGAACATCCTGGCAGAACGACGATGGCGAAATGCATAATGAAGGCTTGGTTGGAGATGGAAACATTTCAGAAGATGGTTCAATACCGGCAGGATCTTCTTCTGACCTAGATAATGAAGAATTTCATGACTCTGAAGGATAGCACAATTTTAAGAAGCATCAAAAAGTGATGCTTCATTTTTTTAGTGTAACGAGTTTGTCATTGCGAGGGACGAAGCAATCTGCAACTGAAATATTCATCGTTTGTTTTATTCAGTGGTTGTGCTAGGTAGTTTGGACATTGTTATTCTCAATGCCTGTCTATTCAAGTATAGTAAATGGTCTTGAACTTACGTAACCCTATCGGTGCCTTTTGCAAAGGCAGGAAGTCGGAGACTTCCATTTATCCTGCGTTCTAGGTCATCCTTCGGAAGACGCTCGAACAACTTCAGCGCTTTTATTTAGCATTGGAATATCTGTGAAGAATGGTTGAGAAAGCAGCAACTATAAATCCGTAATCATTCAATCATCGCACTATAGGCCCGTGGTCCGAAGTAAATATATCTTATAGATTCCCGTTTAGTGCCCGTAAGTATTGAATGTATAAACCCATTCAATTCTACCTGTTGGGTATGAAATATTTTCTTATCAGGATTGATTTTTAAATTGAAGGTTATGCGGCCATTGGTTGATCTTAAAATTACAAGGCTATCATCCTTTAGTTTATCAAACCTATAATTGGCCGATAAATCTCTCATCATTAAACGGCTGCGGTACCACGTGCCACCAGTATCTGAAACAATTCGTTTACCATTCAGCAAGGCAACACTATCGTTGTAGGCAAATACATTTAAACGTGCCTGCTTGTTTTGTTGCAACCAGTTTGTCAACTTCTGCAGGTAAGCAGCCTCATAACCATAGTCGCTATCCAAAAAACTGATATTGGCAACATACTTTGGAATCGTTTGCACACCATCGAGATAACTGAAAATAAACCGTCCGCCACCACTATGACCATTAAGGTAAATTACTTTTTTCTTCGACTTAAATAATCCATACAGCGTGTCCACTATGTGCTGAACTTCCGCCACGTAATTCGGATGTTTTGTCTTCCATGCGGGCCAGCTCTTCAAATTATTTTCGAGGTAAACTACTGCTGTATTCTGCCGTGGAAGTTCGTGCCGTATAAATTTTGTTTGCGCTTTTAAATGCTGTATATCAAAATGCCAGTCATCACCTTCAATAATTTTTTTGCCCATCGTCTGTTCCGTGTTATTTCCATTTGGTAAGGCATATAAAACAATCATTGTTTTTTTGGCTGATGAATAAGATGTAGGTATGTCAAGGGTTATAGTAACATCGTTGTACATCGTGAATCTCGAAATACCGTTTTCAGTTTGGCTATCAGCCGCAAATGCAAAGGTGGTGAGAAGAAGTATGTGAAGTAATTTCTTCAGCGGATTTGATTTGGATAAAGGTAATGTAGTGTTTAGAAGATATGGAGTTTAAGCATTGAGGCGGGTAGGGTAACAATTGGTGCCGATGGGATTGTTGGATGGAGCGGCGGGTTACTGTGGCTTTTGTACTGCTATTGATGCCTTTTGCAAAGGCAGGAAGTCGGAGACTTCCATTTATACTGCGTTCGAGGTCATCCTTCGGAAGACGCTCGAACAACCTCACCGCTTTTTTCAACATTGGAACATTCCGGCAGAACGGCGCTGCTGCGGGGAACACCTGCCTTTAGATTTGCTTTATACTTTTATTAAATAATTATTACTACTACTATTAAGTTTCTTTTTGGTTCTTTTTCTTTGTGAAAAATTATAAAATGTTGATAACTGCAATCTTAATTACAAGAGGTGCACTAGAACACCTG
>JANPIM010000037.1:0-94274 GCA_031425015.1 Segetibacter sp. | reverse complement strand
TGTGTCTCTTTATGCTGTTTTTATGACGTTTGATAAATCATTAGCCAACAACTTTGCTTGCTTAATAACGGTATCAACAGCTTTTTCCTGTAAGTCTGGCGGATACCCATACTTTCTAAGGATGCGGCGTATATTTCTACGCAATGTTGCCTGAACACTTTCTTTAATAGTCCAATCAATAGTTGTGTTAGTGCGTACACTTTCTAAAAGGTCTTTCGCTATCGTTCTTAATATGTCATTCCCTAAAATAGATACCGCACTATTGTTTACTTCTAATGCTGTGTAAAAAGCATATTCTCTATAATCAAGACCTAAGTTTTCGCCTCTTTGATCTGCTTCTTTTATTTGCTTTGCTAATGGAATTAAGACTTTCTCTAAAAATTCAACAGTGTCTATCATTCCGTTGTGATACCGTTTTATAGCATCTTCAAGCATGTCAGAAAACTTCTTGCTTTCCACAAGGTTTATCCTGGTTCTTTGTCTAATCTCATCTTTCAATAGCTTCTTTAAAAGTTCTGCCGCAAGATTTCTTTGAGGCATATTCTGAACTTCCTGTAAAAACCTTTCATCTAAAATTTCGATGTTCGGCTTCTTTATACCGGCTGCATCAAATACATCAATAACATTGTCAGCAGTTATCGCTTCTGAAATAATTTGTTTGATAGCAGTTTCTATTTCGGTTCCTGTCCTGCCTCCTTCATTCCTATCGGCAATTTTTACTAACCTCGCTTTAATTGCCTGAAATAAAGCCACATCATCCCGAATAGCAATTGCTCTTTCATGTGGTACAGATATAGCAAATGCTTTCAACAGGTTTTTAGTATTATCAACAAAAGCCTGTTCTCCGTTTTCCTGGCTAAAAATGTAATCAACAATCAAGGGAATATAATGGAGCTTATCTTCTGGTGAAAGGCTATAAAATTTCTTCCAATCAAAATGCCTTAATTGATACTCTATAGCTTCATAATACTCTAACATTTTCGCAACCGCCACTTCCTGGTCAAGTGTTGGCTTTCCTTCACCACCGCTGGCTGTGTATTCTGCTAAGGCATACTTTAGTTCCTGTGCAATTCCTAAATAATCAACAACTAATCCACCTTCTTTGTATTCACCAAATACCCGGTTTACTCTTGCTATAGCCTGCATCAAGCTATGACCTCTCATTGGCTTATCTACATACAAAGTATGAAGTACCGGAGCATCAAAACCTGTCAGCCACATATCCCTTACTATAGCAATCTTCAACGGATCTGAAGGATTTTTTACCCTTTCTCCAATTGCTTTTCTTCTTTGTTTGTTCCTTATGTGTGGTTGCATCAATAGTTCATCGCTTGATGAACCTGTCATCACTACCTTGATTATTCCTTTATCATCATCTTCATGATGCCAATGAGGACGAAGTTTAATGATTGCATTATACATTTCTACACAAATTCTGCGGCTCATGCAAACAATCATTGCTTTACCATCCAGCACTGCATTGCGTTGTTCAAAATGATATACAAGGTCTTCGGCAATTTTATTGATGCGATGCTCATTGCCAACAATAGCTTCAAGTCTTGTCCATTTGGCTTTAAATTTTTGTTTCTCTGTTAACTCCTCTCCCTCGGTTAATTCTTCAAACTGGTCATCTATGTGTACTTTTTCATCTTCTGCAAAGTTCACCTTTGCCAATCGGCTTTCGTAGTAGATTGGTACAGTAGCTTTATCTATAACTGCCTGTTGAATGTCATATATGTCAATATAATCACCAAATACAGCCTGTGTGTTTTTATCAGTAGTTTCTATTGGAGTGCCGGTAAACCCTATGTATGATGCGTTGGGTAAAGCGTCTCTTAGCTTTCTGGCAAAACCATCTAAAAAATCATACTGGCTTCGGTGAGCTTCATCAGCAATTACTATAATATTTTTTCTCTCCGTAAATGGTTTTATTCTTGCTCCAATATATTTTACACTTGGCTCGTTTACGACATTTCCATTGGATATTACATCATCATCTTCTTCAGGCATGAACTTTTGAATTGTAGTGAATACAATTCCTCCTGACGCTACATTTAGTAAAGTTTTAAGATGTTTTCTATTCTCTGCCTGCACAGGTGTTTGCCTTAATAGCTGGCTACAATTACTAAAAGTGTTGAACAATTGGTCATCCAAGTCGTTTCGATCAGTTAGTACAACTATAGTGGGATTGTTTAAATTTAATACAAGTTTACCGCTATAGAAAACCATGCTTAGACTTTTGCCACTGCCTTGTGTGTGCCACAATACACCGGCTCGTCTATCACCTTCTTCTGCTGCTGCAGTTTTGGTAGTTATCACTGCCTTGTTTACTGCGTAATACTGGTGGTATGCGGCAACCTTTTTTAGTGTGGTTTCTTCGCTCTTTTCAAATACAATAAAGTGACGGATAACATCTAACAAAGTTTGTTTGTTCAACAAGCCTTTGCTCATGATTTCTATTTCGGGTATTAAGTTGTCAGCTGTTGTTTTTCCGTCTTTAGTTTTCCAGCTTGAAAAGCGGCTCCAATCACTTGTGATAGTTCCAAACCTGGCATCCCAACCATCGCTAATAATTAGCAATGAATTGTAAGTAAAAAGGGATGGGATATATTGCTTGTAGGTTTGTATTTGATTAAAGGCTGACCTTATAGTTGCCGCTTCATCAGTTGCGTTTTTGATTTCAACAACTACTAACGGTAACCCATTAATAAATAAAATAAGGTCTGGTCTTTTGTTAACGTTGTTTTCAATAATGGTGAACTGACTAATGCATAAAAACTCATTCTTATCAGGGTTCTCAAAATCTATCAGGTAAACTTTCTTTCCTCTTATGCCATCGTTCGTTCTTACTTCTACGTCTACACCCTCGGTTGCATATCGGTGAAAAGTTTCATTGTTTATCAAAGCATCAGGACTTTCCGTTCGCAATACTTTTCTTAGAGCTTCTTCCTTTGCTTCAATGGGTAAATCAGGATTAAGTTTATCAATAGCATCAATTAGGCGGGTTTTCAGCACAACCTCATTGTAGTCCCTCTCGGGGTGTTCTCCATCCGTTGAAATATCTGGTCCTTGCAAGTGGGCATAACCCAAACTTTGCAGGTAGCCGATGGCAATAAGTTCTATTTCATTTTCGGTAATGGAGTTCATGCTTTTATTTCTATTTTACCTGACATCAGTTTGGGCAAAAGGCTGTTACGAAGACGAGTTAAAGTTGCAATCTCATTTGTTAGTATGAATTTCTTTTCAAACAGCGGCTTAACAACTTCATTAAAATCATCTACAACATTCTTTTCCGGTACAACGATTGTGTTTTCATGTGCTTGATTTCTGTTCAATCCTGGAACGGCACTGTCAGAACCGATTTTTTTAAAGTCTTGTTCTTTAAGAAGAAAATAGTGATAGTATAATCCGTTCGTTCCAATCTTATCAACTACATAAAATGTTGTGTCTATAGGAAAGAAATTTTCTTCTACCCAAATTACTTCGCCAATTGTTCCTTTTCTTCCAATCACAATCCCAGGACCAACCACGATAAATGCATTGTGGTAACCTACAATTCCACTTGAACCTAATACCGGAAACTCACCCTCAATTCTTGTGTCTGCCTTTAGCGCCTTACCGTACTGTAGTTCCAAGACATCGCTTATTTTCCCAATCTTCCAACCCTTCGGTAAGCCGTTTACTAACTCGCCATCGAACCCAGGAAAGTTGAGGTTGAAAAACCACTCTCGGAAAAGCGTTTGAGCTATGGCTTCAATCGTTTGGTGCATTTGGTGGTTGAGTTCTATTTTGTCATCGAGAGAGAAAAGTATTGAAGCAATTTCAGCTTGTTCCTCTTTGTCAGAAGGCATCTCAATTTCATAATCTCGCAATAATTTAAGCCCTACGTTTTTTATAGTAGTGCCGGTTGCATTAGTTCTAATATGATTTTGGAAGTTGTCATTAAGCAACACATATTTTATAAACTGCTTATCAAATTTGTCGTCAACGTTAATATAGCAGACGCTTTTTCCCAAAATACATTTCTCGCCATTGTACAATGCTACATTTCCTATAGTACCGTTGATGCCTAAAAGAATTGTGTTTTCAGACAAATTTTTTTTGTGCTTTTTAAACTCCTCTTCAGAAACTTTTTTTGTGTTTGAATTGACCTCAATTCTGCCGTTTACTAAATTACTCCCGTTGATAAAATAGTACTCACCACTTTCATCATATTGCGGTGTGCCGTGAAGCCCGTCACCTAATCGAGTGGCAATGTCAGTCCCTAAACTATATGTCTTCCAGTTTTCTTTCATTATGATATACTCGGTTCAAAATCCGTTTTTTCAATTTCCATAGTTTCAAAGTCCGACAGTTGTGTTATGGCTAAAACATTGATTTCAGTTTTCGCATCACCTTTCGTTGTAAACACTGAAACCGCTGAATGTATAATAGGGCTTACAAAATCGCCTTCTTCATCAGTCCCAGTTTCAACTTTTAAACAATGCTCTTTGATTTGATAGTTTTCTATTTTTAAGTCTTCACCGTCTACCTGAACAAAAGATGCAGGACTTAGTAAGTCTTTCAAATAATCATCAAAGTATTCCTTCCCTGCAAACTCGTATATCTTATGGTACTGCATGTAGTTGCCGTAATCCGTACGTAGTTCTGCTTCTAATGCAGTGTGGTTTTTAATTATTTTGATGTGTTTGTTCCATTTGTCAATAAATTCCTTTTCACATCCGTCATATCCAGTATCATCTGTAACAAAAAGTATTTTATCAAAGTTTGGAACTTCCTCATAGTGCATCAGGCTCTCCCAAATAACATTATCTTTAAAGCCTGCATCTTTGATTTTGTTATCCTTTCCTGTTACCTTAAATGGAGCTTTTATCTTATCCTGCATTACTTTATCAATCATGCTTCGCAACATAGAGTTCGTGTAATCGTCTTTGATAGGTATAATTTTAGCCGATTGTTCCTCAATGAATTTCTTTGCCTCTTCCTCGACATAAGTTTTGCAGTCAAAATCAATGGCAGGTATCTGAATAGAGCCATCAGCAACATGCGGCATACCCGCTAATCGTGTTGCTATACTTTTCAATCTGTCTATGTCTTCTCCATATTTTTTTGACTTTTGAAGTTTCAATTCTTCAATCACCAATTCTGAAACCGCTACGGTTACATAAGGAGCTAAATTATTTTCAGCGATTAACTTTTGCAACTCCTCAAATGACTTTCCAAAGGAAAAAAAACGGTATGCAAGGTCACCAGCTTCTAAACTGCGAACCGTATTTGTGTCAAAAACAACCAGTGTCTTTAAATTAAAGCTCATAGCCAATCTTCTTCAGGTTTTCTTGTATTCGATTATCTATTTCTGCGGCTTTTTGAATTTGCAGTTTTAGTGTTGCTGTTAAATGCTTCATTCTTTCACCAAATGCTGCTCCTTCTTCCTCTGGTTCTTTAAAGTCTATGTATCGTCCAGGCGTAAGTATATAATTGTTTTTACGTATTAC
Organism: Segetibacter sp.; assembly: GCA_031425015.1. Lineage (GTDB taxonomy): Bacteria > Bacteroidota > Bacteroidia > Chitinophagales > Chitinophagaceae > Segetibacter. The sequence goes on along the minus strand of JANPIM010000037.1, from coordinate 88,779 downwards.
CTGAATGCTTGCCGACTTGCAAAAGCCTGGTACATCTTTGTATTTCTCCTGCCATTCTTTGCCTCTCCAATTATGGTAGGTTTCAGCGATTTTATTAATGTCAGCTTCCGTCAAATCTCTTTGTCTTCTGCTAATCATCGTACCCAAGTCCCTTGCATCAATGAAAAGCACTTCATGGCTGCGGTTGCGGAACCTGTGATTTACTTTATCTCTGGCTAAGAACCACAAGCAGGCAGAAATCTGTGTATTGTAAAAAAGCTGTGTTGGCAATGACACCATACAATCCACCAAGTCTGCTTCAATAATGCTCTTCCTTATTTCACCTTCATTGGCAATATCACTGCTCATGCTACCATTTGATAACACAATTCCTGCTGTACCATACGGTGCTAATTTGCTGATGAAATGTTGTAGCCATGCGTAGTTAGCGTTGCCGCTCGGGGGAATACCAAACTTCCATTTTTCTTTTTCTTCAGGATTGATAGCGTAATCGCTAACATTGAAAGGTGGATTGGCTAAGATGTAGTCAACAGCTAATCCGGGGAACTTGTCATTTCGTAATGTGTCGCCTAACTCAATCTTCGCATCAATGCCCCTGATTGCCAAGTTCATTTTAGCTAATTTGTATGTAGTGGGATTACTTTCCTGTCCGTAGATAGATATTTTCCCTTTCCGGTGTTCATGCAGTTCAATAAAATGTTCGCTCTGTACAAACATGCCACCGCTACCGCAACAGCCATCATAAACCCGTTTCTCTGCTACCGGAGCTAATACAGACACCAGGAGCTTTACAATGGACTGCGGTGTATAAAACTGTCCACCTTTCTTGCCTTCTGCATCAGCAAACTGACCTAAGAAATATTCAAATACAAACCCTAAAATATCTTTGCCCTTTCCGCTTCCGTTGCTGCTTAATGTTATTGAGCCTATCAGGTCAATTAGTTCTCCTAAACGTTGTTTGTCTAATGCAGGTCTTGCATAGTCTTTCGATAATACTCCTTTCAATGACGGATTATCTTTTTCTATGGCATCCATTGCATCGTCAATGTCTCTCCCGATGGTGGGCAGCTTTGCCCTGCCTTGTAAGTAAGACCATCTTGCTTGCGGCGGCACATAAAAAACTCTTTCGGAAAGGCAAATGTCTTTTACTCCTGCTGCATCGTCTTCCCAATCGTTGCCTATTTCTTCTTCAAAGAGATGTTTTATGTCTTCAAAAGCATCAGAGATATATTTTAGGAATATCAAACCCAGTACAACATGTTTGTATTCGCCTGCATCCATGTTGTTACGGAGCTTGTCTGCTGCCTGCCAAAGCGTTTTTTCTAACTGTTTAAAATCTGCCATTAGTATTTTTAAATCAATATGTTTTTAAACTTCTCATTTAGTTTCTCCCAATCAATATCTCCCTCCAGTGATTGTTTATCTATATTAAATTCTTCTGGTGATTGCGCTGTATGCAGTAATTTCCGTTTGCCTGCCACCTTCAAGGAAATATTTCCACCACCGTCTGCACTATATTCTACCAGGCTGTTTACAAACTTGCTTTCCTGTTTTATATCCAGGTAACTCTCATGGTCTGCATTCAGTTCTACCTTAGTCTTGTGAGTGTTTGTGTCCTCGTAAAGCTGCTTTAAATTCAGTTGCAGGTTTCGGGTAATGTTAGCCATGTTTGGCGAAATCAAATCAAACGTTAGTTGTGTGATTTGTTTCGGGTATTTCTTCACCAAATTCCAGAACTCCTGCTTGTCGTAAATGGGTTCTGTGTAGAACGAAAGATTGTAAGCCTTTAATTCTTCCTCCAGTGTTTCCTGAATGATATTGCTAACGGTAGTTAATTCTTTGAATGCAGCAGTATTATTCTGTATTGCAATTTTTTGAACTGTAGGATCATTGTTAAAAGCAATAATAAGATTGGGGTAGTTTTCTTCGCTGTGTGGTGAAAGGTCTTTTGTATAAAGTGTAGTACTTCGCTTAACGCCTAACTTATAATAAATCATTGTTCCATCAGAGTAAAGAAACTTAGATGTTAACTCTGATGTTCCACCTCTGAAAGTAAAATCTTCACCGGTAAGAACTTTTTGAAAGATGTTGTTTTTATCTGCACGAACCTGCTCCGCTGTTTCATATTTTTCAAACATATTTATTGGCAGCGTCTTATCAACAACCAATTGATAGCGGAATACTTCAAATGAAGTGGTTTGACTAAAATGTGTTTGGGCAGTTTTTGCCATAAGCGTTCGTATAAATGATGGAGCGAATGTAGATAATTATTTTGTAAAAACTTACCAAGCGGTATAATTTTTTGTATCTTTGTTTACGCCTCTACAAACATAAATTATGAGTATTTCAAAGCCTGAAAGCAATAAAAATAAAGCTGTTGCTCTTTATCATAATGAGGCATTTGACAATGGCTTTTACCAGTATTTTAAGAACATAGAACAAAATAAAATATCTCAACTACTGAATAGCACTGACCGGAATGTAAAGTTTGATACGATTACTTACCGGCAGTTGAATAGCTGGGAGAAGGAAGGGCTTTTAAGTGTGCAAAGAGAAGGCAGGGAATGGAGGCGTTTCAGTATTGTAGATGCTATTTGGGTAAAGCTGGTTAAGGAGCTAAGAGAGTTTGGAATGAGCCGGGAACAGTTAAGAGCAACAAAGAAAAGTTTCGAGTTTGAAAGTGAGAAGTGTGGAGTGCCCATGCCCATACTTGAATTTTATACAGCCTTCGTCATAGGTGCAAAAATGCCGGTCCTAATCCTGGTTTTCAAAGACGGTGTTTCTGTACCGTGCAGTTTCACCCAATATAAAGTAGCAAAGGAATTAGTAGGTATAGACAATCACATTCAAATCAGCTTAAATGATTTGATGCAGGACATGTTTCCTGATGTTGATTTAAAGCCGGTACACAAAGCAGAAATGCCTTTGCACGTTGATGAAATGGAACTCCTTGCTTTTTTAAGAATAGGTAACTATGAAAAAGTTGAGATTTTTTATAAGGATGGAAGAATGCAAACAGCGGAAGGAATGCAACGGCTGGAAGTTAGTGCTTTGGTGAATGACATAATTAAAGAGCACAAGTACCAAAAGATTGAAGTGGTGGTTGATGATGGTAGAAAGGTATCTATAAGACGAACTGTAAAGAAACAGATAAATAAAAAGGGATAATGCACCCTATAACAATTGCCAACGGCTGCAGTGACCGGATAACGCCCCGGAGTTGCAGTGAAGCAGTTAACAATGTTAAGTATTGAACAATGTAAAAAGATTTTAAAGGAAAGCGGAAAAAACTACACGGACGAACAAGTGAAACAAATCAGGCAAGCTATTTACAAGATGGCTACCCTGGACTACCAATTATTTGTAACTCAAAAAGCGAAGAAAGATGCAAACTGCAATCATCTACACAAGAGTATCAACTGATGAACAGGCTGAAAAAGGCTACAGTCTAAGAGACCAGCAGCAACGTTTGGAAAAGCATTGCGAAGCAAAGGGCTATGAAATTGTAAAGCACTTTCAAGATGACCACAGTGCAAAAACTTTTAACCGTCCGGAGTTCCACAACCTCTTGGATTTCATCAAGAAAAACAAAGGGTTAGTAAAAAAGCTGGTAGTTGCAAAGTGGGATAGGTTTTCAAGAAACATGGAAGCCTCCTTAAATATGATAACTGCCTTAATGAAGCTGGGAGTTGTTGTTGAAGCCATGGAGCAGCCGTTGGATGAAAGTGTGCCTGAAAATTTATTGATGAAAGCGTTTTACTTGGCTGCTCCGCAGGTAGAGAACGCAAGGCGTTCTTTAAATACCACCAATGGTATGCGTAAGGCTTTGAAAGAAGGACGGTACGTTAGTACTGCGCCTTATGGCTTCAAGAATACAAGGGATGCGCAGAATAGACCTATTATTACTCATTCTGACATGGCTCCCCTGATTAAAAAAGCATTTGAGGCATTTGCTACCGGCACCTATCAAATAGAAGTGTTGCGTAAAAAATTATATGGTGAGGGACTGAAAATAAGCAGGAGCAACTTTTACACAGTGCTTCGCAACCCGATTTATTGTGGCAAGATAAGAGTGAAGGAATACCGGGATGATGCTGAAGAAATTGTACAGGGCATACACGAACCAATAATTAGTGAGGACCTGTTTTATGAAGTGCAGAATGTTTTAGATGGAAAAAAGAAAGCGAAAACTAAATACTCGCTTGTCAACGAGGAATACCCAATGAGGGGGCATTTAATATGCCCGCAGTGTGGTAAGCATTTAACGGGCAGTTCTGCCCTTGGTAATGGTGGTAAATACTTTTACTACCATTGTACTAAAGGATGTAAGGAGAGGTACAAAAACGAGGTTGCACACAGTGCTTTTGAGGTTTGGTTAGGTGATATTTCTATAAAGCCTGAAATGGCGGCTTTATACCTGGCTGTAATGGAAGATGTATTTAAAACTAACCAAGGTGATAGGAATGCAGAGATAAAAAAGCTGCAAGCTGAAATTGATAAGAACATGGAGTTGATGGACAAATCAGCTAAGAAGTTTGTGAACGACGATTTAGATAAATTCGATTATAAGCGTATAAAGGAAAGCATATCAAAAGAATGTGCTGAACTACGCAGTAAGATTGCAGAGCTCAAATCAACTGAAACGGGTTTTCAGGAATATTACCGGTATGGGTTTTCATTGCTTAGCAACCTGGACAAGTACTACAGCACGGCTAACTTGGAAAACAAGCAGAAAATTCTTGGTTTGATATTCCCTGAAAAACTGGTATTCTCTAATAATACTTTTCAAACCATGGAACCCAATGAAGTATTAACGCTACTATGCAATGGTGGCAAGGGTTTCAGCGGTTCTAAAAATGAAAAGAGCGGCAATAATGCCACTCAATCCTGTGTGGTGACCGCGTTAGGATTCAAACCTAAAACCCCCTCATCCGTAGTGAGGTACTCTATTCAGTTGAGCTACGCAGCCATTACCTTTTCAGGAGTGCAAATATAAGAGGAAAAGATTTTCATTTACTTCATCATTTAAAAAAAGTTGTTAAGCATATAACACGGCAGAGAGCTTATGTAATGCAACAAGCTATTTTTACAGCAAACACTCTTGTATGCCACATGAAGCCATCTCGGTTTTCGATATGTTTAAAATTGGTGTGGGCCCATCCAGCTCGCATACGCTTGGACCGTGGCGTGCCGCAATGCGTTGTGTGGAAACGATTAGAAACAAAGGGCACCTCGAAGATGTAGCTGAAGTGACGGTACTCTTGTACGGATCGTTGGCTAAAACTGGTAAGGGCCATGGAACTAACATTGCCGTTATGCTCGGGCTGTGTTCTGAAGATCCAGTCACCATTGATGTAAATTCTCTCGATCAAAAGATTGACACGATCAACAACCTAAAAGTGCTGCCACTAGGCAATGAGGTGAAGCTCCGCTTTGATCCAGCTATTCATGTACAATTTCTTTCTAACGAAAGTCTTCCGTTTCATCCCAATGGGCTCACGTTTTTGGTGTTGATGCAAAACGGCGAATCGTGGAGCGAAACGTTTTATTCCATTGGCGGAGGCTTTGTGGTAAAAGAGGGAGAAGTGCATACCTCTAAAGATCATATCGACCTTCCATTTCCAATTAATACAGCAGATGAACTATTGCATTGGTGTATGAAAACAGGTTTATCCATTTCAGAGATTGTAATGGAAAATGAAACAGCCTGGCGTACGGAAGCAAATACAAAAACAGGAGTACTTCAGATTTGGCAGACCATGAAAGAGTGCATGTATCGTGGCGCGCACACCAAAGGAATCTTGCCGGGAGGGTTGTCAGTTAAGCGCCGGGCTTTCGATTTAAATAAAAGATTGGTCAATCATCAGCCGTACCATGACTATGAAACGTGGCTACACGCCATACAACAAGGTGGGCAAAACTTCCAGTACATTTTAGATTGGGTGAGTTGTTTTGCCCTGGCGGTAAACGAAGAGAATGCCGCTTTCGGCCGCGTGGTAACGGCGCCTACCAATGGCGCTGCCGGCGTAATACCCGCGGTACTCATGTACTACATCGCTTTTTTAAATGGTAATGATGAGGAGAAAATCATTCGATTTATGATGACTGCTTCAGAAGTTGGAAGCATATTTAAAAAAGGCGCAACCATTAGTGCTGCAATGGGTGGATGCCAGGCTGAGATTGGTGTTTCGTCGGCAATGGCTGCGGCCGGACTGACCGAAGCAATGGGCGGAACTCAACGGCAGGTTTTGATGGCTGCGGAAATTGCCATGGAGCATCACCTGGGGATGACGTGTGACCCCATTGGGGGACTGGTGCAAATTCCCTGCATTGAACGAAATACCATGGGTGCAATAAAAGCCATCACTGCTTCTCAATTGGCATTACAAAGTTCACCGGATTATGCAAAAGTTTCTTTAGATAAAGTGATTGCCACCATGTGGAATACCGCTTTGGATATGAATAGTAAATACAAGGAAACTTCGGATGGAGGGTTGGCGGTTCAGTTGCCGATTAGCCTGAGTGAGTGTTGATACCCTTTTGTTTAAGGTTTTTTCTATCACTTTATTACACCATTGTTGTTTTAGGCATTAGCTCTACATTTAGCCTTTATAAACTTTTAAAACTTTTTCTATGCCTCAGTACGTAATCGAACGAGAGATACCCGGCGCGGGTGCACTTACACCAGAGCAATTGAAAGGTATCTCACAGACTTCTTGTATTGTGCTTGATAAAATGGGTTCAGGCATTAAGTGGGAACACAGTTATGTAACTGGCGATAAAATCTATTGTGTGTACACAGCACTAAACGAAGAAATGATTCGGGAGCATGCAGCCCAAGGTGGCTTCCCTGCAAATCAGGTTAACGAGGTGGCTGTTATTATATCACCCAATACTGCGAAGTAGAGCTTTAGTTGCTCTCTAGAAAACGGCATAAGTGTGCGACGCAACGATGACGACCAAAGCATAAATGATTGGACAATAAAAAACCCGCCAAGAATTGCGGGTTTTTTAAATATGGTACAGCGGAAATTAAAATCTTTCCAAACTGCTGAAAAAGAAGTTGCCTTCAATGGCAGCATTCTCATCGCTATCACTTCCGTGAACTGCGTTTTCGCCTACTGACGATGCGAAGTTTTTACGAATGGTTCCTTCATCAGCCTGCGCCGGGTTGGTAGCCCCAATTAATTTACGGAAGTCAGCTACTGCATTTTCTTTTTCAAGAATGGCTGCAACAATTTGTCCGCTACTCATAAATTCAACCAGCTCACCATAAAAAGGACGCTCTTTATGAACCTCGTAGAATTGGCCAGCTTGCTCAGTGGTAAGCTTTGTCCATTTCATTGCCTTGATGGTAAAACCGGCTTTAATAATTTGGTCTAATATAGCACCGGTATGTCCCTTAGAGGTAGCATCCGGCTTAATCATAGTAAATGTTCTGTTTGTCATAACCTTAGGTATTTGCGCGGCAAAAGTAGGGGTTAACGCATGCATCGTCCAAAGCTTTTTGTTAAGACGCTAAAATTCTTTTGCCGTTGTAGCACAAATACTTGAATTTTGCCGCCTTCTTATGGAACCGATACAACCATTTTATTCGCAATTACAGAGCCCTAAGCGTGTGGTAATTACCACGCACCAAAAACCAGATGGTGATGCAATGGGGTCATCTTTAGGGTTGTATCACTTTCTTATTCAATTGGGTCATACCGTTACGGTTATTTCTCCAACTAACTGGGCTCAGTTTTTAAAATGGATGCCTGCATGTGACCTGGTGCTGAATTTTGACACCCAGGGTGAACTGGCTCAACAAGCGATTGCTGAAGCTGAAGTTTTGTTTTGTCTCGACTTTAATGTGCTACATCGCACCAAGCATATGGAGCAAACGCTTACCGATATGCAAGCGATTAAAGTGCTCATCGATCATCATCAACAACCACAGGAAGCAGCCTTTACCTACGGCATTAGTGATACGACTAAAAGCAGCACCTGCGAAATGGTGTACGACTTTATTGTAGAAAGTGGGCATGCTGATAAGATCAATAAAGAAGTTGCGGCTTGCCTGTACACCGGTGTAATGACGGATACCGGGTCGTTTCGTTTTCCGGCAGCATCGGCCAATGTGCATCGCATGGTGGCAACGCTGAAAGAAACAGGCATCAACCACACGGTTATTCACGAAAATATTTACGACAGCTTTCTAGAAAACAGGCTACGATTTACCGGCCATGTTTTACTGAACAGGTTGGAGGTTTTATATGAATACAACACGGCTATGATGACTATTCCTAAAGCTGATTTGCTACGTTTTCACATAAAGACGGGAGATACAGAAGGATTGGTGAACCAGCTACTGAGTATACAGGGAATTAAGATGGCCGCATTGGTAATAGATCGGGACGAGGAAAGGAAATGGAGTTTTAGAAGCAAGGGAGATTTTGACGTAAATACATTTGCCCGCTTTCATTTTGAAGGTGGTGGCCACTTTAACGCTGCCGGTGGAAGAAGCAGTGACACTTTAGATAATACCGCACAAAAATTTAGAACAGTAATCAAACAATACCACGAACAATTAAAGTAAACATGAAAAAAATTCTTGCGTTTGCTGCGATGGCCATAGTTATGGCATCATGCAATTCGAAATATGAAAAAACTGAAACGGGTCTTGCCTACAAAATTTTCAAAGGCGACAAGTCTGAAAAATTGCAACCCGGACAGATTGTAAAGATCAATGGTATGGTAAGGCTGTCTCCTAAAGACTCAGTTTTGTTTACCACTTACGGCAGGATGCCGGTGTACATCACAGTAGATACAAGTGCAAAAAAATCACACGATTTTAATGAAGTGATTCGCCTTGTTGGCGTGGGTGATAGTTTGGTAGTAGTACAGCAGGTAGATACTTTGGTGAAACTTGGCCTTGCACAGTACAATGAGATTTTAAAGAAGGGGCAGCAATTGACGACTACGCTTAAGATCATCCAGGTAATGAAAAACCAGGAAGACCAGGCAGCTGACCAACAAAAGGAACTGGAAAAATACAAGGCCCGCGAGGTAGCCGATTTGGATGCATACCTTAAGAAGAAGAACATCAAAGCTGAGAAAACAGAGAATGGTGTTTTTGTAGCAGTAGCAAATGCAGGCGATACAGCAAAAGCATCAGCGGGACAGGAAGTATCAGTTAAGTACACTGGCTCGCTGTTAGAAACAGGCAAGGCATTCGACAGCAACATTGATACAGCGTTTGGTCATGCTGAACCATTTAAAATGATCATCGGTGCAGGCCGGACCATCAGGGGATGGGAAGAAGGTTTGCAGAAATTCGGCAAAGGCGGAAAGGGTACTCTGTACATCCCATCTTTAATGGGTTATGGCCCTCCGGGACAAGGTGGAACGATTCCTCCATATTCGGCATTAAAGTTTGATGTAGAAGTAGTTGACATCAATGTTAATCCGGTGCAGCCACAACAAGATCCTAAGCAAATGGATATGGAAACTCTGCAGCGTATGTTGCAGGAGCAGCAACAAAAGCAAGGTGGACAAGGCCAGCCGCAAGGACAAGGTCAGCAGCAGCAACCTCCAGCTAAGCAATAGTTTTTTAAAAAATAATAGCAGCCGGTTATGACAAAAGTTGTAACCGGCTTTTTCTTTCCGTTAAACGATTGCATTTGTTTGTTTGTAAGCTGCTACCAGTTTTATGCATTCCACGGCTTCTTTCACATCGTGAACGCGGAGAATATTTGCACCATTCATCAGCGCAATGGTATTCAATACGGTGGTTCCATTCAATGCATCTTCGGCCGTTGTGCCCAGTGTTTTGTACACACTAGATTTTCGCGAAAGGCCTGCAAGAATCGGAACATCAAGCATGCGAAAAACATTCAATTGATGCAGCAACCTAAAATTGTGTTGTATTGTTTTTCCGAAGCCAAAGCCGGGATCAACAATAATGTCTTTGATACCGGCTAGTCTGCAAGCCTCTTTTTTGGCAATTAGAAAATCCAGCACTTCCAGCGATACGTTTTCATAAGTGGCATTCTGTTGCATGGTTTGCGGCGTTCCTTTCATGTGCATCATAATGTACGGCACGTGTAAAGCGGCCACGGTTGCAATCATGTCGTTGTCCATATTACCTGCGCTAATATCGTTTACCATACAGGCTCCGGCAGCTACTGCTTGCCGGGCCACTGCTGCGTGAAATGTGTCTATAGATATCATTGCACCAGGAATAGCTGCGCAGATGGAATGAATGAAGGGCAACACGCGGTCAGCCTCTTCTACTGCGGATAGATAATCGCTACCGGGCCTTGTACTTTGGCCGCCAATGTCAATAATAGTAGCTCCGTCGTCCAGCATTTTTCGAATCCGGCTGAGCAAATTTTCATCCGTAGGTTGCCGGCTACCCGCATAAAATGAATCCGGCGTTACATTTATAATTCCCATTACGATGGGCTGATCAATTGTTATCAATCGTCCTTTGCAGTTGAGCGTGTACATTGAAGGCTTTACTTTATTTTTGAGCGGTACGGCAAGGTAGGTTGAAAGTTGAAATGAGGACGCGTACTAACGACACCTGGATGTCTTCAGAAATTTTACTATGAAATATCATCAATCGTTATCAGTTTAAACAAAAGAATGAAAGCAGTAGTAAACGTCAGTCGAATAATTGTAGGCATATTGTTTATTTTTTCTGGCCTGGTAAAAGCGAATGATCCACTTGGTCTAAGCTATAAGATGCAGGAGTTTTTTGAAGTGTGGGGCATGAGTAGTTTGAACGGCCTTACGCTTTTCCTGTCATTGTTTATGAATGGTTTCGAGATATTAGCTGGTGTAGCCGTACTGTTGGGATGGCGCATGCGATTGTTCAGCTGGCTTCTTCTTTTGCTTATTATCTTCTTTACATTTCTTACTGGCTTCGCACTGTTCTCTGGTAAAATACAAACTTGTGGTTGCTTTGGTGATTGCATTCCATTAACGCCTACGCAATCATTTTGGAAAGATATTTTTCTACTGGTGTTGATTGTAATCATCTTCGTTCACCGAAACTTTATTCGGCCTCTTTTGCCTAAAACTTTGAGCGCATTCATAATTGCAATAACCATTGTTTTCTGCATGATTGGACAGTGGTATGTGCTCACCTATTTACCAGTCGTTGATTGTTTGCCTTACAAAAAAGGAAACAACCTGCAGGAACAAATGAAAGTGCCCGAAGGCGCTTTGCCAGATAGCTTTGCTATTAGTTTTAAGTATAAAAAAGATGGGAAGGAAGTTGTTTTTGATATGAATGATTTTCCTGCAGACTTTGATGAAACCCGGTATGAGTATGTAGATAGAATTCAGAAACTCATAAGACCAGCGACAGGGCAGGCGAACATTGCTGACTTCGTTATTCGCAACCTGCAGGGCAACGACATTACAGATTCTCTCCTCAATTTGAAGCAGCCATACGTTTTGCTATTTGTGAAAGATGCAAATACCGCTACGCGAACATGGATTGAAAATGCGACTACCGTAGCAAAAGCAGCTGCAACAAAACAGATGCCTTTGTTTGTTGTAACGGCTACCGTAACCGAGGTACAGTCGCAGTTATTTAATGTGCCGAATGTATTTGTGTTGATGGGTGATGCTACTGTGATTAAAACAGCCGCCAGGGTTAACCCAACTTATTTTGTAATGGATGGTGCCACGATAAAGGCTAAGTACGCAAGTAGGGATGTAGCGAAAGTGCTGGATGTAATATTGAAAAACTAAAATTATAAGACAAATTATGAGATTAAATACACTACTTTTTTGTGTAATACTATCAACCTCCATGCATGCATTTGCACAAGACAGCACTTTCAATATTGATTTCCCTACTGGCTGGATTCAATTTCAAAGAAGTGATGTTCTTAGTTCAGTCAAAGACAAACTTGAGTTTTCTGACAAAGTGAAAGAGGAGATTTTAGCTAATTCAACTTCAACCCAATTGTTTGGGTATGCAGCACCAACCAAAACAGGAAGTCTTTACAGACCAAACATACAGGTGTTATTAATTAAGAACCAAACTCAGAATTTCTCGCAGTTTAAGTTTATGATCGAGAAAAGCTTAGAAGGGTTTAAAGGCAAAATTGGTGAGTTAAAGATTTTGGAGCCTGTTTCGGAAGTGACGATAAATGGAAAAAAATCTTTGTATACTAAGATCACTGGTTATTTACCCACCAAAACAGGGGACAAGGCTCAACTTCTATCCAGGATTTATGCTATCCCTTCCGGAAAGTACTTCTATCAAATAACGATGAACGATAGTGGCGATTACAATTGTGAAGATGAGTTTAAGAAGGTGTTTGCATCCCTAAAGTTGTAGCAAACCACGCCCTAACTTGGGTTTATAAAATTGAGACTGTACGTTAACCATTCGACACGAAATAAATATTTCGGTTTTGTGGTTAATTGGACCTGACGTTTTTCAGTATCCGGATCAGCTTTCTTATTGAATAGTTTAGTAATGGATAGAAAAGTTTAAGATGAGTTCAACTACCTGATCACAACATTGTTGATCACCTTGTCGCCCAAGGCTTCGTTCACTCTTTCAATAATTTGTTGCTTTTGATAAATAAGCTCGTTGCGAAGCGGCCCAACATTGGTATTGATGAATAAAGTGTGGTTGACGATCTGAATTTTATCAGTGTATTTCGCAATGGTTTTACCCATCAGCTTCTCCCAAATTTGTTCAATTTGTAAAGCTTGAATACCCGTCTTCAACCTGCTCTTTTGCAGGAATGCTTTCATCGCTTCACCAATTGACATTTCAGACATAGAACAAAAGTAACCGAATGAATGATTGCCGGAGATGTTGATTTGTCAGGACAAAAGTGAAGGGGGAAATTGGAAATCAAAAGTCAAAAGTCAAAATGAAAAAGTCAGCATGTCGTATCGGTTGATTGTTTTCTTATTTCCGATTTCTTACTTCATACTTCCCACTTGGTATTTCTCACTTCCAACTTACAGCTTCACCAATTGAAAGGGCGTTCCTATTGAAGTGAGCGATTGCTTCAATCTTTCTTGGTGGGTATCGGTGATGAAAACCTGGCCATCGTTTTCGACGCAAACCCGGTGCAACAGGTTCTGCATACGTCCGGCGTCTAACTTTTCAAATACATCATCTAATAACAAAATGGGAGCGAAGCCCTTCGCTTTTTTCAACTCGTAAAACTCTGTAAGCTTTAGCGCAAATAATAAGCTCTTCCGTTGTCCTTGCGAGGCTATGTTCTTGAAGTTTTCGGCGTGCATCTTTATTTCAAGATCGTCTTTATGTATTCCGATGGTAGTTCGCTGCAGCATCAGGTCTTTCTGCTTAAAAGTGTTGAGCAGGGTATCAAACTTGTTTTCGTGTAAAGGGCTGTAGTATTCAAAGGCAACCGGTTCAGATGCCCCGGCAATTTGCTGGTATGCTGCCGCTACTTCTGGTAAAAATGTAGCTAGAAAGTTTTTTCGTTGGCTGTAGATCAGTTCGCCGGGCTTTACCAGTTGCGCGTTCAAAATCTCGAGCAGGCTTTCATCAAGGTATCCTTTCTCAGCTGCAGTTTTCAGCAGGCTGTTGCGTTGTTGTAATATTTTATTGTAGTCAATCAGCCACTGCAGGTATTGGTGATCAAGCTGACTTAATAAGGTGTCAATAAACTTGCGTCGCACATCACTCGTGCCGGTAACCAATTCCACATCGTCCGGCGCTATGATCACCGTTGGAAACTGACCAATATGACTGCTGAACTTTTGATACAATTCGCCATTGCGGCTTATTTCTTTCCGGTTGTTTTCTCTTACTATGCAGACCACCTTTTCCGGTTGATCCTCTTTTATGAAATTGCCTTCTACCCGTAAGCCCTGGCTGCCATGATGCACATTGGCTCCCTCCGATTTGGTAAAGTAGCTTTTGGTAAAACACAGGTAATAAATAGCATCCAGCAGGTTGGTTTTTCCCAACCCATTGTTGCCATAGATGCCGACAATTCGTTCCGTAAATGCATACTGCCCAGACAGGTAATTTTTAAACTGAGTAAGAGAAATGTTTTGCAAACGGAGCATGGGGGGCAAAGATAAGGGGAGGGGTTAAAGTTGTGTAGTTGACAGGTTCAAGGGTTGAATAGTAGATTGATTAAAGCGTTGAATAGGTTGAAAGATCAAGTGGTTTTGATCATAATTTTTGACTTTTGCTTTTTGATTTTTGACTTTTGATTTTTGACTTTCCATTGTCCTATATTTGCCGCTCTAAAATTCAGGCAATTGTCTACAAAATTTTCTAAAGAAACTTACCTGTACTGGTACGAGCTGATGCAACTCATCCGTCAGTTTGAATTGAAGGCTGAAGAAAAATATAAAATGGCTGGTAAGATCCGTGGATTTTTTCACGCTTACGTAGGCCAGGAAGCATTGGCTGCGGGATGTATGACTGCCACCAAACAAGACGATCCATTTATCACTGCTTACCGCGATCATGGATGGGCATTGGCTAAAGGAATGTCGGCGAATTCATGTATGGCTGAATTATATGGTAAGGCCACAGGTTGCGCTAAAGGAAAAGGCGGAAGCATGCACTTTTTTGGCGTAGAGCAGAAGTTTTTTGGAGGTCATGGAATTGTAGGCGCACAGATTGGTACAGGAGCAGGACTTGCTTTTGCTGAAAAATATAAGGGAACAGATAATGTGGTGCTTTGCTTTTTTGGCGATGGTGCTGCAAGGCAAGGTATGCTACATGAAACGTTCAACATGGCGATGACATGGAAGCTGCCGGTGATTTTTATATGTGAGAATAACAACTACGCTATGGGTACATCCATACAGCGTACCAGTAATGTGGTTGATATATACAAGCTTGCTGATGCGTACGATATGCCGGGCGATATGGTAGACGGAATGGATCCTGAAGCTGTACATGATGCGGTAGCCCGTGCTGTAAAAAGAGGCAGGGAAGGCGACGGTCCGACACTGCTCGAAATGAAAACCTATCGCTACAAAGGGCACTCTATCAGCGATCCGCAGAAATACAGAAAGAAGGAAGAACTAGACGAGTATAAAGAGAAGGACCCCATCGTGATGGTATCGAAAGCCATACTGGAAAATAACTACGCCACACAGGAAGAGTTAGACGCAATTGATGCAAGGATAAATGATGTAGTAGAAGAGAGTGTGAAGTTTGCCGAAGAAAGTCCCTGGCCTGATGACAGCGAATTGCTGAAGGATGTTTATGTAGATGAAAACTATCCTTTTATTGTTGACTAAATTTAAAGCCGATCATTCGGCATTACAACCTCTAAACACATCAAACAAAAATGGCTGACATTAAAGTACAAGAAGTGGAAAAAAACGAATCGGTGGATTCGGTTTTGGGTTTTTGGGAGAAGAATAAGAAAGCGATCATCGGCATTTCTGCGGCAATCATTTTGATCGCCGGCGGTTGGTTGGCTTATAAGTATTTTGTAAAAGAACCCAACGAAGAGAAAGCTGCAGAGGCAATTTTTAAAGCCGAAGAGTTTTTCAGGAATGACAGTCTTGATCTTGCGTTAAATGGTAGCGGTCAGTACAAAGGATTTTTATCGATCATGAAAAATTATGATGGTACTGCATCGGCTAACCTGGCGCATTTTTATGCAGGGGTTATTTACCTGAAGAAAAGCGATTTCAACAACGCCGTAACTCATCTGAAAGATTTTAAAACAGACGTAGCGCAAATACAAATGTTGGCCTATGGAAAGTTGGGTGACGCTTACAGCGAATTGAATAAAAAAGAGGAAGCGGTAGACCAGTACAGAAAAGCTGGCAAGCATTTTCCTGAAGACGAATTCAACTCATCGGAATTCTTATTTCGTGCAGGTTATTTGTTAGAAAGCATGGGGAAGACACAGGATGCAGTGGATATTTACAAGCAGATAAAAACCAAGTATCCAAATACTGAAAAGGGTTTTTCAATCGACAAATACATCTACCGTCTCAGTGTTGAGAAGAATGATTTCAGTGTAAAATAAATGGCAACACCAGGAAATAAAAGTTTACACAAAGGCATCCCACCAATAGGGGATGCCTTTGTTGTTATTGTAAAAACAGAATGGAATGCGCATATTGTAGATAAGCTGGAGCGCGGTTGTAAAAAAATTTTCAAAGCACAGGGCGTTCGGTCAAAAACATTGGTTGTGCCCGGTGCTTTTGAACTTCCGTTTGGAGTAAGGGCTCATTACAATGGAACACAGGCCGCCGATGCGTACATCGTTCTTGGTGCAGTCGTGCGAGGTGACACACCGCATTTTGATTACGTATGCAAGGGCGTTACCGATGGTGTAATGCAACTAAACCTTTCCTTAAATGCGCCGGTAATTTTTGGCGTGCTGACGGTCGACAATGAGCAACAAGCACTAGAGCGAATAGGTGGTGCACATGGCCATAAAGGTGAAGAGGCAGCCATTACGGCCATAAAAATGATAGACCTGAAAAGAAGAATGAAGTAGAATTTTTTGAGCCAGGAGATGAATCCTTGATCAGCATAGTTGCGTCGCACGCTTGTACTTTTTCATTTCTATTCGGCAAAAAACTCGGTAATGCTATAACTCAAACGCTCATCCAGAGTGTCCAACGTTAAACTTCAAACCCTAACCTCCAAACCCGAAACTCCAAACGCCAAACCCGAAACTCCAAACCGCAACCCCATGAACGTTCAGCTATTTATTCCTTGTTTTATCGATCAGTTGTATCCAACTACCGCGTTCAATATGGTGAAAGTGTTGGAGAAGGCAGGCTGTTCTGTTTCGTACAATAAAAACCAGACGTGTTGTGGCCAGCCTGCGTTCAATGCCGGTTTTTGGGATGAGAGTAAATCAGTTTGCACTAAGTTCATGAAGGACTTTGAGGGCACCGATTACATTGTGGCGCCAAGTGCAAGTTGTGTTGGTTTTGTGCGCAATTACTTTCCAAAACTTTTCGATAATTCATCTGTTCATAACGAAGTAGTAAAGCTGGGTGAACACACGTTTGAGTTTTCAGAGTTCCTTGTCAAAGTATTGGGTAAAGAAGATTTCGGCGCCAGCCTGAACGGCAAAGCAACCTACCACGATAGCTGTGCAGGATTGAGAGAGTGTAAAATAAAAAAGGAGCCAAGGCAGTTGTTGAGCAAGGTGCAAGGATTAGAATTAGTAGAAATGGAAGACGTAGAAACCTGCTGCGGTTTCGGTGGCACCTTCGCGGTAAAATTCGAGCCGATAAGTATAGCCATGGCCGATCAAAAAGTCACCCATGCTTTAGCTACCGGTGCACAGTACATTATCAGCACCGACCATAGTTGCCTGATGCATATTGGTGGATACATCAAGCAAAAAGGGTACGATATTCAACCCATGCATATTGCGGATGTGCTGGCGGAAGGATGGTGAAGAAAATGAAAAATGAAAAATGAAAAATGAAAAAGTCAAAAGTCAAAAGTCAAAAGAAGAACTACGATGAATGCCAGATAACGGAATATCATAAGACCTTATAACACGCGGAGCAACTTCAAACCTCAAACCTCAAACATTTCTTCATGTCTCACTGGCTTATCAAATCAGAACCTTTTAAATACAGTTGGGATCAGTTTGTACTAGACAAACAAACCCATTGGGATGGTGTGCGCAATTACGCTGCGCGCAACAACTTAAGGGCGATGAAAAAAGGCGACGAAGTATTTTTTTATCATAGCAATGAAGGATTGGAAATTGTTGGTATTGCCAAAGTGGTTAAAGAAGCTTACCAGGATCCTACAACTGAAGACCCAAACTGGGTTGTAGTTGATTTTAAACCTTTAAAAAAGTTGAAAAAGCCGGTGACACTCGCCACAATAAAAGCAGATAAGCGTTTACAGGAAATGCAATTGATCCGATTGAGCCGCCTCTCGGTGAGCGCTGTCACAGATGAAGAGTGGAGTATGGTTTTAGACTTGTCTGGCACGAAAAAATAATTCAGACATTTTAAAAAACTTGCATACTAATCGTTTTCATTTACAGTAAACGGGCAATACCTTTAAGAGAAAAATCTTATGGGTCAAGATATCATACCCGTTTCGCAAGACAATCCTGCACTAAAGCCCGAAAGAGATTACCTGGGCGAGATTAGCCAGGTAATGATTACTTGCTCAACAGCCGTTCAATTGAGCGATTTACGCGCCGCAGAAAATGCAGTCAGGAAGGCGCGTTCTATTTACGACGCAGCTAAGAAAGAGGGCATCTCCGGTCTTGAAATCATCAAGATTTTTGCCCTTATTATTCAAGTATTGTCCAATTATGCTGCAATGAGCGTTTACCAAATTGAGGCAAGGTTTAAAGATGCAATTGAGCGAGGTAAAGACATCATCAGCCAGTCGAAAGAAGCATTGGACACCATGCAGGAAATAAGTGGCGATGCTGAAGAGGATCCGGAAATGATTTTCATAAAACGATTACTGGAGTACTTCAATACCCTCGGCCCTGCAACAATCGCCTATATTAAAGCTGAACAGATTTCTTATACAGGTCGGTTTGATGAATATAGAGCTGGTCTTATATATGCGTCCGAACTCTTCAAAAAAATAGACGAGTTGCCTGACAGCGATAATCCTTCTGTATTACAATTTTATACCTCGGCCGCTAATATGGCGGAGCGATTACAAAATAGGGCCCGCTATTTCGAAAGTGTTCAACTGAACAAAACCAGCGAGTACATTGTGCCGCAAGGCAAAAAGGTTTTCATCATTCATGGTCATTCAGATGAGGCAGCAATTAGTCTTCAGTTGTTGTTAGAAAAAGAGTTCAAACTGCAGTCTGTTATTCTAAAAGATATTGCAAACAGCGGCGACTCAGTTATTGAAAAATTTGAATTGCATGCGCGGGATTGCGGTTATGCGTTCGCTATTATTACCAGCGATGACCAGGTCACAAAAGATAAAAAAACCTATTTGCAGGCAAGGCCAAATGTTCTTTTTGAATTGGGATGGTTTTTTGGTCGATACGGACGTTCAAGAGTTTGCTTGCTACAGCAGGTAGGTACACAAGTTCCCTCTGATCTTGGAGGAATTGTTTCTTTAGAGTTCGATAAAAAGGTGCAAGACGTTTTCCTCGATATTCGCAAAGAACTGAAGGCAGTAAACCTTATTGAATAATTCGTACTACGCTTCATTCATTCCCGGATTGTTTAACCGTGATGAAAGGTTACCCTTTGATTACTACCGGTATTAATGCTTGCGAACATCCTCAATGTCGAGGTTTGTATTCACCTAAATCTAACTAAAATGCGTACAAATTTCTTTACTGTCTTATTTGCTGGTGCTATTGGTATGGCTTCCTGTAATTCAGTAACAAAGTCAGAGAATATTGTGGCAATAAACCAGCTCGAGGGTGAATGGAAAGTTGATTCATTAACACAGGGGAAGGACTCTTCCAGCATATTTCCATTACTCCTTTCAATGGCGGCAACGGATAGCAATCATAATTTTTCAATGCATTTGATCTTTAAAACGGATAGTATCATTACTACATATGCTGACGGCAATAAGGATACAACATTGTTTCAGCTGGATACTATTGCAAACAGTATTGTTCTACTGGAAAAGTCTGGCCCCGATACAATATGGTATCACATTGTCAACGATCATGCGATGAGTCTTCAATTCAAAGACTCTTCTCTTATGCACATGAGTAGAAAGTAAATGCACAGCATGCTTTTTTGGAGTATCTCCTTCACATTTTCTGCGATGTTTGCTGTTGCGGTCACAAACCTACATCCACATTAAATCCTTCTTTGACTTACATTCACAGAAACGATCAACCCTTTGCGTTCGCCATCCCAATTCTTAATTCCGTTTCTAATCATTCCATGTGTTATTCTGATGGGAGTGATTGGTTTTATGTTGATAGAAAACTACTCCTTCTTTGATGCACTGTACATGACCGTGATTACGATTACCACCATTGGATACCAGGAAATACATCCATTGAGTACCGCTGGTAGAATTTTCAATATCGTACTAATACTTTCCAGCTTCGCCACTTTTGCTTTTGCCTTAGGGAAATCCACCCAATACATTGTAGAAGGTGAAATGAACAAATACTTCAAAACCCGCAGACTTATGTCGACAATCAAGCACCTCAAAAATCATGTGATCATCTGCGGCTATGGCCGAAACGGTCAGCAGGCTGCGGCCACACTAAAGCAATATGAAATACCCTTTGTGTTAATTGAAAGTAGCCGCGAACTGCTAGATACGGCTTGTAAAAAAGACCCTTCCTTATTATACATTAATGGCAATGCCACCGATGATGAGCAACTACATTTGGCGGGTATATCGAATGCCCGTGCATTGCTTTCAACGCTGCCGGTTGACGCAGATAATGTGTTTATCGTATTAAGTGCAAGAAGCCTCAACACCAACCTGGCTATTATCAGTCGGGCGTCAGAAAACTCGTCGTACAACAAACTCTTGAAGGCTGGTGCCAACAATGTGATTATGCCCGACAAGATTGGCGGCGCACACATGGCCGGGCTGGTTTGCAGGCAAGATGTAATTGAGTTTATAGATTATCTCGGTGGTCAAAATGAATTTAATGTTCAGCTTTCCGTCATCGATATCGACAGCAACTTATCGAGTAAAAGTATTGGCCAGGTGTTTACCAGCAATCGCATTAATCTTGTCGGGGTAAAGGAAATTGATGGTCAATATCAAATAAATCCTCCTCGGGATTTTAGTCTACAAGCGGGAATGAAGGTGTTTATACTTGCAGATGTAGAAACGCTGAACACGCTGAAGAAGGAGTTGTCTATTTAATCAATGGATACATTGAACGTGTCCATCGGGTCAAAGATTAATGTGCAACTGGATTCATTTGTGCAATCGCGCCGGTTGTTGGGTCTTTTTTTTGCGCCATCTCCCTACGTAATTGGCCGGTAGTTTTGGTAGAATTATCATGGCTCCAACCGGGTGGGTTAACCATGTATTTTACAGCATTGCCTAATGTTTTGCCACGGGCAATATCTCTGCTCAGGTTTACCCATTCATGAAAGGCAATTGTAACCGGGTTGAAAGTATTTACATTTTTAGTAAGACCATACTTGGGCTTTTCTTCTTCGGGTTGAAAAGTGCCAAACATTCTATCCCAGATAATTAGAATTCCCGCATGGTTTTTATCTAAGTATTTCAAGTCGCTGGAATGATGTACCCGATGGTGTGAAGCAGTATTGAAAATAAATTCAATCCAGCGCGGCAGCCTGCGAATGGTTTCAGTGTGAATCCAGAACTGGTATATCAAACTAATCTGTTGCATGAGCATGATCATCAGTGGATGAAAGCCAAGGAGCGGCATCCACATCCAAAAAAGAAAGGCACCGGTAAAATTTCCGGTCCATGTTTGCCGAAGTGCAGCGGCTAAATTGTAGCGCTGTGAGGAGTGATGAACTACATGTGAAGCCCAGAAAAATCGGATGTGATGGCTTAAACGATGAAACCAATAGTAGCTAAAGTCGTCCGCGAAGAATGCCAATACCCAAACCCACCACCAGGACGACTCCAACGTAAAAATTCTGAATTGATACAAAAACATTCCGGTTCCAAACACCAGCAGTTTTGAAGCGAAGCCGGATACCACATTTCCGATTCCAAGCGCCATACTGCTGAACGCATCCTTAGTTTCATACAATTCTTTCTGTTCTTTATAGCTATAATACCACTCTGCAATTACCAGAATTATGAACGCAGGAATGGCATATAGTAACACGGAAGGAGGCATGTAAAAAATTATATGCTAAGGTAGCACGATTTATTTTCTGCATGTATAGCCGGTGGACTACCAATGTAACGCAAGCAGTAAACCTTAATTTAAGTTCATCTTGTCAAAGGGATTTTCCTTTACTTTTTTATGAAGATTTAAATGCACTTCGAAACCGTCGAAGGTAGACAGGAGTTCTACCTGTGCTTCAAAATGCTCATATCGTTTGTCTTCCAATTGAAGGGTAAGTGTACTGGTCGTAAATCGAACCGATTCGCGTGGGGTCTCCAGCTGTCCGCTAAAACTAACACTGCTTCGGTCAATCCACTTTATGCTGCTCTTCTTTACAAGACGGAAAGTGTTTTGGTACGCCTTCACTGCTTCATTGTAATCATCGCCATTATAAACAATTGCCTGCCAGGCCGCAGTAGTATCCTTTGCTGAATGAAAGCGAAGAATTTTGCAGTCGTCCGTTCCGGGAAGTTTAATGGTTGATTCAAACACATCTACTGCTCCTTTGTCGATCAGCGCACCCTGGATGTTTCTGTAATCCGCCCGGAAGTCTAATATAATTTTTTCTAGTGCGCTGGTAAATTCCGGCGATGGAAGTAGAGACTTATAGAACTGGCTGTACGATGCAGTAGTTATAGAAATGAATGTCAAGACTGCAATGAATTTTTTGAACATAAGACAGATGATTGGATCATCTAAATTACAATCAATGCTTTACGCCGATTTAGTTGTGGATTGATAGGTGCCGAAGATTAAGTTTTGAACATCAACAATATTCAACGCAATACTGCAAAATAGAAATGTTGCCACTATTATTCAAGCAATAATGGCAACACTTTTAATTACATCACGGTTGTTTTCTTCCTGATTTCATCAGGGTCGTCTCCTATCTCCGCCTCAGTAAATGGATCATCATCATCATCATCATCGTCGTCATCTTCTTTTCCCGGGTGCTTGCCAGGTTGAATACCCGGTTCTTCGTTAGGTAATTTTTCAGGCTCTACTTCAGGCTTTTCATGCGGATTTTGTCCAGGTGTTTCAACAGGAGTAGCGGTAATCGCATCAGAAGTAAGCGCTTCTTTCTCATTAAATATTAATTCTTTTTCCATGTTATAAATTTTTAGTGAGCTGAATTGACTGATTTTTTCTAAGACTTGCGTCCATGCGAAAGTTAAGATTTATTGTTCAGGCGCTGGCTATATACCAGTCGGTTCTTTGTATTCAAAACCAGTGCCTGCCCTGTAAATAGACCTTATTTGTAAGCACGAACAATTACCAAACGCTACAGTAAAGTATTGTACTTTAGCCGCTAATCGCAGGAATAGCAGATGAGTTTTCAGAAACAGGTTACACAAAGTTTGATATGGCGCGGCTTGTATTTCTTTACCATCCTGGTCATGCAAATCTTTCTTTCCCGCTACCTTGAAGCAGGTAACTCCGGCTGGGTTTTCTATCTCACCAATAATTTTTCATTTCTTCTTATTCTCGTTGGCTTAACCATGGAAAACGGGGTAAATTATTATAGCTCTAGTCAATCTATTAACCACAACAAACTTGCATGGTTTGCTATTGTTTGGACGGTTATGATTAGTGTAGTGGTTTTTGTGGGGCTCTGGTTTTACTTCGGCCGCTATAAAGACAGCACTGCATTTACACGCAACGAATATTTATTCTACGGACTGACATACATCACTGGCATTCAGCTCACGAACTTCTTTACGATACTTTTTTACGCCAACAAGAATTTCTTTTTGCCCAACCTGCTAATGGTGATTTTAAATGTCATCCTCATCCTGATCATCCCAAAGCAAATAGGAATTGAGTCGACTGATTCATCCCTGGTTGTAAAACTATATTTTGGTTACATCTTACTGAACGGAGTGGTGCTTGCAGTGGCATTTATATGTTATAAAAAATGCTGGCAAGTGATGTCGCTTCCAAAATGGAGCGAAGGCAAATTGTTACTGCGTTATGCACTGATAGCACTGGCTGCAAACATCATTTTCTTTCTCGTGTACCGTGTAGATTATTGGTTTGTAAAAATGTACTGTTCACTAAGCGACTTGGGCAATTACATCCAGGTGTCAAAACTTGGTCAGATGCTATTGATCATTCCAACGATCATTTCGAGCGTGGTCTTTCCTAACATTGCCGGCGGTATGCATCGCCAGCAAATGAAAGAAAATATCTTACGGATTGGAAGGTTAATATCCCTTCTCTTTGTTGGGCTATTTATACTTGCTACACTCTCTGGTGAGTGGGTTTTTCCGCAGGTTTTTGGGTATACCTTTCAAAAAATGTATTGGCCGTTTCTTTTGCTGATACCTGGCATTTGGGCGCTCAGCAACCTGTTTATTTTAAGTGCCTATTTTGGGGGAATCAACAAAGTGAAAGTGAATGTGCAAGGGGCTTCTGTAGCGTTGTTTTTCATCCTGCTGGGAGATTGGTTATTCATCCCTCGGTTTGGCATGGAAGCGGCGGCGCTGGTAAGTTCAGTAGGTTACATCGTCAACTTTCTTTATTCATTTTATTTTTTGAAACAAGAGCATCCGGTACGGTTTAGCCAATACTGGCGCATTACTAAAGATGATATCCGATGGGCAAAATCGTTGCTTCCATAAATGAGCTTACGCTGCCACAGGGAGGGTATGTGCTGGCGTTACCAGGATGGTATCCCACGTGGTTAGATCCCATGCCCGGCGACTTTAATCATCGGCATGTAAAAGCTGCGGCGCTTTACAAACCACAGCTGGTTTTATACATCGGTAAAGACACATCAGGAACGCTTAAAACGATTACTACTCAGTACCTGCAGGTAAGTGAAAGTCATGCTGAAATTATTGTGCTGTATCCTGCAGAGAAATGGAATTCATGGGATGTGATCCAATCGAATGCGACGTATATAAAACTCCTTTACAAATACGCCCACTTAATAAAAGAACAATGTGGCTTGCCTCAGCTCTTGCATTGCTATATTGTACTACGTGGTGGATTGGGTGGTTGGTTACTTGCAAGACTCTGGCATCTGCCTTATGTGCTCACAGAAAACTGGACCATCTACTACCCGGCTGACCCCGGTTATTTGCGCAAGCGAAATATTGTTTTTAGAAGTTTAGTAAAAAAGATTTTAAAACGCGCAACGCGATTTTTGCCGGTAACTAGTAATCTAAATCAACAAGTCAATCATCTTGTTGGCCATGTTCCATTCACCATTATTCCAAATGTTGTAGATACCGCTTTGTTTCATTTACAGGAAACAACTAAAGGAGAGGAGGTCTTCAAATTTGTGCACGTGTCCACCATGGAATACCAAAAAAATCCTGAAGGATTGTTAAGAGCCTTCAAGGCTTTTCACTATCAATTCCCCCAGGCGAAACTAATAATGGTTGGCCCTTTCCCGGCATCTGTAAAAGTGTATGCTCAATCACTTCACCTTACAAATGGCCAGGTTGAATTTACAGGTTCGGTGCCTTACCAAAGGGTAGCAGAAATAATAAAGCATGCGAATGCACTGGTGCTTTTTAGCAGGTACGAAAATCTGCCGTGTGTAATTCTGGAAGCACTTTGTTGCGGCTTGCCTGTTATCAGTACAGATGTTGGCGGGATAAGTGAGGTGATCAATGAAACAAACGGCATGCTGGTGCCAACTGAACAAGAGCAGCTGTTATCAGATGCACTCATCCATGTTTTTGCTCAATATCATTTATACGATAAAAAGAAAATAGCCGAAACGTCTGTTGAGCGTTTCAGCTATGATGCTGTTGGACAGCAAATGAATGCGGTATATAATGAGCTGGTATAATCTAGTTCTTCAGTTTATTTACGAGGCTTATGTAATCTTGTTGTGCATCTTTAACAGATCTGCCTTTTAAAGCAGTCCATGCTTCATACTTTGCCTTAGCTACAAAGTCGAAGGGATTATCTGGTGGGGCAATGTTTACATCGCCAACGGTTGCCTGCTTGTAATAAGCATACAATTGTAAAAGGGTATCATTGCTTGGCTTGTCTTTCAAAGCTTCACTATCCTCTACAGCTTTCTCAAACAGTGACTTCACTTCCATGTATAGAATTTTTTCGGCTGCGAAAATAGGTGTTTGACAACAATATCATCTGAGTGACTTATAATTTGTATGGGATCTCTATGTCTCATTATTTCTTGTTAGGCGGTAGCTTGCTTGCTGTACCACTTAGTGCGTGGCTTAAACCTGTAGCTTTTATTGTAGACTATCTCTAATTGATCTTGCGGCCTCCAGGTGTTTCTTCAAAATTGGAACTTGGTCCGCTGCAAAATTTCTGAGGTCGCTATCCTTCCCATTTTTTGCTTCTTCTTCAAACTTTCGGATGTCTTCCTCATGATCATCCACCATCATGTTCATATATTCTTTATCAAAATCAGCACCCTGCTTTTTGCTTAGGTCATTGATGTGCTCCTGGTGTTTATCGCCGGCTGAAGTCGGTAAGGTTATTCCTTTCTGTGCAGCCAGCGCCATCAGTGTGCCATTAGCCTTTGTATGATCATCGATAATTGTTTGGCCGAATTCTTTCACTTTTTCGGAAGCTGCATTTTTAAGCGCTACATTACCCAGTGTCACTTCCATTATTCCACCACTGACAGCATCCACAGCAAACTCGTGGTCGTCTTCCATTTTTTCTGATGTTGCGTTTTGCTCGTTTTTTTCTTCTGCTACTTCTTTGCTATCCTTATCGTTTTGGCAGCTATAGCTGGCACACAGCATAAAGAATACTATGATTGATGTCAAAAATCTTTTCATATGGAGTTTTAATAATGAGGATAGCGAAAAAGACTATGCCATCCATAAAATCAAATTTTTACTGTGCGAAGTAAATCGATTTTGTTAAAGATTAGTAAACACATTATTTTGCACCGCAGCAATTTTCTATGTGATTAACCCCCAATTCCCACGACCCCCAGTCATGAATACCAAATCTGTACAAAACCTACACCTATTATTCGTAGATGATGACTCAGACGAGTCTTACCTTTTTAATGAAGCATTAGAGCAAGCAGGGCTTGATATTACTCTATCGAGAGCCAAAGACGGCAATGACCTGATTGCCTTTCTTTCCTCAAATCCATTGCCCGATATGGTGTTGATTGACCTGAATATGCCGCACAAGGATGGCATTGAGGCATTAACCGAAATCCGAAACATTCCTGATTTTCAGCATTTGCCTTTAGTTATTTATTCCACAAGCAAAAACAATTCATTTGTAGATCAATGCTATCAAAAGGGTGCCAACATGTTTATCGTTAAGCCCAATAATTTTGATGGTATGGTAGAAGTGGTAAGAAAGGTATGCAGCATCAACTGGCCTGACCACGGAATTCCTTCCCGGGATGAGTTTTTATTCGTTGCTGCCGAAAGCGAGTTGTAGTGCATTAGGTAAGGTGAAAAATGCATTTGCAATCTTAATGCATAGTGTTTGCTCCTAAACGCAGCCATGTTTTAAAGCCTTCGATCTGCATTTTATTTTTACAGTCATTTTTATACCGGTATGGCACAATATTAATAGTCAGTCTATGTAAAAACCATCATGGATAACGAACAAGAAAAGGTTGAGCAGGAGGAAAAGAAAACAGTTGGACAAGTTGGTTCTTCACTCGAGGGTGGATTAGACCCTGAACCAGATGAGCAGGTTACCACCAATGACCTAAAAGGCAAAACAGTTGACGCCGATGTGACAGATGAAAGTGATCTGCCTGCAGATCAATAACAGTTTACCTTACTTTAGTTTACACGAATTACATAAAAATTTCTGCATCGCTGTTTGTCCTGTATTTTTGAGCATGCTTACAGTCATATCCATCGTGTGGAATAGTTTTAAGATGGCGCTTCAGGAACTTAGAAGCAATAAACTGCGCACCTTTCTTTCCCTCTTCGGTATTACCATCGGTATATTTTGCATTATAGGCGTTTTGGCCACTGTGGAGAGCCTGGAACAAAAAGTGCAGACTGACATCAAAAGCCTGGGTAACAATACTATTTATATCGACAAGGTTAATTACAGTGGCGGTCCTGATATTCAATGGTGGAAGTATATCAAGAGACCATACCCGAAATACCGGGAGATGCAGGCGGTAAAAAGTCGCTCGCAGCTTGCTACAGCAGTTTGTTTTTCAGTAAGAAGCACTACCAGTCTTGAATATGGAAACAACATATTAACCGGGGCCAATGCTTTTGGCGTCAGTGAAGATTTCAATAGCGTACTTACAGTAAACATTGAGTATGGCAGGTACATTACTGAATCTGAATTTACCCGTGGCTCACCGGTAGTAGTTTTAGGGTTTGTAAATGCAGAGAATTTGTTCGGGAATCCTGAGTTTGGGATAGGCAAAGAGGTAAAATTTAAGGGTGTGGTAACGAGGGTAGTGGGCGTAATGAAAAAAGAAGGTTCCAGCTTTATTGGTGGGGGTTGGCAATTCGATGAGTCTGCTATTGTTCCATACCGGTTAATGGCTGGTTTGGTGAATGTAGAAGCAAGCAAACCCGTTATAATGGTTAAAGGTCGGGATGAACTGCCCTCTATTGCTTTGATAGATGAGCTGCGTGGCATCTTTCGTTCTTTGCATCGGCTAAGTCCTACCGAAGAAGACGATTTTGCTTTGAACGATATTAATTTTTTCAGTGAGCAGACCTCTACCATTTTTGCGTCAGTAAATATGGGTGGATGGGCTATTGCAGGTCTTTCACTTATCGTGGGTGCCTTTGGTGTTGCCAACATTATGTTTGTAACCGTGCGGGAAAGGACAAGCCAAATTGGTTTGAAGAAAGCCATCGGTGCAAAAAACTTTACCATTCTTACCGAGTTCCTTTTGGAGAGTGCCTTTTTGTGTTTGTTGGGCGGACTGTTCGGATTAGTACTTGTTTTTTTGCTCACAAAAATTCTAAGTTTCCTGCTGCCATTCCCTATCCATATTTCATTCGCAACACTTTCGTTAGCGATATCTATTTGCCTGGTAGTAGGTGTGCTCGCAGGAATTATACCCGCCTCCATTGCAGCCCGAATGAACCCGGTAGTTGCCATTCGAACCAAATAAAGATCAACGTTTTTTGCCATAGAGAAACCTCAAACCTCAAACCTCAAACCTCAAACTTCCCTTGCCAACCATCCTTGCAATAGAATCTTCCTGCGATGACACCAGTGCCGCCGTTTACAGCGATGGTAAAATGTTATCGAACCTGATAGCCGGACAAAAAGTACACGAGCAATATGGTGGCGTGGTGCCCGAGTTGGCAAGCAGGGCGCACATTCAGCAAATTGTTCCGGTAGTTGACAATGCCCTCACCCATAGTGGTATGACCTTGCAGGAAATTGATGCTATTGCTTTTACACAATCACCTGGCTTAATAGGCAGTTTGTTGGTGGGTGCGCAATTTGCTAAATCGTTGGCGCAGTCGTTGGGCAAGCCATTGATAGCAGTGCATCATATGCAGGCGCATGTACTTGCAAACCTGATTGATGAGCCACGCCCTGCCTTTCCGTTTTTATGCCTTACGGTAAGTGGCGGACATACGCAAATTGTGCAGTGCGATAGCCCTAATAATTTGAAGGTGTTGGGTGAAACCATTGATGATGCCGCAGGTGAGGCTTTTGATAAAAGTGCTAAACTATTGGGTGTTCCTTATCCCGGTGGTCCATTGGTTGATAAGTATGCAAAGGAAGGAGATGCAAATCGCTTTAAGTTCCCTGAGCCGAATATGCCTAACCTCGATTTTAGCTTTAGTGGATTGAAGACATCTATCTTATATTTCCTTCAGCAACAAAAGGCGTTGAATGAACATTTTGTGAAGGAAAATATGGCGGACATCTGTGCCTCTGTACAATATCGCATTGTTACTATTCTCTTAAACAAACTCAAACGTGCAGTAGATCAAACAGGCATTAAAGAAGTATGCATAGCAGGCGGTGTAAGCGCCAACAGCGGATTACGCGCCGAGTTAAAAACCTACGCAGATAAATACGGATGGAGCAGCTATATACCCGATTTTCAATATTGCACCGATAATGCTGGTATGATTGCAATCACCGCGTACTATAAATTTCTTGACAATGATTTTGCACCATTAAGCGTGTCGCCTACTGCGCGTGCCGGGTGGTAAAGCCTTATGTGCCTACCGACATCAGGTATTACACACGGGTTTAGTTCTTCTTCCATCATTCGGTTCTATTAATTCAAAGCCTTGTGATTTTTTTAAAGTTAAACTCCCGTGGCATAACATACTTTTTGTCCACGTGTAATTTCTCTGGAACGATTTTTTGATTGTGATTATCACAATGATGAATAGTTATTAAAATAGCGGGTAATGAGAAAAAAGCTACTTGTAAAGGCTGGAGATGTTTTTACAGAAAAAGAAGAAATGGCAAACACAGTGATACATGCAATAGGCCTGCTGTTCGGCCTGGTTGCTATTCCATTTCTAATTATAGTGGCAGCTCGAAACAGTGACCTAAGCAACATCATGCGGGTCGGCATTTATGGACTTTGTTTTTTGGCAACCTTTACTTTTTCAACTTTATTTCACGGACTTAAAGAGGATAGGCTGAAAGGCACACTGGAAAAATGTGACCGCATCAGCATTTATTTTTTTATTGCAGGCACTTATACGCCTTTCATCCTTTTTTACATGTACAATAGTACCGGTTTTATTATGTTGATTGCTATCTGGGCACTGGTAGTTATTGGGGTTTTATTTGAAGTCTATTTAGCGAAGCGATATTTTATTTTCTCTGTGCTTCTCTACCTGGCTATGGGCTTCATGTTTGTTTTTGCGTCAAAGGAGTTTTTTGCATTCATGCCCGAGATGGTTATTAGCCTGGTGGTTGCAGGCATCGCTCTATATAGCGTAGGCATCATTTTTTACATCTGGAAAAAGTGGCAATATCATCATGCGGTATGGCACTTGTTCGTGTTGTGCGCAAGCATCTGCCACTATATAGCGGTACTCGAAACAGTTACCTGATTCCCTTTATGCCCTTAAGTTCCCGGAGAAATATACGGCAGTACGTTCACCGAAAATTATTGTTCAGGTTACGCAGGTTGGCTATCATATTCCTGATCATTAGCGGAGTAGTGGTGTATGAAGTTTTGCATAATTACCTTGCTGCCTACCTTGCAGCTGCTGGCTTTATACTAGGCATTGCTGTAGGTTTAATAGTAGCGAAGCGGATGCACACCATTACCTGGGATATAGAAACCAATAAGGCAATTACCAGGATGGATCGAATTGGAATATTGATTCTTGTATTCTACCTCATTTTCTCCATTGCACGTCACTGGATATTTAGTTTCTGGCTACAGGGGTCAGCGCTCAGTCATTCACCCTAAGTATTGCTGCAGGAGGGATGCTCGGCAGATTCTTTTCCACCCGGCAGGCAGTGCGTAAAGTTTTGAAAAGTGAAGGCAAGTTGGGGAAATAGAAAAGGGTTGCCGATATCGACAACCCATCGCATTAAAATGTCGCGAATTATTTATCAAATTTCAACGTAGCAGAAACCGCTGCGCTTAGCGACTTCGTTGTTCCTGTTCTCGCCATACCAGAAATATTAAACGTAACATCAGCACCATTAAAAAACTGGCGGATGTTTGCGCTGGAGGGAATGGTGATGGTATACTGAGACCCTGCATTTGCCGGTATATTGAACGGCCCAAAAACTACAGGCGCAACACCCGCCGCACTAAAAGAAAAACTGAGGGACTCAAAGTTGCCCAGGTTGTTCTGCGCATCACCGTTATTCAGGTTTATTGCAATTTGGTTCACGAAGATTTGCTTGATGAAGTCTGCCCCAAAAGCATTGTTCGTTGCATTTTTAACTTCAGAGTCTAGGTTGTAGCTGATAACTGAGCTGCCCAATGTTGCCTGCACCCCGGGTACGGCCTGTGGAATGGAAGAACTAAAATTAAGCGGCGACTCAAATGGTTTAAATATAAGTGCTGCAGCCTTTTCGCATGAGGTAAGGCCGGTTGCCATTGCCAGGATGGTCAATAAGTAAACTGCTTTTTTCATTTTTTAATGTGTTTTTCTTTTAAACTGAAATGGTGGCGAATTTATTGTGATGGAGCGCTTTAAATCGGTATTCTACCGTTAGAATTACTGAGTAAAAAGTGGCCAAACAACCGCTTGTAGACTTGTCAGTATCTTAAGCTTTGTTCCTTTTGTGCCTGCTTTCAAACACCTATCTTTGCGCCCCTAAAACAGAGGATAGTAAGCATGATCAGTGTTAAAAATGTGACCCTTGCCTATGGTAAGCGGGTGTTATTCGACGAGGTAAATATTAATTTTCTGAAAGGGAACTGCTACGGCGTGATTGGTGCAAACGGCGCAGGTAAGTCAACTTTCTTAAAAATACTCAGTGGCGAAATAGAACCCAATAAGGGCAATGTTGAAATATCAACCGGTGAACGCCTCGCATTCTTGAAGCAAAATCAATTTGAGTTTGATGAGCAAACGGTATTGAATACCGTAATGATGGGACACAGTAAAATGTGGGAGGTAATGCATAAGAAAGACGCCATTTATGCCGACCCCGACGCTACTGAAGATGACTACATGAAGGCTGGGTACCTGGAAGCTGAGTTTGGAGAAATGGGTGGCTATGAAGCTGAAAGTTCTGCCGGTTCATTACTTAGCAGTCTTGGTGTAAAGGAAGAGTACCACAATAGCATGATGAAGGATATTCCTTCAAACTTTAAGGTTCGTGTACTACTTGCTCAATCGCTTTTTGGTAACCCTGACATTTTGTTGCTGGATGAGCCTACTAACGGTTTGGACATAGAAACGATTGGCTGGTTAGAAAACTTTCTTGCCGATTACCAAAACATCGTACTCGTAGTAAGCCACGACCGTCACTTTTTGGATACCGTATGTACACACGTTGCAGACGTGGATCGGGCGAAGATTAAAGTGTTTACCGGAAACTATACTTTTTGGTACGAGAGTAGCCAATTGATGGCGCGCCAGATCGGGGATAAGAATAAAAAGAATGAAGAAAAGCGCCAGGCCTTACTAGATTTTATCGCACGGTTTAGCGCAAACGCCAGTAAAAGTAAGCAGGCAACCAGCAGGAAAAAAGCACTCGAGAAACTAACGATCGAAGAGATTGAACCCAGTAATAGAAAGTATCCCGGTATCATTTTCACGCCACAGCGTGATGTTGGAAACCAAATATTGAATGTGGAAGGCTTAAGCAAAGCTGTGGATGGAAGAAAGCTTTTTGATAGGGTTACTTTTAGTGTGAGCAAGAATGATAAGATTGCATTCTATAGTAAAGACGCCCTGGCCGTCACTGCCTTTTTCGAGATCATCAATAACATTGAAAAAGCTGATTCAGGTAAGTTCGAATGGGGCACCACCATTACACCAGCTTACCTTCCTTACGAGAACAACCAATTTTTTCAGAATGATCTTAACTTAATGGATTGGCTACGTCAGTACGTTCCCTCATACGTTACAGATGTAGATGAGCCCTTCTTAAGAGGCTTTCTTGGTAAGATGCTTTTTACCGGTGATGAGATTATGAAGAAAACAAAGGTGCTGAGTGGAGGAGAAAAGGTGCGCTGTATGATTAGCAGAATGATGCTCCAAAATCCCAATGCTGTTATTCTTGACCAGCCTACCAATCACCTGGATCTGGAAAGCATTCAGTCGTTCAACGAAAGTGCGACCAACTTCAAGGGTATTGTGTTTCTTACCTCGCACGATCACACGTTTATGCAAACCGTTGCTAACCGTATTATTGAGCTTACCCCAAAGGGAATTATCGACAGGCTGATGACCTTTGATGAATACCTCGAAGACGAAAGGGTACAAGCAATGAGGGAGGAAATGTATAAGTAGCTACAACGATAATATGACTACAATAAAAAACCATCCGTTTTGAAGCGGATGGTTTTTTAAATTCTTTGTTTAGGGGGGTAAAAACACTAGCTCAGATCGCTGATAATGATGCCGATACTAAAAAGTAAGAAACCGATTTCAGTGACGTTAACGGTTTGGTTTCCTAGTTCTAATTGGCCATCAAAATTTTGAACGCCGAATAAGATTCCTTCATCTTTTTTGTTGAAGTGAACCTGGAAAGACACTTTTTTTCTAAAGATTTTAATCATTTGGCTGGGGGTTTAATGTCAAACGTTTTTAAAAAAAGAATATTGTATCAACTAAATATTTTTCTTAGGCCCTAGTTTTCATCCTCGTAAAAAATGTAATCGTAGCAACCGTCTGAAGAATACTTGCGTAAATTATTGATTAATGACTTCTATTCAATCATTTAATCTTTTTTTAAATTGCTTAGACTGAAGCACCTGCCGGTATCAGATAAATCGAGAGCTCATTCGATGATCGTTTCTAAGGAAACATAGTGGCCTTTTTGATAAGCGAAGGGCCACCATTTGCTTCCAACATTTTTAATAAGTAGATCGGTTCATTCAGTGATTTGTCCATTCAAAACCATAAAAACAACTAAGTTTAAATTGCTCACGTTTGCAGCGGTGCAACGATTCTTTTGTCTTACCATTAACCGCAACTGTAATATTTTTATGTCTTGATGTTTACGCTGAAGTTTCCTAACATTTGAAGTTTGCACGATCTATACTTTCCGTAGTCCTTGTGGTTGCGTCTACTGCACTTGTGAAGTCGCAACCACTACGCTATAGTAACTTACGCAGCAAAACAATTGCTACCAACCAGTCCGTGGTTTTGGATTCTCTGTCTATTGTTCCCAACACTTTGAGTATCGCTGATTTCGATACTTCCTACTATCA
Organism: Segetibacter sp.; assembly: GCA_031425015.1. Classification (GTDB taxonomy): domain Bacteria; phylum Bacteroidota; class Bacteroidia; order Chitinophagales; family Chitinophagaceae; genus Segetibacter. Next base: position 54,258 of record JANPIM010000037.1, on the reverse strand, counting down.
ATTAGATTGGGTAAAGGCAACTTTAAAATGGACTAGACCTATTGAGCGGGATAGCGTTGTGATACGTTACCGCGTTTTTCCTTATAAGGTAAATTCAGTTGCACAACGATTTACCTACGATAGTGTGATGAACAACTTTATAGCGCAACCCTTTGTGTTCAACCGAAGCGGCCAGCAGCCTTCTACCAACTCTCTATTCCAGTTTGGTGAAATGGATTACAACGGTAGCTTTGGCAGGGCGCTCAGTTTTGGCAACAACCAGGACGTGGTTCTTAACTCTCAGTTCAACCTGCAACTCAGTGGATTAATTGGTGACAGCATACAGGTGGCGGCCGCAATCACGGATAACAATATTCCTATTCAACCTGATGGTACTACACAGCAGCTAAATGAGTTTGACAGGGTATGGCTGCAGTTTAAAAAACGCGGTTGGGAAATCAATCTTGGTGATATAGATCTTCGGCAAAATCAAAATCATTACTTGTCTTTTTATAAAAGGCTGCAAGGACTTTCATATGGACAGTCAACGCGTTTAGGTGCGGTAGCTAAAAACGATTTGCTGATAAGCGGGGCAGTGGCTAAGGGAAAATTTACCCGTAACATTTTGGAATTGCAGGAAGGTAACCAGGGTCCGTACCGATTGAAGGGAGCAAATAATGAATTCTTCTTTATTGTATTAGCCGGTACAGAACGCGTTTTTTTAGACGGCGTATTACTGCAGCGTGGGGAAGATCAAGACTATGTAATCAATTATAATACAGCAGAAATTGCCTTTACGCCGCGGCGCATGATTACTAAAGATGTGCGAATACAGGTTGAATTTGAATATGCCGACCGTAATTATCTCAACTCATTTCTATATGCATCGAATCAAACTGTGGTCAACAAAAAGCTGCAGATAAACATAGCAGCTTATAGTAATGCCGATTCGAAAAGTTCACCCATTAACCAGCAGCTTGACCCGCAACAGAAACAATTTTTAAATAGTATTGGCGACAACACGCGCAATGCTTATTTCCCCAATGCTGTACTAGATACTTTCGCTTTAGGTAAAATTTTGTATGCCAAAAGAGACACGGTAATGAATGGAATCGCATACACTATTTATGTTTTCTCAAATGATAAAGACAGCGCACGATATAACCTGAGCTTCTCTGATGTAGGTGTAAATAGGGGTAATTATATTTCAAATTTCAATGGGGCGAATGGTAAGGTGTATAGATGGGTAGCGCCAGTAAACGGAATTCCCCAAGGTAATTTTGAACCCGCTTCGCTGTTGGTTACGCCTAAAAAACAACAGATGGTGACGATCGGGGGAGTGTATGATCTGGACAGCCGTACCCAGTTTAAAGCAGAGTTGGCGCTATCTAATAGCGACATAAATACTTTTTCTGTCATCGACAAAGAAAACGACAAGGGCTTAGCGGGACGCGTACTTGGTTCAAGAAATTTTACCGTTAATAATGTGGGGCATACAAAGTTTAACGTTAAAGCCGCTGCAGGGTACGAATTCGTGGATCAGCGTTTCCGACCATTGGAGCGTTTGCGTTCAGTTGAATTTTATAGGGACTGGGGTTTGCCTTTCCAACCAGTACAGGCCTTCGAGCACTTGTCATTTGGGTCAATCGAACTTACTGATGCGAAAGCCAATTCTTTGCAATACACGGCGACCAGCTATTTGCGTAACCGTACTTACCAGGGCGTTCGCCATTCATTGGTTCACAACCACGATATTAAAGGATGGCAGTTTAAAAATGTATTCAATCTAACCACCATTCAGTCTACGCAAAACAATGGTTTCTTTCTTCGGCCAACTATTGAATTAAACAAGATTTTAACTCGCTTAAAAAATATTTCCATTGGCGGAAGCTATCTGCAGGAGCATAATGAGCTGAAAGATCAATCCGGAATTGTTACTCCGTTAAGCTTTGCATTTACAACTGTCTCTGCCTTTATTAAAAGTAACCAGGCTAAAGAAAACCGGCTTGCGCTGACCTATTTTACCCGTTCGGATAAACTGCCCGTAGCGAAAACCTTAGAGCAGGTTGACAGGAGCCACAATTTCAATCTTACGACAGAGTTATTGGCCAATGCCAAGCACCAGGTTCGCATGAATATTACCTACAGGCAACTACAGGTAATCAACAGCAGGCTAACCAATTTAAAACCGGAGAATTCATTGCTGGGCCGGGTGGAATATGCCATCAATGAAATGAAGGGTTTTATTACCGGAAATGCTTTGTACGAAATAGGCTCAGGACAAGAACAACGCAGAGATTTTTCCTACATACAGGTGCCCGCGGGCAGGGGCGAGTTTACCTGGAATGATTACAACAGCGATAGCATTCCGCAACTGAATGAATTTGAAATAGCGTTGTATCCTGACCAGGCTAAATACATCCGGATTTTTACACCGACCAATGACTTTGTAAAAGCGAACTACACCCAGTTCAACTACACTATATCACTTAATCCTAGGATGCTCTCTGCATCTTTTCGCAAGAAGAAAATAGGTGACTTGGTTGGCCGGTTCAATATCCAATCCGCCTTCCAGGTAAATGTAAAAGAGATTGCAACAGGTAGTGTGCTCTTCAATCCATTTAAGGGGAATGTGAATGACACAGCTTTACTTACGGTGAACAACATTATCTCCAACACACTTTCGTTCAATCGTTTTAGTACACGGTGGGGGGTAGATGTAACGAATAATATAAACTTCAACCGAGGCTTACTTACGTATGGTTTTGAAACGCGCAGGTTAGACGAATGGATTATGAAGGGTCGATGGACCATAGCGCGACAGTATACCATTGAACTCATCCAACGCGCAGGAACCAATTCATTGGCTACACCTAAGTTTTCCAATCGCAATTACGCCCTCAAAAATTTATCATTTGAACCTCGGTTTACTTTTACGAAGGGCACTAATTATCGCGTTCAGTCGAGTTACCTGTACAATCAACGCACAAACGAACCTCAGTATGGCGGAGAACGCTCCGTTAGCAACGCCTTTAATTTGGAGGGTAAATACAACGCCGTAAACAACACCAGTTTAACGGGTAAATTCACTTATAATGTTATTAGTTATACGGGACAGGTAAATAGCACGGTGAGCTACATTATGCTGGATGCACTTCTGCCGGGCAGGAACCTCTTATGGAACCTTGATCTTACACGCCGGTTAGGTAATAATCTTGAAGTGAGTTTTCAATACGAAGGAAGAAAGCTTGGCGAAACAAGATCAATCCATATAGGTCGTGCATCACTTAGGGCAATTCTGTAAAACAAAAGGCCACCGCATGAGCGATAGCCTTTTATACTTATTTCAAATTTCAAGTGTACTATCCGAAAAGTCCACCCTTCTTTAGCGATTTTTTGCCTTCACCAATTTTAAATCCATTATGGTAAACTTCTATTTTGTATTCACCTAATTGGTAACGTGCATCTTGTTTCCAATCAAAACTAACAGTGCTTCTTTTGCCTTGTTCGTAAGGCACTACTACTTTATTAGTATACGTCTTGGTGCCATCGTTACGGGTGTCGAAAGTGCCACTGCCGCTGCTCATTGTTACCGGTGTGCCATCGGGTGCAATCACTGAAACAAATAGTTCTTTCGTACCACTTGAAGCAATGCGGTTCTCATCTAAATCGAAGCTTACACGAAGCAAGTCAACTCTTTTTGCGGTACTCGTATTCTTCTCTTTACCCCTGTTTCTAAGATCAATTGGCAAGATATTCATATTAGTAGCACGAAGGGTAGACGCGATGTCTTCAACATTGCGGCGCTCAGTTTCAGCAGTAGTAAGGTTTTCCTGTAGCTGAGACCTTTCAGTTGATAGCTGTTGCTTTTCTACATTCAGGCGTTTGTTAGAGGTAGCCAACTGTTCGTTTTCACCCCTAAGCCTGGCCACTTCAGCAAACATGTCATCAATACGCATGTTAAGTTCGTTGATTAAAGCTTTCGCTCTGGTCAACTCAGCGGCTGATGCATTGCTTTTGCTGGTAATTCCTTTAATCTGAGTCTTCAAGCGATCAATTTCCGTTTTACGTTCTGCTAAAGCACCTTCTAAGTTGGTATTGTTTCCAGTGGCGGTGTCCAGGCGGGCAAGCGCATCGTCGTACTCTTGTCTTATCTGGCTTAGCGATGAATCTTTGTTGGTATACTCAGTTTGCAATTGGGTGTAGCTTTCAGTAGATTTACTCTTGTCCCATATTAGGTACCCCCATGTGCCAAGTAGCGCCGCGATCAAAACGCCATAAATAATTTTACGATTGTCCGAATTGCGTGGCGCCTGCGGAGTAGTTGTTGTTGTAGTTTGAGGAGTGTAAGCCATATTTCTTTGTTTTTGTTTAGTAGAAAAAATCTTTGTTGATGATAAATATCCAGGGTATATACGATCTGTTGTTTATTGACATTGAAACCGTTCCGCAATACGAACATGCAGAATTGCCTGCAGAAACGGCTCGTCTTTTTTTCGACAAAATTTCAAAGAGTGTGCCAGAAAACGAAAACGAGGCTAAACTGTATGATCAGAAGGCCGGAATACTCGCTGAATTTGCCAAGGTTATTTGCATCTCCACCGGCTACCTGTACACTGACAAAAGCGGCAAACAATGCATGAAGCTAAAAAGCATATGTAACGATGATGAAAAGAATTTACTCACATCGTTTATTGAGTTGGTGGATAAGTACCACGCAGTAAAACCAAATTTTCAATTCGCCGGTCACAACATTCGCGAGTTTGATATTCCGTTTCTTTGTCGGCGAATGATCATTAACAACATTCAATTGCCGCCTTACCTGCAAATTCACGGTGCTAAGCCATGGGAAATAAAAATGGTTGACACGCTTCAATGGTGGAAGTTTGGAGATTATAAAAACTATACGTCTCTTAATCTACTCGCTAATGTTTTGGGTGTGCCATCAAGCAAAGATGGTATAGATGGCAGCATGGTTCAGCATGTTTATTACAAGGAAAAAGATATTCAGCGCATTGTTGATTATTGCCAAAGAGATGTAGTAGTGGTGGCACGAATAGTTCAGCGTTTTCACAATCTGCCTTTATTGGCCGACGACGATGTATGTGTTGTAGCCTGAGAAGCTGTCACGAAGATGAAAAAATGAATTAGTTTGAGATGACCTAAAAGAAAAAAGACCTCACTTGAGGTCTTTTTGTTGCGAAGCCTGGGATCGAACCAGGGACCTTCGGGTTATGAGCCCGACGAGCTACCGCTGCTCTACTTCGCGATATGGGTGCAAATGTAATGGCAGGTGTTATATCAGCCAAATGTATTTTAAAATAAACTGTTAAGGGTTGCTGAAACGCTTGCTGGGTGCGGGTTCTGGCAAAAAAAAATCCCACAATAAATGTGGGATAAGATTTTTGTTTTCCATGTTAGCCTTTTGGTTTTTCAAGGATTTGCATTGGACAACAACGTGGTTTAGTAGAATTGGATTGGATAGTCTTACTTCGAAAATTGGATTTTTATTGTCTTCAATTGGTATTGGATATTGAACACCGAAGATAGCCTTTGGAGAAAAGCTGCAGCTACTATTACAGACATACATATGCCCACATCGGACGCAGGTTTTAGAATGATAAGTTCGTAATGGGTTTTAAAAAGTTTGTCCTGTTATAGACATAAGCAGGTAATTTGGCGGTATGCTTCGTAGCCTGTTTGTAGGATTTTTACTTCTAATGTTTTTTCCTTTGGCAGCTCAGACCTTAGGTGGAAATGCCGTATTCAATTTTTTAAAACAACCGAATGCCGCTCAACTTTCGGCACTAGGCGGTGTCAATGTTTCAAATATCACTTCCGATATTAGCCTTGCCTTTCATAATCCATCTCTACTACGAAGTTCACATCATGCCGAGGTAAATAACTCCATCAACTTAATGGTGGGAGGCATTAGAAATTATAGCTTAACCAGTGGTTGGTTTGCAGAGCGCCAAAAAACTACGGTTGCGCTTGGAGTTAGTTATTTTGATTACGGTAGGTTGCCTCAAACAGATGCTGCAGGTAATGAACTGGGCAATTTTAAGCCAAATGATTTTGTTGTGCAAATCATGAGCAGCCGTCGACACAAAGCATATTGGCATTATGGGGCCACGCTAAAGTTTATTCAATCATCATACGGATCGTATAGAAGTAATGGTATAGCTGCAGACATCGGCCTAACGTTCAGCGATACAACTAAAGGAATGCATGCAGCAGTTGTGGTAAAAAATATAGGTACTCAATTGCGAACCTACAATGGCAGCAATCAAAAAGAAGAACTGCCTTTTGATCTGCAGGCCGGCATTACTAAACGGTTCAAAAATGCACCTGTTCAATTTTCATTAACGGCTCATAACCTACATCGGTTAAATGTTTTTTACAATGACACTTCCTTTTTAGCAAGCGAAGGAGCCGATGATTTTAAAGGTAAAAACTTTACCATGGAAAAGGTATTGACGCATTTGGTGTTTGCATCCCAGTTTTACGTAAAAGACAAATTAGAGTTTACCCTCGGTTACAATTTCCTAAGGAGGAATGACCTGAATGTATACAATACGGCAAACGGCTTAAACGGATTGTCGATGGGTGGCGGATTGCTATTGCGTGATTTACAAGTGAGGTACGCTACTGGTTTTTATCAGCAGAATATGTTTAACCAACTCAGCATTAATTTTTCATGGAAGTAGGTCTTCTTAATGGTTAGTTTTGCCCAACCACTACTTTGACCTATCATTATTGTATTCCTTAATTTTTGTATGAACCAATTTATTCCGTTCATTGGGTATTTGGCCTCTGTGTTCCTTGCGATTTCTTTGTTGGTTAATAATGATCTGAAGTTTAGATGGATCAACTCTTTCGGAAACATTTCTTTCCTGGCCTATGGTATTTTTATTGAGGCATACCCCATCATTCTTACCAATGGAACCTTGCTGCTTATCAATATCTATTATCTATATAAAATTTATAACACCAGGGAGAATTTTGACATGATAGAATTTGATGCCGACGACCAGATGATTGAAAAATTTCTCACATTTCATGCAGCAGACATCAAAACATATTTTCCTCAGTTCTATCACCTTGACCCCAAGGATACCATTCGCTTTGCAGTGTTGCGCGATATGGTGATTGCAAATGTATTTGTGGCTAAACTGACCGAGAGCGGCTCTGCTGAAGTCAAGATTAACTATACCGTTCCCCGCTACCGCGATTATAAGGTGGGTAAATTCATTTTTGACAAGGAAAGAAAATACCTGGTGGGAAAGGGTGTAAGAGAAATTTGCTATCGCCAGATAGTACACAAGGCACATGCAAAGTTTTTAAAAGTAATGGATTTTAAAAAGGAGGAATACGAGGGAATGACAACTTTTAAAAAGTTGATCGACTAACTAGTTTACCGCGCAGGGTTGGATTGCTCCATATTGGATTATCGTATTTTTTTGCCTGCTGTTTTCATTCTACTGGCAATAAAACTTTACACAAATAGGGTTGAAGCTGTTGAATATCGGCTAGCTGATCAGCTGTGTTTTTATCGGTGGCATTTGTGTTGCATATAGTTCATCGTAAGTATCAAAATTTAAAGAGATCCAAATGAGAAAATATCTAGCCTTAGCAATCTATTCGGGAGTATTTGCATTCACCCTTCACTCATGTGCGCGCAACCCGGTATCGGGCAAAAGGCAAGTGGTACTGATGTCGGAAGCACAGGAGATAGCTATGGGAAAAGAATCCGATCCACAAGTGGTGGCCCAATTTGGTGTATACCCCGATTCTTCACTGCAGCGATATATTGCCCAAAAGGGAACCGAAATGGCTGCCATTTCGCATCGGCCGCAATTAGACTGGCATTTTAGAATAGTAGATTCTGATGTATTAAACGCCTTTGCAGTGCCCGGCGGATATGTATATTTTACCAGGGGAATCATGGCGCACTTTAACAACGAAGCAGAGTTTGCTGGTGTGCTGGGCCACGAAATAGGACACGTTACCGCAAGACACTCCGTAGCGCAACAACGCAACCAGTTGCTCGGTCAACTGGGCATTATTGCAGGAGCTATCATTTCTCCACAGTTTGCACGGTTTGCAGAAACGGCGTCCCAGGGTTTGGGCTTAGCGCTGTTAAAATTTGGACGGGATGCAGAACGCGAGTCGGATAAACTAGGCGTGGAATATTCTTCTAAAATTGGGTATGACGCTTCTGAAATGGCTGACTTTTTTTCTACGCTTGAAAGAAAATCGGAGGAAGCAGGTGCGAGTGCAATCCCTACATTTTTATCTACCCATCCAAACCCCGGGGATAGAAATATTGCCGTAGCAAAATTGGCAGCCGAGTGGAAAAAAGAATTAAATCTGACCAATCCGAAAGTAAACCGCAATGAATATTTGAAGCGGATTGAAGGTTTAATTTATGGCGCTGATCCAAAACAGGGATTTGTGGAAGCAAATGTTTTTTATCATCCAGAATTGAAATTTCAATTTCCCATTCCAATGGGGTGGAAGTATCAAAATAGCCCACAAGCATTTCAAATGGCGCCTGAAGATGGCAAGGCCATGATGCTTCTTACGCTTGCGCAAGGAACTTCCTTACAAGAAGCAGCTTCCAATGTGGTAAAAAATTATGGGCTAACTGTACGTGAATCCCGAGAGACAAATGTGAATGGTTTGCCTGCAATTGTAATGATTGCCGATCAGTTGCCACAAGAAGGTCAACAGCAACAGCAGCAACAACAACAACAGCAGGAAGTCGTAAGAACCTTGTCTTATGTCATTCAACAAAACAATAATTTCTACTTACTCGTTGGCGTTACAGGTTCAAATTCTTTTGGCGGTTACCAGCAAACTTTTACCAACACGATGCAAAATTTTAGAACCTTGACAGATGCGGGTAAACTGAATAAAAAGCCTGAGCGAATTCATGTGAAAGCAGTTGCGCAAGCCGGTACGCTCGACCAGGTGTTGAGATCTTTTAAAACACCGGCAGCACGGCTGGAAGAACTGGCCATAGTTAACGGAATGAAGTTGACAGACAGGGTAGCACAGGGAACTTTAATTAAGATCGTTTCATTATAGTATCAGCCGATTGGCAATCAGGCAAGCTCATCATCTATGTACATTTCAGTGAAGTGAAATAGATGATGAGCTTTGTTTTTCTATGATCGGCAGAGTGTATTTAGAATAATAAAGTGTAAGCAGGAAGGCACTTACTTCCCAATAGTGTATGCGCATCAATAGAATGTCGAAAAGAAGGAATAGAGCAAAGCCTACCAATAAAAAGGTGTCGTATTTTTTGGTAAAGAAACCGATGACGAAACCAACTTCGAGAATTGTTCCGGCGATATAAATAGAATGACCAATCGCGGGGTGCTGAACCACCCAATAGATGAACTTACTGTACCAGTCACCTGGTGAACTGGTTAAATATTCCGCATGCTGAAAAAGTAGCACGCCACTCATCTGCTCTACATTGAACACTGCACCTTGTGTTATTTTCCAAATGCCGGCAGACATAAAAAAGAACAGGAAAAAATAACGGAGTGCATGCAGTACAAAGTAGAAGCTGCGCATGTTTGTCATCATAAACAAAAACGGAAATAGCAACCATGCGGTATAGCTCTCCATACTATTGGTGGGATATAAAGTGAAGCACTGTATGTAGATCCAATTGGTGACGAGCATGAGTGCTGCAGCGATCGCAGCTGCTTTTTGTTTGTAAAAAAAACTACAGATAAAGAAGAGGGGTGTGATGTAAAACAGCGTATCGAAAAGCATCCAGCCGTTAGGGTTATTGAGCAGCCATTGATGAATGCCGGTGTCCATTAAAAGCCAGGTTACAAAATCGAAACGTGTGTTGTACAGGTGTGGCTTTACCTGGAAGAGGAACAGGCCATTCCAGCATTTAAAAACAGCCAGCACATAAAAAATGATGCAGTACCCTACCGCTATATGTTTGCTATGATGTTGGGTTAATTGCATAGCTGCGAGAAGAGAAAAGAAGTATCAGTAGGGGTGAGTAGCTGACCATTGAAATGATAGGTATGGTAACGAATATCTAAAATGTTTACCTGTTGGTTGATGATTGTTTGCAGATAACTTATGTACCACTCGGTGAATTGTTCAGCATGGCATTGCTGAATGAATCGTGCATCATTTGGTGAAAGATGCGCTGCAGTCATCAATCGTTTAATATCTGAATGATACATTTTATTGCTGAGCGCATTAATGTTTTTGAAATAGTAAAGTGGGAGCAGAATTTTATCCCACTGCTGCGGACGATAGCCTTTTCCTTGTAACAATTTGCCGTTCACCGTCACTTCAAATACAGGATAGTTGGTGTTTACTTTTATTACATCGCTATACATGGCATAATGTAAAAATGGAGACGCCACCACGCCGTGTTTATAGTTAATGAATAGCTGGCCAAGGACGAAAAGAGTCATCCATGCGAACATCCATTTATTGTGTTGGTATACTTGCTTTAAAAACAAAATGCGGAGAAGTTATCTCCGCATAGTTACAAAAAGTTAGTGAGTATTATGCAGCGGTATTAAGCGCCGGCACTTGTTCTAATGATTGATTTTGCAGCTAATCACTTTGTTCGAACTTGGTTGCTCAGTAAAGAATCTACCGTACAAGTGAGTGACACAACGATGCCCCATTTACCTTCAAATGCCGGCTACTCACATATAGCAGAACACATAAATAATCTCCTATAAATAACTCAGGTTGGTATCTGGTTTCAGCGCAACCAACGAAGCATACATCAACTTGATGGTATTCTCAATGTCATCTTTGTGCAGCATTTCTACGGTGGTATGCATGTAACGTAATGGGATTGAAATGAGTACCGATGGGCAGCCATCATTTGCATACGCAAAACTATCGGTATCAGTACCCGTGCTGCGACTAACCGTGCGCATTTGGTAACTGATTTTTTCTTTCTGTGCCACGTCTTCTACAAAGTGCAGCAGCTTGTTGTGCACTGCAGGCCCATAGCATAAAGCCGGTCCTTTACCGCAGCTACAGTCGCCTTCTATTTGCTTGTTGATCAGTGGCGTGGTACTGTCGTGCGTTACGTCTGTAATGATGGCTACGTTTGGTTTGATGCGGCGTGCAATCATTTCTGCGCCACGCAGTCCAATCTCTTCCTGTACGGCATTTACGACGTAAAGGGTAAATGGAAGTTTTTGTTTGTTTTCCTTTAGCAAACGGGCAACCTGCGCAATCATAAACCCGCCGATGCGATTGTCCATAGCGCGGCAGATATAGTAATTGTAGGCCAGCTCATCAAAGCCATCCTGGTAGGTAACAACCGAGCCAATGTGTATGCCTAAATCTTCCACTTCCTGCTTTGTTCGTGCTCCGCAGTCTAGCCAAAGTGACTCTACTTTAGGTTGTGGTTCTTTCTGCTCTGGGTTAGTGAGTCGCGTATGAATGGCTGGCCATCCGAACACTGCATTGACTAATCCTTTCTTGCCATGTATCCACACGCGCATGCTCGGGGCAATCTGGTGATCGACACCTCCATTACGCTTCAAATAAATCAATCCCTGGTCGGTGATATAATTTACAAACCAGCTGATCTCATCAGCATGCGCTTCTATCACTACTTTAAAAGGTTGCCCGGGATTGATGATGCCAACAGCTGTGCCATAGGGGTCAACCATCTGTTCATCTATGTAAGGTTGCAGGTAATCGAGCCAGATGCGCTGGCCACTATATTCGAACCCAACCGGCGAAGGATTATTGAGGTAATTGCGTAAGAAAGTTTTTGATTCTTCATTTAACACAGAGGTTGACTTAGCCGTGCTTTTTTTACTTTTTGACATGTTTATTCTTTTAAAAATATTGTATACTAATAATGCCGAAGATTGCTTTCAATAACATCAAGCCATCAATATACACCAGGTAATAAAATATAGATTGATGTTTGGGTGGACGTATTGCCTCCACCAACAACAGCCCGAAAGGTATGAGTTGAACGATAATTTGCGAAAACGAAAATTGTTGCATCCACTGAAACCATATGCTCACAGCAATGCAAAGTAGTGTTCCGGGAAGAATGAAATAGCGGTAGGTATTTTTTATGCCCCATTGAGCAGGTAATGTTCTGAGCGATTTTCGGGTGTCGATTTCGTAATCCTTTACATCGAAAATAATGGCTAGTACTGTGATGAAAAGAAAGTTTTGTAGCCACAACAAGAAGTTAGGAAATACGGGTTGATCATTTCCACCGTATTGCATTTGCCAGCCAATAATAGGAAAGATAGTAATCCACCCTGACCACGTGTAGCCGATGATTAATGGCTTGAGCCAACCTACCAGCCTGAACTTTTTTAGAAACGAAAAGGGTAGATCGAACGTGTACAAGGCGCCGGAAATAGGTATAGATGCCAGCAACAGCCACTGTGTGAAAGTGATGTGTTTGATGGTGAAAAAATGAAAATCGATGAAAAAGACAAACAGAGCCAATTCAAGAACGATGACGGCGAGCAAAATTCTTTTGAAGGTTGGCAGGTTGTCGCGATACCAATCGTTGATAGGGGATCGTGCATTGGCAGCACTGGCACGGATGTAGATCATGGTATAGTAAATCCATGACCCGAAAAAAATGAGGAGGTAAAAAGGAAAATGATTAATTGAAAGCCGCTGCAGCAAGTTGCTTTCTATACACATAAATACGGCACATATTCCGTAAAAAATGTTCCCGAAAGAAAGTATGCGAACCAGGTTTTTCAACTGGTAGCGGTTACTTGATTACTACAACTCTTTCAAGATTGTACACTTCGCTTTTGTTTTTTTCTTTGTCGATGATCCAGAACTGAAGAGTCAGGCTATCTGGCTCTCTTCTCAATGTGGATTGCAATAAAGGATAAGTGAGATTTAGTTCCATTGAAATGGAACGAGTATTGGGCGCCGCCGGAATAGGATAGGTGAGCGAGTCTCTTCCGAGATCATCCTGTGGCCGTACAGGGTTGCGGTTGGTTCTGATTTTTTTGTAAAAAAGGGTATTGCTGATGTCTCCTTCTTTGTCAGTTATCTCAAAAACAACTTGTAGCGATCCTCCGGGGGCAATTGTTTTATTTCCAGCCGATTTAAATGTAAGTGTAGGAGCAGTGTTGAATTTATCTTTGCTGCAAGCCGCCAATAAAACAACCACAAACAGGCTTAGCAATATCTTTGTCTTCATGCTTTGTATTTATGCTTTCAAATTTAGCTAAAACACTTCATCAGCAAATGGATACAAACGGGTTTGTTAACAATATTTTCTCAGTAACGCCGCAGAAATTTTCTCAACTGGCGCTTGAGGTCTTTAGGTTTCAATATGAAAACAATGAGGTTTACAAAACCTGGGTCAAAAATTTGAACGTGGATGTCGCAGGTATTCAAATGGTAGAGCAAATACCTTTTCTTCCTGTTTCATTGTTTAAATCGGCGGAGATAAAGACAACTGCTTTTGAAGCAGCAACAATTTTTGAGAGCAGCGGTACAACTGAAACCATCAATAGTCAACATCATGTAAAAGACCTCGGGCTTTATCGGCAAAGTTTTTTAAATGGTTTCCAGCAGTTTTATGGTGATGTAAGGGATTGGTGCATTCTTGGACTGCTGCCATCTTACCTGGAGAGAAGCAACTCGTCACTGGTAATGATGGTGGATGAATTGGTTAAGCGGTCAAAACACCCTCAAAGTGGTTTTTATCTGTACAACTACTCGGAATTGCATGACGTGTTGTTAGAACTGGAAAAGCGCCAACAGCCAGCCTTGCTCATTGGTGTCACCTTTGCGCTGCTTGATTTTGCGGAAGCTTTCCCTATGCAACTGAACTATACCACCGTGATGGAAACAGGTGGCATGAAGGGTAGGAGAGAGGAGTTGATACGGCCACAGGTACATGCCATTTTGCAAACGCAATTAGGAATTAATAAAGTGCACGCTGAATATGGGATGACTGAACTATTATCTCAAGCTTATTCAAATGGTGAGGGAATATTTTCATCAGTGCCCTGGATGAAAGTACTGGTACGCGATGAAGATGATCCCTTACACATAAAAACACAAGGCCGGGGAGTGGTGAATGTGATTGATCTTGCCAACTTGTACAGCTGCAGTTTTATTGCCACAGATGATGCTGCCAATGTATACCCTGATGGTAGTTTTAAAATACTTGGCAGAGTAGATAATAGTGATGTGCGTGGTTGCAGTTTGATGGTGGTGTAGGAAAGGAAGAGCGCATAAAGCCAAAGGTTAGCCGGGTTAATAAATTATTCAATCGGCCATATTTCGTGAACAACTTGGCGGTCTCCTCATTATATTTGCCACCCTGAAAGAAGTTGATTGATGATTGAGTTTTTATTCAGCTATCGATCAATTGAATTGTTCTTATTGTTACAGGCCCAAGTGGCGAAATTGGTAGACGCACTGTGTTCAGGTCGCAGCGTTCGCAAGGATGTGCTGGTTCGAATCCAGTCTTGGGCACTTTTAAAAGGAGTTAGCAATAGCTCCTTTTTTGATTCTGTGGTAATACCTCGAACAACAGGAAATTAATACCTCCTTTTTTTGATTCTACGCCTTACGTCCTCAAATACGACGCTCCATTTACATCCACTATTCCACCCGTCATAAACTCAACACCATCACTCGCAAACATGGCAACCACTCTTGCCACTTCTTCGGGTGTGGCTACGCGGTTAAACGGACTTTGAGCCTTCACCATTTCACCAACCTCGCTATCCAGAAAATCCGCCACCATATCCGTCTGCACAAAGCCGGGAGCTACGGCACCAACCACTATATTGTGTTTGCCTAACGCTACGGCAAGTGATTGAGTTAAAGAATTGAGGCCCGCTTTACTAGCGCCATAGGCTGTATGGTCCGGCTCGCCCCGGAATGCACCACGCGACGAAATGTTTATAATCTTACCATACTGCTGTTGTATCATTTGCCTGGCGGCGAAGTAGCACATATTGGCTACGCCGATAAGGTTAGTATCAATCGTTTCTTTCCATGCTTGCTGCCATCCATCAAAGTAGATTGAATCAATCTTGTGCTCTTTAAAAATACCGGCGTTGTTTACCAGCACATCCAGTCGATTATATTTTTCCAACACAACGTTGAATAAAGATTCGATCGAACCCGGTTGAGAACTATCAAGCTGCAGCGCGATATGTTGTTGCCCATCACCCATGAGTTCCAACGTATGATCTGCTTCTTCTCTGTTGGATTTGTAAGTGATGATTACCCGTGCACCCTGTGCTGCAAATAGTTGCGCACATGCACGGCCAATACCTCTCGATCCCCCGGTAATCAATACTACCTTACCCTTAAATTTTTGTTCCATATTGCTCAATTTTTTCGGCCACAGCTATACCTGTAAATGTAAAGCATAGCAATGCTCGTTTGCTTCCAATTTCATTTAATTGCTCGTATTCGACAAGTGTTTATTCCCGAAGAATACAAGAAGCAGGAAACAAGATGCCCAAAAAATTTTACTGGAAACAGTTGATAGAGTAAGGCAATGCGGACTGAGTACAGACTCGATATACCTGCGGGTAATATTTGACGATCAGCAATGAATTTTTTCGTTACCCAACTGCTATCGGCCTGTTCTTCCATCCAATTAAAACCACACCGGCAATAACCAGTAGTGTGCCAACGATCTGAGCCAGCAACATAGGTTCGCCTAAAATAAAGTGTGCTTGTAAAATGGTTGAAACGGGCCCGATACTACTGATAATCGCCACGTTGTTAGAGCCGATTTTCTTCATTCCATTTGCCATCAAAAAAGATGGAATGACGGTGGCAAAGATGGCGAGTAACAATCCGTACCACCAAAGACCATTACCGGTATTTAATTGCGCAAGATTGCTGGTTACTATGTTGTGTACAACGATACCTATGGTGGCGGCCAACATAGCATACGCAGTAAATTTTGTGGAGCCTACATGCGGTATCATTTTACCACTGCCCACCAGGTAAATGGCAAAAGTAACGGCACACAGAAACACCATAAAGCTGCCATAGAGAAAGTTGGGATTGTTACCATCAAAAGTCAGCTCACCAAAGTAAGCGATGCCTATACCAACATAAGTTAGAAACAAAGCCACGTGCTGAACACGCGCTATTTTTTGCTTGAAAAACCAGGCATTCATGAGTACTGCAAACGTGGGATACAGAAAAAGAATCAGCCTTTCCAGCCCCGCTGAAATGTATTGAAGCCCAACAAAATCGCACAGGCTACTAATGTAGTAGCCGGTTACGCCTAATGCTGTTACAATGAACCACTGGCGCCGGGTCATGCGAACATTACCACTTTTATTGCTCACAACAAATGCTGCAATCAAATAGAAGGGTAATGAGAAAATCATTCTTAAACCCAGCAGGGTAACTGCGTCAGTGTGCGTAGCTGCAAATGCAAGCTTTACAATAATGGCTTTAGTAGAAAATAACAATGACCCTATAAATGTGATCACAAAACCAGCCAGCGGAAGGGATACGTTTTTTTGCTGGCTCATGGGAATTCAAAATTCAAAATTCAAAAATGTAAATGAAACATGGGAAATGGGAAATGAAAAAATATAGTCGGCCGGTAACTTGCAGTCAAACCTCAAACCTCAAACTTCAAACCCGAAACTTCCACCTACACCGCCACATTAAAATCTCTCAGTGCATCATTCAAACTAGTTTTCAAATCGGTGCTGGCTTTTCGCTGACCAATAATCAAAGCGCAACTAACATTGTATTCTCCTGCAGGAAATTTTTTGATATAGCTGCCCGGAATTACCACGCTTCTTGATGGTACGCGGCCTTTATATTCCACCGGTTCGCTTCCGCTAACGTCTATAATTTTCGTTGATTGCGTCAGCACAACATTTGCTCCCAGCACTACTTCTTTTTCCAGGTGAACGCCTTCCACTACAATGCTACGACTACCAAGGAAACAACCATCCTCCACAATTACAGGGCTTGCCTGCAACGGCTCTAATACACCACCAATACCCACGCCACCACTCAGGTGAACATCCTTTCCAATCTGAGCACAGCTGCCAACCGTGGCCCAGGTGTCAACCATTGTTCCTTCATCTACATAAGCTCCAATGTTTACATAGCTTGGCATCAGTACAACATTCTTAGCCAGGTAAGCGCCATACCTTGCTACCGCATGCGGAACAGCCCGTACACCTAATTCTTTGTAGTTGCTTTTCAATTTCATTTTATCGTAAAACTCAAATGGCGGCAACGTAAATGTTTCCATTTGCTGAATACTGAAGTACATCAGGATGGCCTGCTTAACCCATTCATTAGTTATCCAGCCATCTACACCTGGAGAAGCTACGCGTAACCTGCCTTTATCTACGTCTTCTATTACGTCGCGTACTGCTTGGGCATAGCGTTGTGTTTTCAAAAGTTCGCGGCTGCTCCAGGCTTGTTGTATCAATGATTGCAATTCCATGTAAAATTTTTTGCGAAATTAAGGGGATAGGCGGCTGCACAGCAAAAGTTCCGGAGCATTTACTGCACACACTGTAAACTGTCTATCCTTTTTTGGTTCTCTGATAGGAAATGCTGAAAGGAAGACGTCTTTGTTTTTAGGTAAGCTTCAGACAAGGGCACATTGTAGGTTGCCTGCTGAATGGCCCATTGCACCCAATATCTTTCCGATGGTGCTGGCGCGTTATGCCCAATAATTTTCATTTCGTTGCTCACCAACATATAGGTAGGAAAATCATTGACTTTATAGGTTCGCAGTAAGTTTACTTTTTGCGGTCGGTTGCGTGCATAAAACAAATGAATGCCGCCAATTTTATGCTTATTAATGAGTTCTCTCCATGCTGTTTTGCGCTCCACATTTTCTATACAGATGTTTACAAAAACAACGTTGGTATCCGGAGCAAAAAATTGTTGCAGGGCATGTGCATACGGTATTTGCCTGGTGCACGGCGGACAGGCTGTAAACCAAAAATCTACATACATAGTCTTCCCTTTGAATGATGCGGTTGAGATGATCTTTCCTGAAGTGTCTTCTAACTCAAGGTTCGGAAAATCAAGGCCAAATAATTGGTTAAATGCATAAAGGTTCTGTTTGTCTTTTGGGGATGACTGTGCAAACACAAACTGTTTGCATACTGCCAGTGCCACAAATAATATCCACCTCATCATTTTCAATCACATAGTTTAAATGCTTGTGCAAAATAAGGCATTGGAGATTGTAGGGGTAATTGGTCATTGGGGCAATCGGTCATTGGTCAAAAGACATTGTGTCAATAGGTTAATAGGTCAAAAGGTTATTGGGGAGTTAGGTAAATTTTTCGTTTGTCAATTGTATTCAGGTCACTGATGAGTGGTGACCTGGTATAGGCACATTTCTAAATTACCTAGGGCCTCAATCACAACTGACTGCCCACCATTGAAACGGAGGTAGAAGGTAAGAAAGAACAAATCGTACTTTGTTTATCAGCCATCTACCTGTAAACCCTAATCTTTATGCAAGCAACTAAGAACCTATTTACCATATTATTTTGGATCGGAGTAATTGCACTGTCGGTGTATTTCTACATGACGAATGTGCTCGTTTATTTTGGTGGATACAGAAGCAAACTTTTTGGCAGCACCTTTTTCAATAACCAGTTTTGGGTTGTGGCGCATCTTTTTGGAGGAACATTCGCCCTGCTTCTCGGCCCGATGCAATTTTGGAAATCGCTACGGACAAAATACATACGCTTGCACCGGATTAGCGGCAAGATCTATATATCGGGTGCTTTAATTACCGGGCTATCAGCACTCCGGCTTTCACTGATTAGTACTTGCCAGCCCTGCAGGGTTTCTCTTTTCATTCTGGCTGCGCTCGTTTTATTTACCACTATTGCGGCGTTGTATTCTATAAAAAACAAGAATATAAAAGCACACCGGCAATTTATGGTGCGTAGCTATGTTACGGTAATCTCGTTTGTAGCGGTACGTATAGATGGTCTATTTCCTATGAACTTTTTATTCGGCGACATTGCTGACCCTACTTTCAACAGGGTAGTGAACGAATACTTCTTTTCATTTGTGCCATTGTTGATTGCTGAAATAATGATGAATTGGTTACCGGCATTGCAAGTAAGAAAGTCGTCTATCAACAAATTGGTAAGCAAATAAGGTCTGGAAATTTTTATTGCAACGTTTATGGTAAGTGAATAGCAGGCATTAAGAAAAGCGATGTACTCCAATTGACGAAACCTGTTTAAGTTAAGCTCCAAGTACCAACTCAAGCAAGCTCATCACCTCCCCAGCACCTCAAACAATTGCTCATTTTCAATCGTCAACGCACACTTAAAATGGCCTAGCGGGCAAGCCTTATGTCCATGCAAACCGCAGGGTTTACAATCAAGGTGCAGCTTGGTTTCTACAATAAAACTTTTATCCGATAAAGGCCCGAACCCAAACGAAGGAACAGTAGAACAATACACCGCTGTAACCGGTGCATTTACGGACGAGGCAAAGTGCAAGGGCGCTGAATCATTTACATAATTCATAACGGCCTTTTCCTGTAGTGCAGTTGATTCAAGGAAATTTAATTGCCCGGCAAAGCTTACAACATTGGGATGCGTTGCATTGCTTTTTATTGCGTGGCACAAGTCTATATCGGATGGAGCACCTAACAAGTAAATAGTGTAAGTAGCCGGAAGTACACTAATGAATGCGCTCCATTTCTCGTGCGGAAATTGCTTGGTAAACCAAACAGAAGCAGGTGCAATGCAGATGTATGGCTGCGATTGAAAAGGTTTTATTTTATCGTAGTCATTAGCAGAAGGATAAAGTCTCGGTTTTGCAGGCGTACCATCGGTAAGTTCGGCGATCAAAAGTTGGTTTCTTTCTATTTCGTGGATGGTATTGGCTGTACTGCTTACCACGTGTGTTATGCTGCGGGTAAACAAAAAGCTCCATGGGTTTTTGTCGAAGCCAATCTTATTTTTTGCGCCCGATAAAACGGTGAGCATACCCGTGGCGGCAAAGCGCTGCACATTGATAACGGTGTCATACTTCTTCTGTCGAACGCGACCGAGCATGGCAAACAGGTTACGGTATTTGTTTTGCTTTTTATTCCAGATCAGCACTTCATTTATAAAAGGATGATGGCTCAAAAGCGCTTCATTTCCTTTGCGAACCATCATGTCGATCATTGCACCAGGATAATGCAGGTGCAGCTTTTCAACAAGTGCAGTAGCGAGCACCACATCACCAATAAAAGCGGTTTGGATGACCAGGAATTTTTTCATCAGCCTGCAAAGTAAATACTATTTGGTTCTCTCATTTCTAAGTGAGGTGTTGCGCTTTACCTTCGCCGCATGGTTGATTTCACGAATGATATAGAACAATGTCTAAAGGTTTTGGAAGCAGGAGGCGTCATTCTTTACCCTACGGATACGATCTGGGGCCTTGGGTGCGATGCTACCAATGCGGCTGCAGTTAAAAAAGTATTAACCCTGAAAGATCGTGGTAGTGATCAAGGCATTCTCGTATTGCTGGCTAGCGAACGCGACGTATTGCAATATGCTGCCAGTCCCGACCTGGCAGTATTTGATTACCTGGCAACCACTACAAAACCAACCACAGTTATTTACGAAAATGGACTGGGCGTAGCCGATACGGTATTAAATCAAGATGGCTCCATTGGCATCCGACTAGTACACGAGGATTTTTGCCGCCATCTTTTAAAGCGGTTTAAAAAGCCCATTGTCTCTACATCGGCCAACCTTCACCAGCAGCCCTCACCTCATAATTTTTCTGAAATAAGCGATGCCATAAAGGATACTGTGGATTATGTGGTAAACTATCGGCAAAATGACCATTTAGTTTTCAACCCATCCACGATTATTCGCTGGATAGAGGGAACTGTGGAAGTCATACGGCCATAATTGGCCTAAAATTGAAATTTGTTATGCAAGTAAGGTCAACAACTTGCCGAGGCAGAGTTGTTGTTTAGATAAGGTATCCAACTTTTTTTTAACCATCGTAACAAACCATACAACTATGCTCCAGTTTCCCGTAGCCGTCTCGCCAGATAACCCCTTTCAACAGAACCACCTTGAATTTTCAATTACTGAAACAAGGAATGCGCTAGCCAATTTTGCTGCGCTAAACAGTATAGAACTACATGTGCCTGCCAGCTTCAACGCGTCAGATTTAATCGAAAAAATTACTTGGGAAAACAATTGCAACGAACTGGAATTTGAATAAGGCTTTCCTTTCGCCTTTCCTAATCGTTCAATTTTTTTTCACGGTCGTTATCATTGGAACGACCTGTCACCTAACGCACCTTCAACCGCCGTTCTTCCTCAACCTTCCAACACTATCTTTGCCGCTATCATGTTTATAGAATGTAGCGAAAGGGAGTCGTTTATCTTAAAAAAAATAGCTGGAGCAGCACGGGAATTACAAATGCCTGCTTACCTCGTCGGTGGTTTTGTACGCGATAAAATTATCGGTCGTAAAACCAAAGATGCAGATGTGGTTTGCCTGGGCGATGGCATCGTACTCGCAGAAAAAGTGGCGCAACGATTCTCACCAAAACCACACGTCGCCTTCTTCAAAACCTTCGGTACCGCCCAAATAAAACTGCCCGATCTCGAGATTGAATTTGTAGGTGCCCGAAAAGAAAGCTATCAATTCGATAGCCGCAAACCAGCGGTAGTTCCCGGCACCATCGAAGACGATCAGAACCGACGCGATTTCACCATCAATACCATGGCCATTAGCCTGGCCGATGAAAACTATGGCGACCTCATCGACCCATTCCACGGTATGGAAGACCTGCACGCGGGCATCATTCGTACACCCCTTGCCCCTGATCAAACTTTTAGCGATGATCCATTACGCATGATGCGCGCCATCCGTTTTGCTGCGCAACTACAATTCACCATTCACCCCGAAACCTTTGCATCAATTGGTGCAAATAAAGAGCGCATCCGCATCGTATCGCAGGAGCGCATAACGGATGAATTCAACAAAATTATGCTGACGCATAAACCATCCGTTGGTTTGGAATTACTCTTTACATCTGGTTTGTTGCACCTCATTTTCCCGCAAATGGTTGAGCTTGCCGGCGCAGAATACATTGATGGCAAAGGGCATAAAGACAACTTCTATCACACTCTCCAGGTCATCGATAATATTTGCGTTAATACTGAAGACCTCTGGCTACGCTGGGCCGCATTGCTCCACGATATTGCAAAGCCTGCCACCAAACGGTTCGAGGAAGGTCATGGCTGGACTTTTCATGGCCACGAAGCAGTGGGAGCACGGATGGTACCTAAAATATTTGCAAAGCTGAAACTGCCTATGAACGATCGCATGCGGTTCGTGCAAAAGTTGGTTGAACTTCATTTGCGACCCATTGGCTTAACAAAAGAAAACATTACTGACAGTGCTGTACGTCGTTTGTTGTTCGACGCCGGCGAAGACATTGATGCCCTCATGCTGTTGTGCAATGCTGATATCACCAGCAAAAACAAGTTCAAAGTAAAACGGTACTTGCAAAACTTTCAACTGGTAAAGCAACGTATGCAGGAGGTAGAAGAAAGTGATCGCATTCGCAATTGGCAACCTCCTATTACAGGCGAACTGATCATGCAAACATTTGCATTAGCGCCCGGTCGCGAAGTGGGCATAATAAAGGACGCAATTCGCGAAGCCATATTAGATGGGGAGATACCGGGCACGTATGAAGCTGCATTCCAATTCATGCTGCGCAAAGGAAAAGAGCTTCAGCTACAAGCCGTTGGCTGAGTTCTTTTAATATCGTTTCTTTGGTGGCTGATATTTTGATGGTACTCAGCATTAGATCATTAATTTAGCATCGTTGCGTCGCACACTTCAGCGTTAAGTACAATTCTGAACACGAAGCGCAGCGAATAATCCACCTGAGAAGGTTAAAATCTATAATTCTACCCTGAAATGGCCGTACTAAAATTAAGAGCATACTTCGAAGAAGATGATAGCATCTATAGAGACATCGTTATCAAGCACACCCAAACTTTTGCCGACCTGCATAGTGCCATATTAAAGTCATACGATTTTGATAACAAGCACCAGGCAACCTTCTACCGCAGCAACGATTTGTGGCAACGTGGCCGCGAAATCACTTTTGAGAAATACGATAAGCCATATAAAGTTGAGCCGTTACTCATGAGCGAGACAACCATTGGTTCCGAAATTAAAGATCCAAGCCAGAAGTTTATTTACACGTACGACTTTACCCGCAATTGGACTTTCCTCGTTGAACTAATCAACGTAAGCAAAGAAGAGAGCGCACGTATTAGTTATCCCTCTACCAGTCGCGCCGAAGGAATTGGTCCAGCGCAGTATGGCACCAAGAGTTTGTTGGGCGATAAGTTTGTAGACATAGAAGAAAAGTACGACCTCAGCGCCGGTGCCGAAGGCTTTAGCCACGAGGGCGAAAGCGATCATGCAACAGATAGCGAAACCGATTTAGATACGGAAGGAGACAATGACGATTCAATGGGCGGTTCAGATGACAGCCGCGAGGAGGAATATTAAAAATGAATGGTTTTTTTATTTCGGGAAATAAATTATGTGCAGCCTTCGGGTTGCATTTTTTTTAGAGTATTATCTATTCTTCGCCATTAGCCTGAAAGGCTAACATTTTCATAGCCGTAGGTGAAACATACGGTAATGAAAATGATAGATGTTCTGAACCCTGCAGGGGTTCAACAACGCAACCACATTATGTATCAATATTGCCATCGTTTCAATTGCGCCTGTGTATCGTCAAATTCCACCCCTTCGGGGTTGTAACACTTGGGTGCATCGATACCCCGGTTTACAACCGGGGCTATGCAAATTGCAGCCCTTCGGGCTTGAAAGAACTGTTCAGTGTAAGAGATTTTTTTTAATGAAATCCGCCTCAGGCATTAGCCTGAAAGGCTAAAATATGCATAGCCGTAGGTGCAGCCTACGGAACCAAACATGCCACGAATGTTCTGAACCCTGTATGGGTTCAATAACACCTCCACACTTGCGTACCATCAAATTCAACCCCTTCAAGGTTGAAAACTATTGCGTGATTTGTACCCCGGTTTACAACCGGGGCTATTGAAATTAAAGCCCTTCAGGCTTGAAACCGCTTTCAGTTTTCGTAACCCCATTTTTATTGTTTTGTAGACATTGTAGGCCATTAGCCTGAAAGGCTAACATTTTCATAGCCGTAGGTGAAACCTACGGATGAAAACGATGGATGTTCGGAACACTGCAAGGTTTGGATAACACAATTACATTATGTATCAATATTGCCATCGTTTTAATTACGCCTGTGTATCGTCAATTCCACGCCTTCGGGGTTGTAACACTTGGGTGCATCGATACCCCGGTTTACAAACGGGGCTATGCAAATTGCAGCCCTTCGGGCTTGAAAGAACTGTTCAGTATAAGAGATTTTTTTTAATGAAATCCGCCTCAGGCATTAGCCTGAAAGGCTAAAATATGCATAGCCGTAGGTGCAACCTACGGAACCGAACATGCCAGAAACTTTCTGACCCCTGCATGGGTTCAATAACACCTCCACACTTGCGTACCATCAAATTCAACCCCTTCAGGGTTGAAAACGATTGCGTGATTTGTACCCCCGTTTACAACCGGGGCCATGAAAGTGTAAGCCCTTCGGGCTTGAAAGAACTGTTCAATGTAAGAGATTTTTTTTAATGAAATCCGCCTCAGGCATTAGGCTGAAAGGCTAAAATATGCATAGCCGTAGGTGAAACCTACGGTACCGAACAGCACACGAATATTCTGAACCCTGTAGGGGTTCAATAACTTTCCAACGAGCCGCGATTGTGTATTTTATTAGCCTGGAAGGCTATCATATTTATAGCCGTAGGTGCAACCTACGGTCAACGCACGAAGTCAAAATTCTGAACCCTGAAGGGGTGAAATATCTCTTCAATGTTTTGCGATTCAATTTCAACGCACATCCACATCTTTGCAACATGCTGCGTGATCAAAAAACCATCATTATTGTTTGTGGCCCAACGGCAGTTGGTAAAACCAATCTGGCTATTCAACTTGCGCAGCACTTCCACACAGAAATCATTTCTGCTGACTCTCGCCAATGTTTCCGGGAACTAAACATCGGCGTAGCCAAACCATCAGCAGAAGAATTAGCAACTATCCATCACCATTTCATCAACTCACATTCCATACACGAGGAAGTAAATGCAGCCACCTTTGAGGCTTATGCTTTAAACGCCGCTAACGAAATTTTTCAAAAAAATGAAATAGCGATAATGGTTGGCGGCACTGGCTTGTACATCAAAGCATTCACCGAAGGATTAGATGATATACCCGCCATCGATGCTGCTACCAGGCAGCTAGTATTGCGTGATTATGAAGCATTCGGTTTATCATTTTTACAATCGGAGTTGCAGGAAAAAGATCCTGCATTCTGGCAGGTTGCCGAACAACAAAACCCGCAGCGACTGATGCGTGCATTGGAAGTATTACGCGCAACCGGAAAATCGATTTTGCATTTTAGAAAGGGTGAAAAGCAACAACGCAATTTCAACATTGTAAAGATTGGACTCGAACTGCCACGTGAGCAATTGTATGCTCAAATCAATCACCGCGTAGATGAAATGATGAATGCAGGGCAATTAGAAGAAGCGCAGCGCCTTTTTGAATACCGACGCATCAACGCGTTACAAACGGTTGGCTACCGCGAGTTGTTTGCTTACTTCAATGGAGAAGTTGATTTACAAACTGCCGTAGAAACCATCAAGAAAAATACACGCCACTATGCCAAGCGCCAGCTTACATGGTTCAAAAGAGATCTGTCCATCCAGTGGTTCAATCCGTATGAGCTGAGTTTGATAACGCAAATTTTGCGACGTCTTGGTTGATCTTGCCGAACTAGATCGCCGACCTTTTACGACTTATTATCCAGCATGTCCTTTAAATCTATTTCCAAAAAATCTGCAATTTTGACCAAAGTAGTGATTGGTATTTTAGTGCGTCCATTTTCATACTTGCTAATGGAAACAACGGATAACCCAACTTTTTTTGCAAACTCTGCTTGTTGATAGCCTCGGAATTGTCTCCATCTTCTAATGTTTCCCCCGACAATGTAATTGGTCATTTAGTTGAGTGTTAGGTTAGTTAAATGATACAACGCAGTGGGGGTTGCTGCTTGCTGTTGCAATATATAAAATAACACCTACAGAAAAACTTTTTTTATTAGCTTGCACCTTAAGTTTACTTAATGATATATAAACATTGCTTTAGCTTTTTTAAACTCGGATAATAGGAAGGTTAACAGGAGTAAATCATTTTTGTCCTGTTCTTTTGATGGAATGGTACCACCGGAGAAGGAATACGGGGAACCGAAAACCGGATATTAAAAAGAGTAGGACAAAATTTTAAAATGAAAAGAATATTTTTTTCGCTATTTGCATTAACTCTAATTTCTATTTCTGCTTTTGCACAAGAAAGTCTTGCACAACGAATTGCCCAAAATGAGAGATTTATTGCGATTAACAATTTATTTGACACGGCATTGCAGATGCCAAATTCTGGTTCTTTCATTGAAATGTTCGATAAAAATAGAATTGCAGAAGAAGGAAATGAGTTTCTAAGTGAGATTTCAGGCATACCTGTTCAAGATGTCTCACAGTTAAACCAAGAGTTGATTAGTAATACCGATGGCTTTCTCTCTGAATTTCCAGAGGTGAAAGATTTGTCCAAAGATGAATTAGAGCTTCTTATGCTTCAAGCTACTGATATACTTTATTCCAATCAGCAACAAAGAGGATCATCAACAGCTTGTAACAGTTGTAAAAGAGTAGGAAGAGCTAACATGGCAGCAGGAATTATATTGGGAGCTGGAACTGGAAGTGTATTTGGTCATTTTGGTACTTGGGCTGGAGCGGTTGTAGGGTTTTGGGCAGCCGCTGAGAATACTTTAGCTTGCTTACAGGCAAATAATTGTTAGTTAAACCAATAACTGAATTATATGAAGGCTTTAAAAGGAATTATTCCAGGAAGCGGATTTCTTCTTTATTTAATTTATTTAGTAAACAATCAGGCTTTGGCATTAAACAGAATATCTTTCCATTTAGCGGTAATGTTTGCTGTTTCTGCAATTCTGTTTGGATTTAATCAAAAGCTTCTTTTTGCAAGGCTGAGTATTTTAATAACAATAATGCTGCTCTTAACATCTTCGCTTTTGTTTTTGATGCTTAAGTGGCAAATAGCGATTTCTGCTTCCATTTTCCTTGTTTTTTTACTGATGATCCAGTTACTACACAAATACAATGGAAGAATAAAAAATAGTAATCTAGCGAAGTGAGATAAATGGGTCTCTTGTGCAAGCCGGGTCTGTAAAAAGGCCCGGTTTTTTTTAAAGAAATAGAAACAAGTATATAAATTTTTAGTAATTAAATATGAGTTTTCTTAAAATCACTAATATTTTATGCGTCGAATAATCGTTGTTTTCATTTTTTATTCAATAACAAATTCCCTTGCAGCTCAACGTTTGCAGGATACTACTTTTATTAAAAGCCTTATACAAGCTAATGAAGAAAGTAAATTGCAAATTCAAAACCTGAACAAACAGGTGCAAGATCTAAGATTGCAAATTCAAAAGCAACAACGCATAGGCTATGATAAGTTTACTAATTCATCCTTGTTTTTGGACGCTGCTATCAGTTCGGCAAATAACCTCCAAAGCCTTATCTCGAAAGAAAGCTATCGAAATAAAATTGCTTTGCTAAATAATCCCACCAGCAATGATTTGGGTTTTAACCTGGAGATGGAAATCCAGAATTCGTTAAAGCCGTTAATGGCAAAGACTAAAAAGACAAATACAACTAAATTTAGCCAGGTTGTTACCAGCTTTTTAAATACAGGTAAAACTGGTTTATCCCTCTTCCCAGCCGGTAATGTTTTCACTAGCATTGTGGGCATGGCGGGAAACCTCGTTGTTCAGGAAAAAAACGTAGAGCAAAAAGATCTGGATGAGTTTATCAAAAGCATTGAAAAATATTTCAACCAATATGAACGATTATACCAAAGCAACGTGAAGTTCAACAGTGATATGGAGAAACTGAAAACAAAGCTCCGCCTAATGCAAAGTGATATGAAATTGTTGATACAGGACCTGGTGCTTGCATTAGACAAATCACAAAAGCGGCAAGCGTTGAAAACCTCTTCTACCGAATACTTGATGTTGAAGTATTTCGATAGTAAGAAGATTTTGGATCAATTAAACAAAGGCAATGGCCAGGTTCAATACCCGCCTGACGCCATTAAAACTTGTAAAGAATTAGCAAACAATATCCAACGCATTTACGACGAGTACACTACCATCTATAATAATAATTACAAGGAAATAAAAGCCATTTTAGCTGATACCAAGAATGTATCAGCCATGGTAAACCAGGTGCAGCTTAATCAAACCATAAGAGATATAGAAGCGCTGTACACAGAAAGCAAAACAATGGATACCGATAATCTCCGTTTGAAGACTTTGTTTGACAGGCTTGAAATAGTGATAGAGTAAGCCGCCACTATGCAAGACGACAACTTACCTGGTTCAATCCTCAAGACGCAGGTTTGGTATCGAGAATAGTACCGTTGGTATAAAAAAGGCTTTCCACGGCATAAGGTAACCAAATGAACCTGTTAGTATTTGCTTTTCTTTTCGCATATTGCACTTCGTAAAAAATTTTCTATATGAAAAAATGGATTCTTCTTTTATCTGCCGGTACCCTGCTATGCAGCAGTTCATTTGCCCAGGCCCGGAAGATAAACTTCGAGCGATACACCTTGCCCAACGGGCTTAAGGTTATCCTTCACCAGGACAATACAGCGCCTGTGGCAGCTGTCACTGTTCTTTACCATGTAGGTTCTAAAAATGAAGACACAGCCCGTACAGGCTTTGCGCATTTTTTCGAACATCTTTTATTTGAAGGATCACAGAACATTAAGCGCGGCGAATTCATGAAATATGTGAATGATGCCGGTGGTAGTTTGAATGCAAATACCAGCCAGGACCGTACTTTCTATTACGAGCTACTTCCCAGTAACCAAATTAAATTGGGACTTTGGCTTGAAAGCGAAAGAATGCTTCACGCTAAAATTGAAGACATTGGGGTAAGCACACAACGTGAAGTGGTAAAAGAGGAAAAGCGCCTTCGGGTGGATAACCAGCCTTATGCTACCATATTACCTGAAATGCTGAAGCGTGTACACAGCGATAACGCTTACAAATGGGCACCCATTGGAAGTATGGAGCACCTGAATGCTGCCCAGCTTAGCGAGTTCATTGATTTCTATAAGACCTTCTATGTACCCAACAATGCGGTACTTTCTATTGCTGGTGATTTCAATATTGCTGATACAAAAAAGTGGATTGAAGAATATTTTGCACCTATTCCAAGAGGAACAAGATCAATACCCCGTCCTACAATTGAGAACAAGATGTTGAGCGGAGAAGTTAGATCAGTAGTAGAAGATAATATTCAACTTCCGGCTGTAGTTCAAGGATACCGTGCACCTAAGCAAGGGAGTGATGAATACTACGCTTTTAACATGCTATCTACTATTTTATCTGGTGGAAGATCAAGTCGTATGACGAAGTCAATTGTGGATGATAAACAATTGGCAGTACAAACTGCGGCTATACCCTTGTTTAGTGAAAGTGCTGGTATGTTTATTACCCTTGGTATTGCAAATATGGGTGTAAAAATTGACACCATGGAAATGGCAATGGATGCCGAAATCAACAAATTGAAAACAGCATTGGTGTCAGAAAGAGAATTCCAGAAAGTAAAAAATCAAATTCAAAGTCAATTTGTAACTGCCAATTCAAGTATGGCCGGTATAGCCGAAAGTCTTGCGAATTACGAAGTGTACTTTGGTGATGCCAACCTGATCAACACAGAGATTGAGCGCTACCAAAAGGTTACCCGCCAGGACATGATGAATGTTGCCAACAAATTTTTAATTAAGAGCAACAGGGTAGTGTTGCACTACGTTCCAAAAAGTAAAGCACCCACTACAGGTAAGCCTTAATTCTTGAATTAGAAAAAACAGTAAAATGAAAAAATCAATCATATTTCTATTTAGCCTGCTGCCACTTACAATGATGGCACAGGTAAACAGGAGTAAAGCGCCGGCACCTTTGCCCGCTCCTCAGGTAAAAGTTGGTAAACCTGCAACGTTTACATTGGCCAATGGCCTGCGTGTATTTGTTGTGCAGAATACCAAACTGCCCCGCGTATCTGCAACCCTAACGTTTGATACCGAAGGCATCGTAGAAGGAAACAAAACAGGTCTTACTGATATGGCCGGCAGCCTGCTGCGTCGTGGTACTACCAAGTTGCCAAAAGAAAAGTTAGATGAAGAGATTGACTTTCTCGGTGCAAGCATCAATACTTCGGCATGGGCCGTAAGTGGGTCTTCACTTAAAAATAATTTTTCTAAGGTGTTTGGCCTGATGGCTGATATGGTGCTTCGCCCATCTCTACCAGCTGCTGAACTTGAAAAGATTCGCAAGCAGCAAATCTCCGGTTTGCAACAGGCCAAGGAAAGTCCTGACGCCATTGCAGACAACGTGGTTAATCGCCTTGCTTATGGAAGCGGTCACCCCTATGGTGATATACAGACGGAAGAAACTACGAAGAATGTAACGTTGGAAGACATTAAAAACTTCTTTGCCACTTACTGGAAGCCAAACAATGCTTATTTGGTATTAGTAGGAGATATTTCAGCTGCTGAAGCAAAAACTTTAGCGCAGGCAAGCTTTGGTACATGGAAGAAAGGTGAAGTTCCGAAGAAGACCTACGCAGTGCCGCAAGCACCGGCAAAAACCTATATCGCTATTGTAGATCGTCCGGCAAGTACGCAGAGCGTTATCAACTTTATTACGCCAATGGAGATGAAGCCGGGAACGACGGATGTTATTCCTGGTACGGTAATGAACAACATTTTGGGTGCGGGAAGTACCAGTAGATTGTTCATGAACTTGCGTGAGAAGTATGGCTTTACTTATGGCGCATACTCTAATTTAAAAACAGATAGATTGGTGGGTTCGTTTACTGCATCTGCTTCTGTGCGCAACGAAAAAACCGATAGTGCAATAGGGCAGTTTTTGTCGGAGTTTAAAAGAATTCGCACCGAGCCGTTAACGGACACTACGGTTGCCAACATGAAGAATTTTTTAGCGGGAAGCTTTGCACGTTCATTGGAAAATCCGGGAACAATTGCCAGCTTCGCATTGAACACTGCACGATACAATCTCCCTGAAAATTATTACCAGGATTATTTAAAGAACCTGGCTGCCGTAACTCCGAATGATGCACAACGTGTGGCATCAAAGTACGTTACCCCAAACCAGATGCACATTATCATTGTTGGTAATGCCAAGCAAATTGCGCCGGGTTTGGAAAAGTATGGTGAGGTTAAATATTTTGATATGTATGGTAGCCCTGTTGCGGCACCAGTAGTAAAGAAAGTCGAGTCAGGTGTAACCGCTGAAAGTGTACTTCAAAAAGCGATAAAAGCGTCAGGTGGTGAAGCGGCTATTGCCGCTGTGAAAGATGCACAATTCAACGGAACCGTATCGGTAATGGGTCAAAGCATTACCATTAATCAAAAGCATGTATTTCCGGGAACATTCTCTTTGGAGTTAGGCATGCCCGGAATGGTGTTGCAAAAGAAACTGATGAAGAACGGCACCTACTCAATGGTGGAACGTGGCCAGGCACAAACACCTGAAGCCGACGACAAAGAGGAAATGAATGAGGATGCATCGTTGGTGAGCGAAGCTTATATGCTACAGCAAAAGGGTTATCAATACACCATGAATGGCATAGAGCTGGTGGAAGGTAAAGATGCGTACGTAGTACAGGTTAAGACGCCTGCCGGTCGTGAATATTCCAACTATTATGATGTAGCAAGTGGTTTAAAAGTGAAGGATTCACGTGTAGAAGAAGGACCTGCTGGTGCGGTAACGGTTAGCAGAACCTATGCTGATTACAAGCCGTTTGCCGGTGTGCAGATTGCAACGAAGATGATGGTAAACCAGGGACCATTAAAGCTGGAGATCAACTTTACTGATGTAAAAGTAAATGCAGGTTTAAAGGCAGATGACGTCAAATAGAATCGCTTTCTTTTAGATCAATAGATTGGCCGCAGCAATTTTGCTGCGGCCTTTTTTTTGGAGTTGAACAAGTCATACATATATCAACCTTTGAATAAAGGGCATGGCAGAGTAATTGCAAATATTGTGGAAACCAAATGAGCAAACATTTGATTTGCTTTTTAAATAAATAATTCTACAATTATGGATGTTAGAAAAGAAGATTTTCCAGTAGTGGTTCAGGCATTCGAGACCAGCGGAAATAGCGACGTTTTTATTGCTGAGCAGGTTGTAAACAGCCAGGTAGATATTGACAACTTTACGTCGAGGTATACCGGCAAATTGATTAAAGCGCGTAAGCTTACCGATGTGGAAACGCGTCGCCAGGATCAGCATACGGGCAACAATTCGTCCAGCACTACACATACGAGACGTTCCAACAAAACAGGTACTTATATACTCGTAGTGATACTGCTTATTTTGACGGCACTCGTGATAGTTGGTTTTACAACCGGCTGGATACAGCGCACGTTTAACATTAACATGACGGTCTTTCCATTGCTCAACTTTCTTAGAGTATAGACGCATCTAACGCTATGCATCCGGGCTATAATTCTGCAAGTTCAGGTACATGCATTTCCGCTATGTTCCAACCTGCCCTGGTAGCCCCGGCGGTATATGCTGATTCAAAAAAGTGGAGGAGTGCCTCACGTGGATCTTTTTCTTTCAGCAGATCATCGTACATCAGCAGTGCCATCGGACTACCGTTACTCATTTTCCACTGAGCAGATAATGGTTGCAGCGGTTCATTTTCCAGGCCAACCGGAGCGGGATACGTATAACTGTAAAATGCCGGAGCAGGTATATTTTCATCGCCAGCCCAAAAGCCAAAGCTTATTACTTCGTGCGAATAAGCGTCTTTATCAGCAGGTTTCATGCCAGTTGGTAATGGAACACGTTTGCCCGAAAACCGTGTAATAGTAAGATCCATGTGGTGCCAGTAAATGTGAACGGGGCATGTTTTGCCATAAAAGCGACCGCTAAATTCCTTCATGACAGTATCTACCCAAACCAATGCTTTCCAAAATCTATTGACTACTTCCGGCTCATAATGCGCATAGTTGATGATCTCTTCGAACGGAGTAATGATTGGGTTACTGTCTGGTAAGCTGTAAGGCATGTGAACGATGGTTACATCAATGCGGAGTTTTGCAAGAATATCGAAAAGGGATTTATAAAAATCTGCAACAGAGAGGCCCGGCTCCAATTTAAAAGACTGGTGTTCGCCATTACTGGTAGATACGGTCAACGTGTGTGTAATAAAATCGAACTGAACTTCAAATGCGCCTTCTGTATACGGCATAGAATCAGTAGTAATTCCTTTACTGTTTACATACAGCGTTATGTTCCACCAGTGATTTTTTCTTGGCATTGATTTCAGCCTGATTTTTCCTACAATCTGCAGGTATAGGTGGAGAGTCATCTTTGTTAATTCCCATTCTTTAAGGGGTGGTAATGATACTAGCATAATATAGCAATTGATGTTTGAGTTGCTTTTGAAATTAGCAAAACTGATTTAATTCAAAGCATGATTTACTGGTTAATTTATCAAAGGCTTTCCAAAAGTTAGGCAGGATAGTTTTGCATATTGGAGTGGGATAGAAAGCAAAGCCACACCAATTACGACTCGCTTTTTTCTATCTTCCATCTATGGTTGAACATATCCTGTTTTTTGTTTTGTTGACGGTAGCTGTAGGTGTTACAATCGCTACCAAAAAGCTAACGGTCATTGCAGCCCTCACTGGGGGAGCTATAGCCTCTGTGCTCTACATGAATACAGGATATTATGGTGTGGCACTGCTCGGTGCTTTCTTTTTGCTGGGCACAATGGCTACTTCGTGGAAGCAATCCATCAAACAAAAACAAAAGCTTGCTGAAGACAACAAAGGGCAGCGAACCACGGGGCAAGTGTTAGCAAATGCAGGCGTCGCGGCAATTGCTGCCGGTTGCATCTTCTTCCTCCCGCAGTATGCATCTATACTTTACGTGTTGATTACCGCGAGTTTTTCTTCGGCCACAGCAGACACCTTATCTTCCGAACTTGGAAACGTATACGGTAGTAAGTATTATAATATCCTCACCCTACAAAAAGATACGCGTGGATTAAATGGTGTGATAAGTATAGAAGGAACTGTGATAGGCGTAGCGGGTAGTGCAATCATAGCATGCATATACTCCATCGCTTATGGATGGACAGCCAACTTTTTAATTATAGTATTAGCCGGTACAATCGGAAACCTTTCTGACTCAATACTTGGCGCATCTGTTGAACGGAAAGGTTTGATCGGGAACAATGCAGTTAATTTTCTGAATACTGCTATTGGCGCAATGGTCGCATGGGTGTCGGTATTTATAAACGATTAACGGTGACAGAGTGCCGAGGCAACAGGCACAAAAAAGCCCCGATCAGCGGGGCAAATTTTATTTGTTTTTTTTATTGAATTAACGCTTTTCGTTGGGCCGCTGCTGGCCATTCGATACCGGGATAGGAATAAGTACCGGCTTCTTGTTTCCAAACACAATAGCTAAAATCTCTCTCAAATTCATGTTCTATAATTTGCGGTTATTGATGTTATTTTTCTTTACAGTAGAATGTAATTTACTTGAACCATTTATAACATCCTAACACTGATTTTGTTTTTTAACATTGAGACAGGGAATGAAGGTGTCCAACAAAAGCCAACTGACATCAAAAGCCAAACTATTCCTTTGATAGTCATTCTCCTTCGCCGCAACAACCCGTTGCTTAAGAGTTGCTTAAAAAGTTTGAGCTGCTCTCTCTTTGTCAAGTCAGCTTTTATTTACCAAATATTTTACAGTGAAGGTTATGCAAAGCATACGATTGTTTGTCTTACTTACGTTATAACCAAAATAAAATCCCCAACATGAAAAATTTTGAAATTGTATGTGAAATGGGCATGTATATCATCAGGCCCAAGCAGTAGTTGATTGAACGAAACAATTTTTTTGAAAGCCCCTGGTAAAACAATCAGGGGTTTTTTTATTAAAGCGCTTATAGTCGACTAAGTTTGCCGAATGACAGCATTGTATTCCACTCCTGCACGAATCATTATTACCTGTAATAAGCGACTTTCTCCGTACCTGCAGCAGGAAGTGGAAGAACTTGGTTTTTCCATCACACGGGCCTTTCCTACAGGCCTGGAATTACAAGGAACCATCAATGATTGCATTCGCCTGAACCTGAACCTGCGTTGTGCCAGCCAGGTGCTGTATTCACTCACCGCTTTCGAGGCTAATGGTCCTGACGATGTGTACAAAAACGTAAAAGCGATAGAGTGGGAAAAAATGATTGCGGGTGAAGGCTACTTTACGGTTACCAGCCATGTGGATCATCATAGCATTCGAACACCCTTGTTTGCAAACGTGAAAGTGAAAGATGCCATCGTAGATCGCATGCGTGAGCAAACCGGTAGCCGACCTAACTCCGGTCCCGATCTTAGTCAAACTGTAGTGCATTTGTTTTGGAGAAACGAAACAGCTGAATTGTTTTTGGACACCTCCGGCGAAACGTTGGCCAAGCACGGTTACAGAAAAATTCCCGGCAAGGCACCGATGCTGGAAGCATTGGCTGCAGCCACCATTATGGCTACTAAATGGGATCGTACTACTCCTTTCATCAATCCAATGTGTGGATCTTCTACCATCGCAATAGAAGCCGCCTTGATAGCCACCAACAGGCGGCCGGGTCTGTTTAGAAACAACTATGCATTTATGCACCTGGTGGGTTTTGATAAAGGCGTGTACGAAACAGAACGCAGGAAATTGTTTGAACAGATCAACGAAGTTGAAAATCTCCAGGTAATTGCATCCGATATCAGTGAAGATGCCATCAACATTTCTAAAATTAATGCGGCGGCAGCGGGAGTGGAGCACCTGCTCACCTTTCATCAATGCGACTTTGAAGAAACGCCGCTGGTGGAAGCTGCAGGTGGCGTTGTTTTCTTTAATCCTGAATATGGAGAGAGACTGGGTGTAGAAACCGAACTGCAGGAAACGTACAGTCGCATCGGTGATTTTTTGAAGAAGAAATGTAAAGGGTATACGGGTTATATTTTTACGGGCAACCTGGAACTAGCGAAAAAGATTGGCCTGAAAGCAAGCCGCCGGATTGAGTTTTATACCAGCAAAATAGATTGCCGTTTGCTGGAGTACGAATTATACCAGGGAACAAGAAAGGCGGCAGAATAGGTTGAAGCAATTTGGAAGATCAATCGAATACCAACATTAATCAGTCTTACGTGAAATTACAACCCGGCATTGAAGTTGTACCCCTGCGAAAGCTAATGGGTAAAAGACTGTCAATGACATTTGCTGATAATAAAACTCCCCAGCTTTGGCAATCATTTATTCTATTGCGACAGACTATTACAAATTCTTTGACAAGCAACTTGTATTCATTAACGGTTTACCCGCCGCTCTTTAATTTTTCATTTTCGGATATGAATACTGCCATTGAAAAGTGGGCAGCAATGGAAGTTGAAGATTTTACCGCTATGCCTGAAGCGCTGGAGAAATTTCTGTTGCCCGGTGGAATTTACGCCGTCTTTAACTACAAAGGCTCAAGCAACGACCCTACAATTTTTGAATACATTTTTGGAGATTGGCTGCCTCATTCTAGTGAGTACGTGTTGGATGATCGTCCGCACTTTGAAATACTGGGCGACAAGTACCGCAATAATGACCCTAATTCTGAAGAGTTGATTTACATACCTATACAACCTAAACACAAATAGAATTAGATGACTTTGTGACCTTGCTTGTTAGAACAAACTACTAATTCCTTTGTACACCAGCCAGATCGATCCAATGACGAAAACCAACAGCAGAAGCATTATTGGCGAAATGATTTTCCATGCGCTTCCGCGGTGGCGACCATCTACGTAGTGTTCCTGCATCAGGCGAAGGTTGCGGCTGTTCGCTTTGAATGCAAAATCAAACACATCACCAACAAATGGGATTGAACCTACCACCACATCAATCAAGACATTTAAAACCATACGTGTCATTACATAACTGCTTGCGCCATTCTTTGCCATCAATGCAAGCAAGTAACAGGACACTGCAAAAGTGGTTACATCACCCGCACCGGGTATCAAACCAATCAGTCCATCTAGTCCAAAACGGAAATCAGTACCCGGTACTTTAAACTGTTTGTCCATCAATTTTGTGAGGAGCGCCACCTGCTTCATTGAGGCGCTGCTCGTAGTCGTTTTAATCATTACCGGTGAGATTGCAAATGAACTGCCAGAATTGTTTTAACTACCCTAAATGCTTGTAAACCCAAAGCGCATACCGGTGCGCTCTACAAAAACTGGCTGCAACAAATCAAGTCTTTTTTCTTCAGCTTATATACCTTCTTCTTCTCCCGCTAATCATTTATATTTGGTGACAATCCTTAACCACTTTCTGCAATGAAAACGTTTTTTACTGCCCCTGTTATCTGGTTTGTTATTGGGTTTGTTTTCTTTTTACTGGAGTTTGTTGTTCCTGGTTTAATCCTATTCTTCTTTGCAGTGGGCGCATGGATCGTTGCATTGCTTTGTTTGTTTGTAGATGTACCGATCAATACACAACTCATTACTTTTCTTGCCAGCTCTATATTTACTATTCTGCTCTTTAGAAAGTGGGTAAAAAACCTGCTATACACCAAACAGCATTCAACAGAACTGATGGAGGATGAGTTCCTTTTAAAAACAGGAATAGCTCAAACCGGCATAGCTCCCGGTAAAGTAGGTAAAGTAGATTTTAAAGGAACGATGTGGGATGCACGATCTGAAGATATTATTGAAGCTGGCGAGGAGGTAACCATCGTAGGAAACGAAAGCATCGTATTAATTGTAAAATCAACCAAAAATTAACCATGACAGCCTCTACAATCATTCTTATTTTATTAATCTTATTTCTGCTACTAGCTTTCTTGTCTACGTTTAAAGTGGTGCCGCAGCGTTCAGTTTACATTATTGAAAGACTGGGTAAGTATAGCCGAACCCTAGATGCCGGGTTTCATATTTTGATTCCGTTTATAGATAAGATTGCCTACAAACAAAACCTGAAAGAGCAAGCCATTGATGTTGCTTCGCAGATTTGTATTACACGGGATAACATTGCAGTTGAAGTAGATGGTATTTTATACCTACAGGTAATAGATCCGCAAAAAGCGTCGTATGGTATTGACAATTATAAGTTTGCTGTAGTGCAAATTTCGCAAACCACCATGCGTAGTATTATTGGAAAGATGGAGCTGGATAAAACATTTGAAGAAAGAGAAACGGTGAATGGAAGTATAGTAGAAGCAGTAGATAAGGCAAGCGGTCCATGGGGCATTAAAGTATCGCGCTATGAGGTAAAAAATATTTCACCCCCACAAAGCATTAAAGATGCCATGGAAAAGCAGATGCGTGCAGAGCGGGAGAAGAGGGCTTTGATAGCAGAATCTGAAGGTGACAAGCAGGCAAAAATAAATCGTGCGGAAGGAGAAAAGCAAGAAACCATTGCACGTTCTGAAGGAGAGAAGCAACGCCGCATCAATGAAGCTACAGGTACCGCCTCCGAAATTGAATTGGTAGCCGTTGCCACGGCAAAAGGTATCCGGGAAATTGCGTTGTCAATAAATGAAGAAGGTGGAATGAATGCTGTGAACCTGAGGATTGCAGAACAGTATTTAACTGAGTTTGGTAAATTGGCAAAGGTGAATAATACCATGATTGTTCCTGCAGACCTATCCGATATAGCAGGCGTAATTTCCAGCATTACTTCGGTGCTCAATAAATCGAAAGCAGCGCCCCCGCAGATTGGGCGATAGATCTGACAAGAAGTTTTTTTTTGTTTGCAACACTTTCTGAACTCACTACAATAATGCGGCTATGAAGCATCGGTTTGCAGGTGAAGAACACCCGCGAAGGAGAAAAATGATATGGGTTGGCCGGTTGCTTGCCTTGCCACACTTGCATCAATACCCGTGTCGGCAGTAGTTGTTCATCACATTCCGTCTTCACGTTCTGATAACCATTGTTTGTATTTGTTTTTATAATAGTCCCTTATCAAACTGTCTTTAAGAATAATATCTATTCCGCCGTCATAAGGTGCAATTAATATTTTATTGTCAAAGTTTAAGAAAAAAGCTCTCATATTGTCGTTTGCGATTTGTCTTAAAAGGTTGTCATGTAGTTTAGGTTTCCATATCGTTTCTGCAAATGCTGGTCTGTAAATCTCTCCGTTGTCGTAGTCTTCAGGGTTGAGTTCGAAAAGGTCAATATCGTCAAGTTGAGTAAATGAATATTCTTTAAAAACTTCTGCTTCGTTTGTTGTGTGAATTTGCCTGTCATTGCCGCAAATATACTCACCTGCTACAAGCAAAATATTTGTGTTAAGGCCAAATAAGTCGGTTATAATTTCATTTTGTCTTGATAGAATAATTTCCCAATCCTTATCATTGTTTGCATATCGTTTTGATTTTGGCAAACTATGAATTCTGAACCATCTGTCTGGAAAGTTTTGTTTGAATAAATGCGAAATCTGGACTGTGTCTTGATAACTTAAAGTCCAATATTTATGAAATTCTTCGCTTGTCATGGTATCGTTCTACATTTAGCCAGCTTTACAGCAAACTCAATGTTGGTGGCAGTAATTCTTGAGGATTGTCAACATAAAGTTTTGCAACGATAAAGATAAATCGTTATTACAATTACAGTTATTAGTCCCAAAAGACTTGCTTCCAAACCAAACGCTCCTCCGTTAAGCCAAGTTGGGCATTTCTGTGATATGGATTTGAACAGGCTCTGTTCATTCTCACCACTTACACCAAAACCGAGTATTGTCCCTTGCATAAAATTAGCCATAAAATGCAACCCTAAAGGCATAGCGAGACTTTTTGTTTTTATGAATGCAACCCCAAACATTATAGAAGCGATAAAAATATTTAAAGATGCCATAATTTTTGTCATCCCAACCATGCCAGGGTTGTTAATATGTGTCAAAAGAAATAGTCCGGCAATAATTAATTGAGCAGGCCATTGCCCCACACTTTCTATGAGTCTTTGAAAAATAAATCCACGAAATA
The DNA here is from genome assembly GCA_031425015.1 of Segetibacter sp. Classification (GTDB taxonomy): domain Bacteria; phylum Bacteroidota; class Bacteroidia; order Chitinophagales; family Chitinophagaceae; genus Segetibacter. The sequence goes on along the minus strand of JANPIM010000037.1, from coordinate 13,987 downwards.
ATAATTCTTCAGCAATGGCAACACCCATAAAAACAGTAAGTCCCGAAGTGATAGTTGAAATTGAAATATCATTTATTTGCCAATGTGAAAAATTCAAAAATGTCAGGATTAAAGCTGGGATAATCATTAATACTGCACCGATTGATAATCCTATAAAAAGTTGTCTTAACCATTTAAAATTGAAATTACCGGTTATTACATTTATTGATTCTTTTCTTAGTAACTGACAAATAAGTGTTACAATTATAATAAGTATAGCTTGTATTGGTATTGAGACATCAACAGATTTTTTTTGAGCTATTAAAATTGCCGGAAATAAAAATAGTACAAGAAGAAAAAAGAAGATTGGAATCCACCAAATACTTCGGACTTTGTTACTTTCATTTAAAAAAATGTTTTTCATAATTTTTTGAAATTTAGAGATTGTCCAATAGTATTGCCGGCAACTTTAGTATTTATGATATTAGGTGGAATCACTCTTCAAAATACATATAACTAATCAATAAGTTACCGGGATACGTTTTGTACTGTTAATGAACAAATACAACTTTTCCATGTTCTTCGCTTTTACCATTTGTCTTTGCAGGTTTTCCGCAGAACGCCATTGCAGGTGCATCCTAAAACAGCTCACCTTCGGGAACACCAACAAACTTCGAAAAATAAATCGTGGGGAAGGAGAGAAGCAAGAAACCATTGCACGTTCGAAAGGAGAGAAGCAACGCCGCGTTAATGAAGCTACCGGTACCGCGTCCGAAAATTGAATTGGTAGCCGTTGCCACCGCAAAAGGTATCAGGGAAAATTGCGTTGTCAATAAATGAAAAAGGTGGAATGAACGCGGTGAACCTAAGGATTGCATAACAGTATTTAATTGAGTTTGGTAAGTTGGACAAGGTAAATAATACCATGATTGTTCCTGCCGACCTTTCAGATATTGCTGGTGTTATATCAAGTATAACATCCGTATTGAATAAGGCTAAAACAGCTCCACCGCAAATAGGACGATAATTGTTTTCGTAACGTTTTCATTAAGCTACCGGTTTATTTGCCGGTGGTTTTTTTATGTGCAAGTCTTACTGAACAGATTGCCGTAGGAGTGTAGTCCAATCTTATAAAAAGTCAATTAAGGTTGCATTAAAAGCAGTTGTTCCAAATTCAACGATTTCCATATTCGATTTTTAAGGGATAATGCTTTTGATAATGAAGTACAACACTGAAGGGCAGAGCAAACAACCCAACCCTGTATAGAAAGTTGCCGTTAACGCCCCGTAAGGAACAAGTTTAGGGTCGGTAGCAGCCAGGCCTGCAGCGACACCGCTGGTCGTTCCAATCAATCCGCCAAATACCATAGCTGAATGCGGGTTGTCGAGGCCTATTTTCCTGGCTACAATAGGAGTTCCGATGGTAACCAGCACCGTCTTTACTACACCTATGGCAATGCTGATGGCAATCACATCAGACGTGGCGCCTACCGCAGAACCGGTAATGGGCCCTACAATAAATGTGCAGGCGCCGGCACCAATGGTTGCAAAACTTTTTGCATCGGTATACCCCATTGCATAGCCAATGCTGCCACCTACAAAAAACGCAATCACAATTCCAATCAGTAGCGAGAGTAAGCCGACAAAACCGGTCTTTTTAATTTCAGTGAAACTAGCCCCCATGGCAGTGGCAACAATTGAGAAGTCGCGCATCATGGATCCACCCAATAGGGCCATGCCGGAAAACACCGGTATATCAGCAAGTCCTTTTTTGCCACCTGCATACGCCAGCACCAATGCCGCTGTAATGGCAATGGCAGCTCCCGGTATTTTGTTGTTTGTTAGTTTTTTTGAAATGATGAAGGAGCAGAACATAATGCAGCCAACAAATAAAAAGGCAAACACCAAACTGTTCTTCTCCAGCAGAAGTTCTACAATATGCATGTGCGGTAGTTAGTTTTGGTTAGAAGAATGGAGTGCCGAAAAATTTATACGGGCGTTGCTTCAATTTCTACAGTAGTGTCTTCAGTTGTTTTCTTTTTATGATGCCCAATCCTTGAAATAACCGGCACAAGCAGCAGGCACACAGACGTTCCCACAATGCCTGCTATGATGGCTACCCAACCGCCGGTAAGTGCGGCCTTCACGTTTTGTATAGCCGACATGGCAATTACTACGGGAAAATACATCGCGTTCCAAAACAGCACACCGCGTTCAGTATCCTGGTGTAAATAGTTTTTCTTTTTCATCCATTCACCCAACAATATTAATAGCAACATAGCGAAGCCAACACCGCCAATATTGCCATCAATGTGTAGCACGAGGCCTAGCAATTCTCCTACTAATTGTCCAACCAGGTAGCAGGCGGCCAGTATAGCGACTCCATAAATTTTCATAACTATTTTTTTGAGATCTTCAATACTTGTTTGCGAATGCTGTTGCCCCAAACCTTGTATCCTTCTTCGTTGTAATGAAGTTTATCACTGAGGTACAATGAAGTGATGGGTTTTCCATCTTTACCCAAAAAACTATCTGATGATGCAATACAATACAGTCCGGTTTGGGTTCCTGAATATTCCCTGATTAACCGGTTGGCTTCGCTCACTTTATCCCACACCATCCACCTTCTTTCGCTGGGTGAAATCTCAAGCCATGTTATAGGAATTGAAGGATGCTTGCTCTGTATTTCTTTCACCACGTATTTGTACAACTCCAAAACCTGCTCCGGCGCTTTGTCTTTGTTGGTTCCCACAATATCATTGCCGACATAAATGAAGACAGCTTTTGGCTGAACCGGATCTGTAATTCTATGGATGTAATACGCTACATCACGCAGGTTGCAGCCGCCAAAACCCCGATGGATGATGTTCGTGTATTTTAGGTCCTGGCGTATGTTCTTCCACATTCGTATGTAAGAACTGCCAACTAAGAGAATTGACTTTTTTGAATATTTTTCTGCAGCATTCAAGCTGTCAAATACATTGATGTCTTTTTCCCAGCGATACACGCCTTCGTCATTTTTGCCTTTGTTGATAGCGAGCTGCGCAAACAACCAGCCTGCCATGGAACGGATGCAGCTATCCTGTTTTGTTTTGTTGTTATCGAGTGTATGACCAGCGCCTTCAAAGGGTCTCCAGCCGGTTGGTACACCTACCTGCAAACAACGTTGGTATAAAATATAAGGTCCGTATTTAAAGCCGTGGTAGTCGTACGAACTATCAAAGGGAACTGTTTTATCGGCGGTGCCGGCCACGTTAAATAGTGGTGCATCTCCTTTATTGATCCATTCGTAATTAATGATGGAACCCCAATTATTCATTACACCATGTACACGCGACGAATACCCTGCATTACCACTGTTGCCTTCTAAGCTGCCCCATCTTTTTACGTCAACGCTCTCGGGAATTTCATGCTCATTCATGTATGCGATGGCCAGGCAAGTTTTGGAACCTGCAGAGCCACCGGTGATAAATATCTGCGCCGTATCAATGCCATATTTGTCGGCGTGCTTTCTAAAAAACCGAATGGCTGCCTTACCATCTTGCTGAGCCCTGTACAATGCATTCGCATAGTCTGCATTTGTTTTCTGGCCCTCCACACCAAGCCGGTAATCAATGGTTGCTGTTACATATCCTTTCCTGGCAAACGATTGGCACACCATATTGCTTAAGCTTCCGATTTTACTGTTGTTTTGAAAGCCACCGCCATGAATGAAGATCACCAAGGGGCGCCTTTTCATCGTGTCAGCAGAAGGGGGCATTACGATGTCCAACAGTAATTTTTCCTCCTTATTTTTTATGTTGGTCGCTTCGCCGAACTGAATGTTTGTGATAGAATCGATCGTATTGAAAACATCCGATTGAAATCTTTGCTGCGCGAACAAATTGTTGCTGGCAAAGCAACCGGCAACCAGCAAAAGGCAAGTCATTTTCCTCATCATACAAATAATTTTTTAACGTCGTTCTTGGTAACCTTACCCATCGCATTGCGCGGTAACTCTTCCAGTATTAAATATTTACGGGGCGTTTTATACGGAGCCATTCTTTCGCGCAGCCAGGCATTCAGCGAATTGGTATCAATGGTTTTATTTGAAGGTACTAATGCGCTTACAATTAGTTCACCCCATTCCTCATCATCAATGCCCACTACCGCGCAATCGTCTATCGCTTCATGCGTTCTTAAAACTTCTTCAATTTCCAACGCAGAAATTTTATAGCCACCTGACTTGATGATGTCCACTGAACTGCGCCCCATAATTCTGTAGTAACCATCCTCTACAATTGCAATGTCACCGGTTTTAAACCAACCATCTTTGGTAAAGGTTTCCGCAGTCGCTTCCGGTTTGTTCCAGTATTCATGAAACACATTTTTTCCTTTCACTAATATTTCTCCCGGCTCGTTGGCGGCTACCAAATTGTATTGTTCGTCGGCTAAGCAAACCTCCACACCGGGCAAAGGCAAACCGACATAGCCTGCTTTTCTTTCCGCATGGTAAGGGTTACTGAGCGCCATCCCTATTTCAGTCATGCCATACCTTTCAAGCAGGGTATGCCCGCTGATTGCTTTCCATCTTTCCATCACCGTAACCGGTAATGCGGCCGAGCCACAAACCATCAACCTAAACTTACTCATGCACGCTGTCAGAGCTGTTTGCTCATCAGCCGGCAAGCTTTCCCAATAAGCAATCAGCTTGAAGTAAATGGTGGGCACCGCCATGAACACATTCAATGCACCTTTTTGAAATAGCGAGAAGATATGTTCGGCCGAAAAGGAGGGAATGAACTCGCAGGTAGCCCCGCTCCAAAGGGCACAACTTATTACATTGATGATGCCATGTACATGATGCAAGGGCAATACACACAGCACATGATCGCTCGAAGACCATTGCCATGCAGCAACTAAAGTAGCTACCTGCGCTTCAATGTTTTCGTGGGTGGTTACTACACCCTTGGGTTTGTTGGTTGTTCCGCTGGTGTACAAAATCATTGCCCTGCGGGATGCCTCAATATCGGGTAGCGGTTGATTGGCTACCTCAGGTACTTCATCAGCATTAATCAACAGTATTCCATGCTCGTTGGCATAGTCTCGCAACAGATCAATGTAGGGTGAAGAGCAAACAATAATTTTTGCCGCGGTGTCTTCCAATACGTATTGTAAAGAGGGTAGCGGGTGAGACAAGCACAGTGGAACAGCCACACCACCCGCACGCCAGATACCCCATTGCACCTTCACATAGTTGAAACCCGGATCTACCATAAAGGCAATTCTTTTTTCCGACAGATCAGTACGGTTGTGCAACAACTGGAGCGCAAACTCATGCGATGCTGACAGCAACTCGTTTACGGTATACACCTTTTCGCCCTCAACAATGCATTGGTTGTTTCTGTGCTTGATGGCTTGTTCTATTAGTTGTAACATGTGCGGCGAGAAGGTTTAGGGTTGAAAAGTGAGGCGGCTACCGGAATAGGGGCTGTTTTAAAAAGTAATTTTTGTAAAGGTTATTTAGTTGGTTCCTGGTTTTTTATAAGTTGAAATATTTTTTTGCGTTGTAGTAGCAGATGTTTTGTACCATCTGGCCAATCCATGCTTCATCATTCGGTAGTTCGCCATTGGCCATTTGTCCTCCCAGCATATTGCATAGAATTCTTCTGAAGTACTCGTGGCGCGGAAAGGAAAGAAAGCTTCTTGAATCGGTTAGCATGCCAACGAAGCGACTGAGCAATCCCATGTTGCTGACAGACTTTAATTGCTGTATCATACCATCCTTTTGATCGTTGAACCACCAGGCAGAGCCTAATTGAATTTTGCCCGCCAAAGTTCCATCGTTGAAGTTGCCAACCATAGTAGCCAGCGCATCGTTATCTACGGGGTTGATGCTGTACAGGATGGTCTTTGAAAGTGTGTTGTTTTTATCAAGCCTGCTTAAAAATTTACCTACCGCTTTTATGTTGATGGAACTGCCCATAGAGTCCCAGCCCGTATCAGCTCCCAGTAATGCAAACATCCTTTCGTTGTTGTTTCTGATAGGCCCCATGTGAAATTGCTGTACCCAGTTTTTCTCGTAAGCCCATTCACCTAAGGTTACTAACATGGCAATTGTAAACTTCCGTATTTCTTGCGCGGTTGGATTGTCGCCCAGCCTTACGCTGCTAAAAATATTTTTCAACTCGGCCGGTGTGTATTCTACATCAAACATTTGTTCCATGCCGTTGTCAGAAACGGTGCAGCCGTTGGCTGAGAAATGATCGTGTCGTTGCCTTAACGCTTTTACATACGAATCGAAATCGTTGATGGGCTCACCCGATGCAAGTGCCAGTTTATTCACGTAGCTATTGAACGTTGCCGCATGCTCAATGTTGATGGCTTTATCAGGTCTGAACGAAGGGCTGACTTTTATTTCGAAGCCGCTTTCTTTTATTTTTTTATGTGCTGCAAGATCATCTAACGGATCATCCGTTGTGCCCATATATTCAACCTTCATGTTGCGCAGCAAATGCTTGACACTACAATCTTCCTGAAGTAGTTTTTCATTACACGCATCAAAGACATCTTTAGCAGTTTCAGGCGATAAAATTTGGTGTATTCCAAAGTAACGCTGCAGCTCAAGATGCGTCCAATGATACAATGGATTGCACATGGTGTACGGAACGGTATAAGCCCATTGCTCGAATTTTTCCCAAGCCGATGCATTACCCGTACAATACAGTTCGGCTACACCATTGGCACGCATTGCCCGCCATTTGTAGTGATCTCCTTCCAGCCAAATTTCTGAAATGTTTGTAAACTTTCTATCGTTGGCAATGTCGTGCGGAGAGAGGTGATTGTGATAATCGATCAGCGGCATATCGCTGGCAAAGCCATGGTACAACCGCTCGGCTTCCGTCGTTTCCAGTAAAAAATTTTCGTCCAGGAATTTTTTCATGAGTAGGCGTTTGCTCGTTTAAATCAACTCAATTACACACCGCTAAATGCACTGAAGCCGCCATCTATCGGGATCACCACGCCGGTTACAAACTTTGCACCATCGCCACATAGCCAAAGCAATGTGCCCACCAGGTCATCCGGTGTTCCAAACCTGTTCATGGGTGTATGCGAGATGATGATGTTGCCGCGTTCTGTCAGGTCGCCATTGCTATCGTTCAGTAAACTTCTATTTTGATCGGTAAGGAAGAAGCCCGGCGCAATTGCATTTACCCGTATGCCAACTTTAGAAAAGTGCACAGCAAGCCATTGGGTAAAATTGGATACAGCAGCCTTTGCACCACTATAAGCCGGTATTTTGGTCAGGGGTCTAAAGGCATTCATTGAAGAAATATTGATGATGGAGGTGCCAGCTTTACCGACCATATCTTTTGCAAAAACCTGCGTTGGCAAAAGCGTTCCGATAAAGTTTAAATCGAACACGAACTTGATGCCTTCGGGGTCAAGGTCGAAGAAAGTTTTTACTTCTTCGGCTGCTTCCAGGTCCTCCGCAAAAAAATGAGTTTTGGAGGTAGTGCCTTTGGGGTGGTTGCCGCCAGCACCGTTTATTAGTATGTCACAAGTACCGAGTGTTGAGAGGATTCGTTCATGCGCCTCCTGCAGGCTTTTCTTGTCCAGTACATTTGCAGATACACCAATGGCCGTACCCCCCATAACGGTTATTTCATCGGCCACCTTTTCTGCATTCTCTGCTTTCAAATCCAGCACCGCAATCTTAGCGCCCTGGCTTGCAAGCGCCTTTGCCATGGTGCTGCACAATACGCCACCGCCACCGGTAATCACCACTACTTTGTTTTCATATTCTGTAGACATACAGTTTTTCTTTTTATTAGTAAGTTCATTGAGTACGATGTTTTTCTACTTTGGTGGTGACAAACTATCGCCCACCTGTAAGAATAGATCATACCTGTTTGTTAGTGTTCAAGCGACTTCATAATGCCTAGTTCCAATCCGCGTAATTCAGCAAGGCCTCTTAGTCTTCCGATGGCTGAATAGCCTGGGTTGGTTTTCTTCTTTAAATCATCCAACATCTGGTGACCATGATCGGGCCGCATGGGGATCGCAACATTGCGTTGTTTCATTACGTTCACAATCTCTTTCACTACGGCATACATGTCTACATCGCCTTCCAAATGATTGTCTTCGTAGAAGTCGCCGAACTCGTTTCTGCGGGTACTTCTTAAGTGCAGGAAGTTGATTCGATCGCCAAACTTTCGAATGATACCCGGCAGATCATTATCCGCACGAACACCGAACGAACCGGTACAAAAACAAAGTCCGTTGTTCAATGAAGGAACAGCTGTGATCAATGCTTCAATATCGCTTGCGGTACTTAATACACGTGGTAATCCAAGAATAGGGTAGGGTGGGTCATCCGGATGGATCACCATCTTTACGTTGCTTTCATCCGCTACCGGAACAACTTGTTGTAAAAAGTAGATCAGGTGTTGGCGCAGTTTATTGGCATCAATTCCGTTGTAAGTATCGAGTGCCTGTTGAAATTGCTCTAGTGTAAAACTTTCTTCGCTGCCGGGCAAACCTGCAATCACATTTCTTTGCAGGGTTAGTTTATCCTCCTCGCTCATTTCCGCGAAGCGTTGCTCAGCTCTTGCCAAATCTTCTTTTGAATAACTATCGGCCGCACCCGAACGTTGTAGCAAAAACACATCGAAGGCTATGAAGGCAGCCATTTCGAACCGCAAGGCTTTACTGCCATCTGCCATGGTATAGCTCAGGTCAGTGCGGGTCCAATCGAGCACCGGCATAAAGTTGTAGGTAACAATATGGACGCCTGAAGCGCCTAAATTCCTGATGGATTGTTTGTAGTTTTCTATGTATTGCAGGTAGTCGCCACTCTGTGTTTTGATGGCTTCATGCACGGGTACACTTTCCACTACATCCCATGTTAATCCTGCTGCTTCAACTTCTGTTTTCCGCTTTTCAATTTCTTCGATGGTCCACACTTGCCCATTGGGTATATGGTGCAACGCGGTAACCACACCTGTACATCCCGCTTGCCTGATGTCTGATAAACTTACCGGGTCTTTTGGCCCATACCATCGCATGGTTTCCACCATCTTAGGTACGCTGTTATTTGTCATGCTCTTCTTGTTTATAATTGTTTTTGATTGCTGCACAAATATACCCTGGTACTTTTCATTACAAATAGTGTAGATAGTGGCTTAATGCACTACGAATTCTTTTCTAATCCTTGTGTCTTCAATCGAAATGCCCATTGAGTTTTAAATACGCCGTGTGGTGCAGGCATTTTGCAGAACTACAGTCTATCTCCAGCAGATACAAGTGGATGACACCAGAGGGGCTGATGCAACAGACTTCGACAATTTTAAAAGCAGCTGATATTAGTGAACAGTATAGATAACTCAGGTCCCAGACTGGAAACTATGAGAGGATTTATGTCTTTCTACGATAAACTTAAACCAAGAGGTATTGAGTGTCCCCTTTTTAGCTTTTTGACTATCATTCACTTGTACATATATTTTTTTGCGTAAAACTTTTTTATAATTTCCGACCTTAAAAAACACCAATGAAAACACCCTTTAAAGCGAGTTTGCTGCTCTTTCTTTTATGTATTGTTTGCCACCATTCATTCTCGCAGAATATGAAAAAGAAAAGTACACCCGTTCGCCTGCTGCTGGCTGCCGGCCTGGAGTTTGGAGGGGATAAGATTGCGGAAGTATTTTTTACGAACGGGGAGAAGCAATCTGTACGTGCCGGGCAAGGTATAGCTGCAGGCGTAGGTGTTCAATTGCAGATCCCGGGAGTTGAAAGCTTTTTGGTGCGCTCTACTGTTGGATTTAAGTATTTAACTACGGCAGCAGATAATGCACATATACGGTTGACCAGGATTCCCATTATTATCTCGGGCAATTATATGGCGACGCCAAAATTAAGATTGGGTGCAGGCATATCTATGCATCAAAACATACAGTTTAAAACGGATGGTCTTGGCGGTGACTATCAACTTAAACCAGCCACCGGTCCTGTGTTCGAAATTGCCTATTCGGGTATTGCACTAAGCTATACTGCCATGAAGTATAGAGACCAGGCAAACAAAACCTATTCAGCTGATGCAATCGGTTTGTCGTATGCTATGACGATACCTAAAATGTAGTCGAACGTTTGCTTGGTTATTCACTTGGAAAAGCAAAATGGCCGGCGCCTTGTTTTAATCAATTATCACATTCAACCACTCATGGGTTTATTTGATTTTTTTAAGAAAAAAAAAGACATCAGCTCCGGTAATCCTTCTAATGAAGATTTGTTGGAAAAAGTGGAAGTAGTACCCGGCGTTATTTTGCCTAAAGCGCTTGCCGCGCATTGGGATGAAATAGTGCTAACGAAGCTTCCTTACATTTCCATAAATGCGACACCAGGGGAGCCCGGGAATGTTCATGAAAGTAGCTTTGGCTATTATCCTTGTTTGCCCAAAGACTATCCCTATCCTACTGATGAAAAGGACAACTACTTGTATCCATTGGCTCAAATTAATTGCAATCATGTACCTGCTCTTGATAATTTTCCACGCAGTGGTTACCTGCAATTTTATATTGCTACGGATGATGTTTATGGAATAAACTTTGACAATCAGCAGGAGCAACGTGGCTTCAGGATTTTGTATTTCAGCAATGAAGAAGTAGCGGATTATAAAACTGATTTTAGTTTTTTACAAGAGGTAATGAATTACGAATACACACCTGTACACAAACCGCATTCACTGGAGGTTTTTCTTAAAGAAGAGTATTTTGGTTTGCAGGATGTAAGGTATGAGGATAAGCGCCTGTTTGACCTGGAAGAGACGGCCTTTAAATATCCATCTATAGCAAAAGAGTTGGACGATTATGTGTGGGATAACTTTGAATCGAACGGTCATAAAATGGGCGGCTATGCCTATTTTACCCAGGACGACCCACGGCACAATCAAAATGAAGACTATATTCTGTTGCTGCAAATAGATTCCGATAAACACATTATGTGGGGAGATGTGGGGGTGGCTAATTTCTTTATTCATCCGGATGATCTGGCCCGCAAAGATTTTTCTAAGGTTATGTACAATTGGGATTGTTGCTAACAGCAAGCGCAATTGTTACCGCGGGGTTTATTGCAAAGAGCCCGTTTGTGAGCAACCTACCATTGCTAACCATTGCACGATGGCACGGCTTTAAAGACCTCCTGCCACTAGTAGGCTACTGGGTTAAATTAGATACGAGTATGCTCATACGTATTTGACGATAATTATCAAATTTAACTTGTACCGACCATCTCTAACAAATGCGCTTACCTACTGTTACAAAAACAGCACGCAATTGTACGGGCTGATTGTTGGGACGGACTGGATTAATGTGAAAACTTATTGTGTTACAAACGAGGCTGCCTCGCTGTACACGGCCTGGTGGTTGACGCCAACTACACATACCCGCACATAATAGCGCTTACCTGAGTCAAGGTTCTTAAAATAGAAGTTGGATTGCGTGGTAATGTGCTGGCTCCACTGCGATAGTGGTAAGTCTTCAGTGGGAGCAATCAGGAATTGGTACACTCGACCACCGGGTACCCGTTTGGTCTTCGATCTTATTTCACCAAAGCTTGCACCCTGCGATAGTACTGGTGGCTCTATCGAAGCGATAGGTGGCGTTGGTTGCGGCACTCTTGCCACATCAAAACCCGACGCCATTGCTATGGCACGATCGCCATCGGCCACCAGGTTTACGTATACGCCAAGTTTGCGCAGCATCTTTATTAGCACATCGCCCTTCTGGTTGCGGTAAGCAATGGCCGATCTATCGCGGTTTTCTGCCGCCATAGTAGCCAGCTCAAATTCATTTACCGCTGCTAGTACATTAGTTAATGAAGGGTCGGGCGTATTAAAATAGGAAGCGTTTGCGGTCATTTCGCTAATGATAAACTTTGCCTTCATCAGCAGGTTGCCTGGCGTCATTTTATCAAACCCGTTGGTGATCTGATTTTTCATTTTGTTCGTTTTAAGATGAATGAATACCTCTATCCGGGTTGATAGAAACGCCGGTACCCATAACTTATTATTGCTATTTTAAAACGCCGACACCGTTTAATAAAAATTTAATTCAACGATGCAAACTGCATCATGTTGCAAATCGCAGCAAACACTTACCTGTGCTCACGTTGCCTCTTTCGCCAATGGTAGAAGAACACGCGTTGCCTGCAATAATTTATCTTTCTTTAATAACATTTCCGTCCCGGAATTCAAGCATTCCGTCTCGGAATACGAGCATTCCGTCTCAGAACACGAGCAATCCGTCTCAGAATACGAGCAATCCGTCTTAGCGTTCAAGCACTCTGTCTCAGAATACAAGCAATCCGTCCCGGAATTCAAGCATTCCATCTCGGAATACGAGCAATCCGTCTCAGAGTTCAAGCACTCTGTCTCAGAATACGAGCATTCCCTCTCGGAGTTCAAGCAGTCCGTCTCAGAATACGAGCATTCCGTTTCAGAGTTCAAGCACTCTTTCCAAGAATACGAGCATTCCGCCTTAGAATGGATGCGTTCTTTCTTAGAATACGCGTACTCTGTCTAAGGGTTTAGGCACTCCGTCTTAGCGTATAAGCGTTTCGTGGCACATTGGATGCGTTCTGTATTAGAATATAAGTATACCGTTTGAGCGTACGGGCTGTCTAACTTAGCAAACAAGCATTCCGTGTAAGCATTCAAGCACACCAACCCGGAATACGAATGCATTGAAACAGGGTTTAAGTATTTCGCCGAATAGAGTTAGTAAACCATAATAGGGTAGAAGTAAAGCATGCAGGAAATGGGGTGAAATGTTTTATGAGTGATATAAAACTCAGTAGGGATCGTCTATAGCTTGCTGCCAAGTATAGCATTAATGCACTTACTATCTAAAGCGGTGCTATTTATTAAGGCTACATACTATTATTCTTCTTAGTCATACACTATTGCGGAAAAGATTGCGTAATCCTACGTAGCATTATTTTGATGGTTTTGGTTAATTTGCCTGATTAGGAACCCAACCGAATAACCAATGCCTTTAAGCTGGAACGAGATAAAAAGCAGAGCCCTTGCATTTACACAAGAATGGAAAGATGAAGTAAGCGAAGATGCTGAGGCCAAATCCTTCTGGGATGATTTCTTCAACGTATTTGGCATTAGCAGAAGGAGAGTGGTAACTTTTGAACAACAGGTTCGCCTATTGTCTGTGTAGGTTCTCCTACTCAAGCTAAGCAGCGTAGCAGGGAACCTGGCCTTCGGGAAGCCAGGGTATTTTCCTTCCAAACATGGTACGTGTTTCTGTTACAATGTCGTCTTTTCGCGATGCGGTATCGTCTAAATTGATGTTAGGTAAAAGTGCACCATGCTCGCTAATACTGTGAAGTAATCATTACCTGTAACAAAAATTGACTACTTGCCTGCTTCTTCCATGCCCTCTGAAAAAATATAAATTTTTGGAAACAAGTGGTTGGCAGTTGGTTGACACAGTGTGGGTTAGTATATTGTTGACGCATTACCCTACCCTTGTAAGTGAGGGAAACGGAGTTGTAATAAAAAATGACTACTGCTTTAAATACCTCCATTGCTTTCCAACTGGTGCGTCATCGCAACGAAAGCCGTATCTGTATTTGTTTTGAGTATAACAAAGAGCAGATAGAAAGGGTGAAAAAAGTGGCAGGGGCTAGTTGGAGCAGAACACTTGGATGCTGGCACATACCCGATACCGTTGAAAACAGGCAAAGTGCAAATTACCAGGCCGCGAAAGTATAGAAAGTAAAAACGGATTGTACTAACAACAATACAGAATGTATAATGCTACTTTATTGATTTTCAGTGCGTAATTTTTTTTGGAATAGCGCGTAATAACATAAATCTTTGCGTTAGCTGTTACCCCTTTTCATTAGTTTCGCTGTTGCGTTTACGGCTGGTGGTTGCGGTTCAGCAGTGGTGCGAAAAGTGTTTGGGTTCAAAGCGGTTCACAGTCTACATACATTTAGTGGTTGCGGTGCTGCAGTCTTA